>CAZFXS010000008.1:0-213653 GCA_964523395.1 uncultured Chlorobiaceae bacterium | reverse complement strand
ATGTTAAATCGAGAGGTTCGTCACGGTCACCGCGGTTTACCTGTCCTATAACCTGATACTGAAACCCATTCATTTCGAAATATGAGAAACGCTGTCCGCTGAATGCCAGTTGAAGTGTCTGCGCGATATCGATGACGGAAACACCAAGACTTCGCACGCGGTCACGGTTAATTGATAAATCAATTTGCGGTTTATTGAACTTCAGGTTGACGTCCGCTCCCTGAAACACACTGCTTTGCGCGACGGAATCCATAAACACAGGGAGAAAACGCCGGATTTTTTCAAAGTCCTGATTCTGCAATACGAATTGTACGGGAAATCCGCCGCGAGCTCCGCCACCGCCGGCAGAAATTGTTTGTTCCTGGAAAATAAACGTCCGCGCTTCAGTCATACTCCGTGTTCTCGACGCGGCGTAATCGGCAATCTCCTGTTGTGAACGTTTTCGTTCGGAAGGATCGGGAAGCACTAAGCGCATTGATCCTGTATTTACCGATCCCACACCACTGAAGCCGGGGGCTGTTACCGTCAGTGCAAGGCGGCGTTCGGGAATAGAATCACTCACGAATTGTGCCAGCCGGTCCATAAAAGCATCTGTATAACTGAACGATGCACCCTCGGGTGCGGTGACCGATAAACGAAGAAAGTTTCTGTCGTCGAGCGGCGCGAGCTCTGATTGCAGTGTGGAACCGATCACCACAATTAGTATAAGCGAAGCGCCAATGATAGCCGTGGCAATCCATCGCCGTTTCATGAACCGCGAGAGAAGGCTTTCATACCATGAGTTCATTTTCTCAAAATATGGCTCAGTCCGTTCATAGAAACGGCTGTGTTTCTGTTTTTTCCGGATGAGCCGTGCGCTCAGCATTGGTGTAAGTGAGAGGGAAACAAACGCAGAGATGAGTACCGCCCCGGCAATGACAACACCGAATTCACGGAATAGTCGTCCGACAAACCCCTGCAGAAAAATAACCGGCATGAACACGGCGGCAAGAGTAATCGAAGTGGAAATAACCGCGAAGAAAATTTCCCTGGAGCCGGCAAACGCGGCTTTCATCGGCGGCATTCCTTCTTCCACTTTCTTGAAAATGTTCTCCGTTACGACAATACCGTCGTCAACGACAAGGCCTGTGGCAAGCACAATCGCCAGAAGGGTAAGCACATTGATGGAGAATCCCATCAGATACATGATAAAAAAAGCGCCGATGAGAGAGACGGGAATATCAATCAGCGGGCGGAACGCGATAAGCCAATCACGGAAAAATACATAGATGATGAAAATAACAAGCAGGATCGCAATAAGAATCGTTTCCTGCACTTCGGTAATAGAACGTGAGATGAACCGCGTGTTGTCAAGCGCGATGTCCAGCTTAATATCGGGAGGAAGATCTTTTTTGATTTGCTCCACCCGTTTGTAAAAAGCATCGGCAATCTCAAGATAGTTGCTTCCGGGCTGCGGAATAAGAGCAACACCCACCATTGGTGTGCCTGAAAGTTTCAGAATTGTTTCTTCATTCTCGGGCCCCAGATTAGCGAAACCGATGTCGCTCATCCGTACAATCTTTGTTTCATCCGATTTCACAATGAGGTCGTTAAAATCATCGACCGTTTTCAATCGCCCTTTGGTGTTGACAGTAAGCTCCGTCTGGTTGCCGGCAATTTTTCCGGAGGGAAGCTCAACATTTTCCCTTGCGAGCGCGTTTCGTACATCGAGAGGAGTTAATCCATACGCTGCGAGCTTTGCCGGATCCATCCAAAGGCGCATCGCATAACGCTTTTGCCCCCAGATTTGACTCGCGCTTACTCCCGGTATTGTTTGCAGGTTTTGTGCGACGACATTTTCAGCGAAGTCGCTTAACTCAAGCAGGTTGCGTGTATCGCTTTGCACGGTCAGAGAAATAATCGCATCGGAGTTGGCGTCGCTTTTGGTAACGACGGGCGGCGAGTCTATATCCTGGGGGAGATTTCTCGCTGCGCCGGAAACTTTATCACGGACATCATTTGCAGCAGCCTCGAGGTTGGCGTCAAGATTAAACTCAACCGTAATGTTGCTGACTCCCTGGCTGCTGCTTGATGAAATATTACGCACTCCCGAAATACCGTTAATGGCTTTCTCCAATGGCTCGGTAATCTGAGATTCGATAACATCGGCATTTGCGCCGGCGTAGCTTGTCCGGACTGTGATAATCGGCGGGTCGATAGCAGGATACTCACGCACCCCGAGGAAATAAAAACTGATACCGCCAAAAAGGACAATCACGATCGACATCACGATCGCGAGAACAGGGCGCTGTATGCTGAGAGACGCTAAACTCATAATGATGCGGAGAGATTATTTGATGACGACATCAACCGGCAGGTTCGGACGCATTTGCATTAGTCCGGTGGTAATAACGGTATCGCCTGCAGAAATCCCGTTCAGGATTTGCACAGTCGATGCCGTACGTATGCCTGTGTTTACGGGAACCGATACTGCAACTCCGTTCTTTCGCAGATAGATGATTTGGCCCTTAAGAACAGGGACGACGGCCTGGGTCGGTACCATTAACGCATTGGGGATTTTTTTAAGCTCGAGTTCAATTTGTACGTACGCGCCGGGAAATATCTTTTCTGATTTATTGTCACAAAGAGCCCGAAGCTGAAGTGTGCGTGTTGTAGCGTCTATTTTCGGTTCAATCGCGAACAGTTTTCCCGTGAAGCGCAGATTTGTCTCGTCGTTACTGAATTGCACAGGATCGCCGAGAGAGACCTGGTTGGCATATTTTTCGGGAATCGCGAAATCGACTTTCAGCGGATTAATTTTTTGAACGGATGCGATGCGCGTTGTCGGTGAAACATAACTTCCTTCACTCACATACCGCAATCCGATAACACCGTCAAACGGAGCGCGAACCTCGCGTTTGCGGATGGCGGCAAGAAGATTTTCACGGTCAGCTTTGTATGAATTTAATTGGTTCAGAGCAATATCATATTCTTCCCTGCTGATGCCGTTGATATCATAGAGATGTTTCTGGCGTTGCTCCTGTTCGGCGGTAAGCTGAATCTGTAATTCAACTTTTTTCAACTGCGCCTGCACGTCGTCATCATTTATTTTTACCAGTAAGTCGTTGTTGTTGACGTGCGCGCCTTCTTTGAACATGATTTTTTCAATTCGTCCCGCCGCTTCCGCGACGAGGTCGACAGATTCGGAGGCGAGAATTGTTCCCGACGAACGCACGACATTTTCTAACGGCTGCGGCTGTACGATAACACCATTGACCAGCATTATGCCGGCGGAAGGTTTGGGCGCGGCATCACCGCTTTTTGATCCACATGATATAAATGGCAGTGAGGAAACAATAATGCTTGTAAGAAATAAAAATTTGAGGCTGTTTTTCATAACGATGAGCTGAATGGTTTGCTTAAATATCAGCAATAGGCGGCGCAAAGTCAAAAAAAATAAACCGGACCTGTTGTAGTATTTGTTAGTATGAAGAAAATAGTTCATTCAGTTTGACATTTCATCGGGGAGTTCAGTTTAAGATATATGATGTGAAAGAAAAACTATCAAAGGAATGTTTTTATTGATGTTGGTGAATCAGGATGCTATTCTCTTTTTCCCGATAATTTTGTATATTATCCATGTACGAAACATTATGTATTGAAACAAAGGAGATTTTATGCACGATATATTGATGCAACAGATAAAAAATGAGGTAACACGACTTGGTGTCAAAGAATTACGTACGCCAGAAGAAGTGGACGCGTTGCTTGCTCATCAAAAAGGGACGGCGCTTATTTTTGTGAACTCGGTTTGCGGATGCGCCGGCGGCGTTGCACGCCCGGCACTGGGAATCGCACTTCAACATAGCGTGAAGCCGGATGTAGTCGCGACTGTGTTTGCCAGCAGTGACCGTGAAGCGACATTCCGCGCCCGCGAGTATTTTACCGGTATGCCGCCGTCATCACCATCATTCGCGTTGCTGCGCGACGGCAAGCTTATCCATATGATTCACCGTTCTGATATTGAAATCAGTGAACCGCACTCCCTTGCGAAGATGCTGACAGATATATTTGACAAATACTGCACGAAAGTTTATCAGAATTAATATTTAAACCGGTCTAAAGCCTGGTTGCCAAGACGAAGTTGGAAATTTCACGCAAACTTCGTATCTTAACCTGTCAAATTTCAAACGCCTCGAGCGGAAAGACTGCTTGAGGCGTTTTTTATTCAGGAGTTTTCATGCAACGACGACCAGACATTCGAAATATAGCCATTATTGCGCACGTTGACCACGGGAAAACCACCCTTGTCGACTATATGTTGCGCCAGACGGGGACATTCCGCGAAAACCAGGAAATGGTGAAGCGGGTGATGGATTCCAACGACCTCGAACGCGAGCGCGGGATTACCATTCTCGCGAAGAACACCGCCGTGTTTTACAAAGCGCCAGGCGGGAAGGAGACCATCAAAATTAATATTGTCGACACACCGGGTCACTCTGATTTTGCGGGCGAAGTCGAACGCACGCTGAAAATGGTCGACGGCGTTCTCCTGCTTGTTGATGCCGCTGAGGGCCCATTGCCGGGAACAAAATTTGTTCTCAAAAAATCCCTTGAACTGAACCTTCAGCCGATTGTCGTTATCAATAAAATTGACCGCAAAGACGCACGCGCTCATGTGGTGCTTGACGAAGTGTTTGAATTATTCCTCTCGCTCGGTGCGCATGATCATCAACTCGACTTCCCGACAATCTATTGTATAGCAAAACAGGGAATTGCAAAAAGAGAGCTTGAAGAAGCAAGCACAAATCTTGAGCCGTTGTTCGAAGCAATTGTCAGTAAAATTCCCGGTCCTCCGGGAGACAGCGCCTCTCCGTTTCAAATGCTTGTAACGACCATCGATTACAGTGATTATCTTGGCAGGCTTGGTATCGGCAGAATTGAACGCGGTACAATCCGCCTCGGTGCGCCGATGAAAGTCGTTCACCGCGACGGAACCGTTGATGACGCGCGCGTGACAAAGATTTACACCTTCGAAGGATTAAAACGCATTGAAGTAAACGAAGCCTCCGCCGGCGATGTTATAGCGATAGCGGGTATGGAAGATGTTGATATTGGCGAAACCATTGCCGACGCGGCGGATCCGACGCCTCTTCCGTTTGTGACAATTGAGGAGCCAACGCTGTCGATGAATTTTGTTGTGAATAATTCCCCATTTGCCGGACAGGAAGGAAAGTATGTCACTACGCGAAATCTTGGTGAACGCTTGGCGCGCGAGCTTCGTTCGAACGTAAGCTTACGTGTTGAATTAACCGATAGCCCCGATGTATTTAAAGTCAGCGGCAGAGGCGAATTGCACCTGGGAATTCTGATTGAAACCATGCGTCGCGAGGGATATGAATTTCAGGTCTCCGCACCGGAAGTTATTTATAAACGGATTGATGACGTCCTGTGCGAACCGATGGAACATGTTATCATCGATGTTCCCGATGAACATGCCGGCATTGTTATACAGAATCTCGGTTCACGAAAAGCGTTGATGAAAAATATGTTGCAGGCACAGGGCAATACGCGGCTTGAGTTTGTCGTTCCTGCGCGCGGGTTGCTTGGATTCCGGTCTGAGTTTATGACCGAGACAAAGGGAACCGGAATTCTTCATCATAATTTCCACGGCTACGAACCATACAAAGGCGATTTATCCACGCGGCATAAAGGAGCGGTTGTTCAATTGGAAGACGGTCTTGCGACCGCGTATGCGATGTTCAAATTGCAGGAGCGCATAACATTTTTTATCGAGCCGGGTATCAAAGTATATAAAGGAATGGTGGTCGGAGAGAATGCTCGCGAGGAAGATATTATTGTAAATGTTTGCAAGACCAAACAGCTGACCAATATGCGCGCCAGCGGCGCCGATGAAGCGATCCGCCTCGAACCGCCGCATATCCATACGCTCGAACAGGCGATCGAGTGGATTGCCGATGATGAATATATCGAAGTTACACCGAAGTCGTTGCGCTTGCGGAAGAAGTATCTCGATCATAATGAGCGTTCGCGCATGTCGAAAAAGAAAGCAGAGGCGGTGGAGGTTTAAAGGCAAGTCAAAAGTAAAAAGTTAAAATTAAAAATGTTAACCACGATGGTAAATTTCTATAATTTTTACTTTTGAATTAATGTTTTCCTCACGCACATCCTGGAATCGCCAGCCGAATACTCTTACGCAACTCCTTGAGGAGCGGAAAAATTCCGGTAAGCAGATTCTTGATCTGACAAATTCCAACCCCACGGAATGCGGCATCATCTATCCGGAAACAGACATTCTTTCTGCATTTTCCACCCCTGAAATTCTCCATTATCAACCTGACCCGAGAGGATTGCCCTCCGCGCGAGAAGCCGTGAGCGGTTATTATCAGGCGAAAAATATTTCCATTGGTACGTCGGATATTTTTCTCACGGCAAGCACCAGCGAAGCGTATTCAATCATTTTTAAACTGCTGTGCAATGCCGGGGATTCCGTTCTGGTGCCAGTTCCTTCGTATCCGCTCTTCGAATTTCTCGCGAAAGTAAACGATGTACACCTTCAGTGTTATTCACTGCAGTTCAGTCATGAATGGTATATAGATCTTGATTCCATAAAAAATAACATCACCGCAGAAACAAGAGCAATCGTTCTTGTCCATCCCCACAATCCGACAGGTATGTTTATAAAACGCGATGAGTATCGCGAAATCATCAGCATTGCCCAACGCCGCAACATTGCGCTTATCGTGGATGAAGTTTTTATCGACTACGGATTCTCCAATGACGCGCAGCATCTTGGTTCAACGGCGTCCGAAACAGACGTCCTCACATTTACGCTCAACGGTATTTCAAAACTCTGCGGCCTTCCGCAGATGAAGCTCGGGTGGATTGTGTTGAGCGGTAACCATGAAGATGTTGCGGAAGCTTCAGGCCGATTGGAAATATTGTGCGATACGTTTCTTTCCGTCAATACACCCGTTCAGATAGCGCTTCCCAGATTACTGGAGGCAGGAGATGCAATCCGGTCATCAATCCTGGACCGGGTCCGATCAAACTTCCATTTATTACAAAAAGAACTAACCGATACTCAGTGCTCGGTTTTTCCTTCGGAAGGAGGATGGTACGCTCTTGTAAAAATTCCTATGAGTATCTCCGATGAGCAGTGCGCGATTTCGTTGCTGGAAAAAGGAGTATATGTTCATCCCGGTTATTTTTTTGATTTGAGCAAAGGCTTTCTTGTAGTGAGCCTGCTTGCAGAAGAGAAAACATTTCGGGAGGGAATATTCCTGCTTAGGGATATGATGAAATGAATTGTATATTATAGTCGCGCATGAAACTTCTTTTTTCATATCTCAAACAATACTGGAAGCTGGTATCTCTTGCCCTGTTTCTCGCGGCGGTAAACCAGACATTCTCGCTTCTTGATCCGCTTATCTTCCGCCACATCATCGATGAGTATGTCGCGCGTTTCAAAGAATATACCTCGGAGCAATTTTTCAAAGGCGTAGGCGTGTATCTCGCGATGGCAGTCGGCGCGGCGTTTGTTTCCCGTGTCGCGAAAAACTTCCAGGATTATTTTATCAACACCATCACACAGAAATTAGGTGCGCAAATATATTCCGACGGCCTTCGCCATTCGCTGGAACTCCCGTATCAGGTATTTGAAGATCAGCGAAGCGGCGAAACGCTTGGCAAGCTTCAGAAAGTCCGTTCCGATGTCGAGCGGCTGATTTCCATGTTCATCAACCTTGTCTTTACGACGTTAATTGGTGTCATTTTTGTGATGTTTTATGCGTTCAGCGTTCACTGGATTGTCGCGCCGGTCTATTTTTCCACCATTCCGTTGCTGGCATTGTTAAGTTCCATCATCAGCAAAAAAATCAAGGTTATACAAAAGACCATTGTAAAAGAAACCACAGCCCTTGCCGGCGCAACCACAGAATCTCTCAGAAACATCGAACTGGTAAAAAGCCTTGGTCTTGCACAGCAGGAAATTAACCGATTGAATTCAACGACAGGGAAAATCCTTAACCTGGAATTGAAGAAAGTGCGTTATCTGCGGAGCCTCAGCTTTGTCCAGGGAACTGCCGTAAATGCTCTCCGCACGAGCATTCTCGGTCTCATGCTTTATCTGATTTTCGCGCAACAAATTTCGTTCGGGCAATTTTTTTCGCTCTGGATTTATTCGTTCTTCATTTTCGGACCGTTGCAGGAATTGGGAAACTTCATCAATGTGTACCGCGAGGCCGAAGTGTCTTTGAAAAACTTTCAAGATATTCTCGATACACCGAGAGAGCCAAAGCCGGTGAAGCCTGTTATTATCGGCCAGATTGAGACGCTTGATTTTGTCAATGTAAGCTTCAAACATCAGTCGGCAACACAAAATGCGCTGAATGATATTTCATTCTCGACCCGGCGGGGAGAAACAATCGCGTTTGTCGGGCCTTCCGGTTCAGGTAAGACTACACTGGTGAAACTGCTTGTCGGACTTTATTCGCCACAAGTAGGAGATGTCTTGTATAATAAAACATCCGCGAAGGATGTTGATCTCGACAAACTCCGCGAGCGGATAGGATTTGTCACACAGGACACGCAACTGTTTTCCGGAAGCATCAGGGAAAATTTACTTTTTGTGAATCCGAAGGCGGATGACAAAGAATGTATGGATGTTCTTCAGAAAGCCGCGTGTCAGAGCTTGTTGGCGAGAGCAGACAAAGGACTTGACACCGTTATCGGCGAAGGAGGAGTGAAAGTTTCCGGCGGCGAGAAACAACGGTTGTCGATCGCGAGGGCATTACTAAGGAAACCGAATCTGCTGGTGTTTGATGAAGCCACCTCTGCGCTGGATTCATTGACAGAAGAAGAAATCAGTCAAACAATCCGCGATGTGTCGATGCGGAATGATCTGATGACAATACTTATTGCGCATCGTCTCTCTACTATTCTCCATGCTGACAGGATTTTTGTTCTCGAACGCGGCAACATTATTGAATCTGGTAAGCACCAGGATCTTCTCGATCTGAAAGGATTGTACTATGCAATGTGGCGGCAACAGATTGGCGAACGGAAAAATGGTGAGATGGCTCCCAATAGGCAGACAGGAAAACCGCAATTGGCATAAACCGGCTTATTTGTTGGTCGGAAGTTGAACTTCCGACCTCTACCCCACAACAGAAACAGCTTTAATGTTCACAAACTCTCTTATCCCAAACACACCAAGCTCTCTTCCGTAGCCCGAACGCTTCACCCCGCCAAACGGCAATCTCGGATCGGAAGCAACCATACTGTTTATAAAGACCAGTCCCGATTCAATCTCATCGATAAATTTCTTTTGCTCTTCAGTATTGTTTGTCCATGCCGAACTTCCAAGGCCGAATGATGTATCGTTTGCAAGGGCAATAGCCTCGTCAACATTCTGAACTTTGAAAAGCATTGCAACGGGCCCGAACATTTCTTCGGAATATGCAGGGGAATCTTTCGGAATCTCGGTAAGAACGGTCGGCGTGTAGAAGTAACCTGCGCCCGTCATTTTCTTTCCTCCGGTCAGAAGTTTTGCGCCTTTGGCGATTGAGGATTGTACCTGCTTGTCGAGTTCATCCCTCAGATCGGAGGTGGCGATAGGGCCGATATCCGTGGTTTCACTCATCGGACCTCCCACCTTGAGTTTGCTCATTCCTTCAACAAACAGTTTTGCAAACCGGTCAAATACTGATTCATGAACAATGAAGCGTTTCGCGGCGATGCAGGATTGACCATTATTAATGCAGCGAGCTTTAACGGCAACAGAGGCGGCTTCATCAATATTTGCCGAAGGCATCACGATAAACGGATCGCTTCCTCCAAGTTCGAGAACTGTTTTCTTAATTTGTTTCCCCGTAATACTTGCAACACTCATACCTGCGGGCTCGCTGCCGGTTAATGTTGCGGCTTTAACACGCGGATCTTCAAGGATTTGCTGCACTTTATCCGAGCCGATGAGCAGTGTTTGAAACACGCCTTCAGGAAATCCGGCGCGCGCGAGTATCTCTTCAATCGCCATCGCGCACTGCGGAACATTCGACGCGTGCTTCAAAATCCCGACATTTCCCGCCATCAGCGCAGGCGCGATGAAGCGGAAGGCCTGCCAGAACGGAAAATTCCACGGCATCACCGCGAGGATAATGCCGAGCGGCTGGTAACGGATAAAACTTTTTGCCGCGTTGGTCTGAATAATTTCGTCTGCAAGAAATTTTTCGGCATTTTCCGCATAATAACGGCACACCCATGCGCATTTTGCCGCTTCCTCCTGGGCAGATTTGAACGTCTTGCCCATTTCCAGCGTCATGAGCTTGCCGAATACCGCTTTTCCTGATTCCAGAATTTCCGCGGCGCGAAGCATCCACTGCGAGCGATCTACGAACGAAGTTTTCCGGTATGCCGTAAACGCCGAGTCTGCAAGGGTTATCTTGCTCTCAATGTCGCGATCGGTGTGAGGTTGAAATGTCTTGATGAGTTCGCCGGTGGCGGGATTAAGTGTTCTGATGGACATGAGGAAATTTCTTATTTGTAAAATTATTTGAGAAGAATCGCACTCCGCGTTAACGAAGAGTGTTCTGTGGATAAACGATACCAGTAGACACCTCCAGGCAGGTACGAAGCATCCCAGGAAACAGCGTATTCTCCGGGAGTCTGCGAGTCATCTATAAGCGTAATCACTTCCTGACCGAGAAGATTGTAAATCTTCAGTACTACCCGACTTTCAACCGATAGTTGATAACCGATAACCGTCAATGGATTAAACGGGTTCGGATAATTTTGAGAAAGTTGTATTGTGTTCGGTATATCCACATCCTCAGCCTTTTCCGCAGAAGTCAAGATTGCGTTAACCAGAGTATGTTCCGACATAGTATATATCCCGGGCAAGAAGGGGTGCATCCAGCCGCTTGACCGGATTAATCCAAGATTTTTTCTAAAGCTTAATTGGTAAACCTGAAGGCTTAGAACACTATCGGATTTAGTCTCAAAATGTTTTTCTCCCAAGGAATCGGTGAAGCAATACCTGAATATCACACTCGAATCATCAAGCATGTAGCTCCAGGGAAAAGCCGAATCCCATATATCGTATTCATGCTCGGTACGGTATAAGCGATGCCTGCCGGTATGCGACTCAATAATTTCAAATGCGGATGTATCAACAATAAGGTAAGAGGTATCGGGAGAGTGATTAAAAAAATCATCTCTGTAGTGAGTCACATTCCGGTAGCGGATAAACTGCCATCTCGTTGAATCATCCTCGACAATCTTATCGACTATGCGATAGCTGGCGATACCTGAATCGCCGTAATAAATATCACTGTTGTCTCCTTGTTTGGCATTGTAATGGTATGCCCACTCATTCCCAACCGACAGCGGAAACACATCCGCCAATGTATCAGCTTGAGAATGCAATTCACTCAAGGGAAAAAGCAAGAAAATGACAGTAGTAAAAATAGTTTTCATTGTTACGCTACATCATTTGATGTTTCGGGTCTTTGAGCTGAGCTCCGAGTTGTTTGTAATTGATTTTCCCGTTGTTTGCCTTGAGGTGCCTTACGATAACAAGTGCGCGCATGATGCGCTTATCGGGGTGTTTGACATTTCCGATAATGTAGAGCAACGTCCGTTGTTTCCCTCGTGTCAACGCATGAAAGACCTTGTTTCCCTGCGGATCCTGTTTTAAGACTTCTTTCAGTTCATCAGGAAGCGGCAACCCGTATTCGCTCGTATCTTTTTTCAGCGCTACATTTACATTGTCGCCGAAATTCAGCTCCAGCTCATCGCGCAGTTTCTTGTTCACGGTAATCAGATACAAATCTTTTCCCCGATGGAGTATCGCGCATTGATATTCTGCGGAACCATTAAGATTGCAGATGACTCGATGCGATGAAGAATCGATAAGTTGTTTAGCCACCTTTGCCGGCACAAGGAAATGACAACCCCACAACCTGTTGTCGGATTTTTCAAGAACAGATGTAAAGCAGAATTCTTCTTTCGATTGGGACTTCTTTTTCATTCTCAAAATTATAACAAGACCTGTCGAGGTGGTGAGCGGAGTCGAACCACCTTTTGTTGGCTACATTCGCACTTCGTCTCCGCTCAGTGCTCAAACTCAGAGAATGCCAATAGTAAACACGATTGCCCGGTCGTCGTAATCATTCATCGTGTAAACATATTCCAGGTTAAATATCAGTTGAAAATCGTATGTGTGAAACACACGTATGCCGGCATGGCCTATCAGCGAGAGTCCGTCCCCACGAAGGTCTTGCTGTGGATTGGGTCCGATATTAATCAGACTGCCGTGCGATACCCAGTGGAACCCTGTTGCCACGCCGATATAGGGACAAAAATCTTCTCGTGACAGAAGATACGATCCGTATAATGTTGCGGCAAAACCTTTCCGCGTGCCGATGTTCAGTCCGATAGCATAATCTTCTATTTCATGATCGAAGCGCATGTCTAGGACAAATATTCTGTCTGAGTTATCATATCCGTTTTGAGGATAGAGATAGCCGAACGAGATTCCGAAATTATTCCGCGACGATCTGCGCAGAGGCTCTTCCGCTTCGACAGGAAGAATGTTGCCGACTTCCACGCTTTTTGCCATCGGCTCCAGATCCACAACGCTTTTTGCGACACGCTTCATAAGAACATCCAGATCTTCCACATTAAGAGCCGTGCCCTGATCCACAAGCTCTTCTTTCCCTGAAGAAACATTCACGAGAAAGTACTGGACGATAATTTTCTCGCCGAGCGCGGAGAGCCGGCATCCAAAAACCTGGGCTGCGTCCAATTTTTTCCCCACGCCAACAGCACAATCGCTTTCCGAACATGTACTTCCTGCTAGTGCATCACTCACGCGCTTCTGGGAAACAATATCCATCGAACTCAGCTTGCCGATTTCCGTGCGGAGAATTGACTCGGCTGTCCCAACGGAAACCTGGTCAATGCCGTTGGAGCGGAAGGGAAGTATAGCGATACGGGAGGAGGAAGTTTGCGCGATGATTGTGGTGAGAAAAACATTAGATAAGAAAATGATGATTAAAAGTTGATTAATCGTTTTCATGATGGTCACCTATTTGGAAGTGAAACACTTATGATGCACAAACTGTAGCGTCCGATTCTTAATCGGACACTACGGGTAAATCCATTTACGAAATGGATGCTACATTTATTATCGTCTGCTATTTAGGGCTGGATCCGTTTTCTTGAACCAACCGCAAGCCTGATGCCGAGCATGCTCAGCACACAGATAAGACCAAGTCCGACGGGACCAAGAATTTTATCAACTGCGTTGATGCCCGTCCACTGAAGGTAATGTATTTTGTAAAGAAAGTCGATCCGGTCGGTATCAGGCCCGCGCTGGTAGAGGCTTAAGTCATTCCAGCCAAAGGTGATGCGGATGCCGGTTGTGGTGACGATGGAATCGTTCGCTACGTTCGTGATTTCTCCGTAGCGGGCGGGATTTTCCGCGAAAGAGTCGGTGACAAGCTTTCTGACGTCTTCATCGAACGGGCGTTCCTTCGGCTGTAATGTTGCGGGATCAAGCTGGCGCCATCCCTCCGCGGTGCGGACGAGGAGATGCATGCCGAGGATTGTGCGCAGATACTTCACTTCCTGCCACGAAGAATCCGCCGCGGCGGTAAGCTGTCCTTCCAACGGATACGTTTTGATTTGCAAAAACTCATATGCTTCGCGGTATCCCGGCTTGATATAAAAAATCATAGCGGTGACAACCCAGCCGATGAACGGCAGTAGAAGTGTTAGTCCGATAATTGTGTGGAGTTTGCGGAGGGTCACTTATTATTAATTACCTGTAAAATCTGATACAATAAAAAAAACATGACTGCCAGAACAACAACCCATCGGTACCATTTAGTTTTCACAACATCAAGTATTGGATCTGATTGTGTATTCACTCCTACATTAACATCCTTCAATAACATTCTTGCCCGCTGTTCGTCAGTGCTGTCAACCTCCAATTTTAACAGTCGATTTCTCCAAAGGTGTTCTCCTCTTATTACATAAGATATTTTCCCATCGTCGAGAATAGATTTTACAGTTGAGAAGATTGCTTGATTGTCGGTTTCGAGCAGAGTAACCAGAGTTTGATTTTCTGTCATGGCGTACCTTCCGAGACTATTTTTGTGAAATATAACTCATTTCCCGCCGAACCTCAATTCACAGTTTCAGGTTGGCGTTGGATTCAATCATTGCTTGCCGATGTTGCAACCTTGTAAATGGATGTACAGATTGCTTTGTGGTCCCTAGCTCCTTTTTGAGAAATGTATGTGATAACCTTGCGACGAGTTTCTAAATCTTCCACTCTCTCGATCAGTACATCGAGATCTTCGACTGATGATGGCGCACACAATGATACGGTAATGGTATTTGAATGAATATCAAAGTGAAATTGGATTGGAAAAGAGAATGTATTTCTGATTCGTAGGTCTTTCAACCCGTAGGCAACGGCTGCATCAGATCCCAGAGGTGTAAAACGTTGGTCCTCCGTGTAGATATCAAAACTATGAGAATGACGTTCTAAAATTGTGAGACCGACTTTCAGGCTTAAGTAATATAGTAAACAGGAAATCTGACAAAGTCCGCCGCCATAATCTGACGTCACGCTTCCCATAACAATTGAACGAGCTTGTTTATAGCCGTTTGCCGGAGCTGCTTCACCGACTACATGCCAAAACGAAAAGACTTGTCCGGGGCCGATTACACAAGAATTAATTTTTGGTAAAGCTAATTCTATATTGTGAATCTTTTCGTTTAAAGAGGAAGAAGGAAGTAATTGTTGAGTAATACTAAGCTGAGCCTGAAAATGAATTGCGTCATTATCAGTGATTTCAGAAAACTTAAAATAATCTCCGGACCAAATGTCTCTCAAGAGCCTGAGGGTTACGCGGACATTCTTTTTAGCATTTTGCCAGCCAACAATCAATGGATGCCCCAAAAAAGGTGTACAGCTTTTGCTTCAACTAGGTTTTCCTGCCAATATACCTCATTTACAATCGAACCTCAAGGTGGAATTCTCAATCCAAAATTGCTATCTTCATCAATCATATTTAAACGCGATCGCAATCGTTTGCCATATGCTGCTCCACCAGAGGTCAAGGCAGGGAATAATCAACCAGAGCTTTGCGATTTCATCCTAATCAAGGATAATTTAAGAATCTGATAATCTTACCGGATGAAATCGCACTAGAAACATGTTAGAATAAAATCAGCCAATAATTACGATTGCGAAAAGTTCTCTTTGGTACTTTCTCTTCAAAGAGAAAGTACAACCACAGATACCTAATGAATATCACTACAATTTATTCCTGCAACATATCCGAACTCATTGAGCAACGTCCTCTCATGCCGCTCGGTGCCGGAACGCCGGATCGATCCGTCGCAGAAAAACTCGACAGCGCAATGCTCGAACGCATTTTTGGTTCAGCCATCATCATCAACAAAACCGCGGCGCGTTTGTGTATTGCGGGACTCTGGCTGTTGTACGATCATCTCGAAGAATGCCACACCATCGCGCAGTCGATTGAAACTCCCGACGGCAGTTACTGGCATGCCATCATGCACCGGCGTGAGGGAGATTTCTCCAACAGCAAGTATTGGTACAGGAGAGTCGGAGAACACGTAATCTTCCCGCAGTTGCTTGCCGACGCAAAAAAGAATATGCCCGGGAAATTTCAATCAGGCCAATGGGATCCATTCTTGTTTGTCGATTACTGTGAAGAGGCAGTGCAAGGAAATAATAAACAGCTTGCGGCTTGCCAAAATATTCAACAAGTAGAATGGAAATTGTTGTTTGACTATTGTTATAGTAAAGCCATAGGGTAGTAGACGTCGACCCGACGTCGTTTTAAGAGTTATTGAATCTCTCTCGCACGCCGACGGGTCGTCGGCTACTACGTTACATGATTATTGCGTACAGAAAGGAAAATTTGAAAAATGAAAACACGTTGTGTGTGGTGCGGGAACGACCCGCTCTATATGGAATATCATGACGAAGAATGGGGTGTTCCGGTTCACGACGACCGTAAATTATTTGAAATGCTCTGCCTCGAGGGCGCGCAGGCAGGACTTAGCTGGATTACCATTCTGCGGAAACGGAAAAATTATCTTAAAGCATTTGATAATTTCAATGCGAAGAAGATCATCAACTACGACCGGAAGAAAATCAACTCGTTGATGAAGAACGAAGGCATCGTCAGGAATAAACTTAAAATCGAATCCGTGGTAATAAACGCGAAAGCGTTTCTTGCGGTGCGGAAGGAGTTCGGCAGTTTCGACGCGTATATCTGGCAGTTCACCGGCGGAAAAGTAATACGAAATTCTCCGAAACGTCTGAAAGACATTCAACCAACAACTCTCGAATCGGATGCGATGAGCAAGGATTTGAAAAAGCGCGGCTTTAAATTTGTCGGCTCGACAATCTGCTACGCATTCATGCAGGCGACGGGGATGGTGAATGATCATGTGACGGGGTGTTTCCGGTATAAAGAAATCAGGCGTTGACTTACTGGTCAAACTCTCCTATTGTTCTCCCGGGTTGTCGGAAAGCAGACCCATTGCAAGGCGGGAATAGTAAAGACACCACGATACAATACCGATAAATTTCGACCCGTCTTCAGCAAGCACTCTGAATAATGTTGGCTCCTCGGTAAGCAGATCAACTATAATTGAAACGCCGAAAAGGGAGAACGCGATAATCAGGACAAGATATTCAGTGGTCATTATGAGTCTGAAAAATCTGGCAACGATAAAGAGCGTGAGGCCAACATAAATAATATAAATAACATACTCGGGGATATGAAGGTATACAGGGAACAAAAAATCATGAAACTGAAAAAAATCGTCGAGCAGGAGAACGAGTGTTAGCAAACCGGAATAGAGAAGAAATGACGATTGCGCCTGCATGCCTAGTTTATTCCTGGTGAGGATATATGTGAAAAAACAGATTGCTGTCGCGGAACACCATATCAGCACTCCGATGTTTGAGAGGACACCCCAGAGCGGATGGATGAATCCGAGGGCGGCAGGATCACGGGTAAATTTTATGAACGGTATACCTTTCAGAATGCTGACGCCGACTGCGGAAAACAGCAATGCGATAGAAATTGCATATGTGACTATTATCCAGAAAAAATCTTTTCCTCCCTGTGAATCGTTGGTCGCCATTTATTGAAGTATCCTTATGGATGATGATCGCATTAAAATGTAATGCGGTGAAGAATTTATCGACTGTTACGTGCGCAAATCATTCTTGTAAATATTCAAGTTAATCACCTTTATGTTTAAACATCGGGAGACGAAGCTAGTATGGTGATGATCTTCAGTATCTGTCTATGCACGATTGGGGGGATGCGAACGAGTGTCGGCATGGGATCCGACCACCGGAAGTATTGAAAATGCTGGAGGTGAGCAATGCTTGCCAACCATTTTCCCCAGGTAATCATGTGAGATTTCAGTAATTGTCGAAATGCCAATATATCACCGAATATCCTGATGACTCGTACATCCTCGCGAAACGTTTGGACCGGAGGAAGTGGTTGCCCAGTAAGGCGGTTGTAAACGAAAAGTGCCCACTCAATGCCGCAAAATTTCAGAAGTTCAATTGCCAATGTAAACCGCGGATTGCATTCAATGAGTTTTAATTTGCCGTCGCGTGCATCGCGCTTGAATTCAACAGTTCCTATGCCTCTGAGGCCTGTGGCCTGGAAAAAATTCAAGCCGGCTTCGGCAACATCAGGATACCATCCGGATATATGATATGTCCATTGTCCGAACCCCGGAGGATATTGCCTCAGTTTTCGTTTTGTAAAATGGAATAACGGTGTTCCTGTTTCATCAAGGTAAGTATAGTAACTGTAATAGTCGTCATCGCTCCCGGGGATAATTTCCGAAATGATCATCTCGAGCCCGTATGGCTGAACCTTCCTGTAGTGCTGTAACAATTCATCGGTGTTTTGCGCGACGAAGAGCTTTTGCGGGTAAAAATATTTCTTGAAGAGATGAGAATGTCTCGGTTTCAATGCACAGGGAAAAGTGACAAAGGGTATGATCTTGTTGATGTCATCGATGTTGCCGACATGCCAGAGTTTGGCTGTAGGCATGCCGGCTCCGGCGGCAACTTCGGCGGTTTGTTCCTTGTCGAGCATTGCCAGAGTAAGAGCATCGTTCGCTTCCGGAAGAATAAAGTCCTCCGATAATATCTGCCGGTTGCGTGCGATTAATTCGAGGCCGTCATCGCAGCATGGAAAGAGAATAGCACTGCGGTAATTGTGTTTTCCTTCATTCAATAACCATTGTAGCCACACCGGCTCGAGATCGCATTGAGGATATGAAAGTGGAATCCACGTGCAAAATTTTGAATGCCTGGTATAACTCGTTGGAAGATCAAGAGAAAAAACAGGAATGCCGAGGGGGCTGAGGCTCCGTGCGATAGAAAGGGCTATCGCTTCCCCTCCCAGAAGAATCACCGGTGTAGCTTCTTTTTGTATCACCGGTATTTCCTCTTCGTCAACCGGTGTTTAGAAGTGAACGTTGTATCTCCACATCGTTGAACATTCGTGATAGAGCATCATCATACTTAAATATTGTGGTATATCAGTTAAATTTGTCCTTAATTTTTATCTCAACGTTTCAATGAATAAAAAAACCAAAGATTGAACATCAATCAGGCGCTAAAGCTACGAATAATTTATTACATTCTCAATGGCGGATGTAGTCGCTGTGACCTGCAGCAAAGGAATGCAAACGAGAGTTTAATAAGTAGTTACAGCGTATATACATCGGGATTTGAATGTGCTATGCGGTCCCGACCTATTTTGACTTAGAGCATCCTTCGTTCAGAGTGTCTCCTACCGTCAAGGTGAGCCCCGCCTTCATCTTGACCTAAGTCGAAAGCTACGGCGGGGTAAACTCCGTCGAATCATGACGTGCCCTGGAAATTTCAAATTAGACCATTACCTGCCAGGCAGAACACTTTGTAGTTATATATGAATTCCGTATCTTCTCTCATTAAATTTTTTAATTCTTTGAATTCATGTCAGATCGTATCATTCGCGTCGGGCATAGCCCTGACCCCGACGACGCGTTTATGTTTTACGGGCTTGCGTCAGGCAAGGTAAAATTAGACGGTATTCAGATTGCGCACCAGTTGGAGGACATCCAGACACTCAACGTGCGCGCGAAAAACGCCGAGCTTGAAGTAACGGCAATCTCCGCGCATACCTATCCGTTTGTTGCCGACAACTATTGGATCATGCGTACCGGCGCCAGCATGGGCGAGGGGTATGGTCCGGTTATTATTTCCCGGCGCTATTCCAATCTTCTCGATCTTCGCGGTAAAACCGTGGCGACACCCGGGCCTCTTACCACAGCAACACTTCTCTTCAAAATATTTACCGAAGGAATCAAAAACGTCGATATACCATTCGACAAAATCATGGATGCGGTGGATGACGGAACAGTTGACGCCGGCCTGTTGATTCACGAAGGACAGATCACGTATGACGCACTTGGTTTTAAGAAAGTGTTGGATTTCGGCGAGCTCTGGGATAACGCAAGCAATGGTTTACCGCTCCCGCTTGGACTTGATGTCGTACGAAAGGATCTCGGGGAAGAGATGGCACGGATGCTTTCGCGCGGATTAAAAGAAAGTATTGCCTATGGTTATGAACATCAGGAAGAAGCGATTCCCTACGCAATGCAGTGGGGAAGAGGGATTGATTACGCGCTTGGAGAAAAGTTTGTGAAGATGTATGTCAGTCAGTTAACGATTGATATGGGAACTGACGGGAAAAAAGCGCTGGAACTTCTTTTTAAAGTCGGGCACGAGCGTGGACTCTTGCCTGCTCTCGGCCACATCGAACTTTTTTGACAATTACGAACCTGCGAAATCTGTTCTCTGTGTAATATCTGCGCAATCAGTGTATATCAGTATTATGCCGCTTCAACATTCTCATAGACTTTCACAATCTCATACAACGTTGTTCTCTGTGCCGGTATAAACCCCGCCTCCTGAATCAGTTGAATTACCTCTTCGGTGTTTGTTTTGTTAATGAAGTTTGCCGCCGCGTGAACGTTTTCTTCGAATAATGTTCCACCGAAATCATCCGCGCCAAAGTGTACGGCAATCTGTCCTGTCTTCTTGCCTTCAGAAAACCATGATGCCTGAATGTGATCAAAGTTATCGAGATATATGCGCGAGAAAGCGATCATCTGCAGATAGCGCATCGGTGTTGCGTAATGCGGGATGATTTTTTCCAGGGGAGTATTTCCGGGTTTGAAGCTCCACGGAATGAATGCGGTAAATCCGTGATGCTCATCCTGGAGTTGGCGGATTGATTCAAGGTGCTCGATAATGTCTTCGTCCTTTTCGAGGTGGCCGTACATCATCGTTGCGGTTGTCTTGAATCCCACCTTATGCGCTTCGCGCATCACGTTGAGCCAGTCGGCGCTTGTGCCTTTGAGATGGGAAATTTTC
This sequence comes from uncultured Chlorobiaceae bacterium, assembly GCA_964523395.1. Taxonomy (GTDB): domain Bacteria; phylum Bacteroidota; class Ignavibacteria; order UBA10030; family SZUA-254; genus JANYJZ01. Next base: position 193,144 of record CAZFXS010000008.1, on the reverse strand, counting down.
TTTTTGACTTTATCGGATAAAATTTCGGCTCCGCCGCCCGGGATGGTTCGCTGCCCTGCATTCCATAATTTTTGCAGTACTTCCGGAATCGTAAAACCCGAAACATGTGCCATGCCGATAATTTCGGATGTCGACCAGAAGTGCGGCATTACCTCAGGTACTTCTTTTACAGTCCGTTCCACCGTTTCCAGATAATACTCAAACGGAATCTTGGGATTGACACCACCCTGCAGTAACACCGTGGTAACGCCATTTGCCGCCGCGCGTTTGAAATTCTCTATCATCTGATCAACGGAGTACGTATAATTTCCCTCTTCGCCTTCATGTCGGTAGAACGCGCAGAAGATGCAGTCGATGTTGCAGATGTTGGTATAGTTCGGGTTGGTATCAACGACGAACGTGATGTTCGGAACCGGATTTTTCTTAAAACGGATTTCGCTTGCGAGATCGCCGAGATCAAGCAGTTCGGCATTCTTCAGAATGAATAAGCCTTCCTCCGGTGTTAACCGGTCGCCCGCGTGGATTTTATCGTAGAGTGATGATAGGTGCATAGACGTTATTTTTTCTTTAACAGTTTCTTCACATTACGGCGGGAGTGCAAAACCGTCACAATAATAATGTTGTTGTCAATCCGAGTATAAATAATCCGAAAATTTCCGACAATAATTTCTCGGAGGTTTGTTGCTGACAGTTCGGGAAGATTTCTTCCGCTTTCAGGAAATATTATAAGCCGTTCAGTTGCGCGGTATATTTCCTTTAATACATTTACAGCATAGCGTGTTGAATCACGTGAGATGTACTTGCCAATTTCTTCCAAATTTTCTTTTGCACGACCAGTCCAGGTTATACCAACCATTTTTTTAAACTTTTCTTGACGTCCTCGTGAGAAATAATACGTCCAGCCTCGATATCATCTAGCCCCTTTTGAATATTTGTTAACACATATAGCTTATACATGATATCTTCGTATGTTGCATCGTCTCTCAGATTTCGAAGCATTTTCAATGTTTGTTGTTTTGGACTTGATGTAATGGTCCGCCGCAAAGGTTTTTTCTTTGCTATATATGTTACGGACTGTTCTTTTGCTTTGGGCATTAATGATTTCCTTTTACTATCTCCATTTATCTGGCAGCTTCACATTGATTCGTTTCATAGTTCCATCTTCCTCCACTATCAAGGCATGAATCAATTTCTATCTGTCTATGAATACCGTTATACAAACGGTATGCGACAAAGAGTAATGCAAAAAATTAGAACTATAATAACTATTTTGTTTTGATTGTATTACAGTCAAAAGAGACATTTAATGAAACCAAATCTTTTAAGTAAAAACAGTTATCGTTTGAGTTAAATCTTTAAACTCCTTCATCGCCTCTTTCTCCCTCTCACCGAGGCGGTAATTAAACCCTTCGAGATACTCTTCCACATCGTCGTACTCAAGCCCGATTCTTTTTCCGTGCAGTTCGCCAATCTCACCGAAGTGATCCTGAGATTGCGCAAGCGATTGTTCAATTTGGGAAATAAGCTCAGCTTTTGTTTCCGCGGGGAGTGATTTTTTTACAGCCCAAACGGCAAAGACAAACGGCATTTTTTTCCAGTCATACCATTCTTTTGCAAGATCATACACAAGCTCGAAATCGGCGAGACCGTATTTGTTGCGGTGAAGCGCCTCGTCGCCGATAAGTAACACGGCATCGTATTGAGAAAAATTATTTACACCAGAGTGCATCCGCTCGAATTTGGCCTTCACGTTGTATTTCTTTTCGAGTAAGACCTGCAAGAGGCGTACTGATGTCGCAGTATCGTCGGTTATGCCTATGGTTTTTCCGTCAAGATCGAGCCAGCCATGGTTGCTGAAGAGCATCACGCTCTTTACCTGGTCGCGTGTCGCGATGCAGAACGGCAAAAGTTCTAGCTTCTCTTCCTGTCGGAAATAATCCATCAGCGAGAAAGGTCCGGCAACAATCTGTTCTTTTTCCTCAAGCACTCCCATGCGTCGAGGGACAACCGGCAAAATTTTAAACTGCCGCTTTTCGAAATGATGATAGAACGGAACGGAGTTGAGATAAGGAATTTTTCCAATGACATTATCGGTGTAAATCTTCAGCGGATTGTAGTACACATCCCGCTCAACGGGAATTTTCCCGGCATCTTTGATAATCTTGATGATCTGGTCTTTGGCAAGCTTCATCGGACTGATCGCACCCGCATCGTGCGCGATCTTTTCACCGCCGACAGTCCCATCCATATCGTCTGCACCGAAGTTCAACGCGACGGAAGCAACTTCCTCTGTCAGCATAACCCAATACGCCTTGATGTGGGGAAAATTATCCAACATCAGCCGTGAGATGGCAATGGTCTTCAAATCATCGATGGCCGAAGTATAGCGGTTGCTCGGCTTAATGCCTGTATCGCCCGGCTGGAACGCGAGCGGGATGAACGTAAGAAATCCTCCGGTTTCATCCTGGGCTTCACGGAGCTTCATCATGTGAATGAGGCGCTCTTCAAGAGTTTCGACATGGCCATAGAGCATCGTGCTATTGGTGGGAATGCCGAGTTTATGCGCGGTTTTATGAACTTCAAACCACCCTTTCGCACCGATCTTCTGATTGAAAAGAAGTTTGCGCACGCGTTCGGAAAATACTTCCGCGCCGCCGCCTGGCATTGTTCGCAAACCCGCAGCCTGTAATTGTTTCAGTACTTCTTCCACCGGCATTTTGAATTTCTTATGGAAGAAGTCGATCTCTACTGCGGTAAATGCCTTGACGTCGGTATTCGGAAAATGTTTGTGGATTGATTGCACGATATCGAGGTAGCGCTCCCACGGCCAGTCGGCAGGCATGCCGCCGGTAATGTGAACTTCAGCAATTTCGGGAGTAAGTTTTGAAAGAATATCTTCCGTTGTCATCTCATATGCGTTCGCGTTGCCTTTCTTGACGGCGAAGTCACAGAACTTGCAAGAGAGTACACAGATATTCGTGTGTTCGATTTTCTGGTTCAGGACAAAATAGACAGCGTCACCGCTCTTTTGCTGTTGGACAAAGTGCGCCATCTTGCCAAGAGCAATGACATCGTTGGTGTGGTAGAGCGTCAGCCCGTCTTCAAGCGAGAGGCGTGTGCCTTGCTGGATTTTATTCCAAATTGGTATTAGATTTTTGTCTCGGAAGTTAATTGTCATATAATCTCTGTTTCAAACATTCCTCCCGTTATCTGATCCTTCGTCCCGCTTAGGCGGGACGAAGGATGACCTTGCCGTAGTCAACGCCAAATCTTTCCCCACTTTTCATCCACACGTTTTACGATTTCATCCGGCATTGTCAGTGGTTCAGGATATCCGGGTTTCCACGTGGCATCGATTCCCATCACACCTCTATATATAGGAGAAATGCCAACGAGTTTGTTTTCAGTGAAAAGAACGTCTCTTTCGCAGTCGAAGCGTGTAAAAACTCCCCAAATATAACTCTCTTTGTTGTGAATGTCCACATCGTGAGATATAACCGCGACAATTTTGAGGTGTGAAAGTTCAGGTTTAACAACGAGTTTCTGAAGAACTTCTCTGCCGGTTTCAGGTTTTAAGATTTGGTTTTCAGGTCGCAAACTATTCGATATGGGTGAATCTACCTTCACCAACAATAATGTATTATCAACTAGATGAATATCGACTATACGTGAATCAACAGACTTGAAACTTGAGACATCAAATCTGAAACCATCTTCTTTAACATCCAAACCACTTCCCCTTGAATGCTTTCTTGTAGCATCTACAATCATCTTGCTTCCTAAATTCATCTTATAGCTTGTGAAGTCAAGCGTATCAAGCGGGACTTTCGGTATCATCACAAAATCGTATTGAGGGTCGAAGTGATCTTTGATTTCTTTCAACACCGCGTGCCAGTCGCGGACGTTTACTCCTGATGAAACAGTGATAATACACTTTGTCAGCGAGAGCTGATCAGTTCCCATCAATCCGAGCGCGGCTTTCATGGCTTCCTTTTGGTAACGTTGTTCAATAGCAACGACAAGAAGATTGTGGAACCCGGCTTCGTAGTATGCCCAGAGATCAGTGACTTCTTTGTGAATGAGTTTCGCAAGTGGTCCAAGAATCTGCTGTGTCGCGTCGCCGAGGAATTTATCTTCCATCGGCGGTTTGCCGACAACAATTGCAGGATAGATTGGATTTCGTCGATGCGTAACTGACTTGATGTGGAATACGGGAAACTCTGATGCTGCGGAATAATGTCCGAAATGATCGCCAAACGGACCTTCCATTCTTCGTTCCTTTTGCGGGACGATTCCTTCTAAAACAAACTCGGCATTCGCCGGAACATGTATGGAAACTGATTTCCCTTTTGTAAACTCAACGCGTTTATTCTGAAGGAAGCCGGCAAACATCGCTTCGTCGATTCCTTCCGGCAATGCGGCAATGGTGGCAAACAAAAGTGCCGGGCTCGTGCCGAGTGCCACCGCTAACTCAAAATCTTTTCCTACCTTTTCAGCCTGATAATAATGAAACCCGCCGCCCTTTTGTATCTGCCAGTGCATTCCTGTTGTTGCTTTATCGAACACGTGCATGCGGTAGATGCCGATGTTGCGTTTATTATCCCGCGGGTCGTACGTAAAAATTTGTCCGTACGTGATGAACCTTCCGCCATCAAGGGGCCAGCATGTTTGAATGGGAAGTTCATCCAGGTTTGGAAATTCCACAACCTGTTGACTCACTGCAGAAGCGACAACTTTTGGCCTTGCGTTGATAAACCGTTTGATGACCGGTTTGTTGTCGAGAAATGTTTTGAATGTTGGGGGAACAGCGCGTTCAAGGAAATGAATAAGCTCCGCCCCGATTTCATCGGGGTGCATGCCAAGCGCAAGTTCAATCCGTTTATCATTCGAAAAGTGATTAACAACAAGAGGAAACGAAGATCCTTTCGGATTCTCAACAAGAAGAGCGGGTTTTCCTTCTTTCAGAGCCCGTGTAGAAATTTCGGTTAATTCAAGAGCGGGGTCAATCTCGACGGAAGTGCGGTGAAGCTGGCCGGCCGCCTCAAGCGCCCTGAGATATGAACGAAAGTCGTAGAATGACATGTATCTTTAAGAAGGGAAATATAATTACTGATTTACGATACTTGGCTATTCCAGCTCTTCCGCGCGCCAACCCCGCGGTTCGCGAACGCCTGCCACTCCGATGAGTTTATCGACAAATCCGTTTACATACTCATCAACGGTTTTGGGAACGTAATACAATGGCGGACTGACCGGCATGATTATTACACCATCACGTGAAAGTCTCGCGCATTGCTCAAGTGATGTTGTCGAAAGAGGTGTTTCACGAATGCAAAGAATGAGCTTGTAACGCTCTTTCAATGCAACCTGTGCAGTGCGTGTGATGAGTGAATCGCCGATGCCGGATGCAATTTTGCCAAGTGTGGATGTTGAGCAGGGAAGAATAACGATGGCGTCAACTTTGTTCGAACCGGAAGCAAGCGGTGCGGTAAGATCATCATCTGAAAATTGCCGCTTGACGTAGGGCTGGAGATCTTTTTCCGTTACACCAACCTCATCTTTCAGTAGCACCTTTCCCCACTTGCTGACGATGAGAAAGTTGTCTGCTTTGCATTGTTTTAGAAACTCCACTGCGTATACAGCGCCGGAAGAACCGGTAATTCCCAACACGACTCTCAATTGAACATCGCTCCGATCATGATCATGCCGAACACAACAAAACCAAGTCCCGCATTAATCCGGAAGAACGACAGTTCAACATTGGAAGCTTTTCGCTGTTCAATCCACAATAATACTCCGGTGAGAAAAAGAAATGGCGCTGCGTACCAGGTTCTGACGGTTGTGAAGAATAAAAAACTCAAACATCCGAACGCGATGACGTGAAACACTGATGACCACACAAGCGCCTGCTGTTTGCCAAAACGTGAGACAAACGAATAGAGTTGTTCACTGCGGTCGAATTCTTCATCAAGTGTTGCGTAAATAATATCAAATCCTGTCCCCCAGAAAATCGTAAACAAACAAAGCAATGTCGCCGGCAGAATGTTATCGAACGAAGGAGACGCAGCAAAATATCCGCCGAGCGGCGCCATCGACATCCCCAGCCCGACGCCGAAATGTGCAAACGGTGTAAACCGTTTCATGTAGGGATACACAATAAAAATAATAAGCGGTATCGGCGAGAGCATCAGGCAAAACGGAGAAATGAGAGCCGCGGTGCCAAAATACACCGCGCATCCCGCAATCAGCACACCAATTGCTTCATTGAGGGTCATCTTTCCCGATGGGAGTTCGCGGATTGCTGTGCGGGGGTTTTTCCTGTCAATGTTGCGGTCGATAATCCTGTTTAATGCAAATGCAGCAGTGCGCGCACCTGCGGCAGATAAGAGAACAAGTATCAATAACTGAATTGAAGGAGCCTCGGTTAGGCCCAATATCAATCCGCTGTAAATAAGCGGCAGAGTAAACAGCGTATGTTCGATTTTGACGAAGTTAAAGAATTTTTTCAAAGACAGGCTTTCTTTTTAGAAATGACACCGAAAATATAGATAAAATTAGCGCTTGAATCAAGGCAGTAGTGAGCTTCTTCCATCATCAAAAGATCCTTTATAAAGAATTTTTCGTAGGTTTAAGCGGTGCAAAGTTTGTTGAATCTTTCCCAACTTTTGGTTATACTTGATTGTCAAAAACCTCAAATTCCAGCCTTATTTCAATACAAGAAAGGAAGTACCGGAATGAAGTTGTTGTGTGGAATCATCGCCACGACGGCGGTGTGTATGCTCTTATTGTCTGGTTGTTCACCGAAAGCCAGCGAGTCGGTTGTTCTTGAAGTTGGCCAGAAGAAAGTCACTCTCGGAGAGTACGAAGAATTTTTTACCAAGAACAGCGGCGGTTCAACTGCCGCGAAACAGAGTTCCATGGAAGAGCGGAACCGGTTTCTTGACCTGCTGACAAATTATAAGCTGAAACTGCAGGACGCGTCCGACAGGAATATGATGAATGACCCTGAAATCATTTCTGAAATGAAGGAATATCGCCAGACGCTTGCGGCAACATTTCTTGTTGATAAGGAAGTGACTGAACCCGGTGTCAGACAATTATACGAACGGCGACGGGAAGAATTGCGCGCTCAGCATATTCTCTTTTCGGTAAAAGCGGATGCCCCTCCGGCCGATACATTGAAGGCCTATGAGAAGGCAATGGACATTATCCGCCGCGCGAAATCCGGTGAAAGCTTTGATTCACTCGCACGAAAATTTTCCGAAGACCCTTCGGTAAAAGCCAATGGCGGCGATGTTTATTATTTCAGCAGTGGACAGATGGTTTCCTCTTTTGAGAATGCCGCATATGCCATGAAGCAGGGAGAAATCAGTTCCGTTCCGGTACGTTCTCCGTTTGGTTACCATGTTGTCCGGTTGACTGAACGCCACCCCGCTCCCGGCGCAATAAGGGTGCGTCATATTATGACTCTTTATAAACCGCAGGGTGCAACAGAAGCAGATACCGCGGGTGCTCTTGCACGAATCAAAGCATTTCAGGATAGTTTAAAAAAGGGAATGGATTTTGTACAGATTGCGACGAAACACTCTGAAGACCTTGGCACAGCCAATCGCGGCGGCGATCTCGGATGGGTTGAGCGCAAACGGTATGTCCAGCAGTTTGACGAAGCCGCGTTTAAGCTCAAACTTGGAATTGTTTCCGATATAGTTCAAACGCCATTCGGTTTTCATCTTATCCGCATTGACAGTGTTCGTCCGGTTCCGCCGTTCACGCAGGTCCGCGATGAACTGAAAAAACAGTACCAGCAATCCCGGTTTAACGAAGATTATCAGAACTACATTGCCAATCTGAAGAAAAAATTCAGCTATACGTTCAACGATAACGCGTTTAACGCGTTTGTTGCGGTTCTGGATTCAAACAAAACAACCGAAGACAGCGCGTGGGATGCTTCTATAACTCCTGATATCGAGAAGATGGCGCTGATGAATGTTAACAACCGTGCTATTTTGATCGATACAGTTCTCTCTATACTGCGTAATCGCCCGGAACTCAGGAATACTTCGCTTGCGCGCTCAGCGTTCAAGACACAGCTTGGCAGAATAGCCGAAGGGATATTGCTTGAGGAACACGCTGTAGGGCTCGAGCAACGCAACGCCGATTTCCGTTCATTGATGAACGATTATAACGACGGCATTCTATTGTATAAGGCCGAACAGGTTGAGGTGTGGGGTAAGACCGTAGTTTCCGATTCTGCCCTCAAGGCATACTATGCGCAAAACCGCTCTAAGTTTATTATGCCGGAAAAAGTGAATATGGCCGAGATGTATTTTGAAACAGATACACTGGCGTTGATGGTGTACGATTCACTGACACGGGGCGGCGACTTCGCTTCGTTTGCCGGCCGTTATCATCCCGATCCTGATATGAAAGCAAAAGGCGGAGAAACAGGATTCCTCCCGGTGACTGAAAGTGATTTAACCCAAAAAGCGGCCACAATGAAGATTGGAGAAATATCCGATCCAATTGAAATTGAAGGAGGATACGCAATCATCAAATTGTTGGGAAAAGAGCCATCGCGCGAAAAAACATTTGAAGAAGCCGGTCCCGAGGTTTCCAATGCATATCAGGAATATGAAGCGAAACGGCTCGAACAAATCTGGCTTGAAAGTATAAAACAGCGTCATCCGGTGAAACAGTACAGAGAATATTTGCAAAACGCGTTTGCGTCACCGGATACCTCTCGCTGAGGCAGTCGTGATACAATGAAGCATGTCGCATACCTGGTACTTGTCGTTGCGGGAGTACTGTGCGGCGGCTGCGCTAAACCGCAGGGAGCTGTCATCGCCCGCGTGGGCGATGCGGTTCTGACGTTAGAGGAAGCTTCACTCGCGGTCGATTCATCGCGGGGATCATATGACCAGCAGGTGCGTGCCTATGCCGCGTCGTGGGTTATCAATGAGTTGTTGCATCAGGAAGCAGAGCGAGAAGGCGTGGATAAGACTGAACAATTTGAACGGCAGGCAAAAGATGCGGTGCGTCAGCTGGCGGTCCAGGCATATCTTGAGAAGCACGTTTATGCCGATACAATAGCGGTAAATGACTCATCAGCACGCTCCTTCTTCTCAGCGCATACCGATGAATTTATGGTGCGGGAGGATATCAGGAAAATGAATATCGCTGTGCTTGCAAAACGGGAACACGCGGTTGCTTTTGTTACTCTTCTTTCGCAGGGAATTCCGTGGAACAAGGCGCTTGAAAGGATTTCTTCCGGCTCATCATCTCCAATCCTGCTTTCGGAATCAGAACAATATTATACCAAACGCACAATTACTCCCCCTGAGCTCTGGAAAGTAGCTTCCACACTGTCTGAAAATGAGCCATCGTTTCCCGTTAAAACATCGTCCGGTTATGTTGTGATGCAGTTGCTTCAGGCGATAAAGGAAGGGGCTACTGCGGACTTCGACGCTGTCCGCGATGAAGTACGGCAAAGAGTTCTTATGGAACAACGCCGTAAACAGTATGATGATCTTCTTGTTTCCCTGCGAAACAAATATTCGGTTCAATTGTTTTTCCCACTTACGGATACAACACATGCGCAGCCCGGTGAATAAACTGTTATACACATTGATTCTTTTGTCAGGACTTCTGCCCCTTGGCGGGATGCTCCTGGCCCAGCAAACGGTAATCGATCGTATCGTTGCCGTAGTAGGAAAAGAATTCATTCTGTTATCCGATTTAAATGCGCAGACGGAATTCTTCGCGTTCAATAACAGAATGGACCCGGCCACGCCGGGATTGAAAGAGCAGGTGCTGGAAGGAATGGTGAATGAAAAGCTTGTGCTCGCTGAAGCGCTTCAGGATACATTACTTTCGGTCAGCGATGAAGAAGTCAGCACTCAGCTTGACGCATTAATCGCACAGCGTATCGCGCTTCCCCAAATCGGTTCGGAAAAACGGCTGGAAGAAATGTACGGTATGACCATCAGTAAAATGAAGCGTGACTTCCGCGATGACATGCGCAAGCAATTGCTGGTGCAGAAACTCCAGCAGTCGCGATTTGGCGGCATGCAGCCGTCCCGCCGTGAAATAGAAGAATTTTTTACAACGTTCAAAGACAGTCTTCCTGCGGTTCCGGAAGAGCTTGAGCTTTATCATATTCTCCGCATTCCTAAAATCGGACAACAATCAAAGACGAAAGTAAAGGAAAAGGCCCAATTGATTCTTGATTCGATCAAGGCGGGCGGGGATTTTGCTGAGTTAGCACGAAGATACTCGGAAGATCGCGGAACCGCAATGGATGGCGGCGATCTTGGTTCATGGCACAGAGGACAATTCGTAAAAGAATTTGAAGAGATTGTTTTTTCACTGAATGAAAACCAGCTTTCCGATATCGTCGAAACATCCCGCGGATTCCATATTATCCAGCTACTGGAAAGAAGGGGTGAGCTTGTACACGCGCGCCATATTTTGTTTCAGATTGGCGTCGACAGCTCCGGTGTTGATGAAGCGAAATTATTTCTGAAATCACTTAAAGACAGCGCGAAAAGCGGAATGGATTTTTCCGATCTTGCCAGAAAATATTCTGAGGATAAAGAGTCCGGACCCATGGGCGGATTCCTCGGAAAATATACTGTTGACCAGTTTGATGAATCGCTTCTCCGGACGGTTTCTTCGTTAAAACCGGGTGAGATCAGCGATCCCGTTGAAGTAGCTACCGGGTCAACGACAGGGTTTCATATTATCTATCTGAAACAACGGATACCTGAGCATGCCATGAACCTGGAAGAAGATTGGAAACGGATAGAGCAACTTGCCAGCGGGTACAAACGTAATAATGAATATCAGCAATGGCTGAAGAAACTTCGCGGCGAAATTTACTGGACCACACGACTTTAATAATACAGAGGAACCGTGTCAACAACTGAAATGAAAAATGATGTCGAAGCGGTGCAATCGTTGAAATTGCATTTCGATTCTATAAAAAAAGAGATCGGCAAAGTCATCGTCGGGCAGGAAGAAATTGTTGAGCATTTGCTCATCTGCCTGCTTGCGCGGGGACATTGTTTGCTTGTGGGTGTTCCCGGTCTGGCAAAAACGTTGCTTATTAAAACTCTTGCCAATGTGCTTGAACTGCAATTCAGCAGGATACAGTTTACTCCCGACCTGATGCCGAGCGATATTACCGGAACGGAGATCATTGAAGATAACCGTTCAACCGGAACGAAAGCATTCAAATTTATCAAAGGCCCCGTCTTCGCTAACATTCTTCTCGCGGATGAAATCAACAGAACTCCTCCCAAAACCCAGGCGGCACTTCTTGAGGCGATGCAGGAGCATCATGTTACCGCGGCGGGACAAATGTATGTTCTTGAAGAGCCGTTCTTCGTCCTTGCAACGCAAAACCCGATTGAGCAGGAAGGAACGTATCCTCTTCCCGAAGCGCAACTTGACAGGTTTATGTTTAATCTCTGGCTCGATTATCCTTCAGAGAAAGAAGAACTGGAGATTGTAAAATCCACCACAAGCATGTACGTGCCGCAGTTGTCTCATATTCTCGGGAAGAAAGAAATTCTCCACTATCAGGATCTTGTCCGCAGAGTGCCGGTGGCGGACAATGTTATTTCATATGCCGTCAACATTGTTACAAAAACACGGCCAAAGGCATCTTCGTCACCGCAGTTTATTAAAGATTGGTTGAGCTGGGGCGCCGGACCGCGCGCATCGCAATACCTTATTCTCGGTGCGAAAACCCGCGCCATACTCGACGGCAGGCACACACCGGATATTGAAGACGTGCGTAAAGTTATCGGTCCGGTCCTGCGCCACCGTATCGTTCCGAATTTTAATGCCGAAGCAGACGGTGTTACAACGATGCAGATTATTGATAAGCTTCTTCAAAATAATTAAATTGTGTGAGGAGAGGGCTATGAAGCTCCCGTGCAGAATGAAGATGATCGTTGTGTTACTCTTCCTGTGTTCATTTCTTTCACAGGCTCAGCAAAAGTATTGGGTCTATTTTGCCGACAAGGGAGGGCTGTCTTCCCAACAGGGCGTCATAGTGAAGAACAGTGCAATGTATAAAAGCGTGATGTCGCTTGTAACTCCCAAAGCATTGGAACGGCGCGCGAAAGTTCTTTCTTCCGGCAGACTTGTTACAGAGTCCGATCTTCCACTTTATCCGCCATATGTTGAACAGGTTCAGGCACTAGGGGGAATTCCGGCGCATGGCATCCGCTGGATGAATGCAATGAGTTTTTATCTGACCGAACAACAGCTTACTGTTGTCAACAATCTTCCTTTTGTGAAAAAAGTAACGCCTGTCGTTATTCTTCACGCAAAAAAAGAGGAGGAAATCCCTGCCGAAGCGATACCATCATATCAAAAAGTTTCTTCATTGGATTATGGCTTGTCGTTATTACAATCTCAAATGATCAACGTTCCCCAGCTTCACGACCTCGGCATTAACGGAAAGGGCGTGCTCATCGGCATGCTGGACACAGGTTTCCGGTGGCGCATGCATGAGGCATTGAAGACCAGGGATATTATTGCCGAGCACGATTTTATTTTTAATGACGACACGACGGCTAATCAGGCGGGAGATTCACCGAGCCAGGACAGCCACGGTACATTGGTGCTTTCCATTATTGGCGGATATATGCCGGGACAGTTAATCGGGCCCGCATACAAATCAACCTATATCCTGGGTAAGACTGAATACTTTCCAACAGAAACACAAATTGAAGAAGATAATTGGGCAGCCGGGATAGAGTGGATGGAAAACCAGGGTGTTGACCTTGTCAGCAGTTCTCTTGGGTATGATATTTTTGATGATCATACAGGGTATACATGGGCGAACGGAGATTTTGACGGACGGACATCCGTTACCGCTCTTGCCGCGCTTAATGCGGCACGGCTTGGTGTTGTTGTCTGTAACGCGATGGGAAATAACGGCAATGGAAGCGGAGTTACCGCTACAATGCTCACGCCCGCGGACGCGGACAGTATTATTTCGGTCGGCGCGGTTTCATTTTCCGGAGATCTCGCCGGATTCAGTTCGACGGGACCGACAAATGACGGCAGGTTTAAACCCGATGTTGTTGCGCCGGGGGTGGGGGTTCGATTCGCGAGTACGAATGGGCCATCAAACTATGGTTCAACGATTGGTACATCGCTTGCAACACCGCTTGCGGCGGGAGCGGCGGCATTACTGCTTTCTGTTCGTCCGGAACTTACGCCCATTCAGGTACGTGATGCAATTCGGTCAACCGCTGATTCGGTGGATATCCTTTCATATCCCGATATACCAAATAATTTTACAGGTTGGGGACTCGTTAACGCGCTTGATGCCGCACTCTCTTTTGGTCCTATCTTCAGTAACGAACCAACAATAGATACCAACTTATCGATGAGTGTTGTGTCAACAAGCGTAGCTTCAAAATTTGGCATCAATCCTTCAACAGTGAAATTATATTATGCAGTCGGATCGAGTCCCACGTTTACTCCGCTTGCAATGTCACAGGTTTCTTCAATGTTATTTCCAACCTCAGGTATATATTCGGCAACAATTCCCTTACAACCGCAGGGAACAACCATTCATTTTTATATAGAAGCTCAGGATAGCGGATTGCATACTTACCAGAGTCCCGCGCCCGTGAAAAGCACGACATGGCAATTGCAGTACGGGCTTACAGATGTGGGTGTTGAACCAATTTTGCCGGTATCATTTGAATTGTTGCAGAATTATCCGAATCCGTTTAATCCGGAAACCAATTTCGAAATTCGAATCGTGAATCGCGAATTTGTCTCTCTGAAAATATTTGATGTACTGGGACGGGAAATAGAAACTCTCTTAAACGAGGTAACACCTCCCGGTGTTTATAAATTTTCATGGAATGCTTCTCATCAACCAAGTGGTGTTTATTTTTATCAGTTAGCCACTCCGTCCTCTGTGTTGACGAGGAAGATGATTCTTCTTCGCTGACCTGATGATCCCCGGTGCTGTTTCTATATCGCTTGGCGGGAATCTCCTCCTGTTTCTTGTTTTCTTTTTCCTTTTTGTCGGATTGGCATTTTTGTTTTATCGTTACACCCTCCCGCCGCTTCCACCCTCGCGCAGAATAACGCTCTCGCTTCTTCGATCGCTTGCTCTTTCATTGCTCCTGATGGTATTGTTCGAACCGGTATTTCGCATGATATCGACCCGTGAACAGCCCCCCGTTGTTGCTGTGCTGATAGATGACAGCCAGAGCATGACAATCCAGGGAACTGCCGGTGACAGGACGGCCGCAGTCAAATCTTTTCTTGGAAACGGTCAGCTCAAGGTTGCTCCTGCCGAGATGCGCTATGTTCCGTTTGCGGGTCAGCTCCAGACCGCACTGCAGCCGGTCGCTGATTCACTCCGCTTTTCCGGCGAAACAACAAATCTCTCACGTGCGTTTGCCGATATCAAAGCGCAGTTGACGCAGGAAAATATTCAGGCGGTTGTACTCCTTACAGATGGTAATTATACTGAAGGCAAAAATCCGGTATACGATGCGGAAGAGCTCAATATCCCCGTGTATACAATCGGTGTTGGCGATACAACGGAGCAAAAAGACATCCTTGTTGAGCGCGTCCTTACCAATAATCTTGCGTACGCTGAAAGCCGCATTCCTGTCGATGTAACAATTAAAAGTTCAGGGTATGGCGGCGAGAACGTTGAAGTTATGATTTCTGAAGGCACAACGGTTCTTGATAAAAAGATTCTTCAGTTGCGCAATGGCACAGTGGAATATCCGATAAACCTTGCACTGGAAACAAAAGAAGAAGGAACGAGAAAATATACGGTTTCGGTAACACATCTTGATGGTGAGCTGACTGCCAGAAACAACACCAAATCGTTTTTTATTAAAGTCCTGAAAAGCAAGCTGAACATTGTTCTGTTCGCGGGTGCGCCTTCACCCGATGTTTCGGCGGTCAGACAATCATTAGTCGAAGATAGACAATTAAACGTGAAAGTATTTGTTCAAAAAAGCGCCAATGAGTTTTATGAACATGCGCCTACTCAATCCGTTCTCGATAGCGCCGATTGTTTCGTTATGGTTGGATTTCCTTCATCCGCGACAAACACGAATCTATTGCAACAACTGCGAACAGCGATTGAAACAAAAAAGAAACCGGTGTTATATATTCACGGCAAGTCGGTGAATTACAACAAACTGCAGATGCTGGAGCCGGTTCTGCCCATAACCTGGTCGGGAGAAAATCCTCCCGAGGTGCTGGTATCTCCTTCGGTCATAGAGAAACATAAAACTAACCCTTTGATTACACTGGAAGGCAGCGGATCCGCGGAGCGCTGGCAGATGCTTCCGCCGCTGTTCAAACAGCAGACAACCTTCCGGACTAAACCGGAAGCGGAAATGCTGGCCTCGGTGAAACTTCAGAATATTGTTTTGAATGAACCATTCTTCGCAATCCGGAATATCAACCGGCAAAAATCAATCGCACTGACAACATACGGAGTATGGCGATGGCGGCTGCTCACACAGGGAAGTTCCGGCATCGAGCAATTTCTACCTCTATTTCTCACCAACACCGTGAGATGGCTGACGACAAAGGAAGATGACAAGAATGTCCGTGTTGCGCCAGTCAAGGAAACATTTACGACAGCGGAAGCGATTGAATTTACTGGTCAGGTATATGATGATCAATTGAAAGCAGTTGATGATGCGGAAGTAATTGTGGAGATGGAGAACAGAGGGGAAAAGGTGAGTCTTGCTCTTAACGCAATCGGCAACGGAAGATATGAAGGAGCCATCAGCGGAGTCAGGGAGGGTGATTATACATTTACCGCGAAAGCTGCCGGCGCCGGTAAGCATTACGGAACCGACAAAGGAAAATTCTCCGTCGGGCAAATGAATGTTGAGTATCTCGAAACCAAAATGAACAAACAGCTTCTTGAACAGATTGCCCACAGAACGGGCGGAAAATTTTATATCCTTGGCGCCACCGGCGATCTTGCGAAAGACATTGCCGCTGTTAAGCTCACCCCGAAGGAACTTATTCAGGCAAGTGAAATTGAGTTATGGAACTGGCAATATGTCGCGGCGGCGATTATCGCGCTCTTTGCGATAGAGTGGTTTCTGAGGAAACGAAGCGGAATGATTTAGAATATTTACAATGGTTTCGCCACGCTCATCACAAGTTTTCAATTTGCAATTTTCGATTTAAACGGCGTAATCGGTAATCCGTACTTCATCTGTGCAATCAATGTAAATCGATTTGGTCCTTCCTTGAAACTCTCGCCTGAGTTTTGTATAATGACGCTGTAAACGTAAGTACATTCAACGTAAAGCCAATCTGTTTATGACATTCACTATTTCGGCCTCCCAGCAGGAGAAGCTGTCTCAGATATGCCGTGAGTACTATGTGCAAAAGCTCTCGATCTTTGGCTCAACGCTCCACGGTGATGCACGCGAAGACAGCGACTTGGATATTCTGGTGGAGTTTTTACCCGGGCACACGCCGGGGTTTGCCTTTATTGATTTACAGGATCGGTTGAGCGCTATTTTTGGCAGGGTTGTCGATCTTCGCACACCCAGTGAATTAAGTCATTACTTTCGTACCACGGTTGTTATGGAGGCGCAACCAATCTATGGCAAAGGTTAAAAGTGATCTTATACGATTACATCACATTCTTGACGCTGTCAACAAAACGTTGTATTTCAGTAAGGGGAAATCACGCCGCGATCTTGATACAGATGAAATACTTTCACTTGCTCTTGTTCGCTTGCTTGAAATCATGGGCGAGGCTTCTTCAAAGGTAACCCTTGAAACTCAAAGCCGTTACCCCTCGCTTCCGTGGAAAGAAATGATAGGTATGCGCAACCGCCTCATTCACGCGTACGATCAGGTCAGCCTTGATATTCTCTGGCAAATCCTTATAGACGATTTACCGCCGTTGGCGGATAAGCTGCAAAAAGCAATTGACGCGGAAGAACAGCAACAAAAATTGTTTTAGTGGTTTTACTAAATAATTAATTACAATTTACGATTTAATCTATCCAATCAGCTTTCTTCGCGTCTTCAGTAAAATCAGCGTAAACCTGTCTTGTATTGTATCTTTCCCCTTGCTTTTCCCTCCCCAAAACACTATTTTCTTCATTGCAAATTGTACCTCGGCCGTCAACCTTTTTTCCCAAGCTGCAGTCTAACGAGAGTGCCTTGAAGTTTCTGCCTCGCGTGAACGAAAATTCTCTTAAGTTCTTGTTTATCTCTCACATATATACATTTCCAGCAAAGGAGTGTTTATGATTTCTTCTCTTTCATCCTTAAGGCGTTATGCTGTCCGGATGATAACAGTGCTGCTACCTATTTATCCGCTGTTATCCAATAATCCGCTGTCAGCGCAGATTAAGCCTGCGGTCGGCATACGCCAGAACACGCCGTCGGTTCACGCGTTTACAAATGCCCGCATAGTTATTTCTCCCGGCAATATTGTGGATAAAGGTACGCTCGTTATCCGCGACGGCATCATTACTGCAGTCGGCAAAACTGCCACAGTTCCTGCAGATGCCAGAGTGTGGGATATGTCCGGTATGACGCTGTATGCCGGACTTATCGACAGCTATTCCGATATCGGTATGCCGAAGAAGCCAGATGGAGGTGGTGGCAGAGGCAACCGCGATCAACAGCAGGCTCCGGCTGAAGAAGCGCGCGGTGTCAAGCACTGGAACAGCAATATCAATTCGGGACAAAATGCCGATCAGCTCTTTCTCCCAGACGTGAAAGCGGCGGAAAAACTTCGCGGCATGGGATTCACCACGGCGCTTATTGTTCCACAAAAAGGAATCTTCCGCGGCACAAGCGCATTAATGAATCTTGGTGACGGCACTCCGAATCAGCTTCTTGTTAAACCGCAAATAGCACAACACGTCACGTTTGAAACATCAAGCGGTGATGATTATCCGAACTCATTAATGGGAACAATAGCATTTATACGCCAGACAACTCTTGACGCGCAATGGCACCGTGATGCGATGAAAGCATCAGCCCTCTATCCCGCGGAACCGCGTCCGGAATATGTTGCCGATCTTGCCGCGCTGGAAGATGTTATTTCCGCCAAACAGCCATTGCTGTTTGAAATAACGGACGAACAAAGTCTTTTACGCGCGTCAAAGATTGCAAAAGAGTTCGGATTAAAACTTTGGGCTCGCGGCAGTGGTTTCGAGTATCGGAGACTTGATGCTGTTAAACAAACAGAGGCACCGCTCATTCTTCCCATCAATTTTCCTGAAGCGCCTGCTGTACAATTGCCGGAAGACGCAGTCAGTGTTACGCTGTCCGATCTCCGTCATTGGGATGAAGCGCCCGAAAATCCAATGCGGTTGAAGAAAGCGGGAGTTCCATTTGTGCTTACAACTGCCACATTAAAAGATGCAGGCAATTTCACATCAAACCTTCGCAAAGCAATCGAGCGCGGTTTTTCGGCGAATGATGCTCTTGCGGCATTGACAACAATGCCCGCGAAAATGTTCGGTGTCGATAAGGAACTCGGCACACTTGAGGTTGGAAAAGTGGCAAACGTTATTGTGAGCGACGGCGATCTCTTTACGGAGAAAACAAAAATCCGCGAGACGTGGATTGACGGTAAACGCTATGAAGTAAAAGCCAAATCGGAATTTGATCCGCGCGGAACCTGGTACGCCACTCTGATGAACGCTCCGGTCGAAACACTTTCGGTGGTGTTGAAAGGCGAGCCGGAAAGTTTACAGGGAACGGTAAAATCGATGGGTAAAGATACAAAAACCACAACGGCTTCGTATTCAGACTTACGTCTTGGCCTCGTGTTCACCGGCGATTCCATCGGGATGAAAGGCGTCGTTCGAATGTCAGGAACAATGAGCGGCGGAAAATGGATTGGAACCGGCGAACTTGTTAACGGCATGGTCTTTAAATGGTCAGCAACGAAGAAAGATGAATTCAAACAGGAACCCGATTCTTCGAAACCCAAACCTGTACAGATGGCCTCGTTTCCTCCCGTCTATCCTCCCGCGGAATTCGGCAGAGCGAAATTGCCTGACCAGCCGGCGAGTCTGCTCTTCAAAGACGCGACTGTCTGGACATGCGGACCGCAAGGCATAATTGAACATGGCGATGTGCTTGTTGAGCGGGGCAAAATAGTAAAGATTGGAAAAAAACTTGCAGTGCCTGCCGGTGCAGTTGTGGTAAACGCAACAGGCAAACACATTTCTCCCGGGCTTATTGATTGCCACTCGCATTCTGCTGCCGCGGGAAGCGTAAACGAAACTGGAAAAGCAATTACTGCCGAAGTGCGTATCGGCGATATTATCGATGCGGATGATATCGGAATTTACCGTGAGCTTGCCGGCGGTTTGACGGCGGCAAATGTATTGCATGGTTCTGCCAATGCTATCGGCGGACAGAATCAGGTTATCAAATTGCGTTGGGGAATGCTGCCGGAAGAAATGAAATTTGAAGGAGCGATTCCCGGAATTAAATTCGCACTCGGTGAAAATCCCAAGCAAAGCAATTGGGGCGAACGCTATACAACGCGCTATCCTCAAACGAGAGGCGGCGTCGAGCAGATTATCAGAGATGAATTCAAGGCGGCGCTGGATTATGAAAAGAAATGGAGTGATTACAAGGGAGGGAAATCAAAAATCCCGCCGCGTCGTGACCTGCAGGCAGAAACGATTCTGGAGATTCTGCGCGGCAAACGTCTTGTCCATTCTCATTCCTACCGTCAGGACGAAATCCTGATGCTGGTTCGCGTTGCGGATGAATTCGGATTTAAGATCGGTACCTTCCAGCATGTCCTTGAAGGCTATAAAGTTGCCGATGCCATTGCAAAACATGGTGCTGGAGCGTCGGCTTTCAGCGATTGGTGGGCATATAAGTTTGAAGTATACGATGCGATTCCCTATGCCGGGGCATTGATGCATAATGCGGGAGTTGTGGTTTCATTCAACTCCGACAGCGACGAGCAGGCGCGCCGACTTAACACAGAAGCTGCGAAGGCAGTCAAATACGGCGGCGTAAGCCAGGAAGAAGCCCTGAAGTTTGTAACGCTCAATCCCGCGAAACAGCTTCGCGTTGATAAACGTGTCGGCTCACTGGAAACTGGCAAAGATGCCGATATTGCTGTGTGGAGCGGTAATCCGCTCTCAACATACTCCATTTGCGAACAGACATGGGTCGACGGAAGAAAATATTTCGACCGTGATGAAGACAGAAAGATGAACGATGAAATCCGCAATGAGCGCGCTGTGCTCATTCAAAAAGTTCTTGGCGGGAAAAAAGGCGGCGACCGGGAAAAAGGTCCCGTCACCTCGCTTGGTGAAAAACAGCGGTACTCATGTCAGGATGAAGTTTCAGGAAAGGATGGACACTAAGATGAAGCACACACAAAAATTATTATCAGCCATTATTATAGCCGCGTTTGCGTTATCGTTTGCAACAGCGGCTGAAATTCCTGCGAAGAAACAGTCCGGACCTATTGCGTTGGTTGGTGGTACAATTCATACCGTTACCGGATACACCATTCAAAATGGAACAATTGTTTTTGATAAGGGAAAGATTGTCGCCCTTGGTACACAGGTTGACATTCCTTCCGGCGCAGAACGTATCGATGTAAAGGGTAAGCATGTTTATCCCGGAATGATCGATGCGCGTTCGAATATCGGACTCACTGAAATTGGTGCTGTGCGCGCAACAAATGATATATCGGAAACAGGAACCGTCAATCCCAACATCCGTGCAGAGGTTGCTGTTAATCCGGAAAGTGAAATTATTCCGGTGACACGGGCGAACGGTATCCCCATTGCGATCACCATGCCTGATGGCGGGGCTATCTCAGGGACAGCTGCAGCAATCGAGCTGGATGGTTGGACATGGGAAGATATGACACTGAAAGCACCGGTCGGACTTGTAGTGAATTGGCCATCGATGACAATAAGCCGCGCGTGGTGGGAACGCCGCACTGAAGAGGAACAGAAAAAAGCGCGCGATAAACAACTGAATGAAATTCGTAATGCCTTCCGCGACGCGCGGGCGTACTACAAGGCCAAGAAAGCCGAATCGCAGAGCGGCATTCCGTACCATAACACCGATCTTCGCTGGGAAGCAATGATTCCCGTGCTTGAGGGAAAAATTCCTGTGCTCATAACCGCGGATGATATTCAGCAGATTCAGGCCGCAGTAGCGTGGGCCAAGCAGGAAAATGTTAAGGCGGTTATTGTCGGAGGATACGATGCGTGGCGTGCTGCTGATTTACTGAAAGCCAGTGATATTCCCGTTGTTGTGAATCCAATTCATCAAACTCCGCGCCGGCGATGGGAAGCATACGATGACCCTGCTGCATTGCCGAAGAAATTGTATGAAGCAGGTGTACGTTTCTGCATTGCAGGTGAAGCGGGAGCGTCCAACGAACGTAATGTTCCGTATCATGCCGCTACTGCCGCATCGTACGGATTGCCTGCAGAGGAAGCGTTGAAAGCAGTGACAATCTATCCTGCGCAAATTTTTAATATTGCTGACAGGGTCGGCTCACTCGAAGTTGGTAAAGACGCGACTCTCATTGTTACGAACGGCGATCCGTTGGAAATAATGACCGACATCGAAATGGAATTTATTGAAGGAAGAAATACTTTCCTCAACAGCCGTCATACGCATCTGTATGAAAAATATAAGGAAAAGTATCGACGTCTTGGCGGGCAATAAAGAAGCTGTCAGTTGTTAATACGAATGCAAAAGTCGAAAAGAAAAATAAAAAAATGACATTTTTTTTGACTTTTGCATTTTTAATTTTTTTGAATCATGGCTATGGACACGAATACACCCTCAGAATCAACACCTCAAACAGGACATCATCATCTTACAACAGAAACGCTTCATCACCATTCATTGTCTCATATTCCGGAGTTAAAGGTTAATCCGTCGTTATTCAAAAAGCGGTTTGCGCAGGGGTGTTCCATGCTTCAGTGCAACGCGGACTGCTGCGGCGGTGGCGTATTTGCCGATATAAAAGAGCGTGACAATATTCTTGCGCATGCGGAACTTATTCAGCAGCACATGGAGCCGGGGCAGGAAAAAAATCCCGACAAGTGGTTTGAGAATTTTGAAGTGGATGATATCGATTTCCCTTCCGGCAAAGCTGTGGGAACGCAAATCACGGATCAAGGCTGTGTGTTTCTGAAAGCAAACGGGCAGTGTGTTCTTCAGGTTGCCGGCACAGAATCGGGTATGGGAAAATCTTCACTCAAACCATATTTCTGCTTTGCGTATCCTGTGCTTATTGATCATCATGAGCTTAAATTTCACGATGATTATACCGGGCGGGAAGAGTGCTGCAATTCCGTGCCATCGGGAGAGCTGAACATATTTGATGTCTGCGCAGAAGAATTTGAATTTATGCTCGGCAAGGAAGGTTTGGAAGAATTGCGGGCACTTGCTGAGCGCCACCTTTAAAAATCGTATCTCTTGCTTCAATCACACATCGTCTTGACAATCTGATTCCTGGTTGATATATTTTATCAATTGAACAAACATTCAATTGATAAAATACCATGACACAGCAAAAAGAGCGGTGCGCGGTCACGTTTGTCCATAAAGACCGCGTAGATGCCGCCCGGAAAGCCCTTCATGATCAGACAACAACAGTTGAACTGAGTGAAACCTTCAAGGTTCTGAGTGATCCTACACGGCTAAAGATTGTGTTGGCGCTTTCGAAGCAGGAACTCTGCGTCTGCGATATCGCGGCGCTCCTTTCAGCTACCGACTCGGCAATTTCTCACCAGCTGCGGTTATTGAAAAATCTCCGCCTTGTAAAACATACGCGCCGAGGCAAAATGGTGTACTACACTCTTGATGATGAACATATTGAAGATATGATTCGCATTGCGGTACGGCATGTCTCGGAACGGTAATATGCAGTCACAAACAACCACTTGGTATTTGGAAGGGTTGTGCTGTGCTGACGAAGAAGCCTTGATCCGTAAAAGATTACAATCGGTGACCGGCGTTGATGCTGTTTCATTCCAATCTCTTCATCATACAGTCACAGTCCGCTATAGCTGTCCGGAAGAAAACATAACCAGTGCACTGCGGAATACAGGTTTCTCGCCGCGACTTCAATCTCAAACAGGCAAACCGGCCGGGGAACAATCAAGGCACATTATTGCGTTCTCTGTTTCAGCGTTGGTATTTGTATCAGGCCTGATACTGGATGCTATGCCTGCTGCCGAAGGCATCAGTGTAGTGTTATTTATTCTCTCAATAATTATCGGCGGATGGCGTATCGTTTTGAAAGCATACGGCGCCATTCGTCAACTGCATCTTGATATGAACGTGTTAATGACTGCTGCTGTTCTCGGTGCGGCAGCAATTGACAAATGGGAAGAAGCGTCGGCGGTTGTCGTGCTTTTCTCGTTGTCTCATTTGCTGGAACAGTACAGCGTATATCGCTCACGATCGGCATTGCGTTCATTGCTCAAACTTTCCCCGGAGACAGCCGCAATTTATGAACCGCAGGGTGAAATCAACAAGCGTGTGGAAGATATTTTGATCGGAGAAAAAATTATTGTCAGGCCGGGCGAGCGAATTCCGGTCGATGGTATAGTAAAAGAAGGAAAATCAAATGTTAATCAGTCGCCAATCACCGGCGAGTCAACGCCGGCCGCTAAACAGCCGGGCGATATAGTATACGCCGGAAGTTTGAACGAACGCGGAGCCCTAGTTGTTGAGGTGACAAGTCAATTTTCCGATACTGTTCTTGCACGCATGGTTCGCCTGGTGGAAGAATCGCAGGTGAACAGGGCACCCATTCAAATGACTGCCGATGTATTTTCGCGGTACTACACACCTTCTGTGCTTGGAGTAGCGGTTCTAGTTGCCATCATTCCCCCGTTGATTTTTTCCGCACCCTTCTTTGATTGGTTTTATCGCGCGCTTGTGTTGCTGGTGGTCGCATGCCCGTGTGCGCTTATTATTTCAACCCCGGTGGCATTGTTCAGCGCAATGACAAATGCGGCGCGCCATGGTGTGCTTATTAAGGGTGGGAGACCGCTGGAAGCGCTTGGCAACATCAAAGCAATCGCATTTGATAAAACCGGAACTCTGACGGTAGGATTTCCGCGTGTTGTCGATATTATTTCCTTCAGCGCATATTCGGAACAGGAACTTCTCAGGCTTGCGGCGACAATTGAAAGTCAGTCGGAACATCATCTGGCTTCCGCGGTTTTGCGAAAGGCACGCGAACAGAACGGAGTTCACCAACACAGTCCAGGTCAATCATTTGAATCATTGACCGGCCGGGGAGTAAAAATAGTTATTGATGGAACGGAGTTTTTTGCGGGTAACCGTTTTCTTTTTCGGGATTTGGGTATCCTTTCCCGGGAAGTAGAAAAAGCTCTGCGCGGTTCATCCGGAAGCACAGAAATTATTATTGGTACAAAGGAAAACGTTCTGGGGGTTCTTATTGTGTCGGATGATCTTCGGAGCGAAAGCATTACGGTAATCAAGCAGCTGCAGAAAGAATCCATCAGACCGGTAATGTTGACGGGGGATGGGAGAGAAATAGCGCAACGTATAGCCGTGGAAGCGGGGATAGATGAATGTTATTCTGAAGTTCTTCCCGAAGAGAAAGTTGAAAAAGTTAATTTTCTCAAAAGCCGATATGGTGCTGTGGCAATGGTAGGTGATGGGATTAACGATGCCGCCGCCTTATCGCATGCTACGGTAGGCATAGCCATGGGGAAATCCGGAACCGATATAGCGATGGAAACTGCCGATGTGGTGCTGATGTCAGATGACTTGCAGAAAATTCCCTTCGCGATTACTTTAAGCAGAGGCGCCGTTTCAATTATTAAACAAAATATCGCAATAGCACTCGGAACAAAAGCAATTGTTCTTCTGCTTGGAATTGCTGGGTATGCGACGCTGTGGATGGGTATTCTTGCGGATGACGGAGCAACGCTATTGGTCATTATGAACAGCCTGCGCGCGCTGTTCATCAGGGAATCGTGATACCGCTTTCCGCTATTTGATTTAGTTGAGGACGACCATCAGCGTGTTAATGACGCCGAGAAACAGGTACGTCGTAATACCAATCCCGACAAGCCACCAGAACGCCAACGAGATCCGTTCTTCAAATGTGGTAACCATTCAGATTTTTCTCCTTCTGAGAAAAATATACTTCAGTCAATATCAAATAGCAAGATAAATTCGCCGGGACGAGCACGAGGGAAGTGATCTTCACGTTTTTTTGATACAGAAGCAGGTAAAATGCAGTTTTTTCTAAAAACTCTGGGATATGTATAAAAGAAAAGTCACCATGGGAATTATGGTGACTTTCATTTATCAGTAAATTCGGTATAGATGAAAATGTATCAGGCTTCTGTTTTTGCCACGATATTGCGGATTGCCTGATGAATCTCATGCATGTCAACACGGCCTTTTCGCAAGTACGGAATACCGTGCATTTTCAATTCAGTAATATCCTTAATATCAAGATCACGGCCGGTAATGACGATAATGGGGATATTTTTATGTTTGGCGTTTCCTTTAATCTCATGAATAAGATCAAATCCGCTCAGCCGGTTCAGCGCGAGGTCCATAATGATGGCGGATGGTTTTTCCTTCTCAACCCAATGAATGAAATTTTCTTCCAGTGGGAAGACGGTACCTTTAAAGCCTTCATCCTCTACGACATATTTCATCAGCTCCGAAAACCCGGGGCTGTCTTCAACGATAAGAACAGTTTTCTTCTTCATGTACTGCAAATGAGTGGAATAATATCATCTTCGGTGTGAAGATGCGTGTGAATGACAGGAAATACAGCCTAAACATAGAGAGATTTGCGTTAAAAGTCAAACAAAATAACGCAAAATCATTTAGAGAGAGAAGAAGTTCGCCGAAGTTTTTTCGTTGACTTTCACACCAAATTTTTGTAGATTGACTTCACATTTTTTAAGAAATTCCATCAAATCGAGGTAAATTCACCATGTTTGCAGTAGTTGATGTTGCAGGGCAGCAACTGAAGGTAAGCCCCGCAGAGCGAGTCTTCGTCCCTCGCCTTGCAGATAAAGTCGGAAGTACCGTAAAGTTCGACCGCGTTTTACTCGTTTCGGATGATAATAAAGTTTCTATCGGCAATCCGCTGGTGAAAAACGTCACTGTTCAGGCGAAAGTCCTCGATCACGTGAAAGATGAAACCGTTATCGTGTTCAAAAAGAAGAAACGCAAAGGATACCGCTTACGCCGCGGTCATCGTCAGCAGTATACGGAAATTGAAATAACAAAGATTGGATAAGGAGTAATCAGATGGCACATAAAAAAGGCGGCGGAAGTTCCCGCAACGGACGCGATAGCAACGCACAACGGCTTGGTGTAAAACGCTTTGGCGGCGAGACAGTCACAGCCGGCAGTATTCTTGTACGTCAGCGGGGAACAAAATTCTCACCCGGCGTTAATGTCGGTATCGGAAGCGATGACACGTTATTCGCGTTGAAAAACGGCGTAGTACAGTTCCAGAAGTTTGGAAAATCCAGAAATGTCGTCAGTATTCTTCCGTCATAACACAGTTCGTTACAAAAATGCATAAACACAAGCCCGCTTTGGCGGGCTTTTGTTTGTGTGGAAGTTACCAATCAGCTGTATTCACTAAATGAAAAAGGAGCCCGTATGAAAATTACAGTAGTCGGCGCGGGAAATGTCGGCGCAACTGCCGCTCAGCGCATTGTCGATAAAGAACTTGCAAACGAAGTTGTCCTCATTGATATCCTGGAAGGCATCCCCCAGGGAAAAGGCTTGGATATGTATGAATCTGCCCCCATTGAAGGAACTGATACAAGAGTAATCGGTACCAATAGTTACGATCACACCGCGAATTCTGACATTGTTGTTATTACGGCGGGAATAGCTCGGAAGCCCGGCATGACCCGTGAACAGCTTCAGGAAACAAACGCAGGGATTGTTAAGTCGGTAACAGAACAAATTGTTGCAAAATCTCCCCAGTCCATTCTCATTATTGTTTCTAATCCACTGGATGTCATGACGTACGTAGCGTATAAAGTCAGCGGTTTTGAGAAGCACCGAGTTATCGGAATGGCGGGCATCCTGGACACAGCCCGGTACAGAACATTTATCGCGATGGAGCTTGGTGTTTCGGTAGAAGATATCCAGGCGCTGGTGCTTGGCGGCCATGGTGATTCGATGGTACCGCTGGTGAGGTATACGACCATTGCGGGCGTTCCGCTTTCGGAATTTCTCGATAAACCGACAATTGATAAGCTGGTACAGCGGGCACGGGATGGCGGTATTGAAATCGTTAATTTCCTTAAAACCGGAAGCGCGTATTACGCTCCGTCGGCTGCTGCTGTTGAAATGGTAGAAGCGATTGTGAAGGATAAGAAACGTATCCTCCCATGTGCGGCGTATCTGCAGGGTGAATTCGGGTTGCGCGACACATATGTTGGTGTGCCTGTAAAGCTCGGCAGAAAAGGGATCGAAAAAATTGTTGAAGTTCCTTTAACACCGGAAGAAAAAGCAGCATTAACAAAATCGGCCGAAGAGGTAAAATCAAATATCGCAAAACTGAAACTCTGACAATTCAATCATTCGTAAAACAGAAGAGCCGTCTCCGGGTACCGGGACGGCTCTTTAATTTTTAATATACAATCGCTTTACTCTGTTAAAGCGAGGGTCATAATAACATCAGCACCTTTGTCGGTGATTTCAAACTTCATACTGTCCATCAGCGACCGCATCAGGAATACGCCGCGCCCGTTTTCGCGCAGGAGATTTTCTTCCGCAAGCGGATCCGGGAGGCTGTCCGGGTCAACGCCTTTTCCTTCGTCATGCACGCGCACATACAGGGTGTTGTCGCTGATTTCACATGTCAGCACAACTTTTTTATTCGGATCCCGCTTGTTGCCGTGAATCATCCCGTTGTTAACAGCCTCCGTTGTGGCAACAAGAAGTTTGTTGTACTTTCCCTCTTCGAGGCAAAGAGTTTTATTTATTTTTTCAAGGAACTTCTCGACTTTAATAATCTCTTTCGGATTACTAACGAGCTCAAGCAAGAATTTCGTTTTATCTTTTGAAGACAACGATCTGTCCTTTATTTAAATGCGCATATTCAGTGACATGGACATATTTGCGTACCGGCTATTCGGCTGATCCGACATCGAATGATGTTCAAACCAGCCGTTAAGCAAAAACTCTGTTGTATTGCTGACATTCCACCGGATGGCGGTCGTTGGTCCGATACTCCGGAACGACCGTTCAATATAACGGGTACTTCCGCTATATCCAAATCGCAGTTGATTAAAATAACGAATCCCAACTGAAAAAAGCAAACGATAATTGATGGCATATACTAATGCTCCGCTGAATGTTTTATCCTCAAAAGCAGCCACAGGGCGCTCAGAAAACGCATCCCAGCGCAAATCTCCACGTTCATAAAGTTTTATATGGCTAAACCACTCAAAAGCCAGCTTTTGTGTCAGCTCGATCGTAGTGGAATCAATAAATGCGAACTGTCTGAATGAAAAACTTCTTGTCGATGATGACAAGTACTCAAAGTCATACACAGTATAATTTGCAAGCACTTCAAACCTATTCATGGTTGTCATGCCGCTTGTGGGGCTATACACCACGCGTG
Organism: uncultured Chlorobiaceae bacterium; assembly: GCA_964523395.1. Classification (GTDB taxonomy): domain Bacteria; phylum Bacteroidota; class Ignavibacteria; order UBA10030; family SZUA-254; genus JANYJZ01. The sequence continues at coordinate 164,484 of CAZFXS010000008.1, read as the reverse complement.
GCGATAAGCGAAGAATTCGATTCCAGGTGTTATCGGCACTCCGGCGGGATGATAAATAGACCAGATGGGTGAGATTTGCGTCAGCAGAAAAAGTGACGTGAAGATAGCGATTGATCTTGTGCAGTGTGGTGATATTCAGGACATACCAGAGTTCATCACGGTCATCAAGGTTGGCAAGTGACGGTGTATCATACCGAAGCAATGTACCGGAACCGGAAAATATCATAGTATCGGATTTCGATGGCCGGAAATTTATTCCTGATGATAACGATGTCCGGTGTGACTGGTTATTTTTTTGCTCCTCGACAGCAGCCAGGCTATTAATGTTCTTCAGGCGGTCCAACTCAGGGTTGTCAATAATCTTGTGTTGTTCATTACGTTCCTGATAGTACAATCTGAAAAAGCCATCAAGGGCATTGCCTATAAAGAGTGTAGCCTGAGCGCTTCCTTCAATCCTGAGTTCGTGAATCTCAGTCGCGAGACGATTGTCTGCGGATGTCCTGTACCTTGTTTCTCTGTTGATTAACCGGGAAATAATATTGCCGTTGAATGTCAGCAAACCCCGGTCACCGATGGCGTAGTCGAGCGAATCACCGATACCGAACGTGCGTTCAGCCCGGGTCTCAATGTTTTGCAATACGTTGAATTGCCGGCGAACGCCGCTGTCAGCAGCGAAATAAAAATCGCGGCTGTTACGGAAGTAACGGAATTGCAAGGCATTGCGTGTCTGCCCGAAAAAGTTTTTTCTGACAGTGATAATCGCACTGTCGGAGGAAAGTGTCCTGGGGTCAAGTTTATCATATTGAAAACGGCCAAGCACGTTTGTGGAATACCCGTAATAGTCGAGGTCGGTTGCGGAGCCGCGAAGAAGGTACGAAACTCCGCGGTCATACTGGTCAATCTGATTGTCGATGCGGAACCCTATGAGCGGTTCTATGAGAATATTCTGTTGAGGTAAAAATCCGATGCCACCATAAAAGCCATGCGAAGATGCGTTGCCGATACCGATACTTTTATTATCGGATAGAACATACGAAGAAAACTCGGAAGCGGCTTTCCACCGTTCCGCCAGATCATATCTCATGGAAAGCCCCAACAGCTGCTCATCGCGTATTAATCCCTTATCGATACGGATATAGGAAGAGGTAAACCGTTCATTGACTTTCAGTGAGAGCGGGCCGAACCTGTTTGTATAGAGGAGAAAACCGGTCCATCGGTACGTTGTAAGCAGTTTGTCGAATGTGATAGAAGAAAAGCGCCCGGAATCACTTGATGATTGGGAATACACAGAGGAAATAATGAGAAGAAACAACAGCAGTATGATTGCTAATTTGTTCATCCGGGATGGGAACCACAGATAGTTCTCACACTTCAGCTTTGTCTCCGCGTGCCGGAATCTGCACATTTGAAAACCCGTGCTGTTTCAGACCCGACTGAAAATCCACTTGTCGTTCGTACTCGCCATGAACAAGGAATATCTGTTCCAGTTGTCGTTTGTCGAACTGATCCGCGTATCTGAGTAAATCGTTGCCGTCGGCATGAGCACTGAAGGAATCGTGAACGATAACCTCAGCTTTTCGTTTGTAGACAGAGCCGAAAATACTGACTTCGTCCTGCTTATCCACCAGTTTTTTACCAAGTGTATGCTCAGCCTGAAATCCCACAATAAGGACTGTGTTGCGCGGATCTTCAATGTTGTTTGCAAGGTGATGGAGAATCCTTCCGGCTTCACACATTCCGGAAGCGGCAATGATCATACAAGGTTCTTTGCGTTCGTTAAGTTGTTTTGACTCAGCGACATCTCTGATGTAACGCAATCTGTTGAAACCGAACGGGTCATGGTTCTGAGCAACATGGGCATACGTTTCTTCGTCGAAACATTCGGGGTGTAATTTGAAAACCTCCGTGGCGTTCACGGCAAGCGGGCTATCGACATAAATCGGGATGCGCGGAAGCCTTCCCGCATCAAATAGTTTATGAAGGGCAAAGACGATATCCTGCGTTCTGCCGATGCTGAATGCCGGAACAATGACCTTTCCGCCGCGATCGATCGTGCGCTGCAGATCGGCGCGGAGTAAATCTTCTTTTTCCTCCGGCGCCCCGTGAAGTTTGCCGCCGTAGGTGCTTTCGCTGATAAGCGCTTCAACATTGCCCAGAAAGACAGGGTCGCGTACAATCGGCAGATTCCGGGGGCCGATATCGCCCGTAAAGCCGAGAGTCTTTGTTGTACCCTTTTCTTTTACAGTCACTTTTACCGACGCGGAGCCCAGAATATGTCCGGCGTCGGTATACCGTGCCGATACATTTCTGATGACATCGAACTCTTTCTCATACGGTACAGTGCGGAATAACTTCATCGCTTCCACGACATCCTGCGGTGTATAGAGCGGTTCAATAAGCGGTTCACCCCTTTTCGCCAGTTTTTTATTAAGAAACTCGGCGTCTTTTTCCTGTATAAACCCGCTATCCGAAAGCATGATATTACAAAGGTCGCGTGTCGCAGGGGTGCAGTAAATCGGTCCCGTGAACCCTTTCTTGACTAACTGCGGGAGATTGCCGCTGTGGTCGATATGGGCATGGGAAAGTACTACAGCATCGATTGAAGAGGGATCAAATGGGAAGTTTCGGTTACGCTGATTGGATTCCTGCCGCCGGCCCTGGAATAATCCGCAATCAAGCAGCACTCTCGAGCCGTTAATATGAAGAAGATGCATCGAACCTGTGACAGTCCGTGCCGCGCCCTGGAATTCTATATGCATATTTAAGGTAAAAAGATATTTAAAAATAGGGCCCCGATTTACAGCGGGGGCCACTCATTGTACATATCTTGCAAGAAAACCTACATCTATCTTAGATGATTTTCGAATGCAATTTTTGCCGTTAGGAAACAAGAGAATATTTGTCGGGTATGCTATGATCTGGCATTGCTCCTCAAGCTCTTGTGTAACCAAAACTTGATTCCATCTCATACCCTTTTCCAAGATTATTTGACGTGCTTTCTGCATGTCAACAGCTTGAAGAAAACTTACAACCATGACCTTTGATGTATCAAAATCTTCGACAATCTTAACAAGAGATGGAATTTCTTCGAGGCAAGGCTTGCACCACTCACCCCAAAAATTAAGCAATATGTATTTACCGCGAAAAGTGTTCAATGAGAAATGAGAATTATCAATTGTTTGGAATGACACATTCCAGAGTGAATCACGAATACTTTGTGGAATGACCTCAGATACAAAATTGGTATTTTGAGTGCTAGAGTCTAGAGCTTCAAAAAATGTAAATTTTAATGCCTCATCGGTTTTCTTAAGTTCAATCCAGCGTCCATACTTATCAACAGCTGAGATTTTGTATCGTTCGTTTCCAAGGGAAATAACATCCGTTAGTTTAAAGACATTCGATGCATCGTAGGTCATCAATCTACCAGAAGAATGTCTATCTACAATCAAGAGGTCCTTTACATCACCAGAGTCATCATCGAAGCGGCCATTATTTGTACCATCAAGAAGACCGATAGTGTATGATTTTCCATCAACATGCACTCTTCCTCGCCGCAGGTTAACGCGGTCATCCCAATAGAAAGTTCCTCGTTGCCCACGGAATTCAGGATGTTGAAGTAGCTTGGCGGCGCGTTGTACAAAGGCTGGAGTAAGATTGCCTTCAGAATCAATCCGTTGAGAAACAACTGAATCAGGTACATCAATCATGTTTGCATTTCGAAGAAGAAGAAATCGAGTTATCTGCAATGAGTCGTCCCTTGATGCAATGTCAAATGAAAATTCGTTTGATTCTTTTGAGAAAAGCTCCGGAGGCCCATCGTTTGCAAGGTTATGATCATAGTTTCGATCGATGTAGAGCAGCTCCCCATCTGAATGTGCTAGGATCATGATATAGATATATGGGTCGCCATGTCCATACGTATAGAAGACAACCATGAATTGAGCGTTGGATGTATCCACCTGTGGAAGGGTAAGTCGGACGGGCGGCTTTGTCATGAATGGTTCTAAATGATTTGTTGCTCGATCCTCAGTGGTAGGCAAGTCGAGGTTTACACGTATGATCTGTCCAGAAGCGGATGTCCCCCATAGTAATGTCGCACCTAAGATAAAAATCCCCCATCCAGTCATTTAATTGCAATGACGATATTGTAACGGATCATAATAAGTCATACAGTGTTAATTATTGGAAATGTACAAGAACAAAGAATTATGAACATAATACTTCACTGTATCAACACCATTCCAGACGTTGGCGGAACTGTGATAGTGCCGGAAACCGCTTTTCCAATTCCTTTTAATGCGACATGCTGATCGTTTACCACAATTTTCCATCTTCCCTTGGGCAGTTTAACAGAGCCTTCTTTCTGGCCATTGCCGTTAAGAACAACAATGATATCGTTCTTTGCTTTTACTTTGCCAGCCGATTTTTTGTTAATCTTGTACGCAATCAAAAAATCATCGCCCGTTTCGAAAAACTCAACAGCTTTTTTCAACCCGCTGCTTATAACCGGGTGTGCCTTCCGCAACGAAATCAATCCTTTGTAATAATCAACCAGTTCTTTGTTTCTGGCGCTGTAGTGATAGTTCAGATAATTTGTCTCATTATCTTTTTCGTAACTGTTATGATCGATTTTCCCGACGTTGAGATCCGGTGCAGGTGTCGGAGCGATAACTTTGCTTCGGGCGTACTCCTGACCCTCGGCAATCATGACAGGCCCCTGGCTGGTCAATAAATACAACGCTGCAAGTTTATTAAGTGCAAGCTGTTTCGGGGAGAGAACAGCATTCGAGTCACGATCGGTAATTTTCTGGTCCGGTGTTACATCTCCGGAACCAACACGGATAAAATCGCCAAGCGTATTATCATCATGCGACTCGAGATAATTAACGCTGTGTTCTTTCCTCGTATACATTCCGCCGTCTTCGCGAAGAGTTCCGGTCACATACGATTGAAATGTTTTCTTGGAGTTATTTCCCTGGAATTTGCCGAAAATAAATCCAAGGCCGTCTTTCGGGTTCTGACCTTTAACGCCATTGCGGATTTGGTCATTCCACGCTCCCCATCCGATATCGCTGAAGCCTGGCGGGTCGTACTTGCCGCCACCCCATGCTTCCGCAATGAGAATGACATTCGGATTAATCTTCCGTGCTTCAGTAGCGACTTCCTTCAGCGTTTCCCAATCAATAAGTGTGGCAATGTCAAATCGAAAGCCGTCGATATGATATTCTTTCATCCAGTATTTCACGCTTTCGACAATAACTCTCCTTGCCATCAGGTTTTCGGTTTTGAAATCATTGCCGCAACCGGATGCTTTGATGAAATTTCCGGCAGTATCGCAACGGAAGTAATATTTCTTATCGATATATTTGAATGGATTGTAGTCATATTGCGAAACGTGATTATATACCACGTCCATCAGCACGACAATCTTTTCCTTGTGGAGTGCTTTCACAAGGTCTTTGAATTCTTTGACGGCGCGGCCGTCTGTTCCGTTATATTCACCGCGCTCCATAGTGCCATCGGTAGCATAGTACGATTCCGGCGCGAAGAAGTAGCTTGTCATATATCCCCAATGATTCCGCTCATACGGATTCCAGGTGTTCACCTCGCCGCTGTCATCTGGTGTTGTTTTATCTTTGTAAGGAATTTCGATGTTGCCGAAATCCTGAAGCGGCAGAAATTCCACGGCGTTGACGCCGAGTTCTTTGAGATATGACAATCCGCCCGCTTTTCCTTTCTCCATCATTCCTTTATAAGTACCTTTTGCCTTCACGCCGGAAGAAACGTGTGCGGTGAGGTCGCGCATGTGTGCTTCGTATATAATAAGAGAATTGTGATTGGCAGGCGCAATGAACGTATCACCCTCCCAGTTATATTTCGTATCAATGATGAGGGTTTTTGCCTGATGGCGGTAATGATTTCTTGTTGTTACCGCTTTTGAATACGGATCGCCCACGACAACGGTCGAATCGAACATCTCGCCGGGGCCTGACGGGCCGTTGATGCGGTAACCGTAGTACTTTCCATAGAGCATGCCGAGCGAAAGATATTCCCATACGCCCTGTTCATCCCGCACCATCGGGATTTCCTGTCCTTTTGTATCATCATAATTATTATACAGGACGAGAGTTACCTGCGTTGCTCGCGGCGCGAATAACCGGAATGTGGTGCCGGATTTTTTTACGATGCACCCGAGTTCCTTTTTAGAGAAATATGCAGTAAGTGTATCAGCTGAAGAATGGCTTGCCATGAGTAGTGATGTAATGATTGTGATAAAGAAAGCGCGGTTCATGTTTTTGGTGTTATTCAATTATGAAGGTGATGAAATAAACATAAAAAAGTAGTGAGAATTGAAGAGAGATGCAAGAATAAGTATATGAGATTATGAATATGTGAGATTGTAAAATTAAGAGTGTTTGAAATGATGAGCATAATCGACGGTGAGGTTGAAAGTATTTGAGACGATGGAAGTATACCCTAAACATTGTATCCTTTAATCCGCGGTTTCATTTCATTATCTGGTGTCCGGTTTGCTTTCGGATTTCGCTTTGTGTATACTTCTCACCGCGTAATGACATGAAAACCCCAGAACGAATTTTGTTTCTTGCCGAAGGCCAGCTTGGCGACCAGCTCCTGCTCACCCCCGCGTTGCGCGCCGTGAAAGAATCATTTCCCGGTTCACACACAACTGTTCTCGTTGTCGAACGGCGCGGCTCAACTGAATCGAAACCTGTGCTGGAACTGCGTGCTACAAGCGAGGAGCGGAAGACATCTGTATTTTCTCAAAATAAAAATGTCGATGACCTGCTTATTGTCAACCGGCCGCTGCTTCGTTCATTCACGGGGTTTGCACGGCTGAGGGTTGAGCTCGGCATTATCAGATTTCTGAGGCAACAGAGGTTTGACGCGGTGATTTGCACACTGCCGGAAGACAGATTCTCGTTGTGGGCATTTGCATCGGGAGCAAATATCCGTGTCGGACAGAAACGGCAGGGATTGTCATGGCTGCTCAATGTCGCGCCCGACATTAAAACGTCCGATCGCGGGGTGCTTGAATACTATTGCGATCTGATACGAGCGCTTGGTGCGGGTGTCCGCTCATCCCATACCGAGTATATCATTGCGGATGAAGCCACACAATGGGCGGAAGAATTGTTCAGGCAACATGGGATTGCCCGGGACCACCGGGTTGTTGTAGTTCATCCGGGAGCGAGCGGCAGGTATGGCGTCTGGACGCCTGAACGGTACGCGAACGTTATGGACATGCTTGTCGACCGGCAAACAACCGTTATCCTGCTGGGCGGCACGCTTGATGAACCGGTGATGTCGGCAGTGCGAAGCGCCTGCATAAGACAATTCATCGAAATCAACGCGAAAAAAAATCTTGCCCGGCTCGCGGCAGTCATCAAACGGTCTGATCTCTGCATTACAAATGACTCCGGACCGCGTCACCTTGCGATTGCTGTGGGAGTGCCGTCGCTCGCGCTCTTCAGGTTTCATAAAGAAAAGGAATGGGGAGTGTATGAAGAAACCCCGTTCTGTAAAATTTTGAAGGGAGATGCTCCTTGTCCTATCTGTCCGGCAGACCGCTGTCTGGAATCAACTCCGGGAGGGGACCAGTTCACCGCTCAGTGCCTGCGCCAGGTGACGGTTGAGGATGTCATGCGCGAAGTTACTGCGATGCTCGCGGTGAAGAAGCAACAGTGATCAATAAAAAGCTTTGATTTTGTCGCACGAGTTCATTACTATTGAACTATGGTAGTCCGGGAGGAATAACCGCTTACCTGTCTATTCAATCAAAAATCATCGGGAGGATGAACAATGGTGAAAACACACAATCCGCAACAACAGTTACAGCAATCCGTAGATTCATTGATTTTACATATTCGGGGCGAGCGGGTTATGCTTGATGCGGATCTTGCCCACATGTATGGAGTAACAACCAAAGCATTAAATCAGGCGGTTAAACGAAATTTGGATCGGTTTCCTCCCGATTTCCTGAGTCACCTCACAAAAAAAGAGTGGTCAGGTTTGAGGTCGCAAGTTGTTAATTCAAAAGCAGTTGGCGTGAACCGGTCACAAATTGTGACCGGTTCACAGAAGCATCGCAGTCCGCGGACGTTGCCCTACGCTTTCACTGAACACGGCGCTATTATGGCTGCCAATGTTCTCAACAGCAAACGCGCGGTGTATATGAGCGTGTTTGTTGTCCGCGCGTTTATAAGAATGCGGTGCATGCTTACCGATAATAAGGAACTTGCCCGCAAACTTGCGGAACTTGAGAAAGATTTGAAAAAGCGTCTTGATATACACGAGACAGCTATCGTGGGCATTCTTCAACGCATCATGGATCTTGTTGACCCGCCGGCACTGCCGGAACCGAAGAAAAGGCCGATAGGGTTTGGAAGGGAAGAACGTTGACGGCATGTGCGGCCGGCTCAAGTAGCAGGTTGCTTTCAGATTTTTCTGTGATGCCTTTGGCATCAGTATTATTAAAAATTTGATTATCGTTTCATTGAATCAATGAATCAATCCTCTACAACAACGTCACCACACTCACCGAAAAATAAAATCTCTTCGGCTCGTTAAACCTCCACGTAAGATCCGCGCGGAGGATGTCGAAAATCCTTCCGAAACCGATACCGGCTTCTTTGTACCATCCGTCTGTTGTAGAAATATTTCCAACCCATGCTTTCGCGGCAGAGGCATGCAGAAGAAGCTCAATGCTGTTCCGGTAGAGGAACGGAATGTCGAGCAGCAGGAATGGAATGCTCCGGAAGTTATGCTCAATATTTATCATGACAAATTGATCGCCGCTGAATTCTTTTACTTGCGAACCGCGTAAGACACCGAACGGTGCGTAACCGCTCGACCGCGAATCGATAGTAAACATTCTTTGCGCCGGCAAATTACCGCGGGATGTCCCTCCGCTCAACTGCAGGCGAAGTGTCGGGGGAAAGAGCAGGTTCTGCGAGAATGTTCTGATGCTTGCTGTCAGCAATCCCTGGTAACGGGTAAAATCAAAGTCGCTTTGTGCAATTGATGGCGAAGAATGTTCAACCGAAACTTCGACCGCGTTGCGTGAAACAAGATCAAGCGTTTCCGCTTCGGGGCCTACGCGGAGGTCGAACCTGAGCGAGCGAAGTTCGCCGTCCTGTATCGCCGGATTAAAACGGTACGGCTGGTTACCGTAAAATAAACTGTAATTCGTGTTTGAGAATGCCGTGTAATGCCGCTCATGAATGAACGACGCCGTCGCTCTTAACCTGCGTGTCGGCTGTGCGGTAATGTACGTACGCCAGCCGTTTGCGTAAAAGTAATCCATATAATCGTTCTTGTCAATGAGCGCTGTGAGCGAATTTATGAGCGATCCGTAATATCCGCCGTCGGGAGTCGGCTGAAGGCGTCGGTACGCCTCAAATCCTGCGCCGAGTGTTCTTGTTGAAGAAGAAAACACGGTTGTGCCGGCAATATATTTGAAGAGGTTATCCGTAAATCCGACTCCGGCTTCTCCGTACAACGATGTTTGCGGTATGAGGTTATCGGATTTTCCGTGCACACCGAGATAAAATCCCTCCACGCGGTTGAAATGCGCATCGCCGTAGCTCAGAAATGACGACGCGCCGTCGCCGCCGAGCGATCCAAGCGGACCCTTCGGTTTGAATTGCTCTTCAAGTGTTTGTGTGCTGTCTATCGACGAATATGCCTGTTGCTCCAGAGGTGTGAGCGGAAGTACTTCGTGTGTTTTCCAGAATGCGGGGTCGAAAACCATTGCCGAAGAATCGGTAGTCACGCGCCGTTTTTGGATGATGCTGTCGGGAACATCAACGTTCAGTTCGTAATCATAAATAGAGGATGTCTGCTGAACACCGATTCTGGGCAATGAAAACCCGACGAAGCTGACGGAGAATCCCCCGTCAATACGGATATCAATTGGCATCCAGAAAATGTTGTCGTACAAAGAAAACTGCTGGCGGTAACGGAGATCGATGTCTCGGATGAACGGCATCGTGAGTGTTTCGTTCGGTTTCAGATCAACACCCATGACAGCGAATGTTTCATCCGCAATCATGATTGTACCTGAGAATAACGGGGCAATCCGGGTTTTCGGCGTCATCTGAATTTTATACACTTCGACATCGTTCATCATCGTCGTGCTCAGCAGTTTGTAGTCGTAGTGCTCGAGTGCGTCAGGTGCCGTTGGTCCGATGAATTTATACGCCGCGGGGTTTCTGTTGATGTTAACGCTGAATAATACGATCTCATCTTCGTTGAAATTAACCATCCTCCGAACCGCGGCGGCATTATCGCCTGCTTCGATATTTTCCGTCTGCCGTTTTTGCGTGACGATCTCCCGCAGCGTGTCACCAAATTTCCAGTATCCGGTGGTGTACGATTCGGTAATGCTGGCAATGGAAGTATCACGCCAGAGCACCTGCCGTGTAAACGCATCGAACCGGTATGTTGTTAACTGGTTCATCCACTTCCGTTTGTTGGCAATTGCTTTGCGGATAATTTCGAGCGCGGGATCTTCGGCGAGCACAAGCACTTCGGGTATCTGCACCGGGGATGATTTGAGTCGCGCGTTGTACACAGTAGTCAATGGGTCGACGCGTAAAGTTTCTGCCTGGTACGCCAGGTAGCTTACCACCAATGCGGGTAATGTTTGGGTCGACAGATCAGCTGTCGACCCCTGCCATGTCAGCGTATACTCACCATAGGCGTTGGTGATGGTGCCTTTTGTGGTGCCGAGTATGCGGATGTTCGCCGCGGCAAGTGGTTCGCCGGTGGCGGAGTCGGTGACGGTGCCGGAGAGAGTGAAAGTCTGCTGACTTAACGCCGCAGTATAAAATAATGTCGAGAGGAAAATTGTTACAGTGAAAAAGAAAAGAGATTTCCGTTTGTTCATTGCTGATATGCAATACCTGTTATGTCAATTGGTAAGATACCGCAAACGCTCTTTTGCCTGTTGTTTGCGTTCGCGCTGAAGTTTAGTCGTATCATCCTTTGCCAGTTTCAGATATTTTTGATATTGCCGGGTTGCTGATTTCGGATTTGACAGAAGGTCGTATGTTAACGCGACGTAAAACTGCGCTTCTTTGTTTAATGGTTGAAGGTCCAGCGCCTGCTGATACGAAGCAAGCGCTTCACGGTACCGTTTCTGGTAATAATAGAGTGTGCCAAGTCTAATGTAAATGTTGGAAATATTCTCAGGATGGCAGGCCGCAACAGCACTCTGGTACTCATGAATAGCTTTGCTTGTCGAATCGATCTTTGTAAATGCAAATCCAAGGTTGATATAGTATAACGAATTGTCCTTTTCAATTTGAATCGCACGGCCATACGCCGCAATCGCTGAATCAAACTGCTCTTCCATCAGATAGCTGTAGCCCAGTTGTGCAAGGTATACATCGTTGGCGGTATCCAGCGCCGCCGCTTTGCGATAACACGTAATTGCTGAGTCGACCTGATCGAGTTTTGAAAAACAGAGCCCGGATTTGTAGTACAACTCCGCATCCCCCGGCTGGCGCAATGATAAATCTGAATATAAACGCAATGCCTCGGGATAATTGTTTGCAGCGAAGTATAACGATGCAAGAAGATTTTTGGCAGGAATATAGTTTGGGTTGAGGGATACGCTGGCTGACAAATATGTTTGGGCAGAATCATTTTTGGTTAACCGGATGTAGGCTGATCCAAGATGAAAATAGCTGAGATAATCTACAGGATTCAGGTCAATGACGCGTCGAAGGTGGGCTATTGCAACTTCAAACTGTTTTTGGTCAATCGCTATAAGTCCGAGTTGATAGAACGCCGGAGTAAAGAGCGAGTCTGATTCCACCAGGGATTCATATTCGTGCTTTGCCGCATCGGTTAGGCCCGACAGGTTAAGAACGCGGGCGTATTGAAACCGATAACCATTGTTTGACGGGTCCGTGGCAACGGCAGATCGCAACGACGGCAGCCCGTTTCTGACATCATTCAGCGCAAGATAGCTCATGCCAAGATAGAATTTTACCGCGGGAGAGCTTTCACATGTATCAATGACGCCGAGAAGTTCGGCCGCCTTTTTGTATTGACCCTCAAAGTAGCATTGTGTTCCCGATTGAATCAGCAGGACGATGAAATCCTTGTTGTTGTCAATCTGTCCGTGACAAAGAGATGAGATCAGCATCGAGCAAAGAGACAATGATACAATGAAACGATGAATAAATGTTGAAATCATCATAGTACATTCCTTTCAGGTGTTATCTCATCGTAATAGAATCAGTTTCTTTGTCTCCACAAAGCTTCCCGCAGTCAATCTGTACAAATACACACCTGAAGCCAATCCGTTCGCATTCCAAGATATATTGTAGTTGCCGGGTTGTTTTACTTCATTCATCAATGTTGCAACTTCCTTACCAAGAAGATCATATATTTTTAAGCTTACCAATCCGACATTCGCAATCCGAAACTCGAAATTCGTATTTGGATTGAACGGGTTCGGATAATTTTGCAACAACGCAAACTGCTGAGGTATGCCGTTGTTCTCATCGTCGACACCTGTTGTGCCGTTTGTCTGGATGTGGTAACAGCTATCCGGCCCGGGCCAATTGTCAACAGGAGTAAGATTGCGTGCCAGTTCTGCTGAGGTTCCTGTAATACCTCTGACCAGATCATAGTAATGATAGTCCCCACCGATGTGGTCTTTAAATCCGATCGATGCACCGGTGGCGAATGGCGGAAAAGTTCCCGGCACTACCGGACCGTAGCGGAATTCGATTTCATTTGAAGTTTCATGAAGCGCGATCTGAAAGTTCAGCAGTGTAGAAGTAGAGCCTTCATCATAAAATGCCAACACATTTTTCCACTGGACAATGAACACACGGTTGGGAGCGCTTCCTGTTGTGGTATAGCTTATTTGTCCGGTACTGCCGGTGGCCATGTCAGTCCACCAGATACCCAGGGCTTTGGACGGGCGTTCGGCAGTCCCGAGCGAGCCCACGAAAAATCCTCCAAGCTGACCGGAAGTTGACAGCCCCCGCTCTGTCCCTGCCGTACCGGCGCCAAGTTCAAGCCATCCGTTTGTGCTAATCTGAGCGAAATTATATGTATATCCATCGTACACAAAACCAAATGGAATTGTGGCAATTGACTGAACATCATCTCCCGACGGGCCGGCGGTTCCTCCGGTAATTTCAACATACGGACAATAATCTTTTACTACCGTTGGGCTTGCTATAGTCGGCGGCAGAAATACACGGAACGAACCGTGTAATGTATCGTTAACGGAATTGCTGTCGGAGATAAAAACAATCGCTTCCATGGAATACATTCCGGAATCTGGCGGGACAAAACTGCCGGCAAAAGTCACAACCCGAGTTTCGCCGGTGCCAAGGCTGACGATGCGGCGGGTATCGGTATAGAGCACCGTCGTACCGGAAAGAATTCTGTATTTCACATCAACAGAATCAGGAAGTATAATAGAACTGTTATTCCGGAATGATGCGCGGATGGGAGTAACAGGCAATCCGAAAAGAACATCAGCACCGTTCAGGGGTGAAGTTAGTGAAAACGCGCTGTAATCGAAATAATCGAGGGGGAAACCGCTTCCGATGAGCTTGCGCTCATAGACGCCGTTGCCATGCGTAACAACGCGCAATGTTCTGTTTGCCGGAGAAATAACAAGATCCGCGACGAGCACTGCATCGGTAAGTCCTTCATTAAATGCCGACCAGGTTGTGCCGCCGTCAGTCGAAGCGTATACGCCGATATCGTTGCCGACATATATTGTATTGGAATTTATCGGGTCTATTGCGATTGCTGTTCCCGGAACATCCGGAAGCGACGTGCTGATGTCGGTCCAGTTCGCACCGCCGTCTGTTGACTTAAAGAAATGGCCCGCCCCAAATCCGCCCATTGCGATATACACTGTTTGAGAATTATTCGGATCAACAGCAAGGTCAATCGGGTAACGGTTGGGAAGTGTGCCTGTGATATTTGTCCATGATGTGCCGCCGTTTGTTGTGGCAAAGACATGCGCCGTTGTCGCCCGTGGCGCGGTGCCGACATACACGATGTTCGGATCGGTCGAAGAAATTGCCATTGACAGCGATGGGTTTCCGTCGAGCATCGCTCCTCCGTTTGTCAGGGCAAAGGAACTGCCCGTATTTGTCGATTTATAAACGTATGCATCACCAAAGTAGAGTACACTGGTATTCGAGGGCGAAATGACAAACGGGGAATTCCATGCCCCTGTTCCTGAGAAACCGAATCCTGCCGGAAATGAGGCGCCGCGATCACTGGATCGCCTTATATTTCCTCCAAACCGGTTGCCGGCATACATGATATTGTCGTTTGCCGGATTGATTGCTGTCCACCCTGCTTCATCAGAAGCGCTCCGTTCCCAAACAAGATTACCGCGATACAGATATCCGGGGATATGATCCTGAGACTGACCGATGGCAAGAAGTGAATCCTGGCTTGAGTTGGAAAATCCGTTATAGAGTTGACCGGTTTGTAAACCAAATCCGATGTTGGAAAACGTTGTTCCGAAATTCGTGGAACGGTAAATACCGTCGTCATTGACAACATAAAAGATGTCGGGATTAACCGGGTTAATGGCGAAGCTGTGGTGATCGGAGTATGAACCGCTGACTCCGAACCACGATGCACCGCCATTGCTGCTTTTTACCGCGGAAACAGATGCGTGAAAAATTTGACTCTGGTCGGCGGGATGTACTGCGACAAAATGCGAGTACCATCCCTGCACGCCGAAGTTGGCAGTGTTATTTGTAACCATCGTCCAGTTCGAGCCGAAGTCTGTCGTGCGCCAGATGCTTCCTACGCCCGTCGTATCATCGGCTACGCTTGCGAAGACAACATAGGGATTAGCGCCATACGTGCCAAGCATCGTCTTGCCGGTATATGCCGGAAGTCCGCTCACCGGAAACCAGTTCTCTCCGGCATCATATGAAACGTACACTCCCCTCGCGGCGGTATTAAAGTTTCCCATTGATGCCATGATAAATGCTGTATCGGCTGAGTTGATAACGATATCCATGCCGAGAAGAATAGGAAGGACATTATTCCACGTTGTGCCTGCATCAACTGATTTGTAGATGCCTTCCGTAGTTGCGGCAAAAATGGTATTGGGGTTCGACGGGTTGATGGCGAGTCGCTGAACGCCGCGCTGCTGGTTTAACGACCAGTCAAGACTTTTTGACCATGTTGTTCCGCCATCGGTTGTTTTAAGGATACCGATACCGTAGCTCCCGCGGGTGGTCCGTACGACAAGTCCGCCGAGGGCCTGGTTATACCTGTATACTTCACCCGTCCCTATATATATAGTGTTGGAATCTGCCGGATGGATGGCAATTGCGCCGATGCTCAGCGCCGGATATCCGATAGGAACCCGTTGCCAGTCGCCGCCTATCCCTTCTGAGTATGATCTCCACAAACCGCCGCTTGCTGTGCCGATATATACCGTGGTCGGATTTTGCGGATTGAGTGCGACACTGTTAGAGCGTCCCTGCAGATTCAATGGACCAATGGGTTCCCATATTGTTGCCATGGAAACCGAACGCGGAAGCTCTTTCACACGCTGTTTTGCCGTTACATATGCTGTATAATATTTGTCGGGAGGGATATCGGCAAAAGGGTATGCGCGCGCCGCTGTCCAGGACTCAAGAGCCTCCATCGCTCCCGAGCGGCCCGGATGTTTTGACTGCAGGCTCTTGTTTTTGTTAACGATGGGAGTAATTCTATTGGAAATAATTACAGAGAAAATTGTCCAGAATACTATAACGGAAAGCAGTAATGATAATCGTGCGCGCATAAGAAATTCTCCAGAAGATTCAATAGTCGAAGAGAGTATTAATGGTTTCTATTGTAAAGAGAATAGGTTTGAAATGCAAACGAAGAAATCAAATTCATCAACATAATATAGCATTAAGCCTGACGCCATCTCTTTGGCGGACTCGCAAACGGATGCAGTAAGTTTGGTGATGTTTGTGAACGGAGATGATCGGATGACACCCGGTGTCTGTTAAAACTCACTTCAAGAACCACTGGAAGTAATATGTAAATCCTATAAAATTTACACGACAAATCATTCGGATTTTTGTGTAGGAATATCCCTACTGAAAAGTAGGGAAAACCCTACCGTATTTGTAGGGGATTTCCTATTGACAAATGCTTCCCTTTTTGATATCGTGTACCACACACAAAAAAAATCATTTATAAAGTGCAATGACGTTTCGTCGGAGAAAACAAGGATTGGTCCCAATTACGGTTTTGTTGTTCGCCTTTATCTTAATTCAATGTAATAACGAGGAGACCGTTGTTGAACCGCCTGTGACCCCTGCAATTGATTCCACTATCGTATTGAGAAATGTGTTTTGGTTGAAGGATGGCAGAACATTTATGGGGATTGGAAGGAGAAATCTATCGGATGGAGATTTCTTCTATAAGGCAGATACCGCCGGTGGATATGTGCAACTTGTGTATGCTGATAGCCTTGCGAAGTCATTTCCAACATTATCTCCGGATGGAATGCAGCTTGCATATCTTGCCGCAGTGCGGGGAAGATTGCTGTGTTGCGCGCATGTTTTTGTGATGAATATTGATGGGACAAATGCCAGGGATTTGACGCCCTTTGGTGGAAACTGGGAAAATCTGCAGTGGTCACCAGACAGTAAGACCTTGATGTTTCATGGCGGGGTTGAAGATTCAGGTGAAGTGCATGATCAAATTGTCAAGGTGGATATTGCAACCGGCGATGCAAAATTATTCACAAGGGGAAGGTATAACAACCGGGATGCAAGATTCTCTTTTGACGGAAAAAAAATTGCCTACCTATCCGGTCGTATTATGACTGATTATGGAGGCAAGGTAATGATTGCAAATGCGGACGGTACTAATACCGCACCCATAGATACATCAAAGACAGCGAGTGGATACCCAAAATTGTCACCTGCTGATAACACATTGATGTTTTTTTGGGGCCTCGGCGCTGAAAGTGAATCGGGGGTTTATTCAATTAATTTTGATACAGTTATGTTTCCAACCACATTTTCGGAATATCAATTTGTTTATAGGGGGGATTATTTTTTTCGTACACAATGGTCACCAGATGGTCATAAAATCCTGTTTCTTACCGGTGATCGTCCGGAAGAAATTAATATTATGGACTCTGATGGCAGAAACAAAAGGAGGATCACAAAAAATTTAGACACGTTTATTTCCAGCTATGCTTGGTCACCCGACTCAAAGCAATTAATTTTTCTTGCGATGGATATAACAACAAAAGTTAAGTCCATTTATTTGTATGATCTAAGTTTGGAAAAGATGAGACGAATTAATCTTTTCGTTAAATAACTGCACTTTACATTAACTCTAGGGAGGCCCTATGAAACCATTTCTATTGTTGGTATTAGCACTGCTGATTACCAATCTATCTCTGGCGCAGGACTTTAATCCTGTTGCTGTTTCGTTTACTCCGTCCAATATAGTTGAGTTTAAGATGAATCTCCCGATAGTCCATCTTAATATCAATAGCTATATGCCTTCTACAAGAGGTGTATATGCCGGTCAACCCGTGACGTTTAAGCTGTTCAACAGGAATTATCCATGGACAAACACCGCGTTGTTTATGCGGGTCCGCTGGGATAATGATTTCGATGCAAGTAATGGAGTTACTTGGAGCAATTGGTTTCAGGATCAGAATGAAAATGCTTATTCAATACAGCAAAAAACCTACTCTGTTCCCGGAAGATATACCATCACATTTGAAATAGAATTCTTTTTGTCAAACGGATCGCAGGCATATTCACGGCAAAAACAGTACGATATTGTTGTTGCCCCACAGCCGACAAATGTGTATCAAGATTCACACAATAACAAGCTGTTCTATTGGGTAGGAAACGATGGTGTATTGAATAAACCCGGTTTGCTGCTTGAAGGGTTTGATCCGGATAATGGCACGTCACCAGAGGAAAATTATATGCTTGGGTATGATCTCATTGATGTTGCTCGAAACCAGGGATATGATTTGTTTATCATGGAATGGGCCGATGGCGGGGCCGATCTTGCTATAAACAAAGATGTCTTTTTAGGTGCTTGCCAGTTTATTCATAATAAACTATCCGGCCTCGAAGCTGCAGTTCAAGTCGTGGGGTTAAGCATGGGGGGAACGATTGCTAGATATGGACTTGCTTTTGCCGAAGATATATCTTGGAATAATCCCGGACAATACGCAGACCACTTTGTTAACACATTTATTTCGTTTGATGCACCACAGCAAGGGGCACATTTTAACAGCCGGTTGCAGGAAGTCATACGGGATTTTGGAAAGCCAGCACAAAAAGCTGTGTTACAATCGGTGGCAGCAAATCAAATGCTATATAATGATATTTTTGATTTAGGAGGGTCCACACATGCGTTGTTCTATGATAATAATATCAAATCTTTGAATAATTTGAACCCTGAATATGGCAACACCAATGGCTATCCCAGAAGAAGTAAAAACTATTCGGTTTCGAACGGCAATAGAAATACCAACTATCCCGGATATTCTACGGCTACCCCGCTTGCAACAATAACAACATATGAAAACATAAATATTTCTAACATTATCACACTTCCAGTTGCCTCGCAAACGTTTAACATCAACGCGGAAGAGCGTGACTATTGGCCAGGGTCAACATTTTCAAATGATTTGAGAAATCTTTCAACAGTTGGGTTTGTGGATATTTGGGAAGGACGATTCGCTGGTATTTTTGTGCAGGCAGGAGGAGGATGGAAATTCCAGGTGAATTTTAATCCCGGTTACGTTCCAACAGAAAGCGGAATTGATCTTGACGGTTATACAAGATCATCTGATGGTTCTTTGGTCGGAGGTACCAGTTGGTTTAATGACCACCTGCTCCAAACTACATTCCGCAGACACGAAGAATTAACCGAGGATAGCAAAAACAAAGTAATGGAATGGCTCAACAATAACAGAACATATCCGTATCTTGGCCGTCCCACAAATCTTAGCGGCGCAATCTCATCGGGTAATGCAATTCAAATAGCATTTCAGGATCATGCTGCTTTTGAAGATGGGTTCGTCGTGGAAAGAAAAGCGGAAGGCGGGACATATATTCAAATTGGTACAGCTCCTCATAACTCACTCTCATTTACAGATACGGATCCCAATCTTCAACCATTTACCAGGTATTATTATAGAATCCGGTCGTTTAGTGGCTCAAGATTTTCAGGTTATTCCGATGAAGTAGCTGTTTATCTACAGCCCCATCTTGCAGGGTCTACTTCATCTGCGCTTGCCTCAAACGCCCAGAAAAAAATTGTCAGAACCACGTCTTCCTCAAACAATCTCTTCCTTGTGTATGAAAGCGCCAATGGCTCTTACCTCACCCGCTATGACGAAGGAAGTGATACCTGGAGCATCGAAAAGCCTGTCGGTAATTATCCGACCGCAACAATGAAATATCACAGTCCTTCAATGTATCTTGATTCATCAGGAATTACACCCTTGGTTATATATCAGGAAACAAACGTATCGACAGGTGTTCACTCCCTTAAACATGCTATATATGATAACGGTCAGGGAACATTGAATATTTTCCCGGCATCTATTTATCAGATGTCGGGTTTGGCAAACTTTCAGGCAATGCCTGTTGCTGCAACCACAAATTATGCTTCCGGGAAGTCATCACTGCTCACTTCGGCATGGCGTTACGATGCCGGAAGCGCTGTTGCCGGTATTGCATTCGGTGTCGCGGCTAAACTCAACAACGGTGATTTGGGAACCTGGTCTGTTGTTGATCTTAATGCGGGTGTTTTTCAGGGACCTGTTGCCTATGCAACAAATCCGGCAATTGCCTGCGTGCTGAAAACAAACAGTAATCCTGCCGCATACCATTTTTATATTGCATGGGAAGAGGAAAATCATAACGGTATCCTCGGCGGAATCCGTCTTGTGCATGGAAGATACACGGTCGGTCAGCCCTGGCCTCCGGTTGCCTCACAAATATTCTGGGAACGTGACCAGGCGGGGGCCACGCTTGGACAAATATATTCAGTAGCCCAGAATACCAGCACAGAAACACACAAGAGGCCATCACTCACTCTCGATGGTTCAGGAAGAGTTATTATCGCGTGGGAATCTTCAAACTCCACAACAGGAAAAGCGTTGGTTCAAAAACGGGATGGACTGACAAGCAGTTCTATCACCGCGGCGACAACGACTGTTGCGAGCGGAATTGGAACAAGTAATTTTCCGCATCAGGTTTCTATAACAGACTACCGCTTTACGTCAGCAAAGGCAAATGATCTTGCGATGGTATGGCACTCGGATGGAGGAGGAACATTCGGTTCATGGTTTAACGCGACGGCAAATGTCTGGACTACCCCCGTTATCATTGACGCAGGGGGCCGGATGGCAAATATCGCTACAACGAAAAGTCCGACAGAAACCAATCGTCCCGTTGTCTATACACAAGTATCAGGGCCGCCATATGCTCTGAAAACAGCAACGTTGAATGCACAATCTCCTCCACCATCACCGGTTCAGCTGTCAGTTCAAACAGTATATGTGAACGGAATTAAACGTCCGCAATTTTCCTGGTCAAGCGCAGGAGAAAATATCACTTATAAATTGTACCGATACAACTGTCCTTATCCCGGCGGGGATTGTGAAGCGGTTCCCGGCGTGAGAGCGACAACCACATCTACAACGTTTACAGATATATCTGTCGAAGTTTTTACAAAAACGGGTACTCAGCTAACCCCGACTAATACGTATTATTATTTTGTTGTGGCGGTTGATGTGTTTAATCAACCCTCCGTGCCCTCCAATAAGGTTGCTGTAAACACAGCAGAAGAGCCTATATATGAAAAGTCTGGCGCCATTACACGGGAGGGTGAACTTCAATATCCGGTTGAAACAAAATTGTTGGAGAATTTTCCCAATCCGTTTAATCCGGTAACCACGCTCAGATACCAGCTTTCCTCTCCCGGATTTGTGAGCATAAAAATATTTAATACGATCGGGGAAGAGATCCTTACTCTCGCAGAAGGTGAGCATAATGCCGGTTACTATGATGCAATTTGGGATGCGCAGGGAAAACCAAGCGGATTGTACTATGCCCGGGTTATCATTACAAACCAGTCTGGGAAAACAGAATACCAGACAACGAAAAAATTGGTTTTAATGAAATAATCTAATCCGGTGGAGATATCCCGCGGAGGCAGGGGAACCTTCGCGGGATTACTATTTTCTAGTCGAGATGATGCTGTGTTTCGCGGTACTCCATCGCGGCTTTAACGAAATCTCTGAACAGCGGGTGCGGGTTCGTGGCCCGCGAACGGAGCTCGGGGTGAAACTGTCCAGCGACAAACCAGGGGTGGTCGGGAAGTTCAATCATTTCCACGAGGTTGTTTGTCGGGCAGATGCCGCTGAATATCATCCCGTGTTCCTGCAATGTTTCTTTGAACGCGTTGTTCACTTCGTAACGGTGACGATGACGTTCGTGAATCGTATCTTTTTTGTACGCTTTGTGAGCTTTTGTTCCCTTTGTTATTTTGCACGGATAGGAACCAAGGCGCATCGTTCCTCCGTATGCGGTAACTTTCTTTTGCTCGTTCATCATGTCGATGACATTATGCTCGGTTTTTTTAAACTCCAGACTGTTCGCATTCTGCAATCCGCAAACATTTCTCGCGAATTCAATAACGGCGCACTGCAGGCCGAGGCAAATTCCAAAGAACGGAATGTTATGTTCCCGCGCATATTGAATGGCGGTGATTTTTCCTTCGATGCCGCGCTCGCCGAATCCCGGCGCGACAAGCAATCCTGAGACAGACTGCAGATGCCGTTCTGCCCCGTCTCGCTCAATGTCTTCGGCACGAAGCCAGGAAAGGTTGACTTTTACATTGTTTGCCGCGCCCGCATGAACAAACGACTCGGCGATACTCTTGTACGCATCCTGATGTTCAGTATATTTCCCGCAAACGCCGATGTTGATATATCCATGGGGATGCTTTACGCGTTCGACAAATTTTTTCCACTCTTTTAATGAGGGTCTCGGACAAGTAAGGTCTAACTTTTCAAGTATGATCTCATCAATTTCCTCTTCACTGAACTGAAGCGGCACTTCATAAATGGTTGAAACGTCGTGAGCATCAACAACACAATTCGTTTCGACATTTGTGAAGAGTGCAATTTTTTCCCTGACATCTCTTGTTAACGGCGCTTCAGAACGGCAGATAAGTATTTCCGGTTGGATGCCGATTTCAAGCAGTGTTTTTACGCTATGCTGTGTCGGTTTGGTTTTAATTTCCCCCGCCGCTTTGATATAAGGAACAAGGGTGACATGCACGCTGATGGCATTCTTTTTTCCCTGCGCGAACATAAACTGCCGCATTGCTTCAAGAAAGGGAAGGCTCTCAATATCACCGACGGTTCCGCCGATTTCCATGATGATGACATCATATTCCCCGCTGTTACCGAGTGCTTCAAAGCGCCGTTTAATTTCATCGGTGATATGAGGAATGACCTGCACGGTTGCTCCAAGATAATCGCCGCGCCGTTCTTTGGAGATGACTTCAAAATAAATCTGTCCCGTTGTCGCGTTATTGTTTTTTGTCATGTTTACATCAAGGAAGCGCTCATAATGCCCGAGGTCGAGGTCGGTTTCCGCGCCATCATCGGTAACATAGACTTCACCGTGCTGAAACGGGCTCATGGTCCCGGGGTCGATATTGATGTACGGATCGAATTTCTGAATCGTTACCCGGAGTCCGCGTGATTTCAGAAGCAATCCGATTGATGCCGCCGCAATCCCTTTGCCCAGCGATGAAATAACGCCGCCGGTGATAAAAATATATTTGACTTTATGTTTTGCCACGATATCCTCTTAAGGTTTTTTTGCCGTTAATGTTCCTGATGTGACGATACCTCCGGATAATACAAATTTTAATCCTTCCTCAACCGTCATGTCAAGTACGGTGATGCTTTCCCGGGGAGCGAGAATCATAATGCCCGATGTCGGGTTCGGAGGGTTGGGAATATAAATACTGACCATTTCTTTTGCTGCGGTTGTATTCCTGACATTAAGTTCATTTGTTAAAAATCCGATCGTCCAGAGTCCTGTACGGGGATATTCAACCAGCACGACCTGCCGGAATGACCGCCCCTTTCCTCCCGGCTGGAATGCGTTAATGAGGTCTTTCGCGGAACTGTAGATCGTGCGCGCAAGCGGAAGCGAAAAAATCAGCCGTTCGAAAAATTTAAATACCGCCCTTCCGATAAGATTCCTCGACCCGATGCCTATCGCGATGATGAGAATGATCATCGAAATAAATCCGAGCCCGGGAATATGCCTGCCTAAAATCCCGTCGAAGAATGGCGAAATAATGCCATCGATGGCGTTGAATAAAATCTGAAGCACCCAGATGGTAATGACAAGCGGGATGATGATCACCAGCCCGCGTCCGAATATTTGCCGGAAAGAGTCTTTGGGTTTTATTTCCTGATCGTCAGTGCTCATAGTGTAAGTACATTAGTTCTGGCAGATAATAATTTGCGGACGCGTTCTGCATCTTCTGCGGTATCGATAGGCACGCTGTCATATTCTGTTGTCACAGTTTTAATCTTGTATCCATGTTCAAGAATGCGAAGCTGTTCAAGTTTTTCTGCCCGCTCCAGCGGAGTTTCTTTCCACGAAGAATATTGCGAAAGAAATTCTTTCCTATATACGTACAATCCAAAGTGTTTGTAGAACCGGTGCTGTTGATGCCACGTATCCGGAGAGTTATTGTCTCTCATAAAAGGAATAACTGAGCGGGAAAAATATAACGCGAAACCATTCTTATCAAGAACAACTTTTACAATGTTCGGATTGCGCAACTCTTCTGAAGAATTAATTGACTTGATAACCGTGCTAACCTGAATGGATGTATCATTAAGCAAGGGTTGGATTGCCTGGTCAATAATTTGCGGCGCAATAAGCGGCTCATCTCCCTGCACATTCACTATAATAGATGCATCGGAAAGGGATGCTGCGACATGCGCAATCCGGTCACTGCCCGAGGGAATTTCCGGCGGAGTCATAACAGCTTCACCGCCAAATGACGCTACGGCATCAGCAATAAGTTTATGATCTGTTGCAACGATAACTTTTCCAACAAGCTCGGCGGCCTTTGCCCGTTCGTAAACATGCTGAATCATCGGCTTGCCGCATAAGTCGATAAGCGGCTTCGCGGGCAACCGTGTTGACCCGTACCTTGCCGGAATAATGGCAACGATGTGTGATTTGTCAATCATCTACCGGTCTCCGATTACTTTCGGCACTTTGAAAAACTCATCGTTGCTGTCAGGCGCATTCTTTAATATCTCTTCACGTGGTAACGATGGTGTGGCGGTATCGTCACGCAGTACGTTGTTCAGCTCAACGACCTGTGAAAGCGGTTCAATGTTTGATGTGTCGATTTCGTTAAGTTTGTCTATGTATGTCAAGATTGTATTCAACTGGTGGGTGAGCTTTTCTTTTTCGGATTGGCTGAACTCCAATCGCGCGAGTTTAGCAACGTGTTCAACATCTGTGATTGAAATAGACATCGTTCCTCCTTATGAATTTCTGTAATTTCGCTGGACTATGCTATGCACGGTATCGCGTAGCTGCAATTCCGTTTCTTTTCCGTTTGCCTGCGGAATTTCTATCGGCGTGTCAAGCACAAGTGTAATTGTTCCGGAATTTATTTTCCACGAATGACGCGTCATGATGTTGTAGCTGCCATTGATGGCGAGCGGAACGATCGGAACCCCCGCTTTCATCGCAAGATTAAATGCCCCGCGTTTGAACGGCTGAAGATTGCCGTCAGGTGAGCGTGTACCTTCCGGAAATAATAATACCGAAGCGCCTTTGCGCATTTTTTCTGCGGCTTTCTCAAGGCTTTGTACGGCATCCTGGCCTTTTTTCCGGTCGATGGAAATATATACGCCGCCTAATTTCAATGCCCATCCCCAAATCGGCACCCATTCCAGTTCTTTCTTATAGACAATTCTGATCTGGTCAGGAATTCCGACAAGCACGGCGGGGATATCAAAAAAACTTGCGTGACTTGATACATAAATATAGTTGCGGGAAAAATCCACCTTTTCCAATCCTTCAACAATAACGTTCACTCCGCACACGGCAAGCACTCCCCGCGCATGTATGCGTGCCAACGCATGATATAAATTTCCCGTCCGGTTGAACGGACTGATGATTAATTCTGCGGTAGCCATGATAACAGAAAAAACAGCGCAGAAAATCACTTTTAACAGTGAAATGAGCATCAAAGTTCACCATTGCGGGAAACGCTGAAAGCAAGAACAGCTAGTGAAAAAGCAGGTTGAGGGAGGAGGGAGTTCTGCGTGGCGGAAAAAGTGTCGTCAAATAACTTCCATACCGGCACGCTGTGATCCTCGAAGAGAGTGAACTACATTGTGGTTTGACAAACATACAAAAAGGAAGAGAGAAAATCAAGAAAGGGTAGAAAAATGTTTTAAGTTGCAGGTTTCAAGTTTTGAATCTTCAGAAATCCGGGAATGCATAATCTGAAATCTTAAATCCGCATTTCAAAGTTACTCTTACATCTTCCGCTTCCCCCGCTCACCTGTTAAAACATTCATCAGCTTCGGCGCAGTCCACACGGTAACTATCATAAACAATATCCCACCGATAACATCAATGACATAATGGTATCGCATATAAACAGTGCTGATGATGAGCAAGGTTCCCAGGATATAAATAATATATCTCGACCGGATGGAAAACTTTTGTGCGTAATACATAACAATAAGCGTCATTTGTGTGTGGCCGCTCGGGAACGCGTCTCGCTGAGCCAGGGCCATTGCGTTTTCAACGCCTTTGGGTATGGACTCTCCGGCGTTGATAAAATCTCTGATTGCGTTTGATAACCAAAGACCGGGTAATTCATCATTCAGTGTGGTAAAATTGTGGAGCGTAAAACGGGGACCCACTCCGGGAAAAAGGATGTAGCCGATATATGAAAGAAAAAATCCATATACGATGGCAAAGAGCACAAGAGAAAACTGGTCGTGTTGCTTCTTTCTGTAAAGTTCGATTCCCAGCAAGAGCATGAGAAAGTAATAACTGACGTATGCAAGCTGGAGAATCTCCGTCAGCACGGGAGTTGTAAACTGCATCATCCAGACAGTCGGGTCGACGCCAAACATAGCGCGGTCAATTGCGATAAAAATATTGTCGAGGTCAGCCCTTGCCATTGATTGTATGACAACATGAATTTCCTTAAACACAAAAAGAATCATCGGTACCGGATAAAAATCGTACACGATGCGTAGCGCATTTGACTGAGAAGAAATTGACGCGGTTGCGATTCGTTGAATGAGGATGATAATAATGATGTTGAGGAAAAATAATGCTCCCCATCCAATCACAGACGAAGCGTTGAACAAATGAATAACAGGGAGAAGAAGAAGAAATATAATGATAAGAATATCAACCGGCCTGAGGTTCAGGAAAAAATTTCTGAGTGCCGTCATGATATGAAGATTACGCTATCCAGTGAAGAAGGAATGTTGCCAGTGAAAGGAAGATCGATATTCCGACAACATCCTGGAATGCCGTTTCAAACGGCCCTGCGGTAAGTGCAGGATCAAAACCAAAACGTTTAGAAAGCATCGGTGAGCAAGTTCCTACAACACCTGAGATATTGATCGAGGTGAGCATTGATACTCCCACAACAAGCCCAAACTCCCACTTCCCCTGCCAAATTGCGCCGACTACTCCAATGACAATTCCACATACTGAACCAATGATGAGAGTTGTTTGAAGCTGTTTCCACACAGGTTGCCACCAGCGATCGAGAGAAACATGCCCTGTTGCCATCGCTCGAACAATAATCGCGGCTGACTGTAAACCTGTATTTCCCGAGATAGCTGAAATAATAGGCATGAACGACGCAAGCAAAATTACGCGGCTGAGCGTTGAATCGAAATAGTGGATAACAATACCGGCCATGAATTCAAGCGCAAGCGTTATTAGTACCCATGGCAAACGGAGTAACGCAATTTGCGCAGGTGAGCGTCGTTCAAGTTCTTCCGCGTCGGAACCGACCAAGCGCGCGACATCCTCGCTGTGCTCCTGTTCGATAACGTCCACAACATCATCGATAGTGATGCGTCCGACAAGTTTACTCTCTTTGTCAACAACCGCAAGCGAAATCAGGTCGTACTTACGGAACATCGAAGCCACTTCCTCCTGGTCCACATCAGTGCTGATGCTTTTCACATCTGTTTCCATAATTTTATACACTCTGCGGTTTGGCGAATGAAGCACCAGTGATTGCAGCGGCAGCACACCGACGAGCACACCTTCTTCATTCACAACAAAGACATTATAAATCTGCATTCCCTGTTTCGCGCTTGCACGTACTTCGCGTATTGCCTGGTTCACGGTGTCGTTCATTTTTACCGAGATAAACTCAGTTCCCATGATACCGCCGGCGGTGTCCTCGCCATACTGCATGAGCTCTTTGACTTCGGAGGAATCTTCTGCAGGCATGGAACGAAGAACGGTATCCGCAACGCTCGGCGGCAGTTCTGCGACAAGATCCGCGGCATCATCCGAAGCGAGTGTGTCAACATATGAAGTGATTTTTTCCGATGTCAGCGGTTCGAGTAACGCGCTGCGGACATCATCGTTCAATTCAAGAAGGACAGCGCTGCCGACGGATGGCTCGAGCAGGTTGAAGACAAACGCGCGGTCTTCGGCATCGAGCCGGTCGATTATTTCGGCAATGTCAGCGGCATGCAGATCTGTGATAATGTTAAGCAGGATAGCGCCTGCGCGGTCGCGCACAAGTTCCCGGATATCATCCATCAACTCATCATCAACTTCAATGGTTTTTACGCCGCGAACCTGCGATGTAAGAACCGGATCTTCACTGACGATAATCGGATCAATATTGTTGTTTTGCTGCTCTGTCATTGCATATTCTGTTGAAATATTCCTGCGAGTTCTGCGAATTCTTCCAATGTAAGCTGTTCCGGACGCCGGTCCATCATTTCCCGTTGTTCGGAAATTATTTTTCGTACAATTGCCTCGTCGTATGGAAGATAGGTCAAACTGTTCCGCAATACTTTCCGTCTTTTTCCAAACGCGGTCTTGACGATGGTCGTCAATATAACATTATTTACATTATAAGGCGCGTTTTTATGAAGAGTAATCTGTATAACGGCTGAGGTTACTTTCGGTTTCGGATAAAAACAATTTGGCGAGACACTGAATAACATCCTTGGCTTGCCGTGCCAACGGGTTATCACGGATAAAATTCCGTACTCTTTTGATCCCGGCTCCGCAAGTATACGTTTGGCAACCTCACGCTGAATCATGATGGTAAGATCGCGGACGGAGGCGTGCTCATCAAACACTTTGAACAGGATTGGACTTGTCAGGTGGTACGGGATATTTCCGATCACCCTGATATTGCGGCCTGATTGCTTGCTGATGTTCGCGAAAGGAATATCAAGTATATCGCCATGGATAACAGTGACATTTGATCCCGAAAATTCCTTTGTGAGTTTTTCAACCGCCCGTTGATCAATTTCTACAACAATCAATCGCTCAAGGTTCTTTGCAAGTTCCCTGGTAAGCGCACCTAATCCCGGCCCGATTTCAACTACAATATCGTCTTTTTGTAAATTAAGGTCTCTGACAATATTGCGGACAATATTATCGTCAACAAGAAAATTCTGCCCAAGGGATTGTTTAGGTTTGATGCGGACTGCGAGCTGTTTCCGCATTCGTTACGGTTTCTTTAAAATGTTCTTGAGCCCGTCGCCAAGCTTTTTCTTCAGCTCATCATCAAGTTTCTTCTTCGCGTCATCAATCGCTTTTTGTTTCTTTTGTTCAAGCGCCTGCTTTGCCATTTCCTCCTGCGACTTAGTATCTATTTTGATCGCCGGGTTATCCATTGCGCCGCCGACACCAAAACTCAAACTGATCTTTCCATCCTTGTCCTTGAAATATTCTAATAACTGATTGCCGACACCGGGAAGTTTAATCCGGTTGGAAAATGATTCCGGCAATTTAACATTCAGAGAATAATCTAACGAACCGTCAAGCCCTTGTGAACCGTTCAGGAAGAACCCTGTTTCTCCTGCATTCACTTTAAGGTCTTTTACGCTTAGTCTGCCGTTTTCAATGGTGAATCCGTTTGTCCAATCCTTAAAATTCACCGACTTCAATTCGCTCACGTTAATAAGATTGGAAAGTTTCTCCATGATCGGCAATCCGAGGAGCTTTCCTTCCGAAATCAACACAGTGCCATTGCCGAGTAATGACTGTGGGTCTAATCCAAGCGTATCATTCAGATCGCCCTTCAATTTTGTAGAGGTGGAAAATTTCCCAAAGAGATATTTGCCAAACGATGTGAAATTCGGTAAGAGAGAACTTGATTCCACATTCTTGATATCGAGATTGAAATCAAACGGAGTTTTCTTCGGATCGCGGAGGTCGATCATCCCCTTGGTATTGATCGTGCCGTCAAAGGCATTGACAGAAAACTGATTGAGGTTAATAATGCCGTCCGACATGGCGGCAGTACCGCGGGCATTGGTAAATGTGAATTTTTCTGTGACGAGTTTGTCGATGGAAACATCAGCATTGACTTTCATTCCCGGCAGGATGCCCGCTGCAGCAGGTGGTGCGCTTTTTCCGGCGCCCGATGATGCGGGTGCTGCGGCACTTTCTTCGGACATGAGGTCGGCTATGCGAAGCTGTTTCGATTTTAGTGTGAGGGCTGCCGTTGGCTTGCTGCTGCCCTTTGCAGAATCTTTCATCACCATGCCAAGGTAATTTTTCACGCTGAAAGAAAGATTCATATCAGACTCGCCGATGTTCATTGCAAGCTGTTTCGATTCGACCACTTGGTTGTTAAATGTAATGTTGCCGTTAAGATTCTGCAACGGTTTCGGTGAAGTCGCGGTTTTCATTGTCACGTTCTTAAACTCGACATTTCCATCGGCTTTGATAGACTCCTGAATCTTCGGCTTACCGTTAATTGTAACAGCAGCTTTCATGAGTCCGTGAAGCTCTGTTCCTTTCTCGAGCGGATAAAATTCTTTTACCTCGTCGAGATTCATTGCGCAATTGAGCGTTGTAGCAAGAGTCGGGTTATTAAAGTTATTCACCTTCAGTTTGCCGTCGATGGTGTTTGTTCCGAGCTTCGCCGAAAATTGATTGATGCTGAATGTGCCGATATCCTTATTATCGATCGGCGCGGATGGTTGCTCAAACATGCCGTTGACCTGAATGCCGGTAATTGCCTTTGGTAACCCCGAGTATTGGACAGTTCCGTTTGATATCGTAAATGTTCCTTTCGTTTCCGGGTTCATGGTCTCACTTGAAGGGCCTTTCATCGTCAAGCTGAAACTGACATCGCCGGTGCTTGTCATGCCTTCGGCGGCTTTTAGTTTTTCGGGAGGAATCAACGAAAGAAGCTGCTGCATGGTAACATTCGGTGCGGTGACGGCAAGATCCATCTGCAATGTTTCCTGCATTACATCTGCAATTGTTCCGGTCACTTTCAGAGGCAAGTCTCTTATTTTTATTTCAGTCGCGTCAAATGTTAAAACATCTTTTCCGGCGGAGTAGGAAAGCTCTTCAGTTGCCGTCACCGGTTGATCGCTGATGTACCACGCGCCGAGTGTGCCATAGCTGAACGTTGAGATGGAAGTTCTTCCGTGAATTTTTAACGCGTTCTCTCCCTGGTGCATTTCAGCGCTTGTTGTCTGCTCAAAGCCCTCGATGAGCATCCTCGTATCGAACTTTTTATTGATGGATTCTATAGTGCCGTTATGTATCTGAAAATTTCCGATGAGTAATTCGCCGGAAGAACCCTCCGCCGATGTTTTCGGAGCAGAAGCGGGTTCATCTCCTTTGCCAAATTTATAATTCTTCAATCCGTCTTTTGTTACTTCGAGTGCAATGTGCGGGTTGTTCAGGATTATTTCGCTGATCTCAACGCTACCGCCAAGTAATGGCAATATTTTGACGTTAACATCCAGTTCTCCGAGGGAAATAAAATGAGCGGATTCAAACGTGCCGGTTGTGGGGTTGGCAATTGTCAGGCTTTCCATGGAAACTGCGATCGTGGGGAAGACAGAGAGGGAAATATCTTTTAGTCCAACATCTCTATGCGTGGCATCGACAATTTGCGGGATCACCATTGCTTTCAGCCGCTCTGATGTAAAATAGACTTTGGCAAATATGACTCCGGCGAGGAGGAGAAATACCGGAATGCCGAGAATGATAGTCCAGATTTTTACTGTCCTGGTGAACGCCATGATTGTCCCCTTATTGGATTGCTTCCAATAAAAATATATTGAAATGAGGGGAGAAAGGCAAAGAAGCGAGAGGATCGCGACTTACTTAATTATTAGCGTAGAGGGTTTTGTTGAATGTAATTAACCGATCGTATGCAGCTTTTATGTATTGCGCCTTCATAAGCTTCTTTTTACGCTCATTCCAACTATGTACGCCTGCAATGGTATTTTCAATAGTACGTTGGTCATTTGCAGTCTTATTCATAATCCAGTCGACGGTTGCGAGTAGTTCCATTCCCAATGGAGATTCGAATCCTTGGATAAGATCATACACTGTCTGAAGTCTTTGTTGTTGCTCAGATGTGCAATTTTTTAGAATATACGTTTCGACAGCATTGATTTTGTCTTGCTGGATGTTGATTGTGTCAAAAGGCTTTGTATCGGCAATTTTCTTCTTCCCGGTAAGGTATGGTCCCTCAAGGTTGCGCAGCAAAAACATTAGATTATATGCATAAGGCCCGAAATCTTGAGCTACATATTGAAGTTTTAATTGCTCACCGAACCGCTGAAGAAAATATGCCAGCTTTTGAATTTCGAGTAATGTGACTTCATATCCAAGAATGGTATAGCGTTTAATCAATGCTAAAACTAATGCACGGGATTGAGTAAGCTCAGCAGGTTTTTCTTGTTTATTCAGTTGAGGAACCAAGGCAATAGGTTCATATAGTACAATCGTAACGTTCTTCAATCCCTGCAATTTCTCGACAATTAATTTCCGGACTTTTTCCCAGCGGAGTCCGCCGTTTCCGCATCCTAAGGGAGGAACCGATACAGAGTGAATCTTTTTTTCTGTAATGATTCTTGATAAGTCTTCAAGACCCTTCTCAATAAATTCGTATTTGGATTTTCCTTTCCAATGAGTTTTTGTCGGAAAGTTAATAATGTATTTAGGGTTTGAAAGTTGATGTGTCTCGGTTACAAATACTTTTCCGACAGCAATTTCTTTTCTTGCGACTGCATCACGATATAATTTGTAATTTTCAGGGAAAGTTTCTTTGAATTGTAAAGCAATTCCCTTTCCCATAACACCGACCGTATTTACGGTATTAACGATTGCCTCGGTATCGGCTTGAAGGATATTTCCTTTTGTAGTTGTTATCATGCGATCAATAGTACCAGCTCGGCATTTTGCGTACAGGAATTGTTTTGTTGTTTTCTAAGAGCGTTTGTTGAATAATATGAAAAATTTTATCATTAAAGCAAGCGATGCCCCGTACCAGTTCAATCGGCATTCGCTGATGCACCAGGAATTCAGCTTGCTTCTTCTCTTGGCGATCGTACTCTGTTGGTGTATTATTCCACCGTTCTCCTTTAATCACATCCCAATCGATTATTGAAAGATCCTTCAAATTGTTACGAAATTCAGCGTACCCAATTTTCGAATGTCTGTTGGTAAAGACAAAGGGAATATTCGCCTGTGCAACATCTTGCGCGGAGCTAACGAGGTAAATAATCTCGCCCTGTCCACCGGTATAATCAGGGACATTATGTTTCGAAATAACATATAACATTGGGGATTTCTTGGTGAAGTAGAACGGTACGTAATCATTAAGAACCCCAAACGGTGCAATGGGAACTTCCCGTAATCCACGGGAATCAATGAGTGTTCGATGCCCGATGTTCATATAATTTGGATCCCGTATTTCATGGTTTGGACAGCATAAACCATTGTGAAGAATAAACTCGAGATTGGAATAATGCGCTATTCTGTAAATATATGTGGGTTGCGGGATAGATCCGGGCATGATTTTACGGCACTATTTTATTTCACTACACTGCATCATTGTTGTGACCTCCGAGCCGAGTTCCGGTTTTTATTTAGGAAATGGCTTTCCAAAGGTTTTCCTTAAAATCATTTTCATCCTCATTGTTATAAAATGGTACGCCGATCAAACGATACTTCGATTTATCTTCGATCTTCAAAATCTTGTTCCCGAATTCTTCTTTAATTTCCTTCAGGAATGTTTCTTTCCAGCGGTCGTGCTCTTTGAGATGAGCTCCTTTTGGCTCGATAAACAATTGAAAGGTAAGCGATTTTCCGTTTTTTTCTTGTATGAACAAAACGAAATCAGGTTGAAATGCCCTTCCATCGGAGAAATTGTATATCGCAAAATGACCTTCGTTACGGAGAAGGTAAATGCTTTGAAATTGTGCCTTTAGTTTCTCAATATGCCTGTCCAGCATACGAACAAATGCCTTTTCTTCACTAGTTCCATAAATTGTGTTGAAGGCAAACCAGTCTTTTGTAGACACAAAGTGTTCAAATTGACTATCGTCTTTACCGCGTTCATTGTCTTTGGAGAATTTTAGCAACTTGTTTGTAAAGACATCTTGAATACGGTTGTTTCGAAAGTTTTTTGATCCCTGATACTCTGTAATTTGTTGGCGGATCCCTGCTTCAATTTCCCCGAGCAAAGCCTGCACGGCATTTAGCTTTTCAATCTTATTGTTTTCAATTTGATAAACGTTGCCTTGAAATGTAATTTCCAATCCGCCAAGATATTGCTCAGATAAAATAAATTCCCGCATGGATTCGAGGTGGGGAAAGTATTGCTTGAGTGTGCTAAATCGATAGAAGGGATTTCTGGCAATAGCTGATTGTGTAATGTTAGTTTCGATTTGTTTGAGAGGTATATCTTTTCTGGTTTCCTCCTTAGTAATCGTACCTTTATTACTCTTCGCCAAAACAGCTTGAGCGCCTCCGTGGCCGGTGGCGATAACGTGTATATAATTCCTTTTCTTTACACCTAAGTCTGAAAAAGAATGAACGCTCTGATAATCCTTTTTTATCCGATCGTTTATGAAGACCAGGCCATATTTATAAAACTCCGCTTTCTTGAAAGATTCTTTGAGTTTAATTTCTTTTGTAATCTCCGTCTCATCGATGATACCATGCTCAATGAGTGCGCGTGTTATTTCGGGGATATAACGATTGTCGTTGATACTATGATAGTGCAACTCTTCTATAACCCGCAGCTCGTGATCAAGATTACCGTCAAACTTTCGGCGGAAACGGTCGTTTGCTTCAATCCCGCTGATGCTAAACTCTTCAGAAAGAACAAACGGAAAATAACGAGCTCCACGACCAATCAATTGAGCCTCTGATGTCGTTGTGCTTCCGGGTTTTCCATATCGCGCGTCGCGTGTTTCATAACAGCGAACAATATCGAACAGGTTTAGAACGTCCCAGCCTTCATTTAGTTTTTGTACTGCAAAAATTGCCCGGATGCGATTGTTTTTGTCTTCAAGCGTATTAACGAGGACTTGATAATTTTCCTTTTCTTCTTCGTCATTGACTGACAGGCAAAAATCGTTGTGAAATTCCCTCCTTAATCTTTCCGTAAGCTGCTGATCGCTGATATTGTTTTCGTCGAAGAACTGAAAAGCGCGTTGAATAATTTGAATGTCCGATTTGCGGATTTTAGCGATATGCTTTGAGTTTAATGCCTCAATGATAGCGTGAAAATTGGTTTTGTTTTCCTGCGACTGTGCTATAGTCCGTTGTGCTTTAAAAAGAATAACCGGTTTCAGGTTAATTCGATATTTTGCGGCAACTTCCTGTTTGTATTGACTAAGAATCAGCGCCTGAAGTATCCGTTCGTTTAAATCAAAGTCAGAATATACCAGCGTGACATCTTTGGAAAAACGGTCATTCCGGAATTCCGGCAGGTCGTAGCGGAAAATGACTTTGTTGCGATATTTTTCTACCATTGCCGGATAAGTAAAATCATGCGTTGCGGTAAATTCGAGCAACAGGTTTTCCCAGTTCTGCTCGAAAATTTTCTGCACTGTGTTCTCCCAGTTTTCAAACATCTCTTCCTGTGTCTTTGTCTGCACATTCATATGGTGTGCTTCATCGGCTATCAGCACAACCTTGTGCTTGCGGAAATCCTCAAAGGTAATGGCGTTTTCTTTTTCGGTCGTCAGATCGGAATGGAGTTTTTGAATCGTGGTAAAGCAGATGTTAATATCGTTTTGGCTTACCCCTTCAAAATTGTTGACAGGCGTAATGCGAACATGACGGTTTCCGATATTGATTTCTGAATTGAAAAGGTATTTTATGGAAGCCGGGTTCAGGAAATTGTCCCTGGTCTTTTCAATGATATTGGTGGAATTAACAAAGAAAAGGAAATTACGGTAGCCTTGCTGAAAAAGATGAAGAATCAGTCCTGCCATGATAAGTGTTTTGCCGCTTCCCGTAGCCATGTTGAAGAGGAAATGCAGGGGTAATGTTTTGTTGGGAAAGTCATTGTTATGGCAATGGAAAAAACGCGCAAAGGCTTCTACTTGATAAGGGCGCAACTCGAATTTAGGATTGAGATTCAATTTAATCGAATCGGGAATTTCTTTTTTCAACCCGCCAAATTGTGAGAAAGCGTCTAAAGACTGATATAAAAACTGATCTGGCATTTATATTTCCCCGTAGAACGCCTTGTTCAATTCCTTGTCTTCTTTGCTGACCTTGAACATTGCATCATCAATCTCCGAGTAATTCACATATAACTGGTTCTTGTCGAGGAGGCTTGCCAGCAAATGTTGTTGTTTTTCAAAGCCGTTTTCTTCATTTCCTAACGCTTCGAAATCCTTCACGGCATCATCGGGCATTTCCGGATTGACATACCAGTTCAGGAACGAACCTTCGGCAATCTCTTGCCAGATTTTCAGCAATTCCTTGCTTGTCTTTGCCGCCTGAATGCGATCGATGAACACGTCGTTGTATTTCATTAGTTCACAGTAAATAAAATTTCCACCACCTTGCCAGTTAATGGATTTCGATATTCCAGACGTGTCACCCTCAATAACATTTTGTAATCTTTTAACACTATCATTATCGCCGTAATCAAGTTGTTCAATGCCAATGTACTGACATCCTAATTTGTGGGCTACAGCAGCAGTTGTTCCGCTACCTAAATGGTAGTCTAATACTACATCTCCTTTTGAAACTGACATTTCAATAATTCTTTTTATCAACTTCTCTGGTTTTTTGCCATTCTTTAGTTTAACACCACCTTCTTTGGCAATACCATCCCAACTTAAATCATTCCAGAAATCAGTTAAAAGCATAGTTGGAGTTTTCTCGCCGTCCAACATAATGACTTTGTTCGAATAAAAAGAGAGAGCACCACCATTGTATAAATAAGCTTCACCTTTGGCGTCTTCATTTATTTCATCATCATCAATATTTTTTTTGAATACCATAACTTTTGAAGGATTCTCTTTAGATTGAAGCAAAGCCTCTTTAAGCCTTGTTGATGGCTTATGAGGGTCCCGCACACTTACAACTTTATTTGCATTTTCAAGCGCAAACTTTGCAATTACTTGATGACGAATAATCCTCCAATGTTCACCCCATATCTTTTTTGCATTTGTTGATGAGGCCTGTGCCGTCTTGCCAATTTCAATACCATTCAAATTATAAATCACGTCCCTCAATGGAAAGAGTTTCCATTTTTCGGGTTTGTCGTCAATGTTGTCAATGAATAAATCGTAATTCTCATCGTAATCTACTGCAACATAATTTCTCCTGAATTTAAAAGATTTCCTATCTTTTGTATAAAACAAAATATACTCTGTAACATCAATTGGTCCAGGGTTAACTGTTTTGAACCCAGCTGGCGAGGCTGTTTTTACAGCGATAATCTGAACTCTGTTTTCTGTGCCAAATATTTCATCCATCAATACTTGTAAGTAACCTAATTCATGTAAATCAATTTGGATAAAAATTGCCCCATTATTTTCTAACAGTTGATGTGCAATTTCAAGTCGGCTTTTCATGAAAGTAAGCCAACTGGAATGATTAAAACTATCGTTATATCCGAATGAATCGTTGCCAAGATTGTACGGCGGGTCAATATAAATCAATTTGACTTGTCCACGAAACTCGCTTTTGAGTGTATGTAAAGCGAGTAGGTTGTTCCCTTTGAGAATTAAGTTTTCGCGTATTATGCCGTTCTCATCACGCGTGAAGCTCTTAACGTTTTCTTTACCCTTAGCGGTATAACGTGTGAAGCTTGTCAAAACCTTTGGGTCAAGCAAGCGGTTAATCTCGTCTGGTGCGAGCACTTCATTGAAAAAGATTTCCTGGCGTTTTTCTTCTTCCTTTGTTTGTCCACCCTCAAGGATTGTGTCCTTATATGGCCAGACTAATGCTACTTCACCCCGTTCGCGCAAATATTTGCCATCAATTGTCAACCCGATCCGGTTTTTGAAACGCGTATAGGAATTGTCTAGAAAATTCTTTTGTGAGATGTAATCAATGAAAGTGTTAATGTTGAAAATCCAGTGCTTTTCTATCTCGGTGAAGAACTTGGCTTTGATGTCGTCGTTTGAAAGGAGTAGCTTGATCAAATCCCGGTCGAGTTTCCATGCAAAGTCTTGTACAGCGGCAATGAGTAATTCATCATTGTCGTCGACAAATTTTGGGTTAGTTTTAAGCAGGTCTGTTAGTTTAGAATTAAAGCTCATCCTCACTCCTAATAAAAATCATATCCCTTTGCTTTACTTTTGAGAAAGTAACTGAACGGTATGGTGTGGAGCATATTACCAAAAAAACCGGTCTCTATCAACTGTTTTTATTAGAAATCAACCGCTTTTCACCAAAATCATAAACAAGCGGTGCAATTGACAATATGCTCCCGATTCAGTATATTCGATTCACGTATTTTGGCCATATATAATAGACGGAAAGGAGTTTCTACATGGCAGATATTTCACTCGACGCGTTAGGCATGGTCGAGACAAAAGGACTCGTCGGCTCCATCGAAGCAGCCGATGCAATGGTAAAAGCCGCGAAGGTTACGCTCATCGGCAAAGAAGTCATCGGCGGCGGATATGTCACGGTGATGGTGCGCGGTGATGTCGGTGCAGTAAAAGCGGCAACAGATGCCGGAGCCGCAGCGGCTCAGCGTGTCGGTGAATTGGTTTCCGTCCATGTTATCCCGCGTCCGCACATGGATGTGGAGATGATTCTTCCCAAACGTCCCCAAGGCAAGTGATTCCTGCTTTAGCAGGAATCATCCTGAGCCCCGATTTCATCGGGGCGAAGGATCCTCTCCAGCAAGGGCAGGTCCTTCGTCATTCCTGCTAACGCGGGGACTCCTCAGGACAAGGTTCCAGGATTATTTTCATGCTTGATTACGCATTAGGACTCATAGAAACCAAAGGGCTTATCGGTGCAATTGAAGCGGCAGATGCCGCAACGAAAGCCGCCGACATTGAACTCGTAGGCCGCGAACGCGCCGATGCCGGATTGATGACCATAAAAATCAAAGGCGATGTCGCTGCAGTGCGAGCCGCCGTTGATGCCGGTGCAGCAGCGGCACAGCGTGTGGGTGAGCTGGTTTCCGTCCATGTTATCCCGCGCCCCGACGATGATACAGAAATTATGATTTACCCGCCTCCCGGACAAACAAAAGAAAAGCCGCGCGAGGAAAGCCCTTCAACTTCTGCTCGCGAGAAAAAACAACCCGCTCGTCCCAAAAGAGAAAAACCTGCTGTAATTGCCATCGACCCGACTGCAAATAAGCCTGAGGAGCAAACACCCGCTTCACCTGAACCAATGGAAATGAGCAACGATGAACAAACATATCGCGGGCAACTTGAAGCGATGTCGGTCCATCAGTTGAGGCATTACGCAAGGGGTGTGCAGGGGCTCTCGATTTTTGGCAGGCAAATTTCGCGTGCCAACAGGGATGAACTGATTGCGGAGTTGATTAAGGCGAAATTTTCGAAATGATGTAGTTGGACAAAACAAACTCCATCTGTGTATCACGGATGGAGTTTTTTATTTTATAACATGTCATGGCTAAGGCCCATAACTGTTCTGTAGTTGGATCCCCACTCTAAAGAGCAGGGTTATAGTACAACATGGTTTTTCATAACCCCATGCTTTAGCATGGGGAATAAGGAAACACAAAGGAAGACAGGGGCTTCAGCCCCTTATGTATGGAAAATAAACGCTACCATATCGTCATCGCATCGATCCTGTTCGCGCTTGTGACCTGGATATCGGTAAATTTGCGGAATGAGTATACGGTGTTTCGCAGTATACCAATAGTGCTTGAAAATGAAAAGGAGGGGATGGCATTAAAATACCCAGTTCCAAAACAGATGATGGTTCGCTTTCACGGGACCGGATGGATGCTTGCCGCGCTTTCGCTGACTCCCGACATCAAATATTATATTGATGTCTCATCGCTAAGCCGGGAAAAATATATCGTCACCTCTAAAGACGTCCTCGAACATATCAAACTCCCTGTTTCGGTTCAGGTTACCGACATTAAACCTGACACTCTCGTGCTTGCCATGGAGGAGTACAAAGAAAAACGCGTAAAGATTATTTCACGGATTGTGTTCGATTTTCATGAAGGATATGGACAAGTTGGTCCTTTAACAATACAGCCGGAAAGCGTTATCATCGGCGGTCCTGCATCCGGAATTGACCAGATTTCAGAGTGGCCGACGATATACAAAAAATTTGAGAGCCTGAAAATTCCAGTGAACATGGATATTCCGCTCGAAGAACCCGGTACATTTGCAGTACGTATTAACCGCACTCTGACGCATATCTCGATGAATGTTCAGCCGTTTGCGGAAAAAATATTTTCAGGTGTTCCGGTAACAGCAATAGCCGTCCCAGCTAATCGGGAGGTTATTTTTTCTCCTCCAAAGATTGATATTATCATACGGGGCGGGATCGAAAAACTATCCGCAATCTCACATGATGGCATTCAGGCAACTGTTAATTATCAGTTATTGACGAAAGATTCAATTGAGTCAATTATACCCATGCTTAACATTCCTGAAGAATTAAAAATTATCAGCAGAAAACCTGAGAGAGTGCAGTTTATCATACGCAAAAGGTTATAACTTCTTGAGACTTTGTATCAATATTGATCATATAGCTACATTGCGTAATGCGCGTGGCGGTATTGTTCCTGATCCTGTTAAAGCGGCGCTTATTGCGGAAAAAGCCGGCGCCGACGGCATTGTCTGCCATTTGCGGGAAGACCGCCGTCATATCCGTGATGCGGATGTAATACGTCTTCGCAAGAGTGTTACCACTCAACTTGATCTTGAAATGGCGGCAACTCCGGAAATTATTGCGATTGCAAAAAAAATCAAACCGGATTTGGTTACTCTTGTCCCCGAAAAAAGAAAAGAGCTGACGACAGAAGGAGGTTTGGATGTTGTCAGGTTGAAAAAACATCTTCAAAAAGTAATTGCGGAATTTCATAATAAGGGTATACCGGTCAGCCTCTTTATCGATCCTGACCGCGATCAGGTGGAAACATCAAAAGAGATAGGTGCCGATATGATTGAAATCCATACCGGTGAATATGCTGATGCGAAAAGTACCCGGCAATCGGAATTTCATTTGAAACGTATCAAAGCAATGGCTTCATTCGGAAGATCGTTAGGGATAGTTGTAAATGCGGGGCACGGCCTTGATTACACTAATATCCATCGTGTCGCTGCGATACGGGACATTGAAGAAGTCAGTATTGGACACGCTGTTATTGTGCGGGCGCTAGAAGTGGGGCTGGAAAATGCGGTAAAGGAAATGGTGGATTTAGTAAACTGAAATTGAAGTAGAAAGATGTTCGATGTCAGATATTCGTCAGAAAATTGCTGATCCCTCTTGGCCGCTGACCGGTTACTATTGACTGCTCTTAGTGCTTCTGCTCTATATTCCTGATTTCATCCCGCAGATGAGCTGCCTTTTCATAATCCTCCCGTTCAATAGCTTCTTTTAACTGTGCGCGGAGGGCTTCAACTTTTGTCAGTTTACCCTCTTTTCCTTTTGATTGACCCGTTCCTTCGACGCCTTCCTGTTCTTCATTCTCGGGAAGGAAGGCGGCTTCCTCCATCACTTTGTCGGAAACAAAAATAGGCGCTCCAAATCTGACGGCAAGTGCAATCGCATCGCTAGGCCGTGCGTCGACTTCCTGGCCGTCGAAAGCAAGCTTGGCGTAAAATGTTCCGTCACGCAGTTCGCTGATAACTATTTCGGCGAGTTCCGTACCCATCGATTCGATGATGTTCTTCATCAGGTCGTGCGTGAGCGGCCGGGGAGGTTTTATTCCTTCCATTTCCAGAGCAATAGATTGTGCTTCGAATGCACCGATGATAATCGGTAATCTCCGGTTTCCGTTGACCTCCTTCAGAATCAACGCGTACGCTCCGCCGCTTGCGGGACTTGTTGAAAGTCCCAGAATATCTACCTGAATTTTTTCCACAATCTCTCTGCCCGATTATTTACCAAGTGTTTTTTTAAGTTCGTCTGTCAGCGCGGGAAGTATTTCAAACACATCCCCGACAACACCGTAATCCGCTATCTGAAAAATCGGTGCGTCTTTATCTTTA
Source organism: uncultured Chlorobiaceae bacterium (assembly GCA_964523395.1). GTDB lineage: Bacteria > Bacteroidota > Ignavibacteria > UBA10030 > SZUA-254 > JANYJZ01. The sequence goes on along the minus strand of CAZFXS010000008.1, from coordinate 122,717 downwards.
TTGATGGCAACAATATACTTAGAAGATGACATTCCCGCAAGATGCTGGACCGCACCGGATATTCCGCATGCGATATACAGAGAGGGAGAAACAGTTTTTCCGGTTTGCCCGACTTGCTCGTCGTGAGGACGCCAGCCTGCGTCGACTACAGCACGCGAGGCCCCTACTGCTCCGCCAAGAACGTCTGCGAGTTTTTCCACGAGATGAAAATGTTCGGGACCTTTCATTCCCCTGCCACCGGAAACAATAATGCCTGCTTCGGTGACGTCGGGGCGCCCTTCGGCGATTTTAACACCGGTGACTTTTACCGAGAAATCAGAATCGGATAGTACTACATTTGCCGATTCAACCGTTGCGGATGAATTATTTGCAGCGGATGCGGTAAACACATTGGGCCGGAGCGTAAATACTTTTACTGGTGTAACGACTTTTACATCCACAGATGCTTTTCCGGCATATACCGGCCGGGTAGCAACAATATCGCCGCCCGAAGCATTCAGCGCGACACAATCAGCCGCAAGTCCCGCATCAAGTTTTGCCGCGACGCGAGGCGCAAGATCCTTTCCCATCTGGCTTGCGGGAAAGAACAGAACAGTCGCCTGATGCTGTTTCGCGATGTCGGCAATAACTTTAGCGTATGCTGATGTAGAGTAAAAATGAAGGCGGGGATCCTGAACGGCGAGCACCTTTGTCGCCCCATATGATCCGAGTTGAGGTGCAATTCCGGCAATATTATCACCAACGACAACAGTGATAAGTTCTCCCCCAAGTTGATCGGCAGCTTTCTTCGCCGCCTGGGTTACTTCATACGCCGATTTCTTAAATTTTCCTTCGCGTTGTTCCGCAAATGCGAGTATGTTCATAATCAAGTAAAAATTAAAAAGTCAAAAGTAAAAAGATTTGAGTTTTGTATAAAAAATTGTAAACTGGCAATTGAAAATCGTAAATGTATTAGATCACCTTTGCTTCTTCATGCAGCAATCTTACCAACTCCGGTACGGCTGTCGCATCGGTTCCCACCACTTTGCCGGCCTGCTTTGCTGGGGGTTTGTTCATTGTAACAACTTCCACCGCTGAAGGGAACGCTTTCGGCTGGCGCTCTTCAATCGGTTTTGTTTTCGCCGCCATGATTCCTTTAAGTGATGGATAGCGGGGTTCGTTCAATCCTTTTTGTGCTGAAATAACCGCAGGTAATTTTGTTTCTACGACTTCATGCCCGCCTTCGATTTCGCGTTCACACATGACTTTACCATCCTGAACATCTAATTTTACCGCGACGGAAACGGAAGGAAATCCCAGGAATTCCGCGACAAGTCCCGGCAGTTGTTCATCAGAATAATCAATCGACTGTTTGCCGAATAGCACACAATCGGGGGAAAGTGTTTTCAGTTCTTCTGCAAGGGCGCGTGCAATTGAATATGAATCACGAGGGGTTTCATCTTTAAGTAACACGGCCTTGTCCACACCCATTGCCAATGCCTTACGGAGTGTTTCCTTATGACTGTCACCGCCGAGCGAAATCGCGAGTGTGTCACCGCCGAATTTTTCCTTGAGTTTTAATGCCGCCTCGATGGCAAACTCGTCGTAGGGGTTGAGCATAAAGTTCACGCCCGCTTTATCAATGACTTTGCCGTCATTGCCGATTTTTACTTTTGTTTCAGTGTCGGGAACGTGATTAACACAAACTATACATTTCATGGTTCAGTTCTTGTGAGTATGTGATGTTGCTGAGAGAGGCATTCATGTGAAGAGACCCTCGTAGTTGCACGACAAATATACCGAGATTTCATCAGAAAGGCAAGAAACCGCCTTGCAACTCAGAGCGGATTTTGCTACATTTTTCCGTTCTGAAGGCAATCTCACTCACGTTTAATCACCGGGAAGAAAAGTATGGCGCCGCCGAAAAAATTCATGACACTCGAACGTTTTATCAACGAACAGGAAGAAATGCATCCTGGTGCGACCGGTGAATTTTCCGGTTTGCTTCACGATCTTTCTCTTGCGGCAAAACTTGTCTGGCGCGAAGTGAGTAAAGCGGGACTTGTGGATGTTCTCGGCACGACAGATCAGACGAATACCAGCGGCGATATCGTAAAGAAACTGGATGTGTTTGCCGACGAAACCATTTTCAAGGCGATGGATCACGGCGGACATGTGTGCGTGATGGCGTCGGAAGAAAACGAAGACATTCTGCATATTCCCGACGAGTATTTTGCCGGAAAATACGTTCTTCTCTATGATCCGCTGGATGGTTCTTCAAACATCGATGCTAACATTACCATCGGTTCTATTTTCAGCATCTTCAAGCGTGTAACGACAAGCGGAAAAGGAACGCGCGAAGACTGTCTCCAGCCCGGCTACAAGCAGGTTGCGGCAGGATATATTATCTATGGCTCAAGCACAATTTTTGTGTATTCAACAGGGAAAGGTGTTCACGGATTTACTCTGGATCCCAGTGTCGGAGAGTTTTTGCTGTCTCATGAGAATATTAGAATTCCCAAGAAGGGAAAAATCTACAGCATGAATGAAGGCAATTACGGGAATTGGGATGAAGGGATGCAAAAATATATTCAATATTTAAAAACTCCCGACAAAGCCACGAACCGTCCGTACTCTCTCCGCTATATCGGCACAATGGTCGGCGATGCACACCGTACGCTTCTCTATGGAGGAATCTTTGCCTACCCCGGCGATAAGAAAAATCCTGACGGCAAACTGCGTCTGATGTATGAGTGCAATCCGATGGCCTATATCATTGAACAGGCCGGAGGAAAATCCAGTAACGGTAAAACAAGCATCCTCAACGTACAGCCGACATCGTTGCATCAGCATACTCCGGTATTCCTGGGCAGTGAAGAAGATGTAAAACTTTGCGAAGAGTTTCTTCAGGGAAAAAGGTGACGGCGGATTACATGATTGACAACGGATAAATGGATTAGATCGAATTAAATGGGAGGATAAATGGAGTTAGGGAAGGATATTACTGATCTCACTTATAAAGTAATCGGGATCTGCATGGAGGTTCACAGGGAGATTGGACCGGGGTTTCATGAAAGGTATTACCAAAGAGCACTTCAACTCGAGTTTTCAAATCAACAACTTACCGCAACACCGCAAAAACACTTTTCAATGAAGTATAAAAATGTGCAGATCGGGAAAAACTTTTTCGATTTCGAAATTGATAATTGTTTGATACTGGAAATTAAATCTGTCAAAGAACTTACCGATCTTCATTTATTTCAGGTTCTTAAATATCTCCAGCTCACTAATCTAAGGGTGGGGCTCCTAGTCAATTTTGGGCAAGGTAAGTTGCAGTATAAACGAATCCTTCCTCCTAAAAAGTGGCAGCAACGTAACAGTGGATTAAAAGATTACAGCGGATAAAAGGGTTACGAATGGATCAACAAATCTTTTTATTTCTCTTCATTCGCTGTCATCTGTTGTCATTTGCTTTATCCGATATTATCCCTTAATCCGCTGTCAACTTACCAACTGTATCTGATGGTATAGGTTACCACCTTCTCTCCATCCTTTTCAATCTTCACTGGAAATTTCACAGTCGACTGATCCACCTTCACGTACTCAGTACTGCTTTTGGTAATTTCCCACTGGCTCCACCGCCAGGGATGCTCATATACCTGAACTTCTGCAGTTTCATTTTTATGGTTGCGGACTTTTATCTGAACGGTCTCTTCAATCATCCGTCCGCCGGGGAATGATTTGAAATTTGTCTGCGCGCGTTCACCCACAAGATCAAATGCATTGCCGAGATATAATCGTAACTCTTCATCTTTCGGTGTATGATCAATCTGATCCTCGCCGATGAACTGCTCTTTTCCATCATCATCCCGTTTGTAAACGCGGACTTTCCCTTTCGGGAGTGGAATACCCAGTCCTGATTTCTCGTCATTTTTAAATGTAACGAACACTCCGACTTTCGTATTCGATTGCTGTCCGAAGCTTTCCTGATTTCTGTAAGAATAATTATTGTACCATGAACGCCATTGATCGGCCAGCCCGTCATAAATAAACACTTTCTTCGAGCTGACATTATTCCCGGAGACAAGCTCAATCTGTTTGGTTTCATTGTTGTTCAGATTTGTCTTTCGCTGCAGGGAGTAAAGTTTATATTCGAACAGTTCGGTTTGTTTGAACTGCTGCTGATCTGCGGATTTTGCCATAGTCTCCATCATGCGCCCGCCTCTGAACGCGAGCTCATCCTGTACAACATTAACATCGCCCGCAACAAGTTTTAAGCCTGCATTACTAAACGATGTGCCTGAACTGTTTGTCAGCGTTACCCATCCCGTGAGGTCGAGCTGGTTGTCGTCTTTATTCAGCAGCGCGACATAATTCGCGTTCCACGAAAGCCCGCCGGCAAGATAACTGATTTCACTTTTGTGGTCGCCAGGCTGTGAATTGCTGACCAGCCATTCTAACTGCGGTTTTAGTATTAAGCCTTCCGGCAAGCTCGGAAGCACAAGGCGTCCTGCCGGATTCATTTCGATTTTACCGTTAATCTCCGCTACCATACCTCCAACGTACGCGTAATTCGTAGCAGAACTTCCATATATGGGCTGAACCTGGTAACCGGTGGAGAGGATTTTTCCCTTGACTGTGTATTCTTTTTTAGTTTCTTCGTTAACACGGATGAATTCTACTTCCTTTCCGATGTACTTTTCAAGGAGTTTCCCCTGGCTGACAAGGTCATACTGATAATTTTGCTCGAGAACACTAACCGCTGCCGGGGCTGTACGGCTGAGGAAGTGAAGAGACGTGCCGTCGATTGTTGCCGGAATATCCGGAATTACGACTTTACTCAGCCCTTTCGCGATATTGATGGTTCGCTCTTCGCGTATCAGCGATAAGTTTTGATTGTAGATGGTGAGATCGACCGAAGTCCGTTCACCCGCGTTTGATTGTTTGCTTTGTGCTAGGAGAAACTGAAAATTAAACAGGAATACAAGGATTAGTGCGGTGCGTTTCATATCAAAATTCCTTCCAAGTGGATGTTGGCGACAAAATACAAAGTTTCAACGGAAGAAGAAATATTAAAGTTCCCACAAATGTATTTAAAATATGATGGCTGTTCATTACTGTAGTAAATGAAAAAGCCACGACCCTCAGGTCGTGGACAGAGGTTAATTATTGACCGTTATTTCCTGTTCTTTGTATTGCAATCGATATAATTTATAATAAATTCCTCCAAGCGAAAGCAATTCCTGATGCGTCCCCATTTCGCGGATTTCCCCCTTGTGCATCACGATAATTTTGTTTGCCCGCTGTATGGTCGAAAGCCGGTGCGCGATAACGAGTGATGTCCGTCCCTGCAGAAGCTTGCGTATTGCTTGCTGAATAAGGATTTCTGTTTCGGTATCAATGCTGGATGTTGCTTCGTCGAGAATGAGGATTTTCGGATTTACGGCAAGCGCGCGCGCGAAGGAAATTAACTGCTTCTGGCCGACAGACAATGTCGACCCGCGTTCTTTCACTTCCTGATCGTACTGATTGGGAAGCTGTTCGATAAACCGGTGCGCGCCCACCACTCTTGCAGCGGCTTTGATCCGGTCAAGGGAAATTTCATCGTTGCCAAGATTGATATTGGATTTAATATCTCCTGAGAAGAGAAACACATCCTGCAACACTATGGCGAGATGTTTCCGTAATTCATGGGGATGAATGTTGCGGATATCGATACCGTCAACAAGTATTTCTCCCCGTTGAAATTCATAGAATCTTGTAAGGAGATTAATGATTGTCGTTTTCCCCGCGCCGGTATGTCCGACGAATGCCACCGTTTCTCCCGGCTTAATAGTGAAGGATGCGTTTTTCAGCACCCAATCTTCATCCACATACGCGAACCAGACATTGCGGAATTCAATCTCACCCCGAAGCTCCTGTAACGGTGACGGTGATAAAGGAACCGGAACCAGCGTATCATCATCCAGCAATTTAAACACACGCTCGGATGACGCCATGGCGGTCTGCATGATGTTGTATTTCTCCGAAAGGTCGCGGATCGGCCGCCAGAACATTTCATTGAATTGCAGAAATGCCATCACTGTTCCTATCGTGATGGAACCCCCGAGAGCATCCACGCCGGCGTACCAGATAATCAAACCGACAGCCAGCGCGCCGATCAATTCAACACCGGGATAGAAAAAGGAATAATACAGTATCGATTTGATATTCGCGTCGCGGTGAAGCGCGTTGATGCCGGAGAATTTTTCATAGGATTTCTTTTCCCGGTTAAAAATCTGATCGACCATCATTCCGGTGATATGTTCCTGCATGAACGTGTTGATGCGGGCCAGTTGTATGCGGACTTCGCGGTACGCTTCGCGCGCTTTCTTCCTGAACAGAAACGTCCCGTAAAACAACAGCGGCAAAACACTGAGCGAGATCAGCGCGAGTTCCCAGTTCATCGAGAACATGAAATAGAGAATGCCGATAATGGTAAACACATCGCTGAATGCCATGACGATGCCGGAGGAGAACATTTCGTTCAACACCTCGATGTCGTTGGTGACGCGCGTGATGAGCCTGCCGATAGGATTCCGGTCGAAGAATTTCAGTCCGAGGCTTTGAAGATGGCGGAACACCTCCATGCGCAGGTCGAGGATTGTTTTTTGCCCGATCCACTGCGTGAGGTACGCGTTAGCGTATTGAACCGCGCCGCGCAGAATCAGCAGGCCGAGAAAGCCGAGTGTTGTCACCAGCAGGCCTTCCTTATCGCCCTGCGCGATATTCACATCGACGGCATGCTTGGTAAACCACGGCCGCACCGCTTCCATGCCTGATACAGCAACGCTCGTCAGCACCCCCAGCGCGACGTACCATTTGTACGGCGAGAGGTACTTGATGAGGCGCTTCATCAGGCGGCTGTCGTATGCCTTGCCGAGTATTTCTTCTTCCTGCATAGGGGCTAAGTTTAGTCTGGATTAAGTAAAAAGTTAAAAGTCAAAAGTAAAAAATGGATTTAATGATAATGGTTAATTTTTGACCTTTGATTTGTTTCTTAACTTACTTACAATTGCTCCAAGTACTTTTTTGATTTCTTCACTTTCATCAATGATATTCTGTATACGCTTTGCTTCAACAATTTCGGACTCTCTAAGTATTCTAAGCCAATAGTGAGTTTCCCTGGCTTCCTTAAGCGCAATGTTCATTTTGTAAATATATTCATCTCTACTATACGAAGCAGCTGCCTCTTCCACGTTTGCGCCGATTGATGTTCCTGACCGAAATACCTGTTTTGTCAAAACATCATCCTCTCTGTTTCTATACAGTGTTTTTACCAATCTCGTAATTACTACAGCAAACGAAAATGTCCGCTCCTTGATATCTTGATACATAACTCCTCCCTTTTTACTTTTTATTTTTGACTTTTGAATTATCTTAGCTTTTTCATAGCTGCTCCAACTCCTCCTCCAGCAACTGCTTCTCATACAGATCCGCATAGATCCCACCCAACGCGACCAACTGTTCATGCGTTCCGCGTTCTTTTATCGTTCCGTTATCCAAAACAATAATCAGATCGGCATCTTTTACTGTGGAAATACGGTGGCTGATGATAATGCTTGTCCGGTTTTTCATCACGCCGCGGAGGCGTTTGAGGATTTCCTCTTCTGTATAAGTATCGACAGCAGACAAGGCATCGTCGAGTATCAGAATTTTCGGATTGCGCATGACGGCGCGGGCGATGCTGGTACGTTGTTTCTGTCCGCCGGAGAGCGTGATGCCCCGCTCGCCGATCATCGTCTCGAAACCTTTGGGAAACTCCTGCACATCGCGCGCGATCTGGGAAATTTCCGCCGCGGTTTTTACATGCCCTTCAGTTCCGTTATCTGTTCCGTAAGAAATGTTGTCGCTCAGAGTATCCGAGAACAAAAATGTTTCCTGCTGGACATACCCGATATGAGAACGCAGCACATCAAGCGGGATGCTTTTAATGTTCACGCCATCAATCAGCACGTCGCCCGCAGTGATATCATACAATCTGGGAATAAGATTGATAAGTGTTGATTTTCCTGAACCGGTATATCCGACAACCGCAACTGTTTGTCCCTGAGAGATTTTGAGATTAATATTGTCCAGCGTCGGTTTTACCGCATTTTTATGCATAAACGACGCGTTGCGGAATTCAATTCCACCCCGGATATCTTTAATAGAGTAGTCCGTTTCCGAAGAATCGCTGATGTCCGGTTTCGTATCCATGATTTTCGCGAGACGCTCCATTGAGGCGGCGCCCTGCTGCAGCATGTTTGTCACCCACCCGAACGCGATCATCGGCCAGATCAGTAAAATCAAGTATCCGAAGAAGGCGGTGAGCGTACCAATGGAAATTTCTCCGTTGATAACACGCAATCCACCATAATAGACGGTAATGACAAGCGAAAAACCGACGAGCAGAAACATCAACGGCCACATCAGCGACTGGATTTTCGCGAGGACAAGGTTGCGCCGCAGGTAATCCTTACTCAAGTCGAAGAAGCGGTTGATTTCGTACTCTTCGCGGACGTATGCCTTTACGATGCGGATGCCGGAGAGATTCTCCTGTGCGCGCATGGTCAGTTTGGAAAATTGTTCCTGCCGCCCTTCAAATTTTTCATGGATAAGTTTTCCTAAACGGTACACAGCGTACGATACGAGTGGCAAAGGAACGAGCGCCATGAGTGTTAACTGCCAGTCACTCCAGAGCATCATCGCGAGCGTCATGGTGAATGTCATGAGTGTGTCGCTCGGGTACATCACGCCGGGTCCCACCACGTTGCGCACCGCGCTGATGTCGTTGGTCGCGTGTGCCATCAGGTCGCCTGTTGGTGTGTTTTGGAAATACGAAAGCGGAAGTTTTTGGATGTGTCCCAGAAAATCATTGCGGAGATCGAACTCGATATGCCGTGACATCACAATAAGTGTTTGCCGTGTCAGGAATGTAAAAATCCCCGCGACAAGGGAAAGTCCGACAATTGCACCGGCGTAAAGTAATAATCCGTCTGAATCAATGTTGCTGGTTTCGATGCCTTGCTTTAGTGTATCTACTGCCTCACCAACAAGTTTCGGTTGGACGACCGTAAAAAGATTACTACCGACAACGGTGAGAAGCCCTAAGACTAACGTTCGTTTATATTTGAAAAGGTACGGCTTGAGCCGGAGAAGGGATTTCATTCGTCTGGAAAATGCTTTTCTGTTGTTCTGTTTGAATGATTTAAGATACAAAAGAGTTGAGAGAAAAGCATGGGTAGGTAGTATGTTGCCACTAAGTCACAAAGACACTAAGGATCACAAAGTTTTCTTTGTGCCTTCGTGTCTTTGTGGCAATAAAACTTTAGCAGTTAGATGATCTCGAAGCCGGTATATTTTTGCAGGACTTTCGGGATGATGATTTTGCCTTCCGGTGTCTGGTATTGCTCAATCAGCGCGGCAACGACACGGGGGAGCGCGAGGCCGGAGCCGTTGAGCGTATGTACAAATTCAGGTTTCCCTCCGCCGCGCGGGCGGAAGCGGATGTTTGTCCTGCGCGCCTGGAACGCCTCAAAGTTGCTGATGGAAGAAACTTCCAGCCAGCGTTCCTGGCCGATGCTCCATACTTCCAAATCATATTTCTTTGTCTGCGTGAAGCCCATATCGCCGGTGCACATCAACAGCACACGGTAACGGAGGCCGAGTTTTTGCAGGAGCTGTTCCGCGTCCTGCCGAAGCGATTCGAGTTCGTTGTACGAAACCCCGGGATGGACGAACTTCACCAGCTCGACTTTATCAAACTGATGCAGACGGTTCAATCCACGGACATCTTTGCCGTACGATCCTGCCTCACGACGGAAGCATGGAGTGTAGGCGCAGTACTTTGTGGGAAGATCATCTTCGTTCAGAATTTCATCGCGGTGGATATTCGTAACGGGGACTTCGGCAGTCGGGACAAGATATAATTCATCTTTTGTCGCGACATACATCAGGTCTTCTTTGTCGGGCAGCTGTCCTGTGCCGGTCGCGCTGGCGGTATTGACCATGAGCGGCGGCTGGATTTCCTTATAGCCTTTTGTCGCGGCTTCATCCAGAAAGAAATTGATGAGCGCGCGCTGGAGTTTCGCGCCCGCGCCTTTGTACACGGGAAATCCCGCGCCGGTAATTTTGACGCCGCGCTCGAAGTCGATGATGTCGTGCTTATCGACAAGCTCCCAGTGCGGTTTCGGTTTGAAATCGATGACGGGAAGCTCGCCCCATGTGGCGATTGCCTGGTTGTCGTTGGGATTTTTACCGACAGGGACCGACGGGTGCGGGATGTTCGGCACCGTCAGCATACGTTTGTTCAGGTCGGCATCGACGGCCGCGAGTTCATCATCGAACGCCTTGATGTCGTTCTTAACGGTTTCCATTTCGGCGATGACAGCGGAAGCGTCTTTCTTTTCGCGCTTCAGTTTGCCGACTTCCTCCGAGACTGTGTTGCGGCGGCTTTTAAGCACCTCGACTTTTTGTATGATCTCGCGCCGCTTCGCATCAAGCGAGAGCAGTTCATCGATGGTGTCGTGTTCCCCTTTGTTGCGAATCCCTTCCCTGACGAGATCGGGGTGTTCGCGTATGAATTTTATATCTAGCATGAATATGTTTTTCCTTTGTTTGAGCGAATTACAGCAGAAATGTATGTTAAAGCAAAACCAAAATGGTGAAAAAACAGGTGAAATTCAAACGAAATGGAGAGAGGGTACTGGCTCATTATGATTAAGATTGGTTCAGTTTGAAATGAGGGAGAACTCGTCCCAATAAGAGTGGCCTTACTCGTATTTTATATTCTTGCAATCTTTCACATCAAGATACCACCGTGCGCTTTCGGGGGTAATTAAGAGCACGTCTATTGGGGCAAGGTATTTTTTAGGTTCCATATCAATAGCCTTGCGTATGAAAGAACAACAGAGCATGGCGGGTTCGTTCCTCCAAAGTCTTTCGAGCGTAGAGTCTGGGAATTGCTGAAGGGCGGTGGAGGGTTGGATGGTGTAAAACGTTTGAGAAGCACACATAGAGTCAAGACAGCTATCAAAGAAAGGCTTAAGAACGTAGCCCCCATCTTCGGCCACCATTCTAAAAGTCAGAGCTATATAAACTATTTGGCTTTTGGCTCGTCTAGCGAAAAAAATGAAAAGCGGGTCTCCGTTCCTATCGTTGTCAAAATATTTAATCCCGTCTTTCTTGATGCTCCTTTCGCAATAAGCGGTAAGTCTTGGCGTGATAAGAGCCTCAAACTTGGCAACCTGTTCTTTAAGCGTGAGGGTGGTATCGGTGCGAATAGTATCCAAAACATCACTAAAGGTGGAGTATCCAGTTGCAGTAATGTAGGTTCCGTTAACCTCGTTGATCTTCGATTCCTTCATTGCAGTTACTTTGCCCCCGCTTCCGACACCTCTTTCAGTGGCAATTGTCAGTCTGCCCTTATTGAGCAATATGAAAAGAGCGGTTCCAGAGCTGTCAACTTGACTATCTGCAATATTGCAAAGGGTGAGTGTCAGAAATATCAGGCAAGATATTTTCGCGATAGAGTGGGAGAAAGAATTACAGGAATGTGGATAAGGGGTTCTGGAGAGGTTCAAGAGGCTCATTTGGTTCACCTTGATGTTAGCGAGGACGGCGTAGTTTGGTTTCACCTGGTCAGGGGAAGTTGTTTTGAAAATCTCGCTTCCCTCTCCGTATCAAAATAAGCGATGTTCATTTCGCCGTGTTATTCGATTCACAGTAACCGAAAGAGCCCACATCGGGCTCATATCTAACGCAGTATTCGGTCTTGTGGTCTATTCCGAGTGGGTCTTGGTAAGCGATAAACCCATAAACAAAGAGCCATCCCGAGGTATCCTTAACTGCCTGTATGTGTTCAGGCGTAAGAACTGGACCGGTAGCCCATCCAAATATTTCGTTTTGGGGCATTACATCTACTTTAGTTGGTTGTTCTGTGGACTTGGGTGGCATAAATCCGGTGAAAGCCTTAGTAGCTCTGAACGACATATGAGTTTCAACGTAGGAGCGAAACGCCGGAGTGTCCGTAGAAATATTCTTAAAGGTCAATTTGGCTGTTGGAATCTTACCAGCTTCAAATGAAATCAATTCTATGTCCCGAAAACTAACATACGGAGCATACTCCTTTTTCAAAGATGCTTCATTATCTTTCCAAACTTTTTCTTGCAAGACAAGTGCTAACGCAAGAAATCCCAAGACTATTCCTCCGAAGAATATCCAGATCGAGGCAGACTTATGAAAAACGAAAACGTATCCACCAACAGCCAGGACGATTGCACTAAGACTCGCAACAACATAAATAAGAATTTGCATTTTGGGCTTCATGAAATGGTTTTACAAATTATTATTCCAATGATAGTGGGCGTTGGCATCGGGGCTTTTATCATGCTCTTTCTAGTAATTGTCGGATAAATCTAACTGAGCCAATCTCACCTAAAGTGAGCCAGCGCCGGAGAGAAGGTGTTAAAAAAAACTATTTATTGATCAACACTATTCTCTTCCTTACTATAAGTACTCACCTGATTCTTAAAAATCGTCAACCCCTGCTCAACACCGGAAGGTTTTATGCCAAGATCAACCTGCGCTTTTAATGTGACAAACCCTGACCTCAACGGTCGCACGGCGGGTTGTTTTAGTGTTGCGGTTTTTACCGGAGTTATCAGCCGGCGGTTGTAGCGGAACGCGCGCGCGAGCATCATTGCGAACTCGTAGCGACTCATCAGGTCGGAGCCGGAGACGTGGTAAAGTCCTGTGCGATTCAACTCGATAATCTTTAATATCGCGTAGGCAAGGTCATCGGCAAGTGTGGGATTACAGACCTGGTCGTCAACAACACGCACGGGATTTTCCTGGCTTAACTCGCGTAACAGCCAGAGCGCGAAATTGAGTTTTACTCCATAGCCAATCCCATACAGCACCATCGTTCTTACGATGGCGTGAGGAATACCGCTGGTGGTGATAACATTCTCGCTCGCAAGCTTTGTCCTGCCGTAATAACTCATCGGGTTCGGGCGGTCAACTTCGGAGTACGGTCCGGTTTTCCCGTCAAACACATAATCGGTGGAAACATGAATCAGTTTGGAGCCGGTCAGCTTTGCCGCCTGCACAATATTTTCTACACCACTGACGTTAATCCGCCATGCCACCTCACGTTCCGTTTCGCACGCGTCCACATTGGTGATAGCGGCGGAATTGACAATCACATCCGGCTCGAATTCTTCAATAACTTTCTTGACGTCGGTTCTGCTGGTGATATCGAGCTTCCGGTAGGTGAGAGTTTCCTCGGGAAACACAGACTGATCCTGCCGCGAGCAGAGCATCAAGTTGAATGAACTGATGTGGGAAAATAATTCGGTGAGCTTTTGCCCGAGCAGTCCGTTACTGCCCGTGATAAGCACACGTACAACCGGCTGGCTCATCGCAATCCTTCTTCGAGTACGGTTGCGGCATCGGTTTTCTCGTCACGGTATTTAATAATGATCGGCGCGTAAATCGAGAGGTGATGTTCCTTTGCGAACGGGTCATGGATATGCCGGTTGCCGGGAATAACCACGGCGCCTGCGGGAATAACAAGCGGTGCATCGGGGGATTTCTTGTAGATTTTTTTGTTCACCAAATCATACACAGGTGTCGAACCGGTCAATATCACTCCCGCGCCGATAACGGCGCGGCGTTTCACGATCGTTCCTTCATAAATACCGGTATTGCCGCCCATGAACACATCATCCTCTATTATAACAGGCATCGAGCCAATCGGTTCAAGCACGCCGCCGATTTGCGCCGCCGCGCTCAGGTGAACACGCTTCCCGATTTGCGCGCACGAACCCACGAGCGCATGAGAGTCGATCATTGTATTCTCGTCAATGTATGCGCCGATGTTGACATACGCCGGCGGCATCATGACAACGCCCGGCGCCACATACGCGCCGTCGCGGATTGTACTGCCGCCCGGCACGATGCGGACGCGGTCATTTACCGATAGTCTTTTAAGAGGAATCGTATCTTTATCGAAAAATGAAAAGATGCTGTCAGTGGATTCCACAATTTTCCCGACGCGGAATGCCAGAAGGATTCCTTTTTTCACCCATGTGTTGACCCGCCATGTTCCTGCGTGATACTCTGCGGCGCGGACTTCACCTTTGTTCAGCAAATCTTTTAACTGCTGAACAGCGAGGCGCGCATCTTCGATGTCAACGGTTTCCGCGGAGAACTCAAACAACCGGTTGATGATTTGTTCAAGTATCATTATATCAGCCCCAGCTCTTTCAGTATTGCTTTCAGCTTCGGGTGATGCTTCTGACTGAGAGGAACAAGCGGCAGGCGGTACTGCTCTTTAATCATGCCCATCGCCGCGAGTGCGGCTTTGACAGGGATCGGGTTTGATTCGACAAAGTTGAAATTCATCAGCGCCAGCAATTTGTACTGGAGTTTATTTGCTTCGGCAAACTTTCCGCGCAAAGCAAGACGTACCAGTTCGGAAAACATTTTCGGAGTTTCGTTTGAAACAACGGAGACAACTCCGTCCGCGCCAAGTGCAACCAATGGGAGTGTGATAGAATCATCCCCCGACCAAACACCAAATCCAGCCGGGCGATGTTTCAATATTTCCATGATCTGTGTAAAGTTAGCGGAAGCTTCCTTGATGCCGGCAACGGAGGGAAGTTCTTCGGCGATACGCAATGTGGTTTCGGGTTCGATGTTGGAGGCGGTTCGTCCCGGGACGTTGTACACTATTATAGGAGCATCGATAGAGGAAGCTATTGCTTCGTAATGGCGGAAATACCCTTCCTGCGTCGGCTTATTATAGTAGGGCCCGACGGAAAGTATGCCATCTGCACCCGCGGCAAGCATTTTCTTTGAAAGGGAAATAGCTTTTTCGGTGGAATTACTTCCCGCACCGGCAATGACCGGTATACGGTTGCGGGTTTGTTCAGCCACAATTGAAACGACATGATATTGTTCGTCGTCCGAAAGTGTTACGCTTTCACCTGTGGTGCCTGTGGGAAGCAACGCTTCAACGCCGTTTTTTATCTGGAAATCAACAAGTCTGCGCAATGCGCGCTCATCGATTGACCCGCTGTCAGTAAACGGTGTTACGAGTGCGGTTCCTGTTCCTTTAAAAATCAGTTTATTGTTCTTCATACCTAAACATCCTTAACCTGATAAATAAGAAATCCATACATTGAATCTAATCCAGAACCACGATGTTGATTTTTGGTAAATATGATAATCAAACCTCTATCTCTAAGATAATATCCCTTATCAAAATCATAATTAACATACAAGCCGTTGGGATATATGTAAAGTAATTGACTAGTACAATTTTCAAAATTAGGTTGCATTATCCCCTTGACCGCTTTCTCGGTATTCCATTGAGCGGGGGTAAAATTCGCATTAGCATTATATGAATATTCACCATATAATGAATCGTTAAGAGGTGGTGGTGATAATAACCATGATTTGGAAGGAACTGTTAGCCTCCCATTTTTAGAAATTAACGTATCAACATTAACATGGTTTAGCTCCGAAATAGATTCTTGAAACTTTTTAGTCTGCTTGTATTGAGCAAAGAAACTTGCACCTTCATTAATCTTTCTATCCTTACTTAAAGAAATTTGGATCAGGCGGGAATAATTACACTCACCGCCCACATCTTCAAGAATCCAAAACGTTGACGGTTCTCCCAATATAAACCCAAGTAATGTGAATTCTTGTTCACATGAAGTACTTAAAAACCATGGAATCAGAAGAACAAACATCATGCTCATAGTGATGCCATGACATCGTTCATTGTATAAACACCTTTTTTGCCTTTGAGCCACTCAGCCGCAACGAGCGCGCCGAGAGCGAAGCCGGTGCGGTTCTTGGCGTTGTGAGTCAGTTCGATGGTGTCGGCCTCGGAATCGAACATCACCTGATGTTTGCCGACAACATTTCCGACGCGTGCGGAAGTAATGTGCAATTGATCCGGCTTGATTGTTTTGTGGGATGTTTCCTGCAGGATCTCTTTCTTACGCTTCATCTGCTGAAGCATTGTTTGTCCGAGCATGAGGGCCGTGCCGCTGGGACTGTCGGCTTTTCCTTTGTGATGGATTTCGTGTAACGCGGCGTCGTACATATCGAGTTTATCCATCATCTGCGCGGCATCAGACACAAGTTTAGCAAAAACATTCATGCCTAAGGAAAAATTCGGCGAGTAAAGCAACCCGGTCTTTTTTGATTTAATGAGTCTCTTCACATCATCTAGCCGCTCGTACCATCCGGTGGTTCCGACGACGATATTAACACCGCATTCCGCGACAGCTTTGATGTTGCCGACGCATGCCGCAGGCGATGAGAACTCGATGCAAACGTCAATTCCTTTCATTGACTCTTTCGTAATACCCCGTCCGTTCAGGTTATCCTTCTCCTCAAATATTTTCTTTACAGCGATGCGGCGTTCTTTCGCAATCCGTTCAATTTCTTTTCCCATCTTGCCGTATCCGATGAGGGCGATGTTCATGCTGTTTTTTCTTTCAATGATGATTTGGACAGGCGGAAGGTGGAAAGGTTGTCGATATCGTTGGAGCCGTTCATTGTGGATTTCTGCGCGGCGACTTTGTTGGCAAAGTTGGCAGATGCCTCAACATCCTTTGTCATAAGGTAATGCGCTGAGTATGCCGCCGCGAATACGTCGCCGCAACCGGTCGGGTCTTCGCTTCCGCCGGCATTGATGCCGTCGATGTCCGTTCTATGAATATGTTTCTTGTCATCGACGTATGCCGTGCAACCGCGTTCACCGCGGGTTACGATGAGTGTTTTGGTATTAAGAGCGAGGATATGTTTGGCAAGATTTGCTTCGTCGAGTTTTTCCGTCGCGAGAATCGCGGCCTCTTCTTCGTTCATCTGCGCGCCGTGAAGCATGAACAGCCACCGCCGCCATAGCTCTACCGGGCGGTGAAAGCGCGTGAAATCGTCTTTGATTCCGAGCGTTAAGCTATGAATGTCAATATAAACGGGAGTGTGCTGTTCGCGGACTTCCATCCGAATTTCATCAAGCGTTTCGAGTGTGATGTCAAAACCGGAAATCATGTTAATTAGAATCATATCCGCGTCGAGATACGGCCGGATTTTTTTGAGGGGAATTGGTTCCGAGATATGTTTGGAGCACTCGATCCGCTCTCGCTTGTCTTTATAGTGGAGGGATACCTGATTTGTGGGACCGTTAAATTTGTAAATACCAGAAGTGTCAATGTTCGGGTACGGTTCGAGACGTTCAATGAACGCTTGATACTCATCTTTGCCGACGCCAAAGACGGGATGGATGGTGTCACCGGGGCCGAGCAGGTTTGCCAGTGCCGCGACGGAGAAAAATATTCCGCCGTAACTTTGCGTTTCCGATCCGTCAGCGTGGTGGATGACGTCGAGACAGAGGTGGCCTATGACGGTGATAGTCATGTTCTAAATCTTTGCGGTGTACGGATAATTTCCGGCCTCGCACAATCTCCACAACTCCTGGCAGGCGAATTTATTTTCATACAATGCCCTGCCGATGACGACCGAGTCCACGCCAAGTGATTCCATCTCCTGTAATTTCAAAAGATCATCAAGACTTGAAATGCCGCCCGAAGCGGTAATGCGCATGCCGGTCTTTTCGGCGAGCGTATGAAGCGCGTCCATGTTGACGCCGCGCATCATGCCGGAGAGGAGGATGTCGGTATACGCGACGCGTTTAAAACCAAGAGCCTTGGCGTTAAGCGCGACACTGATTGCCGTAAGACCTGAATCTGCCGCCCACCCTTTTGTCTTTACAATACCGTTTTTCGCGTCGATGCCGAGAATGACTTTGCTCGGACCGTATGTTTCGATGATGCGTTTGGCTTCGTCGGGGTTTTCGATGACCATTGTGCTGATGACAACGCGGTAGATGCCTGCGTCGAATGCTCTTTTTATTTCTTCGAATGTCCGCAACCCGCCGCCCAGTTCAACCGGAATATCGACGGTCTTCACCATCCGTTCGATGACATCGAAGTTGACAAGGCGGCCTTCGATGGCGCCGTCAACGTCGGTGACATGGAGCGACTTCGCGTTTTCCTTGCGCCAGAGTTTCGCCATCTCGATGGGATCGTCGGAATAGACAAATCCCTCGATGCCCTGCACCATCTGCACACACTTGCCGCCTTTGATTTCTATTGCCGGAATTATAAGAAGCATAAGTATTTGATATTGCCAGCCCTAAAATGCTGAAAAAATAGGTGAAATTCAAACGGAAGAATGATAGGATTATGGAGACTCTATTTAATCTTGCAGTTTTAGTGGAAGTATAGGACGTAACCCCAAACTTTAGTTTGGGGGTTGCGGGAAAGTAGGTTAATAGGTTTTAACCCCCGCGTAAGTGGCTGAAGCCACTGGGCGGGAATTGGGGATTGCTTGTACCCCACGATAAATCGTGGGGTTAGTGGCAATGAAATTAATTTTATGTACTTTACAGAAGTTTACTTTTACTTAATAAACAAATGAAACCTTATTTTTCATTCGGCTTGTCCGCAGCTTTGATTTTTCTGTTTAATGGTTCCTTTGCCCATAGAGAAGTAATGTCAGCCGTTGGTGGAGATCTTGAGAATCGTGTTTTATCATCAGGCACAGTTCTCGACTCGATGTATGTATTGATTGATTCGGGATGGAATATTGTTTCCATTCCGCTTCTAGTCCCTGATTCGCGCGTAACCACACTTTTTCCAACAGCAATTTCTCAGGCATGGGAGTTTGATGGGGGCTACAAGAAAAGTGATACACTCCAGTATGGTAAGAGCTACTGGATAAAGTTTCCCTCCAATGATTCCTTCCTCATTAATGGTACACAACCACTTGTTGAAGCCTACTCTGTTGGTAATGGCTGGAATATGGTTTCCTCATTTTTGCAAAGTATATCTACCGATAGTATTATTCCTTTGCCTGACATGCTAGAACACACAGTATTGTATTCGTATACTCCCAACAAAGGATATCAAATAACGGATTCCATAATTCCCGGGAAAGGGTATTGGATAAGAACTGAAATTAACGGCACGTTTTCGACGGGTCGGTGGGAGTCGGTTGGTTTGACAGAAGAAACCATAGTCTCAATTAAGACACATCCATCAGATTCAAATGTAATATTCGTCGGTTCTCAATATAATTTTAGTGAAGGGATTCCCGGTAAACTTTTTAGGTCTGTTGACCAGGGAGTTTCATGGGATACCATGCTTATCGGCGGGAGTTATCTTGATATTATTTTAAATCCTATACATCCTGACACAATGTACACGATTCCCTTTTCGTTGTATAAAAGTATTGATGGCGGAGTATCATGGTTTGAAAGTGCGAGTAATATCTTTATCGATCCTGAAACTCGGTTACAAAGCTTGGCTATTGATCCAAACAACCCGTCAATCCTTTTTGCCGGAACCGGAGGTTTTTTTGGAGGGTCTTTATACAAAAGTACTGATGCCGGAACGACATGGATCGACCTTGCGTCAAATAATAATTATTTAAGAGAGGGCGTTGTAAGCATAGCTATCAATCCATGGAATCCAAATATTATCTATGTCGGAACTCCGGGGATAGGGTTGTTACTTAAGAGTACAGATGGAGGGACAAATTGGAGTGTTACAGGATTAGGTCAAACCGAATCTGTGGTTACATTAGTTCAGGTTGATCCGTCAGATTCGAATGTTGTATATGCTAGTGTCGACTTTCAAGGTTTTTACGTCTCAAAAAACAACGGTGTTTCCTGGACACGCATTACCGTAAATGACAGCGCCGATGGTTACAATGGTTTGGAATTTAATCAATTCAATTCTTCTGAATCAATTCTATCATCGAGTTTAGGAGTATACAGTTCAAAGTGTGAGCAATGTAAATGGGTTGATGTCAGTATGGGTTTGCCTCATGGTTTTTCAAATGTAGTAGATGTGAGCAAGGGAAATAAAAGATTGTTAGTTGGGCTAAAAAGAATAAATCAGAATGGGGGTGTTTATGTCTGGAAAGATTAAGGCTAAACAGCGCTTTTAAAATAGTGTTTATAAGAGTGTTAAATAATAATTCATTTCACATCGTCCCAAACTTCTTCCTTCTGTTCCGGATGTAATCCACAAAAATAAACTCACCAAGATTTTGTAAGCCGGTATAATACGCGCGTCCTTGGTTGGCTTTAGTCAGCTCTTCCACGAAGTTAATCAGGTAGGGGTCGCGCGCGACCATGAATGTGCTGATGGTAATCTTCTCGCGACGGCAGGCAACCGCTTCATCGAGTGTTTTATTTACTATTCGCGGGTCAAGTCCAAAGGAATTTTTGTACAACCTCCCGTTATCATCGAACATCGCGGAAGGTTTCCCGTCGGTGATCATGAATATCTGCTTGTTTGCCGTCCGTTTTCTTCTTAAAAGATTCCGCGCCAACTGTAATCCCGCTCGCGTGTTCGTATGGTAAGGTCCTACGGAAAGGAAAGGTAATTCATTGAGACTCATCAGACTTGCTTCATTGCCGAAGACAACAAGGGCGAGATAATCTTTCGGGTATTTCATCATGATAAGTTCGGAAAGAGCAAGTGCGACCTGTTTTGCCGGAGTAATACGGTCCTCACCGTACAGAATCATGCTGTGGCTGATATCGAGCATCAGGATTGTGGCGCACGAAGTGGTATGTTCGGTTTCGTAGACTTCGAGGTCTTCTTCTTTCAGTGAGAACTCATCGATGCCGCCGCGTTTGAACGCGTTGGTAAGAGTTGATGTGAGGTCAATATTTGTCGGCGCATCGCCGAGTGCCCACTTCTTTGTTTCGCTTAACCGCTCAACGCCCGTTCCTGTTTGCGGTGTATCGTGCGAACCGACGCCTCCTTTTTTAAGTGACGTGAAAATTTCCTTCAGTGCGTCCTGGCGGATACGTTGAAGGCCTTTAGTGGTTAATGTCGGAGTGTCGTTAATCTCCTCAATGATTCCCATTTCCCGCAATTTATCGATGAGATCATCCATCGTCAGGTTTTCATCGAAGATACCATGCTCTTCGGCAAGTTGGCGGAGCCATTCCATTGCCTCTTCAACATCACCGTTTGTTTGCAGAAGCAAATAGCTGAACAACGACGTCAACTGTTCGAGTCGTTGCTCATCAGTCTGGGATTGCGGGGTCCATTTTTGGTAAATATATCTCATGGGATTTCGAATTGAGGATTGTGAATTGCGAATTGTATGAAATCCGAAATTCGCAATCCGAAATTCGCAATTTTATCAATCATCTTCCTCCCCTTTCCCTCTTCCTGTAAAAATACTTCCCACAAGGTCTTTATATTCCACGCGGTGCTCGGCTTCCTCCTTTGCGATTTTTGAAAATTGGTGCAGCCCGTCCAGGACAAATTCCATCGCAGAGGCAAGCTCATATTTATTGTTGGAAGCGATTTTCATGTGACGTGTTGTAATATCGGAGAGGTTCTTTACTTTCTGTAACTCATGAATATACTCATCGATGGTCATATCATCAGAAATTTCAATTTTGTTTCCCGATTCGAACCACGAAATAATTTTGCCATACTCCGTGTCTTCGGGTTGCTGGCGCTGTTCCTGTGATTGTCCGCGTACAGGGCGTCGCTGCAACGGGTCTGGAAAATATTTTTTGAAGACATCGCGCACAGCTTTTCCGATCAATGCTTTTCCTACTTTTAGCGGACCTTCCTGTTCTCCTTCAAATACAAGCTCTATTTTACCGGTCATTCCGGGAAGCACGGAAGCCAGATCGCAAACACGGGGGACAATTTGCCTGTCGCCTAATAAAATCGCGCGGCGTTCGGCGTTGCTTACGAGATTTTCCAGCGCGGCAATCGTCATGCGCGCACTGACGCCCGATTTCTGATCAACAAACTCGCTCTTGCGCGCTTCGAACGCAATCTGCTCTATAATCTCTTTGAAGTAATGGGGGATGATGATGTCCTTTCCATCACGTTCAATATGCGCTTCCTGCTGTGTGATGTGAATGGCGTCTTCAATGGTCTTCGGATAATGGGTGAAGATTTGTGAATCTATCCGGTCCTTGAGCGGAGTGATAATGCTACCGCGATTGGTATAATCTTCGGGGTTCGCGGTGAAGACAATCATGATATCGAGAGGGATCCGTACATTGAATCCCCTGATCTGAATGTCTTTTTCCTGCATGATATTAAAGAGTCCTACTTGTATGCGAGGCTGAAGATCGGGAAGTTCGTTGATGGCGAAGATGCCGCGGTTTGTACGAGGAATGATGCCGAAGTGAATCGCGCCTTCATGAGAATAGTGTAACCGTTGCGATGCGGCTTTGATCGGGTCAATGTCGCCGATTAAATCGGCAATGGTGACGTCAGGCGTTGCTAATTTTTCACCAAGTCTTGCATCGCGGTGAAGCCACTCAATCTCAGTATTGTCTCCATTCTCTTTTACTAAATCGGTGCATCGTTTGCAAACGGGATGATACGGGTTATCATTAATCTCACATCCTTTGATGATCGGAATATATTCATCCAGCAATGAAGGAAGCTGGCGGACGATTCGTGATTTTGCCTGCCCGCGTAATCCCAATAACATGATATCATGCTTGGCGAGTACCGCGTTGATGATTGCAGGGATAACTGTTTTCCCGAATCCAATGATGCCGGGAAAGAGCGTTTCCTTTCGGTTGATTTTCGCGATGAGGTTATTCCGGATTTCATCTTTAACGGTGTGAACATGATAACCGCTTTTTCGTAACTCACCGATGGTCAGGGGTTGGTTCATAAGGTCTGAAGAATATGCTTGTGGTAGTTCATTTTAATGTAGATTCTTTTGAAGAAAAATGCAATGTAATGTCATCGTTGCCGCAAAAGAATCATTTGCGTATATTCATATCCATGAATACGAAAAGGCTTATCGGCAGGATAATAGTTTCCGCGGCATGTCTATTATACATGGAATGTATGTTGGCGCAAGGTTCAGCAGGAGGTTCGGCAAATTATGAACCGCGGTATCTTATAGATCTTCCCACTGCCGGAATGCTTCCCAATAACACGCTTGCCCTCGATCTGGATTTCTACCAATCGGGTGGGCTTCTTATGGGAGTGAACATCGGATTGTTTAACCGGCTTCTTGCCGGAATTTCGTACGGAGGCGTTGGTATTATTGGAACCGGAAGCCCATCGTGGAATAACAGTCCCGGCTTTGCGATCAGGTTACGGATTATTGAAGAGTCAACCGCATTTCCTGCGATTGCACTTGGGTTTGACAGTCAGGGTAAAGAAGAATACCTCAACAACCCGGACCGTTACACAATCAAATCAAGAGGATTGTATGCTGTGGCGAGCAAGAATTATGATGCGGCGGGATTTCTTAGTTTCCATGGCGGAATAAATTATAGCCTTGAACGCGGCGATGATGATACCGATCCGGATATTTTTGTTGGAATCGAAAAAACAATCGGCTCGATTGTTTCAGCTATAGCTGAGTATGACCTTGCCCTCAATGATACAAACAGTGATGCACTGGGTCGCGGTAGAGGGTACTTAAATGTTGGGCTTCGTGCCTCCTTTGGGGCGGGATTAACTATGGGAGTAAACTTGAAGGACATTTTCCGCAACCAACAGACCATATCTGTGGGAAACCGGACGGTCACCGTCGAGTTCATTCAACCCCTCTAATGTGCTGAAATCCCAACGTTTACACCCCCCCTGTCTACATCATTACACACCATTAGCCCTCTAATATCACGAGGGGTCTTGTTTTCATGCTAATATATGCCTAAATTCGAGTAGGAAAATTATAAGAGTTGGCATTGGTATTGCTAATAAAAGAGCGGAAATTTTAGAAGAAAGTGCAGGCCCGTATGAAACAGAAACTACAACTTATCGTTCTGATGTCGCTTCTGATTGTGGCATCAATAATCCTCTCCGGATGTTATACACAGATTGGAGCTACGAGAGATGAACGGCGCAATCAGGAGTATTCATCTGCTGATGACGAGAAAGATGACAACGAATCGTACAACGGAAATGAGCAGGAGTACGACGATGATGATGGCGGATATTACACAAACGATGATCAGGATTGGGAAAACCGGACCCGTGTTGGTTTTTCCTATTATTATCCTTCAACCTACTGGCCTTCATACGCGTTCGCGGTAGAGTACGCGAACCCCTGGGCGTATCATTATTACCGCGCATACGATCCGTGGTATTACAGCTACAATTATTATGACCCATGGTGGTGCGGTAGTCCGTATGTCAGTTACTACCCTTATGGAGGATATTACTCTTCGTATTATCCGTATTACGGATACTATCCGAACTATTGGTACACGTACAACGGAAAGCCGGTTCAGCGCGGCGGAAGAGATATCGGTACTACCCGTGGCGACAGATCGACAATGGATGCCGGTTCACGCAATCCTTCCGTTGACAGAATTGACGTCAGCGGGCAAACGCTTCCGACAGGTTCACGCATCGGCGGCGCAAATAGTTCTTCCCAGCGGGCGAATACCGATCCGGCAGTAATTAACGGATCGCGTGATAACGGAAGCTCGCGCGGAACAGTTTCACGCAGCGGATCCGCGGCAAGAAAAAGTGAAGGCAGTTCCCGCAGTTCAGGAACACGCACGAACACATCACGTGTGTATCGTCAGCGCGGTTCCGCGACACAGCAGGGAAGCAGCGGCGACAGGTCAGCTTCAGCGCCGCCGACGTACGCGCCACCGACAAAAGATTCGGGAACGCGCGACGCGGGTTCTTCCCGCGACAAAGCACCAACGTACACACCTCCGCCGGCACCGCAAAACCAGCCGGCTCCGTCAAATCGCGGCGGCAGTTCAACGCCGTCAAATTCAGGAACCAGCCGCGGCGGCAGTACACGCGGTGGGCGCCCGTAACAGGTATGATCTTGTAACTATTATTTATTGATGAATATTTATGAAAACGATAGCGACACGAATAACATTTCTCTTCATTACAATTCTGGCAATAACTTCTCTGACTTCAGCGCAATTTCCCGAAGATGCCTTAAGGTATTCAACACTTGGGTTGGGAGTCGGGGCCCGCTCCCTCGGAATGGGAACAGCCTATACAGCGCTTGCCAATGATTTTTCCGGATCGTACTGGAATCCCGCCGGCCTTGCTCAGCTTGAATTAAACGAACTGTCGTTTGGGCTTTCACACGTTTCCCACAATAATAATAGTTCCTTCATGAACAGTTCCCAGTCGTTTACCAACAGCTCGACAAGTCTCAATAATTTCGGGCTTGCGTATGTTGTTCCCGCGACCCGGGGAAGTCTTGTTCTTGGTATCGGTTACGGAAAGCAGGCTGATTACACGAGCGGACTTTCATTCAAAGGATTTAATCCGCTGAGCAGCATTATCCAAGTCTGGGCACCGGATGGTCAACCGTATCCTCCGGATCTTACACGCGCAGAAGCACTTGAGCTTGCACGCGTAGATACGAATGCCGGAACATTTATCAGTCCGATCAGAGACAGCCTCACGCAGAGCGGAAAACTTCTTGAAGGCGGCGGACTAAATTACGTTTCGTTCTCTGGTGCCGCAGAAGCTGCGCGTAATCTTTACCTCGGCGTAACTCTTAATTTTATCACAGGCTCGTATTCGTACAGCCGGACATACATGGAACAGGATCTCGCAGACCGGTATAATGCGTTTCCCTTTGATTTCTCAGAACTTACCGTGCGGGATATTATTGATGCAGACCTTAGCGGATTCACAGCGAAATTTGGTTTACTCTATAAATTCAGTCCTCAGGGAAAACTCGGTCTTGCGTTAAAAACACCCTCGTGGATAACTGTGCGGGAAACATATTCATCTGATGCACAAAGTGTGTTTGATAACGGTGATGTTAGGAATGATCCTGTTGACGGTGATCCAGGAACAGGAAACGAGTACGATGTTACCACGCCGTATGTCTTGTCGGGCGGACTTTCTTTTGGAATTGAAAACCTTACACTCGCCGGCGATATCGAATATACAGATTGGACACAAATGGAATTTCGTAACGCGAACGCACGGTTGTTAAGTTATAATCTCGATATAAAAGAAATATACCGGCCGACGGTTAACCTCCGGTTCGGTGCCGAGTTCGCGATACAGAACAGCGATGTACGTCTTCGCGGCGGGTACGCGTATCTCCCCTCTCCGTATGATGGCGATCCGTCAGACTTCGCGCAAAAGTATATCACGGGCGGTATCGGTTTCCTTATTGAAAATTCCGTTGCCGTTGACCTCGGATATGCGTACGGCACATGGGATACCTTCCGCCAGATTTATGACGGAACATTCACGAAAGTGGAAAACATCAAAACACATAATCTGATTTCTACAGTTTCCTACCGCTTCTAAGTCTTTTTGCAAGAATAACACCAAAGATGTATATTGTCCCGTCACGATTCACCGTGACGGGATTTTTATTTAAGCAGACAGACCACACCGCCAGGAAGAATATCTTTGTCAAAATTTACAAAAGCTTTCATTGGTATTAGCTTTTCCCTTCTCATCATCGCGATCGCTGTTTCGGTTTTTCTCTATCACCTTGTCACAAAATCATTTCCGCAATACAACGGTTCGGTAAACATCGCAGGACTTCACTCGCCGGTTACTATTTACAGAGATGAGTATGGTGTTCCGCATATTGAGGCGGAAGATACTCATGATTTGATGTTGGCAACGGGATACGTGCATGCGCAGGACCGCCTCTGGCAGATGGATCTGATGCGGCGGGCGGGAGAAGGCAGATTATCGGAAATTCTTGGTGAGCCCACGCTGGATATTGATATCCTGTTCCGTACAATTGGAATAAAAGAAGTCAGCACTGCGATTAAGGCGAATATGCATCCCGAATCAAAACAGATGCTTGAGGATTATGCGGAAGGAGTGAATGCATTTATTGCGACACACCAGGGAAAGTATCCGATTGAATTTGATATGCTGAAATACAATCCCGAACCATGGAAACCGGAACATAGTATTCTCATTGGGAGACTTATCGCATGGGAGCTGAATCTTGCCTGGTGGACCGATCTCACGTACGGTGAGATTGCCGAAAAGGTTTCTCCGGAATTACTTCGTGAAATCATTCCCACAGTCCCTGATTCCATTGCTGTCACGGTTCCGCCAATAAAAGGAACGAAATCAACGGCAGATGCGCGTGAGTTTATGGATGCCGTCAGATTATATCGCGGCTTGTTCAATCTTGGTTCACTGGAGGCAGGAAGCAACGCCTGGGCTGTTGATTCCACAAAGTCGCTGACAGGAAAACCGATGCTGGCAAATGATCCTCACCTTGCGATGCCGGCGCCGGCGCGATGGTATCTTCTTCACCTTTCAACGCAGGGGTGGAATGTTGCCGGTGTCTCACTGCCGGGAATGCCTGTTGTTGTTATAGGCCACAACGACCGGATTGCGTGGGGCTTAACCAACGCAATGCTCGATGATGCGGACTTCTATATAGAGCAGGAAGATACGGCAAAGAACAATCATTATCTTTATCATGGAAATTCAGAGCCATTTACTCTTCGTGAAGAAACAATTTACATTAAATCCTCGGACAGCGTTGTTATTCAGACTCGATCTACTAAGCACGGCCCTGTCATTAACGACGTTCATCCCCGTCACAAACATCAGGACTCGCTTCAGCACCGCTCTCCGGTTGCTATGCGCTGGACCGGGCTTGACATCAGCGATGAACTGTACGGTTTTTCCCTCATGAATAAAGCTTCGACGCCGAAGGATTTTGAGCGGGGATTAAAAGAGCTCACCGTTCCGGGGCAATCGGTTGTCTACGCTGATGTGGATGGAAATATTGCGTACTGGACTGCAGGGCGTGTCCCCATTCGTGGAAATTATAACGCAATGTTGCCCCAGCGAAATGCATCGGCAGATAACGAGTGGAACGGGTTTGTACCGTTTGATAAACTGCCGCATCTCAAAAATCCTCCTGAAGGATTTATTGCCTGTTCGAACCAGATGATTGCTGATGCATCGTATCCCTACTATTTATCAACGCTGTGGGAGCCGCCGTCGCGTATTACAAGAATCCGGCAATTGCTTCAGTCAAGCGAAAAATTTGCACCGGAGGATTTCCGTCAGTTTCAGATGGATATAACTTCTCCGTATGCGCATGATATTACTTCCGTCTTGCTGAATGCATACAGGGATAACGCCGAACAGGAACAGCCGGTGGCAGATGCGATTACGTATTTGCGGAATTGGGATTACCGCTTCGCGCAACATGATGTTGCGACAACAATATTTAATTCATTTTTTGTGAAACTGCTCTCCAATATTTACGAAGATGAGCTCGGCCCCGATCTTTTTAAAGACTTTGTGTTTTTTGGCGCAATTCCGTATCGTGTAACGGGTTCGTTGCTGGCATCCGAAAATTCACTCTGGTTTGATAATATTCATACGGAAGCCATCGAGACAAAGGATGAGATGCTGCGGAAAAGTCTTGCCGACGCGATTGAAGAACTGAAGAAATCTTTCGGTTCTGAAATGAAAACATGGCAATGGGGCACGATGCACACAGTAACTTTCAAGCATCCGTTTGGTTCACGTAAACCGCTTGATAATATTTTTAATGTCGGGCCGTTTCCTGTGCAAGGCGGCGGGACAACGTTAATGAAAACCGAGTATAAATTTACTCTTCCATATTCGGTTTCGGTGGGTCCGTCGATGCGG
This sequence comes from uncultured Chlorobiaceae bacterium, assembly GCA_964523395.1. Lineage (GTDB taxonomy): Bacteria > Bacteroidota > Ignavibacteria > UBA10030 > SZUA-254 > JANYJZ01. The sequence goes on along the minus strand of CAZFXS010000008.1, from coordinate 94,029 downwards.
CAGATTGTTGATCTTTCACATCCGTTAGAAGCGGCAACTGTTATTACGTCGGGACAGTCTGGCCAACCGTTACAGAAACATTATGATGACCAAGTCCCGTTGTGGCGCAACGGGGGATATCTTTCGGTCACAATCGACTGGAATGAAATCCGTAAAAGCAGCTGGGATAAACTTGAACTTCGTCCGTAGCAATGATAAATGTGACTGATAGTATTATAAAACTCTCACCGTGTCTGCAATCAACATTGCAGGAAGCGGAACACATTGTTGTGTTTACCGGAGCGGGTATGTCGGCGGAAAGCGGCGTGCCAACGTTCCGCGGCGATGACGGGTTGTGGAAAAAGTTTAAACCCGAGGAGCTTGCAAACTTTGATGCGTTTATCAGAAATCCCGAATTAGTGTGGGAATGGTACAAGCACCGGAAACAATTAATCGAAAGTGTTCAACCCAACGCGGGACATTACGCCCTCGCGCAACTGCAATCGCAGTTCAAACGGGTCACGGTGATTACGCAGAATATTGATAACCTCCATCAGCGCGCGGGAAGCCGGAACGTTCATGAGCTTCACGGAAATATTATGCGGAATTATTGCATCGATTGCGGCAAAAGCATGGCCAACGAGGAAATTCTTCGGGTGGAAACCGCGCCAAGATGCAGTGTATGCAACGGGCTGGTCCGTCCCGACGTTGTTTGGTTCGGTGAAATGCTTCCGGCCGATCAATGGGACGAAAGTGTCGCAGCGGCGGAACAGGCGGAAATTTTCTTTTCCGTCGGAACGTCGTCGGTTGTCTATCCTGCCGCGTCGCTTCCGCTTCTGGCAAAGAGAAAAGGCGCGTTTCTGGTGGAAATTAATATTGAACCTACTGAGCTCAGCAATGTTGCTGACGAAGTTTTGCTTGGTGCTTCGGGGAAAATTCTTCCCTCTATAGCATCAGTGAATTTACAAACTCTGCACTGAGCGAAGGCGAAGTGTAATTTTAGATACTAATTAAGAGAAACCATTTCATGCAGCATCATATACAGTCGTTCGCGAAAACAAAAATTATCTGCACGCTTGGTCCGGCATCAGCGTCATTTGAAATGATCATGTCGATGGTACGTGCGGGAATGGATGTCGCAAGAATCAATTTTTCTCACGGCACGCACGCCGAGCATGAGCAAACATTGAAACATGTAATAGCTGCGTCGAAAGCAATGGGTGAGCCGGTAGGCATCATTCAGGATTTACAGGGGCCGAAAATACGGATCGGTGAACTGAAAACTCCGACAATCGTTCTGGTTCCTGGAAATCCTGTTACTATTACCGTCGATGAATGTGTGGGGGATGAGAAAAGATTTTCCACAACCTATCAGCATCTTCCGCTGGACGTCAAGGCGGGTGACCGTGTTTTGCTGGATGACGGAAAAGTCGAGCTCCAGGTAACAAGCGTAACAGGACATGACGTCCTGCTTAACGTTGTCGTTGGAGGAGTACTAAGTGCCCACAAAGGAATCAATCTTCCCGGCGTTTCCGTCTCCGCACCTTCACTGACGGAAAAAGACAAAGAAGATTTACTCTTTGCGTTTGAACACGACGTGGACTATGTCGCGCTCTCATTTGTCAGGCGGGCACATGATATTGCACTGCTTCGCGACTTTATTATAGAGCATGGACCGAAAGGAAGAAAAATCCCGATTATCGCGAAGATCGAAAAGGGCGAGGCGATTGCCAATATCGATGAGATTCTGAAAGAAACCGATGCTGTTATGGTGGCGCGCGGCGATCTTGGCGTCGAACTGCCGACAGAAGACGTCCCGCTGTTACAGAAGATGGTCGTGAGGAAATGCAACGAGCAAGGCAAGCCGGTGATTATCGCGACGCAGATGCTGGAGACGATGATACAAAATCCGACCCCAACGCGCGCGGAGACAAGCGACGTTGCCAACGCGGTGCTCGACGGCGCCGACGCGGTGATGTTGAGCGGTGAAACGTCAGTCGGGAAGTATCCGCTTCAGGCAATTCACATGATGGACAGGATCATCCGCAAAACGGAAGAGCAGGTGCGGCAGAATTCCAAATTTGATCCGGACTGGATTCCTTCAACACATGAGTATGATCCGTTGAGCCGTTCCGCGTGCATCCTCGCGGATCAACTGCACGCATCGACCATAGTGGTGCTGACGCATTCCGGCTCAACTGCGGCGCACGTGGCAAAATTCCGCCCGCCCGCGAAAATCCTTGCGGTCACCGACCGCGAAAAAATCATGCGCCGTCTTAATCTCATATGGGGCATTCGCGGCCTCATTGTCGAAGACTTAAAGAAAGACACCGACGCGACATTCAAGAAAATACAGGAACAGCTTCTTCAGGAAGGCTACATCACAAAAGGCGAAACAATTGTGATGCTGGCGGGAATTCCCTTGTTCGAAGGGCATCCGACAAATACGATTAAAGTTGACAGGGTGTAAATGAAAAAGCCTGATTATACTAACCAGCCTTTTAGTGAATCTTGATTAACATTACTTACGAAGGACAAGGGACCATTATAGTCTTGATAGTATTTTCATTTCTTTCCTTTTCCATGGCCCAAAGTCAGCTTCAATGGAAGCAGTTGCCCGGTCCTGAAGGAGGTCAAATGACTCAGATTGAGATAAAACCTAATGGCGAACTTTTTTCATACGCGAAACGAGGGGGTTATTTTTATCCAGCAGACCGCGCCTCGTACGGTACACTGTACTTTTCTTCAGATCATGCAGAATCATGGGTGAACCTCGGAAATCCAGCCCTACCTTTCGAAACCATGACAATAGGGCCAAATGGATTTATTTACGCTAGTTCGGCGTCTACGACAGGTTCAGAGGGACTTCTTCAGTCCACTGATAATGGACTCTCTTGGGAAATAATCCGTGAGGCCCCTAGAAATTTAGATTTTATTTCGTTGATATCATTTGATGATCAAGGAAGAATGTATATAGCAACAGGTGACAGCGGAGTTTTCCGATCTACAGACTACGGTAGTACCTGGGAACATCTTCTAGGTGGCGGCAATAAATGTATTTTTAAAAGTCAGCACGACAATATTTTTGGAACAACAACCAATGGGTATATCCTTCGCTCAACTGACGACGGTGTGAGTTGGGAAAGTTCCTTTGTAGGATCAATTCCCAATACAATACCAAATATAGTACAGAACGATATCGGGTACTTGTTTGCCGGTTACCCCCCTTTTGGAGTATTACGGTCGAACGATGAAGGTGGAACATGGGATTACGTTAACAATGGTCTCCTTTCCGTTGGATTCGCCCCTCTTCTCAGAATAACAAAAAACCAAACTTTAATTCTTATTAAGTACGGAGGAGATGGTTCCATTAGTCGATCTATTAATAATGGCGATACATGGCTAAACATTCCATTTCCGCACTTAGCTTATGATATAGCAACTGATAGTTTAGGTTATGTCTATGTTTCTTCTTCGGACGGAATTTATTTCTCAGCCGACGATGGTGTTACATGGATGAAGAAATCTAAGGGAATTCTCTCAGCTGAAATCTATGCGCTGACTTCTTCTTCAAATGGTGTTTTGTTTGCCGGCGGGCATAATTGTCCATCATTTCGTTCTACCGACAATGGTGTTACATGGGAAGACATTTCACTTAATTTTGACCAGTCCTCTAATATTCTCAATTCTTTTGCTTCTCATCCTTGGGGTAAAGTATTTGCTGGGTTTCTTACTTCGGGTTCAAACTCTACAGTCGACAATGGTGAAACATGGCAATTAGATTCCTTGTGTGCATCTAATTTTGGTTGTGGAGGTGGGGTGCGGAGTATTTCAATAAGCCCATGGGGGGATATTTTTTTAGGGGCAGAAACAGGTGGAAAATTCTACCGGTCCACGAATTATGGTCTAACATGGATTGAAAAGCGTGTTTCGAATGAAGGCCCTATTACTTCATTTTGCTTTGGAGATAATGGAGATATTTATTTTGGAACGTATGTTAACCGGGGAATCTATAGATCGCAGAATAATGGTGTATCATTTACCCAAGTGTCCACGTTTTCCACTGGTTCGATTGTTACCGGTTTATCGTTTGATTCTCAAGGTCGCTTAATTGCCACCACTGGAGATTTTTATTATCTCTGGATAACCGGCGGAATTTATCGTTCGAACGATAGCGGGTTAACTTGGTCAAGAGTTGATAAATCTCTTCCTCCCGCTTCCTATTATTCACTATTGACTGATTCTAAAATTGGAGTTCTCGTAGCATCAGATTCAGGGGCATACCGATCAACTGATGGCGGCGATACTTGGGAACTAATTAAAACGGGACTGGCTCAATCCAAGATCCACGTTTTCTCCCAGAGTGTAGCTGGGAATATCTATGCAGGTACCGATGGTGGAGGGGTATATCAACTAGTTGATGGTACACAATCGGTAATTCTATCTGATAATATTCTTGGGTTACCTAAAAAAAATAGTTTATTACAAAATTACCCCAATCCATTTAACTCTGTGTCCGTAATTCGATATTCTGTTTCAAAAAGAACTAGGGTGAAATTGGAAATCATAGATATCCTCGGGAGGGTGCTAAGAATTCTTACAGATGAAGTACATAATCCGGATATATATACTGTAACTTTGTCGATGGAAGAATTTGGCAGTGGAATTTATATGTATCGGATGACAACGGAGAATGAAATGTTTGTGCGAAAAATGATTCATTTAAGATAATAATTAATACGTCGCTTGGGAGGAAGAGTTTGTGGCTAATCAATTCCAAAGAATTTTCTAACCTCGTCATAAAACTCCTTCGGCTTCTCAATCGGCAACGCGTGTCCACACTCCCCCAGAATTTTCAACTGTGATCCATTAATCCGCTGTTGAAATTCATCAGCATACTTCATGTGAATAACGCGGTCATTTCTTCCCCATAAAATTAATGTTGGAATATTCAGTGTTGAAAGCTTTTCCGCAAAGTCTTCTGCGGGATAAGCTGCATTCCATGCGCACTGAAACCAACTTACTCTTCTTTCTTTTCGCAACATTGTGTTGTAAAACTGGGAAACTATTTCGGGAGGTTGTTTATGAGGGTCGTAATACAATACTCTGTTTGTGAATCGGACCAGTGTCTTGCTTTTGAAAATAGTAAATGCGGCTGCCGAAGAAATGATACGCCGGAGAAAAGAAAAACGAAGACAGCTAAAGCGGCTCATGAGTCCCGAACTGCAAATAAGAACGAGCCGTTCAACTTGTTCAGGATATAGTTGACAGAAAGTAGCCGCAATCTGCCCGCCGTACGAAATTCCCCCAATGCTGACTTTATGAATCTGTAATTGATCGAGAACTTCTTTTATGAGGTTTGCGTGATGTTTGGTTGTCAGAAGTGATACCGGAGGATCAGAGAGCCCGAATCCGGGAAGATGAATGATGACGACATCAAAGGATTGCGAGAGTTGCTGCTGAACGTGCATCCAGACGGAGGGAGTGCCGAGGCCGTGGATGAGAACCAACGGCTTTCCGGTTCCAAGCCGTTCAACATACACCTTTGTTTCGTAAATTCTTACAAGCATTGGCAATTGTTATCTTTAAAAAAGACCCTTCGTATCACGGTACAGGCTCAGTTTGAAGAAAAGAATAACGCAGAGCAGCAGAGACCGCAAAGAAACGCAGAGAATAAATTGCTTTGCGATACTCTGCGAACTCTGCGCCTCCGCGTTTAAAAATGTTAATGAAATTGAGCCAATACCCGTCCCGCTATAGGCGGGACTCAGGGTGACAGGTTGCCGGATGGTGTGGTTTATCGTTTCTTCATCCACTCATCAAATGTGGATTTGAGAGCATCTGGAGAAAGTGACGCGCGTTTTTTGGGCGGCAACAATGAACGCTGGCGGAAGGCCTCGTACAACGTTACCGCGCAAGCGACCGAGACGTTTAAGCTTTGAATCATGCCTGTCATCGGTATCAGGAAATTGCCGTCGGCGAGTTTTGCGGCTTCATCCGAAACACCGCGGTGTTCATTGCCGAAGACCAGCGCGACATTCTTTGTCAAATCAAGATCATATAATGAAACTGCAGACGCACCCATGTGCGTTGCATAAATCAGAAACCCTTCCTTCCGCAATGTATCATAGCATTCCTGTATCGAGCTGAATTTTCTTCTGCTAACCCATTTTGTTGCGCTGGCGGAGCTTTTCTTTCCGAGCCGCGGGAACTTCTCTTGAGTGTATAATAATTGCACTTCCATAACACCAACCGCATCCGCGGAGCGCAGCATCGCACTGACATTATGCGGGTCGTGGATATCCTCCATAACAATTGTGAGGTTTGGCTGGCGGTGATTAAGTACAGAAAGTATTTTTTCTTTTCGTCGTTCGGTCATATATCTTATGATATTCTTTCACCGCAGAGACGCAGAGTACACAGGGATATACCCTCTGCGTCTTCGCGGTGAATTTATTTTAAGAATTTTCCTGCTTCAACTGTAATATCGCAATTGCACTGATAACAAGCATCGCACCTGCAATCTGAACCGGTGCGAGCATTTCCCCCACCACAAAAAATGCGGAGACAATCGCGACAATCGGTTCAAATGTCGCGGTGATAATTGCTCGCGACGGAGTCAGATATTTCATTCCCGCGAAATAACATGAGTGAGGGATAAGCACGGAAATAATCGCAACCAGAACATATATTCCCCATTCACCGGAAGAATAGTGCGCCTCTATAATATTCCATGGAGGATTAATAAACAACCAGAACAGTGTCGCGGCAATAAAGGCATAGATAAGCGCGGTCCAGATGTTGTAATCTTTCAGCAAATGCCTGAGCGAAATGTTTGTAAATCCCCACGAAAATGCCGACGCCAAACCGGACAGCAACCCTATGGTACTGATGTGTAGAACGGAAAAATCTTTCCCCGCGATTGCCAGAAAACATCCCCCAAGTGAAATGAGCCCCGCTAGAAGTTTAACGAACGTTAATTCTTCTTCGCGGGTTAGGGCGGCATAACAAAGGACAAACAGCGGAGCGATGTACTGGAGTAAAATTGCCGTCGCGACATTTGTTTCTTTAATCGTGAAGTAATAAAAAAAGTTGGATCCGGCTATTCCTATAATTCCCAAAGCGGCAAAACGGTACAGATCTTTTAAGCGGACACGAAAAACATCTTTCCTGAAAATAAAAAAATAGATAAGAAGAATTATTGTGGAAATAGTGATGCGCATCTGGACAAGCACAATCGTATCGATCTGCTGTGTCAATAGCAGTTTGGCAATGGTAGCCGAGAAGCCCCAGAAGAGAGTGGCAAGGATGATGAAAAAATACCCGCGAAGATATGTCATTGCGCGGGAGGTGTTTCCGTCGGAGGGTGTGAACCTTCTTCCGCCTTGCGACGGCAAAAATCGCTCATCTCATCATTCCCGGCAATCTCATAGAGATGCGATAATCTCTGATACAAGGTGCGGGGAACAGGGACGGTTTTCACTCCTTCTTTCAGAAACGCGATAAGCGCGGAAACAGGCGGGATGTTGAGGTCGGGTTCATAACAATCGGCGGCATCAAGATACGGGTCCGGCTGAAAGGGCTTTACCGCGGCGGCCTTGCGGTAATATTTCAGCGCGAGCTCATAATTATCACAACGGGAATACGTGACTTCAAAAACGCTTGCGAGCCACATATAAACATCGTACGATATGGAAGAAAACTCCTTGGCAAGTTTTTCGCCGAAGAGCTGAAGTTCATCGGGTGAGAGCGAGTGATTCCAGAAGAGCTGGCGGTAGAGTTCGATGTCTTCGAGGCGTTGGCAGAGAGCCTGCTGGAACGCGTCAAAGATTTCGTTGAACTCTTTGGAGAGTTCGAAACGCCGCCGTATTTCGTCAACTGTAAGTGCTGGCATGAACATAAGTCGCGCTGAAACTCCGCATGATGTTCCGGCATGATACCCCCGCCGCCATTTAGTATAGGCACGGAACCAATCTGAGATTCGGAGAGAAAAATCGACACAAACAAAGTAACAAAGACATTTTATAAAATCAATAGGGAGGGAAAAGAAAGTTGACATTCACATTTCAAATCTCTATTATTGTCCCAAAATAAGGAGACGGCTATGGAACAGAACACTTCAATTTCATCCGAAACACCCCAGATTTCCTCATTTATGACCCGCGCTTCCAATGTATTTATGGCTCCCGGGGAACTGTATACCGAAGTTGCTGCCACTCCGGTGCAAACCACATCATGGGTTATTCCATATATACTTGCCATCGTTGTCGGTATCCTGATGACGTTCGCGCTTTTTTCCAACCAGACGCTTCAGGACCAGATCATGCAGCCGCAGCGTGATGCTATTCAAAAGCAGGTTGCGGAAGGAAAGATGACGCAGGAACAGGCTGACCAGGCAGAGTCATTTATGAAGCCCGGCATGTTTCTGGCATTTGGTATCGGCGGAACGATTGTGATTGTTACCGCAACACTCTTTTTTGTGCCGCTCGTTCTGCTCCTTGCTTCAAAAGTGATACTGCAATATTCCGGTACGTAAAAAAAAAACTGTTGGAAGTATACGGATTGAGCTTTCTTATCGGATTGCTTGGAACGTTAATTTCACTTTTAATGATGTACTCGATGGATTCGATGTACGCTCAGCCCGGACCGGTCTTTTTTATCAAAGATTCGTTTGAGCATGGAAATTTTGTCCACAATCTTCTTGCGTCGTTAAGTGTTTTTTCCATCTGGCAGACGTCGGTTGTCGGTGTCGGAATGTCAAAAGTTACCGGACAGCCGGCCGGCAAAAGTATGGCGGTGGTGTTCGGGTTGTGGATCATTTACATTGTGTGCGCCTCGCTGTTAGGCTGGGGTAAGTAATAACAATTACGGGGTCGGAAGTTTAATTAGGGTGTCGGAGTTTAACTCCGACACCTTTTTATTATATAAATCTCTCCCACTCAAACGCACTGCCGAGAGTAAGCAGTGCCGATGAAATTAATTTTTCCTTCCCATCAATTTCTTTCAATCCCATGAATGTATGAAGGTCACCGAGGTCGACGAGTTTCGGTGTTGTTTCCGAATGCGTGTCAACCTGGTATGAGATTCCTAAATCTGCTGTTGTAGTTTTTCCTCCGCCATAATCCACTCTGATATTTCTGATCACGATATCATAGGCGCGTTTCCCATTAAAAGGAAGTTGTTCGTAGTGCGTGGTGTTCGCTTTCCCGTACGATTTATCAGCTATTGAATGAAAGCACGAAAGTATTCCGATAACATTGAGCGAGCGGATAAAATGTTTTTCGGAATCGTTCAGTGAATGTCCCGATTCCACGAGTAATGTGCTTGTCCCCCATTTTTGCATATTGTCGCCGAATGCGCGCGGCTCAAAGCTGTCGTCGTAGCGCGCCATCTTTCCCGGAATAATTTCCTGCATCGCTGAGGCAAAGACTGCGCCGAGTTGTTTCGCTTTTGTGCGGACTTCATTATCTGATTTCTCCACGTTAAATGCCGGAGCGAGAAGCGCGATGGCCGTCAGTTCTTTTGCCTGGCTGACGGTGCTTAATTCCTGGTCGTGCAGGTTGAATCCGAATTCCGGCTTGAGATCGTTCTGTAATTGTTTGAGCAGCCTCGCTTCGGGAGTGACAAGCGCGAGCGCGTCGCGGTTCATGTCGATGTTCTGCGCCGTGCGGCGCTGGAACCGTTCCGCTCCGTCGGGGTTCAGCATCGGGACGAAATACAGACTCAATGATGAAAACAATGTTCGTGCTTCATCAGTATTGCGGTTGAGGATGAAGTAGTTCAATATATCGGCAATCGCCATCGTTGCGGTCGATTCATCGCCGTGCATCTGCGACCAGAGGAGAACTTTTGTTGCACCGGTTCCAACGCGGATAAGATAAATTGGACGGCTCTCGAATGATGTCCCCGCCTGCTCAAGTGAGATGATACCGTCGGATTTTTTTATCAGTTCCTTGAGCAGGGAATGGAACATCGCCGGTTTGAAATTCCGGCCGGTAAAATCTTTAACCTTGAATGAGCCGTATGATTTCTGAATGAGTTTTGTGAAATCGTTCATATAATAATAGAGCGAAATGGCTGTTCGACGACCAATATAAGAAATTATTTGTAACAGTTGAATCAAAACGAAGGTTACAAACAGAATGAGATATGTTTACACCCGTCTTGCTTCCATAGGTTGTTCTTAGTATATTTTTACAGTCAAGAAACACCCTTCTTGCGTCCCGTTTCCCTTCGGGACTTTTTTATCGATAGAATAGCTTAAAACGACACATATGATACGCAAAGAGTCACATTCTGCGGCTAATGACCGCACCGTCACCAATGACAAATTTCCGGAACGATTGCCTGTCCTCCCGTTACGCGATGTGGTCTTTTTCCCTTACATGCTTTACCCGGTGTTGATCGGAAGAACCTCCTCCCTCCGCGCGGCAACGCATGCCATCAGTCACCAGAACTACGTCTTCCTCAGCGCGCAAAAAAATTCCACGATGGACGATCCGGGCAAGGACGATATCTACTGGGATGGAACCATCGGCAAGATTGTCCAGACACAAAAACTCCCCAACGGATTGATGAAAATTCTCGTCGATGGCGTCGCGCATGCATCGATAGTCTCTTTCGGGACGAACAATGAATTCCTCGAAGCTCAGATTAAAGTCATCGACGATGAGTATATCAGCACGCAGGAAAACGACGCGCTGATCCGACATGCTTCGTCGTTGTTCTCAGAGTATGCCCAGTTGAACCGCAACATCCCCGCGGATATCCTCGGTTCCTTTGAACAAATCACCGATACAAAGCATAAGCTGTTTTACATTGCCTCCAACATCATGCAAACCGTTGAGGTGAAACAAAAAATACTTCAGCGGCACACCATCAAAGATCAGTACTTTGAGGTGGCGAAAATCCTTGCGTCGGAACTCGACATCCTGAAAATTGAAAAAGACATCGATACCAAAGTTCACGACAGCATCCAGCGCGCGCAAAAGAAATTTTTACTGCAGGAACAAATCCGCGTTCTGCAGGATGAGCTTGGCTCCGATGAAATCATGCCGCCGGAACTCGAGAAGCTGAAACGACAGATCGATGAGGCGAAAATGCCGAAGGAAGTGCATGACAAAGCGATGGAAGAATTCACCAAACTAAAAAAGACTCCGCCGCAATCGCCTGAGTTCGGTGTCAGTCGCAATTATCTTGACTGGATGATTGCAGTTCCCTGGTACAAACGGACGGAAGACGATCTTAACATCAAGCATGTCCAACAGATTTTGGATGAAGATCATTTCGGACTTGAAAAACCGAAAGAACGTATTCTCGAACATATTGCCGTACTGAATCTTGTGAAAGAAATGCGCGGGCAGATTCTTTGCTTTGTCGGTCCGCCCGGTGTCGGTAAAACATCGCTTGGTAAATCCATCGCGAGAGCGCTTGGCAGAAAATTTGTACGTATTTCATTGGGTGGTGTCCGTGATGAAGCAGAGATTCATGGCCATCGCCGTACGTATATCGGCTCAATGCCCGGTAAGCTGATTCAATCGTTACGGCGTGCCGGTGTTGTCAATCCGGTCATTCTTATGGACGAAGTTGATAAAATGGCAATGGACTTCCGCGGCGATCCGGCGTCGGCACTTCTCGAGGTTCTTGATCCCGAACAGAACACCTCGTTCAACGACCACTATCTTGATGTCGACTACGACCTCTCTCACGTGATGTTTATTACCACTGCGAATGTGCGGTACAATATTCCACTTCCGCTTTTAGATAGAATGGAAGTGATAGAGCTTCCGGGTTACCTGGAGTATGACAAAATTGAAATCGCAAAACGGCATATTATTCCAAAACAACTCGCAGAGCATGGTTTAACGAAAGAAAAAGTTATTTTCGACGACAAAGCCATCACCAAAATTATACAGCAATACACACGGGAAGCCGGAGTAAGGAATCTCGAGCGGGAAATTGCCTCCGTGTGCCGGAAAGTCGCGAAAGACCTTGTTTTCCGCAAACAGCAAAACGGAAAAAAACATCACCCCAAAGCTGTCACCATCAACGAAAAGAAAGTCGAAGAATATCTCGGGGTAACGAAATACAGGGACAAGCGCGCTGACAGAAAACGGCGTGTTGGTTCTGTCGTTGGCCTCGCGTGGACGAGTGTCGGCGGTGATATCCTGAATGTTGATGTTACAATAATGAATGGCAATGAGCGGTTGACATTAACGGGCAAACTCGGCGAAGTAATGAAGGAATCAGCGCAAGCTGCATTGAGTTATATCCGCTCAAACGCAAAAGAGCTTGGCGTTCCGCCGACGTTTTATCAGAAGAAAGAAATTCATATTCATCTGCCGGAAGGCGCTATTTCTAAAGATGGCCCGTCTGCCGGCATTACAATGGCGATGGCTATGATCTCTGCCGCATCAAACAAACCGGCGAGGAACGATGTTGCGATGACCGGAGAGATAACCCTTCGCGGCAATGTTCTTGCCATCGGCGGACTAAACGAAAAATTGCTTGCCGCGCAACGGAGCGGCATGAAAACAGTTCTCATTCCAAAAGAAAATGAAAAGGATCTGGTTGAAATTCAGGATAAAGTCAAAGAAGGATTGAACATTGTTCCTGTTGAAACTATCCTGGAAGCAATCCCGTATGTGTTTGGCGGAGAGCGGGCTTCATCAAAACAGGTTAAGAAGTAGCAACAATCTTTTCCATTTACTGCTTACCATAAGCAAGTGATAATTTTTCCTATTAACTCAAACATAGCAATGAAATACTCTGTAGTATTTTTTCTTGTATTCTTCATCGGAATAAACGCCGGCTTTGGTCAGTCAGCCTTTAATCCGGACAGCGCGCTGCAAAATATTCTCGACAAATTAGAGGGTACCTCGTTGCCGCTGCAAACCGCGCTACAATACGCGCTGGAGAATGCGACGTCGGTGAAAACCGCAGAAGCATCGTTTCTTGCCGCGCAGGGAGCGGACCGCAGGGAGTCAGGCGCATTTGATCCCGAGCTCTTTTTCTCGCTGAATTATTTTGATCAGAAACAGCCGTCGGCTTCGTTCTTTGCCGGCGCGCAGGTGCTTGCGACGGTACAAACAAACAGCAGTGCCGGTCTGCGGTGGAAATCTCCGCTCGGAACAAGGCTTGAAGCATCGCTCAGTTCCGTCAGGTTGAACTCAAACTCATCGTTTGCGTTTCTGAATCCTCAATATACTACAGTCGGGACGCTCTCGTTGCGTCAGCCGCTGCTGGGCGGATTCCATGTTTCCGCGCGGAAAATGGTTGTAAAATCAGAGGAAGAATTAAACGCTGCGAAGGCCCGTTACGATCAGGAAGTTCTGGCGACTTCAACACAGGCCGAGAAAAGTTACTGGGCGCTCTACGCGGCCGAGCGTGATTATGCCGTGCAGAAACTTACCCGTGACCGCGGCGAAGCATTTTTGCGCGAAACAGAATTGCGCGCGAAAGCAGGACTCGTGGGACCGAACCAGGTCGCTAACGCGAGAACATTTCTGGCGGAACAGGAAATTTTTCTCCTAGAACGTGAAGAACAATTAGACAGATTTTCCGATCAGCTTGCGACCTTCATCGGTGTGCGCCCTGAAGGAAATCAGCACCGGTTTATTACTGTTGATAATCCCCGGGAAGATTTCCCTTTGCAGGATATAAATGTTCTTATCAATCAGGCAATCCAGAATAATCTTGGGATTAAAGCGGCTGAATCTGATGTTGAAGCAAAGCGCGCGCTGGCAAGTGCCGCATGGTGGGAAGCATTACCGAGTGTAAATCTTGTCGGATCCTTGGGGGGGAACGGACTTTCCGGAACACCGCAGGATGTTATTTTCGGAAGTGATACGTTGCGGACAACAGTGAACGGAGATTTCAGCGATGCAGTGAGCCAGGCGGTTGAAAGAAAGTTTCCGTCGTGGAGTGTTGGAGTTGAAGTAAGCATTCCATTGGGATTCCGCAGTGGTTTCGGGGAAAAAGACAGGCTGAATGCGGAGGTTGTCATAGCGGAACAGCGGTACATTCAGCAGAAACGAATGCTGGAAGATCAGGTGAGGTCGACATACAATGAATTGGCTCACGGCAGGGCGCGCTTGAGCGCGGCGCGTGCCGGCGTAGAAGCGGCGCAGGAACAGGTGCGCATAGGTATTATCGAATTTCAAAACGGCCGTACCACTGCCTTTGAACTCGTCAGGCTGGGTGCAGATTTCGCGGTGGCGCAACAGCGATACACTCAGGCGTTGATCCGCAGCGCGAATGCCGCCGTTGATTTACAGTTACTGACGTCCGGGTCGTATTCTTCCGCAAAATAAGTTTGATCTTTAAGAGAAAGGTATAAAGGTACTCTCATGATATATCCTCTGTCGAAAAAAAATATTTTCATTATCTCTGCGGTTCTTGTGATATCTGTTGTTGCCGGTTGCGGAGGGAACAAAGCCGGTGGCGGATTTTCCATGCCGCCGATGCCGGTGGAGGTTAGCCCGGTGACCGTACAAAAAGTGTATGATAAATTTGAAGCGGTCGGCACAATTGAGGCGATTGAAGCAATTACTGTTGTCTCTGAAATTGACGCGGCGGTGAAAGCGTTGCCATTCAGAGAAGGTGGATTTATTGAAAAAGGAGGCATCATCGCACAGCTTGATGATGCTCAACTTGCCGCGGAGCTTTCCCGCGCCGAGGCGTTACGCGCGCAAAGCCAGTCAACGTATGACCGCGTAAAATCAGTCGTCGATCAAAAAGCCGGTGCACCGCAGGATTTAGATGATGCGGCTGCTGCGCTAAAAGTAGCGGAGGCAAACCTTGCCCTTGCAAAAGCCCGCTTTGATAAAACCAAAATTGTCGCGCCGTTCGATGGAATTATTGGCGCAAGGAAAATAAGCGTCGGAACATTTCTCCGAGGCGGACAGGCTGTCACAGAACTTGCGAACATCGATGAAATCAGGGTGACATTTTCGGCGCCGGAGCGTTTTCTTTCGCGTTTAAATCAGGGCGCGACGGTAACCGTTTCCACAACCGCGTTCTCGGATGTTGAGTTATCTGGGAAAATAGTTGTCGTGGAACCAGTTATAGATCCGACAACACGAAGTGCGCGCGTTGTGGCGCGTGTGCAGAATGCCGGCAGGAAATTCCGCCCAGGTATGTCCGCCAATATTTCTGCCGTGTTAAGCGAACGCCCCAACGCATTAACGATTCCCAGCGAAGCGGTATTCGGCAGTGGGAATCAATCCTTTGTATTTATTGTAAAAGCTGACAGTACAGTGGCGCGCGCGCCGCTGACATTGGGAACAAGATACCCCGATGTCGTGGAAGTCCTTAACGGACTTGAACCGGGTATGACCGTAGTCCGCGCGGGGCATCAGAAATTGTTTGACGGCGGAAAAGTGATGCCGATGATGAGCCAGAAAGATACAACGAAAGCCGGAGGGTAACTATTATGAAGATCAGTACCACATCCATCAAACGTCCGGTCTTTGCCAGTGTGATGAGCTTTACCATCCTGCTGTTCGGGATCATCGCGTTCACGCGATTACCCGTACGCGAATATCCGGATATCGATCCGCCGATTATTTCCGTCGTAACATTCTATCGCGGCGCCAGCCCGAGCGTTGTTGAAACGGAAATTACAAATGTGCTTGAAGAACAATACGCAACACTCGAAGGGGTAAAGACGCTGACTTCATCGAGCCGCGAACAGGGTTCTGTTATTACTATTGAGTTCGAGCTCGGCCGTAATGTGGACGAAGCGGCAAATGATGTCCGTGACAGAACGTCGCGTGTACGCGGAAGCCTTCCCCGCGAAATCGATGACCCGATTATTTCCAAAGTTGACGCGAACGCGCAGGCGGTTGTCTGGCTCGCGCTGTTTAGCGAGCGTCACAACGGACTGGAATTAACCGATGTTGCCGACCGTATTTTAAAGGAACGTATACAACGCCTGCCGGGTGTCGGCTCGGTGATTATCGGCGGTGAACGGCGCTATGCAATGAGAGTCTGGCTCGATCCTCTGCGTATGGCAGCGCACGGGTTAACGGTACAGGATGTCGAATCCGCGATCAGAAGGGAAAACGCGGAAATACCTGCCGGCAGAATTGAAGGCGCGGAGCGTGAATTCTCCGTGCAAACCCGCGGTGAGCTTTCCAAACCGGAAGAATTCGGTGCGATTATCGTTTCCCAGAGCAAAGATGATCTCGTCCGTTTGCGCGATGTCGCTGAAGTGGGTGTCGGTGCCGAAGATGAGCGGACCGTCGCGCGGTATAACGGCGAGTCGGCGGTGGGGCTCGGTATCGTCAAGCAATCCAAAGCGAGTACAGTTGACGTCGCAGAAGAAGTGCGTAACGCTCTTGATGATCTGAAAACATTATTGCCGGCAGGAATGAAACTGGATGTCGCGTACGACTCATCCAATTTCATTAACGATTCAATCGATGAAGTTATAGAATCACTGCTCATCGCGCTCTGCCTGGTTATTCTGGTTGTTTTCGCGTTCCTGAAAAGCATGCGCGCAACGACAATCCCCACTGTTGCAATCCCGATTTCTATTATTGGCGCTCTCGCGGTGGCGTACTTTGCCGGATTCACCATCAATATCCTCACATTGCTTGCATTCGTGCTTGCTATCGGGCTTGTCGTTGACGATGCCATTGTCGTGCTGGAAAACGTTTACCGTCACATGGAAATGGGAAAGAATCGCCGTCGCGCGGCGTTCGATGGCAGCAGTGAAATCGGTTTTGCAGTTGTAGCAACGACGATCACACTTGTTGCGGTATTTGTTCCGCTCGCGTTTCTCACGGGATCCGTTGGAAGATTGTTTAACGAATTTGGTGTAACACTTGCGGTATCCGTGCTCATTTCAGGATTTGTTGCGTTGACGCTGACGCCGATGCTCTGTTCAAAGATTCTGAAACCATTGCATCATACGGGAAACAACTGGGCTTCACGTTCATTCGACGCGTTTTTTGAATCACTCAACAGGGTGTACGATAAAACTCTCAGATTTGCAATGCGCCATCGCGCGTTAATGATTGTCGCTTCAGTGCTTACCGTTGTTCTCAGTCTTGTCCTGTTTAAATTTTTACCAAGTGAGCTTGTGCCAACGGAGGACAGGGGCATCGGGTTTGGGATTGTGATTGCACCTGAAGGCGCTACGCTCGATTACACTGATAAATATATGCGTGAAGTTGAACGCAGATTGCTCGCTCTTCCGGAGCGTCGTGCCCTCTTTACCGCAATCGGACTTGGTTTCGGCGGCCCGGGCCGCGTGACCAACGGATTTATTTTTTTGAATTTAAAGCCACAAAGCGAGCGGGATAAATCGCAACAGCAAATTGTGCAGGAGCTTTTTCCGCAGTTGATTTCGATTCCGGGCGTTCTGGCGTTTGTCATCAATCCTCCCAGTCTGGGTGGAAATTTCAGCTCGAGTCCTGTGCAATATGTTGTGCAGGGTGACAGCTATGAAGAACTGAATCAGGCTGTCGGCACAATGGTTGCCGAAGCATCGAAGCTCGGATATCTTATTAATCTTGATACTGATCTGCGTCTTAATAAGCCGCAGCTTGATCTCACTATCGACCGTGAACGGGCGGCAGGTCTCGGCGCTTCGGTTTCCGATATCGGTACGACGCTTGAGACATTGCTTGGCGGAAGAGCAGTGACGAATTTCAAGCGCGGCACAAAGCAGTATGATGTCATCCTGCAGATGAAACCCGCCGCGCGGGCGACGCCGGACGCCATCAGGGAAATTTATATCCGCAGTAAAAGCGGACTGGTACAGCTTGCCAATGTTGTCCGCGTTGACGAAACGCTTGCACCGAAGGAACTCAATCACCATAACAGAGTCCGCTCGGCGACGATTACGGCGAATATTGTTCCGGGTGTCACGCTCGGCCAGGCGCTGGATGATCTCGACAGGATAGCCGCGGAAAAACTTCCCGCGGGAATGAAACGGGAGTACGCCGGGCAGTCGCTGGAATTTAAATCCTCCAGCTCGAGCCTCTATATTATGTTTCTTCTTGCCGTTGTGTTTATTTACCTGGTCCTTGCGGCGCAGTTCGAAAGTTTTGTCCATCCGTTCACCATTCTGCTCGCGGTGCCGCTGGCGGTGTTCGGCGCCCTGCTGACGCTCTTCATTTTCAGGGAAAGCCTGAACATCTATTCTCAAATCGGATTGATCATGCTTGTGGGATTGGTGACGAAGAATTCCATTCTGATTGTGGAGTTCTCGAACCAGTTGCGTGAACAGGGGAAATCGCTGACTGATGCCGTTATCGAGGCGGCAACGATCAGGTTGCGCCCAATTCTGATGACATCGTTCTCCACGATCTTCGGCGTGCTTCCCATCGCACTGGGGCTTGGCGCCGGTGCCGAATCGCGCCGTCCGCTGGGTCTTGCGGTTGTCGGTGGAATGTTTTTCTCCACGTTCCTGACGCTTGTGCTTGTGCCGGTGTTGTACACGCTTCTGTCACGTTTCATAAAAGAGAAACATGAATCGGAAGAGCAACAGGAAGAAATGCATTCGCCCGCGCCGGTTCAACCTGCTGAAGCGCTAATTGCCGGGACGGGGAATTAACGAAAGAAACAGTTCGCTCCTATCGAAGTTCCGCGATAAGAGTCCCGTAAGGGATACGGTAAAATTTGGGTTTGGTCGGCAACCCTTGGTTTGAAATGAGGATGGAATAACATCAGAAGTGATCTGTTAGCAGAGCTTAGAACAAATCGCTGATTTCGAGTCCCGTTAGGGACGATCTGTTTGTAATGATGGATACAAAATTCAGGTTAGCCCCGTAGGGGCGGCCTATTTTACGAGCAGAAGTTTCTTCGTGTCGGTAAACCTTCCCGCCTGCAAACGGTAAAAGTATACCCCGCTTGGCAAATTATCCGCATCAACACTGACTGACCTGTAACCGGCAGCTTGGATCTCGTCGACGAGAGTACGAACTTCCTGTCCCAGTGTGTTGATGATTTTTAATGTAACGCGGCTTTCCTCCGGCAACCCATAACGGATCAGCGTCGAAGGATTAAATGGGTTCGGGTAATTTTGAAGCAATACATAGTTAGCAGGAAGCTGTTGCGCAGGCGAAAACCTCAGTGCGATATATTCTTCCGGGTTCAGAATTTCAGCGGAAGTGAATTCAGAAAGTGTTATGCTGTTTGTTCCTACCTGTATCTCTCCTTTAATATCTGCCTCCTTTATTCGAACACTGATATTCACAGGAAAAAAGGATCCCGAAATGCTGATGGAATGTTCATCGTTATACCCGGCATTTACGGATACAAGCCACACGCCGGTGCCAAAGCGCACATCGAATATTTGTGCCGGGGGTGGCGGCGGAAGTTCAAATTGTTCCTGCGCATAGGCGGCATCCTTCCCGCTCATGAAATAAAGCATGCGGCGGTTTCCGGCCGCGTCTTCAAATGTGATTGAGTTCGCGCCTGAAAGCATATCGTTGTACGATGAAGTTCTAGCAAATGCACTGACAGGCGTTTGCTGCAGGGCGGATTGATTAAGCAGTAATTGCCCGGGTTGACCGGTTTTCACCCAATACGCATGACCGGGCATGAGTGTGTCCGTCATCCGGTATTCTCCGGAAGGATGGAAGCCATAGAACGGCGTGAGGATAATGCCGGCAGGTACGGTTTGCACCGCATCGACAGAAAGTGTCGATGAAATCGAGCCGACGATATTCCAGCCGTTACGCACATGGACATCGGCTTTAGTAACGGGTGTGCCTGCGAATGACAAATAGGGTTTCGTGAGTTTTGTCCAATACCCCTTCCCTACCGTAAGTGTTTCAGACAACTGATAACCGCCGGTATACAAGTAGGAACCGGGGGAAATCTGCGGACAGGTTGGATCGACAGGAAGTGAAACAAGCTGCCAGCCGGTACCGAAGCTGTCGGTAACAGCAACCTCGGAGCCAGTGCCTGTGCCTGTACCTTCGAGCGTGATGGTGTCGGGGTCTGTGTCCTGGTTATGGAAGATAAACAGCTGAGCAGAGCGGTTGCCTACAGCTAACGGCTGGAAGGTTATGGTCAGAGTGATGCTATCCTGAGGTGCCACAACAGCGTTTTCAGGGGTGACAGTGAAATCAAAATTGCCGGGGATAGCCGATGTAAAGTGGAGCGGGGTGCAACGATTGTTTTTGAGTACGACAGACTGCGATTGATTACAGCCGACTGTAACACTTCCGAACTGAGATTGCTGATTAGAATATGACGGATTCCCAGCAGTTCCTGTACTCAGTATCGTGAGAGTAACCGAAGAACCTGATAATGTATGAGCAAATGAAATGGTGCTCGATAATTGTCCCGTTGAGATGGGACTAAATTTAACGATATATTGACGACTCATTGCTGGTGAGAATAGATCAATTGGTGTTACTGAAAATGCCGAGTCAGAAGAAGTTACAGAAAACGCATCAGGCATGGCACAGATGGAGCTTTCAAGTGTGATTGTGTCTTCAACAGAACATGTAATATTTACATTATTGAAGGATAAGGTATCGTTTTTCAGCCCCAGAACAGGCACGGAATGAATTTTAGCGACGTATGATGCTAGGACACCACCGATGCCGAGGGGTGCACTTCCTGCAACGTATGATTGCCCAAGATAATCGAAATCAATGAATGGCCGTCTCGGTGAAAACGTGTTAAAAGGTGTAAACGCAACCTGCGAGAGATTATGACCTGCTTGATTGAACTTGTAAATTGACACCAAGTCAATGCCATTACCGTCACTGCCATTATTCTGCACTCCTGCAGCATAGATATATCCACAATTGTCAGTTTTCACCCTGAAGAAGGCACCATCGCCGGGCAATGTCGATCTACTCCATGCAAACCAGCCATCAGGGTAGTATTTGATTAATGTATCTCCCGCGACATATACATTTCCCTGCGCGTCCGCGGCAATAGATGTTCCACCAGTTATGCTTGTCCAAACAAGACCCCCATTAGGATTAAGCTTTGAAGTGACGTCGAAACCAGTTACCAATATATTACCTGCGTTGTCGATTGCGATCGCCTCGGGGTGGCCACTACTTGAACTTAACCATTTTCTAGTTCCGTCAGTACCCCACTTCGCTGTCCTCGCGGTTGAGCTGTATCCTGTCATTACCACATCGCCATCGGGAGTGATGGCGAGCGCACCGGCAAAAACCACTTTTGCAGGATCAGGATGAAGACCCGAAGACCAAATCAGGTTTCCCTGTGAATCATATTTTAACAGGAAGAAGTCACTATATAATCCCAAGGGTTGCACATCTCCGCCCACATAAACATATCCGTACTTATCAATTCCCACAGCTCTTGTTGTATAGCTTGTATTTACAGTTGTAAAGATTTTTTCCCAAAGCTGCACACCATTAGGGTTAAATTTAAACGTTAAAACATCATCGTTGGACGGTTGAAGCGGGTTAGCGCGAGCGCCCGCAAGATAAATATTCCCCGAGGTATCAAGAACCATCACCTCTCCCCCAGCCACCCAGAGATGGACATTTGCTACTTTGCGAGTCCAAAGAGTATCGCCATCAGGTGAGTATTTCACCAGTACCATGTATTGCAGTTGCCCGGAATCCGGGATTGATTGAGCATCAATAGCAAGATAAATGTTTCCGCTCCGGTCAACCTGCATAGATTGCACAGCATCGAGACTGGGACCAGTGCCGTTGTACCGATCTACCCATTGCTGAACTCCGGCAGAATTGTGTTTCACGATAGCAAAATCAAAAAAAGTGTTCACTCCTTCGCTAGTACCCGCAACTATCACGTTTCCGATTTGGTCAATGGTAAGTGATCTTGCAATATCAATTCCATGCTTTGTCCCATCATACTGGGCTTCCCATGCTTTCGTCCCATTCGGCCTGTACTTAATTGTCACAATATTTGAGTAGCTTCCTGTAACAACTATATCACCAACTGAATCCAGTTTAAGATCTCGAATTCCGCCTCTACTCTCTATCTGTACCCATTGCTCCGAGCCATTTGAGTCATATTTAATTGTACAAAAACTATAGTTTATTGATGAAGTTTCTGCACAACGACCTCCTACATAAACATTCCCGGTATTGTCAATGTCAAGGGCGGTAGCATAACCGTCTAAGCTGAACGAGCCATTAAACAATGAAGCCCATTGTTGCACTCCAGACGAGTAATATTTGACAGTGAGTATATCCCGGTAATTTCCAGCATAGCTATAGCCGGTCACATAGACATTGTGCGAATCATCGACTTTGATGTCGTACGTTTCATCTCTGTCATTAGTCACACCACCGAAGGTTGCAATCCACTGTTCATTTCCATCCGAATCATATTTAATTGTTACAGCATCAGCGCTGGAGCCCGTATTACTTAATCCTGTGACGTAAACATTGTTATCATGATCGAGAACTAAAGCATTGATACCATCGTCTGCTCCACCAACGCCGTTATAGCGTTGAAGCCATTGCAGGATGCCGTCGGTATTGTATTTGATAGTCAGGAAGTCGTAGAGTCCATTCATGACAAAGCTTCCACCACCAACATAGACGTTTCCAAATGTATCCACCGCCATTGATGTGAGAATGTCATAATCACTATCAGGGCTATTGTATTTAACAGCCCATTGTTCCACACCGTTCGAATCGTACTTGATCGTAACGAAATCATAAAAAGTCGAGCGGGAATATGTTACACCCGCCACATAAACATTACCCTTGGTATCAACCGCAATTGCGTAAGGAACGTCTTCGTGCGATTCCTGATTGATGTACCGTGTTTTCCATTTTATTGTACCGCCGGAAGAATACTTAATAGTCATGATATCTTTATAGCCTAACGTGGAATCGGTGCGGCCGGCAACATAGACATTTCCATTGCTGTCAGTGACTACATCAAAAGCAACATCTTCTGATGTCAGCAATAAATTAGATTCGTAGTACTTCAGCCAATCTAAGTATTCAATATTTGACGAAGCAGAGATTTCTTCTTGAGATACACTATAAGGTAATGTAGTGTGCGCAGAATTTTGTGTTGGAAGATTGAACTCTCGGTGTTTACCTAACTGATGTCGAACAGGCTCCCAGTCCTGTCCAGAAACTATAATTCTGTGGGAATAATTAGATTCCCTCAGACGAGGTGGAATAACCGCGTTTGGTGATTCTTCAGGAACTGAATGCTGAACTTGAGTTTGGGAGGTGACCAGTGTTGTTTCTGGCCGGGAGAATGGTGTTATGATTTTGTGTGGTGAAAATGTGTCTATACGTTTCTGTGGATGCAGTGTGGTAGAATACCACAATGGCAAAAGTAAAATATATAGAAAACCTTTCACCCAACAACCCCCTGAAGAATTCTTTTACAAGATAATGCATTACCAAGCCATCGTCAAGAAGGAAAGACCGAAAAAGAAGAAACATCATTTTGCGAGACTGATTAAGTAGGTAAAACAAGCCACCAGGTAATTATTTCATCGTTCCGTATCGCTTATTTTGTGCCGTCATCTTGATAAAGTAGGCAAGCCGCTGTTTGAAAGCATCTGGCCGGTTTCTGGAGCCATTGATAAAACCAATGCGGATGCGCTTGTAGCGCTCGGGAAACGATTGAAAATTTTTCCATACAAGTTTGTCTGCTTTTAATGCTTTCAGGATGTCGGGAGGAATGACAAACGCGCCTTCCGGCAACTCCGGTAACGTCACGAGCACCGGTTTAATTACTTTTTTCTTCGCGACTAAATTCTTCAGCCGTTCTTTATTCAGCGGAGAATAACTGCTCTTCGGATTTCTCGGGGTGAAACGCTGGGCAAACGACTCCTTAGTAACCTTCTTCACAATGCTGTCTATCCACCCATAGCATAATGCCTCCTCCACCGCGTCGTCGTAGGGAATTCTTGGTTTTCCGGAATCCTTCCTGTAATAGACCAGCCAGATATCCTTGTCAGTTTTGTAATGCTTCGAAAGCCATGACCGCCACGCTTTTCTGTTGGTGACGTAAAGCTTCTTTCCTATTTTCATGAACCCGGGTGAAGCATCAGGTCAAACAAAACCGAATTGAGCTGTTTCGCGTGCGACATTGAATGGTAACTCATTGTCCGGAAGAGCAGTTTTATTTTTACCCCACCCTGTTCCTGCTCAATTGCCATTTCTTCCGCGGGGACGGTGCGGCTGATAAATCTGCCGTCGGGGGAATATTGCTTCACAAGTTTCATAACCACCGGTTTCATGTCAATTCCAAAATGGTGGCCATCACTGCCGGATGTGCTAAGACTCATGGTCTGGTTCGCGGCGCTGAATTCAATCATCCAGTCTGTATTTTCGATGTGCAGGGTTGTCGTACTATCAGATGAGTTTAACGAAATGGATTTCATCAGATACTTGTATCCATCCACGTATATCATAGCTTTGTCATCAGCGGAAAATGTGTAGCCGGTCGGTACGGCGTCCGGTTCTGTCTGCCACTCTGCAATCTGAGGAATTCCCAGTAGTTTCACAATCTGCATTGCCTGGTCATTATAATTTCTGTACGTATAGAGTGAACTCGATTTATCGAGAAGCGAATCAAGCGAGACATCGAACCAGGGCTGGATGCCAGAGGTCGTGTGCACTTCGCAGATATAGCGGATGATGGAATTAATCCGTTTTGAATCTTCGAACGGAATTTCTCCGCTTGCGGCGCGGATCTTGCCGTCAACGAGTATGTTATTTTTTATCAGTACTTCTTCCAAGCGGCCGAGCTGATTGTGCTCTGAAATACTAAATGCACCCCACGGCCCGAAGGAAGTGATAAACGAAAGGAAAAATAAACTCGCGGGAATGACTTTGATATTTTTTACTTTGCTGAAAATAAAATAGAGAGAAATCGCGGCAAGCCATACGCCGAGAATGATCAGGAAGTACCTTCGTTCTGTCATGCCGTATTCTGAGATTCTCCTCAACGCCGCAAGAAGCAATAAGATAACAAGGGGAGGAAGCGCGACATAGAACCAGCGCGAGACAAAACGTATCCACGAATTTTCGATTGCTTCTTTAACCGGATGGACGAGAAGCAACGACAAAATGCCGCTGACGGAAAATCCGAGTACAAGATAGCCGACCCAGCCTTTTGGCCAGTCCCACTCGGCAACAATTTTTCCAAAGTACGCGTAGAGAATCACCACATAAATGATTACAAGCGGGAGAAGGATATACTGTGTGAAAATTTTGAGCCCCTTGGGATACGAGAGATTGGTATCCAGTTCCTGGAAATTTTTGGGTACGCCGTTGAGGAAGAACCACGTGTTAAAAATACCACAGAGAAACCACCAGAGCTGAAAATAACGTTTCGGCCAGATGTCGACGTTAAATAAATTATCTACGGCGGCTAGCGCAATGGCAAGCCCGGCAAACAGAACACCTGAATAAATTCCAGCCGTGAGAAAGCGGAGAAAGAGCGCTTTATTAAATTCCCAGAAACCATCGATGGTGCCTTTGCCGATAAACGGCGCGATTGCGACAAGAAAGTGCAGGCCTGAAGTAAACAGAAAAAACCGGATGATGTCGAGCTGTGTGCCCGCGAAAATATTTCCCGGGAGGGAATAATAATAGACGAACAGTAGTGTACCTGCGACCGCCTGAGCGAGAAGTGAGGTGCCGAACGGCCACCTGTTCCTCTCTGCAAAGCAGACAACTGCTGTCCCAAGAGAGATACCAAGCAAACCGACCGCCGCGGTGTTGTAAAGATACTCCATGCTCGGCATCAGTTTTGTGGAGTGGTTGATGATGGTTATCCATGCCGCCGTTCCGATGACGGCACTGAGAACCGCAAGCGGGAAACGCGTGAGCGTCTCGGAAGATTCCTGGGCAAGATATCGTAGGGAGGGGAGTTTCATTTTTCTTTTCCTTTATTAACGTGGGTGATCACAATCGCTTGCCTGTTGCTGCCTTATCTAATGACGTCCAAGCAACAATCAATCCGAGTTTTGTGATTTCATCCTAGCACACAAAACTTGAATGTTCGGTTTCTCTCCGGATGAAATCGCACCTGGTGCGGGATGGCATTATATAGGTCAACAATTCATGTATTTCCACTCTTTTGATTTGCCCTGCGAAATCCACTCAATCGCGGTTGCGATTCGGCGTTCGCGGGTCTCGTCGCGCTTCGCTTCGTTGATCCATTCAACATATTCTTTCTTGTGGCTGTAAGTAAAGTTCTGGTACACGACGAGCGCGTTTTTATTTTTCTTGAGGGCTGATATGAAATCAGGGTGCGGGACAAGCTTTTGTTTCGGTTTCTTCGCTCTTGCCGGCATTTTCACGCCATCTTCATTAAGCTCCATGGCTTTTTTGACGAGGCTTGCCAGGACTTTTTCGGAAGGAAGGTCTTTTACGCTTGTGATTCTGCCGAACTGTCCCATCGCATCTTCGTTCTTGCTATTGTTCTTTATAAGAAGAGAATGTTTCCAGAACCCGAACGTGCAATGCTGTTTGAACGCCGCCATGCCGCAGAGTATGCCTTTGTACATAAACGAGGGCATGCTCCATTTTAATGTTTCTTCCACATTGGGGCATGCGTCGTGTACGACGGTGCGGATGTGGCGTAATACCGGTTTCGCGAAATCCGCCGACTTCGCGATATATGCGTCAACACGGGGGTCTTTCTTTCCCATATTAGTCCTTTCGAAAAAGAGATTCTACGCTGTTTCCGCTCCAAAGATATTCAACGCGGATGCGGAAGTCAAATTGAAGATGAAGCTTCGCCGTTACAATTATTCCGACAGTGCGAATTCAACTGCGGCGCTTGCATGAATGTACGTTGTATCAAAGGAAGGTATTGGCGAATCGTTTGAGGTGATGAGAAGCGGGATCTCCGTACACCCGAGAATGACACCTTCAGCTCCGTCAGCGGCAAGCCTGCCGATGATGTCAAGATAATGCTGTTTGGTGTCAGACAGGAATTTGCCCCGTGCCAGCTCTTTATAGATTGTAGCATGGATAAAATCCCGGTCAGCCTGTCCCGGAATCATAGTAACAATTTCGTATTCTGCAAGGATAGTTTTGTAGAAATCTAATTCCATTGTGTATTTTGTACCGAGGAGCGCGACTGTTTTCAGTTCCCGTCTGGTGATTTCATTCGCGGTCGCGACAACAAGGTGAATGATCGGGATACCGATCTGCCGTTGTATCACATCGGCGTGCATGTGCATGGTATTTGCGCAGATGACGATGGCATCGGCGCCGGCGTTCTGCAGATTGCGAGCGGCATCGGCAAGCATTGCGGCGATACCATCCATGTCGTTCTTCCTGTTGTTCTCGACGATGTCGGAAAAGTCGAGAGAGCGAAGAATACATTTTGCCGAATGATCTCCGCCCAGTTTTTGGTTGGTGATCCGGTTGATGTATTTGTAATATTCGACGGTGGACGACCACGTCATCCCGCCGATGAGGCCGAGGGTTTTCATATATCAATCAACAGTGATATGAAAAACATAGTGAAATAAATAAATGGTGTCAAATCTTGAAAGGAATTTGAGTACATAAGATTGTAATATGTAAGATAAACCAGCTTAATCCGAATCATTTATTGTATCTCATCCGTATGCTCTGTATATTCATTTCATAAAAATTTTACTCATAATGAGAATCGCTATGATGAAGTCACATTGCGCTGTATTTCTGTTAATCTGCTATATCATAATCCTTTCATCCGTTGTTACCTCTGCTCAATCTGTTCTTCCGTTGGAACGCATTTTTAACAAGCCGTATATCGCCGGGAGCCGGCCGACAAGCCCAAATATTTCCCCCGATGGGAAGTTTATCATCTTCCGCTGGGATAGCACTAACAATAACAAGTACCGTTATTGGATGATGAACTCCGATGGCAACGATATGCACATGATTCAGGATACATTACTTGGTGAGATTGAGTGGTCGCCGGATTCCAGGACAATAGCCTGCACAAAAAAGGGAGATATCTTTTTAACTGATCATCACTTCAAAAATTTTGAACGATTGACAAAAACTGATGACAGAGAAGGCGGGCTTTCCTGGTCGAAGGATGGTTCGATGCTGTTTTTCAGCTCGGGCGACAGAACGTTTGCGTTGACAATCGGCAGGACGGGGATCTCTGAAATTCTAAAGCCTGCTCCAAAGGACTGGTCATCGTACATGCGCGATATGCTGCCAAACGGTAAAAAGGTTACTTTCATTGAAAGTACGCGCGAGGGACTTCCCGAATTTATTACCCCTCGTTACACCGGAAAAGATGTAACAACGTCATCGTTCCGCGGCGGTATCGGCAAAACGAAGATCGGTTTGGCTCCCGTTGACACGGGAAAAACAATTTATGTGAAGCTGCCGGGAGAAGAGAGGTTTTTCCTTGGTGATGTCGCGCCGTCACCTGACAGTAAAAGCATCTTCATCGAACGGTTTTCCGCGAACAGAAAAGAACGCGAAATATTTCTTGCCGATACGGATAGCGGAAAAGCAGTACAGATTTATGAAGAAAAAGACAAAGCGTGGGTCGAAGGAGGTCTCGCAACAACACGTTGGATGCCTGATGGAAAATCTTTTATCACTACGAGTGAGAAAACAGGATGGAACCATCTCTACAGGATGTCGCTTCCCGGAAAAAATATGACCCAGCTGACTGAAGGAAAATGGGAAATCACCTGGTTTGATATTGATCCTTCCGGCGCGTCAATCTATTTTCTTGCCAACAAAGAGGAACATGCGCAGTGGCAATTGTACTCGCTTGATCTGAAAACCAAAAACATCAAACGGTTGACGTCGCGTGAAGGGACATACGAAAGCCCTTCCATGTCCAAAGACGGAACATTCATTCTTGCCACATACTCTAACTTTGCCAAACCGTCTGAATTGGTGCGTATCTCTACCGCATCAGCGGCAAGCATGGTTGATGGAACCACAAACGGCATCTTCGCACGGATGGACAAGGAGCGGCAGCTTACAGCTTCGGTGCCGGACGAGTTTACGAAAATTGACTGGGTAAAGCCGGAGATCGTCCATTTTACAAGCAAAGACAAAAAATCGATTCCTGCGATGATCTATAAGCCAAATGATTTCAATCCGCTGAAAAAATATCCGGTGGTGGTGTTTGTTCATGGAGCGGGATATCTGCAGAATGTGTTTCGCGGTTGGAGCTACTATTATAGAGAGTACATGTTTCATCACCGGTTGACACAGAAGGGATATGTGGTCTTTGAGGTGGAATATCGCGGAAGTGCGGGATTAGGGAGGGATTTCCGGACGGATGTCTATATGCATCTGGGCGGAAAAGATTTACAGGACGAGCTGGATGGTCTTGAATATCTGAAAAGATTGGGGTATATTGACTCTGCCCGTGTGGGAATTTATGGCGGGAGCTATGGCGGCTTTATGGCATTGATGGGTCTGATGCGCTCAAATGCCTACGCGTGCGGCGCGGCGCTCCGCGCGGTAACGAGCTGGGAAAATTATTACCGCCATAATCCCTGGTACACCGAGGCGCGGCTGGGTAAGCCGGAAGACAATCCGAAAGAATATCAGAAAAGTTCACCAATAACATTTGCGGATAGTCTCAATAAACCGTTGCTTCTATTGCACGGCATGATGGATGACAATGTATTTTTCCAGGATGCGGTGCAGTTGGTAAACAAACTGCAAAAAGCCGGGAAGAAATTTGAGTTGATGGTATATCCCGAAGAAGCGCACTCGTTCACGGAGCCGGAAGCATGGCTCGATGAGTATGCGCGTATCGAAGAATTTTTTGACCGTCATTTAAAAAAGGAAACAAAGTAATTCCGAAAAAACCTGTCATAGCAAAAGAATCCGGAGAACCGGCGAAATATATCGTCACTGCGCGCAAGTGGCGTCCGCAGGTCTTTGAGGATATCGTAGGTCAATCGCATGTAACGACAACATTACGCAATGCCATTGCGACCAACCGGCTTTCGCATTCATACATTTTTAGCGGCCCGCGTGGAGTCGGTAAAACTACGACTGCGCGCATTCTTGCCAAAGCAATTAACTGTGTTCATCCCGTTGATCAGAATCCTGATAATGCATGTGAACTTTGTCGGGAAATTTCCGAGGGAAGAAGCGTCAATGTATTTGAAATCGACGGTGCGTCCAACAGGGGTGTGGATGAAATCCGCAATCTGCGCGAGGCAGTACGGTACCCACCTGCTAAAGGCAAATACAAAGTGTACATCATCGATGAAGTGCACATGCTGACGAAGGAAGCGTTCAACGCGCTTCTGAAAACGCTGGAAGAGCCGCCGCCGTACATCGTATTTATCTTTGCCACAACAGAGAATCATAAAGTTCCGCTCACAATTTTGTCCAGATGTCAGCGGTTTGATTTCCGCCGCATCGCGATTGAAGAAATTATTGCCCGTCTGCGGTATATTGCTTCCGAAGAGAAAATCAAAGCTGACGATGATGCATTATTGCTGATTGCAAAACGGGGTGACGGCTCTCTGCGTGACGCCCAAAGCATTTTCGACCAGGTGGTTTCATTCTGCGGCAATTCGATCAACGCGAAACAGATCGCCGATATGTTCACGATCGTCGATGAAGAGCTTTTCTTCACTGTTTCCGATGCCATTATCGCGAAAGATTCACAGCGGGGCATTACCATTGTTGGGGAGATCGTTCAGCGCGGATACGACCTCCGAGAGTTCTTGGGCGGATTGGTTGAGCATTTCCGGAATACACTGATCGTTCTTTCCACCGGTTCGACAAAACTGATTGAAACGTCGGAAGTATACAAAAAGCGATATACCGAAATTGCAAAGTCTTTTTCGGAAAACGATTTGCTCCGTCTCATGAAGCTTGCAAGCGATACCGAATCGGCGTTGCGCTGGACGCAACAGCCGCGCTACAAGCTTGAAATGGCGATTCTCCAAATGATAAAAATGGATTCAAGCGTTCAGATCAATCAACTCCTTCAGCAGATTGATGAGCTAAAAAAAAAGCTTAACGGCGGATCGCTGGCTCAATCACGGATATCGCTCGATACAGTTGAAGAAACAGTTCCGCTTGTGCGTGGCAATGTGAAAGCGACACAGCCGACGTTGCGGCCCGATCAGATTGTAGCCGCAATTCCTTCTGTATCAGACCAGATTCCTTTTTACCAGTCACCCTCAGTAGTATCTTCTCCGGTTATGTATAAAACAGCGGTTGAAGCGCCAACATTCCGGACGGAAGAACAGGCGGTCAATTTTTCGTTGGATGAAGCAAAAAGCAAGTGGAATCAGTTTGTCGACCAGGCGCGCCAGCAGCGCATTGCTGTCGGGACATGGCTGAGCGAATCGCATCTTGTCACTGTGGAAGGAAATAATATCCGCATCGGTTGTCCCGATGATTTTCATGCCGACGCGCTCATGCGTCATCGTCAGTTTCTTTCGGATCTCGCGAATCAGATCTACGGCGCGAAAGTCAAGCTTGAAACAATGCTTGCCGTAAAACCTCCTGTTCAACCCACTGTGACGGTTACAATGGATAATGCAAAACCTGAACAGCGACCATCTGTCGTTGAGCCGGTACTTCAGTCTTCTGAACTACGTGAACATCCTGTCGTAAAAGCCCTCATCAGGGATTTTGGGGCAACGGAAGTTGTCTAATCTCCTCATATCATAAAGGCATAGTTCATCGATCATTGATACAATACAAGTTACAACGTTTCTTGATTTTGTAATCTGTTTTGTGAATATTGATGAAGGAAAAAACCTTTATGCGCCATAAAACCGTAGTGTATTATCTTCATTTATCATTTGCCCTCCTTTCTGTTATATTTCTGAATGTACCGGATTCATGTCAGCTCTTTGCAGCGTCACGCGCGAAGTATGCGGGTGAATTTCTTGCAATCGGCGTCGGCGGCCGTGCATTAGGACTTGGCGGTGCGTACACGGCGCTTGCCAATGATGTCACTTCAGGGTATTGGAATCCTGCTGGGCTTTCCCGCATGAACTATCCTCAGATTACATTAATGCACGACGAGCGTTTCGGCGGATTGGTGAATTACGATTACGGCGCGATTGCGTTTCCGATGGGCGCGCTGAATACCATTGGCATCAGCGCCATTCGGCTCGGCGTTGATGATATCGCGAATACACAACAGGCGTGGGTCGATTTGAATAACAATGGCATCATCGAAAGCAACGAAATTGACAATAGTAAAATCAGCTATTACAATGTCGCCGACTGGGCGCTGTACCTTTCGTACGCGAAGAAGGCATCCGATGATTTTTCTTACGGCGTAAACCTTAAATTGATTAAACGCGATAACGGAACGGCATCGGCCACCGGGATTGGGTTTGATATCGGCGCGCAGTATGCGTTATCAAAGTATTTCGCGCTCGGTGCAAATGTTCAGGATGTTACCACAACGCTGATTGCATGGAATACAGGTACAAACGAACTGGTCTCTCCTACGGCAAAAATCGGCGCCGCATGGTTTGTGGATGCATGGGGCGGAAGGTTTGCGCAGACGTTTGATACCGATATCCGTTTCGAGGGAAGGTCATACGCGGCAAACGCGCATCTCGGCGCGATGAGTTTTGATTTTCATGCAGGGCTTGAGTATGATTTCCGCAATCTGGTTGCAGTCAGGGCGGGATACAGCGAAGTCGGCTCAATTAATGTCGGCACGGGTATTCACCTTCCGAAATTCGATATCGATTATTCATTCGCGAAGTTTAATGAGACAGATCAAATCGGCAACACACACCGCGTTTCGCTTACCTTTACGCTTCAGGCGGAACAATTTCTCCGCAGCACGGAATAACGTGAAATATTTTTCCGGAATACTTCTTCTGTCGCTCTTGCTTTGTTCCTGCGCATCGCGCGCGCCTTTAATTGTTACCTATCCGTTGCTCGAAACGATGGTGCGTTCTCAGGACGGTGTATTTACCGGACAGGTGCCGCGCGGATGGTATGCCCCGGGAGGAGATACAATTCCTGAAGGAGCCGTTACGTGGTTACTTCGTGAGGATATTGCCGCGGCGGTTGCCGTCAAAGAAATAAACCTCGATCGTCCATCCGCTCAGAAAGTGAAGGAACAAGGGCTTCGCCTGCTGGCCGAATTAAGTTTAAGTTTCCGGGAAGATATGAATGCCCCCGCGGGAAAACCATCAATTTCTGAATTTAACCTGAACGAGAAAAAATGCTTTGGATATGAATTAAAGGATAGCGGTAACGGGTGGAAGAGTATTATCGTATTTTCGCTGAAGTCGCGGTACTATGAGTGTGAAGCGGTTTCGGACAATGTATCTGCCGAGGCTGCCAAAACGGTGTTTGCTGCCCAGCAGGCATTTCTTTCCTCGTTACGATAACCGCTATTTTGATTCAAGGATAAACGCGCCGTTCCAATCTGCGGTAGGAGGAGATACAAGATACTGCCGGCACCGTTCAATGTATAACTGCGATGGATAATCGGCCGGGACAAGCATCAGACACTGCTGAAATTCTTCAATCGCCTTCGACCACTCTCTGTTGCGATAATATATCAACCCTTGTGTATAGTGTTCAGTCAGTTTCGCGATGTGAGAAGGAATCGTATCTTCACCGATAATACCGATGAGTTCATACACGCGTATCGGTTCTGTTTTTCCGGCGACTACCAGTAAATCGAGTTCACGGGCAAACACCGATCCCGCGATTTTGCGGTACGTATGTTCGCTGACCAGGATGTTTGTTTTATATTGTTTATTCGCTCCTTCAAGCCGTGCGCCGAGGTTTACACTGTCACCGATAACAGTATAATCGAATCTCCCCATTCCTCCCATATTACCGACAATCATCTCGCCCGTGTTAATGCCGATGCGGACATTGAGCTGCGGCTTCCCTTCTTTCTGCCAGTTCTCTCTCATCACCTGAAGCACTTTTTGCATTTCCACCGCTGCTTTGCATGCGCGCAGCGTATGGTCTCTCTGCGGAATAGGAGCACCCCAGAATGCCACGATTGCGTCACCCTGATATTTATCCAGTGTTCCACCGTGTGTAAAAATAATTGTCGTCATCACGCTGAGATATTCATTGAGGATAGCCACAAGGTCTTCCGGAGGGATCTTCTCGGAAATTCCCGTGAAATGTTCAATGTCGCTGAAAAATACTGTCAGCTCTTTGCGTTCGCCGCCCAGCCGGAGCTTTTCTGGATTCGCAAGAAGCTCATCCACAACCGAGGGGTTCACATACTGGGTAAACATGCTCTTAATTAGCATACGCTGCTTTCGTTCGGTTACATAATTATATATCGTACTGGTGACATAACAGCCGATGACGGTCAAAATCGGACTCATCATATCGGTAAGATAGTTTGCTTCGGTGAAAAGCCGTATCGATACCCAATAGATAATAAACAGCTCAGCAAAGATAACGGCCAGCCCGAGGATTTCCAGCTGCGCGCTGTAACGCGTGCGTATAGCTTTAATACCGGCAGTGAGCGCGAATGTAAACAGACTCAGTCCAAATGCAACTATTGCTGTGAGCCAAAATGGCTCTTTGACAATAAAATCCCTTGCAAGAATATTTTGAATGACATTCGCATGGATTTCAACGCCGTACATCTGGTTGTCGCCATCGCGTTTTCCTTCGCCAAGCGAAACAGAGAAGAGATCTTTGTCCTCCGGCATTATGGAGCCAACCAATACTATTTTGCCGTTAAACGTCCCATCAGTAAGATATCCGTTGTCGGGATCATCGAAGGTATTTACTTCTTCACCCGGATGTTCCATCTCATCTACCGTCAGGAAATCTTTATCGTCTAGCACATCGGCAATATTGACTCTTCTGAATACGCCGGATGGGCCATAATAATTAATGAGAAATGAAGTTGAATCGTATTTAGGTATCAGCCTTCCTAAAAAATTAAAATTATCGCCTTCAACCGCTGCCGTATGCATCGGCGGCTGATTGAAATACACGTTTAACAACGCTGTCGAGAACGTTGGAAGTCGTTTACTGCGTGATGAGTCATACGCGAACGGCATGTACCTGCGCAGAATGCCGTCGACGTCGGTCGGTACATTGACCATGCCGATGTGGCTTGCGGAGTCAGTGAAAATGTTTCCATAATCTTCCGTGCCGCGGCGGATAAGATAGTACCGCGGGTCAGGTTCTAACTTCCCGGCAAGCACAACTTTTGACGAACCCTTAATTAAAGAACGAAGCTCTTGTTCTTCGGCAGGATTATTCGCATCGGAAGAGCTGAATACAATATCGAGCCCGATTGCTTTCGCGCCGGCACGTTCCAGGTTTTTAATCAGTTTGACGTAGTACGATTTTGGCCATGGCCACTTGTCCGGCAAGGCATGGTATGAATCCTGTGAAATTGCGACTATGATAATATTTGAAGAATCCAGCGCGGACGCGCGGATGCCACGTTGTTGAAAACGATGATCGATAAGGGAAAGTTCAGCGCGGCGGAGCGGTGTAAATTCAAAGAGAATGTTTTGTGTGAGAAAGAGGACGAGAACAACAACGGCGATGCTGATGCCGATATTAGTCAGCAACGATCGAAACGGATTCGACAAAAATCGTGGCATGAGTAATCAGATATCGTAACGGAGGATGAAACTCCAGATGATATCATTGTCCGTTTGCTTATTCAGATAGATGCTTAACTGGCTTTGCAGGCTCAGGTTTGTGACGAAAAAGTATTGCGCTCCGGCATCCAGCAATGTCCGGGAAATATCACCGAATGTCGGATTAACAGTCCCTGATAATCTCAAACGGTTGTCGAAAAGTTGGTATATCCCGTTCACATAGAGAGTTGTATAATGTATTTCTGTTGCCGTTGCGGTTTGAGAAGAGCCAAGCGATGAAAATTCCGTTGAATTGATGCCCAGCGAAAACGTTGTCTGAAGCGGAATGGAAAACTTTGAAACGTTGCCGAGGGTGACGGTGGTTGTACGGGTATCCAGGTTTTGTACAGTTTTATCGTTGCGTGATGAGGTTGTAAACCCTAATGTTGCCGTGTGCTGTGCGCCGTACACAAAACGTTTATTGAGTTGAACAATAAAACGATTGGTCTGATCGTCTCTGGAGAATAAAGAATCGGGATGGATCTCGTTATCATTTGATGACAGGAGATACCCGATGGTAATACTCGGAACATCGGTCCTGGAAGTGTACGTAACGCCGATATTTCCGGTTTGGCTTGTTGTTGTTGTGGCTTTTGTCTGAGCTGTATTATCCTGCAGGCGCTCGTACCCGCCGCTGATAAGAAGCTGATTGTCAACAAGGCGAAGACGATCGGTGATAGAATATCCTTTGATGTCTGTCCGGAAGAATGGTTGACCAAATGACTGAAAACTTTCGCCGTGGCGCAGGTAAGTAAACCTGAACGAATTATCAAAGTAATGCAATGCCAGCCCCGCATCATAGGCGAGGGTTGAAGTGTTCTTTAGCGAGAGAGGCACAAGATGCTCATTCACCGTAATGATTCCTGAGAAGTATTTTCGCATATCGTTAACATCGTCGGGATCAATATCGCCCGACCCGTCAAAAATCTGATAAATTTCCTCTTCCGTCAAAGACCCGTTGGTGATATCGTTGTTTGTCATGCTGACTGCTGCCTGCCCAGTGATTTCGATATTCCGGCGGTCAAATGTCAATAATAAATCAGTTCCGAAGACGGCATTTTCCTGGGGCTTAACACCGTACCGGATTGATCCGATATCGTCTTTCGATTTCAGATAGCTGAAACGAATCCTATTGTCGGCTCTACCAAATGTCGGACTGACGATAAACAAGTTGCGGTCAAACGTTCCGTACCGTATTTTTGCCCATTGGTGAGTAGCCGACGTAGAATCGTAGAGAATGAAGGAAGCGAGAGAATCCTGCTGTTGTTCTGAGGTAAGACTATCAACCGGAAATATCTTCAGAACATCGGTATCGATGTGCCGTGTAATATCGCCTAAAATAACATCAAGACTGAACGGACCAACAGACAGATTGCCGTTTAATCCGCGCACGCGTTTCCCCGTCATAATCATGTCTGAAAAAACAGGGTATGTGTCTCCATATCCCAGTTTTATCCATTTATATTCGGCGCCAATGAAGTAGCGGTTTTGTGGCTGGCGGCTGGAATTTTCCTCATTGGTCAGGTATAACCTTCCATTCATAATAAAATCACCCGAGGATGCGCTGGCAGAAAGAGTTGCGCGGTTATACGGCGTTACGGTGTTGCTGATGTTCTCATTTCTTGTCTCGAGCTGGGCGGAGCCTCTGTATTTCCACGTTGCATATGATTCGTCCGATGCGACAAAGGGTTGATCGACGAACCCCCGGACAATAAATGACCAGCTTGTGGAGGAACGTAACGCGCCATCGTTGTTAAACAGATCAACGCGAATAGTATGTGACCCGGGGGATAATGTCACTGCATTGTTATCGGCGTTTATTATTACCAACTCGTTGCTGATAACTGCGGAAGAAGTAATGTCAGCGCCATCGATAAATATTTTTGTTGCCTGAGAGTTCACGGAACTGTCAGTGTGGAGCAGCGAAAAAGAAATCACAACATCTTCCGCCAGCACCTTTTCGTTTTCTTCAGGGCTCAGAATAATAATATCATTCTGGGAAGGTTTAGTTTCCTCTAACTGAATTTGATATGGATGGTTTTCCGGGTCTGATAATGGATAGGTTTCTACAATTATTCCTCCCGGGCTAAAAAACACAATAAAATATTCAAGAAACGGAGGTGCAAGGTCTTCCGCAGGAATTGTCAGTGTTGCGGTAGTGCTGGTCAAAATCATTTCTCGGCGGGAGTATACTTGTTTGCCGAACTGCCGGTATCCGAATTCAATATGATCGATGCCGGCAATATTTGAAAGTTCGACTGTAATCGTCATCGGCATTCCTGCCTGATACGGTTCAGCTTTGAATACGGCAATGCGCTCGCTGACCTGCGCCGAAGCGAAGGATATAAACAGAGACAGCGCCGCGGCAACAAGCCGGAGGCGCTGTCTGAAAACCGGTGCGGACACCGAAATGAATTTCATGATAAAGTCACCAGTTTGTGTGAATACGCTGGTGTAAGTACATCGTATCGGTGCAGGCATCATCGCATATATTATTTCTTATATTTAAGTTTTAATTCTTTCTTGTTGCCCTGTCCGTCGCGCAGTTCAAGCTTGAGCTCGTTGTCGGTACCGCCCGTCGCGGTGCTATTGGCATCGGCGAGCTCCTGTTCAGTTGCTTTCCGTGAAGAGACAGTCCCGTCTTCGTTGGAAAACCCGATTTCTCCGGCCGCGACATCGACCTCCTTACCGGAAATAATATTGCGCAGATTTACCAACCCTTCTGTAACTACGAGTGTGTCGGCTCCTGCGCCACCGGAAAATTTCCCCATCGTTCCCCGGATGGAAGCCACTGATGTCGGTGACGTCAGGCGGAACTGATCGTTCTGCTGTTTCTTGACATGAAATCCATAACCGCCTTTATTCAGCTGGACATTTCTCAGTGTGCCGACTCCGGCAACTTCAGTGTTCATTGTAAGTTCTGAGTTTTCACGGACACGAACAATACTGTTATCAAGGAATTTTACGACCGCGAGAGATTTCTGGCCCGTGCGTACCTTATCACCCGAGAGGAGTGTTTCGCCTTTGCCGGCTTTTTGCCACTCTGCTTCGGAAGTTTTCTTTGTTACATCCTGAATAACTTTGGTAATCAGCGCGACATTCGCAGCTCTATATGTAAAACCAATGCTAAGAGCGACGGTAAGAATTAAACATATCGCAGTCAATATTTTCAGAGTATTTGTAGTAATTTTCATTTTCATTCTCCTTCTCAATCAAAAATTATTCAAATGTTAAATCAACTGAATCGCTGATCTCCTGAAGGTCATTCAGAAGTTGGAGCAGTTGTGCCTCAGTCTGAGGCGTTTGATTGAGGGAAAACGATCCGCTGATCTTGAAATTACCATTCTCGATTTGCTCAAAAATTCCCGGATATCTCTCACCAAAAATTTCTTTCAATCGTGAAATAATTGCGCCGGTAACCGCGGATCCGGCTTCAGGGTCGGGGGGAAGGTTTGATACGGTAAACAATCCGATCGGGCTCATGACAACATTTTGCGATCCGCCGGTGCCGAAGGTGGAATGCTTGACATTCCAGACATATTGTTTTTCCTGCTCCAAAGGACGTCCTCCGGAGTACAGGAATGATGATTGCCCTGTCAGTTCCACTTCAAGCATGGCCGGTTTCCGGCTCAGCGCGTCCGAACGCGATTGACCGGATTCAAATTCCGCAACAGTTAGAACAACCGGATATTCATCGGAGAAAAATTCAAAGAGGGGAAATTCGGAAGTCGTCTCACCATCGCGCGGAGAACGAAGTTCGATGCGGGATGGGTTGCGGAGATCAAGCTCTATGTCTTTATCCTCAACAACCGGGCATGCGACTTCTTCAAGAAGAATTTTCAACGTATAGAGTCCGGCCGGAAATTTTCCGGTAGAAAGCGCGACATCCTGAACATTTGTTTTCGCGGCATCATCAAAATCAAACTCATCCATCTTGATGTCGGAATTATTGCCCAGTTGCAGATTTGTAACTACTCTTCCTTCAAGCGGTACGGAAAAAGATTCTGATAAGAATGTTAATGCGGTCCCATTATATTGACCATTTGAAAGGCGTACCCGCATGGTGCCGCGCAGCCGCGCCGTAGCAGGTATCAGTCCATTATTGGTAATGGAAACTGTGAACAGCAGACTGCGGCTTTGAAAGTGTTCAAAATCTATGTCCGCAATGGAGAGCTGCTGAACGGGAGTATACGTCACGTTCAGGCCTAACTGGCAGCCCTGCGCCAGCGCCGGGGATGTCCGGATCATCGTTAAAACGATGAAAACAGCCGCAAGGAGTGATATGTGTGATATCGTTGATTTCATAGAAACTCCGACCAAAAATCAGCCTAAAAGGCAAAAAATAATAGTGAATTCTTTGGATTAAATCAACCAAAGTGAATTAATATCCGCAATATAGAGGAAAGGGCAAAGCGCTATGTGGGGTTTGTCACCTGTTGTGATTTAGAAACGGGTAAAATCGTTGTAAATGACAAATGCCATAAAGGCAAGAAGAAGGATAAAACCTGCTTGTTGAATGCCAAGCTTGATTTTATTGGGGATTTCACGCCGAGAAACTTTTTCGTAGATAAGCATTACCAGATGCCCGCCATCGAGGGCGGGAATAGGGAGAATGTTCATGATTGCCAGCGTCATACTTAATTGCGCCATAAACAAGAGAAACGTTACCAAACCAAGCTCAGCGCTTTGAGACGCGAATTTAGCAATGGTAAGGGGGCCTCCAAATGAATCTTTGACTTTTGCTTTACCCACAAAAATCTTGCTGATGGTCAGATAAAAGAGGCGGACAGATCTGCCAACTTCATTTATTCCTTCCGAAAAAGCTTCCCAGACGGTGAACTGAATATGTTTGATCGGTCCTGTATACGCAACTCCAATACTGATTCCAATGCGGCCTTCTTTGGAAACTTTTGTCGTACCTTTCATGATTTCAGATCCGCGTTTCCATTCCAGGGCAATATTGGAATCTGCGTGGCTCTTGATATACGTAATAATCTCCTGGCGGCTGGTAACAGGCTTGCTGTTAAATGTTAACAGGGTGTCGGCAGGCAGTAGCCCGAGTTTCTCGGCAGGCATTCCCAATTCAACCGAATTAATTACCGATACGGTGTGAGCGATTGAAATGCCGATAGATGCTTCCTCGGACAATGCTGGCATGTCAGAGTGAGGTATAAAAACAGATTGTTCTTTCCCATTGCGGTTAATATTGATAGTTAAATCATCTCCCATGTTGTCAATATAGAGAATATTCTGGAGCTCCTCCCAATGAGTTGTTGGGGTGCCGTTAACGGAAAGAATTTTATCTCCCGCGAGAAGCCCGGCCTTTTGCGCGGCACTATGTTCAGCGACATATCCGATTTCAGTCGTTTCAACTGTATCTCTTCCCTTAGAGTAGTGAATTCCCCAGAAAATCACGATTGCCAGAAGAATATTCATAATAACACCCGCGCAGATGACGAACATCCTTGCCCATATTGGCTTTGCGCGGAATTCCCACGGTTGCGGTTCGCGATTCATAAATTCAGTGTCGAAACTTTCATCCACCATACCTGCGATCTTCACATATCCGCCGAGCGGAATCCAGGAGACGCAATAATCGGTATCGCCGATTTTTTTTCCAAACGCGCGCGGAGGAAAGCCGATTGAAAACCGGTCAACGCGCATGCCACAGAATTTTGCCGCGAGAAAATGGCCAAGTTCGTGAATAAACACCAGCACCCCGAGAACAATGCCGGTATAAAATATCATACTAAGTGCCTGCATAGACTCTTTCCTGTAAATGAAGACCATGTTCACGCACACTTGCGCGTGTATGATGGTCGGTATCGATAATTTTTTCAAGTGTCGGCGCTTGTTCCGCAGAGTGCCTTCCAAGCGCTTCGCCGATTAAATACGGAATCTGGTGAAATTTTATTTTGCCGTTGAGAAACAAATCAACAGCGACTTCATTTGCTGCATTCAGTACGGTTGGCGCGGTGCCGCCGGTTTCCAGCGCGCGGTATGCTAGTACAATTGATTCGAATTTTTCCGTGTCAGGTTTCAAGAACGTCATCTCACCAAGTTTGGCAAAATCTACCCTGGTAAATGTGGAAGATACACGCTTAGGATACGTCAGTGCATATTGAATGGGAATTTTCATGTCCGGTATGCCGAGTTGCGCCTTGACTGAACCATCAATGAATTCTACCATGGAGTGAATGATAGACTGGGGGTGTATCAATACTTCGATTTTTTGAGACGGAAGATTAAACAGCCAGTGCGCTTCTATAATTTCAAGCCCCTTATTCATCATCGTAGCGGAATCAATGGTAATTTTATTCCCCATTTTCCAGTTGGGATGATTAAGTGCCTGATCAACGGTTACGCTTCCGAACTCGTGTTTATTGAGCCTGAGAAACGGCCCGCCGGATGCGGTTAAAATCAATTTTGAAATATGATCGGAATGCTCGCCGACAAGGCACTGAAGAATAGCGCTGTGTTCGCTGTCGATTGGAACCAGTGTGGCGTTGTGTTCCCAGACGAGCTTAGTAATAATCTCTCCCGCGACAACAAGAGTTTCTTTGTTAGCGAGTGCTACGGTTTTTCCATGCTTGATCGCTTCAATTGTTGGCCTGAGCCCTGCAAATCCGACCAATGAACTGATGACAATATCAGTATCATTTTTAGTGGCGAGTTCAATGAATCCTTCCTCGCCGGAATAAACTTTTACCGAACCGTCAACCATTTGCCTCAGAATCGAAGCGGAGCTTTCATCAAGCACAGCAACAGCATCAGGACGAAAACGGTCAATCTGCTTTTTAAGGAGATTGATGTTTTTATTGGTCGTCAGATATGCCGGACGAAACTGTCCCGGGAAATTTGAGATGACTTCCAGACTGTTTTGACCGATGGAACCTGTGGAACCGAGTATGCAAATATTCTTCATTTTGACCTAAAAATAGGTTGCCCCATAACAGTGGGGCAACAAACATATAAAAGGTACTGAAATATGAAAAGAAAACAAAGGATTCTATTTTCGTTTCTTCCCTTTAAGGTTTTTTGTATGTTTCAGCATCTTTTTATCTTCGGATGCAACCCGGCGTTTAAGCTTTACAATATCTTCTTCGGAGGGGAGAAGTTCCGGCTTAATGCCGCGTTGGACAAGAACTTTTCTTACTCCGGCATTACTTTTAACATGTTCTTTTCCGATAGACTCTTCCTTCTTGAGATCATCACGCCGGACATTAAAATTTGTAATTTCTGTGGCAAAATCTTTTGCTTTAATTGTTATGGTTGGAAGAAAATCGGCTAAGGCTCTTTTAGGAGAGACTCCGAGTTTGGTTTTCATTTCATTTGTCGTATATCCGCCGAACA
This sequence comes from uncultured Chlorobiaceae bacterium, assembly GCA_964523395.1. Taxonomy (GTDB): domain Bacteria; phylum Bacteroidota; class Ignavibacteria; order UBA10030; family SZUA-254; genus JANYJZ01. The sequence continues at coordinate 51,170 of CAZFXS010000008.1, read as the reverse complement.
AAGCTTTGTCTCCTTTGCTTCTGATGCGGGCAAAGCCATGCTCGTCGACGCCACGTTCAAATAGTATTGCAGACAATTCCTTTTCCGATTGAGAAAGTTTTTCTCTTGCTTTTAGGCGTTCCCATGTTGTAATTCGCTGTTGGAGAATTTCCTGTTTACGTGTTTGAACAGCAAAATAGCTCATTGCGAATGCTATTGAATCTTTTCTGGGGTCGCCATTCTGGGCGATAAGATAACAAGCATAACGTGTTAGCATGATATCTTCAATATCTTTCAAAGCGCCCTTTGGCATCGTGATCGTTTTGTTGACGTCAACAAAATGATCATCTAAATTCTGTCGTGCATGACTACATGCAACTTTCGCTTTCTCGATGACAAGCAGGAAGTTTCTCCATTCGGTGTACCCAAGAAGTTTTTGAAGGTCGCGTGCAAACCAGCATTCGACATCGTCGATGATCTGTACAGCTGATTCGAAGCTACGTGTAAGTGAAGTAATCATTTCTGATTTCATAAGTGCCTCCTCTGTATGTGGAAATGATACGATGGTTAGATTATATATGCCTTCTTAAAATGGTGCTTCAGTTTCCAGTGCCGCCTGGGGCGGTGGTAAGAACGCTTCAAAACCCGGGGATGCAAGCCGCTCAAATCCCGCATACTCTTTTTTAAATGCGAGGCGGACAATACCTGTCGGGCCGTTACGCTGTTTGCCGATGATGATTTCAGCGATACCTTCAGAAGAAATTTCACCGTACTCATCATCCTTGATCGAAGTGATCTTATATGTTTCGGGGCGGTGGACAAACATGACAACATCGGCATCCTGTTCGATGGCGCCGGATTCGCGGAGGTCAGCAAGCATCGGTTGCCTGTCGGTGCGGGATTCGACGGCACGATTAAGCTGTGACAATGCGATTACCGGAATATTAAGTTCTTTTGCCAATGCTTTAAGTGAACGGGAGATTGTGGAAATTTCCCGTTCGCGCGATTCGGCACTTTTTGGCCCTTGCACCAATTGCAGATAATCAACTATGACAAGTCCGATGTTGTGTTCAGCTTTCAGGCGGCGGGCTTTGGCACGAAGTTCCAGAATACTAATTGAAGCCGAGTCATCGATAAACACTTTTGCCTCGGAAAGACGCCCCGCGTTCCTGCTCAGCTTAGCCCATTCGTTATTATCAAGTTTACCGGTTCTCAATTGATGTGCATTAACCTTTGCTTCGGAAGAAAGGAGACGAATGACAAGCTGTTGCTCTGACATTTCCAGACTGAAAATCGCGATGGCGGTTTTTTTCTCGCGGTGTAAAGCGGCATTCCTGGCAACAGAAAGTGCGAAGGCAGTTTTTCCCTGGCTCGGACGTCCTGCCACAATGATTAAATCGGAATTCTGAAATCCTCCAGTCATCTCATCAAGCCTCGGGAAACCGGTTGGAACACCGGTAATACCACTGTGCTTGCCGTGAATTGATTCCAGCATCTCAAACGTTTCAACGACGGCTTTTTTGATTGGAGTAAATGTTTTCTTCAGCCTGCGGTCGGAAATCTGGAAAATCTTCGCTTCAGCTTCATCGAGAAGATTGAGCGCGTCTTCGGTATCGCTGTATGCACGTGAGGCAACTTCACTTGACGCTGTGATCAGACTTCGCATCAACGCTTTCTCCAGCACGATGCGCGCGTGGTATTCGACATTTGCGGAAGAAGAGACACTCATCGTCAATTCGGTGATCGTCACCGGATCCTCGGCGGCATTTACCGTTCCTTGCCTGCGAAGCTCTTCGATGACTGTGACCGCGTCGATGGGTTCACCTTTTTCAAACAGCGACATCATTGCCTGGAATATTTTTTGGTGAGTCGGATTATAAAAACTTCCGATGTCCAGTATCTCCAATACCTTTGGCGCGGCTTCTTTATCGATAAGCATGGCGCCGAGGACGGCTTTTTCCACGTCAACCGCCTGCGGAGGAATTCTCCCTGCCGAAACTGATAATTGCTCCACGGGTGGAGCAGAGGTATTCTTTCTTGTTTTTGCCATATGTTTATTGATCAGGCGTTCATTTCATCATACATTTTTTTGAACATCTTCATATCTTCCCATGTCGGATGTTTCCATTCCGGGTTACGAAGTAAAGCCGCCGGATGATATGTTACAATGAGGTTGATGCCATGATAATCATGCACCTTACCGCGCATCACACTTAAACCATCGTTTGTTTTAAGGAGCCATTGCGCTGCTGTTCTGCCGAGGCAGATGATAAATTTCGGTTTAATCAGTTCAAGCTGTTTCATTAAGTAGGGTGTACACGATTCGGATTCCATCGGCAACGGCGCGCGATTGTTCGGCGGACGGCACTTTAATATGTTGCAGATGTAGACATCCTGTCGTTTCATGCCGACAGCTTCAATGATCTTTGTCAGAAGTTGACCCGCTCTTCCAACGAACGGTTCTCCCTGGGCGTCTTCATCCGCACCCGGTGCTTCGCCGATAAATACGACGCCGGATTTCGGGTTGCCGGTCCCGAACACAAACTTCGTTCTCGTTTGTCCGAGCGGACATTTTAAACATTCACAAATTTCCTTGTTGAGCTGTTCAAGCGTTGTTGTCTGTTGCCATGGTTCGTCCGACGAAGAGCTTGCCGGTTCAGCGACTGTCTGTTTTTTCACTGCATCTCCGCGGTAAAGAACATCTCCGAAAAGGTCTTCCTGCTGACTGAGATATTTCTCAGTGTTCGAAAGCAAATTGTTGATGTCTTTAGCGTTCATTGTGAGATAAAAAATTCTTAAAGGAGGAACAACGGGATGGCGCTATCGCACGCCGGTGAAGATTCTTACAAAATTTTTACAACACGGTTCAGGATTTCATGCGCCGTATCGAACTTCAGCATCTTTTTCAGGCGTTCCACCTTTCCCCGTTTTGAAAGTATGGTAATAATATTCGTTTCAGTGTTAAACCCCGCACCTTCTTCTGTTGCGTTGTTCAACACAATAAAGTCAGCGCGTTTTTCTTTTAGTTTTTTCTTCGCGTTGGCAAGAGCATGGTCTGTTTCAAGCGCAAAACCAACAACGATTGTTTTATTCTTAGTCTTTGTCAGCTCTGAGAGAATATCTTTTGTTTTGCGTAATTCAATGGAGGGGACGCTGTCATTTTTTCCGCCTTTTTTAATTTTTGTAGCGGATGGTTTTTCGGGTGTAAAGTCAGCGACGGCGGCCGACATGATGATAACATCGGCTTTATTACGGTATTTCATGGTTGCCCGGTACATATCTTCGGCAGATTCAACATCGACACGCTGAACATTGCGCGGTGTCGGCAGTGTCACCGGCCCGCTGATAAGCGTGACCTTCGCTCCTCGTTGAGCTGCCACATTAGCGATTGCGAACCCCATTTTTCCCGATGACCGGTTGCAGATATAGCGCACGGGGTCAATAGCTTCACGGGTGGGGCCGGCGGTAACAACGATATTTTTTCCGCGCAAATCCTGATTGCTTTTTTCAAGCACCACATCAACTGCTTCGATAATGACGTTTAGTTCCGGAAGTCTGCCCGGTCCGATAAGTCCGCTTGCAAGTTCGCCTTCATCCGGAGGAAGAACCGTGTATCCCGTTTCGCGCAGAGTAGTAACGTTGCGCTCTGTGGCTGTGTGTTTCCACATATCGGCATCCATCGCCGGCGAGACGACAACACTTTTATGAAATGCAAGACTTAGTGTTGTCACCGCGTCGTCGGAAATTCCGTGCGCGAGTTTCGCGATGAGATTTGCCGTTGCCGGGGCGATGAGCAGGACATCTGCCCATTCCGCGAGATGAATGTGCCAGGTTTTGCCTTTTAGAACTCCACCGCTTTCTTTTGGAAACGTTCCGATAAGAACATCTTCTCCTGAAAGCGTGGAGAGCGTCAGCGGGGTAACGAATTCTTTCGCAGCTTCCGTCATAACGATGCGGACATCGGCGCCGGCTTTTTTAAATTCCCGGACGAGCAGAGGAATTTTATACGCCGCGATTCCTCCCGTGACCCCCAGCAGTATATGTTTCTTTCGTAACATGGGTCAGAGGAACATGCTTTTTACGGGGTGGTCGTTGGAGCCGGATCGTCTTCTTTGTAACGATACGTGATCGTTCCGGTCATTAACTCCTGGATTGCTGTCTCCGGCGGTTTTGCCCGCTGTTCAAATTCCTTCGCGATGAGAATCTGGTCCGGATTTGTCTGCGGCTGATCGGTTTCTTCCTCGGGCTCGAAAATTCTCGACTGAAGCATTTCAATGCGCTGGTTGAACTCGATCTTCATCTCTTCATTGATCTGACGCGCGCGTTTCAATAGCACGACGATCGCTTCGTAGATGTTCTCCGCTTTTCCGCTCAGCTCTTCGATGTCTAACGGTTTAATTGGCATAACGTTGTTCCTTTGTGCTTATGTTTCTTATTGAATACGTTTATTAACTTATGATCGCATTGCGTTGACAACTATCGCGTCAACCTCATTCATGGCTGTCGGTAAATCATCGTTCACAACCGAAAAATCAAATTCCGGCGCCTTGCTCAACTCCATTGGTACGCGTTCGAGCCGTTTACGAATAGTCTCCGGCGTTTCCGTATTTCTGTTTTTGAGCCGCTCCGTCAATATCTCGATGCTCGGCGGTTTAATAAAAATCAGCACCGTATCGCGCATATACAGTTTCTGGATGGAAAGCGCACCTTTCACATCGACATCAAACAGCATCGATTGTCCGTTCTTCAGAGCGGAATCAATTTCACTTTTCAGTGTGCCGTAATAATTGCCGTAAATCTGTTCCCATTCCGCAAGGGCATCATGCTTGATCTTCTGTTGAAACTCATCAACCGTCAGGAAAAAATAATCCTTGCCGTGAATTTCATGTTCCCGGCGAGGCCGTGTTGTCGCCGAAACAGAGAATAACATCTCAGGATGCCGGCGCAAGATTTCTCTTGCGATGGTTGTTTTTCCGCATCCGCTCGGAGCGGAGATGACGATCAGTTTCGGTATTGACATGCGATGAAGGTATTAACCCCACCCCAACCCTTCCCTTAACGAAGGGAAGAGGGGGATCATTATTCAATATTCTGCAGTTGCTCCCGGATTTTCTCGAGCTCTTCTTTTACTGCAACAACCAGGTGAGCGATATCGGCGTTATTCGCTTTTGCACCGATGGTGTTCGCTTCGCGGTTCATTTCCTGAACCAGAAAATTCAATTTGCGCCCCGCGCCTTCTTCCTGTTGCAGCGCGGTAAGAAAAAATTTGTTATGACTCCGGAACCTGACGCATTCTTCCGTGAGGTCAAGTCTATCAGCAAAGAGCGCGAGCTCCGTTTCGAGCCGGTTGTTGTCAATGACGCGGTTGTCGGCGATAAGTTCTTTTAACCGTTCTTCAAGCCGTTGACGTTCTGAGGGAAGACGGGTCTTCGCGAGTTCCTCAATTTTATCCAATGTGCCGTTGATGACATTCAGCCGTTCGACGAGATCTTTCAGCAGTTCCCCGCCTTCACGCCTGCGCATTTCAGCAACATTGATAAGCGCTGTCTCCAGCGCTTTTTGCGCGAGCGCCCATTCGTGTTCGTCGTTCTGATCGAATCCGTCCATCTCCAGTACCTCCGGAAATTTCAGGATGTGGTCAAGTGTTACTTTGTCCTGTATCTTGACTGTCTTGCGGAGAGAAGAAAGGAGTTTGTAATACGCTTTTGCGGCCGAGACATTGATCTTCAGCGGCAACTCGTTGTCATTTTCCTGTGTGATGGAAATGACGACATTGACCTTACCGCGGGAGAATTTTGTCCGCACCAATTCTTTGACGTCATTTTCGCGCAATGAAAGCGAGCGGGGAAGCCGGGACGCGACTTCAAGATACCGGCTGTTAACGGTACGTACTTCTGCGACGGCAGTGGTTTTTTTTTCCGCTGCCTCGCCGTGCCCATAGCCGGTCATGCTTGAAATCATTCGAATTCGCCTGTTTTGTATAAAATTCCATACTAAAGTACGAAATATTGGCACGAGCGTCAAGGGAAAGATTTGGACAAGTTTTGCACAAAGAAGTACACATTCTCGTTAAAAGCGATTGAGAATAGTATGGTTTTTGGATATATTAATTCACCTTTTCTATTGTTACGTTAACGAATTAATGGTTACCCACTATTTTACTCTTCAGGCACTCCTCAAAGAATTTCAACCAAGGCTTACCGGCTTAGTTGTCGAGGAAATTTTCTCGCAACAGAAAAACGAGCTTGTCATTTCGTTTCCCTTATCGTCGCTTGTCGTATCTATTAATCCACTGTTAAACTTTATTGTTCTGCGTGAACGTGTTACCAGGGCGCGTAAAAATTCGGTTGATCTTTTTCGTGGCGTTACCGGAAATGAAATGTTTTCATTGACACTTCATCCCGCTGACCGAACGCTTGAGTGCAGAATGAAGAATGGTCTGATTCTTTACATTCAATTATATAATTCAGCGTCGAGTAACATCATCCTTGCCGATAATAACAATATTATCTTAGAGGCGTTCAAGGGGGATAAAGAAAAAAAAGGAGAAAGATTTGTAATTGTTAAGAAATATTTTGATTCCGGTATATACAAGAATGAAAATCTCTTTGCAGAGACGTTACGGTCGGACATGGCAAGGACAATTTCCAACGCATTGAAACAAACGATGCCGTTGCTTGGTACGCAATTTGTCAGTGAACTTCTGTTTCGTGCGGGTATTGATGCGACGGAATCCGTTCAAACCATTTCAACAAGCCAAACGTCATTCCTTTATCATGAAGTTGAAGCGTTGAGAGAATCCATTCAACACCCTAAGCCGGTAATTTACATACGGGAAAACGGCATAAAAGTGTTCTCGGTAATTCCCCTGCAGTCAATGGAACGATTTGAGTATGCATCGTACCCAGATACAAATTCTGCGGTTGCGGCATTTCTTACTTCTTCGTTTCGCGAGAAAGGGAAAGAGAGTGAGAAAAAAGACATTCAGCAAAAACTTGAAACGGAACTGAAGCGTGTCCATCGTTCACTTAAGGCAGTAACGACACAGCTTGAAGAGGGCGGCCGGGCGGAAGAATACGAGCGGAAAGGAAAACTCATCCTCGCAAATATGGGGCAGGTCTCTAAAGGTATGCGTGAGATGACCATCCCGGATTTTGAAAGTGAACAATCGTTGATAACGATTGCATTACACCCGGCTCTTTCACCTGCCCTGAACGCCGAACATTATTTCGAGAAAGCAAAAAAGAGCAGGGTTGCACGGAAAGAATCTGCGGAACGGCAATTAACTATAAAAAAAACCATAACATTGCTTGAACAAATGATAAATGCTCTTGATGAGGCTGATACAACAGAAGATATCAAAGAGTTTAAGAAAGAATTTGAAAAGGACTTACTCGCGATGAAACTTATTTCCCCGCCGAAAGGCGGAGAGCTCCCGCCGTTCCGGATATTTTCTGTTGCCGGCGGTTACGAAGTGTGGGTGGGCAAAAGCAGTGCGAATAACGATTTGCTGACAATGAAATACGCCAAACCGAACGACCTCTGGTTCCACGTCCGCGGGGCGAGCGGATCGCATACTGTTCTGAAAGTAAAAAGCGGGACCGAGCCGCCGAAAGAAGCAATCCGTGATGCCGCAAGCATTGCTGCGTATTACAGCAAAATGCGGAATGCCGGAAGCGTGCCGGTAGCATATTGCGAGCGGAAATTTGTCAGAAAACCAAAAGGGATGGCACAGGGCGCCGTTATTCTTGAGCGCGAAAAAACAATCTTTGTTAAACCGGGATTACCTTGAAAAAGCAGAAAAAACTTCGTATACTCCCTCTGCTCTTTAGCCTGGAGCAATCCTCCGAAGTTGTTGCTCGTTCACTTTCACTTGGAAAAATATTTATCAAAGGATTATTATGAAACGTCTATTGTATGTCGCTCTCCTGACGTTAGTTGCGTTCGCAGTATCATCCGCACAATCTGACTCAACCGCTCTTAAGCCGCCTATGATAGATGATATTCCCGCAGACAGGGAAATTCTCGTCTGGGGCGGATTATCATATCAGTATCTGCCGTTGGAATTCCGCGACTATTGGAAAAACGGATGGAATGGCGCCATCGGTTACGGGCTTTCATTCACGCCGGGCGCTATCGGTTACGGTGCAATTTTTGCGGCACTTGAATATAACAGGTTTGCATTTGACGAAGCGGGATATCGCGCGGCGATGACGGAAAAATATCCGGCCCAGCAAGCCGCTATACAGAACGGTGAAATTATCAGGCGCGGCACAACCAGCATTGCCAACCTGATGGTTTTTTTCAAAGGAAGTTTCTCCGCGACAAAGCACTCGCCCGCTCCGTATTTTCTTATCGGCGCAGGGTTGACAAGACTTTCCACAGACAGCATCGCAATCAAAGGAACAAACGCATTTTCCGTTTCGGATGAATCACAAACAGCGTTTACATGGTCGGCAGGGCTTGGTGTGGAAATTCCGGTGACAGCCCAGATTGGCATATTCGTTCAGGGAAGAACGGTGATGGGAGTTTTCGACAGAACGCGGCAATATTTCCCGGTGAGCGGCGGCATAAAAATGAAAATGTAATTTCATTGCTGCTCCGATGAAGATTACCATTTATCAAAAACCAACATGCACGACCTGCCGTCAGGTATATAAAGCTCTGGTAGATGCCGGAGTCGATATCGAATCGGTGAATTACTATACCGAGCCGCTTTCAAAAGCGCAGATCAAAAAACTATTGGTAAAGATGAAGCTTCGGGCAAGAGATATTCTTCGCACAAAAGAACAGGTGTACAAAGATCTGAACCTGTCTGAAATGGATTTAACAGAGGAGGAGATTATTGAATTCATAGTGAAGTATCCCGATTTGCTCCAGCGTCCGATTGTGGAAAAGGGAAGTTCTGCCATCCTGGCCCGCCCTGCCGAACGTATCAAAGAGTTTCTCTCTTGAACCAAATGCAGTTGATTCTTCTGCGTCATGGTGATGCGTTAGCGCATGAGTTTGACGATGCGGCGCGCCCTCTTTCTGTGCTCGGTGAACAACAGGCGGTTGCCGCAGGCCGTACACTCTCCCGATTAAAGATTATCCCGTCGCTGGTGCTTTCCAGTCCGTTAACCCGTGCCGAGCAAACCGCCCGTATCGTAATAAAGGAAATCGGAGTTCCATCTTTTGATACGATTGAATACCTTACACCAACATCAGATCCGCGCCAGCTCGTTGAAGAATTGAACATGCGTTTGCAGTCACCGGTCTTGCTTATCGGCCACTTGCCGAGCATTCAGATTTTTGCTTCGTTATTAACAACAGGGTCACGGCAATCATCCACCCTGTTTTCAACAGGGACGATGATTGCGATTGACTCTCCTGACCCGTTGACGTACGGGAAGGGGAAGGTAAAATGGTCGTACACGTACGACAAGATGAAGAAGGAGAACGCTGCCGGGTAAAATTTTTGAGGTGTTTCCGGTTACTGCCCGGGCTGAAAAAAGTTTTTAGCGGTCAGTTTTGATTTTTTTATTGCAGTATTAAGGAGTTTTAAGACTTCTGTTTTTTCCTTGAACGAATCGGTTGTAATTGCGCTTTCCTTTCCTTCCACAGCGATGAACGGAACGTTGGTCGCTGTGTGAGGAATCGAATCCTGAACTGTTTCATCCACCAGCCGTAGCGCCCACACATCGTCAAATTTTCCGTTAAACGCCGTACTGCGGATAACAAGACGGCGGTCTACCATATCCCGCTCACGGTCCATATCCACATGGATAAGCCCGTCCAGAGTGCCGTCATAGTTGTCGTCTGCCCAGTGATTGAATATCAGTTTCGTATTTTTTATGTAGTATTTTATATCGTCGGTTCGCAATGGCAGGCCTCGGTACGCATAATCTTCCGAAAATGTGCTGTCCTTGACCGGCGCGGCACCGCCTAAGAGTGCCAGGTAATCGATTTTACCGTCGCCGTTCCTGTCAAAAACATAGCCCCACGTACTGGTCTTGCCTACGTCAGGAATTCTGCCGTTGAATTTCACCGAGAGTGAAATTTCTTTCATGACATTCTTTATCGGCTGTTTTGTTACGGCAGCAAGAAAGATTGTTTTAGTTTCCTTCAACCCGATAATTGAAACATACCAGTTGGATATCTTATGCTGGCCGAGGATTCCAAGTCGGGGCTTATACGGCGGATATGTGATCAGCGATTCGGCAACAGGGAAAAAATCTATGATGGATTGCTGAGCCGCCGCTTGTGCGGCCGGCAGGAACAGCAGAAGGAATAGGATGTGACGCACCAGTTGGTTCATTCGGTTACTCCCACGAAATATTTTTTCCGGCATTTTCTTTTTTGAGATACTTCATCACCGGCGCGAAATATTCCAGCATTGCTTTAGGTGAGATATCCTCACCGGTTTTTTCTCTGATAACCTGCCGCCAGTCCCGCGTTGAACCGAGCTTCAGCAGTTCCCACAGCCATTTGCCCACTTCCTTGTTTCCATAATAATTGCAATTACGCGGGTCTTGATGCAGAATATTTTTCGCGATATAATTATGAAGCTGATACTTTATGAGAAATGCGAGACTGTAATCATAGTATCCGGCGGGGTCGTCGTTAATGTGTGTCTTCGTGGCAGCATCGCAATATTCTTCACTGCGGATATCAGGAGGTTCGACGCCCTGGTACTTTGCGACATATTCCCACCACCGTTTATTGTATTCATCCGGAGAAAGATTTTGTTCATAGAAGTCATGTTCCCAATGCGTCATTGTTCCCGCAGACCAAGGAATAAACACCACCGCGTTATCCAATGCTTCACTCAGCAACCATTGTGTCTGGTCGATTTTCATGTTCTTCGGAAGTACACCGATTTCTTTCAGGTAAGGAATCTGCCGCGCCGCGATTCCGATAAGATCACCGATTGCCTCATGAAATGCCCTGTTTGCTCCTTCGCGAAGGACAACCGGTACGTCGGGATTTGAGTATGCCATATAATAGTAGATATGTCCGAGTTCGTGATGCGTGGTTGCAAACCAGTCGAAATCAGGCCGCACACTCATTAATGAACGTACATCGTTATCATAATTGATGTGCCAGGCCGATGCATGTGTATTTTTAATCCTGGATGAGTTCGGAGGAAGTTCGTACAGATCAGATTTTTCCCAGAACGATTGAGGAAGCGACGGCATGCCGAGAGAGACGTAAAATTTTTCTGCCTGCTGAACAATCCATTCAGGCGACTTATCTTTAAAATACGGGTCAAGGTCAACGCCTTCGGTAATTCCCGGCCATGCCTGCGACCAGCGGTTACTGATCCAGTGCGCGGGGATTTTCTTCGGAACCGGTTGGTTGAATTTCTTCGCAAGTTTCACTTTCGCCCAGTAGTGGAGATTCTGATAGAGCGGTTTGACAGCCGCAATGGATGAATCGAGCATCGACATCATTTCCGTAACGGTCATGCCATAATCCGCGACTTCAAGTGCGAAGAACGAGTGATATCCCAACTCCTGTCCCATCCTGTTGCGCAGTTGCTGGAGTTTAATCAATCCCGGTTTCAGCACGGGTCCTGTTTGCTTGGAAACTTCCCATGCATGTTTGCGTTCCGCGAGATCAGTTGAGGAAGAGAGCACTTCCTGAATTTTATTCGGTGTCGTTACACTCACGCAGGAGTCGCCCGCTTTCTGGTCGCAAAACCGAAATCCGTCGAGCGCGGCGCTTTGGTTTGCTTCGGCAGTTACGCGCTCGGCAACAACACCCGGAATGGTGCCGGGGTAATGCGCTGCGGCAAGCATGATTTCATTCAGTTGCCGCACTGATATCGGGTCAAGGTTGGATGATTGCTGTAACAGCGATTTGCATTTCTCTATGATGTATGGATTTCCCTGGAATGCCGCCAACGCTTTGTCGGCGCCAATGCGTTCTCCGGTGTGTTCGGGAGATACATCAGTGCCGGCCTTCCATTGCGCCTCCGCCGAAACGGTGCCCAGTTTCTGGTAGAGCGTATTGTACATTATGAGGAATTCTTTCGTTTCCTGCTGGATGGTAGATATGTTTTGCGCGTTCAGAGTCAATACACAAAACAGTAATAACAATATGGTTGATTTCATAACTATCCTTTAGTGGTCATTCATAATAACGGTAATACAGCGATAACGGTTTGAATTACTCTTGCGTGAGGAGTTTATGGTGTTCGATGCCTAATTTCCGGAGATACGGTCCGGTGTCGAGCGATTTGCCTGTTGCATTGCGGATACGTTCTGTCCATTCCAGTTTTTCACCGGACTCGTATAATTGCGCGGTCATCCATGCCGCAAGATTTGGATTGAAGATTTTATCTTCGCCGAATTTGCTGGTCATGGCTTCCTGAAGCTGTGTCGCGATCATGCCGGCAAGAATGTAGTTTTGATAATAACACGGGTAGGAAGTGTACCAGATCGAGGAGGCATACTGATGCTGTTCGGTGCTGTCGATATCGACAAGCAGATATTTTTTAAACATCGCCCGTTCAAGCAGTGCCATATCCTGCTCGGGGTTCTTGTACATCTCATATTCAATAAAGAAATCTTTCAGTAAACGCCGGAGGCGGAATAATGTCGGGATACCTCTGCCTTCAATATACTTTTCTATTTCCTTCGTTTTTGCTTTCGTAAATTTCGACAGCCAGAGGGAATCATCAGTAAACTCGCCATGCATATCGGCAACACCTTCTTCATATGCGGCACACTGCGCGCCGGGAATCCATTCATATCCTTTCAGAATCGGAAACTCGACATTCGTGTGTACTGCTTTCAGCGAATGCCCGTACTCATGAAACGCCACGGAGTAGAATCCTTTGCCTTTTGTCGGATTCACAAGGAACCGTGAGTCGGTGGGAATCTTGATGCCGAGACTCAGTCCACCGTAGGGAATATCTTTTACCACTTCCTTGATGGGAAGCGAATCAACATTAAACCCGATTCCCTTTTGGAAACGGTGAATAATGCTGAATACCGAATCTTCTGCAAAATATTTGTTGGGAAGAGACGCCGCTTCGCGTAGCGCAAAATCAAAATCCCACGGCCCGAACTTTTTGATATGAAGTTTCTTGGAAGAAGCGGCGATGAATTCTTCAAACGGTTGAGTGGTATGTTCTTCCAGCGCGTTGAGAGTCTTGAGGAGCCAGTCCTCGTCGATAGAGTGGAGATACAATGACAGTGAATAGTAATTCGGGAAGCCGAATTCTTTCGCGCGTTCGTTCCGTAAATTGACAAGGCAAAGGAGCTCCCTGTCGGTAGTCGCGGAAAGTTGTCCGGTCACCGACCACAACTTATGCCGCGTTGTCTGCTTTTTTTCCTGCCTCAGCATGTTGCTGACGGATGCGCGGGTGGTTGCAGCGTTATTGTAGGTAAATTTAAAATTGGTGATAGTCTGCTGGAGTGAATTTTCCAGTGAAGCGATATCGGGATCGGCATACACGGCTCCGCCGAGGAAACAGCGGTACCAGAGTTCAAGTCTTCGCGCGAGAGGTTTATCGGCTAGTGAATTGGACTTGCCCCGCCACTCTATGATAATGTTGCGCGCGGTGGTGTCAGAAAAAATCGCGGAGAATCCTGCTTTGGCGGCATCGAGATCATATGCCGCTTCTTTTGAATAACTGTTCCAGTTCGCCATCCCCATTTGGATGCATGCCTGCTCGTAGCGTTGTTCAAGAGTGTCGAGATACAGGACAAGTTCATCTTTGGAATTGACTTTTCGTTCCGGCAGTTTGGGCGGTTCGTTCTTCATACAGGAGGAAATAAGGATTATGCAACTGCAAATTGCAAATGGCGCGCAGAGACGATGAAGGCTCATCGTGAACGGAGTCCGGAATTAAGGATGCTGGTTAATTGTAGGGATAAAGATACGGAAAATTCGGATGAAATCAAGAAAAAGCCCGACTGGTATGCCGGGCCTTTCTTGATGCAAAAAATGTCTGCACAAATTATTTCATTAACACCATTTTTTTCATTTCGGCGAATTGCACCGGTTCACCATCTAATCCTTCCGCGACAATCCGGTAATAATAGATACCGGAAGGCAAACCTGAGGCATTAAATTCCAGACTGTTTGCTCCCTCAAAGAACTCTTCCTTGTCGGCGAGTGTGATTATTTCCTGTCCGAGAGTGTTATAAACTTTCAGAGTGACGAGAGCATTACCTGCCAGTTCAAAGTCAATTGTGGTTGTAGGGTTGAAGGGGTTGGGATAATTTTGAGCGAGGGAAAATTGTTCCGGTGCATAATCTTCCTGTATTGCAATGTGGCGTGTGAAATTTTGAGTTGCAAGAAACCCAGCAATTGAGAACTTTGCAATAAATCTCTCACATGGAAGAATATCGCAACTGTATCCACTAAGAAGCAAAAAACCACTTTCTGTGTTGTCTACACGATACTCTATGCCTGATTGTGGGGGAAGTGAAATATCATAAGGGAAAATAAGTTGTGTTTCGTTCAACACACCATTGTTATTGTAAACTTCAATAGTACGTGCGTCTTTTTGGCGGAGGATAAGCTGCGATGGCTGGTAAACGTACGTGGATATAGTTTCTCCGAATGAAGGCATTTGCGTCGCAATCTTCCAATCAATTTTTTTTGTTGTTAAACTAAAACGTAGAACAACATCATCGGTGAAATAATCGCCTATACCGTTCATTGTTTTCCCTCGTGCAACACGCCCATGCAGAAATAGGTCGTTCGTTTCTCCGCTAATAATTTTCTCCAACTCATTTCCATCATCGTCGACGGTTGAATATTCCGTACCGTATATGCTACGATACTCCCCCTTTCCTCGGTATCGAAATCGAGAAAGTTTTCCGGTAGGATCGACTAGGCTCATTCTCCATTCACTTTTCTGAACGCTTTTGCAGGATCCGTTGCTTCGACACTTTGTAGAGAGAAATGTGAAATATCCTCCAGCAATAAGGTTGTTGCCATTACATAAGACAAAGAAAGATGGCCCTCCGACATTATAAGCATTAGAAGTGTATTCCTTGAGGTTACCTCGACCATCGTCAACTTGTTCATCAGTTAGTCCCTGATAAATATTTTTTTGAAGCAACAATGCACCTGTTACACCATCAAAAAGAAGAGCAGCTTCATATCCAACTTGCTTAATAGAAAAACTATTGCCTCGTTGCTTTTCGGCTTGAGTAGTTGCTTGAACAACCACCCAGATATTTCCATTACTAGCAATTGCCGGACCACGCAGAGAATGTTCATAAGCATTAGAAACAATGGTAGGAATTGAAATTTCAAAAACTTGCTCACCGTTTGAATTGAGTTTTAATAGTTTCAATGAAGAAGAATTATTCGTTGTATTATAGGCTATAACAATATTCCCCAGTTGATCCACTTCGGGAAATGTTTTCATGAATCCAGAACCGGCTAAGGTGTGTGACCAGATCAGGATCCCGGATGTATTATAAAAATAAACAGTGTTATTGTCATCGCCGTAAAGTTTAGGTGTGACATAAATACCATTGTTTCCCCAAAGAAGCCTATAATATTTTGTGGGTAGCGGAACTGTCCAAAGAATTTCTCCCATGGAATCAATTTTGGAAAGACTATCTTGATCAGCTCCAAATGATTTTGAAACATATGTGTTGCCACTATTATCCTGAACTGCAACTCCTCCTTGTACCCGCCAGATCTCTGTCTGTGGATATGCAGCTTCAACAAATAGTGAAAAGAAGATGATGAGCATTACCAAATATTTCATGGCGTTCCCTTTCATGAATATTGTCTCTCAGCAGGTATTGCGGTTCCATCCCGCGATGATATCGCCTATGGAAAGTTACACTTTTTATTTCCAATGTCAACAACATGATCCGTGTGTAATTCTATAAATTTCATTGAATTTCACGCATTTTCTTGATTATGAAGACATCTTTTCCTATTATGATGCAGGAAGTTCCGAGTGCAGTTCTTCAAACCACATTAGAAGTACATTCTCTTTGGCCAGTAGGCTGGTTCAACCTAAAAATATTTCACATAGAAAGAGCATCGAAAAGACTCTTTCATCGCTTTTTACTGTTTCTCAACCAGCATCGGTCTATGAGCCAATCCGCTATGTGCTTGGTGCCGGCGGTAAACGCCTGCGTGCCTCGCTTGTGCTTCTCGGATGCGAGGCAGTCGGCGGAAAAGCAACGGATGCGCTTCCTGCCGCGGCTGCGATTGAAATGCTTCATAACTTTACACTGGTGCATGATGATGTCATGGATCGTGCGGATGTCCGTCGCGGCAGGCCGACCGTCCACAAAAAATGGGATACGAATGTCGCTATTCTTGCCGGTGATGAAATGATTGCGTACGCGTACAAATCACTTCTTAATACCAACACTTCCAGGCTTCGGGAAATCATTGATATTTTTAATGATGCGTTTGTGCAAGTCTGTGAAGGGCAGGGACTTGATAAAGAATTTGAATCGAGAAAACATGTTTCGCTGAATGAATATCTTCTCATGATTAAGAAAAAAACAGCACGGGTGATTTCCGCGGCGGTGGAGATTGGATCTGTTATCGGTGGAGCATCGCCGAAATTACAAAAATCGTTGCGTCAATATGGTGAACATCTCGGCATGGCGTTTCAGATTCAGGACGACCTGCTGGATGTTGTGGGAACGCAGGAAACATTCGGTAAAACTATTGGCGGTGATATTGTCGAAGGGAAAAAAACATTCCTTTATCTTACCGCGCTGGAACGAAGCTCCGCAAAAGACCGTGCTCTGTTGCTTTCACCGGTTCCGTCTAACGGAACGCGGCGTGAACGGATCAGGAACGTAAAAGAGATTTATAAACGTGAAGGAGTGATTGCGGGGGCTCAGCGGGAAATTTCAAAAAGAACAATGCGCGCGCAACGCGCTCTTGCTCCGCTCAGGAATTCCCACGCGAAAGCTATGCTTGTTCACCTCGCCGATCAATTAAAAGTACGAACGAATTGAAGGGCGAATGATCGAACAGGAAGTTACCGTAAAAAACCGCAACGGCATTCACACGCGTCCCGCGGCCGTTATTGTTAAAACTGCTGCGCGGTTTAAGTCTGAGTTTACTATTATTAAAGACGGCATGGAAATCAACGGTAAAAGTATCATCGGTGTTATGACACTGGCCGCGGAACAGGGTTCTACGATGGTGCTGCGTTTCGAAGGAGAAGATGAACAGGAAGCCGCCGCCGCGATGATTCAATTGTTTGACAGGAGTTTTGACGAATAACCGATGCCAACTGCTGCTACTATAGAAAAGAAGGAAATTATCCTGAAAGGCGTTGCCGCCTCCCCGGGAATTGCCATTGGTACGTCGTTTGTGTTTACCAAAGAAATACCGACCGTTGAAGTGCGTGAGCTTGCGAACGATGGTGACGTATCTGTTGAAATTGAGCGCTTTGAACGGGCGCGGCTGAAGTCGGCGAAAGAGCTCAATAAAATTCTTGTCTTTGCCCAGCAGAAGGTGGGCGACGCGAAAGCGCGCATCCTCGAAGCGCAGATTATGGTGCTGGAAGATCCGGTGTTGGTGAGCTCTATCAGTAAGCGGATACAAAAGGAAAAAAAGAACGCCGAGTATATCGTCAGCGAAGAAATCGGAAAGTACGCTAAACTCATGCTTGCCGCGCACGACGAGTACATGCACGAACGCGCACACGACATGGATGACCTGAAAAACCGCATCATCCGCAACCTGCAACAGGAAAAACTCACCTCCAAGTTCGACGGTTCCATGATTGTCATCGCGCATACATTGACTCCTGCCGACACGATGATACTCAGCCGTAATCATGTGCTTGGTTATGCTACAGATCTCGGCGGAGTCACATCGCACGCGGCGCTTTTTTCCCGTTCGCTGAAGATTCCCGCTGTTGTCGGTTTGGGCGATGTTTCCCGCGCAGTTGAAAACGGCAGTATTATGATTATTGATGGGTACAGCGGGACACTGGTGATTCATCCGACTCCGGAACGCTGTAAAGAGTATGAAAAGAAACAACAACGGTTTGCAGTATTTGAAGAAGGCCTTGCACTTCTTAAAGACCTTCCCGCGCAAACCCGCGACGGACATCATGTCGAACTCTCGGCAAACATCGAACTGCCGGAAGAACTTGAGTATGTTGTTGTGCAGGGATCGCAGGGTGTCGGGCTCTATCGCACTGAAGCGCTGCTGATCGGAAGGGATGACCTTCCTTCGGAAGATGAACAGTATGAAGAATATAAACGCGTGGCGGAAAGGCTCTATCCGCACCGTGTCATTATGAGAACGTTTGATATTGGCGGTGACAAGCTTGCATCGGAAATGGCGGAAGAAGCAAACCCGTTCCTCGGCTGGCGCGGTGTGCGCATTTCGCTTGACCGTCCTGATTTATTCCTTAATCAATTGCGCGCCATGCTGAGGGCAAGCACAAGGAAAAATCTTGCCATCATGTTCCCGATGGTGACGTCATTGAAAGAGCTGAAGCTGGCGAAAAAATATCTCCAGCAGGCGAAAGATGAACTCAAGGCGAAGAAAATAAAATTCGATAACCGGCTGCAGATCGGCGTGATGATTGAAGTCCCGGCCGCGGCGCTGAATGCGTCGCAACTCGCGGAGGAAGTAAATTTTCTCAGTATTGGTTCGAATGACCTTATTCAGTATCTGCTTGCAGTTGACCGCGGCAATAGCCTGGTATCGCGGCTGTATGATGAATTTGATCCGGCTGTGCTGACGACAATCAAGCATGTCATTAACGCGGGGCACAAGCAGGGAGTGTGGGTGGGAATCTGCGGCGAGATGGGCGGCAATCCGCTGGCAGCGCCTCTGCTGGTCGGACTTGGGATGAATGAACTAAGCGTTGTGCCGGCAGTCCTTCCCGAAATCAAGAAAATTATCCGCACGCTTTGTTATAGCGACATGCAGACGGTGGCGAGAAAAGCGCTCAGCCTCTCATCCGGTGAAGAAATCAGGGAATACATGCGCGGCGTGATTATGAAGGAGTGCCCCGACATTCCGCTGGACAGCGATATGATTATGTAGAAGCGGTTCATCAGAACCATTGTTATGTGAAATTATTTTTACCACGAAGTCACAAACGCACTAAAATATAAACACAAAGAGTTATTTTCTTAGTGAAACTTTGTGTCTTCGAGTCTTTGTGGTAAAAAAATAGAAGATTTTAGAATTCCCGATAAACTCTCATTATTTTATCTCAGACGATGAAAGAATCCTCAATTAAACTGTACGACGTTTCCAACATGCGAAACCTCCTCACGGGGTTTCCGGAGCAGATCGAACACGCCGTCCGTATCGGTAAAACCGCGCGCGTTCCTTATACAAAGCATTCCATCGACGCCGTTGTCGTCAACGGTCTCGGCGGTTCGGCAATCGGCGGTGATCTTCTCCGTTCGTATCTTGCGGAAGACCTAAATGTCCCGTTCATCGTCAATCGCCATTATTATTTGCCTGAGTTTGTCGACTCGCGGACGCTTGTCGTTATATCGAGTTATTCCGGCAACACCGAGGAGACCATCGCCGCGCATCTCGATGCCGTCAAACGGAAAGCGAAAGTGCTCTGCATCAGTTCCGGCGGAGAAACATCAACGATGGCAAAGAAATACCGCCAGCCGTTAGTCACGATTCCTCCGGGGTATCCTCCGAGAACGGCGCTTGGGTATTCATTCTTCCCGTCGCTGGTGATGTTCGCGTCGATGGGGCTGATTAAATCGAAGGATAAAGATATCCGCGAGACAATCCGCCTCCTCAAAAAGAAATCCGCCATGTACGCGAAACTTTCCGGCAAAAATAATCTTGCCCTGGAATTGGCAAAGCAATTGTACAACAAGCTTCCCGTTATTTATTCTTCCGCTGACCGGTTCGATGTGGTGAACACACGCTGGCGCGGACAGATTGCGGAGAACGGCAAGATGTTGGCGTTCGGGCATGTGCTTCCCGAGATGAATCATAATGAGCTTGTCGGTTGGAAAGTGCTGAAGCGCCATATGGAGGATATGGCGGTCGTGTTCCTGCGCGACAAAGAAGACCACGCCCGCGTGAAGCTCCGGATGGAAATCACCAAAAGCATCGTTGGCGAATACGCATCCAAAGTGATTGAGGTGCAGAGCGAAGGCTCCTCGCTTCTCGCGCGCATATTCTCGCTCATCTATCTCGGCGACTGGGTGAGCTTTTATCTTGCCATCATGAACGGCGTCGACCCGACGCCGGTGAAGGTGATTGATTATCTTAAAAGGGAGTTAGGAAAAGTGAAGTAGTAAACGACCACCGGTCGTCGTTTTAGGATAATCGGAGAGTAGTTGACGGCTACCAGTCGTCGTTGTGTGTTAAGCAACAACGAATTGAATCGATGCCGGTGAAAGTGATTAGTCAAGTGGGATTTCGAAAAAAGATAAGTAAGTATAGAAGTATATTTGCTCTGTGCCATTTCTCTTTAGAAGAGTCGTGAAGCGATGCCTTCGGCAAAATGGCAAAAAGAGAATCTTCGCAATCGCAATTATTGGCTCTATTAATGCAGGCTCACTTTAAGTGCGATTTCATCTGCTATACATTTTCTTAACATTGGTTTATAATGATTCGATGAAATCGCAAAGCGGTGATTGATAGTTTCGCTGTAGTCAGACTTGAGGCAGCAGCTGGCAAGCGATTGCGATCTCACTTTCGCGAGGTAGTAGACGACTACCAGTCCTCGTTTTAATATAAATGCATGTTTAAATTTGGGAGAGGAATGAACCCATGCCAATCGTCCCTTTTGGATTAACAAACTATAGGGTACAAGAGAAGAATAGCGGATTATTCGTTGTTCAAACAAACTCTGGTTTTAGTCTTTTTTGGATCGTCATGGCTTATTTGCTCACCTTTCAAAATACGATCATAATGCTAGCGGGATTTACTGTTATTCTTTTTGCTTGTGGCTATCGTACCGTTTGGACTATTATGAAGACAGCCGGGGAAGTAATCCGAGAAATAAAAGTGTACGGAATTCCAATTCATAAAAAAATCATAAAAATACAAGATATTGATGTGGTATTATTGGAACGTATTCCGGGTACTGGTAATAGTGTTGAATATGCATTGTCGTTTTCGCTCCGAACTGAGGAAGGTATTTTATTCAAGAGAACCAATAAAAGTTCAATTCTCAAAGATTTATTAAGTGAAATAAAACATTATTTGCCGGACAATGTGAAATATGAAGTTGAAAGTAACGTTGTTTAGCGACGCCGAGGTATGAGAAGTAATAATCTGAATGTAATCTCAGTTGCCCCTTGCCCGAAATTTTCTTACACTATTTATAGAATGAACTGATTCTCCGGTTCCTCCGTTGGGCTGCGTAGAAAGACTGATAATTTATCAACTTAAGAAATCCCTCCCCTTTAATTCCCCTCCCTTAGTAAGGGAGGGGAAAGGGGTGGAATAAAAGAGCCAGAAAACCGCAACGTATTGCGTTGTACTCTTTTCTCCGATATTGCCTCCTGAGTTTCCTGCTTGCCTCAACGGCGTCCGCGCAGTTCTTTTATTTCGGGCGCAACAAGGTGCAATACACCGAGTTCGACTGGCAGATCCTCAAAACCGAACACTTCGATATCTACTACTACCGCGAGATGAAAGACCTTGCCGAGCGCGGGGCGTTTTTCGCCGAGGAAAGCTACAAACTCCTCGAACAGCAGTTCAATCATAACGTTGCTAACCGCATCCCGCTGATTTTTTATTCCACGCATCTCCACTTCCAGCAAACAAATGTCACGCCCGGCTTTATCCCCGAAGGTGTCGGCGGGTTCTTTGAGTTTCTCAAAGGACGCGTCGTCATTCCGTACAACGGATCGATGTGGGATTTCCGCCATGTCATCAGGCATGAACTGGTGCACGTCTTCATGCACAGCAAAATCAACCGCGTGCTCATTGATCACCGCATCACGCCCGATCATCTTCCGCCGCTCTGGTTTGTCGAAGGCCTGGCGGAATACTGGTCAACCGACTGGGACATCCAGGCCGAAATGGTTCTCCGCGATGCGGTCGTAAGCAATTATATTGTCCCGCTCAGCGACATGGACAGGATTTACGGAAGCTTCCTTATGTACAAAGAAGGGCAAAACCTTTTAGATTTTGTAGGAGAGCGGTATGGGAAAGAAAAAATTCTCCTCTTTATGGAAAATTTCTGGAAGTCGAATAATTTTGAGGATGTCTTCAAGCTGACGCTCGGAAAAAGCTACAAGGAGTTCGACGAAGACTGGATCTATGCTCTGAAGAAACGTTACTATCCCCTGCTGGCCGGTGCCGATCAGCCGAGCGGCAGTTCTGCAGGACTTGTAGCGAAAGGGTTTAATTCGAAACCGATTTTTTACCGCAACGGTGACCGGAGAGATGTGTACTTCATCAGCAATCAGGGCGCGTACACGAGCATCATGCGGACATCGCTCGACAGGCCGGGCGAAGACCCAGAAGTCATTATCGAGGGAGAGAAAAGCGATGAGTTTGAAGCGTTTCACCTGTTCCAGTCCAAGCTTGATATTTCACAGGATGGTATTCTGGCGTTCGTTACCAAAAGCGGTGAGAATGATGCGCTTCATTTGTATGACGTCAACAAAAAAGCTCTTGCAAAGACGTATCACTTCAAAGATCTTGTCGTACTCGGCTCTCCATCGTGGTCGCCCGATGGGAAGAAAATCGTTGTCAGTTCCGTTGATAAATCGGGAAGCAACGATTTGTACGTATGGGATACGGAAACCGAGACGCTGACCCGGCTTACGAATGATATTTATGACGAGCGCGACCCGTCGTGGTCTCCGGATGGTAAACAGATTGTCTTCAGTTCAGACCGGACTCCTTTTGGCGAACATGGAAAGTACAATCTGTTCCTCTATTCATTTTCAACGCGGGATATTACATATCTGACGTATGGGAACGAAAGCTACTACTCCCCGCAATGGTCACCGAATGGTAAAGCGCTCATGTTCACATCCGATATTGGCGGCGCGAGAAATGTCTGGATGATGAAGCTGGATGCTGACGGTGCTTCGAGAGAGATGCGGAAGCTTACGGAGTTTACTACCGCTGCATTTGATCCGTCGTGGGCAGATACATCGCTGATATTTGTGGCGTTTGAAGATTTCAGCTTTCAGCTTCGTGCCCTGGAAAACGTGAACGCGATGTACGATTCATCAAAGGTCGTGAGGAATGTGGATTTTTCTTCTACAGCGCCACCGTGGAAAGCAAAATCGCTTTCAGGAATTTCCGAAGGTCAAATGGTCCGTTATGAGGGAGAATACAGCCTCGATATCGCACAAAGCCAGATTTCTACCGACCCGGTGTTCGGAACGAACGGAGGCGCGTTTCTTTCGCTCAGCGATTTGCTCGGGAACAGTCAGTATTATTTTCTTCTCTATAATACTGCGCAAACCTCGAGCGAACTGATTTCCAGTTTCAATCTTGCTATCTCACGTATTTCGCTTGAGAAACGGTCGAATTATGCTTACGGCATTTACCGTTTCAGCGGCAGAAGGTATGATCTTACAGATCCGGACGAATTTTTCTTTGAGCGTGTCTTTGGGGGATACTTCACGCTCAGTTATCCGCTCTCGAAGTTCAGAAGGCTGTCGGTGGTTACCAGCGTCAGCAATTCCGAGAAAGATCCCGACGAATCGAACTTTTTCGAAGCAAACGACATCAATATCGATCGTTCCCGCCATGCGCTGTTTTTATCCAATTCTATTTCGTTCACACACGATAATTCGCTGTGGGGTCCCAGCGGTCCGCTTGATGGAAGCAGGTTTAACATTACGCTCGGGTATACATCTGACATACAGTATTCTAACGCGAACTATTATTCTATCATAGCTGATTACCGGCATTACTTCAGGATTGCCCAGCGATCGGCATACGCGGTGCGGCTCTGGCTTTTTTATAACGAAGGAAACGAGGCGCGGCGATTCTTCATGGGCGGGAGCTGGGATTTGCGCGGGTATGACCGCTGGTCTATCCGCGGAAAAAAACTCTGGCTTATGAGCCACGAACTCCGCTTCCCGTTTTTGGACGCGCTGGCGTTCCGTTTTCCGTTCGGCGGGCTCACATTTGTCGGAATCCGCGGCGCGCTCTTCTTTGATGTCGGCAGCGCGTGGGATGATGAATATCTTACCACACGCGGAAGTACAGGATTTGGCGTCCGCCTTAATCTTGCCGGCGTACTGGTTCTGCGCTATGATATCGGGAAACGTATTGAAGACAATCTAAATAGGTTTCAGGACGGAGTCTTCCATCAATTTTTCTTCGGGTGGGATTTCTAATGAAACATCCGTTGAAAATATTTTCCTTTGTTGCGGTGTTGATGATATTGCATGGATGTACCACGTTTAAGCTTCAACAATCCATTCGTGTCACTGAACATGACTGGATGATGTACGGCGGAAACGGGGCAAGGACAAATTTGGCGGAGCCGCTGATAGTAAATTCGGAATCAAAAAGTGTGTGGGATTATGATGTTGCCGCGGGATTCAGTTCGTATTCCGCCGCTGCTGCCGACAGCTTTGTGTTTGTCGCGAATCTGCAGGGTGAAGTGCATGCAATTCATGTCCGTACGGGGGATAATTCCGGTGTGTATGACTTCGGCGCATCGATTGTCGGTACGCCGGTTTTGTTCAAGAGCCGTATCTATGTCTCGTTGACGAATGAAGAAAAAAATGTCGTTGCATATGACCTTGATTTCGGCAACGAAGTATGGCGTACTGGTATTGGCGATGTTGAATCGTCACCACTATTGCTTGACGGAGTGTTATATCTTACCACATTAAGCGGAAAGCTTGTTGCATTGGGAGCTGATGACGGCAAAGAGCGCTGGTCGCTGACAATTCCCAAGAGCAAGTTCTCTTCCATGATCCGGTCTTCGCCGGCAACCGACGGCGAGCGGATTGTGTTCGGCTGTGATAACGGCATGGTGTACGCGGTCGGGAAAAACGGCTCACTTCTCTGGAGCGCGCAAACAGGTGCCAGTATTGTTGCATCGCCTTCTATTGTAAGCGGTAAAGTGTTTGTTGGGTCGCTTGACGAATGTTATTACGCGTTCGATGTTGTAACGGGAAAACAGCTCTGGAAGAAAGCTCTCGGCTCGAAGATTTTCGGTTCCCAGGCGTGCGATGATGCAAATTTGTACGTGGGGACATCCGGCGGAGCTCTGTATTGCCTCACTCAACACTCCGGTGACATGGTCTGGCGATGGTCGGCAAAAAGCGTTATCAATTCGGCACCGCTTATTTCGGGTGACAGGATATACGTAGGATGCCTCGATAAAAAATTGTATGCCATTGCAACAGTAACCGGACAAACCATAGCCGAGATCCCGTTGCGGGGAAGGATTAAGACAACGCCTGTTGTAGCCAATGGTTATTTGGTTGTGGCGGTTGAGGATCGGTCCGTGTTTGCGTTTAAGGGAGAAGCGACAAAATGAAAAAGCTCGCTTATGTAATACTGCTTATCTGTTGGAACACGGTTCAGAGTTTTTCTGCAGTTGATACATTACAGCATTGCGGTTATCTTACTGTTCAAAGTGGGAGTAAACATGTCTTAGTCTCTTGTGATACGACAGTACTCGGTACCGCACCGCTTGCGCGTATCCCGCTGGAACCGGGAACAAGGGTTCTCCGATTTACCCGTTCTGACGGAAAACAGTGGTACTCATCAGCGATTACGGAAACGGTTATCGTGCATGAAGGTGAAGAAATAATGCGGCAGATAACGTTTCCGGTTGTCAGACATGTGACATCGGTTCCGGACGGAGCGCTCGTGACAATCGGTGATTCTGTGGTCGGAGCAACCCCGCTGTTTTTGGAAAGCTCATCTCCGGGTGAAATGATCACGCTTTCGCGTGAAGGATATGAAAGCATACTCGTGCCGATGAATGATAATGTTCATGTCGTTCTTACGCGCAACGAAAGCGGATCGGCATTGAATGTCTCTCCCTACCTGGTCAGTGATGAAGGGAAAAATCACTCATCACTTTATATTACCGCCGGCGCGACTGTACTCACGGGTGCTGCAGCCGCATACTTCAAAATTAAAGCCGACTCCTACTACAATGATTACCGAAGATCGGGGAGTTCTTCCGATCTTGATAATGTCCGGAGATTCGATCTTCTCTCCGGCATCTCTCTCGCAGCATCTGAAATCAGCTTTTTGATTCTTACCTACCATTTATTATCTCAATAATTTCCTGTTCATGAAGAGTAGATACGCTATTCTTTATGGCAAAAAAGGTGAAGAATGGTGAATTATTCATCATCCTGAGAGAATGACCATCTGTTATCTGTAAATTTACTCCTATTGTGGGATTCAGAAAGCCATATTATGGCGGATTTACTTGACTTTCAGTGACATCAAAGCTATATTTACTGTCGAAATATAAGGATGGAGGATTAATTAACAGCATACTGACAATGAACCGGATTCTTGTATGAACTTACCGAACGTTTCACACCAACCACTTTCATCTGATCTCGGCGAAGCGATGGAATTCATCCGCAATGTACCCATCTTCAATGATATCGAGACCAATGAACTCACGAAAATTGTCCGTGTTGGCGTACGGAAAAAGTATAAAAAGGGGAGTATTATCCTTCTTGAAGAAGAAACCGGCGCGGCGCTCTTTGTCATTATCAGCGGCAAAGTGAAAATTGTCAGGACTGATGATGATGGACGCGAGGTTATTCTTTCCATCCTTGGGGAAAACGATTTCTTCGGTGAAATGTCGATACTTGACGGGTTAGCACGCTCGGCAAGTGTTGTGGCTATCACGAAGACTGAGTTGTTTATGATTCACCGCCGCGACTTCCTCAAACTGATGCAGGATGTTCCGTCGGTGGCGATTTCCCTTTTGAAAGAATTGACGATGCGCCTCCGCAAAGCAGACGCACAGATTAAGAGTTTGTCGCTGAAAGACGCGGCAGGCAGAGTTGCGAATGTCATCCTCCAGCTTGCGGATGACATCGGTACGATACGCAAAGGAAGAGTCGAAATCGACGAACTTCCTCTCCAGCAGGATCTTGCAAACATGGCGGGCACGTCGCGGGAAACAATTTCCCGTGTCGTTCATATGTTTATCAAAAAAGGTCACCTCGAACTCCAAGGTAGCAAACTGATCATCAACGACTACGAGAAGTTTAAGAGCCTCTTCATCTAAACAGTAACGAGGGTCTTGGTCGATTGGGAAGGATTGTGTGGAAGGTAAAGCAGATCTACATACTCATACCACGTACTCCGACGGGAGTCTGTCTCCCTACGAACTTATCAAGAAGGCAAAAAGTGCCGGACTTCGTGTCATCAGTATTACTGACCACGACAGCGTCAGTGCTCTTGATGAAGCGATAGAAATCGGAAAAGAGTTTGACGTTGAGGTCATCCCCGGGATGGAGCTCAGCGCCACGCACGACGGTACTGAAATGCATATTCTCGGCTACCTCATGGATTACCATAACAAAGCTCTTGAAGAAGCGCTCTCAATCTTCCGTGAAAAACGCCTCCGCCGCGTTGAGCGCATGGTCGATAAACTCAACCGCATGAATATCCCGCTCACGATTGAATCCGTTCTTGCGAATGTTACCGGAGATTCCATCGGCCGCCCGCATGTTGCCAATGCGCTCGTGAATGAAGGGCACGCTCAGTCATATTACCAGGCATTCAACAAGTATATCGGTGACGGGAAGCCTGCCTACGAAAAGAAACACGATTTTTCCCCTGAAGAAACCGTTCGCCTTATTTCGGAAGCCGGCGGCCTCTCATTTCTCGCGCATCCCGGAAGAACAGTAAGTGAAGATGTTATCTTCAAACTCATTAAGGCTGGATTGGATGGTATTGAAGTTATTCATCCGAGTCATACACCGGAACAGGCCGGTTATTACCGCGGCATTGTAAGCGAGTATTATTTGCTGGAGAGCGGCGGTTCGGATTTTCATGGCGGCATGAAGAACGACGAGCACCAGTTCGGCAAACACACTATTCCTGTCGCTGCGGTTGATGCGATGCGCCGCAGGCTGTTTCAAAGTTAAGGAGCGTTGAGTCCCTGTTGTCATCGGGACAGTCGTTATGGCAAATACCATTACAGGAAACCTCTCTGCCACGCCGTACACATTTGGTATTGTTGTCAGCCGCTTTAACGAATTTATCACGCGCCGTTTGCTTGACGCGGCGCTTGACTGTCTCCGGCGTCATGGTGTAAAAGATAACGCGGTGGATGTTGTCTATTGTCCGGGCGCGTTTGAAATTCCCATAGTGGCGCAGGAGCTCGCATCAAGTAAAAAATATCACGCGGTTATCTGTTTCGGTTGCGTGATTCGCGGTGAGACGCCGCATTTTGATCATGTGGCATCTGCGGCGACCGCCGGCATTACAAAAGCGGCGCTGGAAACGAATATACCTGTTATCTTTGGCGTGCTGACAACGGAAACGCTTGAACAGGCAATTGATCGTGCGGGGGCAAAAGGGGGCAACAAGGGCTGGGATGCCGCCATGACGGCTATAGAGATGGCGGATCTTCAGTCAATGCTTTCTCAACGGAACGCTGGAGAGTAATTTAACAATACGGTGAAGTGCAGTGAGAGTCTGGTGGTTGTTGCTGATAGTTGTCGGTGTGAATGCGGCGCCTGCGGGGGTTGGCGAATGGAAAACATATACCGCTAAGCGGGATGTCCGTGATATTGCTACACATGGAAATATGATCTGGTCTGTGACAGGCGGAGGGCTCTTTTCCTATAATACTTTGAGTGGCGAATATTCCCAGTACACAACTTCCGACGGATTAAAAACCAACGATCTTACAGCCATCACTGCCGATCCCAACGGTTATCTCTGGATCGGTGCCGCGAACGGTATCGTTCACCGCTTCATGCCGCTCACCGGGGAATGGATGTATATCACCGATATTTCAATTCTCAATAATCCCCAGAAACGGATTAACGCACTAAGGGTTGTCGGTGATACGTTATTTATTCTTTCCGATGTCGGGCTTTCTCTCTATTCTGTTTCGCAACTGGAATTCGGCGATACCTATGCCCGGTTTGGTGCATCTCCGGGACAACTTGTGGGAAATGTTACCTCGATGGAATATTTTGACGGGAAGCTGTGGGTTGGTACACGCAATGGCTTAGCTTCTACTCCGGTGTCTAATCCCAATCCAACATTTCCTGATTCATGGCAGGTGTATACCATTGCTCAAGGGCTTGCTTCAAATAATATTACTGCTATAGAAGGTATTATATTAACTGGGCCAGTAATCATTGATACAGTTAAGACTATCCAGACACAAAAGATTTTATATGTATCTACGACCGCAGGGATTTCAGTTAATGAAATTGATTATGCGGCAGGGTGGTTTACACTAAAAACTCCGTCAGGATCAAATATTAATGTTGTAGATATGATAAGTGATAGAGGCACACTCTATTATATTACACCGGATCAATTATGGGAATACGATCGCAGTATTAACGGAGAAAGCGGTTGGGGGCCTTTTTTTGATCCATCATCTCCCGCTCAGTTAACTACAATTTGTACTCCGGGCATTGTTGGAACTCAATCAATTGGTACTTTAGGATATATAAATAATAATTGGGTCTCATTGGTTCCTCCGGGACCTCCATCCAACCGTTTCATCAGTCTTGCTGTCGATGCGAGAGGCGCATTGTGGTCGGGTACCGGTTCAGCCAATGGACAGGGAATAATGATGTTTAACGGATCAGATTGGAAATCATACACCGCACAACAGTATCCGCAATTACGAATCAACGAGTATCATAAAGTCAGTATCGGGCCGAACAATTCAAAGTGGTGCGGAAGCTGGGGAAAAGGTGTTGCCATTATCAATGATGCCGGAGAAGTACAGAAAGTCCTGAACACCACCAACGGTCTTCCACCGACTCTTGCAGTTGACACGAATTTTTCAATCGTTGGCGGTGTTGCGACAGATCAAAGCGGTGTCACGTGGCTTACGAACCGGACGGCAGATGACAGCACAGCCGCTGTCCTTTTCTATCCTGATTCTTCCCTCTCTTATGATGTCAGGATGAGCATGAGAAACCCTGATATTGTATTCACCGATGTGGCGATTGATTTCAATAACACGAAATGGTTTTCCAATTACAGCCGTTTTGAAAACATTACCCCCTCCGCGGTCTACTATTATAACAGGCAGTTGAACATCTCCGGCACCGGTACCGGATGGGGAAGATTGACAACGGCCGAAGGATTGACGTCGAATTACGCCAGCACGATTGCGGTTGACCGCCAGGGCGAAGTATGGATCGGCTCTGAGCAGGGTATCAGCATTATTTTTGACCCTCTGTTCCCGCGGCAGCGTATGGCAATTTATCATCCGCTCCGCGATCAGATTATTCAGGCGATTGCCGTGGACGCGCTGAACAATAAGTGGGTCGGGACTAAACAGGGCGCGTTTCTTCTTTCCTCGGATGGTACTGTTATTCTCGAACGGTACAATGTAGAAAATACCGGAGGAAAAATATTGGACAATGATGTTGCCTCAATTGCGATTGATCATAATACGGGAATTGTTTATTTCGGCACCGAGAAAGGGTTATCAAGTCTGTCAACAGCGGCGGTAAATCCGGCGCGCTCCTTTGATCAGCTGAAAATTTCACCGAACCCGTTTATTCTTCCTTCACAGGTATCCTTGACTATTGACGGACTTGTAGAGAATTCCACATTAAAAATCCTGACGGTTGATGGAAAATTAGTTCGTGAAATTGTTACTCCCGGGGGGAGAGTAGGGTTCTGGGACGGCAAAGACGCTCGCGGTGAAACAGCGGCATCAGGTGTTTATCTTGTAGTGGCATTTTCAGAAGATGGTTCAGAAGTTGCGACGGGCAAAGTCGCGGTGGTGAGGAGGTGAGATAATCGCGGGGCTGCGAGGAAATCCATAAACCGTCATAGTCGCAACATCCACCAATGTTTAACAACCATGGGAGTTTTGTATATGCAGAATGTTGATACATTGAATGAAAACGTGTTCTCACGCCGCGTCCGCGCGGGCAAGCGGACATACTTTTTTGATGTCAAAGCCACAAAGTCTGTAAAAGATTTTTATATTATTATTACCGAGAGCCGCCGCGTCAGCGACGAAAAATATGAAAAGCACAAATTGTTTCTCTACAAAGAAGATTTTGAAAAATTCCGCGATGCCCTCTCGGAGACCGTCCAGCACATCGAACGGGAACTTCTCTCCACGATCGAAAAGCCGGTTGAAATGGTGTAGTTCCCCCCAGGGGAACAATCCGCATTATACCGCACCGGAGTATCCGCATGGCAGCTGAAGGCCTTGTCACGGGTGTTATTATCAATTATAAAACACCCGACCTCCTTCGGAGGGCCGTTACCTCGCTGATACAATATTATCCGGAATTGCCGCTTCTTCTGATTGACAACGGGTCGGACTACCAAAGTACCACGCTTCTTCATGACTTTCGGGAGCGACGTCCGCATACTGTACGGCTTATCCTCAACACGCGCAACCTGCATCATGGCCCGTCGATGGATCAGGCGCTCCGAGAACTTTCCACGCCATTTGTTTTTTTTCTTGATTCCGACTGCCTCGTCACGCATGGAGATTTTATAGAACGAATGCAAGGCCGGCTGCAGGAAGAAGACCATCATTATGCTATTGGCAAACGCATCAGTATGGATCATCGCGGTTTTGATGTTAAAGAAAGTACAAACGAATCCATACCGTACATCCGGCCGTTGTGTATGATGCTGAAACGCGAATTATATCTTGCACTTCCCCCGTTTGAACTGCACGGAACCCCCTGCCTTGAAAATATGCGCGAAGCGTCAAAGCGGGGATTAACTCTTCTGGATTTTCCTGTTGACCAATTTGTGGCGCATGAAGGCCGCGGTACAGCCGGCCGGTTCGGGTATAAACTGGGGTGGAAAGGGAGAGTAAATTATCTTCTTCATAAACTTGGGATGTAAGCTTTCTTAGAAAGACCTCCGATTTCTTCGGGCAGATTATCTTAGAAAGAAATCGGAGGTCTTCCAAATGTATCATTGTATCACAAACATCTGTTAACCTCTTACCCATCACCTGCCTTCCCGATCCTATTCCCCCGCTTTTCCCATTTCCTTGACTTCTGGACGATATTTTTCTATATTAATTCCGTAATTTTTTAAAGAAACAGCCTAAATTGAAGAGATATTCGTGGTTTTGACCGTATGGAAGCGCAAAAAC
Source organism: uncultured Chlorobiaceae bacterium (assembly GCA_964523395.1). Taxonomy (GTDB): domain Bacteria; phylum Bacteroidota; class Ignavibacteria; order UBA10030; family SZUA-254; genus JANYJZ01. The sequence goes on along the minus strand of CAZFXS010000008.1, from coordinate 18,997 downwards.
GTACAGATGGCATCAAGATTCGAATATCCGGGCTCTCCAACGGGGTTCATGAGTATCATTTCTCAGTTCTGCCTTCGGAAATAGGGCTGGAAGCCCGTTTTCACCAGCCGATCAGCATCAATGTAACGCTGGACAAAGCTACCCGTCAGATTTTATTACGGGCGACGATGACGACCTCCGCACAAGCTGTCTGTGACAGATGTACAGATGAATTCATCGAGTCTCTCGAAACAAAATACACTATGTTGTATGTGTATGATGAGGAATCCATGGGCAAGTTTCCCCCGGAAGAAGTCACCGTGCTTCGCCCCGATACAGTGCATATTGACATTGCCGGGGATGTGAGGGAAATAGTAACATTGTCTGTACCATTGAAATTATTATGCCGCGAAGATTGCAAAGGGCTCTGCCCGCAGTGCGGCACGAATTGGAACACCGGATCATGTACATGTAAAAATGAAGTAAGCGATTCACGGTGGCAAGGCCTTGAAAAATTATTGAAAAACTGAAAACACAAAGGAACAGTATCCATGCCTAATCCCAAACGACGACATTCGAAATCACGCGGAGCAAAACGCCGGACACATTATAAGGCGGAAAAACCGTCAACCGCTGAATGTCCTAATTGCCACGAGCAAAAACTTCTGCACCGCGCATGCCCCAACTGCGGTTATTATCACGGGCGCTCAGTGCTCATTCCCAAAGAGTCGTAACCACGCCTCCCGGCAGAACCGGTACATGATCATGCGCAACGGTATGCGGAAGAGTTCATACTGAGTTGTGTTCATAATGTCATAGACTAGAGTTATTGGAAACCGGACACCCTAACATACGTATCGCTGTTGATGCCATGGGCGGAGATTTCGCCCCTGCAAATGTTGTTGCCGGCGCTCTGGAAGCCTTGCGGGAATCGGCGAACCGTTTCGAAGTAGTCCTTGTCGGGCCCGAAGACCGTATCCGTCAGGAATTAACGCGCCTGTCGGCAAATGGTCATTCATGCAGTGTCGTTAATGCTACGCAGGTTATCGACATGCATGACGGTGCCACAGCTGCTCTGAAACAAAAGAAAGATTCGTCGATCAGCGTGGGGATGAATCTCCACAAAGAACAGAAAGTTGATGCGTTTGTCAGTGCCGGAAATACCGGTGCGGTTATGTCTGCCTCAACATTAATTCTTGGAAGAATTGAAGGCGTCGGCCGCCCAACGATTGGCGCTTTTTTTCCTTCCGAGCAGGGAATTTGCCTGTTGGTTGACGCCGGAGCGAATGTCGATTGCCGCCCCCAGCATTTATATGAATTCGGAATGATGGGAAGCATCTACGCACAGGAAATGTTTCAATTGAATAATCCGGCCGTTGGATTGCTGAATATCGGCGAAGAAGATTCCAAGGGGAATGATGTTGTCAAGGAAGCGCATCAATTGTTGAAACAGGGGAAACTGAATTTTATCGGGAACGTGGAAGGCCGCGACATTCTTCAGGGAAAAGCACATGTTGTGGTGTGTGATGGATTTGTCGGTAACGTATTGTTGAAGTTCGGCGAGAGTGTTCCGTCGTTTTTTAAAAACCGCGTGAAGCAACAGGCAAGCGGCGGCATACTGACTTCGCTTGCAGGATTGCTGATGAAAAAAACTCTCCGCGCAGCGATGAAAAGTATGGACTATGAAGAATATGGCGGTGTGCCGGTGCTCGGTGTGAACGGAGTCTCGATTATCGGGCACGGCAAATCAACTCCGAAAGCGTTTAAGAATATGATTCTCAAAGCAGAAGAAATGGCAAAGAAAAATATCAACCAGCGTATTCAGCAGGCATTGGCGGGAAAATGAGTACACAGAACGGACGTTTACGCGCGGCAATTACCGCAGTCGGGCATTTTCTTCCCGATAAGGTTATGACGAACTTCGACTTTGAGAAGCTGGTCGATACAAGTGACGAATGGATACGGACGCGGACAGGAATCCGCGAGCGCCGTGTCCTTGAAAAGGGCGCGACATCAGACCTCTGTGCCGGTGCTATTCAAATGGTGTTAAAGAACAGGGGAATCGGTGCTGACGAAATCGAAGTTATTATCGTTGCGACCGTAACTCCCGATATGTTTTTCCCTTCAACCGCGTGCGTGGTTCAGGAAAAAATCGGTGCGAAGAAAGCGTGGGGATTTGATGTCTCTGCCGCGTGTTCCGGATTTCTTTACTCCCTGGTTCTTGGCACTCAGCTAATTGAAACCGGTGCGTATAAAAAAGTTATCGTCGTCGGTGCCGATAAGATGTCTTCCATTCTTGATTATAAAGACCGCAACTCGAGTATTTTGTTTGGTGACGGCGGTGCGGCAGTGTTGCTTGAGCCAAGTGATGATCCTTCATTAGGAATCATCGACCACCGGCTGTATGCCGACGGTTCGGGCGGACAGTTCCTCTATATGAAAGGAAGCGGCAGCCTTAATCCTCCGACACACGAAACTATTGACCAGAATTTGCATACGCTGGTACAGGACGGCAAAGCGGTATTTAAAGTAGCAGTAATCGGTATGGCCGAGGTTTCGGCGGAAATTATGCAAAGAAATAATCTTACTGCTGACGATGTCGATTATCTCGTTCCTCATCAGGCGAATCTTCGCATTATTGACGCATGCCGCGAAAGGATGGGGATTGATCCTTCGAAGGTAATGATTAACATTGATAAGTATGGTAATACAACGGCCGCGACCATTCCGCTTTGTTTATCGGAGTGGTGGCATAACGGAAAATTGAAGCGCGGCAGTACGCTGGTACTTTCAAGTTTTGGCGCCGGGTATACATGGGGTGCGGTGCTGGTAAAATGGGCAATACATCCTCCCAACAAATTGTAATGAGTAAAACAGCATACATATTCCCCGGCCAGGGTTCCCAATATGTCGGTATGGGAAAAGACCTTTACGAACAAAGTGAAGTTGCACGCGGAATGTTTCAGAAAGCGGATAACATTCTCGGTACATCGTTAAGCAAGATCTGTTTTGAAGGCCCTGAAGATATCCTTAAACAAACAAAGAATACTCAGCCGGCGATTTTCCTTCATAGTATTGTGCTTGCATCTTTGATAGGACAAAACGATGCCGCAATGACTGCGGGGCATTCACTTGGGGAATATTCTGCTTTAGTATTTGCCGGCGCAATGACGTTTGAAGACGGGCTGAAGCTTGTCAGAATGCGCGGTGAGTTTATGCAGAGAGCAGGTGAACAGGAAAGAGGTACGATGGCAGCTGTTGTAGGACTCGAACCGGTGGTCTTGGAAAGCATTTGTAGAGAAGCGAGCGGCGCGGGGGTTGTTCAATGCGCGAACTTTAATTCTCCAGGACAGATTGTTATCAGCGGATCGGTTCCCGGAGTTCAGAAAGCCATGGAAATGGCAAAAACGAAAGGCGCCAAATTAGTTAAGGAACTTGTCGTCAGTGGGGCATTTCACTCGCCATTGATGCAAAGTGCCCGTGAAGGCCTGCAGGCAGCGCTTTCGCGTACTGCAATTCAGGATGCGCAAATTCCGGTCTATGCAAACGTAACCGCCAAGCCGGTGCAAAAGGCGGAGGAAATTCGTACATTACTCGAAGCTCAATTGACAAGCGCAGTCCGATGGGAAGAATCTGTGGTTTCCATGGCTTCTTCCGGAGCCGCTTCGTTTATTGAAATTGGACCGGGAAAAGTACTGCAAGGACTGGTCAAACGGACGAATGCAGGTGTTGAGGTTCGCGGGGTGGACAAATATGAAGATATCCAAAAACTGATAGCGGCATAACTCAATGGGGATACTCGACAATCAGGTAGCGCTTGTTACTGGCGGTTCGCGTGGAATAGGAAAAGCCATTGCTCTCCATCTTGCTGATGCCGGCGCGCATGTCATGATTTCATATCGCAGTGCTTCAGCAGAAGCACAATCCGTTGTGGATGAAATTAAGAAAAAGGGAAAGGAATCCGTCGCGTTCCAGTCCGATGCCGCGCAGTTCAATCAGTCTAAAGAAATCGTCGAGAAAATAGCTGAGCAGTTTAAACGGCTTGATATCCTCGTTAACAATGCCGGCATTACCAAAGACGGCTTACTGATGCGGATGAATGAAGAGGACTGGGATGCTGTGCTTGATACAAACTTGAAGAGTGCGTTTAACTTTTCCAAAGCAGCAATCCGTCCCATGATGAGTCAGCGGTCCGGGAAAATTATAAACATCACCTCCATTGCCGGAGTAACGGGTAATGCCGGTCAAACAAACTATGCCGCGTCGAAAGCTGGAATGATTGGGTTTACCAAGTCACTTGCGAAGGAAGTCGGTTCCAGAAATATTCAGGTCAATGCCGTAGCGCCCGGTTTTGTTGAAACCGATATGACTTCAAAACTCAACGATGAACAGCGAAAGAAGCTGGAAGAAAATATCCCGTTAAAGCGAACGGCAAAGCCGGAAGAAATTGCAGCAGTCGTAAAATTTTTAGCATCCTCGGATGCGGACTATATCACCGGCCAGGTCCTCTGTGTCGACGGCGGACTGGTAATGTAAATCAGAAAAATTTATACAACAGAACATACAATAGTATTCACAAATCATAAGGAGCACTGTCATGGCAGATGTAGATACAAAAGTAAAAGAAATCATCATGAACAAACTTGGAGTAGAAGCGGCGCAGATTACTCCGGAAGCGTCGTTCACCAACGACCTCGGCGCTGATTCACTTGATACCGTCGAACTTGTTATGGAATTTGAAAAAGCGTTTAACCTTCAGATTCCCGATGAAGACGCGGAAAAAATTGCCACAGTCGGCGATGCGATTAAATATATCTCCGGCAAGGCAAAGTAAGTTCACCAATTGAGATTGTGGCGCGAGGAATGCAGGGCAACAACTAATGTGGAGTTATAATGAATAACATGAATAATCATCGACGTCGTGTAGTGGTGACTGGAATCGGTGCGGTTACGCCGATTGGTCTCGGGAAGAAAGAATTCTGGGAGAATTCGCTTGCCGGGAAAAGCGGAGCCGGAAAAATCTCCAGCTTCGATGCGTCACAGTACGACACGAAAATTGCCTGTGAAGTCAAAGGATTTAATCCTCTCGATTATATCGACAAGAAGATGACCAACAGGATGGATTTATTCACACAGTACGCCGTTGCCTGTGCAGAAATGGCAGTGAAGGATTCGGGGCTCGACCTGGAAAAAGAAAACCGCGAGTTGATTGGCGTGATCTTCGGATCAGGTATCGGCGGTATGTGGACGTGGCATCGCCAGATGCATACGGTCTACGAGACCGGCGGTCCGCATCGGATCAGTCCTTTTTTTGTGCCGATGATGATTGCTGATATTGCGGCAGGTTATATTTCTATGCGGTTTCAGGTGAAAGGTCCGAACTATGCCACAACTTCTGCCTGCGCTACCTCTTCGCATGCAGTTGCCGATGCGTTTATTCTTATCCAGCGCGGAGATGCAGATATCATGTTTACCGGCGGTTCGGAAGCGGCGATTTGCCCTATGGGTGTAGGCGGATTTAATGCGATGAAAGCGTTATCCACTAATAATGATCAACCGGAAAAAGCAAGCCGTCCGTTTGATCAGAAGCGTGACGGGTTTGTGATGGGCGAAGGAGGCGGTATGCTTATTCTTGAAGAGCTGGAACATGCACTCAAACGCGGCGCGAATATTTACGGTGAGCTTGCCGGAATCGGTCTCACCGCGGATGCGTACCACATTACCGCGCCGGCTCCCGGCGGCGAAGGCGCCATCCGGTCAATGCGCAACTGCCTCAGAGATGCCGGCATCAAACCGGAAGAGGTCGATTATATTAACGCGCATGGCACGTCAACTGAGTTTAATGATAAATCCGAAACACAGGCGATTAAATCTGTGTTCGGCGATCATGCGTACAAACTGCATGTCAGCTCAACAAAATCAATGACAGGTCATCTGCTTGGCGCTGCCGGCGCAGTCGAGGCAATCATTGCCGTCATGGCAACGAAACATGACATGATTCCGCCAACCATCAATTATGAATTCCCCGACCCGGAATGCGATCTGAATTATGTCCCGAATAAACAGATCAGCAAGAAAGTCAATGTTGCCGTGAGTAACACATTCGGCTTTGGCGGGCATAATGCGTCGCTGGTATTTAGAAAGTTCCAAGAGAACTAGAAATGAAGTATGAGTGTACTCCGACGGATTGCTGCGAAGATACGCTCTATTATTGCCGGTCAGCGAGATGACGGCACCGGCCGTGTTGACGTATCACGGCTTGAAAATGTTCTCGGCTATTCCATCCTTAATCAACAACTGTTTGTTCAGGCGCTTTCCCATCGATCTTCCCTGCAACTGACGGGTAATCCATCTCCTGTTTCCAATGAACGCCTTGAATTTTTGGGCGACGCGGTTCTTAATCTTGTTGTTGCCGAATACGTTTACCGCAAACACGCAAACGCCCCCGAAGGCGATCTCACAAAAATCCGTTCCCGGCTAGTGAACAGAAAAGCCTTAAGCGTGTATGCCAACGATCTCCGCCTTGCCGATTTTATGCTGATGAGCCCGAGTGCTTCACAGGTTACGGGACGAGGCATGGAAACAATTCTTGCTGATGCATTTGAAGCTGTTATCGGAGCCGTGTATCTCGATGGCGGCTTTCAGCACGCGAGCGCATTCGTTGAACATACCGTACACGATGCGTTGCAAAAAGGGCTTGTGAAAATCGAGGACGAAAATTTCAAAAGCCGCCTTCTTGAATATTCTCAGGCAAACGGACTTGGCGTTCCCCGGTATATCACTGTGCATGAAGTCGGCCCGGATCACGACCGCACCTTTACTATCGATGTCATGATCAGCGGAGTGTCCCGAGGTACCGGTCACGGAAAAAATAAAAAGGATGCCGAGCAAGCGGCCGCTGAAAAAGCCCTCTATGCATTGGGTGTATTGACATCGTGACAACCCTTCCCGCACTTTCGCATTCCGATATTGAAATTCAAACAATCCTGACCGGGGCAAAAGTTATTGCAGTTGTCGGTGCGTCTCCCAAGCCATGGCGCGACAGCGGCAGCATTATGCGGTTTTTAATGGATGCCGGTTACATGGTCATCCCCGTTAATCCGAACTACCGTGAAATGTTCGGTGAACGTTGCTATCCTGATCTGCGTGCTGTTCCATTTCCCATAGATATTGTCGATATCTTTCGTCGCCCCGATGAAATAATGCCGGTCATCGATGATGCGATTGCTGTTAATGCCAAAACCATTTGGATGCAGATTGATGTCATTAACGAAACAGCGGCCGGGAAAGCGCTTCGTGCCGGACTCAAGGTAGTCATGAATTTGTGTATTGCGGTGGAGTATAGAAGATTAAGCGTATCAATGACCAAATGAAAATTATTTTAGCCTATATTACCCTTCTGTGTTGTTTGGTTACTTCAGGAGTGTCTCAGTCCGTTGACTCAACTTCAGTTATTAAACAAAAAGACTCTGTTTACTATGTCGGAACCGTAACACTCATTGGCAATGAGCGGACAAAAGATTTTGTGATTCTTCGTGAGATGTCTCTGAAAGAAGGAATCGCTATAACTTCCCAGCTTATCGAATATGACAAGAACAGGATTTACAGTCTTGGGTTGTTTAATCGCGTTGAAATTAAAGTGGCAGCCGGAGATTCGAACAGGGCGCACATAGTTGTTGAATTGAACGAGCGATGGTTCCTTTTCCCGTTTCCGATTTTCGGTATCAAAGACAGGGATTGGGATAAAGCATTTTACGGATTCGGTGTTCTGCACAATAATTTCCGCGGCAGAAATGAGAAACTGTTCGCTTCATTTGTGTTTGGATTTGATCCGTCTGTTTCTCTGTATTACCGGAATTCTTTTCTCGATGAAGAAGGATCGTATTATCTCGATGCTCGCTTGTCGGCGGCCCGCGTGAGGAACAGGAGTTTGCTTGCCAAACAGCCGGCGGGTGATTTTGATGAAAAGCATTTTTCGATAGGAAGCAGTGTGGGCCGACGGTTTGGTATTTATCATACGGTGTGGATTTCCGGCGGTTATGAAGTTGTGGATATTTCGGACCAGATTCCGTTGCGGACATTCTCTTCGGACGGTATTGACAGATTTCCTATACTCGGATTGGGCTATACGTACGACACGCGTGACCTCAGGGAATATCCATCCTCGGGTAATTTTTTCCGTGTCACTGTTACAAAGTTCGGCTGGCCGTCTGCAGATTTTGACATCGTTCGTTATGCGGGGGACGCGCGGCAGTTTGTCCCGTTGCCCGGCGGATTTGTTGCCGGCGCAAGAGTCTTCACTGATCTGGCGGCGGCAGGGCCGACTCCATCCTATAACCGTGTTTTTTTCGGATACGGCGAACGGATCCGCGGTCATTTCAAGGAGGTCATGGAAGGTGAGAACCTTTTCGGCGCTACTGCTGAGATTCATTATCCTTTGCTGGCACCGCGCTACATCACGGTAAATTTTTTGCCGAAAGAATTCGGGTTATGGAGATTCGGAATGACAGCCGCCTTGTTTGCTGATGCCGGCACTGCATGGTTCCGGAACCAGCCGTTTTCACTCAATACATTTTCAAAAGGATACGGCGGTGGTATCCATTTTCTTCTCCCGTACAGTATTATTCTTCGTACTGAATACGCATGGGACGAGAATCGTAAAGGAGAATTTATTTTTGATGTCGGCGCGTCATTGTAATATTATTGGATAGTCGCGATGGATTACTTTTATTGCCCCCCTGACCATATTTCCGGAACACGGTTTACCATTGATGATGAGGAATTTTCTCACCTTGTGCATGTCATGCGGAAACAGGAGGGTGACGAGATCCGCATTGTCGACGGGAAGGGAACCGCATATGATGCCAGGCTGGAGGAAATAAAAAAGAAAATCGCGGTGGGAACAATAGCCAGAACGTATCCGCATCATAATGAACCTGCGCTCAAACTGACGGTGGCGGTCGGAGTGCTGAAAAATCCTTCCAAGTTTGATTTTCTTGTGGAAAAAATAACCGAGCTGGGTGTCAGGGAAATTATTCCGATGGTGACGGAAAGGACAATTCCTTCTCATGCGAAAATCGACCGGTGGCAAAAACTGGCGCTTGCGGCAATGAAACAATCCGGCAGGGCGTTCCTTCCCGAAGTTCGCGAAATGCAGTCGCTGACAGATGTATTATCCCATCACTCTTCACACAGTATGAAGCTGATAGCTCACGAAAAAAGAATTGAAGGATTTCACCTCAAAAAGAAACCGAGTGATGTCCGTTCAATGATTGTTCTGGTAGGGCCGGAAGGCGGGTTCAGCGAAGATGAAATGTATCAGGCGGTCGCGGCAGGATTTGTCCCCTGGTATCTGGGAGAACGGAGGATGAGAACGGAAACTGCCGCCGTGGTTATCTCCGCAATGGCTCTGTTAGAAGAGTATATGATTGAGTGAGGTTCTGACCTTACGCCTGCAGGGAGGTGTGGATATGCATAAGAATTTCCTCAGCCATCGATTTGCTGGTACGGAGTAGTGACGTTACTTCTTCGGATTTCCAACCGACAAACTCTTCGTCGTTAATACCGTTCAGATTAATCCGTACGTTTAACGCGGCGCTTTCACAGGCCGCACGTATCATTAACGCGCTGACGCCTGCGTCGCTGAGGGAGTTTGTATTTCCTTTGTGCGCAACTGTTTTTGCCAATGCCAGCGCGTCGATACAGTGCTTCATGACTTCGAGCGGAACAAGCGCGGCTTCCTTTGTCGCGCCCTGAATAGCCGCCGACCGCAGCGCTTTCTGATCCTCAGTTTCCTTCGGCAAACCGTATGCTTCCATGACTTTGTTAAATGCTTCAGTGTCTTTGTCGATGAGCTTGGTGAACATTGTTCTGAGGTTTTCCGATTGCTGAAGGATATGTTTCATCTCGCCTTCCGCTTCAAGGTATTTTTTCTTGCCAATGGTCAGATTACATACCATGGAAGTCAGGGCACTGCCGAGCGCGCCCGCAAGCGCTGCGACACTTCCGCCGCCCGGCGCGGGTGAGTTTGATGCAAGTTCATCAAGAAATTTTGTGACGGTTTTTTCAGTTAACATTGGAACTCCGCTATTAAAATAAGAAAGTCAAAAAAGTTTCATGTATAGGTGTTAGATATTTAGTGTTCAATATGAAACGTGAAACTTGTATCTTGAAGCATTTTCTATCTCTCATCATCTCAACTACTCACATACTTTCTTTCTCAAAGCATATACTCAATAACTTTCTTCTTCGGATCAAACTTCTCCAACTGACTTAATCCCAGCGCTTCAATCGCACGGATAATCAACTGATCTTCCTGAGCGTTTTTTCCTTTTGCATCGCTGAAAAACGATCCTGCCATAAGCAAAGCTTCTTTCGGAATCAATCCGACGATTTCACTTCCGGTTACACCGACGCCCAATTTTCCCGCTTCGCGCTTTACTTCTTCAAAAGCAGTATGCGGGGCGGTAATATGGTAATTTGTCAGATTAATTGATACCTGTGAGATGTTGTGGCGTTCCAACGATACTCCCATTGCCTTTACTGCTTTTAAGGAGCCGGGTATTTTAATACTTGAACCATTTTCTGCTTTTATCGTCCGTCCGCTTTCACGGATGCGTAAGGCTATTTCATGCGCGATGTCTTTGTTGCTGGTGTTGAGATTCACATTGTACGCGATCAAAAATACGCGCGCGCCGGTAACTGTCGCGCCGGATTTTGCGTTGAACAGTGGCTCACCGTAATCGGGTTGCCATGCCGGATCTTTCAGTTTTTCCGCAAGGCCTTCGTACTCGCCTTTTCTGACAGTCGCGAGATTTTTTCGCTCGGGAGTTTTTGCGGCTTCCTCGTAAAGGTAGATCGGAATATGTAATTCATCGGCAACGCGTTTACCGTATGCGTTTGCAATCTTCACACAATCCTCCATCGATACGCCACTCACTGGAATAAACGGTACAACGTCTGTCGCGCCGATGCGCGGATGTTCGCCTTTATGTCCCGTCATATCGATCAGTCGAGAGGCTGTCTTTGTTGCCTGAAACGCTGCTTCCTGCACTGCGTTTGGTGTACCAACAAACGTTACGACACACCGGTTATAATCGTTATCAGGTTCAACGCTAAGTAATTTCACGTCGTTAATCTTACGTATGCTTTCAGCAATGGCATCGATAGTAGAAGTGTTTCTGCCTTCACTAAAGTTGGGGACGCATTCTACGAGCTGGTTCATAACAAGTCAAAAGGAAAAATTCAAAAGTAAAAATGTTTTGTGGTTTGAGTTGACATTTTTTCAAATCGTAAATTGTAAATCGGCATTCGTAAATTTGTATCCGATGTTTCTTACATCTCGTATGTCATATCCGGTATTACCTAGCATCTCTCACCTTATACTTACAACCTGCCCTTTTCTCACACCTCCAGCACCACGCCGTTCTTCACCACCTTATCAACATGATTTTCACCGAAATGGTATGGCAGAAACTGATAATTCGGTATGTCGAGAAGGATCATATCAGCTTTTTTGCCGATCTCGATACTGCCGATTTCGTTTGAGAGATTAACCGCTGCCGCTGCGTTCAGTGTTGATGCTGTGATGGCTTCTTCCGGAGACATTCTCATGTGTGTACAGGCGATTGTCATCATAAGAGGCATGCTGTACGACATGCACGATCCGGGGTTAAAATCCGAGGCAATTGCCACGGGAACACCGGCTTCAATCAGCGCACGCGCCGGAGCGTACTGGTGATTAAGAAAAAAAGATACGCCGGGAAGAAGCACCCCGACAACCCCAGCATGCGCGAGAGCTTCAATCCCTTTTTCCGAAACATGTTCAAGATGATCTGCTGATACCGCGCCGAGTAACGCCGCCAGCTCCGCACCCCCTGAGGCGGAAAGCTCTTCTGCGTGCACTTTCGGTACCATGCCGAAATGTTTGGCATGGGTGAGAATCAGTTTGCATTCCGGAACATTAAAATATCCGTTCTCACAAAAGACATCACAAAATGCCGCGAGTTTTTTTGATCCGATATACGGCACCATCCGGTCGGAAATTTCGCGGACAAATTCTTCTTTGCGTTCTTTAAACTCTGCGGGATACGCGTGCGCGCCGAGAAACGTCGGGACGACGGTCATAACTTCTTCATCGTTGAGCTCGTTGATTGCTTCGAGCATTTTGATTTCATTGCTCATATCGAGACCGTAGCCGCTTTTTATTTCGACGGTTGTCGTGCCGTGTTTCAGAATGGCGTTGAGCCACCGACGGGCATTTTTCTTGAGATCTTTTTTTGTTGCTTCCCGCACCTGCGCGACTGTGCTGAGAATTCCGCCCCCTTTTGCCGCGATTTCCTGGTACGTTGATCCCGCGCTCCGCATTGCAAACTCATGTTCACGGCTTCCGGCAAACACAAGGTGGGTATGCGCGTCAACGAATCCGGGCATAACAACGCGGTCAATGCAATCAAGCACTTCGGCTTCCTTCAGGCTCCCCATCGACAGGTCTTCCATCCGCCCGATCCAGGAAATCTTATCATGCTCGACAATCACCGCGGCATTTTCAATGATACCAAGTTCCTTCATCGCAGCGCCTGTTTTAACACGTTTACCATTCGCGGAAACAGTGACGAGCTGTTTGATATTAATGAGAGCCAGATTCATAACAACGGATTAACAGCGGATAAAAGGATTCGTAATAGATTAATACATGAATTAAATGCTGCACAAGATACGGAAAGGGGAGGATTTTTCAAAAAGAGGAAATACAGTTGTCACGGCCTAGTTTGACTTTGAGCACCATTCGCCTCCGCTCAGGGTGCGGTCGGTCGTTATGGTAAGTCCTGCAGAACGGGATACCATAACAAGATTCCAAAATTTTCAAATTAGGACAGCCCTTGCATTTCAAAATAGTTGCATCTCCCTCCTCTTTTCACGAAATTGATTGCGGAAATTTCAGAACTCCATGACCACCGCGCTCTGGCGAAAAGCCCTGAAGGGCTTCCGCAATCTGCCAAACCTGTTGCAAGGCTATAATATTTACGTCAACCGGGATAAGCTTCGCCTTATCGATCTGGCATTTGAAAAGTTTTGTCCACAAGCGAAATCGTTCGCGGATCTTGGCGGTGTGTGGAATGTCAATGCGGCATACACGTTGTACATGTTGAAAACATTTTCTATTGAGAGGGGAGTTCTTGCCGATACCGATTTCCCTCCCGGCCTTAAGGAAAAACTGCGGCAGTTTCCGAATCTTGAAGTCGTGCCGGAAGATTTTGGTTCTCAAGCTGTTATAAAAAAGGTCGGGGTGGTTGATGTCATTTTTTTGTTTGATGTTCTCTTGCATCAGGCGAATCCGGATTGGAATGAAGTGTTGGAACGATATTCACAAAACTGCTCTTGTTTTGTCATCTATAATCAACAATTCATACAGGGAGATGAAAGTATTAGGCTTACAAACCTTCCGTTCGAAAAATATATAGAGCTGGTTTCAGATCATGGGGAAGTTACCCGGTATGTATATGATCATAAGGAGGAAATTCATCCTGTTTTTCAGAAACCCTGGAAAGACATTCACAACATCACACAATGGGGGATTACCGATAAAGGGTTGCGGTCAACAATGGCGCGGTTAGGATTCCGCGAAGTATTCTATAAGAATTACGGGATGTTCATCGATTTGCCCGCATTCGAAAATCACGCATTTATCTTTGTGCGAAAATAACCATCAGAATCATTGCTGCTATGTTAAGTAAATCCGAGGATAAATAACTGAATAATGTTTGTTGAACTTGCCATACCGGTAGCCATTGATTCGTTGTTTACGTATCACGTTCCTCAGGAATTCGGTGAAACGCTGAAACCGGGCATGCGTGTCTCTGCGCCGTTTGGGAAGAGAACGGTTGTCGGCATTGCAGTCAGATTTGTTTCTCAGTCACCCGTAAAGAACACTAAATCGATCTTTGATGTTCTCGATACAGAACCATTGCTTTCCGATGAATTGCTGAAGTTATCACAATGGATTTCGGAATATTACTGCGCGCCGATGGGCGAAGTTCTGCGGTCGGTGCTTGTGCAGGGCGCGACGAAACCGGGGAAGCGCATGGTTACTCTTGCGGTTGAAAATCCCGAATCGGCGCTTGAACAGCTTGCGTCTTCCCCGCGCCAGGCGGAAATTCTCCGCTTGCTTATCGAAAAGAAATCGTTGTCATACACTCAGCTGAAAAACAAACTTGCTTCGAAAAATATCCTGTCACTTCTTTCCGGACTATCCGAAAAGGGATTTATCCGGATAGAAGAAAACCATCCCGGGCAATCGCTGAAGAAAAAATATGAGTTGGCTGTTGAGGTGACTGATGAGGCAAGATCCTCGTGGCATCAATGGCTTTCAGCAGTCAACGGCAAACGATTTACAAAACAACGGGATATTGTTCATGCACTGGCCGCCATGGAAAATGGTACGGTATCTATTCTGGAGTTATTAAAGAAGACGAAAACGTCGTTATCGGCATTAAAATCATTGCAGAAAAAGGGAGTTGTTTCGCTTACCCAACGGGAGGTCATACGTGTTTCGGAATATGATCTTTATGAGTCGGCGCTGGGGGCACAAGATATTGTCCTTAATCAGCATCAGAATACAGCGTTGTCTGTTATTAATGCGGGAATCGATGCCGGAAAATTCCAGACATATCTGCTTCATGGTGTTACCGGGAGCGGCAAAACACAGATATATATAGAGGCAATCCGGAACGTGCGTGACAAAGGGAAGTCGGCCATTGTGCTTGTCCCCGAAATTGCCCTGACGCCGCAGATTGTCCGCCGGTTTAAATTTCACTTCGGCGATCAGGTAGTGGCGCTTCACAGTAAGATGTCCGCGGGTGAGCGGTATGACGCGTGGCGGCTGACAAAGGAGGGAAAGTATTTCATAGTCATAGGCCCACGATCGGCAGTCTTTGCGCCATTAAATAACATCGGGCTGATTATTGTCGACGAAGAACATGAACCTTCCTATAAACAATTCGATCAGACGCCGCGGTATCACGCGCGTGATGTCGCGATCATCAGGGGATCGTTTCTGAATGTGCCGGTTGTGCTTGGCTCGGCGACACCCTCCATGGAATCGTACGCGAATGCCATGAACGGCAAATACACGCTGATTGAACTGCCGGAACGTGTCGATGCCGCGAAGTTGCCCGTAATAGACATTGTCGATATGACCGCGGAGCGAAAAAGAAAACTCCTGCTCTTCCGCGAAGAGCGCTTGGCGGAATTCAAAGCCGATGCGGTCAAAGCCAGAAGCGATAAAAGAAAATTCGAGTTTGGTTCTCTGTCTGATGTTCTGAAGGAAAAAATTGAAGGCCGTCTCGGGAAAAAAGAGGGGATTATTTTACTTCAGAACCGGAGAGGGTTTTCTTCATTTGTTGAATGCCCGGATTGCGGCTATGTCGAAACATGTGACCGGTGTGATATTTCTTTGACATATCATCAAACGCAACGCCATCTCCGTTGCCATTACTGTGGGCTGGTAAAACAGCCGCCGGATACCTGTCCGCAATGCGGCTCGACAGATATTACGTACCGCGGGTTTGGGACACAGCGTGTGGAAGATGAATTGCAGGAAGCATACCCGTTGTCAAGAATCATCCGCATGGATCTCGATACCACGACAAAACGCGGCGCGCACGACGCGATGCTGAAGCGGTTTTCGGAAGGGGAAGCCGACATTCTCCTCGGCACGCAGATGGTGGCGAAGGGATTGGATTTTTCGCGCGTGACGCTGGTGGGCGTTATCTCGGCAGACACGCAGATGCTTCTGCCGGACTTCCGTTCTTCGGAACGGACGTTCCAGTTGCTGACGCAGGTTGCCGGCAGGGCAGGACGGAGTGCGCTTGCGGGTGAAGTAGTGATACAGACGTTTCAGCCGGGAAATTCCGTGCTCAGCCATGTCGTTACGCATGATTTCATTTCGTTTTACAATGAAGAAATTGCCCACAGGAAAGAGCTTTACTATCCGCCTTTCTCACGTCTTGCCTTGATCGAGTTCAAGGGAAAGAATGAGCAGGAAGTGATAAAGCATGCGACAGCACTAGGAGAATTGATGAAACGCTTGGCATCCGGCCAACTGATTCTGGGGCCCGCTTCTGCCGCGATTCCAAAAATCAAAAACATGTACCGGTGGCATATTGTCGTCAAAGGAATCCGTGAAAAAGATCCTTCGGGATCACTGCTTCATAAGGCGTTACGGAAGGCGATAGATCAGTATCGCGGTTCACCTGTTGGAAAAACCAAATCGGTGAAAATGACGCTCGATATTGATCCGCATGGGATGATGTGAGGTTGCAAAGTGAAGTTCCTGAAAATCTTTGTGCAGAAGTGAGACGTGATTGTTATTTCATTAAGACCATTGCTCTTGTAAGTATTGAATGTTTTGTGTGCAAGCGATAATAGTATACACCGCTAGGAAACCCACCTGCATTCCAACTTTCAGTGTAATGTCCCGGAAATCTTCGCTCTTCGACTAACTTCGAAACCTCTCTTCCTACAATGTCATAGACCCTGAGGTCTACGAAATCACTTTCCGACAAATCAAAACGGATGATAGTTTGAGAGTTAAACGGATTAGGATATGACTGGTATAGTTTTATCTCACGGGGAATTTGCTCATAATTAGCTACTGATGTAAGTGTACGATGTGAGCGGCGATAATAGATTTGAGATAAGTTCGAAGAATCGTTATCCCACGCATAATGAATATTGGAATCACTAATACTTATCCAAGGATCTCCAGTTCGTCGCGCAAGCCGGCTAATATTGGTTATATCACACCATGATTCACCATGATCAATGCTCATTCTGGACTCAATTGTCCAAGTCGAGCTAGAATCAACCTCCCACACAATTCCTACGGTTGAATCTTTAACATCAATCTTATGAAATACCGCAACCCCATCTTCCGAAATAATCTGCTCTGGAAGCCAAGTCTCACCATTATCTGTACTTCGTCGAAGAATAATTGTCCCTGAAAAATCTCCACCGTATTTCCCATCATTCCATGTCACATAGATTCTTCCGGAGTCATCAGTTGCAATATCAGACGAGTGTGAATGCCAATAATCATCAGTTGAGAGTGTTTCAGGTTGAGACCAAGTCATTCCAAAGTCTGTGCTTCGTATGTACATAGTTTCTATTGAAAAGTGTCCGCCATAATTATAAGCGATATGAATTCCAGCGGCGGAAACTGACATTTTTCGAACTGAGCTATTCAAAACGGGGGGTAAACCAATGGCAAGAGTATCCCATGTATTACCATAATCTTGACTTCTCATAACACCGGTATACAGTTGACCTGGTGCGTAAGTGTTAGCAAAGTAAATGAATACTTCTGAGTTTCGTGCGGCGATTGATCGGGGCCATGCATCACTTGGTATTATTAACGATTCCCACGATTCTCCTGCATTACTGCTTCGTAACAATCCAATATTAGAATACGCCGGTGCAGGAGCTCGAACAGCATGCAAAATGTAAACGAAATCACCAGCCGCGGCAATCCTGCCCTGGTTACCGTATGCTCCTTCGTATGTTAGTAATTGCAGAGGCTCTGAAAACGTTTCTCCCCCATCCGTGCTTCTCGAGTAGAGAACCCCAGTGCAAGTTGTATCGTATGGCGGTGAGGGAAAGCCAAACCAGATTAGATGAACGGTATTACCCGTTGAAATCATTTCCGGAACGTAAGAGAGACAACCAGTATGTGTTATCTGTAATTGATTATCCCACTCAAGAAGAGTGCAGAGATCATCGGTTTGTGAGAATAAAGTTGAGAAAGAAAACATCCAAAAGAATACGGAGAAATGAAATTTCCTACACAGAGCAATAAAGAAAGTCTTCAGGATAATATTCGAATCATAAACTATTCGCATATGTACCTAAGATTAAAATGTTCACTTGTTTTTCCTAATAAGCTCCGGTTTAGTAATATTCTAATAAGACGAAGTGAGAATGGAATAGAATTGCCTTTCCGATGAATCTATAATTAACTTTAGTTTCCTCGGGAGTTTTATGAAATAAAATCTACATCTCGATATCCTCGCCAACAGCTCCCAATGAAATCTTCATTAGAAGATAACGCTTTCCAAATCTTCATGCAAAGACCTCTGTAATGGTGCAAACCAACCGGGTTCTCGTTTCTTATAGCAGTCTGAAAACAAAAAAACCCGGCACACTGTACCGGGTTATTGATTGTTTGAGATCTGAATAGTCCGACGTCAGACGCGCATGATATTGTACGCGCGTTTTCCTTTTTGCTCCTGCTTTAATTCAAACTGAACATTATCTCCCTGAACAAGTACATCACGGAATCCTGTATTTTTCACATTACTCTTATGGAAGAAAATTTCTTCACCGCTCTCAGCAGTAATAAAACCGAAACCTTTCGTTGGATTATAAAATTTCACTGTACCTTGCGTCATATGCCCCATCTCCTTTGAGATAAATAGCAACACTATAGAAAAACCCCAGTCAGTCGTACGGACCGACTGGGGTTAGATTGTCGCAGTTAAAAGTTAGATCTTTGTAACGTTAGCTGCCTGCAACCCCTTGGGTCCTTTTTCCACATCAAACTGGACCTTATCGCCTTCGTTCAGGGTCTTGTAACCGTCGCCGGTGATGGCCTTGAAGTGGACGAAAACATCTTCGCCGTTTTGACGTGAAATGAAGCCGTAACCTTTGGCTCCGTTAAACCATTTCACAGTTCCCTGTTCCATGGAATGCATCCTTTCGAATATTGTTGATAAAAAATGTACCCGAGGCTCGCTGTACGAGACCCGCCGTCAACACGAACGGCAGTTTCCCGCTAGGCCAGATCTTTTTGGCATTTTACGCATCAACGCCACTGTGGATGTTTGCTATATGCACGATTTGCGCGCTCTCAAGCACTACCTATCATCTACCAGTGATGCTTCTGCTTGCGATGACACACCTCGTGGAACGTTCAATGGAGGTTGAACAAGACACGGGGATTACATCTGCAGCTACAACGTAA
>CAZFXS010000007.1:0-230017 GCA_964523395.1 uncultured Chlorobiaceae bacterium | reverse complement strand
TAATTGCGAGACTCAACTTATTTTGTAACATAGTTACTTTAGAAGAGAAAGTACCTCCGCCACAAAGATGGCGGATAAAAAAGAGAATCTTTCGCAATCACAACTAACGGCTCGTTTAAACCATTCCCACTTTAAATGCGATTTTATCCGAGGTGATTAGTTTTGACTTCAAATATTATACTCATGGATAAAATCGCAAAGCATATATTTATTTTTGCTCATTTTACCTAATAAACTGCAGCAAATGGCAAGTGATTGCGATCCCGTTAAAAAAAATCTTGTCTTTTTTTGAAGTTGCATCACAAAGTGATGCAACCATTTGGCTACAAATCCTCACTCATTAGCACATGGAACCGGTTCCACATCAACGCAAGCAGGCGGATAACCGCAGTCTTGTAGAGGGTTTTCTCGCAACACGGGATGAGCAGGCGTTTCGTCGCTTGTACAGGCAATGTACGCCCTATCTCTTCCAACTCGTGTACCGGCTTGTCGGATACCGCCAAGCTGATGCCGAGGAGGTGGTGCAGGAGACCTGGATCAGGGCTGTGGAGCGGTTGGACAATTTCCGGTGGGAATCGAGTTTCACCACGTGGCTGTCGGGAATTGCCGTCAATCGCTGCCGTGAGCTGTTCAGGAGTCGGGCGAAAGCAGAAAATGAAACAGATATCGACTGGGAAGCCGTTGCATCGCCGGCAATCGAAACGGTTTCACCGGAACAAATCGATCTCGAAGACGCAATCGCGAAACTACCTGACGGCTACCGCGCAATCCTGGTTCTTCACGACGTCGAAGGTTACACGCACGAGGAAATCGGGACATTGCTTGGTATTGAGACGGGGACTTCAAAGAGCCAGCTTTCACGCGCTAGAACGGCTGTCCGCAGCTTGCTGTCGTACGACAAACAGAAGGATCAGGCGTTATGACCAATTATGATGAACAGAATTTATCACCGGAGGAACAGCGGAAATTCGACGCTTTGCCGCGCCACCGCATGCCTCCACATTCACTAGAGGAAAAAATTATGACCGAACTGAAGAATCGCGAACTCATTACTCCCGCACCATCAGCGGGATGGAGCTGGATGGCAAAAATCGCCGCCGCAGTTGTGCTGTTAGTGCTGGGCGGAACAGGCGGATATTTTGCAGGCAAGAGTAACTCACAAGCCGCCGAACATCAACATAAGAATCCGTTATATGTTCTCCTGCTTCACGAACCGCCCGGGGAACCGGAAAACGTCGCCGACCTCGTTGCCGAGTACAGCCAGTGGGCTGGAGGAATATATTCTTCCGGACGCTATATTACCGGCGAGAAACTGCGCGGCACAGGACGCATTCTCACCAAATCACACGGTGAGCTTAACGTTACCGAAAGCGCGCGGATATCGGAATCGATGATGATGGGAGGATACTTCGTAATTGAAGCGAAGGATTACAATGAAGCGGTGAAGATCGCATCGGAGTGCCCGCACCTGAAGTATGGCGGCACAATCGAGCTCCGGGAGATTGAGCCGACGTAGCAATATTTAAGATGAGTACCGAGCGGAGACGAAGTACGAATTAAAGGTTCTTGAGATGGTTCGTCTCCGCTCATCATCTCAAAACTTATTTCTTCTTTGCATATACCAATACTGCACTCAACTCCTCGTTGAATTTATCAAACCCGCTCGATTTGCTGACATATGCTACGGCTCCCCTTTCCATCGCATAAGTAACATCCTCCTGCCTGTCTGATGTGCTGACAATAACTACAGGAATGTCTTTTACAGACGCGTCCTCTTTAATAATTCTCAATACTTCCCTGCCATCTCGTTTCGGGAGATTAAGATCAAGGAGAATCAAATCAGGCCGCGGATAGACCGCTTCATCAGCATATTGATTCTTTCGGAAAATGTAATCGACAGCTTCTTGTCCGTCCCGAACCACAAATAATTTTGCCGGTAACTTATTGTGTTTGAACACATATTCTGTGATTTTTTGGTGGGCAAGATTGTCTTCGACAATCAGGATGTTCGGCGGTGAGGATTCCAATTACAAGCGAGATATATTAGAGTAAAACATTTATAATTGGTACGTGTAATATTAACGGGGAAATTCGGCGTGCATTATTTGTTGTAGCGTCCATTTCTTAAATGGATTCTTTGTTATTGCTCTTCATTGACCTCTATGTCCGATTAAGAATCGGACGCTACGCCTTCATTGACAGTTTAAACAACGTTTAGAGTCGGGGTGACTGGATTTTCCGCCGGAGGCGGGTCAGCCTTCGGCTGAGAACCAGCGGCCTCGATTCCATATGTAAATATTTAATTCAAAAACTTTGAGAGTCGGGGTGACTGGATTTGAACCAGCGACCTCTTGGTCCCGAACCAAGCGCTCTAGCCAAGCTGAGCCACACCCCGGGGATTTCATGAAGTTCTATTGGAGAAATACATCAGGGACTACGATTTTAGCGGATTCAAGATAAGAAAAACGAGCGAAATTTCAAAACGTTATTATTACAAAACCCCAAGCACAAAACACAAACCCATTGCCAGCACGGCTCCCGCCACCACCTTCTTAAACGCCTCGGTCGAAAATGATTGCAGAAATCTTTTCCCTACCATTGTTCCAAGAAACGCTATCAGAATAACTATCAGTAAATTCCACGAAAAGAGATCGAGGAATTCTTTGTGCATGGTGATATAGAGAGGAATTCTTGTCGCGTCGATAAAAATGGCGATGACCGTTGCCGTTGCGATGAACGATTCTTTGGGAATGATATAATTTAACAGATACGCTGAACGGATAGCTCCCTGATTTCCCACCAGTCCGCCAAGTAATCCTGAAAGAAACCCGCCGATGACATCAATTGATTGTGGCAAACGGAAATTAATTGACTTGGGAAGAAATTCCGCCGCCCCGAGTACTATCAATAGGATGCCAAGGACAGCTTTGAGTTCAGTCGAATCAACGTACAACTGCAGCCACGCACCAAGCACCGCACCGATAATACTAAGGACACCGAACCGTTTTATAATGCTGATATCGACATGCTTCCTGAATAGTATCAGCTTGAGCGCATTATTGAGAAAATGCACAATCGCGACAAGAAGTATCGCCAACTTCACATCGTAAAAAAGCGCAAAGACAGGAGTGAGAATCGTCCCAAGCCCGAAACCCGTAATCAGCGTCAGCAACGAAGCGAAAAAGGTTACTATGTAGATCCAGATATCGTGCATAATTAACTCAAGACCCAAAACTCAAAACGCCAAACATTCTTTATCATGAAACCTCCTCAAAGTAAGTTACAATCTCTCTCGCAACACTCTCAAAATCTTCCTCCCTTTCAACTTCTAACCATTTTATTCTCTCATCATGCCTGAACCATGTCAGTTGCCGTTTTGCGTAACGGCGTGAATTCTGTTTAATCAGCTCCACCATCCTTCTATCCGTGGTCTTCTCGTCAAGGAAATCAAACACTTCGCGGTAACCGACGGTCTGCAACGCATTCGTTTTCCTGGAATATCCTTTCGCAAGCAAATTTTTGACTTCATCCACAAGTCCGGCTTCCATCATCGCATCAACCCGCTTGTTTATCCGGTCATACAACACAGAGCGTTCCCAATTCAAACCAACAAACACAGGATTAAATGAGATAGAGATTCTCGATTGTTTCTGCATCTCGGAAAGCGGGATGCCTGTTAAATGATAT
The DNA here is from genome assembly GCA_964523395.1 of uncultured Chlorobiaceae bacterium. Classification (GTDB taxonomy): domain Bacteria; phylum Bacteroidota; class Ignavibacteria; order UBA10030; family SZUA-254; genus JANYJZ01. Next base: position 226,330 of record CAZFXS010000007.1, on the reverse strand, counting down.
ACTTCCAGCGCACGGACAATACGTTTTTTATTCGACGGAAGCATTCCTTCCGCGGATTCAGGATCGATGGTTTTTAATTCCGCAAGAAGTTTTTCCGATCCCTCGTCTTCCATTCTCTGCCAAATGTATTTCTGAAATTCATCATCAGCAGACGGGCCGTCGAACAATCCATCCACCAACGCATGAATATATAAACCGGAGCCGCCAACAACAAGCGGGACTTTTTTCCGCCTCAGGATGTCATCAATAATCTCTCTCCCGAGCTTTCCAAACATTCCGGCGTTAAAATCTTCATCGGGCATCCGGTCATCGATAAAGTAATGTTTGATGGTACCGCGTTCTTCGCGAGTCGGCTTTGCCGTCCCGATATCCATAAGCTTATACATTTGACGAGAATCTGCTGATAAGATCTCAGCGTCAAGCTGGCGGGCGATGCGGAGAGATACCGGGGTCTTGCCTGAAGCAGTCGGCCCGATAAGAACTAAAACTTTTCGAGAAACAGCAGGTGAAGCGGATCCATGAGATGACTTACTCATGTCAAATGACTATTTACCAATGACTAAGAACCAAAAATCACTTCCATCCCATCTTCCCAATTAGGGGAACAAACTTAAACCCTTCAGCTTTCCTCGACGCGAATTCGTTCTTGATTTTTTTAATCACGTAGAGAGTCTGGACTTCCTGATCACCGATGGGGATGACAAGCATTCCGCCGTCGTTTAATTGATCAAGAAGGGGTTGGGGAACATCGGGAGCGCCGGCGGTAACGATGATGCCGGCGAACGGGCCGAATTCTTTCCAGCCAAGCGTGCCGTCACTGCATTTTGACGCGATGGTATAACCGAGCCGGTCAAAACGCTGGCGCGCTTCAACAAGAAGATCCATATGCCGTTCGATGGTAAAAACACGCGCGCCCAATTCCGCAAGCACGGCGGCCTGATAACCGGAGCCGGTACCGATTTCCAACACTTTGTCTCCCTCTTTGATTTCGAGGGCTTCCGTCATAAATGCGACTGTGTATGGCTGTGAAATCGTTTGCAAACTGCCGATGGGAAGAGCGGAATCATCATACGAACGGTTGACAAACGCATCCTGGACAAACTCGTGCCGGTCGATAGATGCCATGGCATGCAGAAGCCGTTCATCACGGATTCCACGCTGTCTGAGGAGAGTGATCATCTCCTCTTTTTCCATATCAAACCGTTTTACCGCGCGTCGCTGCATCAATGTTCAATACCTTTTCCAAAATATAATAATTAACTGTTTGTCCGTAGCACTCTCCATATGGATTTTACCGATTTATCGGCAGGCGTGGAAAGCCGCGCCCTGAGTTCATTACGAAGTTCCTGGACAGATAATCCCCTGACCAGCATTCCGTTATCTGCCAGTGAGATTGCACCGGTTTCTTCCGATACCACAACCGCAATAACATCGGCCTGTTCCGTAATACCGAGTGCGGCCCGATGGCGCATTCCCAGTACCACATCACCTATTGTTGCTGTTTGCGATAATGGAAGCGTAACACGCGCGGCTTCGATGACCCTGTCACGAACAACTACCGCACCGTCATGAAGCGGAGAACGCGGATTAAAAATGGAAACAAGGAGGGGTTTGCTGATCCTTGCCTGGAGCCATTGACCGCTTTCGGCAAGTGTCCGCAACCCGGTTGCGCGCGCTATAACGACCAACATGCCATGATGTTTTTTGGCAAGTTCAGCTGCGGCGCCGGCAATTTCTTCGATTGATTCTTCAACATCAAGCCGCAAGAACATCCGCACAACTCTGTTTCTTCCAATTAACACGAGAAGTCTGCGCAACTCCGGCTGAAACAACACAATGAAGGCTATGACCCAGATATCTGTCAGCGTCCGCAATATCCAGTTCATCGCTTTAAAGTTAATTGCCTGGGAGACAATCGAGAAAAGAAGAATCAACACCAATCCGACAAAAATCTGCGCCGCGATGGTTCCGCGCATAATCATATAGAGCTTATAGAAAATCAGTGACACCAATGCGATGTCGAGAAGATCGATAAGCGTTACCTGAAGAAATCCTATGTTAAACAGTTCCATCGTTAAGAATGAATTGAAGGATGAACAATCGCATCGGTCACTTGCGCCACCTGCTTCATTTGCTTCACATCGTGGACACGGATGATATTCGCACCGTTCATGATGGACACAGCAACCGCGGCGGCTGTTCCCTCCATGCGCTGGTCCGGAAGCGCGCCTGTAATTTTACCGATGAATGATTTTCGTGACGGACCAATCAGAACCGGATATCCAAACTGACGCAAATCTTTCATCTCGCGAAATATTTCCAGATTGTGTTGAAGCAATTTTCCGAATCCAATGCCGGGATCTACAATAATTTGTTTAATCCCCGCGTTGTTAGCAGTTGCAATTCCTTCCCCCAGAAAGCTTAAGATTTCACGCATTATATCGGCATATGATGGATGATCCTGCATGCTTTTCGGAGTACCTTTCATATGCATTAGAATAATCGAAGCACCATGCCGTGCCGTTATTTCCGCAAGAGCCGTGCCGTTACTTAATCCCGTAATATCATTTACGATAACTGCTCCTGCCTCTAAAGCCTTTTCGGCAACTTCCGGCTTGTAGGTGTCTATCGAAATGGGAACGGGACACTTTTCTGACAGTTTTTGAATAACCGGAATAACGCGCCGAAGCTCTTCTTCAATTGCAACACTTTCCGCACCCGGACGAGTTGACTCTCCACCAACATCGATGAAATCAGCGCCGTCATCTGCCATGCGCATTGCGTGGTCGACCGCCTTTTCGAGATCGGAAAATTTCCCGCCATCTGAGAATGAATCGGGAGTAACGTTAAGAATTCCCATAATATACGTGCGGGAAAAAAGATCATACGTTGTTTGTCCGAAGCGGTATGGCAACGTCATCCGTTCATTCCGAAAAAATAAAACAGGCATCCGTGAATGCCTGCCTGAACTGTTATGCAGATTTCTTTTTTGCGAGAAGCGCCTTACGTTTTGCTTTCACCCGTTTAATGTTTTTACGGTGCTTCTTGTTTGCCTTCATTTTTTTCTTGTTCATGAATACTTCCTGTTAGTGAATAAAATATTACGGCTCACTGCATGAATGATAGAACCCGCACTTCGGGCAAATCAGTTTACACTTTCTGCCTTCGAGCCGTGTGCCGCAGTTTACGCAATACTGCCAGTAATGATCCTCTGTCGGTTTCCTGATATTTTTGACATCAGTTATTTTGATTTCCGAAGAGGAAGCCGGTTGTGTGTACTGCTTATCGTTAAGCATGGATGAAAATACATGTTTTCCGAATGGGAATCAAGAAAATAATAAGGGATTACATCACAATACCATCAGGACCCTTTCATGTTTGCTGAGTTCACGATAGACCGAGTCTACCTGTTCCTGGCTTTCGGCAATAAACGTTATCGTCACCGATATGTATTTTCCTCCGCCACTCTGTGTACTGGTCACTGATTCTTTTGTTATTCTTCCGATATGTTTACTGACAATCCCGACAACAAAGAGCTCAAATTCATCAATATCTTTTCCGATAACTTTTATTGGAAATGAGCAGGGAAAAGTGAGCAAGGATGTTTTGGCGGAACTCATATGAATAACGAATTACTAATGGCCATTTACAGGTTTCAATATATAATGGATGATTTATAGTTTACAATTTTTGATGTTTTTAGCTTTGTGTTTTGCGGTTGGAGAAAAAGAAATGCTTTAAACCTAAAGCTCAGAATGCAAACCTTTTTAATTTTTACTTTTTACTTGATTGTTCCTCAAACATAATCGGGAATATGAGTAAACGCGATTCTGGTCGGCGCAGAATCGAGTGCGGCATGAGCACCTGCGAAGTACACGGTGTTCTTACCATACTTTGCATTGAGCTTATCGAGTGCGAGATTGAACGCGTCAATTTTCCGGTCTTTATCAAACAACGAAATCGTATGTACATCCTCCTGGCTCAAATGAAATAAAGTAACGCCAACTGCAAGAGGAGGAGGCATGCGCTTCGGATGTTTATCCCAGAGAACCGTCAGTGCCTGCGTCAGCATCATTGTATCCTGCGTCGGTGAAAATGCCACTGCTTCCCTCCAGCTTTTATCACCGAGATATTTGATATACACAGACATTCCCTGCGTCCGGTATCCGTATTTCCGCAAACGCATCGCGGCTTTTTGAAGGAGGCGGTGCAGAACGGCTAGGGCTTTCTCTTCGTTGCGCATGGACGGGGGCAAGACGTGCGAATGTCCGATGGTTGATCTGTGCGATGGCGGATCGTACATCGTTTCACCACGGAGTTTCGCGTACATCCTCTCACCTTCAATACCACCCCATGCTTTGCGCAGGCTTTGTTTGTCTGCAAGACAAAGATCCTTCACCGTATGAATGCCATGTTGTTCCAATCTCGGCTTCATCTTCCTGCCGATACCGGTGAGCTCGGACAAATCAAGTTTAAACAGACAATCTGGCAAGTCATCATTCTCAATAACCACCAATCCATCAGGCTTCTGCATATCCGACGCTGTTTTGGAGAGGAAAAGGTTCGGCGCGATACCAATCGACGAGCGAAGTTCTGTCCCAACCTTTTTTGAAATTGTTTCTTTAATTTTGTTCGCTAATCTGAGGGCATGAGCTTTTTCCTGTTGGCTGCCGGTAAGTTCGCATGCCATTTCATCAATGGAAAGAACGCGATAAACAGGAACGCACGATTCAACTGCTTCAATGAGTTTATGGTGGTACTCGATATACGCGGGAGTTTTTGCGGGGACAAGAATCAGTCCGGGACAGGCTTTCTTTGCGTCTTTAACTTTAGTGCCTGTCCGTATGCCAAACCTCTTCGCTTCATAGCTCGCTGCAATACAGCTGGTGGTATCGGCAAGCATGGGAACAACAGCGATTGGTTTATTCCGCAGTTCCGGATGCAGCTGCTGTTCAACAGACGCAAAGTAGGAATTGAAATCGACAAAAAGGAAGCGTAGTGACATTTGTTGCAGAAGATAAAGTTTGAAAACCAGTTACAGTAAATATAAAAGAAAAACCGAAAGTAACCAGGGGGGATATTCACGGTACTGTCTCATTTTGAATTATAATTCTTAAACGCAGAGACGCAGAGTTCGCCGAGTATCGCAAAGTGATTATTTCTCTGCGTTTCTTTGCGCTCTTTGCGACTCTGCGTTGTTCTTTTCTTTAAACTGAGCCAGCACGATATTCACCGCAGAGACCTGCCCGACTGCGTCGTTCAGGCGGGCGCAGAGGTCACAGAGGATGATTGAAACAGTTACCGTTAGACAAGCTCACTAAGATAATAATGCCACAAAATTCTTGCAGCGACAGAGCGCCATGGAGACCATTGTTCTGCCACTTTTCTTGCATGGTCTTTATCTATGGTCTTTCTGCGAAGCCGCTTTACTTTCCGCATTGCCGAGACAAGGGCAAGGTCGCCATCCGGCCAGATATCAGGGCGTTTGAGCGTCATTAACAAATAAATATCAGCGCTCCAGGGACCAATCCCTTTGATGTTGGTAAGATGATTCCGTGCATCGACGTCATGCATTGCATGAATCGTACGAAGGTTCAGTTCACCGGAGGCAATTTGTTCCGCGAGTCCACGGCAATAGACTGCTTTCTGCCTGCTGAATCCAATTTGCTTTAACTTTCTGTCGTTCAACCGGAGAAATCCTTCCGGCGTTATTGTTCCAAGTTCATGCTGAAGCTTAACAAACGCGGCTTTGGCGGAGGCAAGGGAAACCTGTTGTTCGAGTATGATATGAACAAGCGTGGGAAACCCTGATTTGCGCGCCCACATTGGCGGCGGACCATGACGATGAACAATGTTCCGAAGATCAGAATCTCTTTTACAAAGAAATGAGATTCCTTCACCAAGGGTAATAGTATTAAGTGTCTTGATTAATAACTGTGCCATTTCAATCCAATAAAAAAGCCGGCACGTGGCCGGCTCGTTAGAAAACCTCTTTACCCTCACCACTAATTTCTTACCTCCACCTCTGGTGGATTTAGGGGAGGGATTCAGGTGCCAATATTTCTCGGGATTTGTGTGATTAAGCGTCACTTAATGACTAACATGCCAGTGCATAATTTGCCAATCATTTGCATCTGACTTAACAAAGACAATCGTATGGAATCGCGGTTTGTCCCTGTTATCATCCGTTGTTTTAACAACAACAAAAGATGAATTCGCATCGTCTTCCATCCTTAAACTCAACATTTGAACCTTGCGTGATTTCTCGCGAGTCACTACCTGCGATTCAAGAGCATCAATCAGATGCAGATAGGAACTATCGCTTACAATATAGGCCCCGGGGCTAATAACAGATTCCGCTCCAGGAATGTTTTTTCCTGCAAATATCTCTTCAACAAGACCCTTAAGGCGATAGGCTGCTTTTTCAGTTTCTTTTTTATCGCCCGCCAGCAGAGGAGTACCTGACAATGACAACACTGAGAGACACAACACCGTGCTAAATAGCGCAGCTAGAAAACGGAGTGGTGACATAAAAAACTCCTTCCTTGAATTTGAAATGATAAGACAACTGCCTCGGTATTTCCGTTAGGCGGTAGCAAGTATCAGAGGTTGGTAAGACTCCCGGTGGTAATCATAGTTGAAGAAAGGTAACAGATTCTCACAACAATATCAAATGGGATTATTGAAAACAAAAAAGGCCGGTTCACCACCGGCCTTTCTATAGAACTGTTCTTTTTCCCTTTATGCCGTCCTTTTTGCAGGAAAACTAGGACCGGGGATAAAGGGGTGAGGGTTATTTAAGGTGAAGCGTAGCCGTTCGACTCCGCTCAGAACATCATCTATTTAGCTGACGCGTAACGCTTTGCCACTTCATCCCAATTGATGACATTCCAGAACGCTGCAACGTAATCCGGACGGCGGTTCTGGTACTTCAGGTAATAGGCGTGTTCCCACACGTCCATACCGAGGATCGGAACGCCCTTAACTTCGGCGATGTCCATCAGAGGATTGTCCTGGTTCGGCGTGGAAGCAACAACGAGTTTGCCGTGCTGGGAAATCAGCCAAGCCCAGCCGGAGCCAAAGCGTGTAACTCCGGCGTTGGAAAACGCCTCTTTGAACTTGTCGAACCCACCAAGGTCGCGGGTGATTGCCGCGCCAAGATCACCGGAAGGCGTTGCGCCGCCGTTGACTTTCATGATGTTCCAGAAGAGTGAATGGTTGTAATGCCCGCCGCCGTTGTTGCGAACAGCCGGTGGAAGTTTGGAGATGTTCGCGAGAATATCTTCGATAGATTTTGATGCCCATTCACCGCCTTCAACTGCTTTATTGAGGTTGGTGACATATGCGGCGTGGTGTTTGCCATGATGGATTTCCATCGTGGTCTTGTCGATGTACGGCTCGAGTGCGTCGTGAGCGTACGGTAAATTCGGAAGTGTGAACGGCATAGGTGTTTGCTCCTTCGTTTGTGGAATCGATGTAATTGACGACATCAGTGAATTGCCGGGAAGAGCTGCTAATGCTCCTCCCAATACAGTCGAACGTATAAATGATCTGCGTTTCATATGGGTCTTAATTTTTTAATTGTATCCCTGTAGCCTATCCTGAAGGATTGGGCTAAACCTGTTATGCGCTGAATGAGCTTCCGCATCCGCACGATTTCTGGGCGTTCGGGTTATTAAAGACAAATCCTTTACCGTTCAACCCGTCCTGAAAATCAAGCTGAGTACCGGAAAGATAGAACAGGCTTTTCGGATCGATAAAAATTGTAACGCCGTGCATCTGAAATATTTTATCATTGGGGCGCGGCTCAGCGTCAAAACCAAGAACGTATGATAACCCTGAACAACCCCCGCCTTTCACGCCGACACGCAGGCCATGTGATTCGGGAATATTATTTTCTATTTTGATTTTCTGAACCTGCTGAACGGCTTTTTCCGTCAGCTCAATATCTTCTTTCAGTTGCGGTTTGTTTATTGTCATCGTATCAGACATCTCTTTCATCCTTTCATTTTATTATTATCCGTTTATCCTGTGTTAATCCAATAATCTGCTGTGTTACATCATCCCCAATTCCAGTTTCGCAGCTTCCGACATCAATGCCGGGGTCCATGGCGGAGTCCATACAACTTCTACTTTCGCGTCTGTCACTCCCTGAACTGTCTTTACTTTCTGAGCGACTTCCGGCGGCAACGACTGCGCGGCCGGGCAGCTGGGAGATGTGAGCGTCATTTTAACCGTCACAACGCCGGCATCATCAACCTGAACATCGTAAATTAAACCAAGCTCAAAAATATTTACCGGAATTTCAGGATCGTAACAGGTCTTGATCACTTCCAGGACCTGTGCTTCAATGATTCCTTTTTCAATGGAGGAAATTTGCTGTGTTTCCACTATTCCTCCGCTCTTTTGCTTTTAGGATACATAATTTTCTTTATAATTCAAATGTATTATTCGGTTGTCACAACTTGCTCATCGGAATCCAACGCGGCGTGCAACGTATGCCATGCAAGGCTGGCGCATTTCACGCGCGCCGGAAATTCGGACACACCGCCAAACGCGGCAAGCTTGCCAAGATTTTCAATTTCATTTTCACCATGAAGTTCGCCGGTAACCAGTTTGTGAAAGTTATCAAACAACTGTTCAGCCTCTGCAACTGTTTTCCCTTTTATCTCTGAACTCATCACCGAGGCCGAAGCTTTGGAAATCGCACAACCGGCCCCTTCAAAACTGACATCTTCAACAATGTTACCGTTCAATTTCACATAGACCGTATAATGATCTCCGCAGAGCGGATTATACCCTTCCACTTTCCTATCGGCGTTTGCCATCGCGTGAAAATTACGGGGACTTTTATTGTGATCAAGGATTACTTCCTGATATAACTCGCGTAAATCAGACATCAGCCGAGCACCTCAATCGCATGACGCACTCCTTTTGCCAGCGCGTCAATTTCCTCTTTTGTGTTATACATGGCAAATGATGCCCTTGCTGTCGCCGGAATATTAAACCGTATCATAATCGGTTGCGCGCAATGATGGCCGGTGCGGATGGCGATTCCATCGCTGTCAAGTATCGTCCCGATATCATGCGGATGTATATTGTCGATGGTAAATGAAACCACGCCCGCTTTTTCTTTGGCGGTACCGATGATGTGGACACCTTTGATTGAAGAAAGTGTATTGGTGGCGTAATGAAGCAACTCAAGTTCATGATGATAAACCACATCCATGTCAACCGAATTTATATAATCGATTGCAGCGCCAAGTCCGATACCGCCGGCAATGTTCGGCGTTCCGGCTTCAAACTTAAACGGGAGATCGTTATAAATAGTTTTTTCAAACGTAACTGACTTAATCATGTCGCCCCCGCCTTGGTATGGCGGCATGGCCTCAAGAAGATCTTTCTTGCTGTAGAGAATGCCGACTCCTGTCGGCCCGAACATCTTATGACTCGAGAACGCATAAAAATCGCAGCCGAGGTCACTAACATCGACCTTCATATGCGGTACAGCCTGTGCACCATCGATCAACACCGGAATTCCGTAACGGTGGGCAAGGTCAATCATCTTTTTGACAGGGTTGATTGTTCCAAGAGCATTTGACACATGGCTCAGGGAAACAATTTTCACTTTTCCCTTGAGAAGTTTTTCGTACTCTTCAAGAATCAATTCACCATTATCATTGATCGGAATAACGCGAAGTTTAGCGCTCCGTTCTTCACACAACAGTTGCCACGGTACGATATTGGAATGATGTTCCAGTCCGGAAATAACGACTTCATCATTTTGATTGACATGTTTCCGTCCGTACGTTTGGGCAACAAGATTGATGGCCTCAGTAGTTCCGCGCACAAACACAATTTCTTTCAGCGATGAAGCGTTGATAAACCGTTGAACCTTTGTCCGCGCCTGTTCATACAGTTGTGTGGCATGTTCGCTCAGATAATGAACCCCACGGTGGATATTGGAGTTCTCCATCTCGTAATATCTTTTCGTCGCATCAATCACCGATTGCGGCTTCTGACTTGTTGCCGCATTATCCAGATACACTAACGGCTTGCCATGAATACGCTGACGAAGGATAGGAAAATCATTTCTGATTTTTTCCACATCCAACAATGCAATATCGACTTCAGCTTTTATCATATACCTTCCATCTGACGTCCCTGGTGCAGTCGTTCGAGAATCATATGGTCAAGCTCATTTCGTACAGCTTCAATTTTAACACGACGGGTAACATCGCTTGCGAAGGCGTAGGTGAGAATATCCCTTGCGAGATCAATCCCGATTCCACGCGAACGGAGGTAAAATACCGCCTCGGCATCAAGATGTCCTACCGTGGCGCCATGCGTACACTTTACGTCATCCGCAAATATCTCAAGCTGAGGTTTCGTATCGATTGTTGCTTCATCGGAAAGCAGGAGTGTTTTGTTTGTCTGCTTCGCGTCCGTTTTCTGGGCATCCTTCCGGACAAAAATCTTTCCATTGAACACACCCTTGGATTTCCCGTCAAGTATTGATTTGTACAACTCATGACTGTTGCAATGCGGCTTGGCATGGTCAATCGTCGTGTGGTTATCGATATGTTGTTTGCCCGTGGCAAGTGACAACCCATTCAACGTGCACTCAATTCCTTCAGCACCGAGTACGGAAACAATATCGTTACGGACAAGCGAGCCGCCCATGACGAATGAGTTTGAAGTAAAATTGCTCTTCGCCTCCATTGTTATGTGCAATGAACCGACATGAAACGCATTGGTATGTTCCTGCTGAAGTTTGTCATGCTCTATAACCGAATTTTCTCCGGCAACGATTTCAGTAACGGCATTTGTGAAATATACTGTATCCTGAAGTGAAACATAACGCTCAACAATTGAGACCTGCGCATTTTTTCCAACGATAACAAGATTTCTTGGATGCGTTATAAACGGCTCAGAGTATTTTGTCGCGACATACAAAAGGAAGATCGGCTCTTCGACTATAACACCGGCGGGAACATTAATGAACGCACCGTCACTCATAAATCCCGTATTTAGGGCGGTGAAAGTGTTCTCGTCAAAACGTGCGTGTCGTGAAAGGTGCTGCTCAACAATGTCTTTATCTGCGCGGAGCGCTTCTGCGAGACTTTTTACCGTTGCGCCTTTTGGAACAGCAGTAATGGAAGAAAGCTCTTTTGAAAAGTGCCCGTTGACAAAAACCAATCGGTTCTTTTCGAGTCCGGGAAACAGAAAGTGTTTGATATCTTTTTGTGTGATTCCTGAAGGATCCGGATTCAGAATCTGCGCAAAATGAGTCTGGGCAATTGGTAAAACACTGGTAAACTTCCACTCTTCATTCTTAGTAGTGGGGAAACCGAGTTTTGTGAATGTATCCAGCGCAGTTTTCCGAATCATGTGAACGGGCGATTTCGATTCACCGTTCAGTCCCTTTTCAAACTTCTCGAAATTCGAGAGATACTGCTCGATCTGTTGTGTCTGTTCTTTTATCATCGATTATGCCTGTACAGCAGATTCATCTTTAATCCAATCGTAACCGCGCTCTTCGAGTTCAAGCGCTAGTTCTTTCGTTCCCGATTTTGCTATCCGTCCATCAACCAACACATGAACATAATCCGGAACAATATAATTCAGCAACCTCTGATAATGCGTTACAACAATAACGGCATTGTCTTTTGTCTTGAGTTTATTGACACCATCCGCAACGATTCTCAGTGCGTCGATATCAAGCCCGGAATCCGTTTCATCAAGAATAGCAAGCTTCGGCTCCAGCACAGCCATCTGGAAAATTTCGTTGCGTTTCTTTTCACCGCCGGAAAATCCTTCATTCACCGGACGGTTCAGCAACGATTGGTCCATTTCAACAAGTTTCATCTTCTTTTTGACAAGTGAAAGAAACTCCATCGCATCCAGTTCAGGTTGACCGTGATGTTTCTTGACAGCATTCAACGCCGCTTTAAGAAAATAGGTATTGCTTACGCCCGGAATTTCGACGGGATACTGGAATGCGAGGAAGATCCCTTCTCTCGCGCGGTCTTCCGGACTTAATTCCAACAGGTCTTTACCATTGTAAACGACCTGCCCGTCGGTGATTTCATAGGCTTCCCGTCCGGCAAGAACCTGGGCCAGCGTGCTTTTGCCGGAACCGTTCGGGCCCATAATAGCATGTACTTCTCCGGCATTCACTTTAAGATTAATACCGTTGAGAATTTCATTTCCGTTAATTGATGCGTGAAGATTTTTGATTTCGAGCATTGGTTCTGTTTTCCTTTTGAATGAAATAAATGTTATCCGACACTGCCTTCAAGACTGATACCGAGCAGTTTTTGTGCTTCAACAGCGAACTCCATCGGCAATTCACGAAACACTTCCTTGCAAAATCCGTTGACAATCATGTTTACCGCGTCTTCAGTGGAAAGTCCCCGCTGTTTGCAGTAAAATATCTGGTCTTCACCGATCTTGGATGTGGAAGCCTCGTGTTCTACTTTTGAGGAAGTATTTTTCACTTCGATATACGGGAAGGTATGTGCTCCGCATTTATCGCCGAGCAACAGCGAATCACATTGTGAGAAATTTCTGGAGTTCGTTGCATTCTTCTGGATCTTTACCAATCCACGATACGAGTTGTTGCCGAATCCTCCTGAAATTCCTTTTGATACAATCGTGCTTTTTGTGTTCTTACCGATATGAATCATCTTGGTTCCGGTATCCGCTTGTTGGCGGTTGTTTGTTACTGCAACTGAGTAAAATTCACCGACCGAATTATCACCCTGCAAAATAACACCGGGATATTTCCATGTTATTGCCGAACCGGTTTCGACCTGTGTCCATGAAATTTTGGAATTCACACCCGCACATTTGCCGCGCTTCGTGACAAAATTATAGATACCGCCCTTTCCTTCGGCGTCACCGGGGTACCAGTTTTGAACCGTCGAATACTTGATTTGGGCATTGTCAAACGCGATGAGTTCAACTACTGCCGCATGAAGCTGATTTTTATCCCGCATCGGAGCCGTACAGCCTTCGAGGTAACTGACATAGCTTCCTTCTTCAGCAACAATCAATGTGCGCTCAAACTGTCCGGTGTTTTCCGCGTTAATGCGGAAGTATGTGGAAAGCTCCATCGGACACCGTACGCCTTTTGGGATATAACAAAACGAGCCGTCACTGAAAACGGCGGAGTTCAATGTCGCAAAATAATTATCGGTGTAAGGAACGACAGCACCGAGATATTTTTTGATGAGATCAGGATGTTCCTGCACAGCTTCAGAGAACGAGCAGAAAATAATGCCAAGCTCATTCAGGCTTTTCTTGAATGTCGTCGCAACAGACACGCTGTCGAACACGGCATCAACCGCAACCCCTGACAATCTTTTTTGTTCAGCGAGCGAGATGCCAAGCTTTTCATAGGTTTTAAGTAATTCTGGGTCAACCTCGTCGAGGCTGTCCAATTTCTTTTTTTGTTTCGGCGCTGAGTAGTAAATATACTCCTGATAATCAATCGAAGGATAATGCACATTCGGCCATGTCGGCTCTTCCATTGTTAACCAGTGACGGAATGCCTTAAGCCGCCATTCGAGAAGCCATTCGGGTTCATTCTTTTTCTTTGAAATAAACCGTACAATTTCCTCGTTCAGACCTTTGGGTGCGCTGTCAGCTTCAATGTCAGTAACGAAACCCCACTTGTATTCTTTATTCGCTAATTCTTCTATGGTGTTTGTTTCGGTGTTCATAGTTTTTTGTTCAGGTCACTTTCAAATGATAGTTACGCGGGTTTCTTCTCAACCTTTGGTAAAGCAAATTCGGGATAATTCAACAGCCATGACTGATGATCAATGCGCTTGAATAATCCTTTTTGTTCAAACGCTGTTCCGACTTCCTGTGCTACTTTTTCAGCATCATGATATTTTAGTTTTTTTCCATGATCCTGGAGATATGACATGACTCCATAATGGAAATCACGAAAGAAAAAATTGGATGCATGGATAAGCGTAAATTTTGATTTCAGGTACTTCAGAAATTCCGAGGCATTATTAACGATAAGTTCGGTTTCTTTCATGGTAATTTATTTCCGGTTATGATGTGATTGTTTCTTGTTTGATACTGTAATGTTGTGTCTGAGAACGAAGCTTTTTTACACTTTCCACAACTCTGTTAACAACATAATTTATTTCTTCATCTGTCGTAAATCTGCCAAGCCCGAAACGGATTGCAGAATGTAATTGCTGTTGAGGCACGTGAAGAGCTTTCAGCACGTGCGACGGGTGAGGATCAATTGAACTGCATGCTGAACCTGTTGATACTGCAACATCTTTCAGACTCATCATCAACACATTATCTTCGACCCCGATAAAACTCACATTGAGATTATGCGGTAAGCGTTGCACCGGATGGCCGTTCAAAACGACATCCCCGATTTCACGTCGAAACGACTCATACATGGTATCACGCATGGCCGACAAACGGGAAGTTTCTTCATTCATCAATTGGGCAGAGAGTTCCACAGCTTTTGCAAGCCCGACAATTCCGGGTACATTCAAAGTGCCTGAGCGGATACCGCGTTCATGCCCCCCTCCATCCATGAGAGGTGTAAGCTTCACTTGCGGATTCGAACTTCTGACATAAAGCGCACCGACCCCTTTGGGTCCGTACAATTTATGTCCTGAGAACGACATCATATCGATGTTCATCGATTTAACATCCACTGGCACCTTCCCAACTGCCTGGGTGGCATCAGTGTGGAACAAGATATTTCGTTCTTTACAAATGCTTCCTATTTCAGCGACAGGCTGGAGTGTACCGATTTCATTATTCGCAATCATTACAGATGCAATAATTGTCTTCGGAGTTATGGCCTTTTCAAAATCAGAGAGATTTATCAAACCATATTTATCTACAGGAAGATATGTCACCTGACAGCCCGATTTTTCTAATCTCTTACACGCATCAAGAACTGATTTGTGTTCTGTCTGCACCGTAACGATATGGTTTCCTTTTTGACGGAGTGCATCGGCAGTACCTTTAATCGCGAGGTTATTTGATTCAGTCGCACCTGCAGTAAAAACTATCTCACGAGATTCTGTACCAATCACAGTAGCAATTGTTTTACGTGAAGATTCGACAGCTTCTTCCGCGACCCAACCGAACTTATGCTGACGGCTTGCCGCATTGCCAAAGTGCTCAGTAAAATACGGCATCATTGCGTCAAGAACACGCGGATCCACAGGCGTGGTTGCGTGAGAATCCATATAGACGGGTAACTTCATCATACCATTTGCATTATCGAAAGGTCGTTCAGGACCTTGTTAATATTTTGCTGCAACTTTACGAGCGGATCTTTGATAGTGCAAGTCGAGTGGATAAGACAGTTCTCAGCAGTTTCAGCCTCGCACTGGATAATTGTGACGGTTTGCTTCCCTTCGATCGCGTTGATGACTTCGGAAACTTTCAGTTCATGGGGATTCCGCACAAGCACATATCCCCCGTGAACACCCTGATAGGAAGAAATAAATCCTTCTTTTACAAGCTTCTGCATTACTTTTGCCAAAAGCTCGTAAGGAATATGGTAGGTATCCGCAATCTCCTTAGCGGTAAACGTCCGGCCGCTATGACCTGCGGCCATATGCCGGATTGCTATTAAACCATATTCAACTTTTTTTGAGAGCTGAAACATAAATATAAATACGACTTTTTAAGTCCAAGTTATGTCCAAAAAAAGATTCCGACGGGCGGAATCTTTTTAAATGTACTGAAGAGTGATTAAAATATCAACTTTCACATACTGATTCAGCAGACTTAGTTCATGCTGATCTTAACACGCTTACCTTCAGTTGTAGGTCCATGCAGGCTAACTTCTACCTTATCCATGTCAATATGAACAACTTCTTCACAGTATGCACAAACTTTCGTCACTTGTCTATCAAAATTGATTGGATTTCCACAGCACGGACAGCTTGTAATAACAATTCCGATGACTTTGGCCTTTTGCTTCACGATCTAAAATCCTTTCTTTTGGGTCAAAAATGGTGATTTCTTTAAGTAGATGGCGGGAAAATCACGCCTGAATATACAAAATAATTTTGGAAAAACAAGGGGTTATATCAACTTTTTTTATGATTTCTCCAATAAAATTAAGTGAAGTTCATTATTAAATACGAAGAAAAAACCAGAAAGTTCGCTACAACATCTGTTCCATTTTACCCATTTGACTATTTAAGCCGCGTTGAATATAGTCTCTTCTTATTACTGACGTAAAAGTCCGACATTTAGTTTAATTTTGTTGCAAAAGATATACACAAGCACACGTAGGATCAGCAAGTTGGTAGTGTTATAGTTTCACGGCTGTCATGGTCCATACCATGACAGCAGCCTCATTTTCGGTCATAAAATCCTGCCCGCCGGAGCGGCGCGCAGGCGGGGGTTCATAACCGCCAAGATTTAAATCAAACTGTAACACTACCAGCAAGTTGTGTTTCTTTCAATTTCTGACTAACTTCAAAGCAATTATGAAAATTGGAATCGCTTGTTACCCGACATACGGTGGAAGTGGTGTAGTTGCCGCTGAACTTGGCAAAGCCCTGGCAAAGCGCGGACACGACATCCATTTTATCAGTTACGCCATGCCGATCCGGTTAGACGGATACATGGGTAACATTGTTTATCATGAAGTCGAAATTTCAAACTATCCCCTGTTTGATTTTCCGCTTTACACCCCGGCCCTAGCCAGCAAAATTGTCGAAGTCGCAAAATTTGAAAAACTGGATATCCTCCACGCACACTACGCCATCCCCCACGCAACAAGCGCGTACCTTGCAAAGAAAATTCTTGGCAACGGCGGACTGAAAATTGTCACAACCCTGCATGGAACCGACATTACACTGGTAGGATTGGAACCAAGCTATTTGCCTGTGATGAAATTCAGCATCGAAGAAAGCGATGGCGTCACTGCGGTTTCCAGGTTCCTCAAAGAGAAAACTCTGACCAATTATCACATCGAAAAAGATATCCAGGTCATCCCTAATTTTATTGATGAAAATAAATACAAAAGGATTGAAGCCGAAAAGATTCGTAAAAGCCTTGCCCCAAACGGGGAGAAAGTGTTAATACATGTTTCCAATTTCCGCCAGGTGAAACGGGTTCCCGATGTCGTAAGAATTTTTAACGAAGTAAGAAAGAAAATACCATCGAAACTTATCCTGGTCGGCGATGGACCTGATCGTTCAAATTGCGAAAACCTTGCACGTGAACTTGGAATATTTAACGATATCAAATTTCTCGGTAAACAGATTGAGCTGGTATGTCTTCTCTCAGCTTCAGATGTATTTCTTATACCCAGTCAGTCAGAAAGTTTCGGATTATCCGCTCTCGAAGCGATGGCATGCGAAGTACCCGTTATTTCCTCCAGCGTTGGTGGATTGCCTGAACTTGTTGTGCACGGACAAACCGGGTATATAGCAGAAATCGGTGATATCGAACGGATGTCGAAATACGCAGTTGACCTTCTTACGAATGAGTCAAAATATAAACTCTTTGCTCAAGCCAGCCGGAATCGTGCTATTACAATGTTCAGCGCAGACAAAGTAATTGATATGTACGAAGAGTATTACAAGCGCATCCTCGCAGAAAAAGTACCAGCCGCCGATTTATTTACATGACCGAAGAAATCAGATTTTTTACCTCCGTTCTGCCAATGGTACTCATGAGAGCAGGTACCGCTATTCTTTGCGGAGCATTGATCGGTATTGAGCGTGAACGCCGGGGAAAGCCCGCCGGATTTAGAACGAATACCCTTATTTGTCTTGGCTCAGCAATTTATATGCTGACATCTGAGCTCCTGTTCACCCGCATGGGAATTACTAACACCGATCCCACACGTGTCGCAGCACAGATTGTTACAGGTATCGGATTTCTCGGTGCCGGAACAATCATTCAATCGCGCGGAACTGTCAGCGGATTGACTTCCGCGGCGACAATCTGGGTTGTTGCCGGTATCGGACTCGTCATCGGGGCAGGGTTTCCTCTCATCGGAATCTTGTGCACCCTCTTCGTGTTGATGACATTGATCCTGCTTATAAAAATCGAGCCGAAACTTCTTGGTAAATGCGAGTTCATCTCTTCAACGGTTGTCTTTACCGACAATGGAGCACAGACAAAAACTGTAGTAGCTGCCTTACTGATGGAACACGATATTGATTTCTCAAAATTAGATATTACCAAAATTGACTCTCACACTTCAAAGTTTCATCTTACCTATTGCGACAAGCACCCATCACACCATCGATTCCTCTCTGAGCTGTTACATATTCCGGGAATCATAGAACTCTCCCGTGACAAATAGGAATCATGCGGCATATATATTCTTGCAAAAAAGATTGCAATGATCTATACTGAACATCAACCTATGTCAGGAGATTGTACTTGGAAGAGTTACTAACAATAATCCCAAAACTACCGACGCTTGAAGAAATCATCGTCTGGGGAGGATACATCGGATTGTTTGTCATCATCTTTTCTGAAACGGGTTTACTGATTGGGTTTTTCCTTCCCGGAGATTCGTTGCTGGTTACCGCCGGTTTGTTTGCCGCACGCGGCCAGCTTGATATTTTCTATCTTAATATTCTCCTGATCATAGCGGCAATTACAGGCGATGCTGTTGGATATCAGATCGGCCTGCGTGCCGGACACGCATTATTTAACCGCCCGCAATCACGATGGTTTCGTAAAGACCACCTCATGAAGACAAAAGAATTTTACGATAAATATGGTGGCATAACTATTATTCTTGCCCGCTTTATGCCATTTGCGAGAACATTTGCCCCCGTCGTCGCCGGTGTTGCCGAAATGAAATACCGCCGCTTTGCAATCTTCAATTTCACCGGGGGTATTTTATGGATTACCAGTATGACGCTGACTGGATATTTCCTGGGAAAAACCATCCCCGGAATCGAAAATAAAATTGAATATGTCATTGCGATCGTTATTTTTGTTTCCATCCTCCCGCTGATAGTTAAATATGTGCAGCATAAGCTTCAGAAAAAGAAGATTTCGACGGAAAACACTTAACACGATGCCATCCTTCACTTTTTCAGTTATTTTTCCCATAGCTATTGAATCAGATAGTTATATTTAGTATAATTTCCGGTCATTTTAATCACAAATAGATTGGAGATCTAATGTCATCTCATAAAGAATCCTGGGGCTCCCGTGTCGGACTTGTCCTTGCAATGGCAGGCAACGCCGTTGGACTGGGAAATTTCCTTCGTTTCCCTGCACAGGCTGTTCAAAACGGCGGCGGAGCTTTCATCATTCCATATCTTGTTTCATTTCTGCTGATGGGAATTCCACTGCTCTGGATTGAATGGGCAATCGGCAGACATGGCGGACAATTCGGTCACCATTCTACTCCGGGCATGATGGATGTACTTGGAAGAAAGAAATGGTGGAAATACGTCGGTGTATTCGGCATTTTTACTAATCTCACAGTTGCGGCGTACTACTGTTATATTGAATCCTGGACGCTCGCCTATGTTTGGCATTCTGTTACCGGAACATTTTCGGGTCAGTCTTCGGAACAGGTTGCGAACTTTTTTAATGACTATGTCGGTACCAGTGATGGTTCCTTCTTTAATTTTCCGCCTGCCGCACTTTTCTTTTTCTTTATCACTTTAGGATTAAACCTCTGGATTCTTTCACGCGGACTGAGCAAAGGCGTTGAGATTGCCAGCAAAATCGGCATGCCAATTCTCATCCTCTTCGGCATCTGCCTTGCTATCAGGGCATTGACATTGCACGCCGGCGATCAGGGAGCGGTCAATGATGCATCTCTTGGCTTAAATTTTCTCTGGCAACCGCAATTTGATTCTTTGGCAAACCCTAAAGTCTGGTTGGCTGCTGCAGGACAAATTTTCTTTACCCTTTCAGTAGGCATGGGTTCCATCCACTGTTATGCCGCGTATCTCCGGAAAAAGGATGACATCGCATTAAATGCGGCATCTGCAGGCTGGATGAATGAATTTGTTGAAGTATTACTTGGCGGCTCAATTGTTGTTCCGATCGCCGTTGCCTACCTCGGGTTGGATTGGGTCCAATCAAATGTTGGATTCGCGATGGGGTTCCGGACAATGCCCACATTATTCCAAAACTGGGGCCCGTTATTCGCAGCCTTCGCCGGACTTGCCTGGTTCGGCCTGCTTTTCTTCGCAGGCATCACAAGTTCGCTTGCGATGGGTCAGCCTGTTATGGCTTACCTGCAGGATGAATTTAAAATGGACCGTGCAAGGTCTGCGAAGATATTTGGTGTCTTCACATTAATTTTAGGACTGTGGTGTATTTTCTTCTACGGATACGGAGCGTTTGGAGAATTTGATGATTGGTCGGGCACTTTTGCTCTTGTGATTTTCGCACTCCTCGAATCGATTGCGTTCTCGTGGGTTTTCGGAATAGAAAAAGGGTGGGAAGAAATAAATCGCGGAGCTGATATCAAAATTCATCCCATTTTCAAGTTTATTATTAAATACGTAACACCGTTGTTCCTCCTTGTCGTATTTCTCGGAACACTCATTAACCCGTTGGGTGGAAACTGGGCGGCGGCATTTCAAAGTCTTTCCAGCGGCAATGGCTGGCCGCTAGATCCGGGAAGTATCATTGGAAAAATCGGACATCTCGGCATTGAAGATGCACGCTGGTTTATCGACGGCACCCCGACCCGGGTATTCATCATCGACATAACCCGTCTCCTTCTCCTTGCAACATTTATTGCAATTGCCTGGTCAATAAATATCGCATGGAAACGACGTGAACAACATTAAGAGGAAAGGATAAACAATGTCAACATCAGCTTTGGTTACTATGCTTTCGGCGTGGACGATTATCGCCTTTTATACTATCAGGTTTTTCGCGAAGGTATTAAAGACTCCCCCTAAACCTGAACCGGATTCTTACACCGATAACGATCCTAAGAATTGAGGAACAGACTGCTTTAGGCCTAAAAGCCTGAGGATATGTTGCTTTTATTCGAAAACTCCATCCTGTACTCTGTACGGATGGAGTTTTTTATTATTTTAAATCCGGGAAAAATGATTAAAAAATCTAAAACATATCTTGCTGAATTTATAGATTTTGCATATATTTAGTGCCTTTTTGAATACAGGAACAAGGGGTTACAACAACTTCAACAACCCCACCCGCATAGTAACCCCATCGGGATGAGCAGAAATTCAGAATGGTTTTCCCTTTAGAAATTTTACTTTTATTAACGATTTACTGTTTTTCTTTCATCAATCGGTAATTTCGCAGGAGTGTTAATTTATGGAGTTGTTGACAAATTTTTCTCCCATTGCAGGAATAGTGGGACTTTTGGTGGCGTTCATTATCTACTTTTCATTGAAACGCCAGCCTGCCGGAAATGAAATAATGCAGGGAATTGCCGACCAGATTGAAATCGGCGCAATGGCATTCCTCCGCAGAGAATATACTGTCCTGGTCTTTTTTGTTATCATAGTCTCCCTCCTGTTAGGATTCTCATTGCAATGGGAAACAGCAATTGCGTTCATCAGCGGCGGTATTTGTTCCGTGCTTGCGGGATTTTTCGGAATGAAAGCCGCGACCAAAGCGAATGTCCGTACCGCTCAGGCCGCCAAGGATGTTGGACAGGGGCGAGCACTGGAAACAGCCTTTAACGGCGGCGCAGTCATGGGCGTGAGCGTTGCAAGCTTAGGATTGATTGGTGTGGGAATATTTTTCATGATGTATGGAAAACCTGAAACCGCGGGAATCATTAACGGCTTTGCGATGGGTGCAAGCTCAATCGCCTTGTTTGCACGTGTTGGCGGCGGCATTTATACTAAAGCAGCCGATGTGGGTTCTGACCTCGTCGGCAAAGTTGAAGCGGGGATTCCTGAGGATGACCCGAGAAACCCCGGTGTCATTGCAGATAATGTCGGTGATAACGTCGGCGATGTCGCTGGCATGGGCGCGGATATATTTGAATCTTATGTCGGAGCCATCGTTGCAAGCATCGCCATCGCGGCGACATTGCTTCCTGAAGGGTTGAATGCCCTCAAATCATCCGCCGATGTTACCAATGAAAGTATTAAATCCATTCTTATGTCGATGCCCCTGGTCCTTTCCGTCATCGGACTTGTTTCTTCGTTTGTCGGTATCGGTTCAATGAAAATCCTCAAGCAATTTTCTCCTGCGGCGGCGCTGCGTTATTCTACATTTATCGCGGCAGGATTATTTATTGCCGGATCCTATTGGCTCGTTACGACATATGATGTCAGCAATAACGTATTCTGGGCGATTTTCTTTGGAACGGTCGCGGGAATTCTTATCGGCCTTATAACTGAATATTATACTTCTGCCGGACCGGTTCAGCGTATTTGCGCTGCAAGTAAAACCGGGTCTGCGACCAACATCATCAGCGGACTCGCGGTAGGTTTGGAATCAACAGCTCTTCCGGTTATCGCAATATGCGTCGCCATCTACGTTGCAAATGATGTAGCCGGATTGTACGGAATTGGAATAGCAGCTGTCGGAATGCTGGCAACGGTCGGCATTACAATGTCGGTCGATGCTTATGGCCCCATAGCTGATAACGCAGGCGGAATTTCGGAAATGTCAGGTCTAGGTCCCGACGTCAGGAAAATCACTGATGGCCTGGATGCACTTGGAAATACCACGGCCGCGATCGGCAAAGGATTTGCAATCGGCTCAGCCGCGCTCACAGCATTGGCGCTCTTTGCCGCATATTCTCAGGCAGTCTCAGCATCAATCGTGGAAAAAATACATGCCATGACTCAATCCGGCACTCCGCTCGATGGAATCTGGAAGAGATATGCAATGCTGCTTGGCGAAGGCGAGAGTCCGCTTCAGATTATTGTTACCGACCCGGCAGTTGTTATCGGATTATTTGTCGGTGGAATACTCCCCTTCTTCATTGCCGCGTTGACAATGACATCGGTAGGACGCGCGGCAAGTAAGATGGTAGATGAAATACGAAGACAATTCAGAGAAATACCCGGCTTGCTTGAAGGCAAAGCCGGCGCGAAACCCGATGCCGCACGCTGCGTGGATATCTCTACTTCAGCAGCCCTCAGAGAAATGATCCTGCCGGGTATTACGGCGGTCATCGCACCGGTTGCCGTCGGTTTTATTCTCGGCCCGGCAGCACTCGGCGGTATGCTCGCAGGCGCGACAGTTACCGGCGTTCTGCTCGCATTAATGATGGCGAATGCCGGCGGGGCGTGGGATAACGCAAAGAAAGCTATCGAAAAAGGCGAGGTCAGCGGCGAGAAAAAAGGATCGGATGCGCATAAAGCTGCGGTTGTGGGCGATACTGTCGGTGATCCGTTTAAAGACACTTCCGGACCGGCAATGAATATTCTTATCAAACTTATGTCAGTAGTATCTTTGGTCATCGCACCGCTGCTTGTATAAATTTTTAACAAACATTCAAACTGTAGAAGTAATTAACATTTAGAAAGGAGTCACCAAGGAAGCATGGAATTAAATTTAATTTTAGGCATCAGCGTTATAGGATTGCTGTTTGCATTTTACCTGATGCGTGATGTATTGAAACGGGACACCGGCACGCCAAAAATGCGTGAAATCTCGGACGCGATTAAATCGGGCGCGGAAGCGTTTCTCAGAAGACAGAACAGAACAATCTTATACCTGGCAACGGCATTGGGAGCGTTAATTTATATCCTCTATGCATTCGTCCGGGCTCACAATGAACACGATCCCGCAAGTGCCAGTGACCTTGCGCTTTGGACAACCTTGTCATTCGTACTCGGAGCGGCATGTTCTGTCGCCGCAGGTTATATGGGAATGTGGGTGGCAATTCGTGCGAATATCCGCACAGCTGCCGGTGCTACCAAAGATTTAAACAGCGCCTTACAGCCTGCGTTACGCGGTGGTGCGGTGTCGGGATTCTTTGTTGTGGCTATGAGTCTCCTCGGTGTCGCAGGTCTGTTTGCAATCGTGAAAATGCTGGATGTAACAAACGATATTACAAAAATCCCTCTCCTTATAGTCGGTTATGGTTTTGGGGCAAGCTTCGTAGCGTTATTTGCTCAGCTCGGTGGCGGTATTTATACAAAAGCCGCTGACGTAGGTGCTGACCTTGTGGGTAAAGTGGAAGCCGGCATACCGGAAGACGACCCGCGCAACCCTGCCGTCGTTGCCGACCTTGTCGGTGATAACGTAGGCGACTGCGCAGGCCGTGGAGCCGATTTGTTTGAGTCCACCGCCGCTGAAAATATCGGTGCGATGATTCTTGCAGCAGGCTTGTACCGTGCGAACACCGCAGTCTTTGAGTCACAGGGCCTTACCCTTATCGGCGTGCTCCTCTTCCCTCTCGTGGCAAGAGCATTTGGTATTATTGCTTCAATGGTCGGCATCATGGCAGTAAAAACAAATGACAACGAAGACCCGATGAAAGCTTTGAACCGGGGCTATTACATTACTTCAGTTCTTGCAATGGCGGGATTTTTCGTTGCATCAAAGTGGCTTCTTGGCGATGCGTACTACTTCAACTTCTTTCTCTGCGGAATCATCGGTGTGTTGACTTCCATTGCGTTTGTTATCATCACGCAATACTACACCGAGTATAAATACCGTCCGGTAAAATCCATAGCTGAAGCTTCTCAAACCGGCCCGGCAACAAATATCATCAGCGGTATCGCAGTTGGCATGGAATCCACCGGTTATCCCGTCCTGGTTATTGCCGCTGCCATTATTGGCGCATATTTCCTGGGTGAAAACTCCGGACTTGCACATGCAGGACTCTTTGGAACAGCAGTTGCCACAATGGGTATGCTCGGCACTGCAGCATACATTCTCGCCATGGATACATTTGGCCCCATCACCGATAACGCCGGCGGTATTGTTGAAATGAGCCAGCAGCCCGATGCGATCCGCGAAAGGACTGACAGACTTGATTCCGTGGGAAACACCACCAAAGCATTAACCAAAGGATACGCAGTCGGCTCTGCAGCCCTTGCTGCATTTCTTCTTTTCAGCGCATACATTGATGAAATCAAAATCTATATGCCCGAGTTTGAAAGCGTCATCAATCTGAACAAGCCCGAGGTGTTCGTCGGCGCAATGTTCGGCGCAGTGCTGGTGTTCCTCTTCTCTTCGATGGCAATTAAAGCTGTCGGAAGAGCTGCATATTCCATCATTAACAACGTCCGCGAACAGTTTAAGAACAATCCCGGCATCATGAAGGGTACTTCAAAGCCTGACTACGGACAGTGCGTTGATATTGCGACTAAAGCAGCGTTGAAAGAAATGGTTATGCCAGGACTTCTCGTCGTAGGTATGCCTATTCTCGTAGGATTGGTATTCAAATGGTTGTATTATTCAACCGGCCAGCCTGCACATGGCGCGAGCGGCGCTGAAGTTGTCGGCGGTTTGCTGATGGTAGGAACAATTGTCGGCATTCTCATGGCGCTTTTCCTGAATAACGGCGGCGGCGCATGGGATAACGCGAAGAAGTATATCGAAACAGGTGCATATGGCGGAAAGCGTTCTGATCCGCATAAAGCAGCAGTCGTAGGTGACACTGTTGGCGACCCGTTTAAGGATACCGCTGGTCCTTCTCTTCACGTCTTAATCAAACTGTTGAGCACAATTACGCTGGTTCTGGCACCGTTATTCTTATAAGAACATTTATTGTACCAAAGAAAATCGGATTTCCTGATGATGGGAAATCCGATTTTTTATTTAGTGATTAAGCAGCTATATTATCGGCATGAATTTTTTTGAAGCAATACTTCTCGGCATTATTCAGGGATTATCTGAATTTCTCCCCATCAGCAGTACGGCACATTTAACGATTGCGGGAAAATTAATGGGACTGATTGATCCCGCACACCCGGAAACATGGACTGCCTCTATCGCAATCATGCAGCTTGGCACTATGCTTGCGGTGTTACTTTATTTTTCCAAAGAGATTATTGAAATTATCAGAAGTGTGTTTGCTGATCTCTTTGCCCCGCAATCCGATGACTCGGAGAGATGGAGCGTCAATTCGCGGCATGCTTTTCAAATTGTTATTGGAACCATTCCGGTAGTTGTTGTCGGATTGGCGTTCAAGCATATTATCGAGGGAATGTTTACCAAATCCATTCCCGTCATCGCTTCAAGTTTGATCATACTGGCAATCATCCTCTCCATTGCCGAGAAGATAGGTAAACTCAACCGCGACCAGCATCAAACAACATGGAAAGATGCGATTATTATCGGCATGGCGCAGGCGCTGGCATTAATTCCCGGATCTTCCCGTTCCGGAACAACGATTACTGCGGCGCTCTTTGTGGGATTAACACGGCAAGCTGCTGCAAGATTTTCATTTCTCCTGAGCATTCCTGCGGTGTTGGCAAGCGGCTTGTACGAACTGTATAAAAGCTATCATCAAATTTCCGGAATTGATGCGACTGCGTTATGTACCGCCACGGCAGTTTCCGGCATTGTTGGATACCTCTCAATAGCATTTCTTTTGAAATACCTGCAATCGCACACGATGAACCTGTTCATCGTTTACAGAATCATTCTGGGTGTTACCCTTTTGGGACTTACACTATCAGGACTCTTCTGATAATTTTCTACCCCCGCTTCCGCAACATCGGCATCAAGACAAATTTGTCGAAGAGGGCAATCCCCGCGAAGAATACCAGGAGGAACCCCGTTAACCCAATACTGTTCTTCGCAAACGCGAATGAGACGTACGTTCCCAGCCAGCTGTTAAATGTCTGGATTCCACCCGATAACGATTTCTCGGCTTGCCGGTACAAACCCTCAGCGTTGGTTATGGAATTCTGACTGCCCTGAAAAACACCCGTGTATGACAATATCATGAATGTAGCTCCGATTACAACCGTTAACGCTACGACCGGGGCAAAGTTCTTGAGAAAAATCCAGAGAAGAGACGGGGCTTCCTGAATACGAAGTGCTTTCATAACACTCTGCGTAAAATCAGCAGAAGGCTGTTCTAACGGCAGGGAACGCAACACTTCATCCGTACGACGGAGCAGTTTGAGTTTTCTACCGCATTCTGTACACAGTTGAAGATGCGTCTCAATCATCGGAATATCTTCGCCGTTGCAGATTCCATCGGCATATCGCTGCAGGTGTTCATTTGAAAGATGGTTCATATCGATACTATCTCCGATCGCAATTCCTTAATGAGTTCCTGTTGAAGCCGTGCCCGTGCACGGAAAAGATGTGTCTTTATTGTTCCGACTGGAAGTTGTGTTACTTCAGCTATTTCTTCGTGGGATAACTCCTGCACATAAAAGAGCGAAAGTATTGTCGCATATTTCGTCGGGAGCGTTGCTATAATCCTGAGAATGTGTTCCATCAAATCCTTCGACTCAATTTCATCGCCGGTCAAACTTCCCTCATCTTCCAAAGAATATTCTTTGGCGTCTTCATACTCAATCTGCTCAAATTCTTCCCTTCGTTTGCCTATTCTTGTAAGACACACATTATAGACAATCCGGTACAGCCATGTCCCGAACCTCGCGTTTCCTTCAAACCTATCTAACGCGTTATATGCGCGAATAAAAGCATCCTGGACGGCCTCTTCGGCATCCTGACGGTTCTTCAATATCCGTACGGCAAGCGTCATGGCCTGATGCTTGTAGCGGTCCACCAGCCGGGCAAATTGCGGCTTTGCGCCGCCTTTCACCTGCGCAATTATGTCATTGTCGGAAAGAGACATGTCTTTTCTGTTGGTTTAGACTTCAAAAACCGCTTCCGGGTTTCACCGGCAGGGTATGGTACAAAATTTTTCTGAAGAGTGAAACCTTAGGGCAAAAACCGAAGTCAAACGTTCAGAACAACCACTAAATCTTAAGAAAGGATTGACCATGGATGGAATGGAAATACTTATCCCTCTTGTTTTGTTCTTAAGCACCGCGGCAGTGCTGGTCACATACATTTCGGCAAAACACCGTGAACGGATGAGAATAATTGAAAAAGGGATGGCTGGTGAAGATATCAAAGCAATGTATGCGCGGAATTGGAAATTTGAGCCAATGGGCTCATTGAAGTGGGGGATTTTATTTGTTCTGGCAGGGTTAGCAATAATGCTGGGAAATTTTCTCCACGATTATTATTTCGTTGATGAAGGAGTGATTATAGGGATGGTATGCCTCTTCGTCGGCATCGGACTGGTGGTCTTTTACACCATCGCCTCCAAAAAGGTAAATCAGGAATAACATTTCTCTCACTGCTCTACCAACATCGGGAAAACCTGCGCGCGGGTAGGTCTTCCCGATCGTTGTTTACATCATTCTGCTGCCTTTGTCACCCTCAGCTTGCTCTTCCAGAAACCATAAAAGAAATAGAATACCAATCCGATTGCGAGCCAGATGATAAACCGCTCCCATGTCACCCACGGAAGGCCCATCATAAGGTAAATACAAGAACCGATCCCCAGCAACGGGACTAATGGAACAAAAGGCGTCTTGAAAACTCTTGGTCTGTGGGGATCTTTGTACCGCAGGATAATCACACCCAAACAAACAAGAACGAAAGCAAAAAGAGTTCCGATATTTGTGAGCTCCACAATTTCGTTGATATTCGCCACTGCCGAAATAATTGCGACAACAACTCCTGTCCAAATAGTCGTGACATGAGGTGTCTGATATTTGGGATGCACTTTTGCAAAGTATGGAGGCAGTAGCCCGTCGCGCGACATCGAGAAAAATATTCGGGGCTGACCGTACTGAAACACTAAGAGAACAGCGGTAAGTGCAACCACCGCGCCGAACGCTACAATACCTGCCGACATATCGGATCCGACATACGAAAACGCTTCAGCAAGCGGATCAGCCACGCCCAGTTTATTCCATGGAACCATCCCGGTTAATACTGCCGCGACGATAACATAAATTATGGTACAGATAACCAGTGAACCAATAATGCCCCTCGGCATGTCTTTGCCGGGATTCTTGCATTCTTCAGCGGCGGTTGATATCGCGTCAAAACCGATGTAGGCAAAGAAAATTAAGCTTGCTCCAACCCACACTCCGCCGAAACCGTTCGGCATAAACGGAGTCCAGTTTTCAGGCCTTACATATTTAATACCCGCGTAAACAAAAAAGGCAAGAATACATAGCTTGATAATCACCATGATGTTATTCGCGCGTGCTGATTCCTTGACACCGATAACAAGGAGCCATGTCACCAGCATAACAATGACGACGGCCAGAAAATTGAAAATAATCGGAATACCAGCGATCGTAGGATGATCAACCCACGCCTGATAGGATAATGCTAATGAAGGATCGATACTGCCTCCGGCCTGCTGAACTGCGGCCCCGGCTTGCGCGGCAGACCGATAATCGACCGATAACCATGCCGGTATCTGCCACCCCAATCCTTCACACAACTGGTGGAAATATGCCGCCCACCCAATCGCCACTGCAACATTGCCGACAGCATATTCGATTATCAGATCCCATCCGATAATCCACGCGACCAGTTCACCGAGCGTTGCGTAAGAATATGTGTAAGCACTGCCGGAGATGGGGACAAGAGAAGCAAACTCGGCATAACAGAGTCCGCAGAATGCGCATGCAACAGCGGTAAGGATAAATGAAAGGATGATGGCAGGACCAGCGCCGGGTCGCAGAGCATCTCCTGCAACTGCAGTCCCCACCGTAGCAAAGATCCCCGATCCTATGATGGCGCCAATTCCCAACGCGATAAGATCAACTGATGTGAGGGTGCGCTTAAGTTTGTGCTCTGACGCTTCGGAGTCCCTCAATATCGCATCGAGATTTTTCGTGCTAAAAAGATGTTTGAACATTCTTTCCCTTCTATTGTTCAAAAAGAATGCACCAACTTAGGGAAAGAATACGATAGAATCAAGGAAAAAATCAGGGATCCGGCTGCTGCTGCTGAGCCTGTTCCGAAAGAACAGTCTTTGCTTCGGCTAATTTTTCTTCAGCGACAAGGACTTTTACGCCACCTGTTTGTTGAAATACTGCCAGCATTCCGCCGGCATCTTCGTATTTCAGGAAAGATTCAATCCCGGCCGCAGCAAGGGTTGCCTGGGCAAGTTCCGCCTCTATTTCCGTGGAGTAGGTTGATGCGATTTCGTAGTGTTCCATCATGTTTATCCTTTACGAAATGAAACATGAATGATTACACCATGAACTTACCGAATAATCCAGGAAAACGCAAGAAAGAAAATGTGTGGAAAGGTTTACAATGAGAGAAGATCTTCAGCCGTCGTACTTGCAATTTCCTCTATTGAGGTCAGGCCTTTTTTTAGCAACTCAACTCCTGATTCACGAAGGGTTTTCATCCCCTGTTTGACCGCAATCTGGCGTATTGCTTGTTCATTAATCGAATTGCCGGATTCAAGTATTAATTCCCTGATCTCCTGGGTAAAGTACAAAACCTCATGGATAGCAGTCCTTCCTTTATATCCCTTCAGGCAATGGATACATCCAGCAGGTTTGTAAAATGTCGTTGACGAAATCTCCTCCTTCACGAAACCGATTCTCTCAAGCGACACCGGTGAAATCTCAGTATGAACCACTTTACATCGTTCACAAAGCTTGCGAACCAAACGCTGGGCAACGATAATGTTTATGGAATATGCCAGCAAAAACGGCTCGACCCCCATCTTGTATAAACGTGCGATAGCGCTCGGTGCATCGTTGGTGTGAAGTGTTGAGAACGTCAAATGACCGGTGTTGGCAAGTTTTACCGCAAGATCTGCAGTAATACGGTCGCGGATTTCACCCACCATCACGATATCAGGATCGTGACGCAATATTGCGCGAAGCGCTCCTTCAAAATCAAGTTTGGGATTAAGCTTTACCTGCCGTGCACCGTCAATAAAATATTCGACCGGATCCTCAACCGTAATGATATTCAGACTGGGATCCATCACAGCCCGGAGAGCGGCCAGCAGTGTTGTGCTTTTGCCGCTTCCCGTCGGGCCTGTGAGCATAACGATGCCATGCGGCTTCTCTATCGCATGGCGAAAACGCTCGAGTGCATATGGCTGGAAACCGATATTTTCTATGGTGATACTTGCTTCAGGATCTCTCAGGACACGGATGACAATAGACTCTAGTTTTACCTTAAGCTCTTTTCCGATAATCGGAATGATGGAAACCCTGAAACGGACAATTTTGTTGTCGACTGTTTTCTGAACAAATCCATCCTGAGCCATATTGCGTTCGAACCGGTCAGGCCCTTTGGCAACGTCTTTAATGACCGCAGAAACCGCATCGGCACGTAAATCTTCAACTACCTGCCACATGCTTAACCTTCCGTCAATGCGAAAATGGATTTCTGTTTTGCGCGCGCCTTTAGGTATGACGTGTATATCGCTCGCATTGACCCGAACAGCATCGGCGAAAATATTATCGACAAGTTCTGCAAGATGGCCGCGGCGGATTTCCTCATCGAGTTCGTCAATGAGAACCTCCTGGTCTTCATCGATAAACTCAACAGACTTTTCCGTGGGTCGGCTCTGGTTTTCAACAACCAATTCCGTAGCAAGTTCTTCATACCTTACAAGCGGGACATAGCAAATCTCGTACTTTGAGAATAAAAACGCACGCGCAACGGTCGTGAGATCGGGATTTGTCGGATCGGGCGTTATTAATTGTATTTTGGTTGCATCATTTTCCGCCAACTGCAACGGAAGGACTTTAATGGCAATGGCAAGTTCACGGATTTTCTGCGGTAATGATTCCAATGTTTTATTGATGAACGCGTAACGATCGGCATTGATCTCAACTACTGATAGATCAATGGTCTTAAAGGAATAATACCTTGTAAACTCAGCATAGATTACTTCGCGGTCAACGTTAAATTCATCGATGAGGATTTGAAACAACTGCCGCTTTTCAGTTTCTCCATTCGATTTTTTCCTCCGGATTGCTTCGTGGACCGTTTGAGAAGTAACGATTCCCTTTTTAACCAGGACTTCAACAAACCCTGTGATGCCGTCGGGCGCACTGCTTCCTCTTGCTTCCTGGCCATTTTTTGATTTTCGCTTTTGTTGCGCATCAAGCAATAATCCTGACTCACCATGATTTCCTCTCCCGCTTATTTTTGAATCAGGAGATATTAGATTTCCGTTTGACGGTTTTATTGCCTCTTTACGCTCCGATAATTCTGAATTGTTCATATAATTTCACTTGACCGCAAAAAGAATTATTCCCACCACGCAATAACTGAATTTTCACTGCCGGACAACCCTGAGTTAAGGTACGACGTCGAAGCATTATTAATTGCTTGCTTCGAAAACCATACCTCACCATTCCCGTTTCCAATTGTATTCCCGTCGCTTGGAGCAGGGGTTAAACTGATAATCGCACCGATAATTCGATTATGAATGTGAACAATATCATCAACAATAACGATTCCCCGAAATGTCCCGGCGTTATTATTGATATTATCTATCCGGGCATTCTTAAATGAGTTGTGGACAATAAGAATACCAGATCCCACGAGTTTACCACTTGCTATAGGGCCCCACGAGCTGTTATTCGGAAGCTCAACGTACGTTACGCCACGGAGAGGATAATTCAGCGTCGCCGGATTCGTGGTATATTGGCTTCCGCCAATTCTACTCATTGCAATTGACTTGAGCGTGCCTTCCGGATAACCATTCGAAGCACCGCCAAATACTGAATCAGGAGTTCCCGGATATCCGCCTGGGTAAACCTGGTTCTGCGCAATAACACTCGGATCAGCAGGCCTTGAGGGTGGATAATCAACAGGGGTAGTACTCGTCCCTCCAATATCGGAACTGCCGCTTTGGGTAATCGTACCTGTCGTCCAAATACCCAATACACCTGCGAGCGAAATGACATTTCCTGATGTATCATGGTCCCTGCCATCAACATCAAGACCTCCCAGTGTTGTAACGTTGTTATTTGTCGTAATCGCAGCGAGTATTCTGGTCGGATTCGTTGTCGGTTTTAACACATATGCGATCGAGGTATCCCTTCGTTCATTTGAAGTGCCGTACGACATAATACTGATCGAGGTAATATTGACAACCGGCTTGCTGAAAAAATTAATATCGGAAAGCGTGACATATACCTTCCCGTCAAACAGATCCATCGGTGAACCGGAGGATGCGAATCCCGTTCTCCATGAAGAGTTATCAGCCAATTTTCTTAATGCCATACTCACACCGGTTTGGGCAATATTTTTACCCATCTGCCGTTTATAATATGATACTGCGTTTTCGGTTTGCGCCTTCCCGGATGCATTGATCCTCTTGGTAATAACACCGGCAATGACAAACATTGCAAGGACAACAAATATGACTGCACGTCCGACCATATGCTATTTCAGGTTCACCGGTTTAATTGTTCGTTCCCACGCCATACTGCTGAAGGTTGTATCATATCCTAAACTGCCATTCGCCTTCTTGAACGGCTCGATCTGAATGGCAAGATCTATGTTGAGGCCGACTTTTATCGTTCGTATTAACGAAGGATTTGTTACCGCAGGAGTTGTTGCCAGAGGGTTGCCTAATGCGTCAAAATACCAAAATCGAAACCTCGTCATCCCAAGATGAATTGATTCCGCCCCACTCGCATTTACCTGACGATATACTATGCGAGACTTATTATTGGTAAACATCGGATCAGCGCTTGTTCCTAAATAATAATAGACCGAATCAACGGTGTTGTTATTATCAAAGTCACCTTTAAAACGGATTTTTGTTGATTCGGCAATTGAAATTCGGCCCGGGACAAACGTATTGTATCCGAGTTTCCGTAAATCATATTCCATAATATCGGTGAATGATGTCACATTCTGCTGAACTGCTGTTGTCATTGTTTTCATGGTCGCGGCGGTATTGATATTAATATTGAGATGATGGACAAAAATAAGGATGATTCCGCCAATCACCATCGAAAACAAACTGTCAAGAATTGTGTTCATTCGTTTTGGTTAATAAGTAAAACCATATGTGAGAATAACTGGCGATGACAAATATTTACCGGTCACTGTAACTGCCATCTTTTTGCAAAACGTCCGATTTGTTGTCACTGTAGAATTAGGTGAATTCACATCAGCATATACGACTGTAACGCGGACAGTGTCACCTTCAAGGGCACGGGATTTATTCATAACCCTGACATATCCATTGTAATCATCAACGTCATCAAACTTCACCGATGAACGGAATCCCGGATTCGATACGCTGAATGGTGATGCGGCCGTCAATGTATCGGGGCTATCAGGATTTGTGGCACTGCCGTTCATTTTCTCGCTATTTGAATCCTTCCCAAGGGAACCGACATTTGTTAATCCGCTTGTATCCGCAATGTTTACTCCGATTGTTTGTTCATCGTAGGCCTTAAGTTTTGCCTCGTCGATGATAGATTGTGCGAGACCATAGGCGGCAACTGTATATTCATTTTCAGCCGAATCCTGGGAGTGGTACCGGATAAGCGTATTATTGGCGACCAATAATGTGCCGAGTAAGACAAACGCACCGATCGTTAACATTAAATTCATACCCACAGTGACAAGCCTGTCGTAATTATTAAGTTTTTATGATGCATTAATTAAAATGTTTACAATTTTTCACCCCCTACAAATGCGGATGAAAAATTTTTGAAGAGTATGTAAGAGTTTAGAAATATCTGGATGATACTCGGGGTATTCACTAAAGCAGTGTTGTTTCGCGGGAGCCCCTCAGCTCATTACGAATCTGCTCTAGGAATTTAGCTTTCGTAGTCAAGTACGCAGTTGATCCGGAACACTTGAAAGGTAAATCATCGTGTTTTGAAAATCAAGATGGAGAAAGATTTTTAGGAAAGAAACAGAAAAAGCGCGAACACCAAGTTCACGATTTATCTATTTGCATGTGCGTGATGATGGTCGTGATGTGATTTACCGATGATAGCTGATATAACGAATACGATAGCAGAATAATACACCCACAATAAAAACACCACTAAAAATGCGTACGTCCCATATAGTGTGTTATACGATGCGTAATTCGAGAGAAACCAGCCAAATAATACCCCTGAAAACCACCAGAGTAATGTCGCTGATGCTGCGGCAACTAGAATTGCTTTCCATTTGAGGACTATTCCCGGGATAAATCGGTAAGCGACAATAAACATCAGAAATGCCGGAATATACGACAATACAGGAAATGCATATTCAAGGAAGGAACTGATATCGTATTGACCTAATTGAGGAACCTTCTCTACAATTGTATCAAGCAGGATGTAAAACCAGTTTGATATATTTGAGATGACAAACAAGACACTTAGCACAAGGGTCAATGCCAGATTCTTGAAAAGTCCGCGAAAGAATAGAAAGCGTCCTTTGACCTGGAAAATGGTGTTAAGCACTGTCCGCATCGCGTTCAATAAAGAACTGGCCGTCCAAACAAGAATTATGGACCCATACAGCCCCAGCGAAGTCCTGTAACTGACAATATCGGAGAGCATTTTTTCGATTGCTGACTTTATCTCGGTGGCATACGGTTGAGCGGGAAAAGCTGTATCCAGGATTTCCTGAATTTTTTGCACCGCCATTTCAGAAGAGTTCAGGAATGATCCGAATACTGAGGTAAGCAATAAGAGTACTGGAATAGTACAGAGTATGGTGTTAAACGCCAGTCCGGCAGCAAGCATCATAACGGGGTACGATCGAAAATGGGATCTGATATCCTTCCAATACCAGGCGAATTCTTTCCGGAGATGGTGGTAGAACGAACCATGTTTTCTGTTCATAATACTTTCAGCCGGGCATATTTCAAGAGAAGATTTTTCCTCCCGATGCCCTGAAAATCGATCACCGCTTTCTGCTCCTCGCCTTCGCCTCCTAGATGGACAACTTTACCCTTACCGAACGTATCGTGATGCACTAAAATCCCGACACGCAAATGCTCTGTCTGATCAGTCTGATGTTCATAATCGGGTTGTTCGTCGGGGAAAAAGGAATGTATGTCCCTCATTCCGCGTTGCTTGGTTGCAGGTCTATAGCCGGAGGATGTGTGGGAGAATTCCCTCCTGCTCATTAATGAGCGTCCGGTATTCTCCTCGCTGATAAATTGAGTACCCACCTCTTCGATGAAACGGGAGGGAGACTGATAAGATACTTCTCCGAATCTGAATCGACTGCGGGTATGCGTCAGGAACAATTTCTGCATTGCGCGCGTCATACCGACATAAAACAGTCGGCGTTCTTCCTCGAGTTCTTTCCGTTCAATGGATGAATTATAAAAAGGAAGCAACCCTTCTTCCAGTCCTGCAATAAACACAACAGGAAATTCGAGTCCCTTAGCGCTGTGAAGGGTCATAAGCGTCACTGCATTACGTTTATCATTCAACTGATCCAGGTCGGAAACCAGTGAGATTTCCTGAAGGAACTGGTCGAGCGTTGCAGTATCATGCTGGGATGCAAACTCTGTGATAGCAGAGAGCACTTCCTGCACGTTTTCCCATCGGGCCATTGCTTCAGGAGTTCCTTCATCTTTAAAAATTCGTAATATCCCTATCTCTTCGATATACGCGCGGGAAAGCTCAGTAATTGAAATTTCGGCGCTGAGCTTTTTATATTTCTGAATCATCGCGGCAAATGAATGAAGACTATTGCGTGCCTTCATCGCCAAGCTTTCAATTTCACCGGCTCTCACCGAGGCTTCCAGAAGATTGATATTCAGTTGATCTGCGAATTCCTGAAGCCGGGCAAGCGCTACATCTCCAAGCCCGCGCGTCGGATAATTTACAATTCTGAGAAAGCTTTCCCGGTCCTGCGGGTTTACCAGCACTCTCAGGTACGCGAGCGTATCTTTTACTTCCTTACGCTGATAAAATTCCACACCTCCGACAATAACATACGGTATAGTATTCCTCCGTAACGCGTCTTCAAGTGAACGTGATTGCGCATTAGTGCGGTACATGACGGCAAAACTGCTCATGTCGAGCTTTCTGTGCCGGCACTCATCAAATATTTTGGAAACTATAGTAGCACCCTCATCTTTATCATCATCGCAGGAAATCAGCGAAATAGTATCTCCTTCATCATTGTCGGTCCAAAGGTCTTTTGACAACTGATCGACATTGTGCTTTATTAATGAATCGGATGCCGCAAGGATAGTTTTGGTAGACCGGTAATTCTGTTCCAGTCTGACGGTAACTGCATCGGGGTAATCGCGCTTGAAATCAAGAATATTTCTGATATCGGCACCGCGGAACGCGTATATGCTTTGCGCGTCATCTCCCACTACACAAATATTACGGTATTTGTCCGCGAGCAATTTCACCAAACGGTACTGCGCGTGATTGGTATCCTGATATTCATCGATAAGAATGAACCTGAACCGGTCCTGATATTCCGTAAGAATTTTTTTATGATGGGAAAAAAGATCGATGGGTTTCAGCAAAAGATCATCAAAGTCCATGGCATTATATTGCTTCAGCCTTGATTGGTATTCAGCGTATACCTGGGCTGTTTTTTCCTCGAACACATCGATAGCCTGTTGGGCAAGATCCTGCGGTGAAAGGAGTCTGTTTTTTGCACTGCTGATCTTTGACCTGAGAGAAACGGGGTTGAATCGTTGAATCGAAATTCCCGATAGGTCCATAATATTCTTGATAAGCGCAAGGCTGTCCTGTGAGTCATAGATCGAGAAATTTTTTGAAAATCCGATCGCTTCACATTCCATTCTGAGCAGGCGGGCAAAGATGGAGTGAAACGTTCCCATCCAGATTTGTCTGCTCTTTTCACCGACAAGCTTGGTAATGCGTTCCTTCATCTCGTTTGCCGCTTTGTTGGTAAACGTCAGCGTCAGAATCTGATATGCAGGAACACCGATACTGATAAGGTAAGCAATACGATGCGTCAGGACACGGGTTTTTCCGCTGCCGGGACCAGCGACAACCATCACCGGCCCCTGAGCCGCTTTGATCGCTTCCTGTTGTTTCGTGTTAAGATTATGAAGGAGTGACATGAGTGGTTACAAATTTACGTGCACATGAAAGTAGAAAATATTTTCTTTTCATGCAATTATACCTCCCGAGCATGGATACTGATAGACCGTTATGAAGGTTTTTCCGCAACCGGAAAAACGTTGAATACCTTTATAGTATGATTGCCCCCTCTAACCGGAGGAGAAATTCTTTTGTTTTAATCCCGCACGAATAACCCACCAACGCGCCGTTGGATCCGAGTACTCTGTGACAGGGAATAATAATTGGAAGCGGGTTTGAGCCATTCGCACGGCCAACGGCCTGTGATGCTTTGGGAACACCGGCACGTTTCGCAAGGTGCTTGTATGTTATCGTTGAGCCGTAAGGAATTTTCGCGAGCTCGCTCCAAACGCGAATCTGGAACGGTGTCCCTACCATATCAATAGGACAGGTAAACTTTGCTAATTTTCCGTTGAAGTAACGGGTCAGTTGGTCGATAACTTCTTTATTTCGGGAACGATTGTCTGTAACAGTTTCAAGATCGAAGTGCTCTTTCAGCCAGCCGAAAAAATCCTTCCGGGATTCCTTCGGAACACTGATTTTGCAGACACCATTATCGGTCGACGCAACGTAAATCCGTCCGATTCTTGAATCGAACGATGTACAATAGACTTTTGTGACTATCTTTTGCGCTCCGACATCATTGCCTCCATCTTTCTCTCCGTCAAACTTCAGTTTCTTTCTTAAAACAGTTGCAACTTTTGCGGAATCAATCGTTGCAATATCTTCATTCATACAAAATACACTAAACTTTTTTTCATGTGATAATACAATCTGGATTAGGGATGAACATACCTCGTCTGTTTCAATGTTTCCCCCATTGATGCTCCTCTATGATCCTTAGATACTTATGATGATTCAATTGGTGAGCAGATTGGATTGCGCTTCATAGTACATCCCGTTGCGCGCGTAAATAATAACCATAAGAAAAAAGAAAAGCAAGACAAAAATCATCATTAAAAAAACTTTTTTCCTTGCGCTTTATTAAAAAAATATTTCATGCAAACATCGAAAAAAAATATTTTTGTGGAACTGCGTGAAACGAATTCTAACCCTCACTTGAATTTCCACCAGAAGCAATCTCTTAGAAGAATGCCCTAACTTCTGCTTTTGCAGTATGCACAGGAGACAGCCCCATTTCACTCCTTCCATCGTAAGTCATTGAGCCTTGAATAAACTCCGTGAGCCGGTAATCCAGCCCAAAACGCCAGAGCCATGTTTTTCCGCGGGTTTTACCATTGGTCAATTCAAAAGGAATAAGAGTAACCGGTCTGTCTAAAAGAACTTCCTCGCGGGAGAACTCAGCCTTTACCTGCCCTTTATTTCGTATTGAGTAAATACATCGTATTGATTGCATATTGATATCTGCGTTCAATGAATCATAATTTTCCGCCTGGCCAACTTCAATTTTAAATCCGACTTCAATATCCTGAATAGGACGATATGACCAGTCAGAAATTACAGAGGTTGAATAGACGCACCGTGCCCTTGGGCTGTATTGTGTGGCAGAAAGATTATCGGTCTTTTCAATAACATCAATTTGATTGGCAATTTCCTGGAGAAACTGCCATCGCACTCTTACCGACCGTTCGCGGATATACGTTCGTTCGTTGAGTGTTGCGAATTGTGCAAAGCCTCTTCGCTGATTGAAACGTAACCTCAATGAAAAATCAGGATTATTTTCTCTTACATAAAAATCCTGATTAACAATGGTACTGCCGGATATCGTCGTCAGATCATTCATGAACTTGCTGACATGCAGAAAATAAATATTGCGTGTCTCCGTGTCACTGCTTCTCTCCTCAACACGAAGATATGTTTCCGACGAAAGTGCCGATATCCATTGCGAAAGCCAGCCTCCGGCTGAAAGAAAACGCTTCGGAGTCACGCGTATTCTCGTGCTTGCTTTAACATCTACAACTGGGGTTAATGCATCAGCAGGTACGGTGACTGCAATAAAATCGCCGTCAAATCGGGTAAGCTGGAAATCCTGATCATCCACAATGCCGTTACTATTGAGGTCTCCTGCATAGATATAGTTTCCTGTTCCCCTCTGCACACGCTGAAACACCCGCTCGAGTTTCGCCGCCTGCTCGGATGCAGCTTCGTAGAACCAATCTGTTTCTAATCCCCGTTGGAACGGATTGTACCGCGTCTGCCATCGCACTAATGCTGTCGTACGATCTTTCCCGTTTCGCTGTCTGAATTGTTCCGTGAATAATCGCTCCTGAAAGGTCATATCAATCTTTGAAGACAGGTTATTCCACTCATATAGTTGCCAGCCATACGCTTGTGTGATAGTTCTCGAAACATGTTGCAATACTCCGCCGGAAAGGGAATCGTCCCACCGCAAACCGACATTAATGTTCAACGCCATATTGGCGAGCGTATCAATTATAACACCGGGAATAATCTCGTTGAACCGGAAACTCCCCGTGGCGAGTGTGTCGCCCGAAGTATTTTGCTTTCGCAATGTTTCACTTTTATATTCGAGTAAAGGAGTGATAAACCCGCTTTTGTGCATCACCATTCCTCCATGACGAATCCAATTATCATCACTTAAACGAAACCGGTCTTCACTCTGTACAGATTCAAATGTGTAATCGATTGTTGGTAAACCAGGCTGGGCATGGTTTATTCCGGCTGTATATCTGTTAGAGGCAAATATATCGCCGCGGGCTATCCTTCCGGCGCCACCTGTGAATGTGAGCGTGTGTATCGGTTGGTACCTAATGGTACCTTCATGGATAGCTTCATCAACGTTTGCTGAATCGGCAATATTCCATTTGCGTTCAAATTCGACTTCGTTGAACCGGTCAAGCGAGACAAATTTTCGCTGAACCCGCCGTTCATTGAGTGTAAGATTCAGAGAGCCGATGTTCGTTTGCCCGAACACCAAATCTTTCGGATAATAATTCAGTGAAAACTTCATTGCTGTT
The DNA here is from genome assembly GCA_964523395.1 of uncultured Chlorobiaceae bacterium. Classification (GTDB taxonomy): domain Bacteria; phylum Bacteroidota; class Ignavibacteria; order UBA10030; family SZUA-254; genus JANYJZ01. Next base: position 185,403 of record CAZFXS010000007.1, on the reverse strand, counting down.
CCGTTATTATCATCATCCTGCATCGAAGAAAATCTGTTCGCATCAAAATTACTGGCAGCAAATTCAGCGGAAACTTTAAGATCTTCAGACAGTGTGCCTGTCATCCCGATATCAATCAGAGATTTTGACTGAGGTAACGGCAAGTAACGGATCGGTGCATAACTTCCGCTCCCGATCCCAACAAAACGATAATGTCCCGTTGAAATTTTTTCGTAATCGGCATGTCCGTTGCCCACAAAACTAAACGTCACGGCATACGTTGCATTTAAAGAATCAAACGGAGCGAACAGATAGACCTGCATTTGGATAAACTGATTTGCAACCGGAGAGAAAACAGAAGTATCGATGCTGGCATATTGTCCCTTTCCCGGTCCTACATAAACAGCACCGTCACGGCTGGCACGCTGCCTGTCATCGCCTGCAAAACGAAGCGTGTCTTTATCCGCTTCGGTAAGCGCATTATCTATCGGAGAATCCTCATCGTCACTTTCCTTTACCATTGTCGCATTGAATTGAAACCTGTTGTTGAATAACCCGACACCTGTTTGGCCTCCAATCAGGCTCCTGTTAAATTGACGGTCGGTATATTCATAATCAATCGTAATTCTTGATGAGTGAGAAATCAGTCTTCGGGTCGTAAAGAACACTTCTCCTGTCGCATAATCAATGATATACTCATTATTCTCTCCGCGGGCCATTTGTTCACCATTAATATACACCCGCTCTGTACCCGCAATGATAATAATATTGCGTTCCCCATCTCCGCCGGTCAGCCTGTATGGACCCTGGACTCCGTCAATTCCCTGAAATTGTTTCGATAGATATTTCCCTCTTGTAACTGCACCCGTCAGCATCAGGTTGCCTTGAACATCACCGAGTTTATATTGACCTGCTCCTCTTGCCCCCTGCAATTTGCGGTTAAGATTTGCAAACTCACCGCCCGATACATTTAACATAAAATCGCCAAACGTCCCGTTAATATCCGATCCGCGCAATTCAACAAACACCTTATCGAACTCCTGAAGCGTTTGCGTTGTCCCTTCCGGCTGAATGGGAGAATTTTCATCTGTCAGTGCCGCGGTAATTTCAAGATCATCGGAAATATTCCCCGACATCTGCATCCTGAATCCCGAATTCAACGACAGGTCACGGTTTGAACCGATTGAAAACCCCCTGACAATGCTTCCATTCTTCTGAAGATTCGATCCAAACACATCATCAAATGTAAACGGGGGTAACGGCCGTGATTGCTTGGCTACAGCCCCGGAATCTGTCAGAAGAAATGGCTCCTGATGAAAATATTTTGGTTTGAAAGTAAACGGGAGCGCTCTGTAGGCAATGTTGAGCCGGTACGATGTTGATGTATCCAAAATAACGCTGATGAAGGAATTCGGAAACAAATAAATAATGCCTTTGCGGGCATCGAGTAGATAATGTTTGTTAACGGTAAGCTGTTGTGAATCGATGGAAATGTGTTCAGAGCCGGCGATAATAAACTCACGGGAGAGCCGGACGACAGAATCTGCCCGTTGTAACTCAAATTGCTCGCGGAATACTGTCCCCGTTTGAGTAACAACCGGCTCTTGTGCCGTGCATACACACATGAGGAGTATAACACCAAGGAAAATAAAAAATATGTAGACAGCAGGATGAATGGCGGGCCGCATCAGATAATTGAGAGAGCGCTACAAAATTTTAAATATATTCCATCAAACTCCTGTATCATAATCGATAGGCTGTGTGATTGTAGCGATTTTTCCTGCCATATCCAAGATGAACAAAGTATTGATTTTAAGGGGTATCTTTGGTATCTTTTACGAGAATTTTTACAACCTTATTATCATCGGATGCCGCTTGTTCCACCATACATAGAATCCCTTCAACCGTATAAACCCGGGAAACCTATTGAAGAAGTAAGGCGGGAGCTTGGCCTTTCTAAGGTTGTAAAGCTCGCTTCAAACGAAAACCCCCTTGGCCCATCACCTCTGGCGCTCAAAGAGATGTCGCATCATGTCGCCGATCTTCATTATTACCCTAATGGCGGGTATGACTTGCGGGGAGTTCTGGCAAAAAAATTCAACCTGAAAATCGATAATGTCATCGTGGGCAGCGGGTCCGAAGGAATTATTTCCAACATTATCCGCACATTTCTTTGCGATGACGATGAAGTGCTCACAACCGAAGCCGCCTTTATCGGCTTTCAGGTACTTGCACGGTCGAGGGGAATTACATATCGCACTGTTCCTTACCGTCAGTGGCATTACGATCTTCCTGCCTTGGCTAATCAGATTAATGAGCGGACAAAAATTATCTACCTTGCAAACCCCAATAATCCCACAGGTACAATATTTACCAAACAGGAATTTGACGAGTTTTACAGGCGGGTTCCGGAACGGGTTCTCATCATTCTCGATGAAGCGTATTTCGAATATGCCGCGCACAATCCGGAGTATCCTGATTCGATGCATTACCGGTATGATAACGTTATCACACTCCGTACGTTTTCGAAAATATATGGTTTGGCCGGGATCCGCATCGGCTATGGATTCGCTCACGACCAGCTGATTACAAATCTGCTCAAAGTTAAACTTCCGTTTGAACCCGGTACCCTGGCTCAGGCCGCGGGCATTGGAGCACTCGACGACGAATCTTTTCTCAAGAGATCTCTGGAGGTAAATACTACAGGACTCGCTTTCATGAAACGCGCTTTACAGGAATTAGATGTTGAAGTGGTTCCTTCCGAGGCTAATTTTGTTATGATCGTCCGTGAAAGCGAAGACGACGTCAATCATATTTTTCAGAAATTATTACATGCGGGAGTTATCGTCAGGCCGCTCAAGGCATTCGGATTACCGCAGTGTATTCGTGTTTCAATCGGTACGCAGGAAGAGAACGAATTATTCATAAAGGAATTTTCAAACGTACTCGCAAAAAGTGTTGCCTGAACGGTATTATCAGAAGTTGAAATAAGATTTACGAAGGAGACATTCCATGGCACAATCAATTACACATGAAACAAGCGACAAAGCGACAACCGATTTCCTGCCAATCAACGGTACCGACTACATAGAGTTTTATGTCGGCAACGCCAAACAAAGCTCATACTACTATCGCTCTGCGTTCGGGTTTAAGCTGGTAGCATACGCCGGACTTGAAACAGGCGTAAGAGACCGCGCTTCGTATGTGATTCAACAGGGAAAAATCCGTTTTGTCCTTACAACACCACTCCAGCCGGACCACGCCATCACCGACCATATTAAACTTCATGGAGACGGTGTACGCGACCTTGCGCTATGGGTTGATGATGCCGAATCCGCGTATCACGAAACAACAAAACGAGGCGCGCGCGGTATCATGGAGCCAACGACATTCAAGGATGAGTTTGGTGAAATAAAGAAATCTTCAATCGGAATTTATGGCGATACCATTCATACATTCGTCGAGAGGAAAAATTATAAGGGCGTGTTCATGCCCGGATACCGTGCGGTTGAAAAAGAAGATACCATCGGACAACCGGTCGGACTCAAGTACGTTGACCACTGCGTTGGCAACGTTGAACTCGGCAAGATGAATAAGTGGGTTGAATTTTACATGAATGTCATGGGCTTCCGTCTTTATCAGCATTTTGACGATAAAGATATTACCACAGAATACTCGGCACTGATGTCGAAAGTAATGGCAAATGGCAATGACAGGATAAAATTTCCGATCAACGAACCGGCACAGGGCAAACGCAAATCCCAGATTGAAGAGTATCTTGAATATTACCGTTCGCCGGGCGTACAACATATTGCCATGGCAACAGACAACATCATTGAAACCGTTGGAAAACTTACAGCACGTGGCGTTGAATTTTTGAGAGTTCCTACAACTTATTACGATGCTCTCCAAAGTCGTGTTGGAAAAATCGACGAGCCGATTGACGAACTCAAGAAACTCGGTATTTTAGTCGATCGAGACGACGAAGGATACATGCTTCAGATCTTCACCAAACCTGTCGAAGATCGTCCGACGTTGTTTTACGAATGTATCCAGCGCAAAGGAAGCAGGAGTTTCGGCAAAGGCAACTTCAAAGCGCTCTTTGAGTCCATTGAGCGCGAGCAACAACTTCGCGGAAATCTATAGGCTTCTCTCATGCGCCTTTGCACATTCGAAATAAAAACCGCCCTCGGCAAATTCCAGCGGCTCGGTGTCCAACTCCCGGAAGGAATCCTTGACCTTCACGCGACCTGCGCCTGGCATCTCCGGATGAAAGGCGAGCCACAGCCATACCGCCTTACACATGCCTTAGTCCCGGCTGACATGCTTCTCTTTTTACAGGGAGAAGTAACATCAATGACATTTGCCAAAGCCGCAGTCGATCATTTTCAAACTGTTCGTAAAAAGGGAACGACCCCGCTCGGCTTGAATGAAGAAACATTGCTCTTCAAACCATCTGATGTAAAACTCAAAGCGCCGCTTCCCCGTCCCGCTTCAATTCGCGACTTTTACGCCTTCGAGCAACATGTGAAAAAGGGATTTGAGAAACGCGGAGAAGAAATGCCGAAGGAATGGTATGAGTTCCCCGCGTATTACAAAGGAGCGCATTGGAGTGTTATCGGTCCTGACGAGGATGTGCAATGGCCGTCGTTCACTGAAAAATTTGACTACGAGCTTGAGCTTGCCGTCATTATCGGAAAATTGGGGAGAAATATTCCCGAAAGTGAAGCTAAAAACTACATTGCCGGTTACACGGTCATGAACGACTTCAGCGCACGCGACATCCAGCGCAAGGAAATGAAAGTCAGGCTCGGTCCGGCAAAGGGAAAAGATTTCGCAACTGCTATCGGCCCCGTCCTTGTCACTCCCGATGAAATCGGCGATCCATATAATTTGAACATGACCGCCAGAATTAACGGAGAAATCTGGTCAGAGGGGAACTCCGGAAGCATCACCCATTCATTTGAAAAGATGATTGCATTCGCGTCGCAGGATGAAACGCTCTCACCCGGAGATTTAATCGGTTCGGGTACCGTCGGCACCGGCTGTGGACTGGAACTCGACCGCTGGGTCAAACCCGGCGATGTGATGGAACTGGAAATCGAAAAAATTGGGATACTTCGGAATAAAGTAGTAAAATAAGAAGCAGTAAATGAAATAGACCGGTTCGTGTTTCGGGGTTTGAGAATTGTGACGTTTCAACACAAAACTCAAATCCCAAACCTCAAACCGCTTCCCAAATTTGTTGAACATATTCCTACAATAATTACCTAAGGAAACATCTATGTATCCATTACAGAAGGGCAAAACCGCAAAGCAGGCGCACGTCGGGTTACCGGACGGTACGTATGAAGAAGAGCATGGGCGAAAAGGATTTCTTGGAAAGTCCGCCCACCTTTATCATAAACATCCTCCGACAGGCTGGATACGGTTTGAAGGAAAACTCAAACCACACTGCATCGACTGCAACAAGCTTCAGCCATCAGACCAAACCGACCCCAAAGGATCACCTGTTGCCTTTCTCGGAAACAACGATGTGCGCTTATACGTCTCGCGCCGCAGTGAGCCGATGCCTTTTTATTACCGTAATGCCGACGGCGATGAATTAATTTTTATACATCGGGGCGAAGGAATAATTGAGACGGATTTCGGCCCTCTCGATTTTGAAAAGGGAGATTATCTCAATATTCCCCGCGCAGTCACGTATCGCATCATCCCGAAGTCAAAGGACAATTTTTTCCTCATCATTCAATCAAAAACCGAATTTGAACAGCCGGACAAAGGCCTGATCGGTCAGCACGCGCTCTATGATCCTGCAATCATTATAACACCGGAGCCGAAACCCAATCTTGACGATAACCGTGAATGGGAAGTCAGAATAAAAGTTGATGATGAATTTTCATCCGTCGTCTATCCCTTCAATCCGATCGATGTCGTAGGATGGAAGGGCGACCTGACAGTCTGGAAACTTAACATGCGGGATATCCGTCCAATCATGAGTCCGCGTGCGCATCTTCCACCCAGCGCTCACACAACATTCGTTACAGAAGGAGCTGTCGTCTGCAGTTTTCTCCCCCGGCCTTTGGAAGATGATCCCGAAGCTCTTAAAGTTCCGTTCTTCCATCGCAATACGGACTACGATGAATTTATTTTTTATCACGATGGAAACTTCTTCAGCCGCGATAACATTGGCCCGGGCATGATTACACTGCATCCGAGAGGGATTCACCACGGTCCGCACCCGAAAGCATTGAAAAATCAGGCGGCGAAAACACACACCGATGAATACGCAGTGATGCTTGACGGCCTGAACCCAATAAATGTCCTCCCTGCCGGTGAAGCGGTCGAATGGAAAGATTACTGGAAAAGCTGGATGGAAAAATAACAGCGGATTTAGAAAAACACTGTTTTGAGAATTGGGTTTTGAGATTTGCAGTTTCATTTTTCCAAAAAACCCAAAACTCAAACCTCAAAACTTATGGAGTTTCAACTTTGATTATCGACCCTTCCCAACACGACCACAATAACATTTACAAACTCATGATCGGCTCGATTGTACCACGGCCGATCGCGTTTGTTTCCTCGCTCAGCAAGGATGGTATCCGTAATCTTGCGCCCTACAGTTTTTTTAACGGTGTTTGTTCGAACCCTCCGATTATTCTTTTTTCCACAGTCATCAGAAAAGACGGCGCATACAAAGATACGCTGAATAATGTGGAGGCAACAAAAGAATTTGTTGTAAATATTGTTTCGGAAGAGTTCGCGGCACAAATGAACGCAACTTCTGCAGATGTTCCTCCTAACGTTGACGAGTTTGCGCTTTCCGGCTTAACCGCAATTCCCAGTGATTTGGTAAAGGCGCCGCGCGTAAAAGAATCAAAAATCAGCATGGAATGTAAACTGGTCCAGACAATCAAATTCGGTAATGGACCGGGCGGCGGATGCACTGTATTCGGTGAAATACTCCGCTTCCATATCGCCGATGAATTATTTGACAACTTCCGCATCGACCCCGATAAGTTTCATCCTATCGGAAGGATGGGCGGACCGATGTACTCACGGACAAAAGACCGGTTCGAGATGGTGCGGCCGGGGGTTGAAACGGCGAAAAAATAATAATGTTCGATATGCGATGTGAGATAACCGTTGCCTGTGTAATTTTCCCGCCGTTTCCGAGCTTTTTTGAATGAGTAACTCATCCGCATTGACCCAATCAAACATTTTCAAAGCACGTACGGTTAACGGCATCCCTCCCTCCGCCTTTCAGGTTCCATACAACAACATTGGAGACCTGTTACAGCAACAGGTCGAAAAACACGCCTCCGCACCCTGGCTCATTTATTATTCCGACCAATCCGGAAGAAGTGAATATTCATACGCGCAGTTCTATGAGCTCGTCTGCAAAACGGCTCATTTTCTTTCAGCCCAAAATATTTCCCGCGGCGACAGGATTGCCACGGTCGCGTATAATCATGCCGACACTGTGGTCCAGTATTTTGCCGCGTGGATGATCGGCGCGGTGGTTGTCCCGGTCAATGTCGGTGAAGACGATAAACGCATCGGTTATATTTTGCAAAACTCAGGAACTAAGCTTGCGTTTGTGAGAGAAGAATTTGGACAGCGGATGAAGCGGATTATTGGAGAAATTGGCGGTACAATTACGATCGTTGAGGTTTCGGATCTTTCACAGGCAGGGGAAACGAAGAGCAGAGGAGAAAGGGAAATTGAGTTTCATACGTCAATCCGCAATTTAAAATCCGAAATTCAAAATCTGTCTGACATTTCCCCGGATGACGAAGCTCTCATCGTCTACACTTCCGGCACAACCGGAAACCCTAAAGGAGTTGTTCTCACGCAATACAATCTGCTTATAGATGCAAAGGAAATTTCCGCATGGCACGGATTGAAAGAGGGCGACCGGATGATGTGCGTCCTTCCGATCCATCATGTCAACGGTACCGTGGTAACGCTTATGACGCCGATGTACTACGGTGGAAGCGTTGTGCTCAACCAGAAATTTCATTCCGGAAAATTTTTTGAGCGTATTGCCAACGATCATGTGCAGGTTGTCAGCGTCGTCCCGACGTTGTTGCAGTTTCTTCTGCATGAACACCTTGATATGTCGAAGTACGAACTTTCCAAATTTCGTCACATCATCTGTGGTGCGGGACCGCTGACGGTCGAACTTGCGATGAAGTTTGAAGACCATTTCCATATTCCGATCATGCACGGGTATGGTCTTTCGGAAACAACTTGTTACTCGTGTTTTCTTCCTCTTGATCTCACAGAAAAAGAGCACCGTGACTGGCTCAGCGTTCACGGTTTTCCTTCAATCGGGGTCCCGATTCCATGCAATGAAATGGCAATCCACGACGACCATGGCAATGAACTGCCGGAAGGAACAAAGGGTGAGATTGTCATACGCGGACATAACGTGATGAAGGAGTATTTCGCTAATCCCGGGGCAAACGAAACGACGTTCGCGTTCGGATGGTTCAGGAGCGGTGATGAGGGATTTTATAAAACGGATGAACAGGGAAGAAAATTCTTTTTTATTACCGGCAGGATCAAGGAACTCATCATCCGCGGAGGCATCAACATCTCCCCGTTTGAAATCGATGAAGCACTGATGAATATGCCTGGCGTAAAAGCGGGACTTGCCGTCGGTTTTGATAACGATTGGTATGGAGAAGAAGTCGGGGCGTATATTCAGCCCAAAGACGGAATTTCAATCACACAGGAAGATGTTATCTCGTATTGCCGAAAACTCTTTCCGTATCAGAAGTGCCCAAAAGTTGTCATCTTTGGAAATGACATACCGGTTACATCAACAGGAAAATATCAGCGCGGGAAATTAAAGCCGTTGTTTGAGCAATGGAAGAGCATACAATTTTCTACGAGCAAACATACATGAAACATAGATCGTTTTATATTGTTTTAATTACTGCTTTACTGAGTACATGTTTCTTCCACTGTTCTTCAATTACATCCCGCGATACCTTTTTTATACAATCGGCGGGATGGGGATGGGCAGAGATAGAATCGTCTTCAGGACGAGGATTCATTTTTTCCGATCAAAATTTCTCTATCAAAGTAGGACCCATTACTTGCGACAAACTCCCGCTCTGGATAGGACCTCCGGCATTACCAGTCATACCCACTCCGGTTCATCTCTCTTCCTATAATGATGGTCGTGTATGGTTGACAGTTGAAAGTAAAAATGATTCGATGTATCTGGATTTATCCAAAATCAAATTAATTTTTGCAGGTAAGCCGACTTGTCCTTTCGAGTCGGTCTTAATTGAGGGTGATAATTATGATCCTTCGAAATCAATGCCACCATCTATCCTTTCACTTTCAAACGAAACAAAAAGAATAGTTTTGACATTCTCAGCACCCTTCCGGAAGTACGAAGAGTGCGAACTCATATTGGAAACGATTACCATACATGGTGTGCAGACCATTATAACACCATTAACATTTAGAAAAATCAATGAACATCTGTACATTCCTTTAGAAACCGCATAAACTTCAAAATCGCTTAAAAATATCCCGATCCATTTAAAACACAAACGTCCCCACAAACACTCCCGCATTAATCATAAATCCTTTCGCGTTTACATCATCCGGCACACCGGAAACATCATAGGTATTGTCCAGTTTCCAGTCGGCATCAACAGCACCGAGATAACTCACACCCGCCCTCACTCCCAGCCAGCGGAGAATTGCAAATTCGAGATTGACTGATGGCTGGTACACAAAAAATGTTCCTTCAAGCGTTCTCGTGTATTCCTGAGCCGGCTGCTGACTTCCATATTCATTCCACAAATCCCCCCACACTTTTCCTGTTCCGTCATCACGCGTCATTTTGAGTTTCATATATCCGCCTCCCAGCACTGTCCCGACTGTAAGATCCAGACGAGGCATCAGCGGTATAACATAATCAATACTTGCTCCCCCCATACCAACGGAAAGATCGACATTCCGCCTGGTGTTGGTTGATTGTTCAAGCGAAGACGACTCCATGCTTCCCCCGGCACCGAGAAAACCAACGCGCACATTCGGCACGAATAGAACATATGCATAGACCTGGCCGCCCGTCATAAACAGACTATTGTGATCAAACGGTGTGGCATTCGCACCCGCGAGCACGCGGTTCAGCGGATCCAGATCAAGCATCAGCCAATTCGATGTAAGGCCCAGCCCGCCGCCAAGCTTTGCCTGAACAGCCCGCTTCGGCGGAACCGGCTCTTCTTGTTCTTCGATTTGAGCGATGAGCCCGGAAATACTGAACACGAGTAAGCAAATAATAACTGGCCACACTTTGCGCATGAAATATACTCCTTTGAACATTGTATTGGTTCGAGAAATAAACGTAGGAATGTACCAAAATAAGGGACGAGTTACAAGAGTCAACACATGTTATCCTCTCCTTATTGGGAGAAGGATAAAAGATGAGGTAGAACCTAACCTAATCTTGTTCAAGATGCTCACTTTTTGCATCTGGTTTTTTATCTGACCCTTCGACTCCGCTCAGGGTCAGATGCCGAGCGGAGCCGAGGCATCTGAATTATCACACATTTTCACTTCTTGCCTTAGGGTTAAACGAATAATGAGATTTGTTTCTACATTGCGAAAGAATATGAAGCATTTCAAAATCTCCTTGAACAAGCGCTTCTTTTTTCTTTCTCGACCATTTTTTAACCTTTAATTCCGCTCCCCTTGCAGTTTTTATCCTTTTGTATTCGCGAGCGAAAACCAACTTCAACGGCAACCGTTGAGAGGTATATCCAGAACCGGATCCTCGCGCATGCTCTTTCATTCGACGAGTAAGGTTATTGGTGCTACCAACATAATACGTGCCATCAGCACAAAGTAAAATATAAAGCCATCCCAAAGTTAAAACTTCCTCCCTTGTATTTATAACAGGCATTCAAAATCTGACCGTTCGACTCTGTTCAGGGTCAGTTACATCCCAAACTAATACCGCGGCATCTCCTTATCAATCTTCTCAGCCCAGGCGACGATTCCACCCACAAGATTTTTAACGTTGGAAAAACCTTCTTCACGTAACAGTGCCACTGCACTTGCACTCCGCCTGCCTGTCCTGCAATACACTATAATTTCCCTTGCGGGGTCAAGTTCTTTAACGCGATGAGGAAGTTCCTTCAGGGGAATGAGGTATCCTTTAAGATTGGCAATATCATACTCATACTGCTCGCGAACATCCAGCATAAAAGGGCGCTCTCCTTGTTGCAGCCTGGCGTGAAGCTCTTCAGGAGTAATCTCAAATAGATTATTTTCTATGACAGGCTGCTTTTGGATGCCGCAAAACTCATCGTAGTCTATGAGCGAATGAATGGTGGGATTTACACCACAGACAGGACATTCGGGATTTTTCTTGAGATGCAATTCTCTCACGGTAAACTTCAATGTGTCAAAAAGAACGAGCCTGCCGGTGAGAGTGTCTCCCTTCCCTATAATCAGTTTAATTGTTTCCAATGCCTGAAGAGACCCGATAATTCCCGGCAAGACACCCAATACGCCTCCTTCGGCACAGCTAGGCACAAGTCCGGGTGGCGGAGGCACGGGATACAGGCAACGGTAGCACGGACCATTCTCCGCGTCAAAGACTGATACCTGCCCGTCAAACCGGAAGATACTTCCGTACACATTTTTCTTTTTCAGTATCACACAGGCATCGTTTACAAGATATCTGGTAGGAAAATTATCGGTTCCGTCGACAACAATGTCATACGGCCGAATAATATCAAATGCATTTCCTGATGTTAAAGGGGTTTCATATGTATTAATAACAATGTCAGGATTAAGAGATGCAACATGCTCTCTAGCAGAAACCACTTTCGGACGTCCCACATCATGCACAGTATGAAGAATTTGCCGTTGTAAATTCGAGAGATCTACCGCGTCGAAATCAACAATACCGATTGTACCGACTCCCGCGGCGGCGAGATACAACGCAAGCGGTGAGCCAAGCCCGCCGGCACCGACAATGAGCACCTTGGCCGTCTTTAACTTTTTCTGGCCCTCCATTCCCACTTCCGGCAGCACCAGATGCCGGCTATAGCGAAGAAGTTCCTCATCCGAAAAACCAAATGCGCCGTTTTGTTCAGTAGATTCCATACGTAAAAAATTTTATTGCGTATCGCTTCATTCCGTAGTATATTATCGGCAATTATTTTTCGATTTGCGATTACATCTTATGAAAACCTGGATCAAATTTCTTTTACTTGTTTTTGCGATCATCCATTATTCACAGCAATCCTTCTCACAGTTTACCTTTCTTCCGCCCGGAGTGCATTTCGCTCCGCTTAAAGCAAATATTCAAGAGCCGAGGATCGGCGTATTCAAATTCCTCGACGCCGGAGAGATGAAAGTCGATATCGGCAACTCCATCGATGTATTCGGATATCAGATATCAGAAGATTCGGTAACAATAACCGCCGGCATTGATTTCATGGCATACGCATACACGACCGGTGCGCAAGGGCTCAGACTCCAGATCGACGCCATAGACGGTTTCTTTGGCGGTAACCTTACAACGTCAGTCGGATCTTACGAAAACCGCGTTTATGCCCGCCTTCGTTTGCTCCACCAGAGCGCTCATTTTGTCGACGGGCATTTTCTTCAGCAAACGCAAACATGGCTGAATAATCGTCCGCCGATTCCGTTCACGAGAGATTTCGGAGAACTGGTCATCGCTCACGCGGTCACAATGTCTTCTGCCGTAGTCCGGTATTACGGCGGGATAAGTTATGCCACGCTTGTCCGTCCGTCAGCCGTCCAACGGTTTTCATATCTCACCGGCGCTGAAATATATTCAGATAAATTGTTTGGTACGCTTTTTTCACATCCCGTGAATTTGTTCGCCGCCTATAACCTGACCATAACAGGTACCCCTGTCTACGCCGCCTCACATAATGCCCAGGCAGGAATTAAATTCGGACATTGGTATGGCAAAGGTCCGGTCATGTACTTGGCATTCTACAACGGCAGACATATGTTTGCGGAATATTTTGATCAACACCTGACAACAATCGGACTCGGGTTTACGGTAGATTTCTTTTGAACTCTTTACGGTTCTTACAGCCCCAGCGCCTGAGATTCAGATTTCATGGCATCGATGACAAATTTTATATGATCATCGAGAGTCACGCCAAGTTCTGCAATTCCCTGCGTAATGTCGTCTCGGCTGACATTTCTTGCAAACCCTTTGTCTTTTAATTTTTTCTTAACAGAAGAAACTTCCAGGTCGGCGATTTTGTTCGGCCTGATAACAGAACAGGCCATGATAAAACCGCATAACTCATCGCTCGCAAATAGTGCTTTCGCCATTGCTGTTTCCCTTGGAACACCGGTGTACGAAGCATGGCCGAGAATTGCTGTCCGGATATCATCCGGATATCCTTTTTGTTTTAATATTTCAGACCCCTTCAGAGGATGATCTGGCGCATCAGGATACATTTCATAGTCGAAATCATGCAATAATCCCGTAATCCCCCACTTCTCCTCGTCTTCGTTATATTTTTTTGCATATGCGCGCATCGCTGCTTCTACGGCAAGCATATGTTTAATCAGCGCATCGCTTTTTGTGTATTCTTTGAGAAGTTCAAGAGCATCAGCACGCGTCATAGATACTTAGAAAATAGTTCCTGAGAGGTTTTTATTACTGACTAAGATTAACATTTTTTCAGACAGTTGCAACGAGCCATCATTGAGTTGTACAATCATTACTCTACGTAAATCTTTGACTTTCCTTATTATCTTTCTATATTTCTTCAGGTATGGACATCGTCAACCAAAATATCACCGAATACCTTCTGAATGTTACTTCTGACCGTGATGCGGTGTTAGAGGACATGGAAAAGGTTGCGGCCAAGAAAAATTTTCCAATTATCGGTCCTTTAGTCGGAAGATTTTTATATATGACTGCACGAATGATGAAAGCTTCGCGAATTCTTGAACTTGGTTCCGGTTACGGTTATTCTGCCTACTGGTTTGCGAAGGGAATCGGCAAAAAGGGAGAAATTATCTGTACCGAAGGCAATGCCGATAACGCCGCTACGGCGCGCGCGTATTTTAAGCGCGGAAAATTAACCACAAAGATTACGTTTATGGTTGGAAATGCATTGAACCTTATTGACACAGTTGACGGAAAGTTCGATATCATTTTCAACGACGTCGACAAACATCAATATCCCGCTGTATTTCGCAAAGCGGTTCCTAGGTTGCGTAAAGGCGGGCTTCTCATCAGCGATAATGTTCTCTGGAGCGGAAAAATCATCGGGAAAAAACCTGATGCCGCAACAGCAGGCATCCTTACCTACAACCGGATGATATATTCATCGAAAGAGCTATTCACCACAATCATCCCGTTGCGCGACGGAGTTTCAGTCAGTATGAAGCTATAACCTATGACCGTTTCCATCCTTGCCGTAACATTTCTTATACTCATCGGATTCGTTGCGTATGTTGGTTACAAAACTATCATTAGACAAGGACCGAAATCGCCGGAAGAACTGAATACGGAAAAATGCTCTGTCTGCCGCGAACGTTTTTCCAAAGATCAGTTAGTTGAAAGGCAAATAGGAGATTATAAGCTTCTGTACTTCTGCAGGAATTGTATCTTGGGATTGTATGGCGATCTGGGGATAAAAAACTGATTGACATTTCGGATTAGTGTTCCTGATTCGAAATTCAAACTCCGCAACCCCCAATTATTACCAGTCTTCTTTCTCAAACGCAATATTATTCACTTCAGCGACATGCTTGATATCTTCCATCACCTGAGGATTCCCGCATGTAAGAATAACTGTTTTTTGGGATATTATCCTGTCAAACAGGACTTCACGCGAATACTGTTTTGACAGAACAGGTTTCACCAGTCGCTTTAGATTTTCCTCCGCGCGCTTTATAGTGTTTGCTTCCCCTTTGCTGGTTACGTTTATCAATTCCTCTTCTTCCTTTACCGGCATTCCCATGATCATTCTGAGAATATTGTTGCCTCTCCCCCGGCCGGCGGAAGATTCAGCCGGATCCGATGACGGACGACTCACTGACGGGACATATACAAAGTCAAATGATTTTGATTTTTCTATTTCAAGGAATTGCTCATGATACGCCAGCTCATGAAATGTCCGGTTGGCGTGAAGAAGCGTGAATGTTGCTGAGGGCTTGCTTCCTTTCAGTGATTCCGAATGCAACTGTTTCACCATTGAAGCGAATGGGGCGAGTCCGGTACCTGTGCCGACCATGAACACATGGTCAAATCCTGCCGCTCTCCGCTCCAGAGTAAATTCGCCGGTAATCTTGTTAACGTAATAAAGCTTATTATCAGATGTGGGATCAATATTGAAGAGTGATTCGGAAAGTCTGCCCGGCCGTTCAGTCCTCACCAATTCGAGCACAACATAAAATTCAAGATACCCCTGTTCCTCAGTTTCTATCGGCGCTGATGCGATTGAGTACGAGTGAGTAACCGTGCCCCGTTTAATATTTCCAGACTCGTCAAGATCATATTCATAATGAACATTGCCATGCTCATCAATGATTTTCTTCGTAAGCTTACAACTATCACGTGACAAGGCAACATACTGGCCTGCCTTGTATGGCGGGAAATGTCCGCCATCATCCGGTATAACACGAAACAATGATAGTACAGGAGATAATTCCTTGCGGTGAACAACACGTCCGACTTTCTTTTCTGCCATATCCTCGTAAATAAGTTCGGGGTATATTACCGTATTATCGGGAAAGTCGCAAGTGTTTTTTACATTGAAGTAAGGAAATCAGCCTTTTGGATTGGTAGGACGAATATCGATTTCACTAACCATGACATTTCGCGGCATGTTGAGGGCGTCAATTGTCACCCGGGCGATATCGTCTGCTTTTGGAATAGCGTTCGTATGTTTTGATTGATGGGAAGGCCCGGCAAACGAAGTATCGACCGAACCCGGACATAACGTAATAACCCTGATATTATGCTCACGGACTTCAAGCATGAGGCACCTTGAGAACCCAATGAGGGCCCACTTTGTCGCGGCATATCCGGCACCTCCGATGAACGAATTCCGCCCGGCAAGAGATGAAATATTCACAATATCTCCTGACCGGTTGTTCGTCATGAACGGAAGAACCGCGCGCGTGCAGAGAAATACGCCGCGCATATTTACTTCCCACATCCTGTCGAAATCTTTTACATTGAGCTCCGCTACTTTCGAGAACGAGCCAATGCCGGCATTATTTATTAATATATCAACCGAACCAAATTTCTTTATCGTTTCCGCAACCAGGTGCTCAACAGATTTTTCATCTGACACATCGGTCACGATGGGAAGTGTTCGAACTCCCAAACGTTCAATTTCTTTTGCGAGAGTGTGTATTTCATCCGAAGTACGCGCGGCGAGAACGACATTTGCTCCTTGTTTTGCAAGAGATTCAGCTATTGCCTTGCCGATTCCTCTTCCTGCGCCGGTAACAATCGCGGTTTTCTTACTGAGAATCATCGGGTTGAAGAAATGAGTTGGATTTTGAGATGTAGGATCTGAGACACGAGGAAAGGTAAGAGTTCTCGTTATTCAATATTTCCTCCGATCGGACGAAGAACAATTTCTTCAGGCACAACATCCGGAGGAAGCTGATATGCGGCAAGTACCGCTTCGGCAACACTTTTGGGAGCCATCATTTTTTTTGAAAGTCTCCTGCGATCAGAGCGGCTCCACATTGCCGTGTCGGTTGGTCCCGGCATAACATTCACAACCTTGACGAGCGACGGCCGTAATTCTTCACGTAGCACTTTGCTTAAGCCGAGCATCCCCGCCTTGGTAGCGGTGTATGCGGCAGAACCTTCGAAGGTCATGATGGAAGCAGTGGAAAGAATATTAAAAATCCATCCGCTTTTCCGTTCTATCATCGAAGGAAGTACGGCTTTGGTACACGCAATTTGCCCCTCGAGATTAGTCGCAATGATTTGATGAAATTCAGATAGGGATGTATCCTGAAATGATTTAAAAACAGTCACGCCGGCATTGTTTACCAGTACGTCGACGTCACCAACCCTGTTGCTGATACGGACTACCGTTGCAAGTATCGTCCTCGGTGAAGTAATATTGCATGGAAACGCGTGCGCTCTCCCCCCCAGGTGAACAATTTCAGCGACTACTGATTCAAGCTCTCTCGCGTTCCGTCCGGACAGACAGACTTCACAACCGATGGATCCAAATTCTTTGGCAATTTCCTTTCCTATTCCCCGCGAAGCGCCGACAACCCAGACGACGGGACGATGCATCCGGACTGCTTTCTGTTTCTTCGCCATAAATCAGGAAATTCTTCCGCTAAGGAGTTTCAAAAATTCGTTGCGCGTTCTCTCATCGTCACGGAACGAGCCAAGCATGGCGCTCGTCGTGGCAATGGAGTTTTGTTTCTCCACTCCCCGCATCATCATGCAGAGATGTTTTCCTTCGATAACAACGGCAACACCATCCGGTTCAAGCGTTTCATAGAGTGTATCCGCAATTTGGCGGGTCATACGTTCCTGCACCTGCAATCGCCTGCTGAACATATCCACGATGCGGGGGATTTTACTCAATCCCACAATCTTTCCGTTCGGAATATACGCGATATGCGCCTTGCCATAAAACGGCAGCATATGGTGCTCGCACAAACTGAAAAAATCGATATCCTTCACGATGACCATTTCGTCATACTTTTCGGTAAAGATGGCGCCATTAAGAAGTGTATCGATATCCTGTTTATATCCGCTGGTGAGAAATTCGTATGCTTTTGCAACCCGATGAGGTGTACGCAGCAACCCTTCGCGCGCAGGATTTTCCCCGACAAGGGAAAGAATAGACTTGATTGATTCTTCCAATCCGGATCTGTTATCTTGCTTCTTCTTCGCCATCAGGAGCCTTTATATTCCGCAAAATTGTTTTGTGTCTCATACACCTTAACTGAGTATAATTTACCGGCAGTAATTTTCGGTGTTAAGATATTCCAAAATATCATCGCGATGTTTTCCGCAGTGGGAATTACTCCTTTTAGGAAATCGACATCAAAGTTCAGATGCTTATGGTCCACTTTTTCGAGTATTTCCCTGTCAATAATATCGGCGAGTTTTTTCAAGTCCATAATCATACCGGTTTCTATATCCGGCTCGCCGGCAACCGTTACTTCGATTTCATAATTGTGGCCATGACCGTTGGCGTACGCGCACTTGCCGTACAACGCCAGGTTTTCCTGGTCGGAAAATTTCGGATTATACAGCCGGTGCGATGCGCAAAAATGTTCTTTTCGTGTTAAGTATACCATAGTTTAAACCTTCACAGATGTTCCAGTACCGCGTCCGTATGGCCTTCTACTTTCACATTCGGAAAAATGTGAGCAATCCTGCCGCTCTCATCAATAATCAATGTTGTCCGCACAATTCCCATATACGATTTTCCCATAAACGTTTTCTTCTGCCAGACACCGTATGCGTTGACCATTTCCTTTGATTCATCGCTCAGTAATGGAAACGTTAAATCAAATTTCTCAATAAATTTCTTATGTGATTTGACTGAATCAGCGCTGACGCCGTAAATAACAGCGCCTTTCCTCTTCACACGCGCAAGATTATCGCGGAATGAGCATGCTTCCTTGGTGCATCCCGGAGTATCATCCTTCGGATAAAAAAACAAAACTACTTTCTTTCCTCTGAGATCTTTCAAAGATACGGTGTTACCCTCTGAAGAAGGAAGTGAAAAATCAGGGGCCTTATCACCCGGTTTCAACTCTGCCATATTGTTTAATCAAAGAAAAGGTTATTAACAATCCGCAATTAAAATGCTTTTAATGCGGCATTGATTTCCTCGTATGGCGGTTCAATCCCGGGATTCTCTCCGATCCACACATAGGTAACTTTACCCGTACCATCCAACACAAATACTGAACGATTTGAAGCTAAGTACCCCTTAATCCCGGAAAAATTATCGACAAGGCCGCAATACTGTTTGGAGACCGTACGGTTGAAATCGCTGAGGATAGGGAATGTCAGATTGTTCTGTGTAGCAAAATTTTTGTTCGTAATCGGTGAATCGACACTAATACCGACTACCTGAGCACTCATCCCGTTAAAACTGGAAAGCGAGTCACGTAGCGTACACATTTCCTTCGTACAAACCCCTGTAAAAGCACCGGGGAAAAACGCGAGCACGGTTTTCTTCCCCATAAGTTCTTTTAATGAACGCTCTTTCTTATCCGTGTCATACAATGTAAATTCAGGAGCCATATCGCCAACTTTTAATGCCATGCGTAATCCTTTCGAGTGAAAATAGAACGAAGTGTCTGAAAATGATTTGATTAATTTATGAAAAATGGCCGGAAATGCGTAACAAAATTAGGAAATAGCAGGATGAAAAGCAAGGCTCAGAAATAGAGTCCGTACCAGATTGCAGATGGCGCAATGCGAACCGCGGGGGCCGGGAAGTGAATAAAATTTAGCGTCTGACTTAGTGTACGGAGAAAAGGAGAAGATTGTGGAATAATTTTCGTCATATCATAATCGAGTGCAACATAGACAACACTATATGGCTGGGTAGATGTTGCAGCAATATCTCTTGCACCGTACCCCACTGCAAGATTTAAAAAATCCGGCCAGTACTTTTCTGTTTCCGCGGGAAGAGTACAATTAATTTTTATGCTCAGCCAAAACGTTTGCCCCTCATAATCGTCCATCATCAAATGTTTTTGTCCTTTAAACCCTACACCTCCGGCATTATCAATGAGATCTGACGGCAGATAGCTCATTTTGAGATCAATATTTTGGAGAAGAGGGAAATAATACTGCGCCAGGGGCCATGCAGCTCCGGCAACATCAGCAGCGAAATCGACACGGTCAAATCCCCACGTGGAAAATCCATCCTCGATTTCCACGTACGTTTGAAACAATACGCTGGCACCGGCTCCCATCCAAAGAGCATCTCGTTCATTCACATTCGCCCATTGTACTGCTTTTTTCACCGCAAATGTCATCAGCGATGCGCCATAAAAATGACCAATTTTATCAACACTGCGTCCGTAAATTAAATCTTCCTGAAAGTGAAATGAGGTACGGTTATCCGCCCACCAGCCATTTTGCTGATAAATGTGGATTGAAACCATGGCTCCGGCGAGGAGTCCGCCAACAATCGCCAGACGATCGTACTTTATCGCTGAAGTGTCGTGATACAACAATGAAGAAGTTACGGCAGAGGAATCATCTGAATGAACAGGTACCAATGCAAGGGAAAAACTATTGGTATCGTTTCCGGAAAGGCTGTAATTATCAAGAGTCCAGGATTGAGCGTTAACCTGGAATGAGAAACAACTTATGAGTATCAGCAATCCTATTCTTCGCATAGCCGATGATACCCTATGACTGTTATGGCAAGCGACAACAGACGGTTACGTTGTCTGCGGTGAAATTTTTGAGCGGAAATATTCGAGTGTTTTCTTTAAGCCTTCTCTTCTGTTGACTTTCGGAGACCAGCCAAGCAGGTTTTTGGCTTTGGTAATGTCGGGTTGCCGGACCTTCGGATCATCTTCCGGTAAAGGTTTAAATATAATCTTACTTTTACTTCCCGTCAGATCAAGAATTTCTTCGGCAAGTTGTAACATTGTTATTTCGTCAGGGTTGCCGATATTCACCGGTTCAGTGACATTCGACATCAATAAACGGTAGATGCCATCAATCAAATCATCGACATAACAGACGCTCCGGGTTTGGCTTCCGTCACCAAACACTGTAAGATCTTCGCCACGTATCGCCTGAGACATAAACGCCGGGATGGCACGCCCGTCATTAATCCGCATGCGTGTCCCGTAGGTATTAAAAATCCTGATAATTCTCGTGTCAACATTGTGATAGCGGTGATACGCCATTGTCATAGCCTCAGAGAACCGTTTTGCTTCATCATAAACTCCCCGAAGTCCTATGGGATTAACATTCCCCCAATATGATTCCTGTTGCGGGTGAATTAACGGATCGCCATATACTTCAGATGTGGAAGCAATGAAAAAGCGCGCGCCTTTTGCTTTTGCGAGACCAAGAGCTTTATGTGTTCCGAGCGAACCGACTTTCAGTGTTTGTATGGGAAGCTTGAGATAATCAATCGGACTTGCAGGCGACGCAAAATGAAGAATATTATCAACGGGCCCCTCGATAAAAATGTAATTAGTCACATCATGCTGGACAAACCGGAAACGTTCGTGCCCGAATAGATGCGAAATGTTCGCCGTGTCGCCGGTGACAAGATTATCGATACATACAACATTATGTCCTTCCGCAAGCAAGCGGTCACACAAATGTGAACCAAGAAACCCCGCACCTCCTGTGACAACACTGACAATTTCTTTATTTGCCATTCCCCGCTCCTCTGCCAATGCCATAATAAGTAAATCCCTTTTCCCGAAGAACTGAAGGATTGTAAATATTGCGGCAGTCAAAAATGACGTGTCCCCGCATCAGAGATTTCATCTTGTCGAAATCGGGCCTGCGGAATTCATTCCATTCTGTTACAACAATCAGTGCATCGGCCTTTTTCAATGCATCATAATTATTATCAAAATACTTAACCTTCCCGCTTAATTGCTTTGTTGCTTCTTCATTCGCGACGGGATCATGCGCGTAGACTTTCGCCTGATGCTTTAATAAATGCTGAATAATTGTCACCGATGGAGCTTCCCGCATGTCATCCGTATTCGGCTTGAACGAAAGTCCCCACACCGCAATGACTTTATTCTTCAGCGAACCTTTAAAATGTTCGGTAATTTTTTTGATTGTTCTTGTCCGTTGGTACTGATTGATATACTGGACGGCATCTAAAATTCTGAAATCGTAACCGAACTCCTGCGCCGTTTTTCCAAGAGCACGCACATCCTTCGGGAAACATGACCCTCCGTAACCAACTCCCGCAAACAAAAACTGCTGGCCGATACGTGCATCTGTTCCGATACCTTTGCGTACCATATCGACATCAGCGCCAACTTCCTCGCACAAATTGGCAATTTCATTCATGAAGGAAATTTTGGTGGCAAGAAACGCGTTTGCGGCATACTTTGTCAGCTCCGAACTTCTTTCATCCATAACAATGAAAGGATTGCCAGTACGGATAAACGGCGCGTACAATTCCTGCATAATATTAATTGCACGCTGATTGGAAGAACCGACCACAATCCGGTCCGGCTTCAGAAAATCGTTGATAGCCGCGCCTTCCTTTAAAAATTCCGGATTGGAAACAACATCAAACGGATGATCGGTTTCTTTTTCGATTACGTTTCTGACTTTATCTGCGGTGCCAACCGGAACAGTACTCTTGTTCACAATGACTTTGTAGCCGTTCATGTAGCCGCCGATATTTTTCGAGACAGCCAGAACAAGGCTCAAATCCGCAGACCCGTCATCCGACGGAGGAGTCGGAAGTGCAAGAAATAGCACTTCACTTTGCCGCACACCCAGCGCAAGATCGGTTGTAAATGACAACCGTTTTTCATGAATATTTTTCTTGAGAAGCTCAGAAAGTCCCGGTTCGTAAATCGGGGATTTCCCCTTCCGTAACATCTGAATCTTCTTTTTATCAACATCCACACAAATGACATCGTTTCCTGTTTCCGCAAAGCAGGTGCCGACCACAAGACCGACATACCCGGTTCCCACAACGCCAATTTTCATATGCTAATAGAAATGATAAATAAAAAAATGTGAAAATGAATAAATTTCGGGGATAGTATAGGAATTTTCCGTTTGAATTCCAATGACGCAGCTAACACCCCCGGAGGAAAAAACAGAGAAAAGAGAGGATTACTTCCTGAAAAAGGCTTGTACAGTCGAAATTACATATTCAACCTGAGGATCTGTCAACTCAGCATACATTGGCAGGGCAAGAACTTCATCGGCTGCAACTTCACTGACAGGAAGGTCGCCCCTTTTATACCCTAAATGCTTGTAGGCATTCTGAAGATGCAACGGAATAGGATACGCAACGGCAGTTGATATTTCTTTATCAGAAAGAAACTTTTGAAGTTCAGTACGATGTTTCGTCCTGATGACAAAGAGATGAAACACATGCTCACAACCGGGTGCTTCAACCGGCATAACAAGGTCACCTACACCGGTAAGTGCGGCTTTATATTTTTTGGCAATCTCTTGTCTGCGTGATGTCCATCCTATAAGATATTTAAGTTTGACGCCGAGAACTGCCCCCTGAATTCCATCCATCCGGTAATTATGTCCCCAAAAATCATGCTTGTACTTTTCCACCTGCCCGTGGTCACGGAGTGATTTCATCTGTTTCATCAATCCGTCATCATTTGTTAAAATCCCGCCCCCTTCACCGTACGCGCCGAGGTTTTTGCCGGGATAGAAACTAAATCCGGCGGCAATGCCGAGGTTGCCGACATATTTCTCTTTGTATTTCGCGAGATGTGCCTGGCAGGCATCTTCTACAATCGGGATACCATATTTATGAGCTATTGTGTTAATCTCATCCATTGCTGCTGTTTGGCCATACAGATGAACGGGCATAATGGCTTTGACTTTTTTGCCGGTGTGCGATCGGAGATAATCTCCGATCGCCTGTGGAGTTATTGTATATGTATCCGGGTCGATATCAACAAGAACGGGCTTGGCACCTAGCAGAGAGATCGCTTCAAGAGTTGCGATAAAGGTAAACGGAGAGGTAATCACTTCATCTCCTGCACCGATCCCCAATGCCCAAAGCGGAACGTGCAGCGCTTCGGTACCGGATCCCACCGCGATGCAATGTTTTACATGATGCGCTTCGGCAAATTTCTGCTCAAAATCAGTAACAGCTTTCCCAAGGATAAATTGAGATGTGTTGATGACATCCTGAATGGCAGAATCAATCTCAGGTTTTATCTGAAGATATTGCGTGTGGAGATCGGCGAGAGGGACTTTCATGAGAATAAAAATTCTTAAAAATAAATGTACAGAATACTTACTTATAATTTCCGTCAAAGATAAATAAATCAAGAATCAATACCAAACAGTATCTTTATGAAATCTTTACATCCTCCCCTCATTTCTTTATGGTTTCTTCATTGAAACTTGCGTCTGCCCCATTGTATATTTTATACGAACAATTCTCTCAAAACTATATGATGTTGAATCAGATAAAAATATCGATAATACTTTTGATTCTTTTAACAGTTACGACCGGAGTATTATATCCACTCTTCATAACCGGGGTTGCGCAAATATTATTTCCCGTAGAGGCTAATGGAAGCCTTATCAAAGAAAACGGAAAAACATTTGGTTCAGAATTAATCGGACAACAGTTTACACACCCCTCGTATTTCCGAAGCAGGCCGTCGGCAACATCATCTTTTCCGTACAATGCGAGTGCGTCATCAGGGTCAAACTTGGGCCCGCTGAACTCTTCTTTATTGGCCGGGATACAAATGAAAATTAATGCACTCAAAAAGATTAACAATTTGAATCGCGTCCCGGTTGATCTTGTCACTGCGTCCGGAAGCGGATTGGATCCTCACATAAGTATTGCGTCTGCGGTGTATCAGATTTCTTCCGTTGCCCACTATCGCAGCGTAAGTGCAAATACATTGGATACGCTGGTCAGGCAATATACTGAAGGCCGACAATTCGGAATTTTGGGAGAACCGCGGGTGAATGTGTTAAAACTCAACCTTGCATTAGATAAACGTTATCCAGTTTCGGAGAAGAGATAATTATGGATGCCCTCTTTGCCGGAATTATTGCTGTGTTTGTCATAATAACATTCGGATTAATTAAAGCTTGTGAAGTATTACGACAACAAGATTACGGAGATAAATCATGAATTGGCTTTACCTTATTTCAGGCGCAATCGCATTGGGTCTGCTTGTTTATCTTTTTTATGCATTACTCAGACCGGAGTTATTTGAATGACGTTGAACGGAATTTTACAATTAATCATCTTTCTCGGCATACTGATCCTGTGCACAAAGCCGCTCGGGTTATTTATGGCTCGTGTTTTTCAACGCGAGCGTACATTTCTTGATCCTGTCGTTGGTCCGGTTGAAAGATTTTGTTATCGTTTGTCCGGAATAGATCCCAACGAAGAAATGGATTGGAAATCGAACGCCATCGCAATGATGGTATTTAATTTCACCGGACTTGCCGTCGTCTATCTTCTTCAAAGAATACAGCAATTCTTGCCGTTAAACCCGCAAGGACTAGGGGCAGTAACACCTGATTCAGCTTTCAATACAGCTGTGAGTTTTGCTTCGAATACGAATTGGCAGGGATATGGCGGCGAGACTACAATGAGTTATCTCACGCAAATGCTCGGCTTGACAGTGCAGAACTTTCTTTCTGCCGCTACTGGTATGGCAGTACTTGCACTCTTTATTCGCGGCATTGCGCGTCACTCGGCAAGGACTCTTGGAAATTTTTGGGTAGACATGGTTCGGAGTACGCTCTACATCCTCCTTCCTCTTTCAACAGTGCTTGCGTTGTTACTCGTTTCACAAGGTGTCGTGCAAAATTTTGCTCCGTACGTTTCCGTTCCATTAGTAGAGCAAACCATCGACGCGAATGGTAACCCGGTGAACGAACAAGTAATCGTCATGGGACCCGCGGCTTCACAAGTTGCAATCAAACAACTTGGGACTAACGGCGGTGGTTTTTTCAACGCCAACTCAGCGCACCCGTTTGAAAATCCGACACCGTTCAGCAATCTTCTTGAAATGTTGTCGATCCTGCTTATTGCCGCGGCGCTTTGTTACACGTACGGAGTAATGGTGAACGATACCCGTCAGGGCTGGGCCTTGATTGCGGCAATGATGATGATCTTCGTGGTGTTCACGATGATAACGTATCAAAGTGAATCAGCCGGTAATCCGAAAATAACTTCGGTTGGGGTGGATCAGGAAACTACGGAAATAAATCCGGGCGGAAATATGGAGGGAAAAGAAGTCCGGTTTGGTATTGTAAACTCTTCTCTTTGGGCAATAGCCACAACAGCCGCATCTAATGGTTCTGTCAATGCTATGCATGATTCCTTCACGCCGATCGGCGGGCTTGCCACAATGGTGATGATGCAACTTGGGGAAGTTATTTTCGGTGGCGTAGGATCCGGATTGTATGGCATGATTGTCTTTGTGATTGTAGCAGTGTTCGTCGCCGGATTGCTTGTCGGAAGAACACCGGAATATCTCGGTCATAAAATTGAAGCATACGAAATTAAGATGGCAGCACTGCTTATTCTTATCATGCCGCTCACTGTTTTGGGCTTTACAGCGCTTGCGCTTGTAACTGAGGCAGGTAAAGCAGCTATTTTTAACCCGGGCGCTCATGGTTTCAGCGAGGTGCTCTATGCATTTACATCAACCGGAAATAATAATGGGAGTGCATTTGCCGGCCTTGGCGCGAACACCCTCTTTTATAATATAACCGGAGGCATTGCCATGCTCATCGGTCGTTACTGGCTTGCGGTACCGGCTCTTGCACTTGCGAGTTCTCTTGCAGGGAAAAAATACGTGCCGGCAAGCGATGGGACGCTGCCAACCCATACACCATTATTCATTTTCTGGCTCATCGCCGTCGTGCTCGTTGTCGGCGCATTGAATTTCCTCCCCGCTCTTGCGCTGGGCCCGATTGTAGAACATTTTATCATGGTTCAATAGGAATATGTCAACCGCAGAACAACTCAAAAACAAACCGATCGCACTAACAGGTGAAATGTATCGCCAGGCATTTGTTGATTCTTTGACAAAACTAAACCCAAAGCTGATGGTGCGAAATCCGGTAATGTTTGTCGTTGAAATTGGAAGTATCCTTACCACGGCACTCTGGATTCAGGCATTTGTTGGAATGGGCGAAGCATCTGCATGGTACATTGGTGAAATTTCACTTTGGCTATGGTTTACTGTCCTGTTTGCTAATTTTTCAGAGGCGTTGGCTGAAGGACGCGGAAAAGCGCAAGCCGCTGCGTTACGAAGAGCACGGAAGGATGTCACCGCAAAGAAGCTACAGAAGCCTCACCGTGATTCACAACTTAATATAGTATCGTCATCTGAATTACGAAAAGGCGACGTTATTCTGGTCGATATGGGTGAAGCTATTCCTGCCGATGGTGAAGTTGTTGAAGGAATTGCCTCCGTAGACGAAAGTGCAATCACCGGAGAAAGCGCGCCTGTTATACGGGAATCGGGTGGCGACCGGAGTGCAGTTACCGGCGGCACGCGTGTGCTTTCCGACTGGCTGGTAATTCGTGTTACCGCTGAACCCGGTGGCGGATTTCTCGACAGGATGATTAAACTCATCGAAGGCGCAAAGCGTCAGAAAACACCAAACGAAATCGCGCTTAATATTCTCCTTGCTGCGTTTACTATTATTTTTCTTGTGGTGTGTGTGACCCTTCTTCCTTTCTCACTATTCAGTGTTCAAGTTGCGGGGCAGGGAACTCCTATAACAGTAACTGTTCTCGTCGCTCTTCTTGTTTGTTTAATTCCCACAACTATCGGCGGACTTCTTTCTGCCATCGGCATTGCCGGTATGGACCGCATGATACGGCATAATGTTATTGCAACTTCGGGACGCGCTATCGAGGCCGCGGGTGATGTCGATGTATTGTTACTTGATAAAACCGGTACAATCACCTTGGGTAACCGCATGGCAACCGAATTCGCTCCTGCGCCCGGCATAACAAAGGAACGACTCGCTGACGCAGCACAACTTGCTTCCCTAGCCGACGAAACACCTGAGGGACGTTCCATTGTTGTTTTGGCAAAAGAAAAGTATGGGTTACGGGGACGGGAAATTCATGAAATTGCCGCGCAATTTATTCCCTTCACAGCGCAAACACGCATGAGCGGAGTAGATATCGCGGGTGACAGCGCGATGCCGAAAAGAATAATACGCAAAGGCGCATTCGATGCAATGAAATCATATATCGAACAGCAAGGCGGGTCTTTCCCTCAGGCGGTTCAGCTTACCGTGCAGGATATCAGCAGATTGGGCGCCACCCCGCTTGTTGTTGTGGAGAACATAGAGGTACTGGGTGTTGTTCAATTGAAAGATATTGTCAAGGGAGGAATTAAGGAACGGTTTTCCCACTTACGGAAAATGGGAATCAAAACAGTAATGATTACAGGGGACAATCCTCTGACAGCAACTGCCATCGCCGCCGAAGCCGGAGTAGATGACTTCCTCGCGGAAGCAAAGCCGGAAGACAAGCTGAAGCTCATCCGCCAATATCAAAAAGGCGGAAGGTTAGTCGCTATGACTGGTGACGGCACTAATGACGCACCGGCACTGGCACAGGCAGATGTCGCTGTTGCAATGAATACCGGTACTCAATCAGCGCGTGAGGCGGCTAATATGATTGATCTCGACAGCAACCCGACAAAGTTGATGGAGATAGTGGAAATCGGAAAGCAGCTGCTTATGACCCGCGGGACGCTCACAACGTTCAGTATTGCCAACGATGTGGCAAAATACTTTGCCATCATCCCCGCTGCGTTTGCTACAACTTATCCAGCACTGAATGCTCTGAACATTATGCGGCTTACCACACCCGAAAGTGCAATTCTCTCAGCAGTCATCTTCAACGCACTCATCATTGTTGCACTGATACCGCTGGCACTCAAAGGCGTGAAATATCGTCCTGTAAGCGCCGTACAATTGCTGCGAAGGCACTTGTTTATTTATGGAGGCGGCGGATTAATTGTGCCTTTCATTGGCATAAAACTCATTGATTTGTTGTTGGCAGTGTTAGGATGGGTCTGAATCAGACCTACCAAAGCAGATATTAATGAAAACTGACCTGTATAAACTGATTTGCATCATCCTATGGCAATCGTGTTTATTCTTCTGGTCATATTATTGCACGATCACGTGATCAACCCTCAGAAACCGGTGTGGAAAAACTTTAATCTCGATGACACTACACACGTCGATTCGACAACATCTTATAATATTCATCAACCTTAAATATTGTGACAATTATGAAAAAATATCTACTCGTAGTTTATCTGTTCCTGACACCTTGGTGTATTGCACAAGATGATTCAAGCAAAACCGTTGAACCATTTGCATGGGGCGATTTTACATGGCTGCAAGGAAATAACCGCATTCATAAACCACTCCTTGATTCGAAATATTTCACCGGCGACATGACAATGGACATGAACTACAATTTCAATTTTAACCATCCGAAGGACCATACGAATTCCGGTTCCACAGCAACTTTTCGCTCGGATGAATTTAATGTTTCATACATTGAAGTTGGCGGTGATTTTCATGACCCGGAAAGCGGCGCCCGTGCACGACTCATGCTTCAATTCGGAACCCGATCAACTGGCGTTCCGCGCAATGACAATACTCCGTTACGCGGTCAATTTGATCTGTATACCGCTCTTCGATACGTTACGGAAGGATATGTAGGAATGCATCTCAATGAAATGCACGGCATTAATATCGACGTTGGGATTTTCAAGTCGTATGTCGGCTTGATGGGATATAATAATTTCGAGAACTGGAATTACCAAAATTCATTCACCTCCGATAATACACCCTGGTTTTTTACCGGCATTAGGATCCAAACATTCCCGACCGACCGGTTAAAACTGGAATATTGGATCATCAACGGCTGGCAGACATACGGGATGTTTAACGAACAGCCCGGCATTGGTTTCCAAACAATCTATAGGCCCGAAGAATCAATTTCTTTACTCGGCAGCGTTTATGGCGGATGGGATACTCCAAACACACCGGGACGGTTTCGGTTTCATAGCGACAACAGCTTTTTGTTCCGCTATCGTCATGAACCGGGCACCTCTATTCCTAAGGCCGCGTTTTCCATTACCGGCGATATCGGATTTGAAAGCGGAGGCGGAGTTGTTCCCTTTGGCGGTGATTCACTGAAACCCGCTCAAAACTTCCTCAGCTGGATGTTCTATCACCGGCTCTGGCTCGGCGAAGCTGAACATTTCGCATGGACATTCGGAGGAGGCATGTTGCATAACCCCGGAAGATATTTAGCCCTTCTTCCGACTGGGGCGGGTGCGTTAACACAAAATCCGGGAGACAAATTTGATGCGTGGGACTTTTCTACCGGCATACAGTACATGCCGAATGAGCATGTGACATGGGGAATCGAGTTTGTTCATCGCGAGGCGAACGTTCCATATTTCGCCGGACCGGGTGGACTTACTTCATCAAATGGATGGAATCCTCCGATTGGCGATCCCACAGGCTATACTGCGGACCTGGTGAAAAGGGAGAATCGAATCATTGGGTCGATCATTGTAAGATTTTAATGTTCCGAAATTCACTCCTCTGGTACTATGGTAGTGTTTCAGTTCGACTTAAATCTTGGCGGTCATGAACCCCTGCCTGCGCACCGCTTCGGCGGGGCAGGATTTCATGGCCGAAAATGAGGCTGGTGTCATGGTATGGGCCATAACAGCCGTGAAACTGTAATATTACCGGTACTCGGGTGAAAATGAATGTGAAATACAGAATCAGTATATTTCTTGTGCCATGTCTGAAATCAACCAAATTCGCCCCAATCCTGACACTCTTCTTAACGCTCTAAAAAAGGAAGAGGAAAAAGCCTCTAAAGCCAAGCTAAAAATTTTTTTTGGCATGTGTGCAGGTGTCGGCAAGACATACGATATGCTTCGGGAGGCACATGCAGCAAAGACAAAAGGAATTGATGTTGTCATCGGATACATCGAAACTCACAAACGCGCTGAGACCGAAGCTCTCCTTGCAGGCATCCCGATTATCCCCAGGAGAAACATCGAATACAAAGGAACATCGCTGGAAGAAATGGATATAGACGCCATCCTCGCCCGCAAACCCAAACTTGTTCTTGTCGATGAACTGGCGCATACCAATACTTCCGGTAGCCGGCATGCCAAACGGTATCAGGACGTTCAGGAATTGCTTGATAACGGAATCGATGTTTACACCACTCTCAATGTCCAGCATCTCGAAAGTCGCGCCGATATTGTGGCACAAATTACCGGGTCTATCGTTCGTGAAACGGTTCCTGATTCCATTTTTGAATCCGCTGATGAAGTCGAGATTATTGATATTCCTCCGGACGAACTCCTAAAACGACTGGCTGAAGGTAAAGTGTATACACCGGAACGGTCACAGCAGGCGATCCAGAATTTCTTCCGAAAAGAAAATCTTACCGCGTTGCGCGAAATGTCATTGAGATTAACCGCCGAGCGCGTCGAGTATCAATTACGCGACTTCACCAAATCCGGGAAAATACGCGGGGCATGGAAATCAGGCCAAAGGCTACTTGTCGGCGTGACTCCAGGAAGGGAATCTATCAAATTGATACGCTGGACAAGGAGACTCGCGTTCGCACTGCAAACTGGATGGATTGCATTGTTTGTAGAGCGAGCTCAAGCCATGAATTCTCCGCAAAAGGAACAATTTGCCAAAAATATCGCCCTTGCGCGCGAATTGGGAGCGGAAATTATCACCACAGCAGATGAAGATGTCGCTGAAGCGATTGTCCGCGTGGCAAAGGAACAGAATGTCACACAGATTATCGTTGGAAAAACTGTTCACAAGCGAATGATGAGCAAGAGCGTCGTTGACCGTGTCATTGAACTAAGCTCTGATATCGATGTTTATGTCACCGGCGGCGAGGAGTTGGAAGAACGGAAAAGCGGTAATGCGTTTCCAACACCGGACATGCAATCAAGTTTTCTGCAATTTGGCATGGCAGCAGCTATCGTGTCGGCGGTTGCAACTATATGCTACCCGTTCACAGAATTGATCGGTTATCAGACGGTGGCGCTGATACTTCTTCTTGCGGTCGCACTCCTTCCGCTCAGGTTGGGCGTAGGCCCGGTCGTTCTTGCCGCAATACTCAGCGCGCTGATCTGGGATTATTTTTTTATTCCTCCGAAGTTTACCTTCTTTATTTCAAAGCCACAGGACGTTCTGCTGGTGTTCATGTACATCGTCATTGCTGGAGTTACCAGTGTCCTGACTGTGCGCGTCAGGGCACGCGAGAAGGCTGTTCGGCTCCGCGAAGAACGGGCCACTGCACTTTACACACTCACGAACGATCTTTCATCGGCAAATGGCCAGAACGATGTTGTTCAAGCAGCAGTCTCTAATATCAGGAAATTTTTCGGGTCCGAGGTTGTCATCTTTCTTAGTGAACTTGATGGCGACTTTCTCAACAAACCACACGCGAAAAGCAGTTATTTGCCCGATGAAAAGGAATTAGGTGTTTCGTCATGGGTGCACTGGAACGAGAAACCGGCCGGTAAATTTACCGACACTCTCCCCTTCTCGGAAGCTATATACTTTCCTCTCTCTGGGCCACGATACCCTGTCGGTGTTATCGGCGTAAAGCCGAAAGAACGTTTTTCGGTGGATCAGGAAATACTGCTCGGCAATTTCGTCAGTCAGATTGCTTCTGCACTCGACAGGGAATTTCTTAATGAGATGTCGAAACAATCCATTGCCATGGCTCAATCCGAACGGCTGTATACAACATTATTCAATTCAATTTCCCATGAAATGAGAACACCGATAACTGCATTGGTCGGCGCTTCCGAAAGCTTATTGAATGAAAAAATCGGCGCAAACCCTGATATCCGCAAAGAACTCGCGCGTGAAATTCAGTCGGCCGCTGAACGACTCGACAACATCGTTCAGAATTTACTCGCGATGACCCGGTTAGAATCGGGACTCATCCAGCCAAAGCTGGATTGGACTGACCTGCAGGATGTCATTAACTCTTCGATCAAGAAGCTCGAGAAGGAACTCCTGGGGCACGTGCTTTCAATTGAAATATCTCCATCACTTCCTTTACTTAAATTGGATTTTGCGCTGTTCGAACAAGTCATTATTAACCTCCTGCGCAATTCGGCGATGCACACTGCTCCAGATGCAGCAATCAGCGTACACGCATTTCCGGAGAACGGCATCTGTACCATAATCGTTTCAGATAATGGCCCGGGATTTCCTGCCGAAGTTCTTCCGCATCTGTTCGACAAATTTTATCGCGCTCCCGGCTCAAAAACCGGCGGCGTAGGATTGGGTTTATCCATTGTGCTCGGATTTGTTCAGGCACATAATGGATCTATCAACGTTGAAAACCGTCCGGAAGGCGGTGCACAATTTATCATTCACCTGCCGATTCACTCTGTTACCACAGCTCTTGATGGAAAAGCATGACCAATAAACCTGTGATACTGGTTATCGATGACGAAATTCAAATTCGGCGACTTCTTGAGTTGACACTGGATTCCAGCGGATATAAAACGCTTCTGGCCGAAACAGCAAAAGAAGGAATCCGGATGGCAGGCATGGACAGGCCGGAGTTGGTTATTCTTGATCTTGGATTGCCTGATATGGACGGACTTGCTGTTCTGAAAGAACTGCGCACATGGAGTTCAATACCGGTTATTATTCTTTCTGTCCGTAATGCCGAGGAGGATATTATCTCCTGTTTACATGCAGGCGCCGACGATTACCTGATAAAACCATTTCGTTCAGGGGAATTGGTGGCACGCATTCAAACTGCTCTGCGCCACCGGCCCGCCATGAATCAGGATGCCATCTTCACCTCCGGAAATCTCGCGGTAGATCTTTCGGCAAGGGTTGTTAAAAAATCAGAACAGGAAATAAAGCTGACGCCGACGGAGTTTAATCTTCTTGCGCTTCTTGTTCGAAATGCGGGGAAAGTGCTGACACACAAATATATTCTTGAACAAGTGTGGGGACCGACATTTGCTGACGAAAGTCAATACACGCGAGTTTATGTCGCTCAACTCAGAAAAAAAATCGAGGATGATCCGGGTAAGCCGAAGCTGTTGCTGACGGAATCAGGGATTGGATATCGGTTAGCAATACTATTGATGTGAACATTCCATATTTTTTCGCAACATAAGTGCCTATCCATCAGCCATTCATTGCTTGCTTTGGCTGGCTCAGTTTTGTATATTGACTACCCGAAGTTAGATTTCAATTGTGTTTATTCGGAGGGGTGCCAGAGCGGTTGAACGGGGCGGTCTCGAAAACCGTTGTACCCAATTTGGGTACCGAGAGTTCGAATCTCTCCCCCTCCGCTGATTGTATGTAGCGTCAATTTGTTTCGAATGAAGGACGAAAAAAAACAGAGGCATAAAAAAGATGTTACTTCATAAGTAACATCTTTTTTGTCTGCACAAATCTCCCCGCCTGCAACCTGTAAAAATACAGCCCGCTCGGGAACCCACCAGCATTCCACATGATAGAGTGCTCACCCGGTTCATTCACTTCATTGACAAGCGTGGCGACCTCCTGCCCGAGTAGATCATACACCTTGAGAGTGACCAGCCCGACCTTCTCCAGTGAATATTTAATTTGCGTGGATGGATTGAAGGGATTGGGGAAGTTGTCCAATAAATTGTATGGATTTACTATTGTCTGAGTTTCCTCAACGCCTGTGAGTGATTCCCTGGTAAACAATATCCTGGCCCCAATTACCCAGTCAATACCATTCCAAGTTTGATACAAGCTACTGGATTGGTTTCCATATGTATCATAAGTATAAATCCATCGGAGAGAATTTACCCAAACGTCACCGATCCATGGTTGACTTAAAAAACTAGTTCTATTTCCATTGGCATCATAAGTATAGGTATAGAGATCCCAGTTCAACCAATCGGCTCCATTCCAAATTTGGAATAAATGGTTTATTTGATTTTTATTTGTATCATAAGCATAACTACGCTGGGAATTGTTTACCCATTCACTATCGTTCCAAGTTTTGTATAAATCAGTAACTTGATTTCCATTCTTGTCATAAGTATAACTATGTTGAGAACTATACACCCATTCAGAGCTTCTCCAAATTTGAACCAATTCACCGACATTATTTCCATTTGTATCATAAATGTAACTGGACAAGCCATAATCTCTCCAGCCAACCCCATTCCATTCTTGGTATAATTCAGTAGCTAGCTTTTCATTTGCATAATACATGTAAGTACGCTGATTACTTTTCACCCATTTGGCACCATTCCAGTATTGGGACAAATTACTAACTTGGTTTCCATTAGCATCATAAGCATAACTTGTTTTGTAAACTTCAACCCAATTTGAGACATTCCAATTTTGGTATACTTCATTGGCTAGGTTTCCATTTGCATCATAAGTGTAGCTGCGTTGAGAATTATTTCCCCACACAACACCACCAACCCAGGATTGGCTCAGAAAATTGATTAGTTTTCCATTCATATCATAAGTATAACTTTTTCTCGAATTATTCACCCATTTAGCACCGTTCCATGCTTGGAAAATCTCGGCAACTACAATCCCTGTGTCAGAGAGTATTGTTGCTGTTGAATGAATGAGTCTATGGGAGGAAAAATCATTCATATTCATTGTCATTTTAGTTGATGCAACGATACCATCGTCAACGACTTCCTTGAATACTCCATGCTCATTGTAACTTAAAAACTTAGATTGAGAATAACTGGACAATGTCGCTATGATCAGGAATGCAGCAAGAAGGAAAAAATAAATTTTCATTGGACGCTCCCCGTTTTGAAGTCGATGCGATAGTTACACAACATTTCTTGAAATAATGACGACACACCGTTCTGTGGTAAATATAGATTTTTTAGTACTGGAAATCAATTGAGAAGAGGCTCACCTTTATTATTTTCATTTGATAGCCGAAGGTTATCCGAATGGTTGTACTAGCATCAATCTCTTTTATTCAAATAGATGTATTACCATTAATAGTATTCAGAGTAAATTGTACAAAATATCTAACTCGCCGATTCCGTATCAGTTTCGAAAGAGGTTTTCTATAGACTAGGGGCAAAAACAAAAAGCCCCATCGGTTTCCGGATGGGGCTTTAAGTATTTACAAATTCAATGAAGATGCTACGCGTAGATAACAATCTCCTGCCCGACCTGGATCTTTGTACTGCGGAGGTTGTTCCATGCTTTAAGGTTGGCAATTGAAACACCAAAATTCGAAGCGATACTGTGGAGCGTATCTCCTTTTTTCACTGTGTAAGAAATAGCTTTCTTTTCGGAAGAGGTTTCGTTCTTTTTAGCCTGCGCTTTGTTTTCCGCTATGGAAGCTTGCCGACTTACCGCTGCCTGCTCTTCCATCAGGATTTCAAGCGTCTGCCCTTGTTTGACGGTACTGGAACGCATCCCGTTCCAACGGCGCAGATCAGCAGCCGTAACACTATACCGTGAAGCGATTTGTCCAAGGTTATCACCCTTTTGGACAGTGTATTGAATCCAATAGGAACCACCTTTCATAGGATTACGGGATTGCCTGGGTTCGGCTTTTTTCGAAGCGATAGCTTTGGTTCTGTCATCATCCGACATCTTGTCGATGCGTGAATACTGATTTACCAAATCCTTCGCGACCCATACATTCAGTTCTTCACCAACACGGATAGGACTGCCATAGGGAATTTCATTCCACAATCTCAAATCACTGACGCGGGCATTGAACAGTTCCGCGATATCACTCAGTGTATCACCCTTCTTAATTCTGTAAACGACTTTGCCTTTTCCGCGTGTGGATTGTACGAGGGCATTCTTATTCTGCTTTTTGGATTTGGATGAACTTTTCTTCTCAACCTCATCCGCATAGGCGGCAGCGTATGCCTTCGATGAAGCGGCCACGGGAATTCTCAGCGAACGGCCGACAGAAATCTTTTGGGTTAATGTCAGCTGATTTGCTTCCGCGAGATGTGCCTTTGATATGCCGTACTTCTTCGCAATAGTTGCAAGTGTCTCACGTTTTTTAACCTGGTGCACAATCCAGTCCTGTTTCTGATCTTCAGGAAGAGCTGAATAATTTTTGTTAAAGACTTCAGATTTGCCTACCGGAACCCTGAACAAATATCCTTTCATTCCCGGCGGGGTACACCATTGCACAAGGGCGGGATTAAGTTCACGGAGCGTTTCAATATCTGACTCAGCGCATTTCGCCAGGACTGACAGATCGACGCAATCATTTACGGTAACAGTATCAAACGCAATCGGCCCGGAAGGAATAACACTAAATCCGTACGATTCAGGATTCATTCCCATGACTGTCGCTGCAATATATTGCGGAACATAGTTTCGTGTTTCCCGCGGCAGATGCGGGCGAAGTTTCCAGAAATCACGTGAGCCACTGCGGCGTATCGCGCGGTATACTCTGCCGCCGCCGGAATTGTACGCGGCTAACGCCAGATACCAGTCACCGAATTCCTCATGAAGATCATTGAGGTGTCTCGCCGCGGCACGCGTTGCTTTTTCAAAATCTCTTCGATCATCATACCAGAAATTTCCCGTCAAACCATACAGAGACCCTGTACCTTTTATAAATTGCCAGAGCCCGACCGCTTTCGCCCACGACCGTGCCTGAGGATTTAAACCGCTTTCGATCATGGAAAGATAAATGAGCTCTTCCGGCGCGCCTTCGGCTTTAAAAATTTCCCGCATCATTGTAAAATATTTTCCCGAAAGGAAGAGCCACCGTTCAAAATGCTTCTTTCCTTTTCCTCTGAAGAATGAAATATTCTGCTCCACGTGCCCGTTAATCACCAGGGGAATTTGTGTCGTGGTAATAACTGACCGCGGCTGATCCTGCCCGACTGAATCAGCTGAATCAGTGACATCATTTAATTTTTCACGGAGAGCAAAAATGGAAGTTTGCGAGCCAAGCTCATCAATGCTCGCGATATATTTTTCGTAATCTTCGATAACCGTGCGGCTCAGGTCATTGAAATCCCTGTTGTTTTCAATGTTCGGATAATATGCAAGCTCGTTCAAGATGCCGATGGCATATTCAAACTCCGATGCGGAGCGACTGGTATCGTTGAGGTCTTCCGCTTCCAACGCCGACAGATAATGTTGCCGGGCGCTTTCCAGAAGCTGGAGGATAACCTCATCGGATGTTGAGTCATCGATAATAGCACCGGTATCGCTTAATACCGACGCCATTTCTTCTTTGGTCAGTGTATCGAGAGAAATTGCCTGGGAGGCCTGAAGGCGCGGTTTTTCACTCCTCTGGACCGATTGGGTTACCTCATCAGAGGAACAACCCCAGAATAATATTAAAATGAGAAAATAATACCGTATTACCTTCAATAATCTACCCTATCTCTAGTATTTTTATTGACTGTTCCTAAAAATATAGAGAAATGAGGATAGAGTGTCAAGCTTTTTTTCCGGAAAAGTGATGTGTAGCAACATTATAGCGGGATGTTCCCATGCTTTTTCTTAGGATTTCCGTCTACTTTATTATGAAGTACAGAGAGCGCACGAATAAGCTTACAGCGTGTAGTGCTCGGTTCAATGACATCGTCAACATACCCTCTTCCGGCAGCGATATATGGGTTGGCAAACTTTTCCCTATAATCCTGCACCTTTTCTTCGAGCGCTTTTTCTTTGTCAGCAGCTTTTTCAATCTCTTTTTTGAAGATGATTTCAACCGCCCCTTTGGGACCCATGACGGCTATTTCAGCTGTTGGCCATGCAAAATTAAAATCCCCGCGGATATGCTTGGAATTCATAACGTCGTACGCCCCCCCGTATGCTTTACGGGTGATGAGCGTAATTTTAGGAACTGTAGCTTCACAGAACGCATAGAGGAGTTTAGCGCCATGCTTAATAATTCCTCTCCACTCCTGATCTGTACCCGGTAAAAATCCCGGAACATCTTCCAGCACAATGAGAGGGATATTAAACGCATCACAGAACCGCACAAATCTTGCCCCCTTAATTGAAGAGTCAATATCAAGCACCCCCGCTAATACTGCGGGCTGATTTGCAATAATCCCGACAGGACCTCCGTTCAACCGTGCGAACCCGACGATGATATTCTGCGCATACAGGTCGTGCACCTCAAAGAAATTAGCATCATCGACAATCAACCGGATGACCTCTTTTATGTCATACGGTTTGTTGGGATTTTCCGGAACAATTGTGTTCAGCTTTTCTTCTTTTCTGTTCGGATCGTCATTGGTCTTGATTATTGGAGGATCATCCATATTATTTGACGGAAGGAATCCAAATAAGGTGCGGATTGCCTGCAGGCACTCCACTTCGTTTTCGCACGCGAGATGCGCGACACCTGATTTAGTTGCGTGGGTTATTGCCCCGCCCAAATCCTCAAACGAGACATCTTCATGTGTCACAGTTTTCACAACATTTGGTCCCGTGACAAACATGTAGCTGGTATTCTTCACCATAAATGTAAAATCGGTTATTGCCGGTGAGTACACCGCTCCGCCTGCACAGGGGCCCATCACCGCTGATATCTGAG
This sequence comes from uncultured Chlorobiaceae bacterium, assembly GCA_964523395.1. Classification (GTDB taxonomy): domain Bacteria; phylum Bacteroidota; class Ignavibacteria; order UBA10030; family SZUA-254; genus JANYJZ01. The sequence continues at coordinate 146,116 of CAZFXS010000007.1, read as the reverse complement.
GTACAACTCCCGACGCAAGCGTATTCCGGAGAAATATATCGGCATATCCTCCAAGGCTGACAACACCTTCCTGAATTCTTGCGCCACCGGAATCATTTAACCCTATCACCGGCGCGCCGACTTTCAATGCCATATCCATAATCTTGCAAATTTTTTCGGCATGAGCTTCAGACAATGAGCCGCCGAAGACCGTAAAATCCTGACTGAAGACAAAAACCATCCTGCCATCGATTGTGCCGGTTCCTGTGATTACTCCGTCTCCAAGATACTTTTGCTTTTCTAACCCGAAATCGGATGAACGGTGCTCGACAAACATGTCGATTTCTTCAAAACTGTTTCTGTCTAAAAGTACTTCCAGCCGTTCGCGTGCGGTCAGCTTTCCTTTTTTGTGCTGATCTTCAATTCTTTGCGCGCCGCCACCTAGTTTTGCCTTCGCTTTGAGTTCCTGGAGCTGTTTCAGTTTATCTGATTCTTTGGATTTTGACATGAGTTACGTTCCTGAAGTAATAATTCGACTGGAGAAATATAGGTATTGACAGTCCGGATGTCAAGAATGCATACATCACTCCTTCCGTTCGCGGTTTACCGTAGCAACAAACGGAACAGGCGAATCCTGTTTGGGCACACCGATAATTACGCGCGCTCTGTTGAGTGCATCATCAATATTGCCGAAAATATTCTCCTCGCCAATGGTGCTTTTCAACCCTGATTGCTCCAGCGCAAACAACGGCTGAGCATGAATATCCGAAAGAATAAATCCGATATGGTGTTTTAAACAATCTTTATGAACCTTTTGTAACGTATTAAGGCCCGTGGAATCAATCGCAGGGACATTCCGCATACGGATAATCCTCACACGCGGCATTTTCTCGACAATATTCATGGCTTCCTCAAACTTATACGCGGCTCCGAAAAAAAATGGCCCGTTTACTTCATACACTTCAACACCGTCCGGGACATTCCTTTTTTCTATAGCATTCGGGTCATCGGCATCTTCCTCATCGGAAAATTCTTTGGTAACAACCCCGACGTTCGTCACCAGCGCCATCCTTCTCATGAAGAGAAATACCGAGAGGACAATGCCGACTTCGATTGCTACTGTAAGATCAACAATAACCGTCAGTGCAAAGGTGGTAAGCAGAACAATAACATCGCTCCGCGGACTTCTCAGCAACGCTTTAAAAGAGCGCCATTCACTCATATTGTATGCAACAATCACCAGAATCGCCGCCAGACTTGCCAGCGGTATCAGCGTAGCCCAATGTCCGAAAAAGAGCATGATCAACAAGAGAACGATAGCATGAATCATTCCTGCAACCGGTGTCCGCCCGCCGTTCCGTATATTTGTGGCAGTCCGTGCTATTGCTCCTGTGGCCGGAATTCCTCCAAATAGCGGTGATGCAATATTTGCCGCGCCCTGCGCTATCAGCTCCATATTCGACCGGTGCTTGCCGCCGATCATGCCATCTGCAACAACCGCGCTTAGCAACGATTCAATGGCGGCAAGAAGCGCAATCGTAATTGCAGGTTGTATCAGTTGTTTAAGAGTAGCAAATGACACAATTGGAATGGACGGCATAGAAAAGGATGATGAAATTTCACCAAACCTGCTTCCGATAGTTTCAACCGGAAAATGAAATACCTGAACAATAACGGTAGAAAGGATTAACGCGATTAACGATCCGGGGATTTTGTGAACTATTTTTTGCCATCCGATAATAAACAACACGCAACCGGAACTGATTGCAAAGGAATAATAGTTGACAGAACCGATTGCTCCGATTATTGCCATCCACTTCTCCCAAAATTCGGCGGGAACTTCTCCCATCTGAAGTCCCATAAAATCCTTGATCTGTGAAGAGAAAATTATTAACGCTATGCCGCTTGTAAAGCCGACGATCACCGGGTAAGGAATAAATTTGATGGCCGAGCCAAAGCGCGCAACACCCATAATAATCAGCAAGACGCCGGCAATGATGGTCGCAATTGTCAAACCGCTCATACCGAAATCATGAATGATACCGAACACAATCACTACAAAAGCGCCGGTTGGTCCGCCAATCTGCACTTTGCTTCCTCCCAGTGCGGAAATGATAAAACCGGCAACGACCGCGGTAACAAGGCCTTTCTCCGGGGAAACTCCGGAGGCAATCGCGAATGCAATTGCCAGCGGGAGCGCAACGATTCCGACGATAAGTCCCGCCGTTCCATCCGCCAGAAACTGCTCTTTTGTGTATCCTCTGAGTGTCGTAAAGAGTTTGGGTTGCAACATATCAGAACCGTTAATAATAAATGACGGTCAAAAGATACATGAATCAAAAGGAAAAGTCAATGAACCAGAAGATTTTGATGGATACACATTATCGCAATAAAACGGGTAAAGAGAGGAATGAGTGGTTGACAACAGGGAGGGTTTTTTGTACAATGCGAACGTAGTAAGTTCACTACCACTAATCCACCAGAGGGCAGTTTTCGCAAGGACTGCCCTTTATTTTTATGAGAATCGACGTGGCAAAGCGCTTACTTTCCGCGTATCATATTCTGCCATTTTTTACGCCAGGTCCCCGCCTTGGATTTTTCTTTAGGAACGAATGACTTTTCTTTCGGCACAAACGGCTTTTCTTTATGAGAAAACGATTTTTCCTTCGGGACGAACGATTTCTCCTTCTGCGCGTGGGATCTGTGTCTCGGATTAAATGATCTCTCTTTCTGAGTAAACGAAGAGGAAGATTTCGGCGGTTGTTGCCGAAGAACAGGAAGAACATCTTTATCAATTGTTTTCAGCGTAATGCTTCCGCGATGCGTGAAAAGTATTTGTTTAAAGAATTTTTTCTCTTCATCTGTCGCAACAAGCGAAATTGCCTCACCCTTATTCCCCGCGCGTGCTGTTCTCCCCACGCGATGAGTATAGGATTCGACGTCCTTCGGAATTTCATAATTATAAACGTGCGTGATATCATCGATGTGAAGGCCGCGTGCCGCCACATCTGTTGCAACAAGCACCGTAAATTTTTTATGCCGGAAATCGGAAGTTACACGTTCGCGTTGGGGTTGCGACATGTCTCCGTTTAAACATCTAGCATGTACTCCTTCTGAAGACAATTTTTTGGCAAGTTTTGAAGTCACATGTTTCCGGTTGCAGAACACCAACGCAAGGTCACGATCATGTTTCAGCAGGTGAATGAGCATCGGCATCTTTTGTTCGTTTGTCGTCTGATAATAAGTCTGACGAAGAAACTCAGGCTTCACCGTTGATGCCAACGCCACATGCTTTGGGTTGTTAAGGTATTTATGACTTAACTGTGTCACTTCTTTGGAAACCGTCGCACTGAAAAGAAGAGTTTGCCGTTCCGCACCTAGGTGCCTGAGGATCCTCTCAATGTCACGGATAAATCCCATATCAAGCATCCTGTCCGCTTCATCGAAAACAAGAAATTTGACTTCATTGAGCGAAACCGCTTTCCTGTCGAGCAAGTCTATTAATCGTCCCGGCGTGGCGACAATAATATTTGTCGATTTTATTTTTTTAATCTGGTTATTGATGGAAACACCACCGTACACAGATGTTATACCCAGATGTTTTCCATGTGAATACTTGAAAAACTCATCGGTAATCTGGACACAAAGTTCACGGGTGGGAACAAGCACAAGCGCGCGAAGTCCATCCCGTTTCTGCAGATGTTCAATAATTGGAATGGCAAAACTTAATGTCTTTCCGGATCCCGTTTCTGATTGGGCCAGAACATCCTGCCCGGCCATAATCGCCGGGATAATTTCCTTTTGAATCGGTGTAGGGGTCGTAATGCCGTTCTTTTCCAGCAACGAGATCATCGGCTTGCTGAGCTGTAAGAATTCTGATTTCATGTGATTCCTTTATGTATGACTGAGTGAGAAACTGCCCTTGGCGCGTCGGGATCCTCGCGAGCAGTGACTCACGGTGAGAGGCAAACACGTTAAGAGAAAAATTAAAGAATGCGATCAATGACTCCGCCGCCAAGCAGGCGGTCATTATCATAAAACACTACAGATTGTCCGGGAGTAGCCGCACGTTTTGGTTCATCAAACAGCACGCGGAGTGTGCCGTTTGTTTCCATAGAAACAGTCGCAGGAGCAGAAGTATCCTTGTATCGCACCTGCGCCTGAACATGTAAAGAACCGTCAATAGATTTGATACTGACAAGATTTACATTCTTCGCGACAAGCTCCCTGCGAAGCAGGTCCTGGTTTCTTCCAATAAATACTTTGTTTTCCTGCGGATCGATTTCCGTGACATACACGCGCTCACCGTATGCGCCGATACCGCTTCTCTGTCCGATGGTGTAATAGGGATAACCGCGATGTTTCCCGACCGGCTTGCCATCAAAGACAATATCTCCGTCTGAAAGACGTTCTTCGATATCAGGAATTCTTTCCTTCAGGAAACGGCGGTAATCGTTATCTGCGACAAAACAGATTTCAAAACTTTCTTCTTTCTGAGCGGTTTTGAGCCCATGGCGTCCCGCGATATCACGCACTTCAGGTTTTGTCAAATCCCCCAATGGAAAGATTGTTTTTGAAAGTGCTTCCTGAGTTAACCCCCACAGAGCATATGTTTGGTCTTTGTTCCGATCTCTGGGACGCAGAACAACATATCGTTGGGCTTCCTGGTCAAATGAGACACGCGCATAATGCCCGGTTGCAATATGTGAGGCACCGAGCGATTCTGCTTTCCGGATGAGTTCACCCCATTTAATTTTGCGGTTACAGATGATGCACGGATTAGGTGTTCTTCCCTGCATGTACTCTTCCACGAAATTATCGATAACTTCCCTGCCAAACTGTTCAGTAAAATCGACAACATAGTGCGGGATACCAAGTTTTACGGCAACTTGTCTTGCATCGTTAAATGCGTCAAGTCCGCAGCAGCTCGTTTCGTTGCCGACATTACCGCCTACTTCATCGAAACTATAGGTCTTCATGGTTATACCGATAACATGGTAACCCTGCTCAACAAGAAGCGCGGCGGCAACGGAGGAATCGACTCCACCGCTCATTCCGACGACAATTGTGGTATTTTGAGGATACAATGACATATTACGGACATAACATACGAAAAATGGATGGAAGAACAAAAGAGGATGGTTCTTGGTAAATGGTAATCAGTAATTGTTTTTAGGTTATAAGTTCTCCTCAATCCGGAACACCCTTATCTTACAATTCCATATCAATTTGCATCCCAATTCTATTATCATGATTCGACGGTAACCGTTCTGCGCCGGAACCGATTCTTTTAATATCATCCCGAATAAGCTCGGAATATTTTATCGATATTTTGAAAAACGACAATATGTCATACTTTACAAGCATATACCACCTTAACCCTCTGCCGTAGAGAACAGGCAGCGACAGTACACCTTCTAAATCATTTTCATATTCATATACTCTTGAAGCATAAGAGTCAGTTTGAAAAAACACCATCCGGGCATCACACCGCAATCTATCGTTTGGCATAAATACAACATCCTGAAATATCAGCATGCCACGCTCATCCTGTACCTGGAATTCGGAGTCAACATGAACCCTTTCATATCGCACCCTTAACCGGATTTCTTTATTAACATCATATTCTAATTGTAACCTCATCGTATTCCTGAATTCCGGCAGTGTCTTTTTCGTCATAAATCCATTTGTTCCCTGAACAACTTTTTCAACATCATTCCGCTTCTGAACATATCGTAGTGCAAGTCCAAGCCGGTTGAAAGATTTGACATTCAATTGCAGAAACCGTTCGCTCCCATATGAAGGAAATTGGGAAATGCCGTGCGGTTCAGGAAACGAAAACTGATCCGCGTATCCCGTCAGAGTAATGTGCTTAACAGGTTTTAAACTGATGCCACAGTATATTCCATATTCATTGTTCATGCCCATACGCTCACCGAATCCAAGACCATGTAATGAAACAAATCCTGACGGATATCTTCTTATGGCACTGACCATCTTCACAACAGATACCGGTTGAAAGACCAGACCGCTCATTCCTCCGATGTGTCCTCCTGATGTCGCCCACTCGCCAAATAACGTTGCGGATGAAATACCTATTCTATAATCGAAACTTGTCATGAAAAAATTATTTTGAACATCCCTATGTTCAGCACCCGCTCTCAGGGGGTTTGAAAACGAAGTTTTGTACAGTGTCACCCCAACCTCACGATATTTGGATATCTGATAACGTGTGACCGCACCAAATAGCGTTTCCGAAACGGTGGATCGTTTTGCTTCTTCATTTTCGGTTCTGAAATACCCTGCAGTGTAAAAGCTGGTAACATTTCCGTTGTCATCCAGAGTTGCCGCCCGCTTTCGGTTTGAATAGAAGACACCAACATACAAGTTTTGAATATTAGCCTGCAGTGCAACGCCGCGGAAAAACACATTTTCATCCGACGAGAGGTACGGAACTACACCACGGCTTTTACGGAGAACGGGAGAGACAATGTCTGCTCCTTTCGAGGCATCGAATCCGCGCCAAAGCGCGATACCCTGACCAGACTCCACAAGAAAATCGCCCAGGATTATTTTTGAAAATAATCCTGTCTCCCGAATAAACAGATTACCGGACAAAAAATCGTTCACCCTTCGTTCGCCCGGATCTTTCTCAGCAAGAACACCGCCGGAGATCTGTGTACCGGCCGATACTTTCATCCGGTGATACAACTTCGCCGGTGACCCAAGATATGTTCCGTCGTCGTACCCCGCCGGCAATTGAAGACGATGCAGTACTCTCGAACGTAATTGAAGCCGCTGTGATGGTTTCTCCTGTTCGTTAGAGAGTAATTCGATTATCGGTGAATCTTCATTGTCTCCGCCCTGCTCAACAAGTTGTTCCATAATATCCGAAGTTTCAGATGAATCTTGTCCGGTTGAAACCTGACCCTGCGCAAAGACGGTAGTTACTCTCAAAAACGTCACAAGGAATATTATCGCAATACTATTCTTCATTGTATCCTCCCCACCGGATAGAGAATGATATCTCATGCGTCCACCCCAGTTCCTGATGTGTTGTTACAGCATAATCAAATGAAAATGCGCTGTACCGGATGCCTATTCCTCCATGATATTCTGACGGCGCGTCACTGATGCCCATACGTACAGCCAGTGAAGAGATAACCTGATATTCAATTCCAAATTTAGGTGAAGCATCAAATGACAAATCTTTTTGATAGTCGAAAGCGATTTTTAACACCTGCAACGGCATATACAGCACGCCTGTTGAGAATGACTGCGGCAGTTTTTCATTTGAACTACCTATAGTTGGTGAGTTGATATTGCAGATTGCCATGCCGGCACGGAAGTACTCATTAATATTGACAAGCAATCCCGCATCTATGCCAATTGCCGAGCCTGAGCCATATCGTTCAATAACGACCGAATAATGGGATATATTCAGGCCGATCCCAATTCCTGAAATCGTTGATGCCACGGAAACATTAACGGATGTCTCTTTGTATAAGGCAAAGCCGAAAATTCCCGCACCGGCGCCGACAACACCGAATGACACAGGCATCGTCGCAGCGGCTGCAGTATAAGAAAGCTCTGACAGGCCATATGGCTGCGGTGAATAATGAAATGATGCTTCGGGTTTTAGACCCCGTGTAAGTCCGGCCGGATTGAAGTACATCGCCCACGGGTCGCCCCCAACAGCAACGTAGGCATCACCCAGCGCCCGCGGACGGGCACCACCGCGAGAATGTCCAAAACCGGAATATGCCGGAAGTTGATAAAACAGGAATAGAACAATGAAAATACGCATACTGCCTCCACAGATGGTGAGTGAACTTGTGCATCAAGGCACAAATACCTATATTGAAATCAATACTATGGCGCGAAAAATGAAAACCCTCTTCTTATTTCTCTTCACAATTATTTCTTTATCGATTCCGGTTGCAGCACAAGAGCTTGAGTGCACTGTTACCGCCAATCTTGACCAGCTCAATCAGGAATCCCGCGAGAACCTTGTCGACTTTGTAAATCAGGTCGAACAGTATATCAACGGCTACCGCTGGACAAAAGAAGATCTCGGCGGTGAAAAAATAAAATGCGCGCTCAATATCCTATTCCAGGCTTCCCCTCGCGAAGGACGATATACTGTTCAGGCATTTATCGGGAGCCAGCGTCAGATTCATAAATCTGACCGCAGTACGGCAATGATTCGTATTCTTGATGACAAGTGGGAATTCGATTACCTCCGCAATACCCCCCTGACACACAATGAAGCACGCTTTGATCCGCTGACAAGCTTCATTGATTATTATATGTACATTATCCTCGGCTATGATTTCGATTCCTACAAAGCCGGAGATGGGACTGCATTCTTCCAGAAAGCTGCCGACATCGTCAGCAAAGCCCGGGGCGGAGGCAAGGGATGGGAACTGACATCTCAAAGCTCCTTTACACGCGGACAATTTATTGATGAATTGCTGAATCCCAAGTACAGGGATGTTCGGGAAGCGGTTGAAAAGTATCATTACCGGGGACTGGATCTTATGTATAAGGATGAAGAGAAGGCGAAAAAGAACATCCTCACGGCTCTGGAAAAAATAGGAAATCTTCAGAATAAAGTCAATCAGCGAAGTCAGATCGTAAGAATTTTCTTTGATACCAAATACCTGGAGATTGTCGACCTCTTTAAGGATTACGCCGATCCGGAAATATATTCCAAACTTGGCGCTATCGACCCCTCCCATCAGCTTATTTACGAAGAAAGCGGCAAAAAAGAATAGCTTCTCTTTTCACGCAAAACATAACCGGTTCCTACCGGACTATTTCTATTCCGTGTATCGTGTCATCCAACAATATCTTATTCACTACTTCCATCCCTTCGACAACTCTTCCAAAAATCGTGTACCGGCCGTCCAGATGAGGCTGTGGAGATTGCGTAATAAAAAACTGTGAACCTTCGGTATCCTTTCCGGCACTTGCAACCCCGATCGTTCCTGTTTCATAACGGAGAGGAGAAAATTCAGAACGGATCGCGTATCCCGCCCCACCCCAACCATCACCGCGGGGATCACCTCCCTGTATGACGAAGTTTGGAACGATCCGGTGAAATTTCAATCCATTATAAAATCCCCGCTGTGTCGCTAATTTAAGAAAACTCATAACGGTAAAAGGTGCTACATCCTTAAATAATTCCATAACAAAGTCCCCGCGTAATGTTGCCACTCTCACCTTGATTCTGTCAGGCAGTGAATTCAGATAAGCAAAGTCAAAATCTACATATAATGGCTCATACCCTATGGCAACCTGTCCGAGATAACTTCCCCCTGTTATAGCATGCAAAGCGTTGGCTGCGGCAACTGCTACGGACCGGTCTCGCTGGGAAAGATTATCCTGAAGAATATCCTCGGCACGCCTGTCGCCCAATTTTCCCAGCGTAGAAATGATCTCCTGCATTGCCTCCACATCATCCGGTACCCGGAGATTGGCAAGTGTTTCAATCAGTGGTTCCACAGACCCGGACTGCTGAAACAACGAATCACCAAGGATTGATGCCGCTGTTGTCACAATCGCGACATCTTCACGTTTCAATGCCGCAATTGCCGCGTCATAGGTAGAAACGATAAGTTGTTTATCTCCTGAGACGCGTTTGCTCAGTTCCTGTAAACCTTCCAGCGCGGAACGGGAAATCAGCGGATTGTCGTTTCGAACATACGGCAATAATGTGCTCTTCGCAGAGGGAGCTCCTGTAAACCCGATTGCTGTAATGAGTCGTGACAACAGTTGAGGCTGGTAGTCTTTCGAAAGATGAATATACGGCATCGCTTTGTCACCGGATAGCTTTGCCAGGGCCATTGCCGCTTCGGCCTGAACCTGCCAGAGATACTGATTGTCCTTGTTTTCTGCGATTCTCTTTACGGCGGAGAAAGTTTCAGTAAATGCAGGATCATCTTCTTCTTTTATTCCCGTAGAACCGAATGATGCGAGTGCTGTGGTAACCACATGAATATTTTCATTCACGAATAATCTGCGATAAGATTCTGCGGAGGCAGGATATTGTTTCAGATGAAAGCCGCCAAGCGCTTTTATCGCGTTAATCTGGACTCTCCAGTCATGGTCAAATTCTGCCATTCTCCAGAGAGGATCAAGGGAAACAGCTTCGTCCTTGATTTTTCCGAGAAGCGTGGCAAGGTTCATTCGCACCAGCGGATCATCATGACGGTACAGAGGAATTAAGTAATCGATTTCATTGCGCAGTTCGTCATTATTTCCGATACGTTGCATGGCATACACTGCCTGCCAGGGCGCAGTATCAGCTGGTTTGATAAATTGGATAAGGAATTGAACCGCTTCTCTGGTAACGATCCCCCGGATGGCAAATCTTGCAATGCTCATCATCAAAGGTTTTGAATATTCCCGGTTCGTTCCAAAACGAAGTACAAGATCGGAAAGCGCCTGTTCGGTGCCAAATTTTCCTAATTCCTCAATGAGCTTATCAGCCACTTTTGATTGGTCAATTCGTGTCCAGATCAAATCATGCTCAAGCATTTGGCGGGACTTATAACTAAGCAGAGAACCTGTTTGTCCGATTGCCCATGCCGCGGCAGATTGAACCCCCTCTTCCTTATCCCACAAATTTACAACGAGCGAAGGAATGGCGTTTGTATCCTGAATACTTCCAAAAGCATAGGTGGCACGCCTCCGGACAGGATATTCTTTATCAGTAAGCAGCTCAAAGAGTTTTCCGTCATGCACGGTGCGCAGATCCTGGAGACGGAGAATCGTTTCAAGTTTTTCCTGAATAGCACGCGCTTTCTCCAGTGCGGGATCCTGCGCAAAAAGGTTGACAGGTAAAACGATGAACAGTATTACAAACAATTTTCTCATAAACCCTTCGTCTATTGATTGGGAATTCCAAATAACCGGCTGACGTTTTGAGAGGTGATAGTTCCGACTTCTTCCTCTGATACACCTTTTATTTCAGCAATCTTTTTTGCTATCAATGGGATATTGGAAGGTTCATTTCGTTTGCCGCGGTGGGGTACCGGTGTCAGGTACGGGCTATCGGTCTCGAGGAGAATATGGTCAAGCGAAATTGCATTGACAACATCGGCCATCGTATTTGGTTTATTTGATTTGGATGAAAATGTCACTGGTCCGGGGATTGAAATAAAAAACCCCCAACTGATTACCTTTCTTGCCATCACTTCGTCACCTGGAAAGCAATGAAAAACACCGCGCGGATTAATGTTCCCATTATTATTCATCCATCCGGGATTATTGGTAAGCGCGCGTTCAACAATCGATAGTGTATCCGGTTCCGCTTCGCGGCTATGAATAATAACAGGGAGATTTCTCCGGACAGCGATTGCGATCTGGGCGGCAAACACTTCGCGTTGTTGTTCCGGAGGAGAAAAATTGTAATGATAGTCCAGCCCGATTTCACCAACGGCGACAACCTTCCGTTCGTGTGATAACCGTTCAATCTCAGCAAGGAATTCTGTATTTGCTTTTGACGCATCGTGAGGGTGAAAACCAACCGCGGCATATATTTCATTGTGTGATTGCGCGAGATGGACAGATTCTCTGCTTGTCTCAAGATCTGTTCCGGGGTTTACGATGTATTCTATTCCCGCAGATGTTGCCCGTCCAAGGACAACAGCAAGATCATCTTTATAATCTTTAAAGAACAAATGCGCGTGCGAATCGATATACATTATTTATCCTTTCAACCTTATATTAACGACTCGTCAACGCATTCAACAACATAATTCACATCTTCGCGGGTTACATCTGGATACATAGGCAACCGGAGAAGCCTTCCCGCTATATCATCGGTTACAGGCAGGTTCAATCCGCCTGTTTTCAAATGTTTCTTCGCGAATGGTGATGAATGAAGCGGCACATAATGGAACGCTGCGCCAACACCGCGGTTCTTCAGATGTTTCATCACCATATCTCGCTCCTGCTCATCCCGCAGAAGAATGTAGAAAATATGATAATTCGAATCGCAGTAATCCGGAATGATGGGCAGCCTGATTCTCTCTTTCGAAGCCAGAGCGGAGAAGCCGTCCATGTACCACAAGTGAATATCGCGCCGTTTTGACTGGATGATATCGATGTCATTTAGTTGCGAACGCAGCAATGCCGCGAGAATTTCCGAGAGAATATAACTACTGCCGATATCTACCCATGTGTACTTGTCAACCTCCCCCCGTAAAAAATTTTCCCTGTTGGTCCCTTTTTCTCTGATGATTTCAGCACGGCGCGCAAGCTGTTCATTATTGGTCACAAGCGCCCCCCCTTCGCCGCTGACATAATTTTTAGTATCATGGAAACTATAAGCGCCAATGTCGCCAATCCCGCCAAGAAATTTCCCCTTATACTTCGCGTTGACTCCTTGTGCCGCATCCTCTACAACCATGAGATTATTTCGCATAGCAAGGAGAAGAATTTCGTCCATCTCTGCCGAGACTCCCGCATAATGCACAGGAATAATTGCCCTGGTTTTGGGAGTAATATTCCGCTTAATATCTTCGGGATCGATTGTGCAGGTGCGGGGGTTGATGTCGCAAAAGACAGGAGTTCCGCCCCCGCGAAGAATTGCATTCGCCGTCGAGACAAACGTAAAACTCGGAGTTATGACTTCATCGCCGGGACGCAGATCAAGCATCATCATCGCCATTTCAAGAGCGTGCGTGCATGACGTGGTAAGCAACGTCCGTTTAAGGGAAAATAATGAGCAAAGAGTTCGTTCTACATTGCGGCAAATTTCCCCGTCACCGCTCAGCTTTTCCTTCCCGAGTGCATTTCGGAGTTCTTCGAATGTCTGGTCATCGATGAAAGGTTTATGCAGGGGGATTCTTTTCACATCTTTGGATTGTTCTGTTCGTTCGCTCTTCAGCATTGGTTGTTTGTTAGATGTTCTATAGGTGAAGATACAAAAAACCGGACGGAAATTCCATCAATTACCGGTATCCTTCAAGGATTGTATTTTGACATTTTCGGATTAACGCCTATATTGATCAAGTCTTTTGACACCAATGGAGAATTCCATGACATTACGCAATGCGTATATCTACATCGTCATTTTTATCGGAGGGGCGTCGGTACTTGCCGTGGAAATACTGGGAACGCGAATTCTGGGGCCATTCTACGGCGTCAGCCTTTACCTCTGGTCGGCGTTAATTACTGTCACCCTTGCAGCGTTAAGCCTGGGTTATATTTTGGGCGGCATCATGGCCGACACGAATGCTTCTATTTCACGTCTCAGCCTTATTCTCGCTGTTGCAGGGATTTGGATCATTGCGATACCCTGGATTAAACAACCATTTCTCATTCTGGCGGAACCATTGGGATTGCGGATTGCAGTTCTCGTTGCTGCCGGTATACTGTTTTTTCCCCCGTTGATGCTTCTTGGTATGATAAGTCCGATAGCTATTAAGTTAAAAGTTTCATCAATGGAAGTAGTTGGGAGGACAGCAGGAAATTTATACGCTGTCTCAACGATCGCAAGTGTCGCTGCCGCTTTGCTTACCGGCTTTATTCTTATACCGAATATTGGTGTCGGACGTCTGACAATGTTTATCGGCATGGTATTAATACTTACCGCAGGAGGTTCATTCTTTATCTCACGAAAACCATCATCAGGCATACTATCTCTGATTTTTGTCGTTGGAGGCGGAGTGTTTGGCATGAACGCCGTTTCGTACGATAAAGCAAATCCTGCTCTAGGCATTGTGGCGCTTGAACAGAGCCCCTATGCGGAAATCCGTGTTGTTGACGCTGATAACAAACGTTATCTTCTGATCGACGGCGGAATTCATAGCATTGTGGACACATCTACCTGGGATTCATATCATTATTACACCGCTGTTACTGATATTCCCCGTTATTATTTTGAAAAACCGGGATCGATGCTGTTGATCGGATTGGGTGGCGGGTCTGTCGTAAAAAAGTATGCGAAGGAAGGATGGAGCGTTGACGCGGTGGAGATTGATGATGTTATCACCGATGTCGCTTACCGGTATTTCGGTTTGAAATCCTCTGAAGCATCAGTATACCATATGGATGGGCGCCAGTTTCTTCTTAGCAACCAAAAGAAATACGATGTTATCGTCGTGGACGCATTCGGCAGCAGCGCGATTCCATTCCATTTGGTTACCACCGAAGCATTTCAGCTCATTGCCGAACACCTTGTCCCAAACGGGATCTTGGCAATTAATGTGGAAACAGTCGGATGGAAGGATACGTTACTGAGTGCGATTGCATCAACGTTAAAACCTCATTTCAGGGAAGTTCTTGCCCTGCCGATGGCCGAACCTCCCGACAGGCTTGGCAATGTCATCGTCCTCGCCGCCAATTATCCCCTTGAAGCTTTGTACCGGGACATAGAAAGAGATTACAACGATCCGGATTTCAGGTATGGCCCGAAATATTACAGAGTGCACGCCTGGGATAACAGATTCACCCCTTCAATCTCTGAACATCTTATGCTTACAGATGATCTGAATCCGGTTGATATCTGGGCAGAAGCTGTAAACAATGTTGCTCGTAAAGAACTGCACGAGTTCTTTAAACAGGGGATCAGCTGGTAGGTTTAATGCTGCGATGTGCTGTCAAACGGTTCTATCGTACCGGTCACTTCTATTTCCACCGGGTATCCTTCCAGATCTGAGGGAATTTTCGAGCTAACCTCCGGCGTCTTTTTCTTGACCATAACCCGTAGACACGGAGCTCCATCATCTTTCGCGCCGATATACACACCAATAACACCCTCTACCGACATTAAAGACTTTACGTGAGCTTCCTGTACTTCCATAATTCCTTTTTTGGGTATCATCTGCTTGTGCACCTCCGTATCTGTATTACCGCGGGAACAACCTCCCAACATCAAAATAGTGACAACCTGTACTAACCACAAAGTATTCGAACGCATATAATCAAATAAAAATAACAAAAAAAATTTTCATCCGGGCTAAAAAATAACACCCGCGCCGACAAGGAGTCGAACGCGGGTGAAAAATATTGGTACGTATTATTAAATTATAATCCAACCATAGAGGCACCGAAGAAACTCAGCACCTGACCAATCGGATTTGCAATTGCGACAGAGGAACTGCCCGCAAAGAGCAATCCAACTGCACGCGGATTGCTTGCAACATCCTGAACCATAAGCGATCCGGAGTCACCGCCGGCAAGGAATCTGCTGCCACTATTCGAAATAACTATCTGACCGGTAAATGATTTGGTAAATGAAGTACCGCCGGCACATTCGTTTTCATACGTAATGTTGACGTTGGCGTTTAAACCTGATACCGAGCTTCTGGTAAGACCGGTTGTTCGTCCGCTTTTCTTAACCGCCTGACCGAGAGAAGCCGCAATCGGAGAAGCAGTCAGTGTGCCGACTTCAAGAATAGCTCCGTCGGTACGAACCATGCCTGAAATGACCTGAGCAATTGCCGCATCAACGTTTGAACTCGGAAGACTCTTAATTCCCGAAATCGTTGCGACATTCTGCCCGTTGTTTGCATTGCAACTGATATCAATAAGTCCGGGCTGGACAACAGGATCACCGGCTGTCGCGACACGGCTATTGCCGCCGCTGACGATATCAGCTTCAAGAACGTGATAATTACTGAGAATATACTGTGTAGTACCAATTTTCACTAACGATCCCAATGTACCGCCGCAGCAGTAGCCATTGGCAAGATCATGTCTCCATCCACCAGATGTTCCAAGTTGTATTGGAGGTGTTTGTTTTGCTGTATGACTTACTCCACCGCCGCCACCTTTCATCGCCTTCAATTTTCCGGTTACTATTTGAACAACCGGGACACCGTCAATCTCCGCAGGAATTCCCGCCGCGCTGATACCTTTTCCTCGCGGCTTGACGCTCGGCGCGGATTCCAGATAAACATGAATTGCAAGTCGTCCGTCATCGGTCAATCCTGTTGCAGTTCCGACGACACCTGGAACGGACATTAAATCAGCTGTAAACTCATCCTGCAGTGACATAACACTCCGTACCTGAGGATTATCTTTGGAAAGTTCTACAACCTCCTGACCGCTTGAAGGAACATTGGAAATATTCTGGTTGTTGTCGCAACCGGTCCAGTATGTAACCGATAACGCGAAAACCAAAACCAACATTCCTGTGGTCAGCCAAGAGGATTTAAAGTAAGGTTTAGTCATATAAACCTCCTTATATTGGTGAAGTTTGTTAGTGAATTAGGTGGAGTTAAAAAGTCAGTTACTTTTTTATTCACCGGATAATTCAAACAGAACCTGGATGGTAAAATCAAAGCTTGAAAGGATTTGATTTTACTGGGGTTGCAACTTAATAAATCAGTGAAACGATACAAAATTCAGACTTCGTTGTCAAGTATTTTTGAATAAATATCACACCTTTTTTGCTGTCTGGAAGGATTACACTTACCCTGCTATCACGGTTTACCCAATTATCTTACTCGTGGCAGGAGATTATTTTATAATACTTCCTTCGGAAATATCCTCAGAAATGGTCAGAATCGTTAATTTTCCTTCTTCATTCGACGCAGCAAGCAGCATCCCCTGTGATTCTTCACCCATAAGTTTTGCCGGGGCAAGGTTTGCAACAACAACGATTTTTTTTCCCACCATGTCTTCCGGACTATAATGTTGTCCGATACCGGCGATGACCTGCCGCTGCTCTGCGCCGAGAGTAACCTGAAGTTTCAACAACTTTGTCGATTTTGCGACACGCTCTGCCGCGACGACTTTAGCCACGCGGAGATCTACCGCTTTGAATTTCTCAATGTCGATCATAGGTTTGATATTGGATTGTTGGGGAACAGCCGCCACCACCTGCGGAAGCTGTTGAATATGTTTTTGAATGACTTCCTCTTCAATTTTGGTAAAGAGGATTTCTGGTTTCCCAAGAACATGCCCTCCGTCCAACCCTGTAATCCCCGCTGATTGCCAGCCGGCAGAAGAAGGCGCTCCCGAAAGATTTAGCATCTGCCAGATTTTAATTGCTGTAAACGGAAGAATTGGTTCAATCAGGATTGCAAGCGACCGGACGGTTTGCAGACAAAGATTAATTGTCAACCCGCACCTCTCCGGGTTCGACTTTAACTGCTTCCACGGCTCGTTATCATTAAAATATTTATTGGCGAACCTTGCAAGATTCATTACGGTAAGGGCGGCATCTCTGAATTTATACCGTTCGATAAGTGCCGCAGCCTCATTCGCCGCAGAAGCAACCGCACGTTCAAGAGCCTCATCGGTGCTTCCTTCGCCTTTTGAGTATGATGATTGCGCATTATTGATAGCAGGTACTTTTCCGTCAAAGCTTCGTTGAGCAAACGTGAGTGTGCGATTGACAAAGTTTCCAAGGATATCTGCCAGTTCATTATTCGTGCGCGCCTGAAAATCCTTCCAGTAAAAATCTGCGTCCCGGGATTCAGGCAAATTCATTGTCAGTGTGTAACGGAGCGTGTCTGCAGGGAATTCATCCAGAAATTCATCAACATCAATCCCCCATCCTCTGCTCTTGGAAAATTTCTGACCTTCAAAATTCAAAAATTCATTTGCCGGAACATTTTCCGGCAAAATATACTTGTCAGGTGACGTGCGGTTCCATGCCATTACCATCGCGGGAAAGACGATACAATGGAATACGACATTATCTTTTCCGATAAAGGCAACATATTTTGTTTCCGGATCCAGCCAGTAATCCTTCCACGCTTCCGGTGTACCGGATTGCCGTGCCCATTCTTTCGTTGCAGAGATATATCCCAACACAGCATCAAACCAGACGTAGAGAACTTTATGTTCGAACTCTTTCAACGGAACTTTCACACCCCATTGAAGGTCACGTGTCACCGCCCTGTCTTTGAGTTTCTCTTTAAACCATCCGCGGCAATACTGAAGGACGTTTTCCTTCCATCCGTCGCGCTCATCTGCTTGACGGATATAGTGTTCCAACTCCGGTTGAAATTCTCCCAACGGAAAATACCAGTGTGTCGTTTCCCGTACCGAAGGTTTTTCTCCCGAAATTTTACTTCTCGGGTTAATTAATTCGGTAGGATTGAGGAACGTTCCGCATTTTTCGCACTGATCACCGCGGGCATCCGGGTTATGGCATACCGGACAGGTCCCTTCGACATACCGGTCAGGCAAAAACATTTGAGCTTTTTCATCATACAACTGTTGTTCTTTCTTTTCCTTCAGCAAACCCGCACCATGAAGGCGGAGGAAAAACTCCTGGGCAGTAGTATGATGAAGCGGAACAGAAGTTCTTGAATAAATGTCGAAACTCATACCAAACCGGTCGAACGCTGATTTATTCAATGAGTGATATTTATCCACAACCTGTTGCGGTGTAATCTTCTGTTGCTCCGCCGTAATGGTAATCGGAACGCCATGCTCGTCAGATCCGCAAACAAATACAATATCCCGTTTCATCGACCGTTGAAACCTGACGTAAATATCCGCGGGCAAATACGCTCCCGAAAGATGTCCGAGATGGATTTTCCCGTTCGCATACGGCAAAGCCGCTGTAACTAATATTTTTTTAAAAGGCTTTTTCGACATGATTGTTGATAGATAAACGGTGTATCAGATACCCTGAGCTGATGCTTGCGATAGAGCTTTGGCAGAGAGGATAGTTCGCCGCAGATCGAGCGCTAATGTCAGCAATGTGAGCTGAATATAAACATTTTTGTCCAGAAGTGAAATCGCTTTTTCAATAGCTTCAAAGAGCCTTCCGTATTGAAGGCCCGGATAATGCGCGGAAAATGTTTTCAGCGCTGTCATATCCTCTGTTACGACTGCAACATGCTCGTGGTGGCCAACCAGCATGCTGTCGCGCAGCCACGATTGAAGTATCATCAGAAATTCTGCAAGAGCTTCCTTATCGTAATCTGTTGCAAACTGGTCGACAACGGAAAGGATATCTTTTCGTGACTTATAAAGGACGGTTCTGAGAAATTCAACTGCGTTCCGGCGCCGCTCCTCGATATCCGTCCCGAGCAAATTCAGCGCGCGGGCATAGCTCCCCTGTGCAAGCTTAGCGGTAAGTTCAGCGCGACCTGCTTGAATTCCCTCTCGCGCGGCAAGAGCGGCAGATATTTCTTTCGTATCGATGAGTGGAAACCGGATATGCTGACACCGGGAAACAATTGTAGGAAGAAGTGTTTCAACCGATCTGACGGTCAGAATAATAAGGATATTATCGTGCGGCTCCTCCAGTGTCTTGAGGAGAGCATTTGAGGATTCGTCGCTGAGATTCTCCGCGTCGACAATAAGAAATACTTTTTTCCCGGCGAAAAATGAAGACATTGACGATTCTTTACGTATCTCCCGGATGCTGTTAATCTTAATCGTGGTTGCGCGCGGCAGGGAGATGTGATGATATACGTTCTTTGCCTTAAAGGCGATTTGCTCCTGAACCGCAGTCAATTCTCCTTCCGAAAGTTTTGCGGTTGGACTGTCACCAAGCTTTTCTCCTTTACCGACAGGAAGCGCGAATACGAGACTCAGGTTCGGATGCTGAAGTGAGAGGAACTTCAGACAGCTGGGACATGAGTCGCAAGCCTCGCTCTTTTGCCGTTCGCAATTCAACGCTTTCGCCAGCTCCAAAGCCACTGCTTCCTTGCCAACCCCCTCGGTTCCCGAAAAGATGTACGCATGAGCAAGCCGCTGTTTTTCAATAAGCGAAGCAAATGTTGCTGTAATCTGCTGTTGCCCTATGACACTTTTCCAGCTCATATGCGTCCGTTAAAATGCATGTCCTATACCGAAGTGTAAAACACCTTCGCCAAGGGTGTCGCCGAAAAACCGTTTATGGAAAATCGTCTGGCGGGCGCCGTCTTCCTTTGGGTCATATACCCTGAAACCATAATCAATACGGAACGGGCCGAAGAACGTCTCATAACGGAACCCGAATCCGGCGGCAATTGCGATATCACTGAACCGGAAATCACTGATGTCGCCCCATACATTTCCCACGTCAATAAAGTACACCCCCCAGATATTATCCATTTTTAATCCGAGAAATTTTCCAAACCCGCGAAGGTGGTTCACGCGAAGCTCGGCGCTTCCTTCAAGGGCAAAATTTCCGCCGAATTGGAGAAGGTCGTTACTCATCGCGCCAAGTTCGCGCGCTTTCCAGCCGCGGACGCTTCCGCTGCCGCCGGCAAAAAATCTTCTGTTCAGGGGAATACGCACATCTTTCGTTTTGCTTTCTCCGTATTTATCTTGAAATCCAGTTCGCATCTTTACGGCAAGAATACTGTACCGCGAATTTGACATATCATGGTACCACCTTCCAAGCAATGTCATTTTATAGTATTGGGTGAACGGCAGACCGACGGCAACAAGTTTTGGCAAAATCCCTGATTCCTCAAGAGAAATACTTCTGAAATATCCCCCGGTCGGAGAAAAGGGATTATCGGTATGGTCACTTTGTAAGGTGAATGTTAAAATAGAATTGAACTGCTCCTGATCTTCTTCCCCCAATTGCACAGAAGCGCTCCGGAGCTGAGTCGTATCTACCAGGAATTCCGGACGGACGCGTTCCAGGGTCCAGTCAAATGTGCCATAGGTATATTCTGTAAATTTTTTGTTAAGTCCGGGCCGCATCCGTACAATCGACAGGATATAATACCTGTATTTTTCACCCCTCAATTCCCCGGTAAGCGAACCGCTTAACGTTTTCGTAAAGAGATACGGTTGAACGACCTGCAACTGGAGGTCAACAGACCCGATAATCGTGGTATCCCGTAAACTGTTGCCAGCAAAAATTTCACGTATCGATTGCGTCCTTCCCCTCGCCCTGATATTAAAGCTTCGCCCATCGCCGAGGAAATTCCGATTAGTGTATCCAAGACCAAGACCGATATTAAACGCGTCGTTTTCATTCGAGACAATCACTTCAGGCGAGAGCTCATTGCGGGGCCTGGGACGGACAAGAATACTCACGGGCACAGCCTGAGACGTCATGGTATCAACAACAGGAGGATGATCTACGCGCGCCGCTTCGAAGAGGCTTAACCTGTTCAGATTCTGTTCACTGACAATCATTTTTTCACGGCTGTACTTTTCTCCCAGCTCAAATTCAAGATGGCGAACGGATAAGTTATCCGTAATATCTTCGCGCGGCGGATCAACCGTAACACCAATATTTCCGAAAGAATATTGCTTTCCCGTGTGGAAGACAAATTTCAAATGAAAATTATTAGTCGATAAAAAAAGTTCCGCAAGATAGTTATCGTAATCAAACCGGGCCGTCGGATAGCCGTTATTCGCAAGGATGGAAAGGATCCTGGTAATTTCCGCAGTGACGACAGCTGTCTCATACGGAATTCCCTTTCGAATTACCGACTCACCGAATATCCACCGCCGGATCTCCTCCGACAGGCTGTCAAGGCCGGCATACTCAATACTATCGATGAGCGACCGTTCATTCTCGATGATGGCAAAATGAATCTCGACTTCCTTATCAGAAGTATCGACTGCCACCGAATCATGAATCACGGTATGATAAAAACCGCGGTCTCTGTAGTAATCCTCAAGTAAACGCTTATCGTTTGTTATTCCTTCCGGACTGAAAAATTCGGGTTTTGATCCAAGTTTTTCGCTGAAGGTATTATAGAAAAACTGAGAAATACTCCCCGGGGTAGTACGAGATTCTATTACCTCTGAAAGGCGGGCGCCATCAAATGTCATATTTCCCGCAAAGGAAATAGATCGTATCTGATACTCGGATAAACGTAATTCGGGCTCCGATTCCTGTCCTGCGGCATTCGAAGGTAACAAAACCAGCACCATAATAAATGCCGGCAAGAGTATGCAGGCGACAGCACATGATGCGGCAATGGTATGTTGAGAACAGGCAGGAGGCAAAAAAAAGCGACCCATCCGTCTCACCGATGAATGGGTCATTTGTCTATGCTGAAAAAATAAGTCAAAAAAATTCAGAGTATCGTTACCCTGGAATGAACAAGGTACTGAATAGCTTCATTAATATTCGTTTTCATCCTCAAAAAAGAAGTCTCCATCGGTCGGATAGTCGGGCCAGATATCTTCCATACTTTCATAAGGCTCTTCGGTATCCTCCAACTCCTGAAGATTCTCAATAACTTCATTTGGTGCCCCTGACCGTATCGCATAATCAATTAGCTCCTCTTTCGTCGCAGGCCAGGGTGCCTCATCAAGATACGAGGCAAGTTCCATCGTCCAAATCATACACTACTCCTAAATCTGCACTCCATATCAAATCAACAATGAATTCAATCACACAGCATGAACACGACCATCAGGTCAACTATTATTCGGGTCACTACTAACAGAGGAAACAGCAGAATACAACCACAGATTACCGTGATGCAACTTGACCGCGATAATCCTTTGGTGAAACATCATCGAAGAAATAATTCAAAGGGTTCTGACACACGCCGTTGTACCGCACTTCATAATGAAGATGAGGACCGCTCACTAATCCCGTTTTCCCGCTCTTTGCAATAAGGTCGCCGCGTTTCACCCGTTGACCTTCACGAACAATAACTTTCGAAAGATGAGCATACAACGATTGGTAGCCATATCCATGTTTAATGACAACGACAGTGCCGTACCCTCCTCCGCTCTGTCCGGCCATTTCAACAACTCCATCGCCTGATGCATACACAGGTGTCCCCACGTCATTGACAATATCAAGACCAGTATGTGTTTTAAAGATCCCGAGCACCGGATGCATTCTTTTTCCGAATTCTCTCGTTGAATAGTATCCTTCCATCGGTTTCAGCGCCGGAAGCGCCGAGAAAAAGGCTCTGTTAAATTCATACTTCTTGACGATCTGATTGTAGCTTTGCTGCTGTACTGTGACTTCACTGGTTAACTGTTTGAGGATTTCTGTGGCAGACGATATCGCTGACAGATTCTTATCTGTTCCTGCCGGTAGCTCAGAAGATAATGCCGCGCCCCCGGTTCCTGCTTCTTTTGTTTCCTTATCCATCGGCGGGAGATCTACCAATAAACGCAGACGATTTCCTTCCGCATCGAGTGTCGCCATGGTGTTTTCAAGATTTTTCATATGCTCATTAAGTGACGACAACTGTGTATGCAGTGTTTGGTTTTCTTCCTTCAAACTTTGAATCGTTGTGTAACCCATTCCCAGGAAATCATACACATAATAATTGATAATGAGCAACGATAATACGCATGCTGCCGTGGTGATAATGAACGAGAGTGAGACCTTTAACCGGAACCACTTTATCTCGCGCAATTCGAGACGGCTGTCAGCGTAATATATTTTATTTTTTTTCCAGTTCATGTCAGAAAAACATTATCCTGCTTTTGTCACGTTGTAAATTAAAATGGGCAAATTGTTCCGTAAAACAGTCGTTTTACGCCCCTTTTTCAAACTTCTTGGCACTAAAGTAAAGAATATCCCCTTGTTTGTCAAGAAATTTTTTTGAAAATGTGATGCAGATACTACTCGAAATCGTGCTCAAAGTAATCAATAGCCCGTTCACCGATATGTTTGCTTTTTTCGGTAATAACGGCCTCAAGCCGTTTTGTAAACTCCTTTGCGGCATCATAACCGTAGTGTTTCAGGAGGTAATTCAGAGCAATCACTTCACAGATAACTGTGACGTTTTTCCCCGGAAATATCGGTAACTCGACGCTGGGGATCTGGACATCCAGAATAGCAGTTCCTTCGTCGTCCAATCCGGTGCGGGTGTACTCCTGGTCAGGTTTCCATTCCATCAGCTCGATCACCAGCTCAACCCGTTTTTGAAACCGTATCGCCCGGATACCGAACATGCTTCGCACATCAATCAGTCCAAGCCCCCGGATTTCCATGAAATGCTTCACAAGATCGGTGCCGGAACCCATCAGAATTCCTTCACCTTTTCTCGTAATCATTACAACATCATCCGATACAAGGCGGTGCCCTCGTTCCACAAGATCCAGGGCAATCTCGCTCTTGCCGATACCGGATCTTCCCACGAGCAGCAACCCTACCCCGTATACATCAACAAATGAACCATGGACCACTGTTTGCGGTGAAAACTGATCATCTAAAAAGTCGCCAATGAAATAAATGAACTTTGTCGTCTCTAACGGCGACTGCAGAATCGGTATATTTCTCTCTTTGGCAATTTCAATAAATAAATCATCCAAAGGATTGTTATTGGTTACGATAACAATAGGGACATCAAACTGAAAAATAGTCCGCAGAGCATGTTCACGCTGTTTTGCCGAAAGCTGTTCCAGGTATCGCATTTCAGTATTGCCGAAGATCTGTACACGGTCATAACGAAATAGCTGGACATATCCCGCGAGCGCAAGTCCCGGACGGTGAACATTCTTGTCCTTTATTTCTTTATTGAACCCAATGTTACCGGTGAGCGTCGTCAGTCGAAGCCTTTTCTTATTTGACTCGACAAGAAATCCGACGGTGATACTCTGCTTGACGGTTTCTTTCGGCTTTTTGAATGTCATTCTTCGTCTCCGCTCTCTGCCAAACGGACGGCACCTTCTTTAATTCGGCGCAGGGTTTTCTTCTGCTTCATACGCAACTTTGTTTTGTATTTTCCAAGCTGCCGTTCCAGTTTATCGACCGCTAAATCTATGGACTTAGCAAATTCTTCCGACTTCTCTTTTGCTGAGAGTATGGCTCCGTGTACATGCAGATTAATTTCCGCTGTCTTAACGCTGTTGGACGTACGTTCATAACTAAGAATGATATCCGACCGGACGATACCGTCAAAATATTTATTCAATCGTTTAACGGATTGTGTTGCATGTGATTTAATTTCTTTGTGTGCTCTGAATTTTCTGGCAGTAAAATGGATTTCCATAGTGGTCTCCTTTCCGTATTCGCTATGCCTTAGGATGTGCCTGATTATAAATACGCTTCAGGCGGTCAACAGTTACATGTGTATATAGTTGTGTTGTCGAAAGACTTTCGTGCCCAAGCAATTCTTTCACTGCACGGAGGTCAGCCCCCCGGTTTAACAGGTGAGTAGCAAAGGTGTGCCTCAGCACGTGAGGGCTCTTCTTTTCAAGCTCTGAAACCGAGCTGATATATTTGGTAACGGTACGATACACCCCCTTCGGATATAACGGTTTTCCCTTTCCGGAAAGAAAAAGATAGTGCTTGTTTCCGGCTGTGGCGCGATCAACCTGGAACTGGCTCCGTATTTCGAGATACCGCTTCACCGCTTCATCGGCTTTTTTCCCTATAGGAAGAATACGATATTTTTTCCCTTTTCCAAGAACTTTAATAGTTGCATTCCTGAGGTCCACATTGTCCAGCGTGAGTCCGATTAGTTCACTGAGCCTGATCCCGGTTCCATACAACACTTCCAGAATCGCCTTATCGCGAATTCCATCATTCGTTGAGAGATCGGGGAGATTCATCATTTTTGATATTGATGGTTCGTCCAAAAACGCGGGAAGTTTCTTGGGAAGTTTCGGAGTGACAATATTCAATGCGGGATTATTCGCTGTAATCCCTTTCTGAACAAGATATTTATACAACGACCGAAGAGCCGCCAACTTGCGCGCAGTGCTTTTTTTTGTCAGCCCCTGCTGAAGAAGGTCACCCAGAAAAGCGCGGATAGTGCTCTGGTCGACGGAAGTGATTGATCGGCGGCCGGGAAACCGCTCAAGAAACAACGCAAACTGCGACAGATCATCCTCGTAGGCCGCCACAGTATGAGAGGAATAATTCCTTACCTTGGCAACATAGTTCAGGAAATTCCGGATATGTTCATTCATAGGCATCAGCTGTATCAGCCAGCCGCCGCAACTTCTTCTTTGACGACTTCACTCTTGCATGAGGGGCATTTGAGATACTCGCCCCGTTTCTGTGAGTATTTTATGACCATAAACGGCGCACCGCATGTCTCGCATGGAGTGCCTGAAGGTTTATCCCATGAAGCAAAATCACATTCAGGATATCTCGAGCAGCCGTAGAACGTCCTTTTGCGTTTTGTCTTCCGCTCGATCAGGTCGCCATCTTTGCATTTAGGACATTTAATTCCCATGGATATCGGCTTTGTATTTTTACATTCAGGATAATTTGAGCATCCCAAAAAAGTGCCGAACTTACTTGACCGTACCAGCATATCACCGCCGCACAAATCGCACTTCATACCGGCGAGATGCTGATGTTTTTCCTGGTCTTCCGGCAACGGCTTTGTATTCTTGCATGCCGGATAACCGCTGCATGCCATAAACCTGCCGTTTCTTCCCCACTTGATAATCATCTGCTTGCCGCAAAGTTCACACTTCTCATCGGTAACCTCCTGCATCGACTTTTTAATCGCACTCGCGTGCTTCGATGCTTTTTCAAGGGATTCGCTAAAGGGGATAAAGAAATCATCAAGAACACTTTTGTAATCGGTTTTCCCTGACGCGATAGTATCGAGTTCTTCCTCCATTTTTGCGGTAAAGCGCACGTTAAAAATATGCGGAAAATTTTTCGTAAGGAGCTTATTGACTTCCATCCCAAGATCAAGAGCGTACAATTTCCGCTCCCGTTGTTCAACGTATTTTCTGTCAATAATAGTTCCTACAATCATCGCATACGTACTCGGCCGTCCAATGCCAAGCGCTTCAAGTGTTTTAACAAGACTGCTCTCAGTATATCTTGGCGGCGGCGATGTTTCGTGACGATGGTGGACAAAGTTCAAAATGTTCAACGATTGGCCCGGAGCCAGGCCTGCAGGAAGTTTTTCATCTACCACCTCGGGATCTTCTTCTTCACCGGCGGTTTCGCGCTCCACTGTTTCATCATAAACCTGTAAAAAACCCCGGAAAGTATACCGGGAAGATGTCGCTTTAAACAAATACTCCCCTCCTTCCACCAGGACGGTTGTAGTTTCCATGATTGCCGATTCCATCTGGCATGCGATAAAACGGTTCCAGATGAGTTCGTACAACCGGAACAAATCCTTGTCCAAATATTTCTTCACATACGAAGGAGAGTATTTAATCGATGTCGGACGAATAGCTTCGTGCGCATCCTGGGAAGTTTTCTTTTTCTTGTAAACATTTGGATGTTTGGGAACATATTCCTTCCCGTAGTTATTCAGAATATACTCACGGGACAGGGCAACAGCATCATCGCTTAACCGCGTGGAATCGGTACGCATATACGTAATCAACCCGACCAGTCCATCGCTGCCGATTTCCTGACCCTCATACAATTTTTGAGCAAGAGTCATTGTCCGCGACGCGGAGAACCGCAGCTTTCTTGAAGCTTCCTGCTGGAGTGTGCTGGTAATAAACGGAGGCAATGGATTGCGTTTTGACTCGCGCTTCTGAAGATCGGAAACAGAAAACGCCTGCTTCCTCATCTCCTCGATATGACGGGTGGCATCCGCTTCCGAAGCGAGATACGTTACTTTATCCTCGGTTTTCTTTTGCTGTATCTCCTCAAGATTCTCTTTTGAGGGGACGATAAGCTCTTTGCCTTTAATCTTAAATAACTTCGCATAAAACGATTCATTCCTGACAGTTTGGAACTCACCGATTACCGACCAGTATTCAGTCGGAAGAAAGGAACGGATCTGAGTTTCGCGTTCACTGATGAGACGAAGAGCTACTGACTGCACACGTCCTGCTGAAAGTCCATAAAACATAGTCTTCCATACGAACGGGCTGACTTTATATCCGACGATTCTGTCCATCACGCGCCGCGCCCGCTGGCTTGCCACAAGGTCGTCGTTAATTTTCTGAGGATGCTTCATCGCATCCATCACACCGCGCTCGGTAATTTCATGAAACAACACTCGGTAAATATTTTTATTCTTCTCAGCTATTTCTTCAGCAATATCTGCCGCGATCGCCTCGCCCTCGCGGTCAGGATCGGTTGCGATAAAGACTTCCTTGGATTGTGAAGCGGCCTCACGAAGTTTTTCAATGACCTCTTCTTTGCCTTTGATCGTTTCAAACGTGGGTGTATACCCCGCATCCACATCGACACCGATTTTGCTTTTCGGAAGATTTTTGATATGGCCGACCGATGCATGAACTATGAAATCTTTTCCCAGATATTTATTAATCGTTTTCGCTTTTGCGGGCGATTCAACGATTAGCAATGATTTTCCCATAACCCCTTAATGATAAATAATATTAGTTATTACACAATTATGCATGAATGAATAAATATTTATCCTCCAGACGCGACATTCTTCGGCGCTTCGTGGGTGTGGCATCATCATATCCTGCAAGATGAAGAACACCATGCGCAACAAGCCGCAACTTTTCACTTGAAAAAGTCACCTTATACTCCTTTGCCTGACGACGCGTCTGGTCAAGATTGACATACACCTCCCCTTCGAGCAGATCAGAGTGTTTTTCGGTAAGCAGAAAACTTATCACATCTGTGGTATATCGGTGATGAAGATACGTGCTGTTTAACTCAACCATTCTACGATCGTTAATAAATATCACATTCACCATCGCCGAAGGATAGCCTTCATGTTTCAATATGAGACGAACAAGCTTCGCAACGTCCTTATGCCTGACAGAGTATTTTCTGCAGGTATTTACACTGTGGACACGGATCAAGCCCTGACACGCCTGGTCTTGGTTTTCTTTTCAGGCAGAATAGATTCCGTCAGAGATAATGCAATACCGGACAACATTACTTCGGGGCCAAGCTGCGTAAAATCACCCGAGAGGAGTTCCCGGTCCACATTAGCATACAGTGAACACCCGCCCTCTTTCTCTATTATAAGGCCTGTCAGTTTTCCGTTCTCTTCGCCGATAAACGTCACCTCATTTAGCATTGAACTCACGACAAACCCAGAACAAAAGTGAAGCTGGAGGTGGGTATTCGGCGTGTAGACAGAGACAAGGTTACCTTTGCGCTTTCCTATGCGTGTATCGGGATAGATTTCAAGCGTTAATTTTCTCTGGGGATCTTTTCCCTGAAATTCATACCGCACGTTATTCCCCTTTTGCTTCGCGGGGACTTTCAAAATTTTACTGAGTTTCTTAAAATCGGACTCTTTAAACGAAAACGACATTGAGTTTCACTGTTCCTTTTAAACCATATTAACGAAAAACCCCGATTGCCCTATTCTCACTCAGGCCGAACACCGGGGAGGCTCTTGCGTTGTCTGGATATCGTCAACTATGACAACACCGTTACATTTTCCGCATGCATTCCTTTTTTTCCATCGGCGATATCAAACTGTACCGAAGTTCCTTCCTTTAACGCTTTAAATTCCTTCTCAGTCTGAATCGCACTATAATGGACAAACACTTCTTTAGTACTTCCTTCCGTGATAATAAAACCATATCCCTTTTTCCCGTCGAACCATTTTACTTTGCCGATAACCATATTTTTGACCTTTCTAACGCGACAAGAGTAAATGTAACCAAGAAACTCGGAGTAAACACCATCTTTCTCAAATAGTCATATGGTGTTTTTGCCAATATAATACCTGACTCCTATCAATGTCAAGTAGCCTGAAAAATGGAAGTTTAGATTTCTACAGACATACCCTCATATGCGGCGGCACAATTAAATTTATATTTCCTGTTTCTAATCTCTTTTTTACAAGTTTTCAGAATGTCGTCAATCTTTTCATCATTATGCGAAGGATCATGATGAAACAACATAAGGCGCTTAACATTTCCTTCCGCAGCAACTCTCAGCGTAAAGAGATAGTGAGAATGGCCCCACCCGACGCGGTTGACATATTCTTCGGGTGTATAGGTTGCATCGTGGATGAGCAAATCAGCATTCCGGACAAAATCAAAAATCCGTTGATTAGGATCGCCATGTGTACGCGCGTATTTATCGATGATGCTTTTTTCAACATTCCGCATTGATTTGGCAACTTTCCTGTCAAACGGTTCATTGTCACTGATATACACAATTGACTTGCCACGATGAGTAATCCTGTACCCGAGAGCAAAGGATGGATGATTAACAAACAGTGATTTTACATGAGCATCAAACACAGTAAATTCTTCTTCTCCTATTTTCCGGAAACGAATAAGTGCTTTTAACTCATTTAATTGAATAGGAAAATAAACTTTATTCATTTGATCGGTAATCATTTTCTGGAGAGTGACTTTCTCAGTTTCACCACCGATAATCGTCAGCTCATTCCCCGAAATAAACGCAGGCTTAAAGAAAGGAAAACCTTGAATATGATCCCAGTGGGGATGCGAAATAAGTATGTATGCTTTTATCGATTCGCCGTTTTCGATAAGCGCCTCGCCAAGATTTCTCAACCCCGTGCCGGCATCTAGAATGATTAGTTTTTCATTCGCCAGACGAACTTCAATACATGGAGTATTACCACCGTACCTGACCGTCTCTTTTCCCGGTGTTGAGATGGAGCCCCGTGTACCCCAAAATGTTAAGCGCATAGACTCGATGTATTAATGATTCCCTCGGTATTGCCTGGCATATTCCACGTAATGCTTTGCGGATTCCTCAATCATTATGCGTTCTTCTGTCGTCAGGTCCCTGACAACTTTTGCGGGCACACCCGCTACGAGTACTCCGCCTGGAATTACAGTGTCGTTTTTTACTACTGCACCGGCAGCCACGAGAGTATAGGAATTTATTTCAGCATTATCAAGAACAATAGCTCCCATTCCTATCAGGCAATAATCATGCACTTTACATCCATGTACAATAGCACCGTGCCCAATGGTTACATCCGATCCAATAATCAACGGCCCGGTTTTATGGCGCACATGGAGCAGGCAGCCATCCTGGACATTCGTTCGTTTCCCGATTTGGATATAATGGACATCGCCCCGAATGACTGCATTGTACCAAATACTTGAATCTTCACCGATCGTTACGTCGCCGATGATCTCCGCGCTATCAACAAAAAACACTGACGAATGTATATTTGGTGCCATCCCCTGAAACGAATGAACCATTAGTCATCACCCTGATAGCGCGGCGGTGACCAGCCTTCGCGTTTCCAGCGCATAAGCTCGAGCCGGACACTGCCGATGATGACCTTCATTTTTGCGAGAATAGGAACACGTGCCGCATCATTACTGAACCATCCTTCAAATCCGCCGGTCAACCCAAAGATTCCTACAAACCCTGCCTCTCCCGTAAAATGAATAACATCAACATCATAATCCACGGCATCTATTTCTTCGCTTGTCCGCTCAGTCGTGAAATCAATATAGGTAGATCCTTTTTTTTCGTTCACAACAGTGGGTATGGAAACCTTCTGCTTTGTCATCACCATCGTTCTGGCAAGATAAAACAGTGACAGTCCATCCTGGTAAAGTGTATCGAGCTTCAGCGTATCCCGTTCATCGATCGTTTGTGTGCCCCACACACTTTTCTCAATGTACATCGCATGTTTAGGATATTCGTAATGATAAGAATACGAAATCCATTTTTCATCCTGCTTGTTCCTGCTGCGGAACCAGGTTGAATAAACAGAGCCATCAAACGAATCTTCATAAATAGCATGGAGGTCTACCAGCGGCACCCCCTTATAGGAGTCGATATAGGCAATCGCTTTATATTGCGTTTTGCCATTGACTTCGGATTTTTCCTGGAGTTTGATTCTTACCTGTCCGATATCAATGGACGCATAGCTTACGTTATAGGTTAATTCCTCACCAACCCGGAACATTGAATCTGATCCAAAGAAGGTCATGGAATAGGTGGTAGACGATGGATGGGATCCTCCAAAAGCAGAAACCGGCCAATAACTCAGTACCAGAAAAATTGAAATAAAGGACAATAAACGACTCATGTTATGTCTTTGATTCATGAACCGGTCAATTTCGGATAAGGAAAAAATGTTCACTATTGAAGCCGCGCAATTTTTTCAGCTTCCGGAAAGAGTGTCATTGCTTTCTGATACTGGAGATCTTCTCCACGCATGACGGAATACCATCCTTCGTTCCCCCAGATACCCCGGGCGATCTGCGCTTTTATTCTGGTTTCGATATAAAGTTTATCTTTGCTGTATTGCTCGTCGTCCATCTTTACTTCTTTTTTCTTCGCCAGGGCTTCAAAGTCCTTCACCATCTCGGGCGAAACAGAAAATTCTTTTCTGAATCCCTGCAGGTTATCCTGATATTTCTGACGGAGCTGTTTACCAAAGCGGTCCATATAACTCACGGTAAATTCCTGGAACACTCCTTTGGCAAGAAGCTGAACACTGAATTGGGTCAGCTTTCCGGCCTTGACGATATAATCTGGTGTAATACCGCCGCCGCCAAATACTTTTCTTCCCGCTCCTGTCTTGAATACCGGTCTTGTGGAATCACTTTCTTCCTTATGTTCGATATTTTCTCCTTCAACTTCTTCTCGCTCAAATGCTTCGTTGCGGTATTTCTCCTTGTCTGCTCCGTATGGCCGCTGGATGAGCCGCCCTGAAGGAGTATAATACCGCGCTGTTGTCAACCGAAACGCAGAATTATCACTGAGCGGGAACTGGCGCTGCACGAGCCCCTTACCGAATGTTGTTTCCCCGACAATCAAGCCCCTGTCCCAATCCTGAATTGCACCCGACACAATTTCACTTGCAGATGCTGAGCCGTTATTTACAAGGACAATCAGTGAAACATCGGTATAACTTCCACCCTGACTGACATATTCTTCGTTAAACTCCGCCCTGCGGCCTTTTGTGTACACAATTTTCTTGCCCTTCGGAAGGAGTTCATCCGCCATTTTATACGCCTGTTCAAGATATCCTCCGCCATTATTACGAAGGTCAAGTATAAGTTTCTTCATTCCCTGCTTGCGAAGCTTGCCCAGGTTTTCCATTAACTCGGTATATGTTGTGGCAGAAAACCTATTGACACTGACATAGGCAATATCATCGCTCACCATGTAAGCGACATCAATACTATAGAGCGGAATTTTATCGCGTACGATATCAAAATCAATCAAATCTTTCATTCCGGGACGATAAATAGATACTTTGACGTGTGTACCTTTTGGACCACGGAGCTTTTTTGGAACATCTTCAGTCTTAATGCCAATTGCAGAAGAGTCGTTAATCTTCACAATCTTGTCACCGGATATAATCCCGATTAATTCACTTGGGCCACCGGACACAGTTAACTGAACCTGGAGAGTATCATTAATGACTGCGTATTCAACGCCGATACCTTCAAAACTTCCCTGAAAGTCCTCCTGTATTTTGGGAAGCTGGGAGGCAGGAATATAGACAGAATGAGGATCAAGATCCTCAAGCATACCGGTGATTGCCGACTCAACCATTTTATGGGTGTCTATATCATCCACGTAGAATTTTTCCGCCGCGGAAAGTACATCTTTGAATTTATTGATTTGTTCAAAAATGCTGTCACCGGAAATGACACTGTTCAATTGCATCCCGAGAAACATTGCAAGGAATGTTACAATGCCAACCGTGAGTATCGAAAAACGCTTTTTCATAGAAGTACCCGTAGAAAAAATTAGATATTCATAAAAAGTATATTCAAAAAGGGAGTGAAAGTCAAATACCTATCCCGGACCTAACGCACCGGCGTCCACTCGCGGACCATCGCACGCCGGAAGAACAACACCCCAAGCCCGTTGAGCATCCAGAGAAAAGTTATCCGCATATATCCAAATCTCCGATACCGCCGGGGAGACTCAAAAATGGTAAGGTCTCGGACAAATGAGATTTTTCCTGTTCTTCGCAGCCGCATAAACAGTTCATAATCTTCACCCGCCGCGATCGATTCATTGTAACCGCCGACGGAACGAAATACGTCGGCTCTCATGACATGGCATTCACCTCTACCCATCCCCATTCCCAGCACATTCAGAATGCGGAAATACCAGTTAAAAAAGCTGTGATAAAGAGTATCTTTGAATTTCCGCTGGTCGGGCGGAATAACTACTTTGCACGTCGCCGCCGCAATCCCGGAATTCCCAATAACCGAAGTCATAACTGAGAAAAATCTTTCCGGATCCTCAATAAGGACATCCGCACTGAGAAAGAAATAAATTTCCCCGGTGGCATGGTCTGCTCCGCGGTTCCTTCCCATGGAAATGTTCTGCTTAAAGGAATGCTGATGAGTAACAACATCGTCCGCAAGCGTACTGGCAAGCTTGACGGTTCGGTCAGTGCTGCCCCCGTCGCTCACAATAATTTCAATGTTATATTTTTCACGAAGTGCAGGAGTAAACTGGCTCAGGGTCTGAACAATCAGCTTTTCTTCCTGAAGAGTTGGAATGATAACACTCAGCCGAACGCCGGTAACAGATGTTGGAGATTGGGTCATTCAGGTATTCAGCGTTGGAAATACTTGAACATGTGGTGAATGCTTAAGCCTCAGCCGCCATCGCCGCCGCATGTCGTGCACGGGGGACAGCCTGTGCATACTCTGCCGATAAACGTAAAAGTGTACGGCATAGTTTTGACTGCACCGATTTTGTCATAGATATTTAGTGACGCTTCGATGGTAAATTCTTCCGGATCAGCACATGCGACATTAAAGTCGCACATGCGTCTGCGAAGATAGGTAAAATTCATTTCGTTGGGAAGGTAAATTCCATCGTCGGTTCGCATGTTCCAGTACATCTCAAAACCGATTTTTTGTCCCGGCAATAACATTAATTTCCCGTTGGTGATCGCATTCTTATCCAGGAGATTATTTTCAGACACCAAAAAAGTTTTATAGCGTACAGGCTTCCGCGTCCACCACACCTTAACAATACCGTAAATATGCACGCTATCCAAGAATACTTCATCAAAGATATTTTCCGCTTCAAGGACGATATGAACAACCTGACGGCCCGGGGGTGCCACGCGATCATTCAATTGCTCCACCTGCGCGACATTCAGCGCCAGAACATTTTGGGGTTCCTGGTAGACCGGTAATGACTCTTTACAGGTGACGGAAATCAGCGCAAGACAAAAAGGAATGACCGCTGACCAGATGACCTGAATTATATGCTTACATTTCATATCGCACCCCTAAAGAAAATCTTCTTGGCTCAGAAAATGCTGACGGATCTTCAAGTTGCCCGCCGATTCTTCCGTTTGCATCGGCCCATTTCGGGTTTTGTGAATTGAAAAGATTCCGCAAATCCCCGTACAACGTAAACGAGCTGAATGAGTTCAGCACAATCTTTTTCGAGAATTTCATATTGATCGTACTGCTGCTTGGCAACCGGGCATTATTTGGGAGAAATACTCTCCCGGGGTCATCGGAAGTGAATCCATCCCGTGTCGGAAAATATGTATATGGCCGCCCGGTATTGTAGGTCCATAAGAGATTGCCTGCGATGTCATATGGGAGCTGTGCGTCCAGCGAAAGTTTGACCGTGTGAAGCTGATCCCAGCTCAAAGGATATGGCTGATTCACCACCGGAAACCCCCATTGCTGAAGGTTTATGCCCTGGTTCGCGTATTCGCTCACGCCTTCCGTCCGCATCAGGGAATAAGAAAGAGAGCCCGAGAATTTCTCATCACGGTGTCGCGAAAGGATAAACTCCAATCCTTCCGCATTCGCAAAGGCGTTGTTTACATATTCCGCGAACCCATAATCTCCGGCAAGCCGTGCTTTTGACGGCAGGAATGTTTTGGAATCAATCTGATCAATAAATTCTTTCTTGAAATAGGTGACGTTGAAAAGAGTTTTCTCATCAATGCCATATTTCAATCCGATCTCCCATGCGTGCGTGCGTTCCGGCTTTAAATCGGGATTCCCGACCAGCACACTTACGCCGGTCCTCAACTGCTGCGGATTAATTCCGGAATACAGGTAATCGAACAGTGGAAACTGGAAGTAATGTCCGTAGTTCATCACCAACACCATATTCCAGAAAATCGGAAATGAAAGACCCATGCGGGGACTTACTTGTTGTTTAAGGGAAGCTTTCACGAATTTTGTTACCTGGGATTGGTATTGACCGGAACTGCTGTCAGGAGTCGTGTATTCCACCACAGGGCGTTCACTTCGCGGGTCAAGGAAATCCCACCGGAAACCGAGATTAACCACCGCGCCGTCTTTTTTGACCTCCAGTTTATCCTGCACGTAAATACTTCCCGATCGCGGAGAGTAATTATACATCGTGCTGTAATTTAACTGTGGTGAATCAACCAAAACTTTTCCGAAGTAGGTGCGCTGAGGTTCATACTTCACAACGTCGGAGGAAATGTCATATTGGTTGATTTCGAAACCAAGTTTCAAAATATTTTCGTTGTTGGGTTGAATAACCAGGTCGTACTTTGCGGTATTGATGCCCTGCCTGGTGTCAGACCACCATGCCTTTTTTCCGTTGATAACATAGGTCAGGTAAAAATCATATTCATACGGCGTCAGGTCGATGCTGTTCTTGTCATCATCACCCAAACGGGTATGTAAATCGTAATGCGTCAGACTGAATGTTTGATGCACCGAACTGGAGAGCGTGTGAGCAATTGTGGCGGTAGTTCTGAAGGAATTGCGTTTACGCTGGGGCAACCCGCCCAGATTAAACCGCCAGCTGTATTCATAATCGCGCCAGGACCGAACAGAGAATACATTTTGAGCGGTGAGACGTACACGCGAAGAAACTGTATAATCGAGTTTACCGATGCCGCTGATTTCTTTCGATACAGGAGAGCTGAAAAATCTTTCGAAATCCTGCCACCACCGCGTATCATTTATTTGAAAAGTTGCCGCCGCAAAATAATGCAGTTGTTCCCGAACCACAGGACCGGCAACCGTAACTTCTGTCTCCGTCGTGCGGTTATGCTGATTATTCCATCCGCCCGAAAGCCAGTTATCTTTCTCCAGCCGGAGAACAGCAGAATGCCGGTCATCGCCGCGGCGCGTAATAATATTGACAACGCCTGAAAGCGCATTTCCATACTCCGCTTCAAAACCGCCGGACTGGATTGAAAACTCGGTAATTGCACTCTTCGGCAGGTTACTCCCCATGCCGCCTCCGACAACATCCTGCATTGGCAGCCCATCCACAAGATACACGACCTCAGAAGTTTTTCCGCCGCGCACGTTTCCTTCGGCGGTCACGCTGGGGAACAGGGCCACAAGCTCCTGGATATTTTTAACGGGAAGCCGTTCAACATCTTTGGCGGTAACGGAGAAATTTGTGCTGGTCACATCCTTTTCGATGAGAGGACGTTGCGCGGTGACTTCCATTTCATTCAGTTCAACCGCGGACTGGACAAGCTCAATGGAAACTTTCGTGCGCAGGTCGGGACGAATTTGAACATTCCTGTACACCAGCGGCTGATATCCAACGATGGAAAACCGCACATCGTAGTTTCCGGCCTCGAGATTACTGATCTGGAAGTACCCTTCCATATTTGTCGCCGCGCCCTGCGAGGTCCCGACAATAACCACGGTAACGCCAATCAGAGGCTCGCGGGTTTCCTTATCAACCACGGTTCCCTCCAAAATTCCCGTAGTTCCGGCCACAGCAGCAGAGACCATACTGCACAAAATGACAATACCGAGAATGAAATAACGCATGAATGGTGCTATTCAGGTTTCATTTGTGGAAAAAGAATGACGTCACGGATGGAATCCTGGTTGGTCATGAGCATGGTTAGCCGATCAATACCGATGCCGAGCCCGGCAGTCGGAGGCATGCCGTATTCAAGCGCGCGCAAGAAATCCTCGTCAAGGACCTGGGCTTCTTCATCGCCACGCGCACGCAGTTTCATCTGCTCTTCAAACCGCTGACGCTGGTCAAGGGGATCATTCAGCTCACTAAAGGCATTGCATAACTCGTGGCCATTGACGATGACCTCAAACCGCTCTACAAGTCCCGCTTTTGACCGGTGTTTTTTTGCAAGAGGTGACATTTCAATCGGATAATCGGTAATAAAAGTCGGCTGAATGAGCGAAGGCTCGACCAGCGCGCTGAAAATCTCGTCAATCATTGTCCCGATGCCGGCACCCGGTTCAACTTCAAGATGAAGTTCCTTAACAATCTTTTTGAGGTCTTCTTCCGACTTGCCCTGTAAATCTCTGCCGGTTTTTTCTTTAATGGCATCAAACATGGAAATCCTTTTCCATGGAGGGGTAAAGTCGATTTCGTTTTTACCGACCATCAGTTTCATCGATCCGGATACGTTCATTGCGACAGTGCTCACCATCTGTTCAACCAATTCCATCATCCAGACATAATCTTTATATGCAACATAGAGTTCAAGCATCGTAAATTCTGGGTTATGGGAACGATCCATTCCCTCATTACGGAAATCCTTTGCGAACTCATACACACCATCAAAGCCGCCGACGATCAATCTTTTCAAATACAGTTCATCAGCAATGCGGAGATACAGGTCAATATCAAGCGCGTTATGATGGGTTACGAATGGACGGGCAAACGCACCGCCATACATCGGTTGGAGAATAGGCGTTTCTACTTCAACATAATTTCGCTCGTCAAAGAACGCCCTGATGGCCTTCATAATTGCAGCCCGTTTCAGGAAGACCTCTTTCACACCCGGACTGACAACAAGGTCAACATATCTCTGCCTGTAGCGGAGTTCTTTGTCGGAGAATACATCGTACATCGTGGTGTTACCGGATTCATCTGTCTTCTCTTTGACAACGGGTAACGGACGGAGTGATTTGGCAAGCAGAACGAAGCGACGGGCATGCACGGAGATCTCACCCATCTTTGTTTTGAAGACAAACCCCTCGACACCGAGAATGTCTCCGATGTCCAGAAGTTTAAACGCGTCGTAAAGATCTCCAAGTTCATCTTTTTTCAGATAGATCTGAATCCTACCCTGTGAATCAAGAAGGTGACAAAACGAAGCTTTTCCCATGCGCCGGATCGACATAATTCTGCCCGCGATTGCGACGTCTCTTGGAGGGGCATCGTCTTTAAAACCTGAAATGATATCTCTTGAGTAGTCTGTGCGGTTGAATTCCGCAGGATACGGATCAATGCCTTTCGCCCGAAGTTCTGTAAGCTCTTCGCGCCTACGAAGCATTAATGAATTTAAATCTTCCGCTTGAGGTTGGTCAAGAGGGGATTGACGGTCTGCATCCACAACAATCTCTTTCAATGGGGGAAAAATAGTGTCAAAAAATACCAAAAATGAGCCAAAGAAGCAAGGAACTAATGAAGGAGGAGCATTTTTTTGGTTTCATTGTAGGATCCGGCCTGAAGGCGGCAATAATATACGCCGCTGGGATTGCGCTCGGCATTCCACCGGATTTTGTACATTCCCGGGGAGAAGCGCTCATTAACGAGAACTGATACCTCACGCCCCAGTACATCATAAACAGCCAATTTTACAATACCTGCATCTGAACCTGAGGGAATATGAAATTCGATTTC
Source organism: uncultured Chlorobiaceae bacterium (assembly GCA_964523395.1). Taxonomy (GTDB): domain Bacteria; phylum Bacteroidota; class Ignavibacteria; order UBA10030; family SZUA-254; genus JANYJZ01. The sequence goes on along the minus strand of CAZFXS010000007.1, from coordinate 106,869 downwards.
GGTAGAAGGATTAAACGGGTTAGGATAATTCTGCAGCAGTTTGAATGAGGCCGGCAGTTCACCTGCTTCAGCGACATCAGTTAGTGTACCGGTGGTACGGAATACGCCGCCGTTGTATGTTCCCGCAAAAAGAAATCCATTCGAATTAAAGGCAAGAGACAGTATTTGCTGATATGCCAGCCCGGAACTGTTGAGACGCCCCCAGCTTTCGCCATTATCATGGGAAACAAAAACACCGTCCCAGGCTCCGGCATATATATCGGCGCCGAGAAATGCAATTGAATTAACATATCCCAGCGAAAATCTTTTTTCTACCCATGACACTCCCCCATTCGTCGAACGCAGTATCCCGCCATAGATGCCGACAAAAACTGTCCCTGCGTTATTAACATTCACAGTTTGCAGATCATTTCGCGATATTCCCCTCTGCTCCCAATTCAATCCATCATCCTGAGAATAAAACAACCCGTCATCGTCAGTAACAGCAAAGATACCTCCGTTATTATCTGTACCCAGAGAGAGTATCGAGGATTGTTGCAGCCCTCTTTCTTCCCAGGTAAGGCCGTCATCAGTTGATCGCTGAACTCCAAAGAGTGACCCGGTCAGCAAATCTCCGTCCATTTGTGAAACAATTGTGGGAATCACTCCCTGGAGAACATCAGATGAAATTTCCGACCATGTCGTTCCGTCATCGGAAGAGCGGAACAGGCCGCACTCTGTTCCGGCATACAGATACCCATGTTGCTCAGAAAATGCGTAGACATTGTCGCACATGGAGCCCGCGCCAATCTGATCCCAGTTCCCTCCCCCATCCGTAGAAGTAAAAATTCTTCCGCCAAACGTACCGGCAAGAATTTTGCCAGAAGACGTCTCATGGATCGCATAAACGTCGCGCTGACGCGGACCGCTTTGCGCCCATGTTTTTCCGCCATCGTAGGTCCTGAAAATACCGGTAGTATAATTTGTCGCAATGATTGTATTACTGGAAGTAGCCAGTGTAGCATTAAACTGTTCCCCGACGGGGCTGGTAAATTCCCATGATCCGTCAGCCGGATTGCGGCGATAAATTCCCTGATCAGTGGCTGCAACCGGAACACCATCCGGATTCACAGAGATAGAGGTTATTGTATTATCCGGAAGTCCCAGGTATTTCCAGGTCACTCCGTTGTCAGTTGACTTCTGAATCCCTCCCGAACCGGTCGACGGGTCACCGGCAAAATAAATATGATTTTCCGGTGTAACAGTGAGTGCTGTAATCCCGCGATCGGCAAACTGTTGTTCCCATGTAGCTCCTTCATCCCGCGATATATATAATCCGTTTTGCAGTGATCCTGCATAAAAGTTATTTTGATGGTCAATAATGACGGGGCCGATACTATTGGTGCCGGTCGTAAGAGTGTTTGGCAACGGACTGTTTACAAATACCCACTGGTTATTCTGAAATTTTGAAAGGCGGAAGGGGCCGAACGGCTGGCCAAAAAAAATGCCGCGATAATAACAGTAAATTTCACCGGAATCAGATACCATAAAGTGACTCCGAGTCTGGTCTGAAAATGTCGAGAACCTGGTCCACGTTATTCCGTTGTCAGTCGAAAGGTGAAGCTGAAAAAAGTTTTGGGCGCTGAAGTTAAGGCGGGAAACAAAAATATTACTGTTTCTAGCCACAAGCTCGGACATTTGGCCTGTAAAGTAAATACCTTCACGCCACGTAATTCCATTATCTGTTGAAATATAGAGAACACCATTCTCACGATTACCAAACAATTTCCCGCCGGAGCCTTCCTGCAACCCGCTAAAACCGGCAAAACCGTTCAGTTCTGTCCAGAAATTACCCTGAGACAACGCAGTTACTGAATACGCTAAGAAAAGCATAGTGATACCAACGAGAAAACAAACTCGACGAGAAACAATCATAATATCCGCAGTAATAAATCAGGTTTTAGATTTTTTAACAAACAACGATTCCGGAAATTCCTTTTCGAGGAGATACTTATAATAGAAACGTATGGATTCCATTCTTGAATGGTCTGACTTTGGCAGACCCCAGCCATGACGCTCATTCGGATAGACCATAAACTCAAAATGCTTTCCGAGATTCTCTAACGTATCCGCAAGCTGAAGTGAATTCTGGAAATGAACATTGTCATCCGTTGATCCATGAACAATCCTGAGCAGTCCTTTATATTTTCCGGCATGGGTAAACACCGAGCCAAACTCATACCCTTCAGGGTTTTCCTGAGGTGTACTCATATACCGTTCGGTATAATGTGTATCATAGAGTTTCCAATCCGTTACAGAATAGTTTGCGATACCGTGTGTAAAATAATCAGCGCCCGCGGTCAGTGCCATTGCAGTGACATATCCGCCGTAACTGCCGCCGGTGATGCAAATTTTACCGGCATCAACGTACGGCTGCTTTCTCAGCCATTCAACTGCTTCGCTATAATCACTCATTTCCCATTTGCCGAGGTTGCGGTACATCAGCGCCATGCCCTTTTTTCCAAAATGACCGGAACCGCGGTGATCGACAGTAAACTGAATGAGCCCTTCTGCCGCGAGCCCCTGATTCTGCATCGACAATCTCCAACCGTCGGAAACATTTTGTGAATTCGGACCGCCATAAACACTGATCAGCACAGGGTACTTTTTGGTTTTGTCCATTTGGGGAGGAAGTGTTATAGTCGCCGGAAGATTGTATCCTCCGGAAACAGGAATAGTAAATAATTCTGTCTTGGCAAGTTCATACTCATCAAGATCTTTCTGCCAGGTGTCACCGAGTTCACGAAGTACTTTTCCGCGATTATTGCAAAGCGCCATTTTTGATGGCGTAGTGACATTTGAATATGTTGTAATAAAATATGAACCGCCGGGGGAAACTCTCACCGAATGGGTAAAGTTACCGAAGGTGAGCCGCTCAAGATTTTTTCCGTTTAATCTGACTTTATACAAATCTGTTCTGGTTGAAGCTTCTTTTTTTGCGGTAAAATAAAGCAAGCCATTATCTTCATCAAGCACTTCGATATTGTTGACGGTCCATTCCCCATCGGTAATTTTATTTTTGAGTTTACCGTCCATATCGTACAGATAATAATGCGCCCATCCGTCTTTATCCGTTTTAATAATAAACCCACTGCCATTCTTTAGGAAACGAAGGTCATCTAACCACTCCACCCATGAGTTTTGTTTCTCGTCATAGATTTCTTTCTTGGCGCCGGTGATGCGGTTAATCTGATAAATCTTCACATTATTCTGCAGACGGTTCATCCACTGCGTCCAGAGTCCTTTTCCGTCCGGTGTCCAGAATGGCGTCCCGAAATATTGGTCATCGTTCTCATTGAAATCAGCCCAGACAACCTTTCCGCTTTCAAGATTCGCCACGCCGAATTTTACCATCGGGTTCGGATCTCCGGCTTTCGGATAGCGTGTCCGCTCGAGTGTTCCGTGATGTCCGTCCGAATTGTAAATCGGAAACATCGGGACATTTGTTTCATCGAATCTGTAGAAGGCAATTTCCTTGCTGTTGGGCGACCACCAGAATGCCCGATAACGTGTCGGCCGGCCAAAAATTTCTTCGAAATACACCCAAGCCGCCCATCCGTTATACACGACATCACTCGCATCATTTGTAAACTGAGTTTCTTTTCCGGTAGTGAGGTCAAGCGCAAACAAATTATTGTCTCTGGTATATGCGAGGCAATTTCCATCAGGCGAAAAAGTGGGATTTTTCTCTTCAGAAGGAGAATTTGTTACGCGTTTGAAATCTTTTTTCTTTGAATCCAGCAAATAAAGATCATTTTCCTTTGCATAAATGTGTTTCGTATTTTCTTTGGTTGAGAGAAGTGGCCTGGAAGCAGTGAAACCTTCAGCGACCACACCTTTAAATTCATCCCAGTTCACATCGGGCTTTTTTTCTCCTGTTTCTTTTCCGTTGCCTGCGTCAATAATAATCGTTGTCGGTTTTTCCTCTCCCTCCTTCTTCTTTGAAAGAAGGTACTTTTTGTCATCAAGCCATCCTGAAATGTTCGGAAGCTGTTTTGTCAGTACCGGGGCGGGTGTTTTGAAAGCCATTTCGGGCGTTATGATTTTTTTCTGTTGTGCGTATGAAACAGTACAACAGCTGATGATAACTGCAATAACCGTCCCTGTTACAAACCGTTCTGTTTTCAGCATCTTATTGTTCCTTTAAAGAATTGAAGGAAAAATACGTTACTTGATTGGTTCCGTTGATAGAGAAATATTTTGGACAAGCCGCGCGACAGGATAGACATTCATTTGCGTATCCCAGTACGGTGACCGTTGATAAAAGAAATTAAGCCGGGCCGATGGATCGCGCGCGAACGAACTGTCAGATTGTAGTTTTGATTCGAATTCCCGGTTCAGGGTTGCATCTGTGGCAAGCATTTCCCTTGCCATTGTTTCCATGACGTAGTCTTCGGCATATTCTTTTTGTTCAAACACCGCGTCAAAAAATCCCCATGCCGCAAACGCATCCGGCGCATCCGGTTCAAGCGTATGAAGAGCAACCCGCGCGGCACGCTGATTCATACGAACGACAATGGTTCCTTTTGAGAATATGCGTTTTTCTTTTACGACTGTTGTTGTATATCGTACGGGATGCCGTCCTTCAAATGGATGCTCCTGCCATTTCGCATCCGCAAATCTGTAAGATTCAACTTCCGTTTCAAGCGGTCCCTTGAGTCGCTCAAGTTTTACGCCGTGCAGTTTAAGTCGAGCAATAACTTCCTGCCACTGCGGAGGAATCAGATATGCGACTGGAGGTGCTACAGACTTAACGACCTTAACACTGTCGTAACGGGGAACATCAGCTTCGAACGGCTCCTTGGAATAAATAACACGATTCTTATTTGAGATTTCACTCTGTTCATTCTTCTGCTTGAACCCCATGTATCGGACTGTTTCATTCGGAACATCAACAACATCAAACGTCAGAGGAAAAGGATTTTCAAGTTGTTGTGCTGTTTGATTGTCCGCATTGGTGATAGCCTCACGGAGGGAGCGGTATTCCTTGTTGAGCAATTCAATGGTTCCTGCAATCATACGATATGTTGCGTCGACACGCGAACGATAATCTTTCATCATGTGTGTTTCGATGAGAAGGCCGGGACGGTTATGCAGAGTTGAGTAGATGGTGGAAAATCTGGGGGGTGCCGTACCACCATAGATACCCTTCGTGGGAGCTTTTTCATCGCGAAGGAAAATATATGGTATTGCAGTTACTCCATCGTGCGTAAGCTTAGGGATAACTGACGGAACATATTTTTCCTTTATCCATGAACGGACAGGCTGAGCGACGTTCTCATGCATTTCTATCGAATAAGTGAGAACATGCTGAAAATCCGCGCCGTCAGTGACATGAGCATCGATAAAGAAATCCGGCATCCATGAGTTGAATAAACGGAGCCATGCCTGTGTTTCAGGCGCATCGGCTTTCACATAGTCACGATTCAAATTGAGGTTTTGCGCGGTCACCCTCCAACCCATTTCTTCCGGACCGTTTTGGTTGATGCGGTTAAATTTGCCAAAACGTTCATGGCCATCGACATTGTAAATCGGAATAATCACCAGGATGACATGATCCAGTAGTGATGCTTTCTTCTTTGTAATTGCTATATCGCGAAGAAGCATGAGACACGCATCCTTCCCGTCAATCTCTCCGGAATGAATTCCGTTCTGGATCAGAAGAATGGCCTTGCCGGTTTTGGATGCCGTGCCCGGTGTGAATGCGCGGTCTTTTGACGCAATCACCAGCGGAAGGTCTCTTCCCTCCGGACTCCTTCCAAAACTGGTTACCGAAATCCACGGAGAGGCTTTTTCTAGGCGCCGGCAATACTCCATGGTTTCCCCGTACCGCGGCGTCTTTGTATATCCGCTTCGTTCGTAATACGTCAGCCAGGATTTTGGTACGGGCTGTGAATACAGTAACAGCGGATTCAGGAAAAACAGTATGAGAACGATTCTCTTGAGCACAAACTTATTTGGAATAAAAATCAATGACACGGTTAATGGCGGCAGAACATACCGGATCGAAATCGACGAGGCTGAGCGAGAACATCCGGCAATCAACTGCCGGCCGATAAATACCTTCAGACACATAACCGGCCCCTTCGAAAGCGCCGACAAGACCGGCGTATTGCGCCGTCTTCAATATTTTTTGTTCAGCCTGATATAGCGGCTCGCGTTTAGCATAGTAATCCGGAGCAAGCCGGTCAAGTTTTGACCGTTCCCTTCCAAGGCTGTCGTACGCGGATTTATCCCAGGTTGTCGGAAGCGGAGTCCCGTCTTTCATAAAACTTTTCCACTTGATATTCTTTTTATCAGTCAGAGCAGTAAGGTTCGGTTCCCACGGCTCTACACCTTTTTGGTAAAAATCGTTGTAAGAAACCTGGGAAGAATAATACTCATCACCGAGTCCGCCAAATGAATGACCAAACTCATGAACATACACATAATCCATTTGCCACTCTTTCCCCGGTGCATCTGTTATGGCATAGCATGTGGTATAGAGATTGTAAATTCCGCCTCCTCCGTATCGGTTATCGTTCACAAGGATAAGGAGAAAATCATACGGTGCCGTTCCGGCGATATCGCGAAGAGCGCGATTCTCTTCTGTTAATACATATCGTGCCGAACCGAAGGTGTTGTACATCGTTCCAAGCGCGGTATTTTTCCAGATATTTTTGTCGGGCTTATCGATACCAGAATCCTGAGAAGCAACTTCAATAGTCCAGACATTAAAATCGTTTTTTCTTTGCTTGAAGGGCGCAGTCGAAAACAATACATCGTTAAAATGTTTTGCGTCCTTCCGGAATTTATCCATATCCTCTTTCCGGTATCCGTCGCCGAGGATAAGAATGTCGACTTTTTCTGTTGACGGCCCGTTCTTGTCAAGCGCGACAACATTATAACGAGATAATCGCCGCTCTTTATTAACTTCAGTTGAGTTATTCGGGTCAATCACGGTTGAGAATACTTCATGAAAATCCATTTTCTTGTCACGTCGGCTTATCACGAGTTGAACTGACCGAAGAGGCATCGGCACTCTGACGGTTTCATGGAACGTGCGGTAAATTCCGGCAAGCGCTTCGTCGGTACTTTGCCACTCATTAAACATAGACGAGAAGCCGCGTGAGAATATTAGCATTGCGGTTCCGCGGTCATAAACATTCACCATATATTCGCCGAGATTTAATGTATCAACAAGATTTCGTCGGCTACCGGGCCACAGGCCTTCATCATACACTTTATCGAGACTGATCGTCTCAGTTCCTTTTGTGCCTGTATGATAATAATCCACCCTCATCGTTTTATCAGAAAAGAAACGACCATACTGTTGTGCCTGTGACACAATCGTTAGCACACTTAACGACACGGCAAGCAACAAACCGAAGCGATTAATCTGAGACATTACTAAATTCCTTATTCGATGTTTTAAATTGCGGATTCTATAAGAAGATGAAGATTAAAACGATAATCACAATAATGAACATAAAAATGAACGCGAGAACCTTCGAGATATACCAAAGAAGTTTTACAGGAAACCAGATGGGAAACGTGAGAACCTTTAACAATGTTTTCATGCTTGTTTCAACTTTACCAGATTTACTCTCTTCACTTCTTCACCGTTCCGGAACGATTGCCCAGGCGATAAGATATCCGATACCTACCGGAACAAATCCGGTAACAACACCGAGAATAACAGTCACCAACCTGACAATCGTCGGATCGACATCCATGGCTTCACCGATGCCGCCGCAGATGCCGGCAATTTTCTTATTCGTTTGAGAACGGTACAAGCGGGTCATGTTGGACTCAAAAATTAACAGACCAAATATACGAACATTCGCTCTATATTCAAATGCATTCCATCTAATTTTTTCTTATCTTTCGGTACGGTTTGATTGAAAAACATTACTTCGCCTGCAAAGTGATGTTTGTGAAAAAGCGGCAATTACTGACTTTAATGTTAACCCTTCACATATGAATATTCTCGTCTTAAACTGCGGCTCCTCTTCCGTTAAATTTCAGATAATTGAAACCGATTTAGACCTCATCAAAGCCAATGGTGATAAACTACTGGCATCAGGAGTCATTGAAAGAGTCGGCAGTCAATCATTGATTTCCCTTCAAGCCACGGGACAACCTAAACTGCGCCTTGCCGCGCCTCTTCGTGATCATCGTGCAGCGATAGATTATGTGATCAGATGGATTATTTCCACTGACTCAAAAATTCATGACATCAATTCACTTGCAGATATCCATGCCATCGGGCATCGGGTTGTGCATGGCGGAGAGAAATTTACCGTTTCTGTCAAAATCGATGAACAAGTTATCGAAGAAATCGAGGACAGTATTGACCTTGCGCCTCTTCATAACCCCGCAAACCTGAAAGGAATCATCGCTGCCAGAGACCTCTTCGGACCCGGTATCCCGCAGGTCGCGGTGTTCGATACGGCATTTCATTCCACTATGCCCGAAACATCGTATTTATACGCGATACCGTATCAGTTCTATCGCAGGCATAAAATCCGTCGGTATGGATTTCACGGCACATCACATCGGTATGTCGCATACCGGTATCGTCAGATTATGAACATCGAACGTGAGAAGGTCAATATTATCACACTTCATCTTGGCAACGGGTGCTCAGCGTGCGCAATCCAAAAGGGCGATTCGCTTGACACATCAATGGGATTCACTCCGCTGGAAGGTTTGGTGATGGGCACAAGAGGCGGTGATCTCGATCCCTCTATCATAGAATATATACATCATAAAGAAGGAATGTCTATTCCCGAAATCGATACAGTGCTGAACAAACAATCGGGTCTCCTCGGTATCTCAGGATTGACAAATGACATGCGCGAACTTCTTGCGGAAGAAAAAGAACATGATGATCGCCGTGCCCGGCTTGCCATAACAATGTTCTGCACGCGGGTGAAAAAATACATCGGTGCGTATCTCGCCGAAATGGGCGGCGCCGATGCTATTGTCTTTACCGGCGGTATTGGGGAAAACAGCGCTGTCATCCGGGAGCGCATCTGCAACGGACTCTCCTGGATGGGATTGAAACTCGACATCAATAAAAATACTGCGCTGACCAATGGAAAAGAGGGAGAAATAACAACAGTTGACTCCAAAATAAAAGGATTTGTGATACCGACAAATGAAGAGTTACTTATCGCCAGAGATACTGTACGAACAGTAAAGAACGCACCGAGACGATGGTAAAAGCAGTGTTGGATTTTTCTACACCCTGATTAATGAAAGGAATAAGGTACTTTTTGAATTGAGATAGTGTCGACAAACACATTTTAATTTGAACATACCCAAGAAACATCATATTTCATCAAATGTAATTTGGAGTTTGATGTAACACCTCAGGGTTTTTTTTATACTTGACAATGAAATCAGTTTCACATCAGATATTCGTTGTATTTTTGTTTATGGTCGGAGGCTTCGCGTTGCTGGCTCCTGCTGTGAAGGGCTGGGATTACTATCTCACACCCGCCGAGAGCCGTCCCTTTCGTAATGATTACCGCATAATGAAGCCATCCGGTGTGTACAGTCACGGTCTTGGCATTCTGGGAAGCCTCATGATTTTCATCGGTGTCTCAACGTACTCCACGCGTAAACGTGTTAAGGCTCTGCGAGATATCGGAAAGCTGAGCTATTGGCTTGAATTTCATATTTTCCTCTGTCTTGTCGGCCCGCTTTTAATCATTTACCATACAACATTTAAGGCCGGAGGAATCGCGGCGGTGTCATTGTGGACAATGCTCTCGGTGGTAGCAAGCGGTGTCATAGGCAAATACCTTTACGCGCAGATCCCCAGGAAAATGAACGGCAGTGAACTGACTCTTGAGGAGATTCAATCAGAAGTAAAATCCATTGAAATGAAACTTCAGAACAAAGCCGTTGGGACAACAATTATTAAATTAATCGATAACGCATTTACCGGCATTCCCGCACCTAAAACAATGAGTGAGTCCATTACGACAATAATCCGCCTCGAACGTATACGCTCTCAGGTAAAACGCGCCATCCGGCTTTTCCTTTCACAAAGCAATATTTCCAAAGATGTGATGCATGATTTAACAAGCGCTGCATCACTGCGTACTTCCCTTATCCAGAAATCAATAGCACTCGGACAGGTTGAGCGTTTCTTTTTCTACTGGCATGCTATTCATTTACCGTTTGCTATCATCATGTTCCTGACGCTCGCAGCACATGTAATCGTTACAGTCGTGCTGGGTTACAGATGGATTTTTTAAATCATGAACATCAGGAGATACAGGCTTAGAACGTTAACATTGGTTATCGTTACTCTCATATTGATGCGTTACGATACTGCCATATCGCAATTTTCACCCGGTGAACTTTCGCGGGCACACTCGAGTCTCTCGGGGATGCAAAACTGCACTTCATGCCATGAGGTTGGCAATGAAATCAGCGGGCAGAAATGCCTTGGATGCCACACGGAAATAGCTGAACTGCGCAATCGTCCCACGAGTTACCACGCTTCCTTTAAAGCGAAGCAATGCATCGACTGCCACAAAGAACATTTGGGAAAAGATGCGAAGACGGTACAGTTTGAAAAGGTGTCGTTTGACCATATGTTGACGGGATTTATGCTGACCGGTAAACACTCGACGATACTCTGCGAGCAGTGCCATTCAAGGAAATATATTACCGTGACTTCTGTTAAGGATAAACTCAATAAATTCCCCCATGATACGTACCTTGGTTTAAGCGGGGCTTGTTTCACCTGCCACAAGGATCCTCATAACGGAAAGTTTAAGAATGATTGCTCTTCCTGTCATACAACATCAACCTGGACGGCAATCCAGGGTTTTGACCATTCAAAGACAAAATTTCCGTTGACGGGAAGACATACACCGGTGTCATGTGTGAAATGCCACCCGTCAATCAATGAAAAGCAGACGAAGACCTCTATCACTTTTGGAACGAAAGATTTCAGCGATTGCACTCCATGCCATACTTCACCCCATAAAGCGAAATTTACTAGCCAAACCTGTGCATCGTGCCACACACCTTCGGGTTGGAACGAAGCGATGCAGAAACCATTTGACCATAAGCGGACATCCTTTACATTGATCGGAAAACATGCGGTTCTTCAATGCATACAGTGTCACCGCATCGCGGAGAAAAAATCATTTACGGAAACTTTCTTACTCCCCTTTCAAAAATGCATCGATTGTCACGAAGATGCGCACAGGGGTGATTTTACGACTGCGTATAAGAATGATTGCGTTGTTTGCCATACACAAGATCGATTCTCGCCCTCAACATTTACACTCGTGAGACATCAGAAAACTGATTTTATGCTGACGGGTGCGCATTCTGCCACTCTCTGCGCTCAATGCCACAAAAAGGGCGATGACGGCAAACCTCTTTCTTTCCATTTTACTTCATTAAAATGCGAATCATGTCATAAAGATGTGCACAAGGGTCAGTTTGCATCGATGATGAAAGAACAGAGCTGCGGCAAATGCCATTCGACAGAGCAATGGAAGAGCTCATCGTTTGACCATTCGACCACGTCATTTGCGTTGTCTGGTAAACATGCAATAATTCCCTGTTCCGACTGCCACAAAGAATTATCTAACCAAAACGGGAAGATGCAGTTCAAAAAATTAAGCATGGATTGCCAGTCATGTCATAAGGATATTCACGAATCGCAATTTGCGGTTGACACTAAAACAATATGCAGTCAATGCCATTCTGCATTGGGTTGGAAAAAATTAATATTCGATCATGAGAAGCAGAGTAAGTTTTCTCTCCGGGGAGCCCATCAAAAAGTTGCCTGTAAAGAATGTCACAAGACTGAGATGAAAGATTCATATCAGTTCATTCGATATAAACCGCTTGCCTCTACCTGTGAATCCTGTCATCAGGGAAAGGATATGCAATGATAAAGAAACTGGCGTTGATATTCATTCTGTTTGAAATCGGTTTCGCGCAACAATCACCTCACGGAAAAATTGACATCACGTGCGAGACCTGTCATTCAACGGAATCGTGGGAACTCCGCCGCGATGCGGTGTTTAACCACAACAGTACCGGGTTTCCGTTGATGGGAAAACACCGGTTTGTGGAATGCGGAACGTGCCACACCAACCTAGTCTTCTCCCAGCAATCTCCGGAATGTAAATCATGCCACACCGATATTCATAGTAACGAATTGGGACAGGAATGTCTCCGGTGCCATACAATGGATTCGTGGGTTATTACCGATATGAAACAAAAACACCAGCAAACGCGCTTCCCATTAGTGGGACAACATGCACTTGCCGATTGCGAGACATGCCACAAGGAAGCAGCCGGAAGAAAATTTGCCGGGACACCATTGACCTGCATTTCTTGTCACAAAAGCGAGTATGAAGAGACTGTAAATCCGAATCATGTCACCTCCGGTTTCCCTGTTGATTGCTCCACATGTCACAAAATCACATCGCCTGTTTGGGCCGGAAGTTTCGATCACAATATGACTGACTTCCCGTTAACCGGGGCACATCGCTCAGTACTCTGCAATCAATGTCATGAAAACAATCAGTTTGTTAGCCGTTCTACGGAATGTTACAGCTGTCATCAAAATGATTTCGCCACAACGTTGCTGCCGAATCATATGACAGGCGGATTCAGTCATGACTGCAGGAGTTGTCACAATACTAACGCATGGTCACCCGCTACCTTTGACCATAACGCGACAAATTTTCCGCTCACCGGCAAACATCGTTTAACCGAGTGCCAGTCATGTCATAAAAATGGCGACTATCAGATTACCTTCACAAGTTGTAATCAATGTCATCAGAACGATTATCAGACTGCGGTAAACCCAAATCACGTCGCAGGTAATTTCAGCAGGGAATGTCAGACTTGCCACAGTACTTCCGGATGGACTCCGGCGACATTCAATCATTCGGCAACGAATTTCCCGCTTACCGGGAGCCACGTTTCTGTAAATTGCATAACATGCCACACGAATGGAAATTATCAACTCACGTACACCGATTGCTACCAATGCCACCAGTCAGATTATCAGGCCCCCACGGATCCCAACCACGTATCGGCGAATTTCAGCCATAACTGTACGCAGTGTCATAACACGACGAGCTGGAGCGGCGCCACGTTTAATCACGCGTCGACGCAATTTCCGCTCACGGGCAAACATAGTACTGCGACGTGCGCCTCATGTCATACAAACGGGAATTACCAGTTAACGTACACTGATTGTTACCAGTGCCATCAATCGGATTATCAGGTCCCGACAGATCCGAACCATGTTTCGGCGAATTTCAGCCACAACTGCAGTCAATGTCATAGCACTACTTCATGGAGCGGGGCGTCATTCGATCACTCAACAACCCGATTTGCGCTAACTGGAAGCCATATTGCAGTAAGTTGCATTACCTGCCACACGAATGGAAATTATCAACTTGCATACACCGATTGTTATCAGTGTCATGCTGCCGATTTCACTACACCGACTGATCCGAACCATGTGTCGGCTAACTTCAGCCATAATTGCGAGCAGTGTCATAACACAACAGCATGGGCGGGTGCAACTTTTGATCATGCTTCAACACAGTTCCCCCTGACGGGACGGCATCTTACCGTTACGTGCGCCACCTGCCATGCAAACAACAATTATCAACTCGCGTTCACAGAGTGTTATCAATGCCATCAGACAGATTATCAGGTCCCGACGAATCCAAATCATGTCACCGCGAACTTTAGTCATGATTGCACACCATGTCATACAACAACAGCATGGATACCCTCAACATTTAATCATGATGCACAATACTTCAGGATATATTCCGGAAGACATCGCGAACAATGGACAACATGCGCAGATTGTCACCAAAATAATACGAACTACAGAGAGTTTACCTGTCTTACATGCCATGTACACAATCAAACAGATATGAATGCGAAACACAGCAATGTAAACGGGTATTCTTATACAAGTCCGGCATGTTACTCTTGCCACAGAGGTGTGTAGCATGTTCATTTTGGTTGCCATATTTTTGTTTTCATCTTGCCTCGCACAGGGACAGGAAATGAAAAGCATCCAGGGAACGGTTACCTATATTGCCGGCGATGCGGTGTACACGTCTCTCGGGAGAACCTCAGGTATAAAAGATTCTTCAGCAATTTTTGTTGTTGAAAAAAAGGATACAATAGCAACATTAAAGGTTTTTGCAACAAGCTCCACATCTTCAGTGTGCCGTATCATTCAAGCAAAACGGAGTGTGAGAGTTAACGATATTGTTTCAACAGATGTCATCAGCACAGCCACAGCAGAAAAAATACAAAGCAGCGTTACTCCTGATACTGCATCTCAAACAGCCGCAACGGAAACACTTTCATCCTCATCAATAAAAGACAGCGTGAAGCCATCATTCCTGCTGCACGGAAGGGTAAGCCTGCAATACATCAGAAATGTTCAGATGAACATTCGGCAGGCAATTACGCAACCGGGCATTGTGGTTAACCTGCGCGGCCAGAGTACGAGTTCTCCGTTTCAGTTTGAACTTTATGGAAATTTCAGAACACTATTTTACGGGCGTGAAATTTTTTATTCGTCATCCGGCGTAAATCAAACCAGAATCTACCGGCTCTCAGTTTCTTACGATGACAGTGTTACAAAAATTACAGCAGGAAGAACTCTCCCCCCATTTTCGACCTCAACGGGTGTTATTGATGGTGTGGTAGTTCAGCGGAAGTTCGGAGATTTGTATCTTGGCGGGGCTTTAGGATTCGAGCCGGACTTACGACGGCAGAAAGTGTCAACTGATTTGAAAAAATTCTCAATCTTTGGCAATTCATTGATACATCAGGCATCGCAAACGTCGTTGACTCTTGCGTACTCACGTTCATTTTTTTCATCGGTGACCGTACGTGAAGTGGTCAATGCTGCAATCAACAGTTTTCCCTCAAGCGCATTGCTGATGAATTTTAGCGCTGAATCTGATCTGCGCACCGTTTCCAACGGTCAGCTTTCCCTGAAACCATCGCTTACCAATCTGCTTGCCTATGTTCAATACAGGGCAATGACACAGCTTTCACTGGGAGCCGGTGTAACGGCCTGGAGACCGATGTATCTTTACCAGAATATTATTTCTGTACCTGACTCACTGTATGATCGCGAGCTTCGCATAAACCCGACATTCAGTGTTTCTGTATACCTTCCCTACGGGATGACAATGTACAATACATATTCGCCCCGGTCTTCGACCGCTGGATTTGGAAAAGAATATCAGGATTATTCATCCATAAGTATTTCCAACCTTTTCAAAAGCGAGGTGACACTCCGCGGGTCGATGAATATAAGCTCGACATTGCAGACGAAAATGCGTGGATACGGGGCCAGCGCACAGACACCTCTGTTTCAGATCGGGGACATCGTGCTTCGTTATCAATACTACAGATTTGAGTTCGAACGTTCCAATGAAATTCAGTCAAGCAATTCAATCGGAGGTGACCTGTACGTTTCATTGACACGGAATCTTGCCTTAACAACAAGCGTTGAACGTCGCACAGGATTATCGGACCAGGGGTATTTTATTCTCAGTGAGCTGAGCTGGAGATTTTAATGGAATCTGTCATCACTGCAATAATCTTTCTCCTGCTGGTTATTGCCATTGCTGTCCCGTATTGGCGGAAAGTCACGCGCGTTCAGAACGAAGCAAGGCTGAAGCATGAGAAAGTCACCAAAGCGGGGCTTGCTGAGCCGGTCACGCTCCATCCCCGCATAGATATTCTGACATGCATCGGCTGCAGCAGTTGTGTGAAGGCATGTCCCGAGCATGTTCTCGGTATTGTTCAGGGAAAAGCGGCAATTATTAACGGCATGAAGTGCGTGGGACATGCATTGTGTGTAAGTGCGTGCCCGGTAGGAGCTATTGAAATGGGATTCGGCAAACCTCGCCAAGGGATGGAAATCCCATACTATGATCAAAATTATGCAACCAATGTTAACGGACTATATATCGTCGGCGAACTTGGTGGCGTCGGATTAATAAAGAATGCAATTGAACAAAGCATCAAAGCGGTGACACACATCGCCCAGCAGTTACAACCACGTCAGCAGTCCGGCCTCGATGTTGCAATCATCGGCGCAGGGCCGGCCGGTCTCGGTGCCGCGCTAACCGCAAAGGCGAACGGATTGCGGTATGTTGTTCTTGAGCAGTATGATCTCGGCGGTTCTGTCCTGCATTACCCGCGCAAAAAGGTTGTCCTGACTTCGCCCGTAGAAATTCCACTGTACGGAAAACTCAAAGCGACGGAAATCAGTAAGGAAGAACTTCTTCAACTGTTCAAAACATTAGTTGATAAATTTGGATTGCATATCCGCACACAACAACTTGTTCGCGAGGTAACAAAGAGCAATAGTTCATTTCATATCCGGACAGACTCTGTTTCATACGAGGCTGCCAAAGTCATTTTTGCATTGGGACGTCGTGGCACTCCCAAAAAACTTGGTGTTCCCGGAGAGGAGTTAAGCAAGGTATATTATAAACTCATCGAAGCTGAATCATATACAAACCAACACATTCTCGTCGTGGGCGGTGGCGACAGCGCTATTGAAGCAGCAGTCGGATTAGCGCGCCAGAAAGGAAATACTGTAACGCTGAGCTACCGGCGCGATGCGTTTGTCCGTTTGAAGGAAAAGAATGAAACGCACATTCACGAAATGATGAAAAGCAGGAAAGTCAGGGTAATCTTTGAATCAGAGGTCAGTGAAATACGGCAACAGGAAGTTCTCGTACGGGAAAAGAGCGGCTCCGTGCATCAGATCAGGAACGATGTTGTGTTTATTTTCGCGGGGGGAGAAATGCCCGCGGAATTTCTGAAAAAAGTAGGAGTAGAGCTGCGGACGGAAGAGATGGCCTGACAGGTTGCAGGTTCATGGTGATGGAATTCAGGATAACTAATTTTTATTCCGCTTCCATTCCACCAAGCTCTCTAAGTTTTCCAATTTCACCTTTTGTCAAATTTCTCCACGACCCGCGCTTTAAACCTTCATACGTAATATCAGCATACGCAACACGGTCAAGCTTAACGATCTTGTACCCTACCGCTTCAAACATACGGTGAATCTGGCGATTCTTTCCTTCGTGGATAATGATGCCGATAACTTTGTTCTTCCCTCCATGAATCGAGAGTACTTCCGCCGGTTTGGTTTTGCCGTCGGAGAGGCGGATACCCCCCGCCAGTTTCTCGGCATGGTCTGCGGTTAACGGTTTATCAAGCGTTACGCGGTACGCTTTTTTCACTTCATGACGCGGATGCATCAGATGGTTTGCGAATTCTCCGTCATTGGTAAGAAGCAGAACACCGGTAGTCTTTCTGTCCAATCTGCCAACCGGAAATATCCGTTCACGCACTTTCACAAAATCCATCACGGTCGTTCTTCCCCGTTCGTCGCGCGCGGTGGTAATACAATCATTCGGTTTGTTGAAAACAATATAGACTTTATCATCCAGAAGTGCTACCTGCTTTTCATTGACAAACACTTTATCTATGGATGGATTGACTTTAACACCAAGGCTTGTGACAACCTTACCATTAATTCTCACTCTTCCCTCCTGAATCAGCTCGTCTGCTTTGCGTCGCGACGCAATACCGGCAGTCGCAAGAAATTTATTCAGACGGACAGATTCACCGGAAGAGTGTTGGGAAGTAAGTGTTTGTCGGGAGGCATGGGGCATAGAAATAAACTAAAGACGTTGAGATATTAAGATGATGAGATGTTGAGAATATGAGTTGAAAAGAGATCGTGGTAACGACCGAAAAAGCGGAAAAAAAACCTATTCAGCCTGGCCCGGGTTTTCAGTTGATGTTTGTGGACCGGGGTCGGCATTATTGGCGGGAATCTCGTGAAGCTTGCCTTCTTCATTCACCACCGTTTTTCCAAGCGTCTCTTCGATCTCCTCATCGGTCTTCCCCATCCGTTTGAGAAGTTCTTTTTCCATTTCAAAACCCTGGTCGGCCATGATTTCTTCAATCTCACGCGGTTTCGGTAACTCGGAAAGATCGTTTAAGCCGAAATGAATAAGAAACTCCGACGTCGTTCCATAAAGAAGCGGCCTGCCGGCAGATGCCGCACGCCCAACAATGGTCACCAACCCGCGTTCCATCAGTTTTGAAATGGCATAATCTGCGTTGACACCGCGGATCGCTTCTACTTCAGGTTTAGTGACCGGCTGTTTGTAAGCAATGACTGATAATGTCTCGATTGTGGCTTGCGAAAGTTTTCGCTTGGCTTTTTCCTTGACCATTCTGCCGAGCCATTCGGCAAATTCCGGCATTGTCGCGAACGCGAATCCACCGGCAATCTGGATAATGCGGAATGAACGCCCGGCCTGCACATATTCCGCGTTCAGCTCACGGATGATGCCGAGGATTTCCTCCTCTTTCATCCTGATGCGGGGACCGGTATTTTCGGATGAACCGAGAATCTCGATGATCTGCCGTATGGTCAGCGGTTCATCGGATCCGAAAATGAGGGATTCAACGATATGCCGGCGGCTTTGCGATAATGGGTTCAGCTCACTCATGCCTGGGCAGTTTCAATTTTATAAATAATGAAATCATCTTCATGATCCGCAAGACGCAACGCTATAATTTTATTTTTCACCATTTCCAACATAGCAATAATGGTGACAATAATACGAATTTTTTCCGTCATATGCGAGACAAGTTCAAAAAACGTTACCGTGTCCTTAAACCGGAACACATCAGCGATATAGCTCATTTGTTCGTCAATTGACACATTCATGAGCTCAACATCATGATAAATCTTCTTAGGGGCGCTGTCAAGCACCTTTTTGAATGATGCGATAAGATTAAACATTGTCACATGCTTAAGGCTTTCCTCCTGATCTTCCAGTGTCACGACTTTTGGATCTGAGGAAAAACCCTGGCGATAGAAGAGCTTTACCGATTCATCTTCCAGACGGGAAAGGACCGCGCTCGCCTCTTTATATTTTTTGTATTCCAGCAAACGCCTGACCAATTCTGCGCGCGGATCTTCTTCCTCCTCCTCGGTACCTTCCCTTGGCAACAGCATTCGGACTTTGATATGCATCAATTCGGCCGCCATAACAATAAAATCGCCGGCCACCTCAAGATCAAGCTCCTGCATGTAATGGAGGTATTCAAGAAACTCCTTTGTGATTTTTGATATGGGAATATCATAAATATCAAGCTCATCCCGCTTGATAAAAAACAGGAGGAGGTCAAGAGGTCCTTCAAATTCAGTAAGCTTTACGCGATACATAAGGTAAAGTCAAAATTCAAAATTAAAAAGTAAAAAAATCTTCTCTAAAATACTTTTCTTATGCGAAAGATACAACTATCCTAATTTCATGGCGGCATGAACCTCAGACATCGTCTTCTCTGCAACTTTCTTGGCTTTTGATTCGCCATCGTGAAGAATATCTGTCACTTCGTTCTTATGAGATTCAAAGTACGCTCGTTTTTCCCGGAATGGCGCAAGATGTTCTGTAATCCGTTTAGCAGCGTTCATTTTGCAATCGACACATCCTAATGCACCGCTTCTGCATCCCTGATCGATTGCGGACGTTTCGCTTTGGTTAAATTTTTGATGATAGGTAAAAACAAGGCAGACTTCGGGTCGACCCGGATCGCCCTTGCGGATCTTTTGGGGATCAGTAACAGCAGTCTTCATCCGTTTGGCAATTTCTTCCGGTGCATCCGAAAGGAGAATCGTATTGCCTGCCGATTTGCTCATTTTCATATTGCCGTCAAGGCCCGGGAGCCGTGCAAATTTTGTCAGCTTAACCTCCGGTTCCGGGAAGACGTTTCCGTATTCCGCATTGAACTTCCGGGCAATCTCACGCGTAATCTCAACGTGAGGAACCTGATCTTCTCCCACGGGAACAGTTTCGCCTTTATACAAGAGTATATCCGCCGCCTGTAACACGGGATACCCGAGATGGCCGTAAGAAATATTTTCGATATGGAGATCGCGAACCTGGTCTTTCACTGTTGGATTCCGTTCAAGCCGCGCGCTGGTAATCAGCATAGAAAAGAGCAAATGAAGCTCGGTGTGCTCTTTAATCTGACTTTGCCGGAACATCGGGCTCACCTTCGGGTCAATGCCTGCCGCAAGCCAATCGATCAGCATATCGATGGAATTCTGGTAAATGTCCGATGAATTAAGATTTGTCGTAAGCGCATGGTAATCAGCAATGAGATGATAATTCTGATACTCATGTTGCAGAGTGACCCAATTTTCCAGCGCGCCGACGAGGTGCCCCAAATGCAGTTTACCCGTGGGACGCATTCCGCTAAGGATTGTTTTCTTCTTTGTCAATGTTTGAGAGATAAGCTGTAAGAGTATTCATTTGTAATCACCGGCCGCACAAATTTTCCGATGAATATGGAAAGGTTAATTCATGAAGAGATACGGTTTCCACCGTTCGTCGATGTTCCCGACAAAGTGACGAATGAAGGTAACGTGGTTCGGTTTCATCGGCCTTCGCATCAGTTTCATATGCGCTTCATCCGGCGTGCGGTTCCCTTTATTGTTATTGCACGTAACACAGGCTGTAACGAGATTTTCCCACGTTTCCTCTCCCCCGCGTGCTTTTGGACTGATATGGTCAACGGTCAAAGAAAGGTCTCCTCTGCCGCAATACTGACACCGGTGGCCGTCGCGTCGAAGGATATTTTTACGGGAGAGGATTATTTTCTTATAGGGGATATGAATATAGACACTAAGGCGGACAATGCTGGGAAACGGCATGGTGAGGGAAATTGAATGCACTTGCTTGCCTTTATGGACTTCAATGAGCTCCGCCTTTCCAAGATACAGGAGAACGATAGCTTTCTTGACGTTACATACACTCATCGGCTCATAATTCTGATTGAGGATGAGTACTTTACTGTTCAGTTTTCCATTCGCATGTTGATGATAAAACGAACTGAAGACTCGTATCCCTCCTTCCGGAGTATTAGTGATTTCCCTCGTTAATTCTAAAAAATATAAAAGAATTTAAGGCATTTGTCAAGAGACATATCTCATATTACTTGTTCGGGTTGCTAATGAACGGCAGCGGTTTTCCGTCCGGATCACACAAAATCACTTCGCCAAAGTTCATTTTCGTGATATTATCTTTGATTTTTGACAAATCTCCGACCACAACCATTGCCATCCGGGAAGAATTAAGATACTTTTTAGCAACACTGTTGACGTCATTCAAGCTGACTTTTTCAATGTTCTGGAGATAGTTCTGGTAATAATTTTCCGGTAAACCGTACAGGATGATATTTTGGAGAGCTCCGGCAATTTGTCCTGGTGTCTCAAATGTCAGCGCAAAATTCCCCATTAATCCTTTTTTTACGAACTGTAGTTCATCAGGAGTCATCCCTTTTTCACTCATCAGATCGATCTCGTATTTAAATTCCTTCATAGCACTGTCTGATTTTTCCGTGACAATTCCACCGGAAGCAGTAAATGGTCCGACTCCTTTGTTAAAGCGAAATCCGGAGTTTGCCCCGTAAGTATAGCCATGTTTTTCCCGAAGGTTCAGATTGATACGGCTGCTGAACTGACCACCAAGCATCCTGTTCATCACAACAACGGGAAAGAAGTCGGGTGTATTGCGGGAAAGGGCAGGATATCCGATACGAACTTCTGATTGCGGCGCGCCCGGTTTGTCAATAAGAAATACACGGGTCTTGTCAACCGGCTTTGGATCCTGCAAAGTGAATGCAGGAATATCGGCCTTCTGCCACCCGGAAAGCGATTGTTCCAGTTTTGATACGACATCTGAAAGCTTGACATCTCCGACAACCACCAGCGTCGCGTTGTTGGGACGATAATAGGTGTTATAGAATGTCACAAGCTGATCACGTGTCATGGCATTCAGCGACGCTTCAGTTCCGGAGGGATTATTACCGTACGGATGATCAGAACCGTACAGAATATATGAGTATGCATTATTAGCAATCGTCGTCGGCTGATCCTTTTGCTGTTTCAATGCAGTCAGGCGCTGTTTCTTCAGGCGGTCAAATTCCTTCTGCGGGAAGGTCGGATTAGTAATAATGTCGGCGTAAATTTCTAGTGCTTTCGGGAGGAACTCTGTAAGAGATGATAATGTCATGAACGAACCATCAAAACTTGAGTTTACACCAATCGAAGCACCAATCGATTCAAGATCATCAGCTATTTTTAAAGCGTCCCGGGTACTGGTTCCCTCATCAATAACATCTGCGGTCATCGAAGCGATACCCGGCTGACTTACAGGGTCATGATCCGATCCGGCCTGGACAATAAGGTTCATTGAAACAGTCGGAAGCTCGTGATGTTCAACGAGCCATACCTGAAGCCCGTTATTTAATGTAGCCTTTTGAATATCAGGAAGCTGGACTTTTGGCGCAGGTTTTCCTTCAGGACGCTTTGTCCTGTCAAGGTCTGATCCTGCATTCGCTGTTGTCGCGGCCATAATTGTAACCATCATCATTATTCCAAATAAAGTTTTCATGTGTAAACTCCTCAGTGTCAAGTGTAGTGGCGGGTCAGGGTTTGCTTTGGGGAACCATACTCAACACAACTTTATGCTGTGTTAAATATTTTTTGGCAACCTTCTGAACCTCTTCCGGTGTGATTCCCGCATAGAGATCCATTTGCTTGTTGATATTATTCGGATCTCCTGTGAAGGAATAATAATCAGCCAGCGAAGTGGCTTTTCCCAACACTGTTTGCAATCCGTTAATGATTGAGGTTTTTGTGTTGACCAGGGATTTTTCAACTTCCTGTTTGGTAACACCATTTGTCAATGCGTCATTTAAAATCGAATCGACCAGCGTTTGCATCTCAGAAAGTGTACGCTCAGGTTTCGCGGTCACAATAATCTGGAATGTACCCCCAATTTCCGACCCGCCCTGGAACGCATTAACAGATTGTGCCACCTGTTTTTCATATACCATGGATTTATAGAGGCGTGAATTTTTCCCTGAGCCAAGGATGTCTCCAAATGTCGCCAACACCGCGTCTTCACGCGTGTTGGAAGCGGGACTGTGCCACGTCAGGTACAAACGGGAAAGCTGAACTTTATCTTCCGCACTCAATACTTTATCCTCAGTGAGTGTTATCTGAACTTCTTTCGGGCGGTCAAACGCATTTCCGCTTGGAATACCGCCGAAATATTTTTCAACCAATCCTTTTGCCTCTGAAGGTTTGAAATCACCGGAAAGCACAAGACACGCATTATTGGGTGCATAATAGGTCCGGAAAAATCCTTTCACATCTTCCATTGACGCCGCTGAAAGGTCTTCCATGTAACCGATCACCGGCCAACTGTAGGGGTGTGTTTCAGGGTACAGTGCTTTTATGATTCTTTCGTTTGATGTTCCATAGGGAACGTTGTCGACACGCTGGCGCCGTTCGTTTTTCACAACATCGCGCTGATTGTCAAGCTTCTCCTGGGTCATCGCCGGAAGAAGGAACCCCATTCTGTCTGATTCGAGATACAAGCCAAGTTCAAGATAATTGCTGGGGACAACTTCATAATACGTTGTGCCATCTTCCGTGGTAAAGCCGTTGATGTTTGCACCAACTTCCTGCAGAAGTTTAAAATGCTCCTCATCGGCAACATGCTCGGAACCCTGGAACATCATATGCTCGAAGAGATGGGCAAACCCTGTCCGTTTCGGCTTTTCATTTTTTGAACCGACATGGTACATCACCACAACAGCAACATTCGGCGAAGAATGGTCTTCATGGAGAATGACGTTCATCCCATTGTTGAGTTTGTACTGTTCAAATTTAATATTGATCTGCGTGAACGCAGTGGTACTCATAACGGTCACCGCTAAAAAGAAATTGAAGAAATGTTTCATGGAAGATTGTCCCCTCATAATAAGTGTGGAAACCGGAGGATTAGAATGCGAAAAATCTACGGATTAATGGTATAAGATGCAAGATGATTTACTGTGATTTTCACAGATGTAAACGCAGATGACAGATTACACTGTTGTATCAGCATAATCTGCCATCTGTGATAAATCAGCGTTAACCGGTGAAAACCTGTTTAGGGTACCTGGATTGCCACAAAAGCGGATCCATTGTTGCGTTTCACGCGAAGCATCATGCCGTCGCCTGATTTACGTTTTTCTAGTGCAGATTTAAGGTCTTTCGGAGAATACAGTTCTTTCTTATCTGCTTCCAAAATGACATCGCCCTGACGGAGTCCGCGGTTGAACGCTTCACCAAACCGTTTTACGTCGGTAACGACAACTCCGTTTTCAACCTCTAATTCTTTTTTCTGGTCTGATGTCAATGGCTTCACTGATAATCCGAGATTATCAAGCACTAACTCCTTTGAGCTTGTCGTCGTTTCACTTTCGGGTTCACGTTTTGATTCCCGGTTGCTGGCAACTTGAGCATCTTCTTTACGCGACTGAAGAGTGACACTTTTCTCGATCGACTTGCCGTCACGGAAGACTCTTAATGTTACAACATCACCGGGATGTTTCCGCGCAATAAAGCTTTGGAGCTCATTTGCGGCATTGACCTCTTTACCGTCGATAGAAAGAATGACATCGCCTTCTTTAATGCCGGCCGACTCTGCTGCCCCGCCGGTCACCAGGCTCTGAACTATCACGCCGCCGGTCTTACTTAAGCCGAGGGCTTTCGCCGTAACTTCATCAACAGCCTGAATGCTTACGCCGATATATCCGCGGCGGACTTTTCCGAACTTGATAATATCTTCCGCGACACTGCGGGCAAGGTTAATCGGAATCGCAAACCCATATCCCTGATACCGTGCGTTGGTCGTGGCAATTGCCGCATTGATGCCGATAATGTCGCCCGAAAGATTCACTAACGGACCGCCGCTGTTGCCCGGATTAATCGCGGCATCGGTCTGAATAAAATTTTCAATTCCATAATTATCGCGAATCACACCGATCTGCCCTCTTCCGATAGCACTGACAATACCTGCTGTTACAGTTGATTGTAAACCCAACGGGTTACCGATGGCAACCACCCATTCCCCCACTTCAAGCACATCAGAGTTTCCGAATGAAGCGGTCGGAAGGTTTTTTCCATCTACTTTTATGATCGCAAGATCTGTCGTCGGATCGGTACCGATGATTTTTGCTTTCATTTCCCGTTTGTCGGAAAACACTACTTCAACATGGTTTTCATCTGCATCAGCAACGACATGATTGTTTGTCATAATGTAACCGTCAGGACTGATAATCACACCGGAACCGGCTCCCTGCTGAGGCTCCTGATCCTGAAACTGAAAATCGGGCCCGAAGAAATGAAAAAAATCATTGGAGTTATCAGACTTCTCTTTTCCCTTTGTCGTAACGGTGATTGCCACTACTGTGGGAGTAACCGCTTTGCTAACTTCCACAAACGCTTTGCTGAGTGCTTTTGGGTCAAAGGATGAATCTTTGATCTGATTTGGTGCACCGAGCTGGACATCCTGATCGCCGGCGAAACCGGGCTCTATCCCTCCCCGGAAACTGGAAACAAGAACAACGCCGAAAACTATTCCGATAAAAATAAGAAAGATCGCGGCAACAACAGACTTCTTTGACATAACCCTACAACTCCTTTTTTGGAAAATATTATGATATGAAAACCAATTCAGTATACTACATACTACGAATATTGTTTCATCCGGGATTTAGAGAAAACCGCCTTTTCTTCATAAATTCTAATTAATTTTAAGAATCGGCGAGGATTTTTGCAAACACCTTTTCTGATTTGAGAGTACGCATACCACTGATATGATGACGAAGGTATGCGCGGAGAAGATTCTCAATCTCTTCATGCTCTTTCTTTGTTATTTCAACCGAGAGAATTTCAGACATATCAGATGCTGATGAAAGCCGTTGGAGAGTGCGCATTGTTGTCACACTAATCTGAATTTTCAGTCCGGGCACAGACGCGCATGACGCACAAAGCGGGCCTCCCCGTTCAGGATGAAACTTTATCATAGCCTGCCCGCCATGCAACATCTCTCCGGTTTTGCCGCAGGATGCGCACGCATCAAAGACGGGTGTAAATCCAAGAATATGGCTCATTGATATTTCAAATGCGTGACATAGATTCAGCGGGTGCTCATTTGCACTATCGAGTGCACCAAGGGAAGAAACCAGCAAATCAAATAACGCACTGTTTTCTTCCTCTTCGTGTGTAACTACATGAATGAGCTCTATCATCTTCATACCTGCCGCCATCTTTACCAGGTCTTCCATAATGTGATGATACGCGTCAATGAGGTCGCACTGTCCGATAGTCTGCAGGTCCCGCCCTTCTTTTCTGTACACCATTGCCTGAACATGCGACATCGGCTGAAGTACCGGCCCGAACTTACTCTTCTGACTCCTCGCACCTTTCACAACACCGGATAGTTTTCCAAATTGGCGTGTGTATACCGTGACGATTAGACTTGTGTCACGATACTTCATCGTACGTAATACGACGGCATCCGTTTTTACAGGCTCGCTCATGAAAAACTAATTAAAGGTAAATGGCGGATAATATATTCCGGATTCAGTTATTATTGCGGTAATAAGATTTGCCGGCGTCATATCAAATGCGGGAGAAATTGACCGGGCGCCCTCAGGCAAAATACGGTGTCCGGATATATATGCGACTTCATCAGGAGAGCGTTCTTCAATGGGAATCTGGTCTCCTGAAGAAATCGTGGAATCAATAGTGCTTGTGGGTGCCGCAATATACATTGGAATGTTGTGATACTTCGCAAGAACGGCAAGACTGTACGTTCCGATTTTATTGGCAGTATCGCCGTTAGCTGCAATGCGGTCTGCACCAACGATGACAAGATCTATACTCCGCTTCTTCATGAAAAACCCAGCCATATTGTCGGTGATGACGGTGCACTCAATGCCTGCTTTAGATAATTCCCACGATGTAAGTCGTGCCCCCTGAAGGAGCGGACGCGTTTCATCTGCAAATACCTTAATTAATTTTCCCTGGCGATGAGCTGTCGTAATAACACTTTGCGCCGTCCCTTCTCCCCCAGTCGCGAGAGCACCGGTATTACAATGCGTCAGTATCCTTGCCGTCTGCGGGATAAGTTGTGCTCCATGTTCCCCAATCCGTCTGCAACATTTTTCATCTTCTTGATGGATGATGATTGCTTCATGCACCAACATATCGCGGGCCGTTACAGCCTCGGAGACATTTTGAACTACCGTTTTCATTCTATGTAATGACCGGAACAAGTTAACGGCGGTGGGACGGGTTGAAGCAAGTACATCGCATGCAATTTCAATTTCTTTTCGAAAGGAAGCAATATCAAGGTGAGAATGTTGTAACGCCGCAAGCGCAACGCCATATGCCGCAGCGATCCCGATGGCGGGCGCGCCGCGCATTTTTAGTGTCCTGACGGCGTCGGCAATAACGAGATAATCGGCGGTCTCAATATACGATTCACGGAGGGGGAGTTGTGTCTGATCAATGAGTCGAACGCGATCGCCAAGCCATTCAATCGACGTAACAGCTGACATCAGGCTGTCGTAACCTCTTCATCAAACTTCGAGAGCTCGCGGAACTCCCGGAACCGGTCCTGGATTTCGAGATAGGAAAGATCTTTCAGGCGCTCAAGACTAAACCGTTCCACACAAAACGACGCCAGCGCGCTTCCGTAAATAACAGCACGTTTAATATTTTCTTCGGAGAGATCATCGGTGCGCGCGATCCAGCCGATTAAGCCGCCCGCAAAGGCATCTCCCGCTCCCGTCGGATCGTTAATAATTTCGAGCGGATATGCCGGAGCGGAAAAAATTGTTTTTTCGGTTACAAGCACAGCGCCATGTTCGCCCTTTTTTATTACGACAATCTTGGGTCCCATCGCAATAATCATCTTCGCGGCTTTGATAAGATTAGGTTCACTGGTAAGCTGTCTGACTTCAGACTCATTCACTACAAGGATATCCATGTACTTCAGCGTTTCCTTGAGCTCCGCATTTTTCCCCTTGATCCAAAAATTCATTGTATCACCGACAACAAGGCGTGGCTTGGCAATCTGATCAAGAACGCGTTTTTGCAAAACCGGATCAATATTACCGAGACATACGTATGTGGTTTTGCGGTACGAATCGGGAATGACAGGATTGAAATGTTCAAAGCAGTTTAATTCGGTAAACAACGTGTCCCGAGTGTTCAAATCGTAATGATATCTTCCTCCCCACCGGAACGTTTTGGCGCCCGTTTTGATCTGCAATCCTTCAAGATCAACATCACGGCTTTCAAGAAAATCGATATACTCTTTCGGGAAATCATCCCCGACAACCCCGACAAGGCGAATCGGCGTAACAAAATAACTGGCCGCCGTGGAAATGTACGTGGCGGAACCGCCGAGCACATTTTCAACGCGGCCAAACGGGGTTTCAATCGTATCTATCCCGAGCGAACCAACAACCAGCAGACTCATGAGAAATTCCCTATTGATGACATGTGGTGAGTGAGCGGAATAAATGTACGAAAAGACCGGAAGAAGTGCAAAATGAAAAACGGCCACATTGACACTCAATGCGACCGTTCTTCATAAGGTTATGAACTGGTGAAAATAATCCTAATTGCTCCCGACTCTTGCCGGCACAGGTTGCGGTACCGGTTTGCGCGGCATTTTCTCATCCCGCATTGCCGCATGATAGGCAAACGATGCCATAATTATCGATGCCTGCTTCAGGTCGTCTTCGACAGCACGGTCATAGACATCCATTGTCGAGTGATGCGTCCGGGATGAATATTCAATCTCATCCTGGATAAACTGGAAACCGGGTAAACTGATTGCGTCGAACGAAAGATGATCGGTTCCGCCGGTATTCGAAAGTGTCAGCGTGCTTGCTCCCATATCCGCGAACGGTTTTAGCCATTCCCGGAAAATCGGTCGTACGGCTTCATTGCCCTGCATGTAGACACCGCGGATTTTTCCCGTCCCGTTGTCATCGTTGAAATAGACAGAAAATTTCTCTGCGTCGGGTTTGTAATTTACTTTGCCCTCAGGATTATCTTTATCCCCGAAATGCTGTTTCACATACGCTTCCGATCCGAGCAGCCCCTGCTCTTCGCCTCCCCATAATCCGATGCGAATTGTCCGGCGGGGAGTAAGATTGAGCGTTTTCAATATCCTCATTGCTTCCATGCATACCGCGGAGCCCGTCGCGTTATCCGTCGCGCCTGTTCCTCCCTGCCATGAATCGAAATGAGCGCCGATCATCACTATCTCGTCTTTCAGATCCGTACCGGGAATTTCCGCAATGACATTATATTCGGAATCTGCTTTCATAAAATTCACTTCCAGATTCATTTCGAGTTTTGGTGTTTCTCCCTTTTTAATCATCCGCATAAGCCGGTTATAATGTTCTACGCCAACAGCAATCTGCGGCACCATTTTCGGAACATTGGTACTGTAAGAAGAAGGTCGCTTTGTAGCCGGAGTGTCTGGATGAGCCGGGACAGTTATCTGCTGGACAAAGATATTTCCGCCATCACCGCGGGCATTCGTCAGTATTCCGAGAGCGCCTTCCTTCTGCGCCATCTCATATTTATGGAAATCGGCAAGTGCTTTTGCTTTCTGCGCTGGCGTCATCTCAAACCTGCGCCCTCCGCCGCGGCGGGCAGCGGGTATATCTGCATTCGCAAGTTTGAGCAACGTGGAATCTTCTTCGCGCGAGCCTTCTGCTTCAAAGTGCGGTTTTACTTCACGCGAATCGCTGAAAAGAATAAACTTTCCTTTGAGCTTCCCTTTATAAAATTCCAACGCACTGTCCGTTTGCGCATCGATATAAATTAATTCGCCGGTAACAGTTCCGTTTGTTCCCGGAGTCCACGCTTTCGGATACGAGATAAGTGGAAAATTCTGTTTATGGAGAACATTTGCGGAATAGCGCTTCAACTCCCATCCTCTCCCGAACGGGCCCCAGTTTTCCAGGCGGGCATTTTGCAAACCCCACGATGTCATTTTGGATTGCGCCCATTTCGCCGCACGTTCATAACCGGGAGAGCCGGTAAGGCGCGGACCGTACACATCAGTAAGATAGCTGAGAATTTCCATAACGTTAGACCGGTTGAGTCCTTCATCCTTGATCTGCGCTACTGCGGCAGAATCATATTTCTCACGGGCCATTTGTGCCGATGCCAGAGAAACAAGAAGAACCATAAAACAACAAAGTATGAGCATTCTTTTCATAAACACCTCAGTAATTGATGAGAGAATGGGACAACAAACCTGGATAGAAAATTTAAATACCTTCCTGCGCCAGGACGTAAGAAAGTATCGCCAGAACAGCAGCGCCTAATTCAAGTTCACGTTCATTTACTTTATCGATCGTATCATTATCTGAATGATGATAGTCGAAATAACGGTGTCCGTCAACGCGTAATCCTAATGTTGGCACACCTTTCTTTGCAAGTTCACTGATGTCCGCTCCGCCGCCGCCGGCCCGGATGCGATCTGCATCGATGGACTCGAACAGGTATGACCATTTCGCAATCCTCTGAACAATATCAGGGTAGCGCGATAACGTCGCGGAGTCTGTTGAGACGCCGAATCCTCTTGGTGTAAATCCGCCGGCATCCGATTCGATAGCGGCGATGTGGCGTTCCTCAGAACGGACTTTTTCTGCATATGCTTTACCGCCGCGAAGCCCGTTTTCTTCATTCATAAACATAACCGCACGGATCGTCCGTTTGGGCTTTAATCCGAGCTCTTTTAATAAACGCAATGCTTCAATTGACTGAATGCACCCGGCCCCGTCATCGTGCGCACCCTGGCCTTTATCCCAGCTGTCAAGATGTCCGCCGATAACAATAACTTCTTCGGGATGTTCAGTCCCACGCAGTTCACCGATAACATTCGCCGATTTTACATCGGGCAACGTTTCACAGGAGAGTTTAATATTGACAGTAACAGAGGACCGGACTGAAAGAAGGCTATCGAGAAAATTCGCGTCAATGGTACTGATTGCGGCGGCAGGAATTTTCTGCACCTGATCATTATAGTTCATTGCGCCTGTGTGGGGAACATCGTCCAGGCGTGTTGTCATGGAACGGACAAGTGCCGCAACGCCGCCGGCTTTTGCAGCTTCAACCGCGCCCTGTCCGCGCTGGCCGACTGCGCCTCCGTACGCTTCGCCAGTGGATATTTTTGTCCGATCCATCGGCCTGTTGAAGAAAATAATCTTTCCTTTTGCCTTGTCTCCTAACGATTGCAATTCCTGAAATGTTTTTACCTGAACAACCTCAGCCGTAATTCCTTCTTTCGGCGTACCGATACTTCCGCCCAGCGTGCAAATGGTCAGTTCTTTGTTTCCCAATTCGGCATCACTCATAACCGATGCTTTTTCTACTGTTCCGCGGACCCAGTGCGGAACCATCACATCTTCAAGCCACACATTGTCAAAATCAAATTCTTCCATTTTATTTTTCGACCATTCAACGGCACGCGTGGCCTGCGGTGAACCGCTAAGACGTGTGCCGACATTTGTCGTCAAATCATACAACATCTCATACGCTTTACCGGAACCAAGTCCTGCGGTAATTATTTTTTTCGCAAGATCCTCGTACGGACGTGTTTGAGTTGAGGATAGTTCCTGAGCGACCAATAAGATTGGTAAAATCGAAATGAGGGTTACCAGAATAAATGATTTCATAAAATTCAGATGCACCAAAAATGCGGAAAAGGATTTGTTCTCCTGTGTCATTAAGGAGATACTGTTCTTAGACGGTTGAGGACAAGGCATTAAGAATGGTTGAATATAGCAAAAATTAACTGAACTGCAAGAATCTGATTTAAATCTTGTTGTGAATATTGAATTTGGAAGGGAATAGATGTAACTTCCGGTCAAAATAACAGAATATAGAAGCTTTGAGTGAGGAATCAGTGCCAAAATTTTTCAAAGAGAAACTTTTTCATCTCATTATTACACTTACAGTAGTATTAACGAAGCCGTTATTTGGCCAAATGAATTTTCAAACATTACCTGCTGATTCGGTAACTCAAACTTCGGCTATTCTCCATGGGTGGTTTATCCCCGATACCACTGCTACCGGATTTGGCTTTGGGGTTGGAAGGCTCGGTTATGACGTATTCTATTTCTTTAATGTGAAATATTACAGTATGGATACAATCCGATCTGGGGATACAGTGTTTGTCTCATATCGAGTAGAAGGGCTCATGCCCAATACAATTTGGCATTATTATTTTAAGGTATATGATCACACTGGCTTTCCACCTGATAGTCTCCACGAATCGTTCACAACACTTATTGACTCCAATGCCGGCGGTTTTGTGATACCAATAACCATTACCGACGCAGCAGGGTATACAACCCCTCAGCGGTTTTTCGGAATCCATACTCATGCCACATATTGTTATGATTGGGCGGTTGGCGAACGCGAAGAACCTCCACCTCCGCCGTTTCCAGCAGTAAATTTTCGATTTAATGATATTTATGGTGAAGCAGGATCGTGCATGGGGCAAGGGCTCAGAGTAGATTTGAGGAAATACAACAATGCGTTTCAGACTGACACATTCCGGATACAATTCCGACCCGAGGATAATCGTTATCCAATTATCTTCAATTGGAGCAATCTCACTAATAATTTCAGCGGGAGTATACGATTGCAGGATCCCTTCAGTGGTTCATTCATAAATACAGATATGAAAACTCAAACCTCGGATACTATTTATTATCCATGGACGGACCTGTATATCATCGCGGAAGGTCCGACAAACTTACTATCTGCATGGTTTACTGATTTGCGTGACAATCAGGTCGTTGTTGGCGGCAGATCTAACCCGGGCGGGGCCGCGACAGACGCATGGTTCGAATGGGGATTGACCGACGCTTCTGAAAACCGCACACCCCGACAAAGCATCGGTTCGTCAGCAGAACATGTCGAGTTTACAGCACAGATCTCCGGCCTCGCGCCCAACACCCTGTACCATTATCGCGTTGTTACGGAGAATACAAATGGAATTTCCTATGGTGTAGACCAAACAGTTGAGACAGCCTCCGTAATTTCTGCTGTGGATCCCACATCGATTCCACGCATTACCACATTATTCCAAAATTTCCCTAATCCATTCAATCCGCAAACGACTATTGAGTACTTCCTTCAGGATACCAGGCATGTCAGATTAATAATTTATGACATCCTTGGGCAGAGCGTGGCAACGGTTATTGACGGGATTCAAGAGGGCGGGTACAAAACGGTGAACGTCGATGCAAGCAAATTATCAAGCGGCTTATACTTTTACCGGCTGACCACGGGATCGTTCTTTGAAATGAAAAAGATGTTACTCGTTAAGTAACCAACATTCACAGATTTTGTGAAAGGACCGCACAGACCGGTCTAGTTTAATACTTCATCATAGATCTCTTCGATTTTTGTTATTTGCTTATTCTGGTCGAAGAGCTCAAGAACACGGGTTCTTCCCGCTTTGCCATACTGAGACCTCATTGAAGGGTTTTCAATTAATTTGCCAATCGCGGCGGCAAGTTCGTTACTTTTCCGCGGATGCACATAGATTCCTGTCACCCCATCCACCACAACATCAAGCACACCATCGGTGTTGATGGAAACCACAGGACGTTCCATCGCCATCGCTTCTATCAGCACCACACCAAACGACTCGGCATGCGACGGCATAGCAAAAATATCAAACGACGCCATCACTTCGGGAATGTCACGGCGAAACCCGGCAAATGTAACAACATCATCCAGACCTAACCGTGATGCCATTGCTTTCATATCATGGAAATACTGCGGCTCTCCGTAGCTTGCCTCTCCGACCATCAGAAAGCGAACGTGGGGATATTTATTTTTCAAAATAGCGGCAGCTTCGATAAATTCTTCCTGGCCCTTGCCGGGAGAAAATCGCCCGACAAAACCGATGACTACCTGTTCATTTGTATACCCGAATTCATTTCTGACCTTGTTTCTGTCAACTCCCGAAAGCGAAAACTGATTCGTATCTACTGCATCATGCAATGTGATGACTTTTTCCGGCAAAATTGGAGTAGTCTCTATGACATTGCGATGTATCAGGGATGATATGGCAAGCACCTTGCTCACATTACCATAGGTAAACCGGTGGAACAAGGTTTTCTTCATGATACCGGATCCGATACGCTTGCTCAGGATAATCGGAATGTATTTCCCTGTAAATTTCATTGCGGGAACAATGGTCGCAAGGTCTTTTGAAAGCTGCGAATGAATAATCTGAATCTTTTCCTTCTCCAGAAATTTTTTCAACCGATGAACAAGGACCGGGTGAACGTAACCCTTTACCGGAAGAGCGATTGTTGAAATTCCCAGCCTCTCCGACTCTTGCTGAAGCCGGCTCCCGTTACAGCATGCCAGCCAGACATGATGGCCCCGATTACGCAAATGCTTTGTCACCTCAAGCGCCTGCATCTCCAGTCCGCCCCACGAAGGCGAAAAACAGGTTTGTAATATGTTCAGGGGTTTTCCGGACATCGAAATTATTTTGAGGACAATATACGATTTAACTCGCTTGCAAGGAATTGTACATGAGGTTCGCTGAACATCACCCCTTCTTCACCGGTGCACAATACCACTTCAACGCCAACAGTGCTCAATGCATTCCAGACAGACAATGGGTTGTTGGTGTATGATGCCGTAGTTTCACGGGAAAGAAACAACGCAACAGTCCCCGGAAATGGTACAGGTGTATAGTGTTGGGACGATAATGTATTTTTTCTTCGTGCTTCGAGAAACTCCTGAGGAATGCGACCAGCCTTCCGGACCGCCGATCCGAGAATCGCCAACGATTTCTCCTGAAGAGGTAGTCCTTCCAAACCGGCAATAAACCGTTTTTTCCGTTCACTCTTTACATGATGATAATATGCTGACAGAATATTTTCCGAAAACAACGGCGTAAACTCCGCCGGTGTTACATCAAACATGATAAGATGTGCTACCTCCTCTCCGGATTTAACTAACTGGTGCGCCATTTCGAGAGCAATGATTCCTCCATAACAAAATCCCGCAACGGAATACGGACCGTTCGGCTGAACGTTTCTGATTTCTTTGATGTACGCTGACGCCATGGCTTCAAAAATTGACATTGATTCCCCCTGGGACTGCAAACCATACAACGGCTGATCGCTGCCGATAATCCGCGATAAAGGAACATACGCGTGAACATGTCCTCCATGTCCGTGCACACAGAATAGCGGTCGGCGTGAGCCAAACGGTTGTAATGGAACGAGTACAGTACTTCCCTGTCGTCGATCTTCAGCAATAAATTTTGCTAACCGGCCAACTGTCGGGTATTGAAGCAGTGTTCTCATATCAAGCTCTTTGCCAAATTGCTTCCCAACCTGCGTGTATATTTCTGCAGCGTAGAGAGAATCCCCGCCGAGGTCAAAAAAATTATCGTTGATGCCAATCGGTGATATTTTAAAAATCGACTCCCATATTTTCACTAATGATACTTCTGTGGAATTTGCCGGTGCCTGATAACGCACTGAAGAGATTCGATTCACATGTTCTGGATCCGGCAGAGCTTTACGATCGACTTTAAGATTCGCATTCAGCGGAAACGATTCCATCATAATAAAGCGCGCCGGAATCATGTACTCGGGCAACGATTCCCCGAGCCTTCTTCGCAAATATGAATGAGTTGGGAATGGCCTTCCGTGAGGAATAATATACGCCACTAGCTGACCGTCTCCCCTGGAAGATATCCTGGTCGCAACAACTGCGTCTTTTACTTCCGGCAGTTTGACGAGATGGGATTCCACTTCGGCAGGGTCAACCCTGTTTCCCCGTATTTTCAATTGAAAATCCTTCCGGCCAAGATACGCAACACAACCGTCTTCGCTCATTCTTCCCATATCACCGGTTCTGTACATCCTCATTTTGGGATCAGAATTGTCAGGTATGAATGCTGTTGAGGAAAGGGCGTCATTCTTCCAATATCCCGATGTGAGAAATTTGCTTCGCACGGCTATTTCACCTGCCTGGTGAAATGGCAGCGTTATTCCATTCTCATCAACAATAAAGAGTTCCATGCCTTCGACGGGATATCCTATCGGCAAAATCCCCCCGGACAGTTCAGTGTTTTTTCCCACGAAGTACTGTCTGACAATACCTGTTTCAGTCGCCCCAAGGCCATTGACAAGCAAGCAATCATCCCGAAAATGCCGCTTGAAAAGTTCCACATCCTGTACAGACGCTGCATCACCTTCAAGCCGGATAATGCGGATATCCGGAAAACACTCGTCATCCGATAGAAAACTTCTGAAGATGGCCGGTACAGAATGATACATGGTCATCCGTTCGGTCTTCAGCCAGGAGGCAATGTTTTTGCCAAGCCCTTGTTCTTTGATGTTGTACGGATAAGAAGTCGCGCCATTCAAAAGTGCACAAAACAGACTGGATACCGATCCGCTGAAATTAGCCGACTGCAGCAGTGTTAAACGGTCACTGGGTGAAATATTCAGAGCGTTCGTATACCGCATAATATTGTGAAGTACATTGCGGTGGGTATCCACAACTCCCTTCGGTTTACCGGTTGAACCGGAGGTATAGAAAATATATGCGTACGCCTCAGGGGGAATTGTTAATGAAAGGTTTCTTCCCGACTCAGCGCTTTCGAACTCATCAAGATTCAAAATTCCTGCATTCACATCCTTTACAGCCGAAGAAGTCACGGAAAGATTTTTGGCATCTGTAATGACAAATAAACAGCCGGATTCACGAAGAAACGATGCTATTCTTTCAGGCGGGTCATACACATCAAGAGGCATATAAATTTTGCCGGCCTTCAGTATTCCCAGAATTGCCGCAATCAGGGGAATACCCTGGTTGCAGATCAAAGCTATAGGTTCCTGAATACTACTACGCTCACGTAGCAAATGATGGGCTATGCTATTGGCAAGCGCATCAAGCTCATCATAAGTGATTTGACAATCGGTTGTCTTTAAGGCAATCTTATTTTTGTAAATAGCAGCCTGAGCTTCAAAGCGCAAGGGTATTGATTGTTCAATTTCATTTTTTGCAAAAGGAATAAAATCAGCCGGGGAGCGGGGATGCAAAGAATTGTATGTAAGCGAAGATTCCATCAAAAGAACGCATCGGAGAAAAATTCAACTGCAAACCTACTGAAATTCTTTTACGGAATCAACTTTTGACTTCGGCACAAAGGGGTATCTACTAAAAATAAAGAGAGCAGGACCGTTCTCTTATCCTGCTCTCTTAGCCTTGTTTGTATAGGAGGGTCTTTGGAGAAGAATGTTACATGCTTAATACTTTTTCTGTAATTCGTTCCTGCAGCCGGCGCATCTTTTGCCGGATGCGGTCTTGCATGGAAGAAAGAGTTTCTTGCAGTTCGTTCAAAAATGCTTTATTCATCTGGGAAAGTGTGGCCCGCGATGCCGCTTCATCTGCGTACGGCAGATACGGAACATCGACATCAAAAGAAAGATCATCATCTTCTTCGTCCCACTCTTCCACCTTCAGGTTCAATGTCTGTGGTTTCCCTTTTCTGACAATCTCAACCTGCGCGCTGGATTTTTCACCTTCGTACAATTCTTCATGCAGATCATCGAGAGAGCGCACAGATGAGTTGTTCACTTTCACGATCACATCGCCGGCTTTAAATCCGGCATCCGCAGCGGGTGAGCGCTTTTCCACCTCTGTGACAAGAAGACCGCGACCCGAGGAGACTTCAAAATATTCAGCAAGCTGTTTATTCAGCTCCTGGACTTCCATTCCTTCAATGGCATGCTGCATCGACATATGGAAATTAAACGGGCGCACCATCTTCGGCATTCTCGGAAGACTTGGGGGTGTCGGAGGCGTAACTCTTACGTGCACATCTCCGTCATCTTCGCCATCATCGTAAAAGAATGAATACCCGTGTGATTTTGCAGGTTTATCAATTTTTGCTGTGACAGTTTTCTTGTCAGCGTTCCGGTATAGTTCAATCTTGACTTCCTTCTCTTCCTTTACTTTCCCGACTGCACGTGTCAGATCATCGGAATCATAAATCGATTTCGAATCGAACTTTACAATCACGTCACCTTCCTGAATACCGGCTTTCTCAGCCGGACTGTCTTCATCCACCCATGTTACCAGCGCACCTTCGTCTACGGCGAGTTTTTTCCGTTCCTTTAACTTTGCTGTAACATCCTGTATGGAAACCCCAAGCTTCGGACCGGTATCACCACTGCTAAGTGAATATCCCCGGACTTTTGATTGCGCTGAACTTTCAGTACCGGTAACCACGAAGAGTATCATTACAATTGCGACTACAAGAAGGCCTGATTTCATGAACATTTCTCCTATAAATTTATTCCAATAAAAACTTTTATCATACAATGAAGGCGTAAAGAACGATTCTGTTGTATGTATTAGACTTATCAGGAACGAAAAAGGTTGACAGTAATAAGCTTTCTAGAGAATTTTTATTAGTCCCGCTGTCTTTTCGTCTTTTATGATATAGTCATGTACAATTTTCAATCCTTCCCGCTGACCGGGCCAAACAAGCCTTTTTTCAGCCTCGGCACGCGGTAACCAGACACAATCATCATGTTCCTGAGAAAGGACCGGATGAGATCCGACCTGTACCTGTGCGGCGAACATCGGACAGTGATTCACTGAATCCCAACGATGGTCATAGAACACGCTGACATGTGGTACGACCCAAAACGCCGCAGGTTTCAGTCCGGTCTCTTCTGCCATCTCCCGTAATGCCGCCTCATAAGCTTTTTCCCCTTTTTCAATCGATCCGGTAACCATTTGCCAGAGGTTGGGGTAAACTGATTCAGCAGGATTTCGATGCAATAGCAGAAAATGCGGCTGGTTTTGTTCGAATTTAAAGATGCAGACTTCGACGATAGATGAGGATATTTGAGGCATAAGGTATTTACAATTTTCGATTTACAATTGACAATTTGGGACAAATGGTGTTTAGATTTTGGGATGAAGATAATTTCTCAAAACTCGATGCGCAAACCTCAAACCGTTTTCACTTTTTCCTTTTGACTTTTGAATTAGCTACGGCTTTTACTTCTTTCTCCGATATATACCTCCACTCACCTTCTTTCAAATCGCCAATTGTTAATTCACCGATACGAACTCTTCGCAGGGCGATGACGCCATAACCTAATGCATCACACATTCTCCGAATCTGACGGTTCTTCCCTTCAGTGATTGTCATTTCTATCTCACCGGCAGTCAAAGAACGGATAATCGCTGGACGCAATATCTCGCCATTAAGTTTCATTCCAACTGACAATATTTGTTCATGCTCAGCGGACAAAGGCTTATCGAGTCTCACAATATAGGTTTTGGGAACTTTTGACATCGGATTTGTCAGCAGCTCTCCAAATTTGTTATCATTGGTAAAAAGCAATAATCCGGTAGTATCTTTATCAAGCCTGCCTATCGGAAACACCCACTTGCCGACATCGCCGAGGAGGTCATAGACATTCTTTCTTCCCCGTTCATCTAATCTGGTCGTCACCACTCCCGCCGGTTTATTCATGACGATATAAACAAACTCTTTTTTAAGGGGGACTTTCCCGTCAACACGGATTTTGTCTTCCGACAATGATACGCGAAGCGAAGGATTTCCGGTGATAGTATTATTAACCGAAACTCTTCCATCACGAATGATCTGTTCCGCTTCCGAGCGTGAGCAAAAGCCGAGTTTTGATAGCGCTCTGGCAATACTTACATCGCGTTTGATATTTTTCTTCAAAGAAGCCATCGCACCACTACCACAAAAATGAGCACAATCAGCAGGAAAACAATGGAAAGTTTTCCAAAATGTTTTTCCAGAAACAGCTTACATTTTTCGCCAAAGAAGTAAAACAGTATCCCAATCAATCCAAACCGGACCGTTCTTCCGAGAACTGAACCGAGTACAAGTATTCCAAAGCCAAGTGTCTGATTCATTCCCGCCGCTATCGAGAACACGGAATACGGGATTGGAATAAATCCGGCAGCGACGAGGGCAAATATCCCATATTCCTTTAGCAAACTAAGCGACTGATATATCGCATCCAGAGCACCTATGGAAGATAACAACGAGCGGGCAAATGTTTCAAACGCCCAAAAGCCGATACCGTAACCAATACAAGAACCGATCACGGAACCGCCGATACAAATCCCGGCGACAAATAATGATTTACGGGGATCTGCAACGGAAAGAGCAATTAATAACGGATCAACGGGAATCGGAAAGATCGCGCCTTCGATGACCGCAAGGAGAAATAACAGCCACCGGGCTGAAGTTTTTTCAGCGAGCTTTTCAATCCACAATTTGATATTGCGGAGGCGATGTTTCCCGGAATATTCAACAACAGGTGGTTGATTCATCTCGCATTAAAAATAAGAAAGCCCGGCACTCAATAGCAACCGGGCTTCTCTGAATACTATGAGACCTGACCTACGATACCAATGCTTTTTTCTGTGTAAAGAGCAGATGGTCGTGATAATAATGCATAAGAAGGAATGAAAGCACAACAACATAATAGCATTGATCAAAGCTGAAACCGAGAGCGTGTCTGTTCACAAGTAGCAATGCGATCATTGCTACAGCACCAAGCGCACAACCGACATTGAATGCATAAAACCTGAATCCTTTTCCGGCAAGCGACATATTCCGGATTAACGGAGTTGAGATTCCTTCTTTCTGCTGACGAAGCCGGTTGATATATAATGTCAGCCCAAGATACTGGAACGAATGCCACGTATTAAATCCCTGAAATGCCACATCAAGTTCATGGTATGAAGGAATAAAAAATGAAACAACAATCGTCAGCGCCATCAGGATTGCTTTCGGTGTGTGCAACTCGCCGCGGGTGTATTCACGGTATGTCCGGCCAATCCACAATGTTAATGAAACCGCGAAAATCATCGTGGCAAACAAAAATATTCCCCATCCCAAAGTCGGATTATTTTCAATCATCATGAAATCAGGGAAGAGCAGCCGTATCTGTCCGATTTTAAAATCGTTGTTCACCATCCTCCAGACGCCAATCGGGTAAAGTGAGGAAAACACAACAACATAATCCAAAATGCGTGATTGTGTTGAGACCGGCTTCGCCTGTTTCTCGTTGTAACAGTCAATAATGTATGAGATCTGATGAAGAATATGAATTGATGCCCAGAAGAAAAACAATGTTACGAGAAGTTCAAAGTAGACAACACCAAGATAGACAACCATAAAAGGCAAAAGTAAAGATCCGAGAAGAAAAGGAATATGATTCTTCCGGAAATCCCCGTCAAGAAATGTCCGGGTGTAGGTGGCATACATATGCGGGCCGCCGATGAGCAGCGCGATTAATCCGTTGACTGTATTGCGACTCACGTCAAGTATATCTGCCGACGAAACTCCGAGCGCGGTTCGAACCGATTCGAACCCCAGTATATATTGAAAGATTTCGTATGCCGCAAAAGGAAGAATGACAAGAACAGCGCTCAGACTGATAAACGTCAGATCCCAGGTTCTGTTGTTAAGCCACAAATTTTCAGATACATCGTCGGCGCGGGAATTGACACCAACTGCGTATGAGGAGTTCATAATTTCATCAAATCGATAATTTAGTAGAAAAAGCTCCAAAAAAGATGGATAAAAATAGCCATTTTTGGAAACAGAGTCAAGGAAATGATTTATAGGTTTTTGATGCTAATCTTGCGGCTTAATTCAAAGTTTTATATACTGTGCCTGAATTATCACCAACAGCAGAGGTTCAAATGAAAATTGTGCTATTTGCCTGTGTTCTTTTGTTTGTGATTCAGGGATGCACCAAGTTGCCAAAACCGGGATGGTATGTTGAGAATGCAACGGGAGGCAAAGTGTACTCACTTTTTGTGGGGAAGGAAAAAGAAATTACCGAAAAATACCCGGGAAGATTTTCCAAGCAACAGTTTATCGCGGCGTTAAATGCCAGCCCGAGCTCGCAATACATGACCGCAGGCAGAACACGGTACTACGTCGTCCTCTGCGACAATCCTGAAAGCATGATTAACATGCGCATCATTACTCTGGAAATTCTCGAAAGGGATTACAAATAATACCGGCCGCTTTTCAGAGCAGCACCATCATCCTACGCCCTCATACATTTTTTTGATAATGGTTGAATATTTTTGTTCAACCACTTTCCGCTTGATCTTCATGGTGGGAGTAATCTCTCCCGCTTCAATGGTAAACGGTGCCGGCAAAAGCGTGAATTTTCTTACCCGTTCGTAATTCGCAAGATCCTTCTGTAATGAATTGATCTCTTTGTCGAAAAGAGAAATCACTTCCGTATTTGCCACCAGGTCCTCATCGCCGGAGAACGAAACACCATTCTTCCGCGCGAATTCTTTCAGATTTTCAAAATCGGGAACAATCAGTGCCGTGAGGTACATTTTCCCGTCTCCAAGGAGAAAGAACTGGTCAACGTATTTACTCTGGAGAAAAAGATTTTCTATTGGCTGTGGCGCAATATTCTTACCGCCGGAGCTTACGAAGAGGTGCTTCTTCCTGTCGGTAATAACGAGAAATCCTTCCTCATCAAAAATCCCGATATCTCCGGTATGAAGCCATCCTTCGGCATCGATAGATTCTTTGGTTGCCTCGGAATTATTCCAGTATCCTTTCATGACATTCGGACCTTTAATAATAATCTCACCATCTTCAGCAATCTTCACTGTCACATCAGGGATCGGAAACCCAACTGTCCCGAATTTGTACTTTTCCAATCTGTTGACGCTGATAACAGGTGACGATTCGGTCAGTCCATACCCCTCAATAATCTGAATCCCGATAGCCTCAAAGAATTCTCCCAACTCCCGCGGTAATGCCGCACCGCCAGAGACAAAAAAGCGTATTCGCCCGCCAGTACGCGCCTTAACTTTTCCGAACACCAGTATATCCGCTATGCGATTCTGCAACGTAAGCAACGGAGAAACTGATCCCTGCTTCTTTTGCCGCGCGTATCGCCGCCCGACACCAACTGCCCAATGAAAAATTTTCTGCCGGAACGGCGGAGACGCATCAATCTGTTTCATCATTCTATTATAAATCCGCTCGAATAACCTGGGAACGGTGGTTACCACTGTTGGCCGCACTTCAACAAGGTTATCACGGACCGTCTCAATGCTTTCCGCATACGCAATAGTGACACCGCATGCCATCGCGGTATAATATCCCGCCATCCGTTCATAGGAATGACACAAAGGAAGAAATGAAAGGAGCGTATCTTCATGATTAAACGGGATGCAATCCGCCGATGCGATAATGTTACTCACGAGATTATTATGCGTCAGCATAACTCCTTTGGGATTGCCGGTCGTTCCCGACGTATAAATCAGCGTTAATAAATCATCGGGTGTTACTCTCGCGGTTTCCTGCTGAACATAGCCGGGATGTTCATCCCTGAACTTTTTTCCTTTTTCAATGATGGATGTATAGAAAAGGATTTGATTATTTCCCTCAATCCCTTTCTCTGAAAAGACAATAATCATTTTCAGTGTCGGAACATCAGGAAGGATTTTCAGCACTTTCTGAAGCTGCATTTGATTTGAAACGACAGCGTATTGCACCCCGGCGTCATTAAAAATAAATTCGATCTGTTTTGGTGTGAGCGTAGGATAGATGGAAATATTGACTGCACCAAGCCGGATCATGCCGCTGTCGGCCACTACCCATTCCGGGCGATTCTCTGAAATCACCGCAATATGATCTCCGCGCTTTACTCCAATTGATGCAAGGCCGTGAGCGAAACAGTCGACGCGTTCAGCAAACTCAGTATAAGAAATCCCCTTGTACACTCCATCGACTTTATGCATGAGCATGGGACGCTCTTCTTTTTCAAAAGCGTCGCGTAACTTATCAAACATTTCTGCAATCGTGGA
Source organism: uncultured Chlorobiaceae bacterium (assembly GCA_964523395.1). Classification (GTDB taxonomy): domain Bacteria; phylum Bacteroidota; class Ignavibacteria; order UBA10030; family SZUA-254; genus JANYJZ01. The sequence continues at coordinate 62,921 of CAZFXS010000007.1, read as the reverse complement.
GAATCGAATTGGTGCTGACATGATTAAAAAAATTTAATTAATTTTCAGAGAGTACTTTTTCAAAACATCGGATTGTCCGGCGTAAAATAGCGTCTCAAACGATGAAAAGCAACCTGACCAAAAATGGGAAAATCAGAACTATTTCATCGAAAATTCGAGATGTGGTCCAACCGCGAATCCAACCGGATTTTCAAGTTCGTGTCAAGGAAAAAATTCCGGAGTATGTAGAAAATAATAAGTCTCACGAAATTTTAATAATTTTTTACTTGACTTCTTATACTTAACTGCATATATTTCGTCCCAATGTCGCCGACCAAAGCTCAAACGAGTCGGAATTGCGCATCTCCCCTGACGACAGAACTTAAAGAGGAAAGTTTACCAAGGAGTAATGAGTCAAGTATCGACGATAAAGCGCTATTCTCATTTTTTAAAGAAATCAACCCAAATTTACGTTTTTTCAGCCTTCCGTTCATTTCGGAAGGCTTGACTATTTAAATAACTTTATTCATCCACCCTTTTAGAGGAGACCACATCGATGGCTACACCAGAGATGGCCGTGCTTGGCGGAGGCGATATCACCGTACCCGTCAGGCAGGAAAAACCCGAAGGCACACAGCAGCAGCGCCGCGGCTTATTATTCCGAAGATATTATACGAAACCTGACGTACATCCATTTGACCAGATCGAATGGGAATTCCGTACCGCCGTTATCAGCAACGAAAAAGGCGAAACGATTTTCGAACAGAAAAATGTCGAGGTTCCCAAATCATGGTCAATGACAGCGACAAATGTCGTCGTATCAAAATATTTCCACGGTAAAATTGGAACACCGCAACGTGAGATGAGTGTCCGTCAGTTAGTTAACCGCGTTTCTCGCACCATGACGGAGTGGGGTAAGAAAGGCGGTTACTTCGCGTCAGAGGAAGACGCGGAAACATTTTATTCGGAACTGACATTCCTTCTTGTCAACCAATATATGTCGTTCAACAGTCCTGTCTGGTTTAACTGCGGTATCGAAGAAAAACCGCAGTGCTCGGCATGCTTCATCAACTCGGTTGAAGATACCATGGAATCCATTCTTGAACTTGCCAGGACAGAAGGCAGATTATTCAAGTGGGGCTCGGGAACGGGATCAAATCTTTCAACTCTCCGTTCATCGCGTGAAGGACTCTCCAGCGGCGGCACAGCCTCAGGTCCGGTTTCATTCATGAAAGGCTACGATGCGTTTGCCGGCGTTATCAAATCTGGCGGCAAGACACGCCGCGCGGCAAAGATGGTCATTCTCAACGCTGAACATCCGGATATCATGGACTTCATCCGTTGCAAGTCCGATGAAGAGAAGAAAGCCTGGTCACTGATCGATGCCGGCTACGACGGCGGATTCAATGTCCCCGGCGGCGCGTACGATTCTGTGTTCTATCAGAATGCCAATCACTCTGTCCGCGCGAACGATGAATTCATGCGTGCAGTTGTGGACGACAGGGACTGGACAACAAAAGCTGTCCGCGACGGGAAACCGATGGACACGTTTAAAGCGCGCAACATCATGAAAGAGATGGCGGACTCCGCATGGATTTGCGGCGACCCCGGCATGCAGTTCCATACCACTATTAATAACTGGCATACCTGTTCAAACACCGCACCTATTAATTCATCCAACCCGTGCAGTGAATACATGTTTCTTGATGATACTGCATGCAACCTTGCTTCGCTGAACCTGATGAAGTTCCGCACGGAAGACGGTGAGTTTGATGTTGAATCATTCTGCCATGCCGTAACGATTACAATTACAGCGCAGGAAATGGAAGTCGATAACGCAAGTTACCCGACACCGAAAATCACCCAGAACAGTCACGACTACCGCCCGCTCGGCATGGGTTATGCAAATCTCGGCGCGCTTCTGATGGCACGCGGCCTGGCATACGATAGCGAAGAAGGCCGTGCCTATGCTGCCGCAATTACTGCGTTGATGTGCGGGCAGGGTTACAAGCAATCCGCGATTATCGCAAAAGAAATGGGCCCCTTCCGCGGCTTCCAGAAAAACCGCGAACCGATGCTCAAAGTCATGAAGATGCATGGCCTTGCAGCTGATAGAATTGAAGATAAATATGTCCCAAGCGATTTGTTAACCTCCGCGCGCAAAGTGTGGGATGATGCCTACGCGATCGGACGCGAATACGGCTTCCGTAATTCTCAGGCAACGGTACTTGCCCCCACCGGAACAATCGGCTTCATGATGGATTGCGACACCACCGGCGTTGAACCCGACATCGCGCTTGTAAAATACAAGAAACTTGTCGGCGGCGGATTACTTAAAATCGTCAACCAGACGGTTCCGCTTTCGCTTAAAAAACTAGGGTACATCGACGAGCAGATCGAACATATACTGGCTTATATCGATAAAAACGATACGATTGAAGGCGCGCCACATCTCAAGGAAGAACACCTCCCCGTTTTTGATTGCGCGTTTAAACCCGCAAAAGGCGTACGCACGATTCAGTATATGGGACACGTGAAAATGATGGCGGCAGTTCAGCCCTACATCTCCGGCGCAATTTCAAAAACTGTGAATATGCCCAGTGATGTCACCGCCCAGGATATCGCCAATACCTACGTTGAAGCATGGCGGATGGGATTAAAGGCGATTGCCATTTACCGTGACGGATGCAAACGGACACAGCCATTGAACACCAGCCTTGATGCTCTGACAGCAACGGCAAAGCAAAAAGCTGACCGCCGCCGCCTCCCTGATGAACGGCAGGCAGTGACGCACAAATTCTCGATCGCGGGACATGAAGGATACATTACCGTTGGACTTTACGAAGACGGCAACCCCGGCGAAATCTTTATTACGATGTCAAAGGAAGGATCCACCATTTCCGGATTAATGGACGCGTTCGCAACGTCAGTCTCCATGGCATTGCAATATGGCGTTCCGCTCCGTGTATTGGTTGAGAAATTCCAGCATATGCGGTTTGAGCCGAGCGGCTTCACCGGCAACAGGGAAATTCCTATTGCGAAGTCCGTGCTCGATTACATGTTCCGCTGGCTCGGCAAGAAATTCCTCCCTCCCGATGAACAGCCGAAGAACATCGAAGAGCATGTTGAACTGGCAGTTGCCGGCGCGCTGAAGGATAATAAGATTTCAATTAATCCTTCAAGAGAAAAGACGGAGAAGGAAGTCTACCAGGCACAAGCCGATGCACCTCCTTGCCACTCCTGCGGAAGCATCATGGTCCGCAGCGGCACGTGCTACAAGTGCGTCAATTGTGGAGAAACATCTGGATGTTCCTGATGTTTCGACATCCCGCTTCTTTGCAGCGGGACGGAGAAACTTCCGGATGTTCATAGGCTGAAATAACAGATTCACCGATTTAGCATCGGCACGTCGGGCAACCCGGCGTGCCGACAGTGTTTAATGATATGTAAACAATATGAGGTGCGCAGGAACTATTTTGCGTGCCTCATTTATTTTTATAGGACTATAAGCTGCCAATCACAGCTTTTGAGCCCGGAAGTTCAGCGTTCCGTTCAGTCCCGTAAGCGTGACACGGATGCGCCAGGTACCGGCAGTAGAGGTATCACTTTGGAACGTGCCATTCGTAGCTAAACTGCTGGAGTATTGTTCCACACTGTCAGGGCCAAACAACTGCACAACCGCAGAGCCACCTGTAATCGCCGACGACTGGTTGATCGTGGCCCTCGATCCGCTGTTTTGCCAGAGATACTCGACGGTTGTCGATACATTGGTAATCCCTGTGGCCTGGAACTCAAAACTGTCCGCGTTATTCCTGATTTCCGGTTGAAATGCCGCAAGCGGGTTCGAACTACTGCTGCATCCCGATGAGAGAGACAGGGCCGCAACACCCATAACAAGAAGCAGGACTGTGAAACGGTAACTATGTGTCATTTCGATTCTCCTTATAACGAACACCATGCTGTCTGAAATACAGACTGTTTATTTTCAACTAAAGAGCTAAGTTTCTCGTTGTCAAAGAAGGCCCTCTTGATAACTGTCACGATACCCTTGCGACCGCAAGCATTAAGTCGCCACTCAAAACTATAAAAACACCTCTTTTTTTATTTACCCCATCGTAATACCCTGTCCCATGTATTCCACACTTAGCATCCAATCTGCTGTTAGTATGTGGTATGAATTCCACAGGATAAACAACTAGCGAGTGCTACTATTGGGAATTCAGTTCAAAAATAGCGCTAGGAATGCCATCTTTAACTAAGTAAGAACCTGGTACGGATTTTGAGTTACTATGGCAAAACATTATTTATTGATAAAGGAATATCCAATGATTCGTCTTTCAGCATTGATGCTCTGTATCGTTTTGATAGCAGCAGGTTGTCAGGATCCTTCAACCGGTCCGGCCGGCGGTGGAACAGTAAGCCTCTCAGTAAAAACTGTTAACAGCACCACTATGCTGCAAAAACAGCATCCTGTCTTCGGTACAGCGGGTGTAGGCATAGATTCTCTCCGTATCACACGAGCGCGCGTCGTTCTCAGGAACATCCGCTTCAAAAACTCCGATGACAGCCTGACCTTCCGCACGTTGCCGATGGTTCTTCAGCTTGAACTGAATGGTGCGATGCAGCAAATCGGTGTGAGCGGGGTTCCGCCGAGAACGTACCGGGAAATCGAGTTCGAAGTCCATCGCGTAGAGAACGAGGATATGGCCATGGTTCCGCCCATGGACCGCCCTCAATTCGATGATTTTCTCGCTGGCGAGCGCTACAGTATTATCATTGAAGGAACAGTATATCCAAATGGAAATTCCGGTGAACCTTTTGTTTTCCGCAGTCGCGTCAACGAAGAACAGGAATTCGAATTCGAACCTCCCATCGTCATTAGCGACACGGAACCTACCGTTAATGTTACAATGCTTATCGACACCGGTAGATGGTTTCGCACACCAGGCGGATCTTCAATTCTCGATCCGCGCGTTTCAGATCAGGAGCAGACAATCAATGAGAACATCAAATCTTCAATCAGGATATTTGAGGATAATGACCATGATGGCGAAGATGATTAGCTCCCGAATGTACTCATTCTTGACACGGCACACTTTTGTTGTTTTTGCTGGAATAGTCCTTCTCGGCTGGTATGGGTGCGGCGATTCACCTGCAGCGCCGCCAAGCGGAGGCAGTTCGGGGTCCGGCGAGGTTTCGTTTCAGCAACATATACTTCCGATCTTTTCGCAATACGGCTGCGCCGGGTGTCATGGCGGGACGTCGGGGTTATCAGTCCATACAGTGCAAGGGCTGTTGGTCGGGGGTGACCACGGTCCCGCTATTATTTCCGGAAATGCCGATTCAAGCATTTTAATTCGGAAGGTTTCGCCTACTCCGCCGTTTGGCAACAGAATGCCCCTTGGCGGACCGTACCTTCCCGATTCTACGATCTCTCGAATCGCGAAGTGGATCGACGAAGGGGCAAAAAATAATTAACTCTTGCTCTGTAATGAGCTGCTACATTGATTTTCCAAATCAAAAGGCGTACATTATTCCGACAATTGCTGAAAAAACACCGTGACGCCTTCAGTTTTTACTTTTTTCTCCTCTGCCGGCAGATTTCTGATTAAATTTTCATCCGTTCGGGGTCTGTTATGTATTCTTGTCGCTTCGTCAATTCCGATGCTTGCTCAGGAAAACCAAATAAGCCGTACAGGAATTATTCTTGGCAGAGTCCTTACCCCCACAGAAGGTGTTGCGGATGATATCCTCCGGGGGAAAAAGCTTCTCCGTTACGATACTCATCACCATGCCGCAGAGCCAGTTAAACCATTCCGGTTGTCTGAAGTGGCAGTGGTATATCTTGAAGGGCTCAAGGAAAAGATACCCTTCAGCCCGCCTGAGACCCGACCTGTGCTCAACCAGTACCAGATTGTCTTCCGGCCATTAGTATTACCTGTGCAGGCCGGGACAACCGTGGATTTTCCCAACAGCGATAACTTATTCCACAATGTTTTTTCTTATTCCCAGCCGAAGGAATTTGATTTGGGAAGATATCCTCTCGGAGAACAAAAATCAGTAAGGTTCGACAAACCGGGAATCGTCAACGTGTATTGCGATATTCATTCATATATGTACGCCACGATCCTTGTCTTTGATCACCCGTATTTTACCATTCCAGACGATGATGGTAATTTTTCACTGACCGGGGTACCGGAAGGAAGATATGACATCAGTTTTTGGTACGGCAGAAAACGTGTCGAAACACGAAAAATTACTGTTAAAAGTGATGAAACTGTTTACATTAATTTCCCATGACGATTTTTTCATGTAAATATCGTGGTAAGAATATGGAGTTTCCGAAAAAAAATCACTTTTGGACTGTATGTGCTGTAGTTCTCTTTTTGCTCGCTATCGCACCCCACCACCTCTTCTCCCAGGTAAATATTGGAGGACAAGCATCTGCAGCATTTATTTCAGCACAAAATGGATATTCACAATACGCTTATAACGGGGGGCATTCTACCTTTGCCTGGCGCGGGGATTTGTTTGCGGATGCGGAACTTTCAGAAAATATTTTCTTTCTTTCGAGTGTAAGAATGGAACAAGACAGGGAATTGTACGTCGACTTGTTTGCTGTTAGGTGCACAGACCTCTTTTCCCTCCCGATCAATATTGAATTGGGCCAGATTGACATCCCCTTTGGAAGCCTGGGTGAACGAAGATACCCCAAAAATAATCCATTTCTTTCATTACCGCTCGCCCGCGAACACCGGACAACACTCCGGACATCTGATTATGAACTCTGGCTAGCCGACGCTCGGTATACCGTTGCAGGAAACGGAATGAGAATTCTCGACAGAGGATTATATGACATCGGTGCCAAGGTGTACGGTTCAATCGGAATTTTTGATTATGCCATTGCTGTGACAAACGGAATGCTCAGCGCGACCAGCAACTACTCAGCTAACGGACTAAATGGAAATGACGGCGTCGGGAAATTCATTCGGCTGTCTGTTACACCGTTGATAGGTCTAACGATCGGCGGTTCATATGCTCAAGGTCCGTTTCTGCAGGAAAGCAATTCATATTATTCAGGGTACGGTTACGCATACGAATATGACCCAGCCGAATATACGCAGGAAACCTTCGGTGCTGATATCGATTATAGTTTTGATCATTTTTCTTTTTACGGAGAAGCATTTTTCAATTCGTGGAACTTCGAACACGTATATGGAACAAGCCTCCGTGCGACCGGATATTCAATTGAAGGAAAGTATACAGCATTACCGCGCCTTTCGTTTGCCGTCAGGGCCGGCGGCATCTATTTTAACCGCATTACCGCAGTCACCTATCTTCCAGACTACAGCACCGCTTCCTACTCCGGAACGTGGGATCACGATGTTACAAGAGTTGAACTCGCGACAGGTTACCGCCTAAACAGAGAAACTCTTGTCAAAATGGTATACCAACGCAATATCCTTCTTAAACTATCCGATGATCCTCACGATGATGTTGTCGGTGTGCAAACCGTCATAAGTTTTTGAGGAGCAGGAATGGGATTTCGCAATATCATACTGCTTGCGATATGGGGAGTCGTATTCGGTTTGTTAATCGCCGGATATTTTTTGGTGAATTACTGGATGCGGGCACATATTGAAACCCGGACCGCGGATAATCTTCGAAGCAATTATTCAACAATCAGAGAATTGCACAATCTCCGGCTCGAGGAAATTGGGAGATCATGCCAGATCGTCGCCGAGACTCCGCGTCTGAAAGCAGTTGTCGAAATTGGAGACAAGAACACTGCTCAGCAGCTTACAAGTGAACTGCAACAAAGTACAGTCGCTGACCTCTTTATCATTACCGATTCACTAGGGAAATCGCTTGCGTGCCTTGTACAGGGAATTCCGACCGATCTGAACCCCTCATTGCTCCCCTCAATCCGGCCTGCACTTCAGGGAAAACTCTCGACTGACACCTGGAGCTTCGCTTCCGGAGTGTTTCGCCTGGCATCTTCTCCCGTCTATGTTGGGTTCGACCTTATTGGAACCGTCACTGTCGGATTTAATATCCGCGAAACCGATTTGCAGTCCATTAAATCAATGACCGCTAATGATTTGTTACTGATGACAGATGGTACCATGACAGGGTCAACTCTTCCATCCGGTACCATGACAGAGTTAAGTAAATGGTATACGGCTGCACGGTACATTATAGAACGTGCTCCCCGCGACTCTATCGATATTCATATAATTACCACACCGGATGATTTTTTTGGCGGTACAATATTGCCTTTAACCGGATCAACGAAGACAACACGCGTACCTCACGCTATACAGCTCATGATCGTAAAATCTATTAACCAGGAAGTGCGTGCGGCATTGGAACCTGTTCAACGGACGTTTCTTGTTATCGCCGGAGCCGTCCTTATTGTTACCATCGGGATTGGTTTTTTAATTTCTCAAAGCATTACACGGCCCATTGCGGCACTTGTCAGAGGCACCGCGGAAGTAAGCAAGGGAAATTACGACATCCAATTGGAAGTCCCTACCAGCAAGGAGTTAAAATTTCTCGCTGAACAGTTTCAGGAAATGAGCCGCTCTCTTAAGGAAAAAGTTCGCCAGCTCGCGGATAGAAATAAGGATTTGGAGAATGCATTACAAAAGCTGGAGGAGACACAGGAGGAACTTGTAAAATCCGAACGGCTGGCGGCAACCGGCAGACTGACAGCCCAATTGTCACATGAAATTAACAACCCCATCCATAATGTTTTGAGTTGCCTTCAAACTGCGTTGAAACGGAGTTCTGCTTCAACGGCTGACCGGGAATTGATCGAGGTCGCTCACGAGGAAATGGAGCGCCTCGCCCGCCTGACAAAACAATTGCTGAACGTGTACAGAAGTTCGATGACACAACCGGAGCAAGGTGAAGAAATATCTTTGCATACTATCATCAGCGATGTGCTCGCGTCATCGTCCGAGATGTTTCGTCAAACCGGAATTGAGACAAAAGTTTCGTTTTGTTCACCGCCACCTGCAATAATGGGTTCTCCCGATAAGCTCAAGCAGGTATTTATTAACCTCATTTTAAATGCGCGGGACGCGATGACGGACGGCGGAGTCTTATCCATTGAAACCTCAGTCGTCAATGGGTCAGTTCAGATTGTCGTTTCCGATACCGGCACAGGAATTCCTCCTCAAAATATTCACAGGATATTCGATGCTTTTTTTACCACCAAAAGCAAAGTAAGCGGCGTAGGCCTCGGGCTCAGCGTCACCTATGGAATTGTTAAACAACACAACGGATCGATCTCGGTGAAGAGCACACCCGGCATTGGCACCACGTTCCTATTAGTATTTCCCAGGGTACATTTACCACATCAACAGAATACGACAAAAACATGAAACCAGCCCGCATTCTTATTGTTGACGATGATAAAGCATTCCGGCTTGCGACCGTAGCTCTCCTTCAGGATGCCGGTTACACAACGACAACAACAACAAATGGTAAGGAAGCACTTGAGCTCTTGGCAGCTTCGAACTTTGATCTTGTACTTTCTGACCTTGTGATGGAGGGGATCAATGGCATTCAGTTATTACAGCAAATTAAAAGTCAGATGCCGGCTCTTTCTGTGATGATGATAACGGGATTCGGGTCGATTCAGACCGCGGTTGACGCGATACGACATGGTGCATACGATTATATCACGAAACCATGCAACAACGATGAACTCTTATTCAAAGTGGCCAGGGCATTGGAGGATAGTTCCAAAACCAGGGAGCTCGAATATTTGCGTAATCTTATTCATTCGGAAGCCAATTTTTCCAACATCGTCAGCCGGAACGATAAGATGAAGCAGATTTTTAAACTGGTGAACCAGGTGGCCGCAACTGATGTCACAGTACTTATTTTAGGTGAAACAGGTACCGGCAAAGAACTGCTGGCGAAAGCGATCCATTTCAATAGCCCACGCAAAGCCATGCCGTTTATTCCTGTTCAATGTTCTGCGATCCCTGATACTCTTCTTGAGGGTGAATTATTCGGTCATGAAAAAGGGGCCTTTACCGGGGCTGCAAAACAGCGCATCGGCAAATTTGAAGAAGCAAACGGAGGGACAATTTTTTTGGATGAGATTGCTGATATCCCGATGAACTTGCAGACAAAACTCCTGCGGGTCCTTCAGGAAAAACAAATCGTACGGTTGGGAAGCAATACCCCCCTCACGATCGATGTCCGGATTATTGCCGCGACAAACCGCAATCTTGAATCCATGTCGGCGGAAGGAACATTCCGGGAGGATTTATACTACCGGTTGAACGTATTTCCGTTGACACTGCCTCCTCTCCGTGAGCGGCTCGAAGATATCCCTATTCTGGCGGAGCACTTTCTCGAAAGGCACAGATCATTGTCCTCGAAAGAGATCACGGGCTTTTCCCCTTCGTGCATTCATGACATGATGAACTACTCCTGGAAAGGCAACATCCGCGAACTGGAAAATCTCATCAAGCGCGCCATTATTAAAACCGAAGGAAATACCGTCACTCGACTGGAAATTGCGTCACCACAATTTGCAGGTGATGAACCTCTGGAAGAAATCACACCCCTACTTCCTTTCAAAAAATATATCCAGCGGATCGTTGGCGATGCGGAAAAAAAATACCTTATCCGCATTCTGCAACAATGCAAGGGGAACCTTAACCAGGCCTCCCGCCTCATGGACATAGACCGGAAAACAATCTACAGAAAAATTGAAGAGTTTCAGATCGACGTTAAACAGTTTAAATAAACCCTTTGGCAAGTCCCTTCTATACCACATTCCACCATGTAAATCCCTGTAAAGTGTGACATGTATTCCACAATTATCTGTGGAATTATTCTACAGGCATTTGCCTTATTTGAAATGTGAACGAATTTCATCGCTTTCAGATCGCCTCACGAGTTGGCACACAAGTTGACGTTTTATGTGCCATAATATCAAGAGCCCTCCTGTCCTTCATGGAGGCATCAGTTTGTACATCAAGCACTATCGTCTCATACTCAACAATACAGTCACGAAAGGACTTACGATGAAACAGTTTTGGACTATTCTCGCCATGGTTCTGGCAGTAACGGCGTTCCCGCTTTCGCAAGCGCTTAGCCAGGCTCCACCGACGGAACTGGAAGGAAATTTTTCCGCTCCCGATAACGCGATCGAACTCCGGTGGCATATACCTGATGCCATACCGGGCCCTGTTATGTACAATGTTTATAGAAAAGAACTTGGCGACCCATCGTTTCAACTCCTGACCACCGCAATTGACCGTCGTCATGATGACGAAGCGATTGCCGGCGGTACAACATATCAATATCGTGTTACCGCTGTATATAGCGGCAATGTTGAAAGTGTACCCACAAACATCGTAACTGTTCTTGCAGGTGCCGACTCTGCGGGCGGTGGAACCGGTAATCTCCCTCCCAGAAATCTTGTGGGACGTTTCGACGACAGGGGAGCCGTGGAACTTGATTGGTTTGGTCCTGATTCCATGCAAAGCCCTTCACTATATAATGTCTATCGTAAATCAGACGCTGAACCGGTATTCAGCATGATCGGAAGCGCTCCGGAACCGGAATTTGATGATACGATGTTTACGCCTCAGACGTGGTATCACTATTACGTTACAGCCCTGTACGGAGGTAATGTCGAAAGTATTCCTTCGAATATTGTTGAAGTATTCACGAGCGCCTCTGGGGATTCTTCAGACGACAGCTCACATTCGGCAATACAGTTCACAACAGTTCCTCCCTCAGTCGCTCCTTTGGGTGAATTATTTACATATCTGCCGGCCGTGGAAACAAACCCTCCAGGATTGCAGGTTTGTTTTGAACTTCACCATGCCCCCGATGGAGTAAGCTTGAATCCATCAACCGGCGAAATTACGTGGATGCCCGCCTCGCTCGGCAATTTTGAAATTGAAATTCGCGCAAGAATTTGTTCAGGTGAAGGTGAAGCAGAACAGGAGTGTCATGTCATGGTTGTTTCCGGTACACCCGGTCAGCTTCACGGCTTGGTACAAAATGAAGCTGCGCAACCGTTGCCGAATGTCAGAATCAAAATATTCGATGTAACTACCGGTGTTTTTGTATTAAGAACAAGAACAAACAACCTCGGGGAATATCAATTTCCGTTTGTAAATCCAGGTTCGTACTACGTACGGGCAGATGTCGAAGATGATGTGTATGAAGACGTTTGGTTTGATGGGGTCAAACGATTAACGGATGCCACTGCCGTTATTATTCAGGAAGATAGTTCGGTTGCCGCAAACTTTACGTTACTTGCTTCATCGGATGATGATTCATCACGTCTTGTGACATTTTCCGGAGTTGTTACCGATAGCTCCTCAACTCCGGTTGCCGGCGCAATAGTCACTGCATTGAAAACACGGCACCGGCACGATGGGAACGATGATAACAGTGATGACGACCATGATGATTTCTTCGACGATGACCATAGCCACGGCGAGGATCATCATGGAGACGACGATCATGACCGCGTTACATTTACCGACAGCGCCGGCGCATACCAGTTGACGGTCCAGGGCGGCAATTACTTTGTTCGGGCAAAGGCTGCCGGATTTTTTGAACAGTTCTGGGATGCCAAAAACTCGCTCCTTGAAGCAAATGTCCTGTCCTTGCACCAGGATACTTCCAACATTAATTTCAGCCTTATTCCGGGCGAAGGACAGAGCGAAGGAACAGGCTCAATAGCAGGCTTTATTTACAGTGCGGCGGACAGTCTTCCGGTCCGAAGCCACGTTATCGGATTCAGGAAAAACTCCATGGGCCATTTCACCCGATTTAAAGTTTCAACACGCAGTGACTCTACCGGATTCTACTCTTTAGAACATCTCCCTGCAGGATATTATTTGATTCTTGCCAAAGCAGAGGATGAATTTATTCCGACATTCTATTCGCTCGGCGGCGGAACTTCCTACCTCGACAGCGCCTCACTTGTTGCCGTGGGAAATAGTCACGTCTCAGGTATCACGATCTATCTTAAGACAGACTCTGCCGACGGACTTAACAGTTTTTCCGGAGAAATAGAACATGAAATTGAACATCCGGGAAAAATTGTACCCGTAACTCCATTCGCGGTCAATCCCCTCGGCGGTGCAATCGTCATAGTCAAGAATGCTGATGGACAGATAGTGGGTTCATCGTTGAGCAATCAGGACGGAAGCTACAGAGTCCAAGGCCTTTCCTCAGGAACGTATACAATGACGTTTCAAAAACCCGGAAATTCCTCTGTTGAGGTGAGTGCGTCATTATCATATACAAATAATACACCTACCGCAACAATTGTTAATGCACAGCTTCCAACTGTTACTTCAACCGAGATAGGGCTTATGGGCGTCAGGACAAACTGGAACCTTATTGCTGTTCCGGTTTCAGTGCCCGATTTGCAGAAGGAGATACTTTTCCCGGAAGCTTCATCGCAAGCATTTAGTTTCAATGGCACATATCAAACTGCAAGCATGTTGGAGTATGGTTCTGGATATTGGTTAAAATTCCCGGCAACGCAGGTCATGACGATCCCGGGAAGTGAACGACTTTCTCAATCGATTCCCCTTACTGAAGGTTGGAACCTCGTCGGCTCCCTTTCCTATCCTGTGGAAACCGCCTCGATCATAACCACCCCTTCCGGCATTATATCATCGGGTGTGTTTGGATATGAAGGTGGCTACAGAGCTGCAACATTGATTGAACCGGGAAAAGGATACTGGATTAAAACATCCAACGCAGGAATCTTGACTATGGAAGCCAACTTCAATACAACGACCGCGAAGGAGCAAGCGGTTTTACCAAAGGTTGAATCCCTCCAGTCAATGACTGTCAGTGATGCTGCCGGAAATTCCCAAACACTCTACTTCGAAAATTCTATTCCTAATTCACTGACAGAAGCTTTGGAACTCCCTCCGGTACCGCCCGCCGGCGCATTTGACGTCCGATTCAGTTCAGGCCGGTTGATGGAAGATCTTTCAAAGAATGAAAACCAACTGAGGGAATATCCTCTGTTACTGCAGCTTGTTGACAGGACAATTACAATAACATGGTCAGAATCCAACACGAATATTTTTACGCTGATGACAAGTGGTGGAAGAGTCCTTTCCCGCTCTACTGATGGAACGAAAACGATTACAGTAAAACCATCAGAATCTTTGAAAATCGTTGCAGAAGCAGGAAATGTTCCTTCACGGTTTGCATTGCAGCAAAACTATCCGAACCCCTTCAACCCTGTCACCACGATATCAATCGATCTGCCGGTTTCAAGTACAGTAACAGTGACAATTTATAATCTCATAGGCCAGGAAGTCAAAATGTTAGTAGGCAACCAGACAATGGATGCTGGTACACATACTGTACAGTTCGATGCGAATGCGCTTGCCAGCGGTGTGTATCTCTACCGACTGCAGGCAAACTCCACCGATGACCCGTCAACATCATTTACGCAGATACGCAAAATGATGCTGCTGAAATAAGAGATCGTCAAATCGACTCCCACAAGCCCGGCTACTTTACACGCCGGGCTTTTGTTTTTAGTATTGACGGTTTTGCATCAGACAAATACTTTTGCTATTATCTCTCTGAAATCCTCCGTGATGTTTGACCTTTCATGAAATCGATATTACCATATATTTTAGGCGTTTCTCTGATTGTTCTCACCGGATGCGGCTCTTCCCAGGAACACGTGAACAATACTCGCCCAGGGAATGAATCTGAAAACGAGAACTTGCAAACGAATTCAGATGTGTCGGCCTCTTTACCTCATAACTCCTCGGAGCAGAACATGGAACTCTCGCCCTTTGAGAGCGCCAAACCCTGGAATCCCCGCTTCATTCAGACGGGGCTCGCGTCGGGTATTATGATTGAATTTACGGGAATGAAAAAAGGAAAGAAGCTCTCTGCAAAATATGCCAATCTTGAACTCACCCGCTATCTGCCGGATACCACAATTCACTCAAAGCCGAAAACACCGCTACTCGACAAGCCGGTGCGTTTGCAAACCACTATTAATGATTTACAGCAGGCATTCTTTAAGGTATCTCCTGGAAAATATTTGGCACGATTAACCAACGATTGGGGCGACCGTTCGTATATCAGGGATCTTGAGGTAAAAGAGGGGGAATACTCGGTAATAACTAATGACGTTTATGCACCGTGGCTGCGGACGAAACAGCTTTCTGATTCGACTGAGAGAAGATAATATTTCATACACCACTTACTGAAGGCAGTGGCTAACCGCTCGAGATTACTCCCACTCAATCGTTGAGGGAGGCTTGGAGCTGATGTCGTATACTACTCTGTTCACTCCTCTTACCTCATTTACAATCCTGCTGGAAACAGTGCCAAGAAGTTCGTACGGAAGGTGAACCCATGATGCGGTCATGCCGTCGAGGCTGGAAACAGCGCGGAGCGCAATAACATTATCGTATGTCCGCTGATCACCCATGACACCGACCGTCTGCACCGGCAGAAGCACTGCAAATGCCTGCCACATTGTTTCATACAGTCCGGCCTTGCGGATTTCCTCGATAAAGATTTCATCCGCATCCTGAAGAATGCGGATTTTCTCTTGTGTGATATCTCCGAGAATTCGCACGGCAAGTCCGGGTCCGGGAAACGCATGACGCGTGATAATCCGTTCCGGTAACCCCAGCAACCTCCCAACTGCGCGAACCTCATCTTTGAATAATTCTCTGAACGGCTCAATAAGCTTCATGTTCATCTTTTCGGGAAGCCCGCCCACATTATGATGTGTTTTAATCTTGTGAGAGGGACCTCGGAATGATACCGACTCAATAACGTCAGGATATAATGTCCCCTGACCCAGATAACCGACATTGCCAATCGACTTTGCCTCTCTATCAAACAGTTCAATAAAGGTCAAGCCGATAATTTTCCGTTTCTGTTCAGGATCTGTTACACCTTTGAGCTTAGTGAGAAATACATCGGAAGCATCAACATAATCAAGGTTGAATTTATAGGTGTCGCGGTAAAGTTGAACCACCTGTTCGCTTTCATTTTTCCGCATCAGTCCGTTATTAATGTGAATGCAATAAAGCTGATTCCCGATGGCCTTATGAAGCAGCACCGCAAGAACGGACGAATCAACGCCGCCGCTGAGAGCACAGATAGCATTCTGCGAGCCGACCGTCGAACGGATATCCTCGACGGCATGTTCAACAAATGAACCGGCGTTCCATCCTCCTTTGCATTTCGCAATAGTAAAAATAAAATTCCCGAGAATTTCTTTTCCTTTTTCCGTGTGTACAACTTCCGGATGGAATTGGACGCCGTAAATTTTCTTCGCGACATTACGGACGGCGCAAATAGGTGAATTAGATGTATGCGCAAGCGTATCAAATCCTTCGGGAACTTTTGTCAGTTTATCGCCATGACTCATCCATACCAGAGTGGAAATTTTCCCGTTACCTCCGACCGGAGAAAAGCCGGCAAATAAATCGGATGTATCGTCGATAATAACTTCCGCCGGACCGTATTCCCGCTTTGCCGACGTGTCAACCTGTCCGCCCAGTTGATACGCAATCATCTGTAGCCCATAACAAATGCCAAGGATGGGTATGCCCAGATTGAATATTTCCGGAGAAGAATGCGGCGCGTCCTGTTCATACACGCTTGAAGGTCCGCCGGAAAGAATGATGGCGTTGGGGTTAAACTTCCGTATCGCTTCAACGGAAATATTAAAGGGATGTAGTTCAGAATAGACGCCAAGTTCGCGAACGCGGCGTGCGATTAATTGAGAATATTGCGCGCCGAAATCGAGGACGAGGATGCGTTCAGAATGCTGCATATTTTGAATATTGATAATGTAGATACCGATCGTCAGATCGGCTAAATTGTAATAACCATTTACCTGGAGAGCTGATCTGACGACCTGCCGGCCAATCAGGTGGGTCAGCCACTACGATTTGCTTTCGTACATCTCAACCGGCGGACAGGCACAGATGAGGTTCTTGTCCCCGTGCGCGCTATTAATACGCGCGACAGTCGGCCAGAATTTATTTTTCCTGCTCCATGATGCGGGATATGCCGCTGCTTCGCGGGTATATGGATTGTTCCATGTATCACTTACTACCATATCGGCAGTGTGAGGAGCATTTTTCAAAACATTTATTTCTTTGTCCGCAGTTCCTTTTTCAATCTGCTCGATTTCCGAACGGATGGAAATCAACGCATCACAGTACCGGTCAAGTTCCTCTTTCGACTCACTCTCCGTCGGCTCTATCATGAGCGTACCCGGAACCGGGAACGATGTAGTCGGCGCGTGAAAACCATAGTCCATCAAGCGTTTTGCCACATCTTCGACTTCAATCCCGGCGCTTGCTTTCACCTGACGGAGGTCCATGATAAATTCGTGCGCAACTCTGCCATTCGCGCCTTTATATACGATTGGATAGAACTTCTCCAGTTTTTTCGCCATGTAATTCGCCGATAAGATCGCGATCTTCGTAGCATGTGTCAACCCTGCACCACCCATCATCGCAATATACGCCCAGGAAATAACAAGAATACTCGCGCTCCCCCACGGAGCTTCAGAGACAGGCCCAATCGATTCCTTTCCATTAATCATAACCACAGGATGTGACGGAAGAAACGGGACAAGCGCTTGAACAACACCAATCGGACCAACCCCAGGTCCGCCGCCGCCATGCGGTATGCAAAATGTTTTGTGAAGATTAAGATGGCAAACATCAGCACCAAGTTCGGCAGGACGGCAAAGTCCGACCTGTGCGTTCATATTGGCACCATCCATATAGACCATACCGCCATGTTCATGAATAATCGCGCAAATCTTTTTGATCCCCTCTTCAAACACGCCATGTGTCGAGGGATATGTCACCATAAACGCTGCAAGATTATCGTGATGTTGTTTGGCCTTTTCTTCCAGATCTGCGATGTCGATTGAACCGTCACTATTTGACCGTACAATAACAACCTGCATGCCGGCCATCACCGCGCTTGCAGGGTTTGTCCCATGCGCCGATGACGGTATCAAACATACTGACCGATGCCCCTGGCCGCGATGTTCATGATATGCACGAATGACGAGCAATCCTGTGTATTCACCCTGTGCGCCGGAATTCGGTTGCAACGAAATCCCTGCAAAGCCGGTAATCTCTTTCAGCATCGACTCAAGTTCTGTAAATAATTCCTGATAGCCGGCCGCCTGGTCAACTGGCGCAAACGGATGAATGGAGTTGAACTCTTTCCAGGTCACCGGGAATAATTCCGTAGTTGCATTTAATTTCATGGTGCATGAGCCGAGTGGAATCATGCTCGTCGTAAGCGATAAATCTTTTACTTCAAGTGAACGGATATACCGCAGCATCTCCGTTTCGGAATGATGGGAATTGAACACAGGATGTGTCAGATAACCGGAAGTGCGTTGCAATTTTCCCGAGTAACCAGACGACTCTTTTTGCGATAGACCTGCGAAACCCGGCTTGTTTTTCTTATTGTGTGCGAAGACATCGAAGAGTGTGTCAATTTCCTCAGGCGTCGAACATTCATCCAGCGCAACGGTAAATGAGCAATCATCAAACCACCGAAGGTTTATTTTTTTTGAATGCAACGCCGATTCGATATACATTTTCTCGTCAGGAGTGCATTTCACATGAATCGTATCAAAATAATCATTATGGAGTAATGAATATCCCATATCCTTCAAGCCGGAAGCGAGAATTTTTGTGAGATTGTGTACTTGTATGGCTATGGATTTCAATCCCGCAGGACCATGATACACGGCGTACATACTTGCCATGACCGCGAGAAGCACCTGGGCCGTACAAATATTCGACGTCGCTTTTTCCCGGCGGATATGCTGTTCGCGTGTCTGAAGCGCCATGCGAAGAGCCGGCTTGCCGCGTGCGTCCACAGAAACCCCGATAATACGTCCGGCCATGTGACGTTTATATTCATCCTTTGTTGCGAAGAATGCTGCATGAGGTCCGCCATATCCGAGCGGCACACCGAAACGTTGAGTATTTCCCACTGCAGCATCCGCTCCGAATTCTCCCGGCGGCGTAAGCACTGTAAGGCTCAACAAATCAGCCGCAACACATACTAATGCACCAGAAGCGTGTGCCCGTTGACAAAACGAACGATAGTCATAGATAGCGCCATCTGTAGCAGGGTATTGAATGAGCGCTCCGAAAATTTTATCAAAAAATTCAAACTCCTTATGAGCACCAACGATAACTTGAATACCCAGTGGTTTCGCGCGTGTTTGTATCAGCGCTATGGTTTGCGGGTGGCAATCGTTCGCGACAAAAAAAGCTCCATCCAGCGGGTGACCTTTGATGCCATAAAACATCGTCATCGCTTCCGCAGCTGCAGTAGATTCATCAAGCAAGGAAGCATTCGCAACCGGCAGCCCGGTCAAATCAATGACCATCGTCTGAAAATTCAGAAGGGCTTCCATTCTCCCCTGCGCAATCTCCGCCTGATACGGCGTGTATTGCGTGTACCATCCCGGATTTTCCAGAATGTTTCGTTGAATTACTTTAGGCGTAATGGTATCCGAAAACCCGGTTCCGATCAACGACCGATAGATATGATTTTTTGAAGCGATAGTCTTCAATTTATCTAATGCATCCTCTTCACTCAACGGCGGTAACAGCGCAAGTTCGTTGCTTGTCCGGATTTGCTGAGGAATAACACTGGAGATAAACTGATCAAGAGAAGAAGCTCCGACTTCTTTAAGCATTGTGTTGATTTCGTTCGCGTCGGGGCCGATATGTCGTTCTAAAAAAGAAGGGTGAGAGAATTGGATTGGCATAAGTCGTCAGGAAATTTAGGATTGTGCGGACAACAATATCATACAACTATCAACTGAACATACTACAACCGGAGGAGCGAAGCTCACTTCCGGCACAACAAAATATCAGAGTAAGAGCTTATTTTCCGATCAACACGCGATACGCTTTCGCATCAAGCAGACTGCTTAATTCCTGCTGATTGGTAATCTTAGCTTTTACCATCCAGCCGCCGCCGTACGGCTCGTTGTTGACAAGCTCGGAGTTCTTTTCAAGCGCTGTGTTTATTTCAGTAACTTCACCCGACACCGGCGCGTACAGGTCCGAGACGGCTTTTACAGCCTCAATCGTCCCAAAGGTGTCCCCCTGTTTTATCTGCTTGCCCTTCACGGGCAATTCAACAAACACGACGTCGCCAAGTTCGCCCTGCGCGTAATCAGTGATACCGATAACAGCGATATTGCCTTCAACGCGGACCCACTCATGTTCTTTAGTGTATTTCAGATTCTCGGGAAATTCCATAGTCATACCTTTTGTTTTTCGTTACTCTTTGTGATAATGACGTTCAATAAAACTCGTATCGTACTTACCGCCTTTAAAGATATCGTTCTTCATGACGCGTCGGTGAAACGGAATCGTGGTATGAATCCCTTCAACCGTAAACTCTTCCAGCGCGCTTGACATTTTCGTAATGGCATCTTCACGATTTGTCCCGTGAACAATCAGCTTTCCAATCAGTGAATCATAATACGGAGGAATTGCATAACCGGCGTAACACTGCGTGTCGCACCTGATGCCGTATCCCCCGGGGAGATGAAAACTGGTGATGGTGCCCGGTGAAGGACGAAAATCATGATCCGGATCTTCCGCGTTAATGCGGCATTCAATCGCATGTCCGTGCGGTTTGTACTGTTTCTTTTTAAGACGTTCACCCGCGGCCATTTGAAGCTGTAACTTGATCAGGTCAAGCCCGTTGACCATTTCCGTCACCGGATGTTCTACCTGGATTCTGGTATTCATTTCCATGAAATAGAAATTCTTGTCCTTATCGACAAGGAATTCAATCGTGCCGGCGCCTTCGTACTTGACACTCTTCGCGCCTTTGATTGCCGCAGCGCCCATCTTCTCGCGGAGTTCATCGTCCACGATCGGTGAAGGCGATTCTTCAATCAGTTTCTGGTGGCGGCGCTGAACGGTACAATCGCGTTCATTAAGGTGAATAACATTGCCGAATTTATCTCCAAAGACCTGTATCTCGATGTGCCGAGGTTGCTCAACGAATTTTTCAAGATAGACTTCCGGATTTCCAAACGCGGCACCAGCCTCACCGCTCGCCATCTGAAATGCTTTCTCAAATTCGGAAGCATCTCTTACTATGCGCATCCCCTTACCGCCACCCCCCGCGGATGCTTTAATCATAACAGGAAATCCAACACTTTGAGCTATCTCCAGACCTTCTTTGAGGTCTTTTACTATACCATCGCTCCCTGGTACAACAGGAACACCTGCTTTGCGCATTGTATCTTTTGCCAGCGATTTATCTCCCATGGAAGTAATCGCATCCGGTGAGGGTCCGATGAACTTGAGCCCCGAGGATTCACATATTTCAGCAAATTGAGCGCGCTCGGAAAGAAAACCGTAGCCGGGATGAATAGCATCGGCATTGGTGATATTCGCTGCGGCAATAATACGGGGAATGTGGAGATAACTTTCTTTGCTTGGCGCGGGACCGATGCAGACCGCTTCATCGGCAAACTTTACGTGAAGTGATAATCTGTCGGCTTCGGAATAGACAGCGACAGTCTTTATTCCCATTTCTCTGCAGACACGAATAACGCGCAATGCAATTTCCCCCCGGTTGGCAATGAGAACTTTTTTAAACACGACGGGTTACCGGAAGTTGTAATTGGGTAGTGGGAAAGAACAGATTGAACGACATTACGCTTTACGACGGATCGATAAGGAACAGAGGTTGGTTATACTCCACCGGCTGACCATTTTCAACAAGAATCTTTACGATTTTACCTGAAACATCCGACTCGATTTCATTCATCAGTTTCATCGCTTCAATCAGGCAAAGGACGGTCTTCGGCTGTACTGACTGCCCGACTTCAACATACGGGTCAGCGTCAGGAGCCGGAGCTCTGTAAAACGTCCCGACAATAGGAGAATGAACTTCGTGAAACTTCTTTTCAGGTGCGGCGGCGGGTGTAGCTGCGGGAGCTGCTGCAGGCATTGCCGGTGCAGCTGCATGTACCGGCATATGAGCCATTTGCTCATGGACAAGGTGGGCAGAATTCTGCCGTCCCTTTGCAATTCGAATTCGTAACCCTTCCTCTTCAACTTCTATTTCGTCGACACCACTTTGTTCGACGACGCGCACCAGTTTCTTTATTAAGGTTAAATCCATATTCTCTCCGGAAGTTTATCGATGGCAAGAATTAAGGATAACTCTCTTCTTCAATTATGCCGCTTTAACACGCTCGATATACTGTCCCGTGCGTGTATCGACTTTAATCATGTCGCCTTCGTTAATAAATAAGGGAACGTTCACCGAAGCACCTGTTTCGACTTTAGCAGGCTTCTGGGCCCCGGTCGCGGTATCGCCGCGAACCCCCGGAACTGTTTCTACTATTTTCAATTGAACGGTGATAGGAATTTCGACTGAGATGATATCATTGCCATTGAACATAATTTCAACGGTTTCCGTTTCCTTTAAAAATTCGGCGCCATCACCGACAACTTTCTCTTCAACGCTGATCTGGTCGAAGGTTTCCTGATCCATAAACACAAATCCGGTACCATCATGATAAAGGTATTGGAATTCTTTTGTCTCGACTCTTACTGGATCAACTGCTTCACCGGCACGGAACCGCGTTTCGATAACTTTACCGGAACGAAGGCTTTTTAATTTTGCACGGACAAATGCGCGCCAGTTTCCCGGGTTCACATGTTGAAATTCAACGATAGTCCATAACTCACCATCCATACGAATAGTCATACCGGGACGGAAATCAGCGGTTGTAGCCATAAAACTCCTAAGGATTGAAGAAAAAAGCAGAAAATTACCATTGTTGGCGCAAAAAGATACGAAGAACTCGGCTGAAAGTCAAGGTACTGGGTAGAGAATCAGCTTTCCTTTAGCCAAAGGTGAGATTTTAAGATAAAAAGCAGGGCAAATTCTGTAGTGTCCGACTTGTCCGCCATCTTCTTGGCGGATTCTTAATCGGACTATTTGCGAAATGGATGCTACAAAAGGGAATTTATACAAAGAGAGAGACGATAAAATACGATACCGCACCGACAAACGCCGACGCAGGAATTGTAAGAATCCAGGCCATGATGATGTTACCGGCCAAACCCCACCGCACCGCCGAAAGCCGTTTGGTTGCGCCAACACCCATAATAGCACCGGTGATGGTATGTGTAGTACTGACAGGGATGCCGCCCCATGCAGTGATCAACAACGTAAGTCCACCTGCGGTTTCAGCGCAAAAGCCCTGGGAAGCTTTCAATTTTGTGATCTTCTGACCCATTGTCTTCACAATGCGCCATCCTCCAAACAATGTTCCCAGTGCAATTGCAAAATGAGACATAAGGACAACCCAATACGGAACCTCGAATGTCTGCAACACACCGGCAGTCACAAGTAATCCTGTAATAACACCCATGGTTTTTTGTGCATCATTGGTACCATGTCCTAAACTGTATAATGCGGCCGAGACAAGCTGGAGTTTGCGGAACACACCGTTGATCTTCGATGAAGAACGGTCATGAAAGATCCATATCAGGATTACCATGAGTATGAATCCCATCAGCATACCCATGAGAGGCGCGAGAAAAATGAACATTAATGTCTTTGTCCACCCACCGTACAGAATAGATCCGAAGCCCGCCTTTGCAATCGCAGCTCCCGCGTAACCGCCCATCAGCGCGTGCGAGGAGCTTGTCGGTAATCCGTAAAACCAGGTGATGATATTCCAGACGATGGCGCCGATCAGTCCGCCCATGATAACGTATTCATTGACCGCGTTGAGATCCACCAAACCCTTGCCGAGTGTTTTGGCGACATGTACATCAAACATGAACGCAGCAACAAGATTAAAGAATGCCGCCCAAAGCACTGCCTTGCGGGGTGTAAGAACGCGCGTTGAAACAATCGTCGCGATGGAATTCGCTGAATCGTGGAACCCATTCAGAAAATCAAAAATGAGCGCGATGATGATGATAACGACAACCAGAGTAATCATGGCAGCGACCGGATGATATTAGGCGTGCTTGATAAGGAGAGATTCCAAAACGTTAGCTGCGTCTTCGCACTTGTCGGTGGCAGTTTCGAGTCCGACATAAATTTCTTTCAACTTGATAATCTGCACCGCATTCTTTTCATGTTCAAACAAATCCGCGATAGCTCGCTCGAATACTGCGTCTGCTTCGTTCTCATATTCATTTACTTTTTCCAGGATTTTCTGAAGTTCCGCAGATTTTCGGAAATCCCTCAGCAAGGAAACTCCGCGCTGTAACTCCATCACCGAACCATGAAGGATCTCGATAAGGTTTGCCATTTCCTTCGGACACTCCTGAAGCTTGTACAGGACAAAACGCGCGGCACTGCCATCGATATAGTCCATAATATCATCAAGCGCCGAGGCAAGGATATGAATGTCTTCACGATCGAATGGAGTGACAAACGTCGCGTTCAGTTCGGCAAAAATCTTATGAGTAACGTTATCGCCTTTGTGCTCAAAGTCGTGAATCTTCCGCACCGTTTCTTCCCTGCTCGCGGCAGAATTGTTCTGTATATTGCGAAGCTCCTTACAAGCATCCACAAGATTTTGGGCGGATTCTTCGAAAAACGCATAGAACTTCTCGTCGTGAGGCAACAATACCTGGATAAAGCGGTCGAGTTTCATATGAGACACCACAAAGGTTAATAGGAGTGAATTTCAGGCGACCAAATGTAATTAATAAATGGATAATATTCAATTCTTAACAATAAATTAACACTTGGGTAATCGTTTCTTCGTTTAGGATCGATACTTTTTAACCGGTTTTTCATCTGATTTCATCTTTCGCATGTCCTGATTATGATAAGAACAATACTAGTGGCCGATCCAGAGGCGGACTCAATCCAACCGCTAAAACACCTTCTTGAGGAGGAAGGATATCGTGTACTTACCGCCCAAAACGGCACTGAGGCCATGACGTTAGCACAATCAGGTCCTGATCTCATTACACTTGAAGTAATGATTGCTAATCCCGATGGCTGGGAAGTTGCCCGGCAACTTAAGCGCGGGAGAAATACATCACACATCCCGTTAATATTTTTAACAGTAAAAGAATCCGTCACCGAGGAAGTGGTCGGCTTTGAACTCGGCGCCGCAGATTATATTACTAAACCATTCAATCCACAACGATTGACTGCAAGGATACGAGGAATTCTGAGAACAAGAGATGAACTTAAACACAACGGCTCCCATTCGCAGGAGATCATTTCATATCAGGGATTTAATATTAATTTACCAAACTACTCGGTAGTTGTTGATGAACAAGAAAAGATATTTCCCAAAAAGGAATTTGAAGTACTGGCGTATCTCATCACGCACCATGGCAGGGTTCTCTCCCGCCAGGTATTGCTTGAAGAGATTTGGGGAAAAGAATTTAAGGGAACAACCCGGACAGTGGATGTCCACATAAGGAAAATCCGCGAAAAGCTCGGACCATACAGTCATCATATTGAAACGGTAAAACGTGTCGGATACCGGTTTAGAGAATAACACCATCGAAAGCGGAGCAATCGTTAATGATTTCTTTAATCCAACGCAATCATTTTCTAATACTGGATGCCTACCTTACTGCAAAAACAAGGAGATATCTATGTATGAAATGAACCATGATGCCTTTTACCCGCTTACAAGAGATCACATCGATTCGTTTGTCCCTTCTGATGCGGGATTATATATGCTGGCAATCCGGTTAGTAAGCGGCAACTACCAGACATTTTTCACAAATCAGTCTGAAAACTTATACTCCAGTCTGCAAAAAATTATTAATGGAGACGTTTCTCATCTTCCTGAAGAGATCGAGGAGTATCTTGTAAAGTACCAGTGTTACGTGACATACTTCGTCGAATGCAACATACTGCAAAGGCCAGAAATACATAAGATGCTCAACCAAACTGCTGACCCTGTAACCCGGCTCAAGATCATCAACAGTAATTGAGTTGTTGTGGCGTAGCAAGATTATGGGGCTGACGGTACCGTCCTCATTTTGCATTAAAGATCCTTCGCCTCCGCTCAGGATCATCGCGATCTCTGCAAAAGTGAAGCATAATTTTCAAATAAAGACGCCATCGGGTTGATTCCGTAATTGCATTTCGACGGTTATATTCTTATCATTACACAGAAATTTATGGATTTATGCGCCATTCCACTTTCCTTTTCCTGATAAGCGTTCTCTTCCTTGTCTCCTGCACACAGCAGAACGAAGGATCACCTCCTCTCCCCGAAGAAAAGTTTATTGATTTCTATGTTAACAAAACTATTTTGAAGGAAGAAGCCACATTATTAGCAGTTACACCAGAACAAACGGAGCGCATGGAGGATAGCCTTTATCAGGCAAAGGGTGTAACACAATCTCAGGTTGAAGAGACGCTTGACTATTACAAAAATGACATACAACGGTGGAAAGCATTTCACGGAAAAGTAACACAACGTCTCGAAGACCTTCACCGGCAGGCGGTAGATACCAAGGCAAAACGTCAATAACCCATGAAAACAATTCTTATTGTTGACGATGAAAAAGATATCGTCGACTTTCTAAAATATAATCTTCAGAAGGAAGGATACACTGTCCTTACCGCCAGGAACGGCAAAGAAGCGCTGGAGCAGGCAAACCATCTCCCCCACCTTGTGCTGTTGGATGTTATGATGCCGGAATACGACGGGTGGGAAGTCCTCAAGCGTTTAAAAAAGAATTCCTCAACAGCGCATATACCTGTTATTTTCCTGACGGCAAAAAGGACGGATATTGATGAGGTGCTCGGGTTAGAACTCGGTGCTGACGATTATATAGTGAAACCAATCAGCATTCCCAAGCTTCTTGCTCGGGTAAAAAACACACTTCGAAAACACGAAGTCCAGGATACCGCTGTCATCAACTCACCCGTTGCAATCGGTGAGATTGAAATACTCCCGTCACAGCATATTGTGTTGATTCACAAAAAAGAGACATTCTTCCCCAAAAAGGAATTTGAGGTGTTACTGCATCTTGCAACACATCCCGGGAAAGTTGTCAACCGTGAAACGTTGTTGAATATGGTCTGGGGCAGTGATGTACGGGTCGTTGACAGGACTGTCGATGTCCACATCAGGAAGATTCGGGAAAAACTTGGCAAATATGCCGACTACATTGAGACAATCAAAGGCGTTGGTTACAGGATGCGTGAGCGTTCATGAAAATTCGTACCCAGCTTGCACTTCTCCTCGTTATTGTTTCCTCTGCCGTCATAATCTCAGCCGGTTTTTTTTTAACATTCTCGCTTGACGAATACTTCCAGTCCCGCCTTGTTTCCGAGCTGACAACACAAGTAAAGCAAGTAGAATATCTTCTTCAGACCACCCCCTTCAACGATTCCACGGCATTCTCACATCTGCAGCAATTCGCAAGGGTATCAGGGCTTCGCCTAACAATCGTCAGCGCGCAAGGTATTGTTCTGTTTGATTCTGACGTCCGTCCGGATCAGTTGAGGGATGTTGAGAATCATGCTTCCCGTCCTGAAATTATATCGGCAATGCGTGATGAAATTGGCTACGACATCCGGCACAGTTCAACTATCAACAAAGATTTGCTCTATGTTGCTAAAAAAATTGGAGCGAGACCGGCATTTTCATTGTTTGAAAAAGCGGCAATCGTTCGCATGGCCATTCCAATGACGAGTGTCCAGGCAATGAAAGAAGAGATCCACACAAAAATCATTATTGCGGGAATAGTCATTCTGATTCTTGTGATCATCATATCTTTCCTTGTCTCAAAGCGGCTTGCGCGGCCAATCGCTACAATGGCAGCAACAGCAGAAAAGATACAGGCAGGAAGTCTCGATGTACGGATTGACGATCGTGCCGACAACGAATTCGGCGTGCTGGCAAAAAGCGTTAATGGGATGGTGGATAAGCTAAATGAAGACATTAACAAATTGAAAAAGCTCGAACACATCAGGAGCGAGTTCCTCGGCAACGTATCGCACGAATTGCGCACGCCCATTTTCGCCATCCAGGGAATGCTTGAAACACTTCTGAATGGCGCCCTGGATGATAAAGAAGTGAATCGCTCGTTCGTTGAAAGCGCCTTACGGAATACTGAACGGCTCAACACATTGCTTGGCGATCTGATAGAAATCTCTTCCATTGAATCGGGCGAGATGAAGATGAGTTTCCGCTACTTCAGCCTCTCCCCGTTTCTTTCCGGAGTTGTTGAAGAGCAAAAGCAATTCGCTCAACGCAAAAACATCACACTGACATTGGAAACAGAGGTATCCGAGACAGAAGTTTTAGGCGATAAAGAACGGTTGCAACAGGTCATGGTCAATCTTATTGATAATGCCATAAAATATACCAATCCCGGCGGATCGGTCAACATCAGCACATCACATCTGAATAGCATTGTAACAATACATGTGTCGGATACCGGTGTCGGAATTCCGAAAGAAAGCCTTCCCAGAATCTTTGAACGATTTTACAGGGTGGATAAAGAACGATCACGCGAAGCCGGAGGAACAGGATTGGGGCTGGCTATCGTCAAACATATCGTTGAAGCACACGGAGGGAAAGTAACAGTACAAAGCACTGTCGGAAAAGGAAGCACATTCAGTTTTTCGCTGAAGACTGCTTAAATACCGGTTGAAATATTGCCGTTATGATTCAATATCATAGATGAGTTTTCGTGCGATATCGCGATACGGATAACGTTTCTGGTCATGCCAGTCCCCCATCTTTCTCAAATCAATCACATGCACATCCCCATGGCAATCCTGACATTCAATAATCCGGACCTGCAACTGGGATTCTCTTCTGGATTTCGGAGTCACAAGAGCGAAGTTTTCAGATCCACAATGTGAACATTGCAACGTCGGCATAGAATATATCCTTTATGAAAAATGATGAGAGAAAAAAAATGTCAACGACACTCTGAAACGTTTTTGATATTGTTTAGACTATTCCTAAAACTTTCGGAGCGGTGAACAAGTTGTCAAGACAGATCAGCAGAAGACTATGTACAACAGATGAGGATGGAATAAAATAGTTTAAAGGTTATTGGAATGCAAGTTAAATTTATTTTTTTAGTGAACGACAACTCCCGAATTCATTCTTAACAATTACTTAACATTACCGTAATTCTTCCCGCACCTTCATTCCTTACATTTCTGCTGTAATCGAATAAATGTATTCCGGCAGAAATGGAACTTTATATTCTACGTCACGCAAAAGCAGTTCAACGGGGAACTCCCGGTTATCCCGACGACGACCGTCCTCTCACAGAGGAGGGTATGGCAAATATGGAAGCCGCCTCATGCGGCATACGCAAATTAGTAAGCAGTTTTGATATCATTTTGACGAGCCCTCTGCAGCGCGCATTTGCCACTGCTACGATCACGGCCCAAGCACTTGATTGTACTGACAGGATAGAAATCCACAAGGCGCTGTTAACGGAAACAAATTCCGCTGCTCTGTTACAAAGCATAGAACCGTTTCTTCATTACAACAAAGTACTTGTTGTGGGCCACGAACCAACGTTAAGCACATTTGCATCAACTCTGCTTGGGTCTCAGATGACCATTATAGAGATGAAAAAAGGGGCACTTTGCCGAATCGACATAGAAATGCTGCCTCCCACCGGAATAGGAACTCTCAGATGGCTCCTGACGACCAAACATCTTAAACAGATTGGAAAATAGTTTCATGACAACTTCTACGTTGTTTCAAGATCACCCCTACCCCGGCCGGCTTATTGTTGTCGAGGGAATTGACGGATCGGGAAAATCGACGCAGCTCCAGCTTCTCCAAAAATGGCTTTTGAGTCAGCGATACAGGGTATTTTTTACAGAGTGGAACTCTTCCGCTCTTGTAAAAGAAACCATTCGGCGGGGAAAGAAAAAAAACCTTCTTACTCCCACAACCTTCAGTGTCCTCCATGCGGCAGACTTTACTGACCGCCTGACCCATCTTATCATCCCGCCATTAAAGGCAGGCATGATTGTTTTATGTGACAGGTACACATATACTGCTTTCGCAAGAGATGTCGTTCGCGGAGTCCATCCGACATGGGTACGTAATCTGTATGGATTTGCGGTCAAACCAAATATCGCATTTTATTTCAAGGTGCCTATCGAAGTATCGTTAAAACGCATTCTCACTGGAAGGATCAGTCTGAAATTCCATGAAGCGGGAATGGATTTAGGATTGAGCGATAAGCCAGATGAAAGCTTTAGGATATTCCAATCGAAAATTCTTCAGGAGTATGATACTATTGCCGATGAATTCAATATGACCGTCATTGACGGATCGGAAGAAATCCACAGACAACAAACCATCATGCGTGAATTTGTGAAAGACCTTCTCAAAGACTACAAACCTGCACCCTACTTACTCAAAAAGGAAAACGTGTATGTTCGATAAAGACCGTGTTTTCTTTGGAGAAGGACTGCCATATCTTGACGTCACTGAATTAAAAGGGAAATTAATAGTCATCGAAGGCACAGATGGTGTAGGCCGCTCGACGCAAATCGAGGAATTAAAGAAATGGCTTGAAATCAATGGTCACGGAGTTGTTACAACCGGATGGACTCGTTCCCCGCTCATGAAAAATGCCATTGACCACGCGAAAGCCGGCCATACGCTGAATGTTCACACGTATAGTCTTTTGTACGTGGCGGATTTTGCAGACAGGATGGAAAATGAAATTATACCAGCATTACGGTCGGGATTTATTGTTCTCGCCGACAGATATATTTACACTGCGTTTGCCCGGTCAGTTGTGCGTGGTGCCGACAAAGATTGGATTATGAAAGTATTTGGTTTCGCGCTGGAACCCCATGCCGTATTTTATATGAAAATAGGTATAGAAGATCTTATCCCGCGCGTTATTAACAGTGCCACACTTGCTAAGCGTTACTGGGAAGAACAGTCAGGTGAGGGTATGGATTACTGGGAATCCGGCATGGATCTGAAACTGGGTGAAGATTTCTATGATAGTTTTGTTGAGTATCAAAGGCGGATACTTTTTGAATTTGAAGAAATGGTCCCAAAATTTGGTTTTTCGGTTGTCGATGCCGCTAAGAACTTTGAAGAAACAAATACTAAATTGAAATATGGCATCAGCCAAATCCTTGAAAAGACATAGCTCCCAAATCCCTCTGGCAGCAATAGATATTGGGACCAACTCGATTCACCTTATTGTTGCGCAAGTAAATAAATCGAGTGGAAGATTTCGCATTATTGATCGTGAAAAGGAAATAGTCCGACTCGGAAAGGGTCCCGCAGAGATGAAACATCTCTCGGAATCTGCAATGAACCGCGCTATTGAAACACTCAAGCGCTTCAAATCAATTGCCGACGCGGCCAAAGCGCCTGTGCGTGCAGTTGCCACAAGCGCAGTACGGGAAGCGTTGAATCAGGATGAATTTGTTCGTCGTGTCGCAGCCGAAACGGACATCAAGATTGAAGTCGCTTCCGGATTCGAAGAGGCACGGCTTGTTTACCTTGGCGTTCTTCAGGCCTTGCCGGTGTTCAATAGAAAAATCCTACTCGTGGATATTGGAGGTGGAAGCACAGAATACCTTGTCGGGTTACAGCGGAAAATTCTCAGCGACAGTAGCCTGAAACTTGGTGCGGTGCGTTTAACCGAGCGATTTTTTCCCTCCGGTGTTGTGACCTCAAAAGCCATAAGGAAATGCCGTGAATTCATCGCCGGCACTATGAACCCTGTGAGCAGACAGGTACACCAGGCAGGATTTGAAACTGCGATCGGTACTTCCGGCACCATTCTCACTATCGCCAAACTTATTAGGTCAAGGAAGGAACCGTATTCCAAGACGAGCTTGAACGGTTTCTCATTTTCGCGTCAAGAATTAACAAAAGCAGTAGAGAACATTATCCACTCACCTTCCGTCAAACAACGGTCGAAAATTAAAGGACTCGATGCAGCGCGCGCGGATATCATCGTTGCAGGTGCCCTTATTCTTGAGCAAAGTTTTAAAGAGTTGAATATCAAGAAAATGACGGTTTCAGAATATGCGCTTCGTGAGGGAATTCTTCTTGACACAATCGAAAAAATCCAACGGCATAAAAAAGATGAACATCTGAGCGACATACAATACGGTAGTGTTATTCAACTGGCAGAAAATCTGCATTTTGAACGTGAACATGCGCATCACGTTGCTTCCCTCGCATTACAGATTTATGATCAGACTAAGAATCTGCACCATTTAGGACAGGTTGAACGGAATTATCTTGAGTTCGCAGCAATTCTCCATGAAGTAGGCATTTTCGTTTCACACGCGCAGCATCACCGTCATTCTTATTATCTCATACGCAACGCAGAGCTTTTAGGGCTGACAGAAAATGAAAAAGAAATTATTGCCAACACTGCGCGCTATCATCGAAAAAGTATTCCTAAATACAATCACGAAGGATTCAACCATCTTTCTCCGGACGAACAGTCTGTCGTTCGGAAGCTCTCCGCCATTCTGCGCATCGCAGACGGACTTGACCGAACACATTCATCAGCTGTCGTCGATGTACGCACCAAACGGTATTTACGGTCTTTGACTTTCCGGCTCAAACGGGCACGCGGAACCTCAGTACATATGGAAATCTGGGGAGCAAACAGAAAGAAAGATTTGTTTGAAGAAACATTCCGCACCGAGGTAAATTTTAAAGCATCCTGATCTCCTCCACTTATTTAACAATTTCATAATACAACCCCAACTATTCAATCACACAGATTGAATACATTCTTGCCGTCTGCTACACCCTCTTGTAGCATGTATCCAGATGATATGTCCCACTCACTCCAAAGGCAAACGATGCAAATATCGAACATTTTCTATTTGATACTGATCCTCTTCCTTCTTATTTCCCTCTCTCCCATTTCCAATGTCAGGGCACAAGAGAACGGACAAATTACCGGAAGCGTCATTGATGAATCTAACGCGGAGCCGATTATCGGAGCAAACGTCGTCATAGCCGGGACGACACTGGGCGCATCGACGGATCTTGATGGAAAATTCAGTATTAAAAAAGTACCGTTTGGATCATACGAATTGCGCGTCTCAATGGTCGGCTACACAACTAAGGTTATCTCTGGCATTAACATCCAGAAGGACCTTTCTTCCAATTTCGATATCAGCCTCAGTTCGGAAGCGCTTTCCGTTGATGAAGTGGTCATCACTGCCGACGCGGTTCTCTCAACCGAGAGCGCGATGATAACCGAGCGGAAGAAATCAACCTCTATCGGGGATGGTATCAGTTCGCAGCAAATCAAACGAACACCTGATGCGACATCAGCAGAGGTGTTAAAACGGATGCCGTCGGTTTCCATTGTCGAAAATAAATTCCTCCTTGTTCGCGGGACAAGTGAACGATATAACATGGCTATGCTGAATAATACTTCTATCGCCAGCGGTGAACCCGAAAAGAAATCGTTCGCGTTCGACCTTTTCCCGACAAATCTTATCGAAAATACCATAGTCACAAAATCATTTACACCCGATTTGCCGGGAGATTTTTCAGGCGGACTTCTGAAAATCAATACTGTGGACTTTCCAAGCCAATTCACTCTGACATTAAACGGAGGCAGAGGATACCTCAATTCTACATCAGAATCCAGCTTCAAAACATACGTTGGCGGCTCAAAAGATTTCTGGGGTATCGACGACGGTACACGCAATCTTCCTTCCAGTTTTCCATCGAACCTTAATAAAGGAACCAGAACAGCATCCGATCTGACTTCTCTTGCCAAAACGCTTTCAAACACATGGTCGCCTAAATACATTATTGCACCGACAAACAGCAATTATTCTATTACGTTCGGGGACAAATACAATCTTTTTGACCAGGAACTCGGCTTCATTTTTTCTGCATCGTACAAAAACAATTATGAAAACAGCAATATCATCAGAAATGAATATGAAGCTAGCGCAGAGCCGAGATTTTCATACAACGGGTCTCAATCAAAATATTCCGTTCTCTGGGGCGGCCTCGCCAATGTCAGTGTAAAATTATTCAATCAGCACAAGTTGAGTTTTAAAAATACATACAATCAGACGTCCGATGATGAGGTCATTGAGTTAAGCGGTATTGACCGGGACGCCGGCAGTGAAATCAAGCAAACTGCGCTCCGGTTTGTATCGCGTTCCATCAGTTCAACACAGCTTTTTGGCGAGCATACGTTGCCGTGGCTAACCGGTTCAAACCTTGAATGGCGGGTATTCCGTTCGGTTTCCAAACGCGAAGAACCAGATTACAGAAGAATCATTTACGCGCGTGAGATAGGCTCTACAGACCCGTACTACGCTGTTATCGGGTCACAGGTCAATCTAAAAAACGGCGGCAGATATTTCTCCAATCTTAACGACGACGCGCGTGGTGCAGGAGTTGATATTTCTCAAATGGTTGGAGATACCAAAATTAAATTCGGCGGCGCGTATGATGAAAAGTCACGCGATTTTACATCCAGATTAATTGGTGTCATTGCAAATGCGGCTGGAAACGGTTTTACCGATTTTAGCCTGTACTATTTGCCCATTGACTCAATCTTTGCTCCCGAAAACTTCCGTCGTAACGGATTTTCCATTCAGGAATATTCCAGCGGTTTTAATAATTATCAGGCCGGCCAGAAAATCCGGGCAGCATACGGAATGATTGACCTTCCGCTCCAGCAATTTAAGGTCAGGATCATTGCAGGATTACGTGCTGAACAAAGCATTCAAACCATTGACACATATAATCTGACAGGAACGATTCCCATAAACTACCTAAAAGAGTTTAATGACCTCCTTCCTTCGGCAAATATTATTTACAGCCCTTGGTCTTCAACCAATGTCAGAGTGGCGTACAGTCAAACAGTCAACAGGCCTGAACTGCGAGAGCTTTCGCCGTTCCCATATTACGATTTCAACACACAGACAACTCTCTATGGAAACGGCAACTTGAACCGGGCGATAGTGAGAAATTACGATATTCGCTTCGAATTATTCCCGGGATTTGGCGAACTTGCTTCAGCCAGCTTTTTCTACAAGTCTTTTACGGATGCGATAGAACAGATCGTAAGTCCGGGAAGTGCGTTAGGCGCTGAACGGACATTCAGCAACGCTGAGAAAGCAAAAAACTATGGAATCGAACTTGAGTTACGTAAGTCGCTGAATTTTCTGGGGGATGTGTTCTCCAACTTCAGTATTAATTCAAATTATTCATGGATCAGGTCAAGAGTAGAATTGGGAAATGGACGGTCCCGTCCACTTCAGGGGCAATCGAATTACACGATTAACCTTGGACTCCTCTTTGTTGAGCAGAATCTGGGTACTTCAGTGAATCTTTCTTACAATCGATTCGGAGAACGAATTTCTGAAGCGGCAACATCATATCAGGAAGATGTGATTGAACAACCACGGGATCTGGTTGACCTGACGCTTACCCAGCAGGCATGGCAAAAGTTCGAAGTTAAACTTTCTGCGAAGGATTTGCTTCACCAGGAACAGCTTTTTCTCCAGGGAGATAAAGTTTCCCGCAGTACAAGCAAATCAACGTCATATTCAATTGGTATCGGATTTAAATATTAATTGCCCGCATCGTAAACAGCAACAATTTCATAACGCGGTCATCATTCTGTAATAATAATGACAGCGTATATTGTGACGCATCAAGCAAGGTAGAGTTAGAGAGATGCAGTAACAAGGCAGAAATACAATGGGGTGATGCGCTAACATCACCCCGATATTTCGCAAACAAGTTAAACATTGTACTAGGCTGTAGGACATTGTCCACCGTTTGCATTAGGAATATAGAGACACTCCCCCGAAAAAGCAAACCGCAAACGAATCAACACTCCATTGTCCTGCAACTCTTTTAACACCAGATACTGTAGAACTTTTTCCACGAAGCCATTTAATTCATCTTCACTCATTCAAACGAAAGGATATCTCATGAAACAACGCTGTCTATATGTTGTTCTTTTCCTGCTGGCATGGGCAATAACAGCCCAGGCACAGCCGATAGATACACTAAGCGGAAATATTTCGGCCAACCTGACATTATTCAGGACGACAAAATACGTTCTTAGCGGATTTGTCTATGTCGATTCCGGTATTACACTTACAATAGAGCCCGGAACGATTATTTATGGTGAAAAAGCGACAAAGGGTTCATTGATCATTCAGCGCGGCGGAAAAATCATCGCTGACGGAACATCAACGCAACCGATTATCTTCACCAGTGAAAGCGCACCGGGCCTCCGTGCACCCGGCGATTGGGGCGGAATAATTATCTGCGGCCGTGCCACCATCAACGTTCCCGGCGGTGTCGCCACCATCGAGGGTGGCGTCGGCAGTTTCTACGGCGGACCCGATGATAACGACGATAGCGGAATCCTCCGCTATGTCCGTATCGAGTTCCCCGGTATCGCCTTCCTTCCCAACAACGAAATCAACGGCCTCACCATGGGCGGTGTCGGCAGAAATACTGTCATCGAACACGTCCAGGTCAGCTACAGCGGTGACGATTCCTTCGAATGGTTCGGCGGAACTGTCAATGCCAAATATCTCGTCGCCTACAAAGGCCTTGATGATGACTTCGATACCGATTTCGGGTTCCGCGGCAAGATTCAGTTCGCTTTCTCCCTGCGCGATCCCAATATTGCAGATATCTCCGGCAGTAACGGTTTTGAGTCAGATAACGACGGCACGGGTACAACCAACGCTCCCAGAACATCACCTTTCTTCTCCAACGCAACTCTGGTCGGTCCTCAACCTGATACATCTGCACCCTTTAATGCCTTATACAGACGCGGTATGCACTTACGACGTTCAACACAGACTTCTGCCTATAACAGTGTTGTTATCGGATGGCCGGTCGGTATGCTTCTGGATGGAGCAAATGTGGCCGCTGATGCGACAGGTGATGTATTACAGATCAGAAACTCAATCTGGGGCGGATTACGTGTACTTTCCAATAACGGGTTACTGGATAACGATGGAAGTTTTGACGCGACGACGTGGTATGATACGCCGGCGTATGGTAACCGTAAATACATTCAGCCGGACAGTGTGGGACTGATTGATCCGTTCAACGCGACAGCACCGGATCCGAGACCGGGAACGGGAACACCGGCGGCAAGCGGTGCAGACTTTACCAATCCCAGACTCACCGATCCGTTCTTCACTCCTACTACTTACGTCGGTGCTTTCGACCCTTCTCTTCCCCGTGAACAACAGTGGGATGCAGGCTGGACGGAATATAATCCACAAAAATATTATGTGCCTTCCCCGATTATTGTTCTTTCGGGACATATTACATCCAATACCACACTTACCAATGACAAGCGGTATCTCCTGAGCGGATTTGTGTACGTTGATTCCGGAGTCACAATTACTATTGAACGTGGTACAGTCATTTACGGTGAAAAGATTACTAAAGGAACACTCATCATTGACCGCGGCGGAAAGATTATTGCAGATGGCACCGCATCCGCTCCTATCATATTTACAAGTGAACAGCCGATCGGCCTCCGTGCACCCGGCGATTGGGGCGGAATCATTATCTGCGGCCGTGCCACCATCAACGTTCCCGGCGGTGTCGCCACCATCGAGGGTGGCGTCGGCAGTTTCTACGGCGGACCCGATGATAACGACGATAGCGGAATCCTCCGCTATGTCCGTATCGAGTTCCCCGGTATCGCCTTCCTTCCCAACAACGAAATCAACGGCCTCACCATGGGCGGTGTCGGCAGAAATACTGTCATCGAACACGTCCAGGTCAGCTACAGCGGTGACGATTCCTTCGAATGGTTCGGCGGAACTGTCAATGCCAAATATCTCGTCGCCTACAAAGGCCTTGATGATGACTTCGATACCGATTTCGGGTTCCGCGGCAAGATTCAGTTCGCTTTCTCCCTGCGCGATCCCAATATTGCAGATATCTCCGGCAGTAACGGTTTTGAGTCAGATAACGACGGCACGGGTACAACCAACGCTCCCAGAACATCACCTTTCTTCTCCAACGCAACTCTGGTCGGTCCTCAACCTGATACATCTGCACCCTTTAATGCCTTATACAGACGCGGTATGCACTTACGACGTTCAACACAGACTTCTGCCTATAACAGTGTTGTTATCGGATGGCCGGTCGGTATGCTTCTGGATGGAGCAAATGTGGCCGCTGATGCGACAGGTGATGTATTACAGATCAGAAACTCAATCTGGGGCGGATTACGTGTACTTTCCAATAACGGGTTACTGGATAACGATGGAAGTTTTGACGCGACGACGTGGTATGATACGCCGGCGTATGGTAACCGTAAATACATTCAGCCGGACAGTGTGGGACTGATTGATCCGTTCAACGCGACAGCACCGGATCCGAGACCGGGAACGGGAACACCGGCGGCAAGCGGTGCGGACTTCACCAATCCCAGACTCACCGATCCCTTCTTTACTCCGACAACGTATGTCGGTGCATTTGACCCCTCCCTTCCCCGTGAACAACAGT
The DNA here is from genome assembly GCA_964523395.1 of uncultured Chlorobiaceae bacterium. Lineage (GTDB taxonomy): Bacteria > Bacteroidota > Ignavibacteria > UBA10030 > SZUA-254 > JANYJZ01. Next base: position 24,385 of record CAZFXS010000007.1, on the reverse strand, counting down.
GGGATGCAAACTGGACGAACTATAACCCGCAATATGCCGTTAATGTTTCGAGAGCGTTTAACATCAGTACAGCAGACGGGTGGAATATCATTTCCGTTCCGGTAGAAAATCTTCCTGATTATTCATTCACCACAATCATCCCGACAGCCACGTCAAATGCATTCGAGTACAATAGCGGATATCTTAATGCGGCCTCAGCGACACCAGGCAAAGGATATTGGATGAAGTTTTCGGGATCCTCCAAACAAACAATTGACGGAGGTAATGATCTTCTGTATGTCACTGTTCCTGTAAATCCAAAATGGAATATTATCGGTTCCGTGGCGCAGCCCGTAGATGTGAGCACAATTGTGATCACTCCGTCGGGCAATCTTTCCAGCAGTTACTTTGGGTATGATCCGGTCAACGGCTACAGTGCAGTAACAACTCTCGAACCCGGCCAGGGATTCTGGGTAAAAATGAATTCTGCAGGTTCAGTTGCAATCAGTGCCGGGGTATTTGGCAAATCAACTTCTGCCACTGAAATTATTGCTGGATTGAACGAGGTAACAATACGTGATCGGAACAACCGTTCACAGAAGCTCTATTTCGGTCAGGATGTGCAATCCGAAGCGTTATCTCTCTTTGAAATGCCTCCTTCCCCGCCGGCAGGCAGTTTTGATGCACGATTCACAACCCAGAGAATGGTAGAACAGATTTCACATGGACAGGAAATCACAATCACTTCAGCGGCATTCCCGGTTACAATCTCATGGAAAAATAATGGGGGCAATTCCGGCACACGGTATGCCCTGACATATATGACAAAAGACGGCAAGAAACATGAAGAACAGTTTTCAGGTTACGCAGGTTCTGTTCGTGTCATTGATCCCTCCGCATATGAGTTTGCCATAGAACTCGTTAATGAAATGACGGTACCAGAACGATTCGCGCTTGGACAAAATTATCCAAACCCCTTCAACCCGACAACGCGCATTGCAATCGATGTTCCGAAAGATGCTCTTGTTGAGATCAGCATATACAACGTCCTCGGTCAGAAAGTTACCACTTTGTTAAATAACATTACTGCTGCAGGTATTCATACCATTGAATGGAACGGTACGAACAGCCAGGGTAATGTTGTACCGAGCGGAACATACTTTGTCAGGATGTCAAGCGACAGCTTTAACGCCGTCAGGAAAATGATGCTGATGAAATAACGATACATAGCCCGGAGCCGCCTCCTACAACGAGAGACGGCTTCGGGTTGTGTCAATACAAATCTTAAACAATTCACTGACTATGCAATTTTTTAATGAGGTTCTCATGAAGATGAAAATGGTGAAAACTCTTGGACTTCTGATTGCGTTATCTTTTATGATAGCGCAATCACTCTGGAGCCAAACAAATTTCGCAGTAAAGATTTACGCTACCGACGGATCGGGCTGGATAGATTCCGTGACGATCGGTAAAAACACAGCAGCCACATTCGGGATTGACGGAGGACTCGGAGAAGTCGAACTTCCCCCCGTACCGCCGCCGGGACCGAACCAGGCAGCAGATTTTCGTTCCGTGGACCCGACCGGCGGCAATGCCTTCGGCCAGGGCCTCGGTAAAGATCTTCGTAACTTAATAATTGACCAACAGAGAGACATCTATCGTCTGAGCTTCCGCCGGAGCGATCCGGAAGGTTCAGTTATTACGCTTAGCTGGCAGTCCGGATTGGGCAGTGTCAGCGGCGGCGGATGGTTCCTGACCGATGGTAACGGTGGTGCAGTCATCGGCGGAGACATTGATATGACCACACAGACGAGCTTTACACACTCTTCATTTAACGGATTGACGGGCTCGGAAGTGTTCATCGTTGCCGGTGACGGACGCAAGTTCCGTACCTTTGACAGGGATTCCATTGCACTTGCCAAAGACGGTAAAGGCAAGATCGGCAAGGCAGAGAAACGCAAAGCCACCAGTAGTGAAGGCTGCTTTACATTCCTGAACTCCAGCGGCGGTAATGCAGATGCTCTTTATGTCGAATGGAGCCAGGTTATTATTCAAACACTCTCCATGGGCGTGTTCAATCTACAATCAGCCGTAGATCCTGTAAAGCCTGCTAAAATTACGTACAGTGGCGCCGTGGTAGCTGATGCCAACTCGACAACAATTTGTGTTCGCGGCAATAAAGGCAAACAGTTGAACGCAAAAAAATGGTACTACAAGAATGCTGGTGCACAGGTTGGCGCGACCGGCGCGGCTCTCTTGCCGAATTCCGGCACAGACTTCCTGAGACTCATCCGCCCCAACATCAACAACATCGGTGAAGAACTTTATGCCCAGGCGGCATTTGATCCGGTCAATGGTTTACAGGCCGGAAGTGACGCGGTAAAGAAAGTTATCCACCCGAAATGGAAAGATGTATTGAAAGGTCTTTATAAAAAAGGGAAGACCGGTGCTATCCTCAACATCGGAAACCCGTTCTGCTTGGATACCCTTGGCGGGAAACCGGTGACCAAGATTCAGAAAGCAAACTCACCTGATAAGTTCGTACGCGTCAAAGGTGATCTGAACTACGGTAACCGTCTGTACGCTGAAATGCTGGCTCTGAAAGTCAACATCGCGGCAAGCGCAAAGGGTAAGACGCAGACAGGTTTCGGCGGATTAGTGTTCAATGATCCGAACGATCCGACCAACCCGTACAACGGCCAGACCATTCAGCAGATTTCCGATAAGGCCGACCAGGTTCTTTCATGCGATAACGCAGGATTAAAAGGAACCTATACCAGGACTGATCTCGAGTTATTGCTCCGTCGCTTGAACCGGGAGTTCAACGGTGTATTTGATACACTCGGCTTCGGCGCACCGACAGGCCCGAAACCTGCGGGCGGAACAGTCGCGACAGGCGTGAAAGCCTTAGCGCTGGTCGATTACCTCTCTGCAACAGGCCCGGCCAACGAACCTGTGCAGTTCTTTACCTATAACGAACTCTATGATGTACCGTCAACATTCAAATTGAACCAGAACTATCCGAATCCGTTCAACCCGACGACAACCATTCAGTTCACACTGCCTGCGGACGCGTTTGTCACCCTGAAGGTGTACAACATGCTGGGCCAGGAAGTGGCGACATTGGTTGACCGTGAAGAGATGTCGGAAGGCGATAATGAGTTGGAATTTGACGCGCAGCGTTTGGCAACAGGCGTGTACTACTATCGCTTAGTGGTCAACGACGGCGAATTCCAGCAGGTTAAGAAAATGATGTTGATGAAGTAAATCGGGGCACAATCTCTCCGCGCGTGTTGGTGACGTATTCCGTCACTCCATGAATAAGGGAAAAACTACCACCGCGCGGAGAAGATTATTACTTTTTATTTGGGTATTTAGAGATTCTTAATCAACCCACAAACCTAAGAAGTAAACGACGATTATGTAAATGCGTCCAAAAATGCGTTGAAACTTTTTATATGCTGAGTTTCAATCAATCTTCTCTTTAGTTGTAAAAAATAATTCTCATTTAATAACGCTTTGGGACGACTTTTTGAATATGCAAGCTGATGATATTTCTCGTGGAAAGCCAAGTTCAAATATTTCACAGCGAACCTAGCGCGAGTAAGCTCTTCGAGTGGATATGAGGGCAATAACTCAGGGTCTCTACTCAGCACATCATAAAATCTTTTATATCCTAACAGCTTACGATCCTGAACATTCCTGCCCATGATTTTTCTATTACCCAATGCCCATGCTTCAAAACAAAAATGTTGAATAATTATTCTGATTTGAGCTTGACATGGCTCATTAGAAACTAGATTGAATATTTCGTGATACTTTTCTTCATAGGTCATCTCCTCTGAATCAACAGCAATCACTAATCGATCAATATTTTGAAGTGTATTAATATCTTCAATAGCATTTTTGATAATTTGATTATAGTTTGGGTACCCACCCCCTGCAACAACCAAAAATTTGTTAACACTAAACTCGGAAACATGGTTAATAACTTTTAGCTCAGGGTTTACGTACGGAATCCAACTCTGATAAACTTGTTTTTCAGTAGTTAGTCCTTCGACAACGACATAGATATTCATTCCACGCCATCACTAAACATAGGATCATTTATTAGTTGTATAAATGATTGTTGTTTAGATTTGCCATATCGTTCCTTTAATTTCTCACCATATTGTATCGAAACATTTGACCCTTTTCGATGAAAGATGAACCAATTTTCGACCGGAATCTTATTAATTATATACGGATGATGACTTGTCATTATAAATTGATTATTATTTTCGAATGAAAGCAAAAATGCCGGGAAAAAATCAATCGCTCCCATGCCTAATGAATTTTCATATTCATCCACAAGATATATGCCGCCATCGGGAAGGATAAAGCTATCCGTCAAAATAATAAGCACCTTAAGCATGCCTGATGACATTTCACCAAAATCAATCCACCTATCCAAGCTTTTTTCTTTAAAGGCCAGCACAGGAATTTCACCAGGTACTGCCTCATACTGTGGAAGTGAGGATAGATTTATCATTCTTATATCTGTAACAAAAGGAAAAATTGCCTTATAATGTTCAATAATCTTATCATAAATACTACGATAAAACTCATGAAGTAAATAAAGTTTAATATTCATATTAATATCAATAGCGTGAAATAAATTTACCAGACTCGGATCCTTTGAAAAACGATTTACCATTGCTGGAGTCATAGCCTGATATTCGGAGCTAATTTTTAATTCATTTTCCCAAAAATTTCTTCTCAAAATCGACCCAAAACCGTTAAAGACAGGTCGAATAATTTTTTCTTCTTGTAATAGCGAAATACTTGAAACCTTTTGCGATAATTTTGGTAAAGCCGATCCTTGGAAATTGAACTTATCCTCGTCGCGTGAAATAATTACTTGTTCTTTGCCATCTTTCTCAATTATAGAAAGGGTTTCTTTCGCTATCCTAACGGTTTTTCCCTTACTTGATATCGCTTCTACAATCCACCTATAACGAATCCCACCCTGTTGAACAGTAATATCCCACTTTCCTGTTTTAGTGAATTCCTTTGCTACAGCCGAGCTACCAAGGCTAAAAATTGTATTTAAAAATCGAGTTTTCCCTGTACCAGAGTCTCCAACGAGTAAACTAATCTTGCTAAACTCGACCTTAGAGAATTTCCAACTGCCTTCCTCTATGTCACTATATTCATAGCTTTCAATCTGCATAGTATTTTCCCTTATCTTGTATCATCAATTGCTAAAAACTTACAAAATATTTGAGACAGTGGCAAACTAACCTTTTTTAATTATATTTAACTCGTGATTGGAAAAAAAAGCTATTATGACGTGATTATTCTCGGCGCAGGCGCGGCAGGATTGATGTGCGCCATCGAAGCGGGTAAACGCGGCAGGAACGTACTTGTGCTTGAACGAAACCAAAACATCGGCGAGAAAATCAGAATTTCCGGCGGTGGGCGGTGTAATTTTACTAATATCATCACCAATCATAACAAGTATCTTTCCGATAACCCTCATTTCTGTAAATCGGCACTGGCAAGATTTACTCCGTCACACTTTATCTCTCTGGTGGAAAAGCACGGCATTGCTTATCATGAGAAAAAAGACGGCCAGTTATTCTGCGATACGAGTTCCCGGGAAATACTTACAATGCTGAAAGAAGAGTGCTGCAATGCTCACGCGGAAATCCGTACATCAATTGATATTGCATCTGTTCAAAAAGAAAATGAGTTTCTGCTCAAAACAAGTCAGGGAGAGATCAGATCAACGTCGCTTGTCGTTGCCACGGGCGGGCTTTCCATTCCGTCGTTGGGCGCAACCGATTTTGGCTACAGAATCGCCCGGCAGTTCGCAATATCCCGCACAACAACAAAACCGGGTCTCGTTCCATTGATCTTTAATCAAAACGAAAAGGAAGTGTTTGGGCAATTGAGCGGCGTATCGCTCCCCTGCCGTGTTACTTGCAATAACGCGGAGTTTACAGAAAACATTCTCTTTACGCATCGCGGACTAAGCGGGCCTGCGATCCTCCAGATTTCATCTTATTGGAATCCCGGCGATATCATTTCCATCGACCTGCTCCCCGGTATCGATGTTTCTGTCCTTATCGCTGAAAGTATTCAATCACATAACGACCTTAACACTGCGCTTGGTCAATTCTTTCCAAGGCGATTCATACAGCTATGGTGCGAACGGTACGCTCCGAAAAAATCTCTCCCTCATTTTTCAAAATCCGATATTCAATCGCTGGAAAAGAACCTTCACACATGGAATGTCGTGCCGGATACCACGGAAGGATTCGGCAAAGCAGAGGTAACGCGCGGAGGAATCAATACAAACGAGTTGTCTTCAAAGACAATGGAATCCGTAAAGGTGCCGGGACTCTACTTTATCGGAGAAGTGGTGGATGTAACCGGCCATTTGGGAGGTTATAATTTCCAATGGGCATGGGCTTCCGGCTTTGCCGCCGGACAATATGTTTAATCTCTTAACCCCATCCTTCCGCCGACGGTCTGCTTCGGCGGACAGGGAAGGTATGGGGCTACTCCTCGATGCAAAACCTCAATTTCCTGCGAGAGGGAATTGGGGATCGATATCAACCGGAATTCCCGATAAACCATCAAGGACCTTTTGCATTTCAGGCCGGACGTTTGCCAGTCGGTCAAACATTTCTTTTGCTTTGGTAAAATCTCCTGTCGCCTGAATGGTGAGCAGTTCACCTGTCAGTGCCTTCACAGCCGTTTTCATATGTTCAATATCCGCGCTGAAAGTTCCGCTTGCATTATCGTACGCAATAGCCTTGTTGTCCCAGAGATAGTTGAACTGAAGCGCCATTCCTTTGCCATGGGATTCCGTAATGCCGAACCGAACCGAACGAAAGATACCGGCAAGAAATGTTACATACATCTGCTGCTCCATCGATTTATCAACAACACCTTTGTCAATCAGGTATTGCAGAGCAAAAAGCCCCGAAATGTCCGCCTTGGCTTCTTCCATCGCAGAACTGAGCGCTTGCATTTTTTTTCGCACAGTTGTTTCCTCCCCATCGATAGTGATAATATTCGGCCCGAGGCCGTGGAGAAGTTCATGCACGAGGATATGCGTGAAAAACGGTTCAAATGAAACCAGTGATTGCTGTTCCGGAGAAATAACTTTAGCGGTAATTGGAACCAGGACTTTATTGAACTTTGCTTCCTGGACATTTTTCAGCATGACCCGCTTGCTCCCCTTTTCGTTAGTCACCTGCTCGTCATTGGGAAGATTAAACGCCGCTGTCTGAACCCCTGCCCGCGCTTCACCGCCGACATAGACTTCGTCGACAACGCGAATGGGTGACATGGACCCGAGCTTTGGATTCCGGTATTTCGGATCGATGGGAAGATTATTTTCTATTTCCTGCAGATACGATGAGAACTTTTCAAGCTTTGCAGTCTCCTCATCATCGCGCAACGTGATGTACGCTTCGAATGCCGCTTTGTAATTAAACAGTTCATCAAGATACACTTCGTACGGGCCGATGGTAACATCTATCGGGCTGTCAAGGTCCATCCATGCGACATCGCTGTGGTAATAATTATCGGAGAGAAACGCTTCGGCACGTTTTTCGAGGAATGATTGAAGCGATTTGTTTGTAGTCAACTCTGCCGCTTCTTTTAATAATTTCGCAGCCGGGACGAGAAACTCTTTGTACTCCTGGGAATACGGAACAATAATAAGGTTTTTCTTTTCATCACGCCGGATTACATGGAAAAAACCGGTAGCTTTCTTCCGTTCATCGGACGGAAGTTTTTCAACCCATTGCTCAAACTCATTCTTTGACATATCTTCGGGATAGTAATTCGCACCGGGAAATTTATGTTCAGGAACTCCGGGGAGATAGGTCTTTTCCTCATCTATTTTCGGCCAGGGGGTAAGGTTAATTGAAAAATAATGGAGCCGTTCCTTGCCTTCGGGGGATGCGTCTGCTGTCAAACGGTTTTTCAAAGAAACATTGCCACTCCAGACCTGGCGCAGATACATTTGATCCATGAACTTTGCGGCTTCAATGAGTTTATCCAACGCCTTGCGATCTCCCTCAGGTAGTTTTGATACATCAGCAGTCATTATCGTAGGAGCAAACCGGGCAATCTTTTCAGCGAGCGACAGTTCTTTGGATTGTGTGAACGATATTACCACACAGCAACATACTGCAATGGTAAACCAAGCGATGCGCTTCATCATAGAGGTTCCCTGACTTTCATTATAAAATGATCATTACCGGAGCGTTAATGTAAAATTGACATCCACTGAACCTTTTTCGGGAACAGTTACCTCCTGAGTAATGATGTATGGTTCTTCAAAAATATACTTTTTGACTTTCTCTTTTTCCACTTCTTTACCAACGATAGTGATCCCCTCGTGCCAGAGACGAAGCGTATATGTTCCCGGAGGGACATCGGTCAACGTAAATGCACCCTGTTTATCGGTTAAAGTGTAATACGGATGATCTGCAACGAGAATCGTCGCACTCATCCACGGATGTCCTGCGTCGCATGTTGCGGTAAGAAAGCCCGGCTTATTTAATTTTTCCTGGCGGATCAGCGTGCGCTGTCCTTTGACGGGTTGTGCTATGTTAAACACGGATTTTACACTGGGGTACATTTCATATGTGTGCACGTTATGAAGAATAGGATCACTATTCATAATCTCCAGCTCAGAGCCAATAGGCAGAACCATGACGTGCGGAAGATACTCACACCCTTTCTGATTCAGGGTCTGCTTTCCTCCACGCGATATTTTTTTTCCTTCAGTAATTCCCTCTAATGAGATAATCGCGTTTGTGAGGAGATTGTTTTTGCCTAACAACAGCCTGGAAGATTGCTTTACTTTACCGCAGGTTGCATGGTCTTTCGTAATCTGCATTGATTCAACGAGGGATTTGTCGCCTTGAAATTTAACAGTGCCCCGGATTGTCCCGCCGTTAACGACTTCTTTTTCCTTGTACTGTGCCTGCGCAGACATCAGAGAGAAACATAACATCACTAAAAGATGGATAGCCGTTTTCGGGAAAAAAGAATGTACTTTCATAGTTCAGAATCAACGGGCCGGCGTTATGATAACCGGCCCGTCAATATCTTTCTTACTTTTTGTGAGGTGTCGGGATTGTTTCCCCGGTCGGAGAAATCGGATCGGGAACCGCGTTGGAAATTGGTTTCAACGAATGTAAATAGGCAAACACTGCTTTCAGGTCTTCATCGGTCATCTGTCCGATCATCGGCCAGGGCATCGGAGGAAGGATATCTCTTCCTTCGCCCATATGTTTTCCGGTACGAAGCGCTTTGACAAACATCTCTTCTGTCCAACTGCCGATACCGGTTTCCATATCCGGTGTAAGATTAGCAGCAAAGGAAATTCCCCATGGGCCTGCCCATGCTGTAAAATCATTTGATCCTAGTGCTCCCCATTGATCGGGACCGACAACGCCTTTAGGAACCTCAGGCATTTTTGTGCCTGCGGGATGACCCGAAAATGGTTTGCTCGTATCAGGCATAGGTCCCATCGGGGTAAACACTTTCGGTGAGTGGCAATCCTCACAGCTGCCGATGGTTGTAAGATATTTACCCCGCTCAATAAGTGACGATTTACCCTTCATTGTTTTCTTTTGCGAAAACAACGAGGAAGAAGACAGAAGCATTGCAAGGCAAACCAGCACTGCGACCATATTAATTCTGGACATCATAAATCTCCTTTCGCGTTACATTGTTATATAGTTTCCGGCAGCTACGACATCAACGTATCGCCGGCGATTTAAAATGAATTAAGATGATGTGATTTGTTATTCTGCTTTGCGAGTTCTGTCTGAAAAAAAATTTCAAAAAAAACACACCTTAATTATGCACCGTTATTGTTAACGGGCGACGGGCCGCCTGTTGCCGTGTGTCATACACTGTTAAGCTTGCATCAAAAACTCCGGCACTGTCGTATGTTCTTGCGGCGGCGGCAGAAAGCCTGTCCCTGCCCCGCACATTAATAAGGAACCGGTTATTATCACCGTAATTGAGGATAGCGGAATCAAGACCGATATCATCAAAGGCAACCATCTGGAAATTTACTAAATGGCCGGCAGCAACATTTACAGAATCAGCAGAAAAAGTGACAATCACAGGATACTGATCGACCACGGGCCCGTTTTCATCGCGTGTGCATCCTGTATACACTAATATCATGATGAATAACCACACTACAGCGGCGGAAAAGCCGGTCCGGGGATTATAAACACGGCTCTTACAACCGCTCCAGATTTTTTCGGAGTTTGTCAAGGTTTGCCCTGAAATGTTCCATCTTTTCGCGTTCTTTCTCGACAACATCAACGGGTGCCTTGCTGACAAATGCTTCGTTCGAAAGTTTCTTCATGATGGTGTCGAGCATGCCCTGGACACGCGTTGCTTCTTTGGATATACGTTCCCGTTCGGCATTCAGATCAATGACACCGCCGAGCGGAATAAACAATTCACCGCCATCGAGCACGGCGCTTGCCGATTGGGCAGGCTTTGCGCTTCCTTCAAGTTTTGAAATGTCAGTCACCCTCGCCAGCCGTTGAAAATACGTTTGATATTTGCCTATGATTTCTTCTTTCCGTTTATCCGGGAAATGAATGATAAGCTCGATTGTTTTTGAAGGAGGAACGGAAAGTTCGCCGCGTATGTTTCGGATGCTGTTAATCGCATTCTGAACAAACGACATTTCGTTTTCTGTGTCTTTATCAATCCACTTACTCTCAGCAACGGGAAACGGCGCAATCATAATAGATTCATGCTTCCCGCGCTCAGCAAGGTGCTGCCATAATTCTTCTGAGACAAAGGGCATAAACGGATGAAGCATCTTGAGAGCGTTATCAAATACATCGAGGGCCCGGGCACAGACAATTTGCTTGACGTCCGCCGGCTCGTCACCGTACAATCTCCCTTTGACCATTTCGATATACCAGTCACAGAAATCATTCCAGACAAAAGCGTACAAAATTTTTGTTGCCTGATTTATCTCAAAGCGATCGAGTGACTGGTTCAGTTCGGCGATCGTCGAATGAAGACGCGACAATATCCATTTGTCAGCAAGGTCAAGATGCTTATCAAATTTAGATTTGTCGATGGAATAGGAGCCGAGTTGTTCTTTGTTCAGGAGCAGAAACCGTCCGGCATTCCACACTTTGTTGGCAAAGTTTCTTCCAATCTCGCACTTCTCATTGGAATAGAGAACGTCTTGCCCAAGCGGGGCAAGATAAATAATGGTAAAGCGAAGCGCATCGGCACCATATTCTTTGATGACATCAAGCGGGTCAGGAGAATTGCCGAGGGATTTCGACATCTTTCTTCCCTTGTCATCACGAATTATGCTCGTGAAATAAACATCTCTGAACGGAACCAAATCTTCCATCTTTTTGCGTTTACTTCCATCCGCAAGAGGAATTTCTCCCATGACTTCAAGGCCTGCCATAATCATCCGCGCAACCCAGAAAAATATTATGTCAGGGCCGGTGACAAGAGTGTTTGTCGGATAGAAGTACCGTAAATCAGGATTATCTTTTGGCCAGCCGAATGTGGAAAACGGCCAGAGCCACGATGAGAACCACGTATCGAGGACATCTTCATCCTGGCGAAGATTCTTGGAACCACAATGTTGGCATTTTTCAGGCCGTGTTTTAGAAACAACAGGTTGTTTGCATTCAAGCGTGCAGTTTCCATCACCAACACAATACCAGACTGGAATACGATGCCCCCACCATAACTGGCGCGAGATACACCAGTCACGGATGTTGGTCATCCAATGTTCGTAGGTTTTGACCCAGCGTTCAGGGTAGAAATGAATATGACCGTCGATCACCGCTTTTAGTGCTTGCTCGGCGAGCGGTTTCATCTTAACAAACCATTGATCGGAAAGATATGGCTCGATAACCGTGTCGCAACGATAGCATCGTCCGACATTATGGACCAATGGTTCGGTTTTCACCAGCAATCCGAGATCTTCGATATCTTTCAAAATTACTTTCCGTGCATCGTACCGGTCCATTCCCTGATATTTTTCGGGAACGTTCTCATTCATCTTTGCCGAAATATCCAGAATGACGATGGGTTTCATATGATGGCGAACGCCAACTCCTGCGTTATGCCGTTCCCCAATCCAGTAATCGTTGGGATCATGAGCAGGAGTGACTTTTACCATCCCGGTTCCGAACGCGGGATCGATAACGTCATCAGTGATAATGGGAATCTCCCTGTTGACGATCGGCAATAATACCATCTTTCCGACAAGATGTTTGTACCGTTCATCTTTCGGGTTTACCGCGACACCGGTATCTCCGAGAATCGTTTCGGGGCGGGTTGTTGCAACAACAGCAAATTCTTTCGAATCTTTGATGGGATATTTTATATAATACAGCTTGTCCTGTTGCTCAGTAGGGTTTACCTCATCATCGCTGATTGCAGTGTGATCTTTAGGACACCAATTGACGATATACTTTCCTCTGTATATCAATCCCTTGTTGTAGAGTCGAATAAAAATTTCCTGAACGGCTTCCGATAGACCCTCGTCCATAGTAAAACGTTCACGTTCCCAGTCACAGGAAACGCCGAGGGTTTTGAGCTGTTGAATAATGGTGCTTCCGTACTGCTCTTTCCAGCTCCAGACGCGTTTAAGAAATTCCTCCCTGCCGAGATCATGACGGGATTTTCCCTCTTTCATCAGGGTTTTCTCGACAACATTTTGCGTTGCGATGCCGGCATGATCCGTTCCGGGCATCCAGAGAGTTTCGAATCCCTGCATCCGTTTCCAGCGGACAAACACATCCTGAATGGTATTATTCAGCGCGTGCCCCATGTGAAGAATGCCGGTGATGTTCGGCGGAGGAATAACGACTGTATAAGGGGATTTTTGAGAGTTTACCTTAGCGTGAAAAAATCCTTCACGCTCCCAAAAAGGATACCACCGTTCTTCGGCGTCCCTGGGACTATACGCCTTGGGAAGTTCAGACATTATCTACTACTCAGATGTAAAAGTTAAAAAGAGAATTGAGATACAACAACCGCAGATTACCGAACGGTAAAATTCCGGGTTGATTCGAGAGTATTACCCATCCTGTCGCTGATTACAACAAGAACACTATGTTTGCCCCGTGAAAGCCGCTCATCAGCCTCAAACCAGACCTTGCGGCGTTCACTGTCAATCTCGGGGATAACAAGTCCGCCATCAATGTACAGTTTTATTTCGTCTGCGTCAACACCGGAAAGGTTGTCATAATAACGGAATGAAATATATGGCTTTCCGTTACGGGGAAGCACTCTCAGGCGGCCGATTGTCGGCTTTTCATTGTCCCTGAATATAGCAAAATCTCCCAGCGTCCGTGCTATCCGGGTTGAAAATGACATGCGAGTGGAGTCAGGAATTGAGGTTTGGAATATCCATCCGCCATTTGACCTGTAGTACAATGCCGCGTTCGTTTCGTTTTGATATGACTGCAGAGGAACAGATACTGTAATCCCGCGATTGAGAAGAACGTCCTGAGGTTCGAGCGAATAGACCAGCGCCGACCCCCGTGTTTGTTCAAGCTGAATTGTCATTGGCAGTGGGGAAAACACTGATGCTGAATCATACGCAATAGAAAGCCCGCCTTTATCAGTTTCAAAAGATCCCCCGCGGTGGGAAGGAAGCGGGTATAATTCCAATGCTTCAGACGCGGTAACAGGTTTCGTATTGACTTCCGCCTCGACCACAATTTCCCGATCGCCAACAACTGCATCCGAAGGCTCATAGACCCCCACATATTTCGATAAGTCAACGGCTTCCAAATCAACGTTCAGAACATTTTTCCCCTCATGAACAAGAAGTATGGGGGCACCGGTAAAGATTCCCGGTGAAGTGACTGTCAGCCGCACTGTATTCCCGACCAGCTCTTTGGCAACAGTGACGCGTTGGGCAGGTCCTGAAGGTTTTCTCATAAAATGAATTGCGGGAGCTGAGCGTGCGCCGGATCGAGATTCAGTAACCACCTTGACGACATCAAACTTTCGCGTATCAAACGGTAATTCAATACCGTTCCCGTCAACTTCAAATTTCCCCTGCTCAAAGGTTCGTTCCGACCATATGCCCGAATTATTCTTCTTTCCATAGACAATACACCTGGAAATATTCTGCAACGCATCACCGGCAAGCACAATTTCTTCATCATCAATCCGGCTAATTTCAATTTCGGGACGATGATTGACAATAAATGTTCCTGCCAGCTCGGATTTGTTTCCTTTGATATCCATGCACACTATGCGCAGGTCGTGTTCACCTTCCGTCAGTTGTTCGGTATTAATAATACCTGAACCTTCTTTACGTTTCTGATAGATAGGAAGATAATTTCCTTCATCGATATACAGTTTCTGGAATTTCCCGCGGCCACCCCGAATCATCGGCAAATCGTAATGTAATAAAATCATTTTCGAATCGATTGCCGGGATACGATCCAACTGCATCGAGTAGATTTCCTGATCATCGACATACAGTTCCATCCGGTAAATACCCGCCTTGCTCCATGTTCCGTCATTGCGGTCCTGCGCTTCAAGGCCAATCCCGATTTTCCCGTGCAAACGGAGTTTCTGCGGCAACCGGTAGGACTGCTGTTTCCCGGAAAACCGTGAAAATATTTTGGATTGATGGGAATTATCAATCATCGAGGAGGCATCGAGCGGCTCAATCAGCATCCGGCGGATTTTCGGAGATATCCCATCATCAAGAAAATAATTTTTACAAAGCATCGGATTCACCGGGTTCAGATTTTCATCCCGGATTTCGAAATGAAGGTGCGGCGGGCCAAATCCGGTATCGCCGGTATACGCTATCACTTCTCCCTTTTTTACAGGTATCCGGTCGTTTGGTAATTCAACATCAATAGCAAACGAACCTGCACGATATTGCTCTTCCCGCGCTATACTGTTGATGAGAGAATTAAATCCTTTTAAGTGAGCGTATGTACTGACGTATCCATCGCTGTGTTTGACATACAACATTTTTCCATAACCATTCGGAGAAATGCTGATACGATAGATATAGCCGTCTCTTACAGCGAATACATCATACCCTGTTCTACCGTTTGTACTGATATCGATGCCGCCATGGAAATGGGTTGACCGAAATTCCGCGAAAGAAGATGTCACACGATTACTTGCATTGGTAGGCCAGATATAATCATGAAGATCCGTTCTAATGCTGTCAAATGCAGTTGAATAGTCAATGCCGGGTTCATTGACATTTTTTCCCGAATTCACCGTAGTCCCGTTTTCTGACAACGCCATTGTTGACGGAAAGAGAATAATCAGTCCTGTACTCAGTACAAAAAAGAATGCAATATGGAGATGAGCCTTTTTAAGCATGTACCACCTGATGAGAAGTGGTAACAAATCCTTCAAGGAATGCTTCGATACGATCGCCGGCCACCACTTGTCCGACTCCTTCGGGTGTTCCTGTATAAACAAGATCGCCCGGTTCAATCGTAAAAACAGTTGAAATGTACTCTATGAGTTTACCAACCGGAAAAATCATGTTACTTGTGGAAGTTCGTTGCCGCACTGTGTTGTTCACGGTACAGGAAATAGTAAGGCCTTGCGGATTTCCGATCTTCGACGCGGAAACAACATCAGATACCGGCGCGGAAGTATCAAAGCCTTTGGCCACACTCCATGGCAGGCCTTTTTTCTTTGCTTCACTCTGAACATCACGCAACGTCATATCAAGTCCGATACTATATCCTTTCACATATTCCAGTCCATGCGATTCGGGAATATTTTTCCCCGAACGCCCTATCACCGCCACAAGTTCGACTTCATGGTGCATCTCTTTCGAGAATGGCGGTATCATAATATCCATCCCGTTTGCGATAATTGCAGTAGCAGGCTTGAGGAAAATCACAGGAATTTGAGGTATGTCAGCCATCATCTCTTTGGCATGTTCGGTATAATTCCGCCCAATGCAGACAATTTTGCCCACTTGTAGTACCTCTCCGCTATCTAAAAACCTGACCGATTTCATCATTTTTAATAAAATGTTTGAAAATATACCTACAAATGGGCATTTTCGCAAGGAAAAATTTCTGCGATTGTGCTTTTTTTTTAAGAAAAATAATTTCTATATTTCTCCGCTAAAAATTTCAAAATCAGGGTATTGAGTTGTCTAAAACGTACGAAAAATCGGGAGTAAGCATAGATCGCGGTGATGCCTTTGTCGGCAGTATCAAGGACAAAGTGCGCTCCACATTTTCAAAGTCGGTTCTGGCTGATATTGGAGCATTCGGTTCATTCTACAATGCATCCTTTAAAGGTATCCGGCAACCCGTCCTCGTCTCCAGCGTGGATGGCGTCGGAACAAAATTGAAAGTTGCATTTCTGGCAGAAAAGCATGATACAATCGGACAGGACTTAGTAAATCATTGTGTAAATGATATTGCAGTTTGCGGTGCAACGCCTCTTTATTTTTTAGACTATTTCGCGACAGGGAAGTTACTTCCTAAAGTTGCTGAAGAGGTAGTCGGAGGAATGGTAAAAGCATGCCGCGAAAACAAGTGCTCATTAGTTGGCGGGGAAACAGCGGAAATGCCCGGGTTCTACCGTGATAATGAATATGACATTGCAGGGATGATTGTCGGCGTTGTCGATAAAAAGAAAATTATCGATGGAAAAAAAGTGAAAGCCGGAGACGTATTAATCGCGTTGCCATCCACAGGACTTCATACAAACGGGTACTCCCTTGCCCGCACAGTTCTTTTTGAAAAGCATGAACATGACGACTTTATCAACGAGCTCGGTGCCCGTCTTTGTGACAGCCTCCTCGCCGTGCACCGCTCATATCTCGGCGCCATTAAAGCGGTATCCTCTTCATCAGGCGTTCATGCGTTTGCGCATATTACCGGAGGAGGAATTATCGGAAACACTTCCAGAGTGGTACCAAAAGGGCTTACGCTCAAGGTCAACTGGAAAAGCTGGGAGCGTCCACCCATCTTTCAGCTTATTCAGAAAGTCGGCTCAGTTCCGGAACAGGATATGCGCCGTACATTTAATCTTGGCGTTGGATTAGTCATCATCTCCGCCAAACGTTCGGCAAACGCTATTATGCAGACACTGAGAAAAAAGGGGGATCACCCTTTTTTAATAGGTGAAGTTGTTCGTCAATAAACAAGACTATTAACGACTAGGAACTCAAACTCATGAAATCTCATGGTCCATCAAAAGAAACCTCACAGCAAGATAGTATTAAAACCGCTATCCAGGGGCGGATTGCCCAAGGTTCGGGCTTGCACCTTAGATTATCAACACTGTTTGACATATCCTTGTTAATCGAACAGGCAAAAGACCGCGATGAGATACTCAATGTCGTACGCATGGAAGTGAAAAAGCTGATTCATAATGATATCTGTATGATCGGTATCGCAAACAAGATGTCCACACATTACGTAACCACCACTCTTTCTTCTGTTGCAGATGCCACTGATTTGAACTACAAGCATTTCAGCATTGACGAGGGAATGATTGGTTGGGTCATTAAAAATCAGGCCGCGATCATCGAAGAGACACAATCAGGGCCATCATTCAGCCACCTTATTGAAGGGAAGTTCCAGGAGTTTGGCATTTCCTCGTTGCTCATCGTTCCGATAAAAACGGGACAAGAGGTTGTGGGCGCAATGGTTTTTGGTTCAACAAAACAGAGTTTGTACACCGAAGAAGATATGCTTGTAGCGCAGTTGTTTGCACATCAGATCGGCACTGCGTTGAAAAATAGCTCCATCTTTGGCGATGCGCGGAAGAGAATCGCCCAGATTGAACTTATCAATAAAGTTTCAAATCAAATGGCCGGAACTCTTAATCTGGAAGAACTGTTATCAACTGCTGCAATAACTATTCAGAAAACATTTAATTATTTTGACGTCACGGTATTTCTACTTTCGGACGATAAATCAGAGCTTTCACTTGAAGCACATTCAGGAAATTTTGTAGATTTCCTGCCGCACGGCTACAGACAAAAAGTGGGTGATGGGTTTGTGGGTTGGGTTGTGAAGCATAGTGAAAAAGTCCTGAGCAATGATGTTTCACAGGACCCCCGCTACCTTGCGTATGAATATCATAATACAAAATCGGAGCTTGCGCTTCCCATTAAGATTGAAGATGAGGTAGTCGGTGTATTGAATGTCGAAGATACAAAACTTCACGCGTTTGACGACACGGATGCAGTCGTTCTAGAAACGCTCTGCGACCAGCTCGGCATCGCGATTAAGAATGCCCGGCTCTACGATGAAATACGGACAGCATACATGAAGATGACGGAACTTGACAAGATGAAGTCAGAGTTCCTCGGTATTGTATCGCACGATTTCCGCTCCCCTCTTTCAAGTATCATGCTTGCGGCACGTTCATTACTGAAAAATGAAGCTCTTGAGAATGTCCCTCGCGGCAAAGAGTATATGCAATTAATTGTAGACCAGGCGGTGAGGCTAAATCAGCTTGCGGAAGATACATTGTCCATTACTAAAATGGAATCCGGACAACTGACATATTATTTCAAAATTGTCAACATCGAGCGCTTGATACAGGATGCCGTCTCTATGGTACGATTCTCCAGCCGTCACCAGTTTGAATACACTGTTGATCCCGATGCCATGTTCATTAAAGGCGATCAGGCAAAACTGCGTCAGGTGCTGCAAAATCTTGTGAGCAATGCGGTGAAATATTCACCCAAAGGCGGAAAAGTGACAATTAAAGTCGATAACAAATCCGCCGACCAGATTATGATCTCCGTTTCCGACCAGGGTATCGGCATCCCGCAGGAAAAGGTTGAAAAATTATTTCAAAAGTTCTCGCGCGTCGATACAACGGAAGCGAAGGATATCAAAGGGGCAGGGCTCGGGCTATGGATCTGCCGTGAAATCGTGGAATCGCACGGCGGAAAAATATGGATTGAAAGTGAGCTGGGAAAGGGCAGTACAATGAAGTTTATCCTCAACAAGGCACAACAGTAGACTATTGTGCGTTGTGCTCACCTGCGTGATGCTTTACCACGCGTGCCTGGGCGATAAATATTACTTCCTCAGCAATGTTTGTTGCGAGATCGGCAACACGCTCAAGGTTTCTGCTGACACGGATAAGATCTAACCCTCCTTCAATACTTTTCGGATCACCTTTCATTAAACGGACCACCTCCTGTGTGGTTTTCTTATTCATATCATCGATAAGATCATCCTGTGCAAGGACTTTATTGCCAAGCGCCACATCCTTATGAATAAATCCGTCCAACGCGTCTCGTAACATTTGCTGAACTATCTCAGACATTTTTGGCAAATCAAGTAATGGCTCCTTCATACTGCTGTTTGAAAGAGCAAGCGCGGATTGCGCGATGTTCACCGCATGGTCGCCTATCCGCTCCAGGTCATTATTGATCTTTTGCGCAGCAAGAATCAATCGGAGATCGACCGCAACAGGCTGCTGAAGCGCAAGCAGGTCGATAATAGCGTTATCGATTTCAATCTCCAGGGAATTTATCCGCTCGTCTCCCTGAATAACTTTCTGAGCCATTACCGCATCATCATCCAGCAGCGCCTTAATCGAGGAGCGTATCGCCTCCTCCGCCACACTACCCATTTTTATGAGAGTGGTTTTCAGACTTTCAAGTTCGTTTTCAAAATGTCGAGGCATAATGTTCAATCTTTCTTCCTTGTGGAACCGGCAGGTTCAATTGTTAACCGAATCTTCCTGTAATATAATCTTCCGTTTGTTTTTCTTTGGGTGTAGTAAAGATACGCTTTGTTTCGTCATGTTCAATCAGCTCACCAAGATAGAAAAAGGCAGTGAAATCGCTTACCCGGGCGGCCTGCTGCATATTATGCGTAACGATAACAATTGTATAATTCGTTTTCAGCTCATAGATCAGTTCTTCAATTTTCGCTGTAGCAACGGGATCGAGAGCGCTTGCCGGTTCGTCCATTAACAATACTTCTGGATCGACGGCAAGAGCGCGCGCAATACAGAGACGTTGCTGCTGTCCGCCGGAAAGCGCAAGTCCGCTTTTCTTCAGATCATCTTTGACTTCATCCCACAATGCCGCCCTTTGAAGACTTTGCTCGACAATTCCATCAAGGCGCTGTTTTTCCCGAATACCGTTGATACGGGGACCGTACGCGACATTTTCATAAATCGATTTTGGGAAAGGGTTTGATTTTTGAAAAATCATTCCCACCTTTTTCCGTAACTCGACGACGTCGACATCGGAGTGATAAATATCCACTTCATCAATAACAACGCTTCCTTCTATTCGTATATTATCAATCAAATCATTCATTCTATTCAGTGAACGAAGGAATGTCGATTTGCCGCATCCTGACGGCCCGATAAATGCAGTAACATTATTCGGCACTATAGACAATGTGATATTCTTAAGAGCCTGTCTGGCTCCGTAATATACATTAAGTGATTTGGAAGATATTTTCGGTTTGATAGTATTCATTATTCTCTATTGTTTGTAACCGGACTATGCGTGTCCCGATTTTCTTATCCGGTAGCGTAAAAATATTGCAGAAAAATTTAATGCAAACGTCAATACAAGCAACACCAATGTTGTGGCATACTGAATGCCGCGTGTGGCTTCCACATCTGGAGATTGCGTCGACATAATATATACATGATAACCCAACTCCATAAACTGATCTGATAATGCCGCGGGCAGTTTAGGGAGAAAATAGGCGGCTCCGGTAAACAAAATCGGCGCAACCTCACCGGCGCCACGGCTCACGGCAAGGATTCCGCCTGTCAAAATGCCCGTCATCGAATTCGGTATTACTACTTTGCGAATCGTTTCCCATTGTGTCGCACCGAGAGCTAAGCTTGCTTCCCGTAATTCGCGGGGAACTGTTTTCATTGCTTCCTCAACCGAGACTATCACAACCGGAAGCGTCAGCAACGCCATCGTCAGGCTCGCCCAGAGAATATTGGGTTGGGCCCATTTGAGCTGGACTCCATCGGTAAACACTTTATCCATGCCGCTTCCGACAAACTGAACAAAAAATCCTAACCCGAAAAGCCCGAAAACGATTGCCGGGATTCCTGCCAACGTATTCACTGCGAATCTGATGACACGGGCAAGGATCGATTTTTGACTGGCGTATTCGCTCAGATAAATTGCCGTCATTGTCCCAATCGGCACTCCTACAACCGACATAATAACAACAAGCAAAAACGTCCCGATAATGGCAGGATAGATTCCTCCTTCCGTCATACCCTCAGTCGGCGCACCCGTCAGGAACTCCCAGGATACGGTTTCCCATCCGCCAATGACGATATTCGCCATTACAGCAATGACAATTCCGACAATGAGAAATGCCGCGAGTGCGGTTAACGAGGGAACCGATATGCCCAGAAGTTTGTTCATCATCGCATTATTGCCCGCCAAACTTTTTCATCAAACGCCGGCGTATGAAGAGTTCAGCCACCGCATTCAATGAAAAGGTAAAAATAAACAGGAGAGATCCGATCAGAAATAAAACATTATAATGAGTATCACCGAAAACAACTTCCGCCATTTCAGCACCGATGGTTGCTGACATTGTCCGCACCGGCTCGAATAAATTTGCCGAGAGCATCGCCGCATTGCCTGTTGCCATGAGCACTATCATTGTCTCGCCAAAGGCCCTTCCTATTCCAAGAAGAATGGCAGCGAATATTCCGGGCGTGGCGGCGGGAAGAACAACAAATAATGCGGTCTGCCACCGGTTCGCACCAAGCGCAAGGCTGGCTTCCGTCATTACTTTCGGAACAGATGTCAGCGCGTCCTCTGCTATCGTGTAAATAATTGGTATTACCGCTAAAGAAAGTGCCAGCCCTCCGACAAAGGCATTCAGTCGATACTCAAATCCAAACACGTCCTGCATCACTGACGCCATGACTATCAATGCGAAAAATCCGATAACAACCGACGGCAGTCCGGCCAGAATTTCAATTGCGGGCTTGAGAATTTCTTTGCTCCATTTCGGTGCAAAGACAGAGGTAAATAACGCCGCAAGTATGGCTATGGGCGCTGCAGTGAAAATTGAAACCAAAGAAACTTTAAGGCTCCCGATCACTAACGGAATAAGACCAAAGCGGGGATTATTTGAGACCGGCTGCCACTGCGTACCGGTAAGATTTGAAAGAGACGCTTCCCCTTCGACAGATTCCACGCTCCCCTCTTTTTTTTCCTCTGACTGCAAAGCTGCCTGTTGCTCAGGACTGAGAAATTCCTCTCCGTACGTTTCCTGCTCTTCCACTTCCTGCACTGCGACAGGTTGTTCCTTCTCCTGCTGAAAGACAGGCATTGCCTCTCTGAACACAAATACAAAAATGAGAACGATAAACGCAAAGGAAATAAAAGCGACCGCTGTGATGAATTTCTCGGCGAGAAATTCACCCAAACGAAACTTCTTTTTCCACCAGACGCGTGATGAAACAACCGGACTTTTTGATTCAGGAAGAAAATTCATCAATGAGGAAATTTAGTCGGTTAAACGTGTATCTTCATGACAGCTTATTTGTCGTAAGTGCCATGAAGATAGCAAGAAACGGTTATTGAATCGTTGCCGCAATGTTAAGAAATTGTTAACAAACCATCTTACCGGATTGGCACATAATTCACTTTAGAAACAATCATCTGCCCCTCTTTTCCAAGTGCCCAGTCTATGAATTTCTTAAGATCTCCCGTAGGTTTTTTCCGGATATACATATACAGGAAACGGCCAAGCGGGTATTTACCGGTTTTGATATTCGCCAGAGTGGGTTCGTACGCTGCTGAACTCTCATCCTTTTTAATGCTAAGTTCCTTAATACCTTTACCGTACGCGACTCCGCCGTATCCGATACCATATTTATCTTTTGAAACAGCATTCACAACGGAGGCGGTGCCCGGCATGTTTTGTACCCTCGCATCAAAGTCAGCGTTCAAAAGAACTTCTTCCTTGAAATAGACATAGGTCCCGGAGTTATTTTCACGGCTATAGAGTATTATCTTTGCATCAGGCCCTCCCACTTCCTTCCAGTTGTTAATTTTACCCGTATAAATATCTCTTATTTGCGGCAATGATAATACCTTCAGCGGGTTTGAGGGATGAACATATATCGATAGTCCGTCGATCGCTGATTTGATTTCAACCCCGGAAGAACCATATTTTTCTTTGAGCTTTGCTTTTTCTGTATCTTTCATCGGCCGGGAAGAATTGCAAATATCAGTCGTACCGTTGATGAGTGCTGATATCCCTGTGCCGGATCCTCCGCCGGTAACTTGAATGGTGACATCGGGGTTTTTCTTCATATACTCTTCCGCCCAGCGTTGCGCCAGGATGACCATTGTATCGGAGCCTTTCACGGTTATTTGCTTTCCCTGAAACATAAAAGCGGTTACCGTGAAAAATATTACCACAACTAAAAAATATTTTATCATAACGCTATCCTTTCTGAAAAACTAATGTTACCGTACCGGAAAATACCCTACTTTAGTGACCACATCCTGTCCTTCTGCACTCAAAATCCAGTCAATATACTCCTTCATCGCGCCGGAAGGTTTACTGCGGACATACATATAGAGATATCGTGAAATAGGATAATCACCGGATTTTACATTCTCCGCAGTCGGTTCAAATCCCGGAGAAGAAGCATCTTGTTTTACTTTAAGAAACTTGATTCCTTTGCCATATGCAGCCCCGCCATACCCGATTCCGGATTTATCCTTCGCGACAGCATTCACGACCGCCGCTGTACCGGGCATATTCTGCGCGGCCGCGGAAAAATCCTGCCCTTCCAGCACATTATCTTTAAAGTATACATACGTTCCGGAATTATTTTCCCTGCTATAGAGAATGATCTTCGCATCGGGACCGCCAACCGCCTTCCAATTGGTAACTTTCCCTGTATAAATATCTTTAATTTGTTCGAGTGTCAGTTCCTGAACCGGATTGGCATCGTTGACATATACTGCCAAACCATCTTTTGCAGATTTAATTTCTACGCCGAGCGTATTATATCTCTGTTTCAGTTTATCTTTTTCGCTTTTTTTCATCGGACGTGAAGCGTTACAAATATCGGTGGTGCCATTAATCAGTGCCGATATCCCCGTACCGGAGCCGCCGCCGGTAACCTGAATAGAGACTTCGGGATGTTTTGCCATATACATTTCTGCCCAGCGCTGTGCCAGAATCACCATCGTATCTGATCCTTTCACAGTTATTGTTTCGTTCTGCTCTCTGAAGCCGAATGAGAAAATAATTGCCACTATTGCTATAAGAATATGTTTCATTTGATTTCCTTTCTATTGTTATTAACGACAGAGCTCCCCCGCAGCCCTGTCATTATTGCTTCAGTTCAAAATTTATACTGCATCCGC
>CAZFXS010000006.1:0-233660 GCA_964523395.1 uncultured Chlorobiaceae bacterium | reverse complement strand
TAATTGCGAGACTCAACTTATTTTGTAACATAGTTACTTTAGAAGAGAAAGTACCAAAGAGAATCCTGCGCAATCGCAATCGGTGGCTTTAATAATTCAAGCGTGTATTCGGTGCGATTTCATCTGTGTAAGAATTTATAATATTCTAATGTACGGGCTGTCGATGAAATCGCAAAGCTCAGGTTGATGTTCCTTTCATGTACTTGCGGAAAGCAGCGGATGGCTGGCGATTGCGCTGGCTATCGATGGACATTTGAGAAACTATTTTTTCTTATATAGTTGAATAATAGAAAACAATACCATGACCACTAATGGAAAATAAGCTACAACTTGAGAGAAATTAGGGGGGAATAAAATATATATTTTCGCAATAAAGTTATTCTGTTGTAATGATGGAAAAGTTGATAAATGTTCAATTTCTCTAGATTCCATCGTTGGAAGGTTGTTAAGATTATAGTTGATTTCACTTACTCTATTTGCTATTCGATTTTGTAACTCTAAAACGTAGCAATCTGACCAATAAGCAAAAAATATTACCATTATTAATATCACCATCATTGGTCGCGAGAGAGAAATAAGTTTCTTCTCCTCATTTCGTGTTGTATTTTTATCACGATTAAATAAGAAAAATAGAAATCCTATTATAACGGTTACAAGAGCCAACCTACATTGATACAGAATTGATTCAACATTTGCATGTGCGGCGGCACGAATTTGAAGTTCAGTTAAGAGTAAATCTCGTTTAACATCATAAATTTTCTGAGTAGTTGTTATTTCTATGCTGCGTGAATCATTGCTTGAGTCCGTTTTAGATTGAGAATAAGTTGAGGTTGCAGACAAAAGAAACAATGTCGTCAAGTAAATTGTGAGAATTAATGTTTTCATGAGACAATTAGGTTTAAGTTACATTTTCTCCTGCAAGAATGTACCATTCCCCATTTCAATTATCAACTAATGCCTTTGTATTTAATAAGGGTTCAAATCATTAGCTCTTTCCCTTTTCCCAAATCTTTCCTATATTCTCACCACCACATGCTGTGTCAGAATCCAGTACAACCCAAGGAAAAACCTTCTATGCATACTTTAAACGGGTTTAAGTTAAAATTCAAAAGTAAAAAGGAAAAATGGTGTTCGGCTTTATCGGCAAACATCCAACATCGAACACCGAATATCGAACGACTCATATCCCACATCTCATATCTCATATCTTTATTCATTCTAACGCTGTTGCTCGTATATCCTCTCTCTGCGCAATTGGCGTATGACACAACTCTCTACAATAAGATGCAGTGGCGCGAGATCGGTCCGTTCCGGGGTGGTCGCTCGGTAGCAGTGGCCGGACATCCGAATCAACCGTTAACGTTTTATTTCGGCGCGACAGGCGGCGGTATCTGGAAAACAGAAGATGGCGGCAACGCATGGGTAAATGTATCGGACGGATTTCTGAAGCTCGGCATCGTCGGCGCGCTTGCAGTGGCGGAGTCGGATCCGAATGTCATTTATGCCGGAACGGGTGAAGCATGCATTCGCGGCAATGTTATGCCGGGCGAAGGAATGTACAAATCATTGGATGCCGGTAAGACCTGGCAGTTTACCGGACTTGGTGAAGCGCAGACTATCAGTAGAATTGCCGTTCACCCAAAGGATGAAAACCTTGTCTATGTTGCGGCATTCGGGCATGTCTTCGGTTCGAATAAAGAACGAGGTGTATATCGGTCTAAGGATGGCGGCAAAACGTGGGAAAAGATTTTATACAAAAATGAAAAGACCGGTGCGGTTGATATTGAAATGGATCCGACCAACTCTCGGGTATTGTACGCCGCACTGTGGGAAGCATATCGCAATCCCTGGAGTATGTCGAGCGGAGGACCGGGAAGCGGTCTCTATAAATCTACCGATGGTGGAGACACCTGGAAAGAAATCACCGACAAAGAAGGATTGCCGAAAGGTATTAAAGGAAAAATCGGCGTCTCAGTATCTCCGGTAAAAGCGGGACGGGTTTGGGCAATTATCGAATCGGAAGAAGGGGGACTGTTTCGTTCTGACGATGCGGGAAAAAATTGGACAAAAGTGAACGAAGACCGTCGTCTCCGCCAGCGTGCATGGTACTACTCGCATGTCTACGCCGATCCGAAAAACGCTGAGACCGTCTATATCCTGAATGTCGGTTTCCACAAATCAATCGACGGAGGAAAATCGTTGACAAATATTTCTGTTCCGCACGGCGATAACCATGACCTCTGGATTGATCCGAACAATCCGATGCGTATGATTGAAGGAAACGACGGCGGCGCTTGTGTCACCTACAACGGTGGACAGACATGGACACAAGAGGATATCGCGACAGCGCAGTTTTATCATGTTACTCTTGATAATCAGTTTCCCTACAATGTGTATGGTGCACAACAGGATAACAGCACGGTAAAAATCCCCAGCCGCACGACAGGATTCGGGATTGACCGTCAGGATTGGTATCCGGTAGGAGGCGGCGAGAGCGGATATATTGCCGTCAACAATGATGATCCGAATATTATTTATGCCGGTAGTTACGGAGGATATCTTTCTCGCTATGATAAACGCACAGATCAGGAACAAAACATCAACGTCTGGCCCGATGACCCGATGGGCGGCGGTGCCGGTGCGGCGAAGTATCGTTTTCAATGGACATATCCTATCGTTGTTTCTCATTTCGATTCGAAGGTGTTATATGTAACAGCAAATCATGTCTTTAAAAGTACGAATGAAGGAATGAGTTGGGAAGTAATCAGTCCTGATTTAACCAGAAATGACACGAGCAAGCTTGGTTCATCCGGCGGCCCGATTACCAAAGACAATACGAGTGTCGAATATTACGGTACGATCTTTACCTTCGCTGAGTCTCCGCTGAAAGAAGGTATTCTGTGGTCCGGTTCAGATGACGGATTGATTCATGTTTCACAGAATGGTGGTAAGACCTGGCAAAATGTTACTCCCGGCGATCTTCCGCCGTGGAGTATGATCAGCATTCTAGATCCCTCGCCGCACGATGAGGGCACTGCATACGTCGCAGCAAACAGGTATAAGCTGGATGATTTTAAACCGTATATCTATAAGACAACAGATTTTGGAAAATCATGGAAAAAGATTGTGAACGGCATCCCGGTAAAAGAGTTTACCCATGCTGTGAGAGAAGATCCCAATAGAAAAGGAATGCTCTATGCCGGAACAGAGCGGGGAGTCTATGTCTCGTTTGATGATGGTACCCGCTGGCAACAGTTACAGCTCAATCTTCCGGTTACTCCTGTTCACGACATGGCAATACAAAAACGTGAAAGAGATCTCGTTGTTGCAACACATGGAAGGTCGTTCTGGATTCTGGACAATCTGACGCCGCTCTATGAATTAAATGATGCTGTTGCAAAATCAGCTATTCATTTATTTAAGCCCCGCGAAACGTACCGGATGGGCGGATTCAGCTTTGACCGGCCCGGGTTGGCGCTTGGGAAAAATCCTCCCAACGGTGTTGTTGTCAATTATTATCTGAAGAATAAACTTAAAGAGAAAGACTCTCTCCGGTTGGAATTTTTAGATGCAGACGGAAAAAAAATCAAATCGTTTATTGGAAAAGAGGCAAAGCGAGGCGGTGGCGATCAGCCGTCGGGTGATAATGAAGAAGAACCGGCACCGGTTGATTCCGGTATGAACCGTTTTGTCTGGGATATGCGGTATCCTGATGCAGTGAATGTCCCCGGCGCGATTATGTGGGGCGGGACAACCAGCGGGCCGCAGGCTGTGCCCGGAATGTACACGGTAAAACTGACGATTGGCAAGAACAGCTGGACGCAGCCGTTCGAAATCAGGAAAGATCCGCGAATCCGGACAACAGATGCTGAGTTTAAAGAACAATTTGATTTTCTTATCAAAGTCAGGGACAAAGTGTCAGAAGCGCATGAGGCCGTAAACATGATCAGGAATATCCGGTCTCAGACCAATGATCTTGTGAAACGGCTTGAGAAACATCCTTCGAAAGATTCAGTTTCGAATGTCGCAAAGAAGCTTAATGATAAGCTTAAAAAAATAGAAGAAGAGATTATCCAGGTAAAAATAAAGAGCGGGCAGGATGCACTCAATTATCCTGTTAAGCTGAATGATAAAATCGCGACCCTTACCGGCGTTGCCTCCGGCGCAGATACAAAGCCCACAAAGCAGACGTACGACGTTTTTAATGAACTTTCGGGAAAACTTGATGGACATCTCGCCAAGTGTAAAGAAATAATCGGCAACGACCTTTTGTCGTTTAACACCATGGTAAAAAATCTTGATATCCCCGCGATCATATTAAAACCAACTGAGAAGAAATAAATATAGTCTCCGAATTGGCAGATGACAACAAAACACCAATATTCAAAGTTTGAATCCGAAATCGCGGTACGTCCAGATGATATCGATATGAACAATCACGTTCATAATTCAAAATACTTTGATTATGTCCTTGCCGCACGGTATGACCAGATGAGGCGGTGTTATAAGATGCCGATGGAAGAATTCATCGCACTGGGATTTGGCTGGGTTGTGAAAACATGTTTCATTGAGTACAAGCGACCACTCGTTCTCGGCGATACTATACTTGTGAGAACTTGGATAGACGAGGTTGGCACTTCAACGGTAAAAGTCAGGTTCGAAATTCTCAAGAAAGATTCCAAAAAGCTCGCTTCGGATGGGTACTGTGAGTATTCAATAGTCAGCCTTTCCAGCGGGCGGGCGGAAAAAATACCACAGATAGTAATTGAAAAATATAGCATCTGATATTTCATGCGCGTAGCCGTTGTACAAACTGACCCCACTTTTGGTAACGCGGAATATAATATTAGCCAGGCGATTGCAATGATGGGGACAGTGCAGGCAGATTTGTATGTATTGCCGGAGCTATTCAATACCGGCTATAATTTTATCGATGAGAAAGAAGTTCAAGACCTCGCCGAACCTTCAACGGGAAAAACATTTCAAGCGATAACAGAGTTTGCATCCAGGAACAAAAGCTATGTTGTGTACGGATTTGCCGAGAAGGCGGATCTGTTCTATAACTCTGCGGCAATAGTTGGCCCGAACGGATTGATTGGGTTGTATAGGAAAATTCACCTCTTCTACAGAGAAACACTTTTCTTTGCCCCGGGCAATCTTGGTTTTCCTGTCTTCGAGTTCCCGTTTGGCAAGGTTGGTATCATGATATGTTTTGATTGGTTTTTCCCTGAGAGTGCCCGAACGCTCGCGTTACAAGGTGCCGATATTATTGCACATCCTTCCAACCTTGTCATGCCCTATTGCCCTGACGCAATAGTCACGCGATGCCTGGAGAATCGGGTTTTCTGTGCAACTGCGAATCGCATAGGCTCTGAAGATCGCGGCGGTAATGCGCTGACGTATATCGGGACAAGTGAAATTGTTTCACAGCGTGGCGAAATTCTTAAACGACTGAACAGGGATGAATCTGCCGTTGCAGTGATTGATATTGATCTCTCCCAGGCGAGAGATAAATCGCTCAACAAATATAACAATATTGTTGAAGACCGGAGGCCGCCATTTTACACTCTTTCATGACTAATGGTTGAAAATTTTTCAGAGATGGGATGCAGAGGCAGAGGATGTATGATAGATCCACTTATTTTGGATAAGAGCAAATGAGTAAAAGAATACTGATTGGATTTATTGCAGTTTATGTCGTAATGAATGTGCTCAATGTTGTTATTCATACAGTGCTGTTGAAAAGTTATTATTATTCGGATCCCGTGATAAATATACTGAGGCCCGGGCCCGAAGTAAAAACATGGATTTACTTTGTCACCTCGATGGTAGCATCATATTTTTTTACATTTATCTTTTCCAAAGGATACGAGGGGAAAGGGATTGGTGAAGGAATACGATACGGTTTATATGTTGGCCTTTTTATTTCTGTACCGATGGTATTTGATTCTTTTACGAGTTATCCGCTCCCTTTCTCATTAGCTGTTCGCTGGTTTATGTACAGTATCGCCGAATATGTCATTCTCGGCATGGTTGTAGCGATTGTATTTAAGACGTTTTCGAAGCACCCTTTGTAATAACGGGCTGAACATTATGTGAAGGCGCTTCTGGCATATGAGAGCGCCTTTTTTGTTTTGAGCGCATGTGTTGATTTTGTACATTACCCCTCCGAATGAACAAGTCTCTGAATATACTTCTTACAAACTCAACGAACCTGTACGCAGGTGGTGAATTTTACGTATTTGAACTAGCCCGGACACTTCGTACAAGAGGACATAATGTACGTGTTGCCTGCAGGTCGGATAACCTGCTTTTTGAAAAATGCCGGCAAGCGGGAGTGACTGCGTTACCTGTAGATTTTCCCGCCACCGGAAAGTTAGCAACATATGTAAAGATTCTGCGCCATTTGATACGGGATCATGATATTGATATTGTGCATACAAACGTCAACTACGATCGAACGGCGGGCGCGTTTGCAGCGAAGTTAGAAAAAAAAATTCACGTGGCGAATGTTCACAGCTTTCACTCCATTCAGCACAATCTGACGCATTGGGTCCGCAACCGGTGGGCGACGGATTGTTTTATCGTTGATGGAATGTGTGTCCGGGATTTACTGATCAGGGAGGATGCTATTCCTTCTTCGAAAATTGCCGTTGTGCATCTTGGTGTGGATCCTGAATCGATGCGACGCGATGAGGGGCTGCGTCAAAAGATTCGAAGGGAATTTGGGTTTATCGATACGCATACTGTCGTTGGGACGGTAGGAAGACTGGTACCCTTCAAAGGGCAGGAATTTCTTCTTCGAGCCTTCGCAAGCATAGCTCACAATCATCCTGATGCCCGACTGCTCATTGTTGGTGATGGGGTTTTGATGGACTCGCTGAACCAACTTTCACAGGAATTGCATATCCAACATCTTGTTACATTTGCCGGATTCCGTGATGATTTGCCGGCATTATATTCCGCTTTTGATATGTATTGTCATCCCTCTATTGAGTATGGCGGCGAAACATTTCCTTTTGCCGTGCTTCAGGCGCTTTCCCAACAGCTTCCGGTTATTGTAACGAGGGTCGGTGATGTTGCGGAAATGGTGGAAGAGGGAAAAAACGGATTTATCGTTCAGGATAAAAACCCTGCCGCAATAGCTGAAAAACTCACCTATTTTCTTTCGCATCGCGGACAATTGTTATTGATGGGTGGTCATAGCCGCCGGTATCTTCTTCAACGTTTTACGACCAAGATAATGGTTGATGCTATCGATAAAGTATACCAATCCTTAATTGAAAAGACTTCTTCTTAGTCAGTAAACCGGAATTTTCTTGTTGCGTATTGTGTTTTCAAATCTTATTCTCTACATTAGTCGGTATTAATACCACCTGATTACCGACTCAACACTTGACATGAACGAATTATGGATCCACTAACTCAGCTTCAGGAAGAAAACCAGCGGTTGCGTAAGGCAGTTGACGAGCTTTCCATTCTGAACGAACTTGCGCGTGTTATCAGTTCAACGATGAATCTTGATACCGTTATTGAAAACGTTGTCAAGCGGTCTGTCCGGACGGTCCAGGGCCAGCAGGGAATGATCACCCTGGTTGATGAAGAAGCCCCAACGGAAATGAAAACACTTGTGCGTGCTCAAAACTCCACAAGCCAACAGCCGCAATTTCATCTTAACCAGAACATTCTTGGCTGGATGATGATCAACAAAAAGCCGCTGCTCTCAAATGCTCTTTCAACAGATGCGCGGTTCTCCGGTGTCAAAGTTGACGGTGATCTTCGTTCCCTGTTATGTGTGCCCTTGCTGGTCAAGAACCGGCTCGTCGGTATGCTCGCGGTATTTAACAAAAAGGATGGAGCTGAATTTACTGAAGATGACAAGCGCCTGCTTTCGATTATTGCGGCGCAATCAGGGCAGATTCTGGAAAACGCGCGCTTGTATGAACAGGAAAAATCACTGGTGAGTATGCAGGAAGAAGTCCGGCTTGCCTCGAACATCCAGCTGGAACTCCTTCCAAAAACCTCGCCGGATATTCCCGGATATGAGATCGCCGGCAGAAGTATTCCTGCCCAAATGGTTGGCGGCGATTATTTCGATTTTATCCCTATGGAAGAAAACAGGATTGCGATCAGTCTCGGCGACGTTTCGGGGAAAGGTCTGCCCGCATCGCTTCTGATGGCGAATTTAGTGGCCACTCTGCGGGGCCAAACCCTGGTCAATACTTCGGCAAAAGAATGCGTTACACGGTCAAATAAATTGCTGTATGAGAGTACAAGCTCTGAAAAATTTGTCACATTATTTTACAGTATTCTGGATACAAAAAAACATCAGCTCTGCTTTTGTAATGCCGGTCATGATCACCCATTCTTGATTTCCGAAGGAAAAGAGCCCCGACGTCTCAAGACCGGAGGCATTGTCGTCGGTATTATGGATCAGTTTCCGTTTGATGAAGAGTGTATTCAGTTAGAACCCGGCGATGTGCTTGTCATTTATTCCGACGGTATACCGGAAGCAATGAATGTTAATAAAGAATTATTCGGTGAGGAACGGCTGACAGAAATGCTGATAAAAAACCGTCATCTTTCTGCGATGGACTTGCTCGATGCCATCATTGCCGGTGCGAAGGGGTTTGCCGGTCGCCAACCCCAGTCTGATGACATGACTATTATTGTAATTAAACGAACCAATTAACCATACCGTTTGGAGGGTTAGACCAATGTATCTGCGATTATTGCATGCAACGGTAAACAGGGAAAAAGAATTTGAGCTTCAGCAGATTTATGAAGCAAGAGTTATTCCGGGGCTTCAAAAAGTCCCGGGGTGCCTATACGCAGCGTTGACACAAAGTATCATCGACAGGGATGAATATATTTCCATGTCTTTATGGACAAGCAAAGAACATGCAGAAGAGTATGAACAAGGCCCCGTATTTGCAGAATTGATGAAAGCAGCAGCGCCGTATCTTGCCACTGCTTCGGAATGGAGGATTCACTTATCAAAAGATTTGACGCTGGAGTATGAGCCGGTGCCGCAGGAACCGGTGGTGAACACATACACGATTCCCGAAAAGCGTGTTTCTAAAATCATTCCACGGTACCAGACTGGCCCGCTGTTTATCCGCATCGTGTCGCCTCAATTGCAACCGGGTAAGGAAGAAGAATTCAAACGCCTGTACAATGAGTACGTGATTCCTTCACTCCAGAATGTTGATGGCTGTTTATATGCTTCATTGACTGAAGATCCAAAGAAAAATAATCAGCCGACTTCGCTGACCATTTGGAGCAATGTCCATTGCGCCGAAAAATATGAAAAAAGCGGGATGTTTAATACACTGATAGAAAAAGTCTCCTCGACATTTTCGGGTGTATATCAATGGAAAACGCAGATTGAAAAAGAAACAGGAGGCCATGGGAAAACAAGCAGTGACGTTGCTGTTGAAGGATATAGAATTGTTATCGGTAAGAGATTTTCCTGATTATTTCATCACAATCCCTGATATTTTTCCCTTCAAAGACATCATCAGTATTTCAACATGAAAAAATATTCACCCGTATTAGAAAAGGTACGGCTTAATATTCTTTTTGAAAATGTCAGTGACGCGGAATTTAATATCGTTAAGCCGCGCCTGATGGAGCGCCGTTTTTGTGCGGATGAAATCATTGTTGAGGACGAGAGCGAAGGGACTGAGCTCTACATGATTGCGGAGGGACGTGTCAAAATCATGAAGTATACCAAAGCCGGCGATGAAAATCTTCTTGCGCTTCTTCATGCGGGTGATTTTTTCGGGGAACTGGAGCTGGTTGATGGCCGGCCGAGGTCAGCGCGCGTAGTCGCGATGGAGGACTGTATCATTTATACCCTCCATAAAAACGATTTTGACCACCTGCTCGAAATAAGTCACCCCTTTACAATCCGCCTGATGCAAGTGATGAGCCTTCGGCTCCGTTCCAGTAACACGCATTTCGTCAATGAACTTGAACGCTCTTCGCGTCATGCCGCTTCCGAACTAAAACATATGCAGCAACTTATTGACGCCGCGAAAGTGGTAAACTCCACTCTTGATCTCGATAAATTGCTTTCGGTCATTTTAGATACAGCGCTTAAAATGGTGGAGGGGGATCGCGGAACACTCTATCTTGTCGATGAAAAGAAACATGAACTCTGGTCCAAAGTCCTGCACGGTTCCGAGCTTGTAACCATCAAGCTTCCGATCGGTAAAGGAATAGCGGGATACGTTGCCGCGACCGGAGACACATTGAATATTCCTGACGCCTATCTTGATCCGCGGTTCAATCCCGAGTTTGATAAGAAAAGCGGTTATCGCACGCAGACCATTCTTTGCATGCCGATGAGGAATAAAGACGACAAGATCATCGGTGTGTTACAGCTTTTGAACAAGCGGAAGGGCCCATTTAACCGCGATGACGAACATTTTATCAATACGCTTTCCATTCACGCATCCATCGCTATTGAAAATGCGCGGTTGTATGAAGCCGAAAAAGAATATCACCGTGTCCGTGAGGAAATCAGGCTTGCCGCGCGGATACAACTGGATCTGCTTCCCAAAGTGCATCCGAATATTGAAGGATATGAAGTTGCGGGTGCGTCAATTCCCGCCCAGGAAGTGGGGGGTGATTATTTCGACTACATCCAGATTGATGATAACCGGATGGCAATTTGTCTTGGAGATGTTTCCGGTAAAGGCCTTCCGGCATCATTGGTCATGGCCAATCTTCAGGCGACCTTGCGAGGACAGACCTATCCAGGGGTTAGTGCTAAAGAATGTATTATTCGTTCCAACATGCTTTTGCACCGTAGTACCAGTCAGGATAAATTTGTAACGCTCTTTTACGGGATCCTCGATACCAGGAGTCACGATTTTGTGTTCTCCAATGCCGGTCACGACAATCCTTTTTTTCTCAACGGCGATACAACGATTGCCCGTCTGCAAACCGGCGGCATTGTTCTGGGCGCGATTGAACAATTCCCTTTTGAAGAAGATCGCATCCGGTTTCAGCCGGGGGATTTGTTGGTAATTTGTTCCGATGGTATAGCCGAAGCGATGAATATGAAAAACGAATTCTTTGAGGAAGAACGTATCGCAGACACAATTTTGAAATACCGTCATTACTCCGCGCATGATCTGATGGATAAAATCCTCTCAGTGGTGAAAAAATTTATCGGCAAACGGGCACAATCCGATGACATGACTCTGGTTGTTCTTAAGCGTAAAGAAAAATAGTTACTCTCTTTCCGTATTCATTCAATGAAAATATTATTTCTCATTATTCTGGCAACATCGATAAGTATGGCACAGCAACCGACAATCGAATACCGGCTTGGCATGCCGAAACCTTCTACCCACCTTTTTGAGGTGGAGCTTACCATTGGTAACATTCCCGCCTCCGAGACGACACTTGATGTTCAGTTGCCGGTGTGGAGACCGGGCAGGTATATGGTAATGGATTTTGCGGGTGGAGTTCTTGACTTTTCATCGGGTGATTCAAAAGGGAAGGCACTGACATGGAAGAAAACTGAAAAATCGGTGTGGCGTGTTGAAACTCAGGGTGCGCCTTCAGTGACAATTTCGTACAAGGTTTTTGCGAATGAATTCAATCTGAGAACGCGGGGACTCAATGATGAACATGGCTTTGTGGATGGTGCCGCAGTGTTTATGTATGTCGAAAAGTATCGCATGTTGCCGGTACAGTTGAAGGTGCAACCGTATAACAACTGGCATGTTACCACAGGACTGGAGGGAAAAGGTAATCTGTTCACTGCGCCGGATTACGACTACTTTGTAGATTGTCCTCTTGAAATCGGAACACAAAAAGATTTCTCGTTTGAGGTTGAAGGTATTCCGCATGTCCTGAGTATTTATGGAAACGGAAACTGGAATGCCGACACGCTGATTCGCGACATCACAAAAATTATCTCAACTACCAAGGCAATGTTTGGAGTATTCCCGTACAAACGGTATCTGTTTCTTGTCCATTGTACGCCAAGTTCGGGAGGCGGGACCGAACATATCAATTCCACAATTATGGGAACGCGGCCGTTTGTGTTCAGCAATCCTGATACATACAGAGGATTTCTCGGTCTGGTTTCCCACGAATATTTTCATACATGGAACGTAAAGCAGTTTCGCCCAGCGGGGATAACTCCTTACGATTTTACCAAAGAAAATTATACCGGTGAACTCTGGATTTCGGAAGGAACAACCTCATATTATGATGAAATTATTCTTGTCAGAGCCGGATTGAAGTCCGCCGACAAGCATGTGGAATCTCTTGCTGCTATGATTCAAAACGACCGGCAGCGGCCCGGGAATAAAATCCAATCGTTATATGAATCGAGTTTTGATTCGTGGGTGAAATTCAGTCGGGGAACTGCCCAGGCATATAACACAGAATCTGATTTTTATGACAAAGGCGCGTCGGTATCAATGTTGCTTGATCTTGAAATCCGTAATCGGACAAACGGCGAACGCTCACTTGAGGATGTGATGCGAATCTGCTTTGAACGTTTTCCGTTGAAGGATGGAGGTTTCACG
Organism: uncultured Chlorobiaceae bacterium; assembly: GCA_964523395.1. Taxonomy (GTDB): domain Bacteria; phylum Bacteroidota; class Ignavibacteria; order UBA10030; family SZUA-254; genus JANYJZ01. The sequence goes on along the minus strand of CAZFXS010000006.1, from coordinate 221,106 downwards.
CTCGATGGATTCAGAGGTGTCATTGAAGAGGTGAGCAAAACAAATTTCAGGAAATTCTTTGATGATTATATACAGGGCGTCAAACCGCTGCCATGGGAACAGTCGCTTTCTTACGCAGGCATTAACGTTGTTCTCAGAGACTCTACACCAAAACCCTGGATTGGAATGTCCACATCAGATGGCGATGGGAGGACAAGAATAACCAGAGTAATTTCCGGTTCTCCGGCGCATGAAGCAGGACTTGATCAGGGTGATGAAATTGTCGCTGTTAACGGGATGCGTGCGAGAACATCTGATATTAATGACAGGGTCAGCGAATGTAAAGCCGGAGATACCATCACATTGCTCGTATTCCGGAATGATTTCCTGAAAGAGTTTACTGTTACAATCACTAACCAATCTGTTCCCAATTACAAAACGGCAAAGGTTTCTGATCCGGTTGATACACAGAAGAAAATGTATGAGGGTTGGCTTGGGGTGCCATGGAAATAATAGGAAGATATGGAAATGATCAGTAAGAAAAACATATTATCCCTCGCGGTTGTAGTGTGCTGTCTGATATTTCAGGCAAATCTTCACGCTCAACATGTATTCATTGCCGTTATTGACGGCGGACGTTACACAGAAACCTTTGGCAGTAAAGGAAAATATCTTCCGCATATCTGGAATGACCTTCGTCCGAAGGGAACCATCTATACAAATTTCCGCAACAATGGAAAAACAATTACCTGTCCCGGACATGCTGCGTTGCTGACTGGCGTGTGGGAAAATCTTCCCAATAACGGGACAAAGCGGCCGGAATCACCGACAATATTTGAATACTTCCGGGAGCAGACCGGTCTTCCGCAACAATCCTGTTACGTAGTTTCGGGAAAAAATAAGCTGGAAATGCTCACCCACAGCACAGATTCTCTGTTCGGCAGTAAGTATGGCGCATGCTTTTTGACTACAGAAATAACCAGTGATACAATCACGTGGAATCTGCTTGTCGAAGCTATGGATAACGATCATCCGAGGATTGTCATTATTAACTTTCCTGAAGTTGATATCAATGGGCACGACAGTGACTGGACGGGATACCTCGGCGCGTTGCGAAGAGTTGATAGTCTTGTATTTCGCCTCTGGAATAAAATTCAGTCAGATGTAATTTATAAAAACTCAACCACACTCTTTATCACCAATGATCACGGAAGGCACGATAGTAAACATGGCGGTTTTAAAAATCATGGTGATTCGTGTGAAGGGTGTCGTCATATTATGCTGCTGGCTCTTGGTCCGCAGTTTCCCAAAAAGAAAGTTATCAGGCAGGAACATTCCCAAATCGATATCGCGCCGACGATCGGAACAATCATGAATATTACGCTGCCCGCCGGTGAAGGAAAAAGTTTACTTCCCGTTCGATAGAAATCCTCCTATTTTGCTGAAAATTGAGGAATCCTAACCTTTATTTTTCCCGGCGTTACTGACCGTCGTCACACCATTCTTCTGTTTTTTCCTTCTTTTTCCTACGTTTGTTTATAGATGTTGCCATCGGTATATTATCACGCCTGATGTTCTGTATTCTGTCGCATGTTAACGAAAGAGTGTATGTATAAAGCTATTGTAGTTTTATTGTTGCTTGCTTCCGATTGTGTGATGAGTCAGATTCCTCAGTTTTACGTGACGATGACGCCATCCGATTATTATCTTCTCTACTCCCGTGATATTTTCAGCGATTCATTATTACCGGCTGTTGTCGATTATCAAAGTTCAACGTGGACGAATGCGCAGATTCGGTTTAAAGGACACTCAACGCGGTATTATCCCAAGAAATCATTCCGCGTAAGGTTCAGCACATCAAATCTTTTCCAGGGCATGCGGCAGATTAATTTCAACTCTATGTACACCGATAAATCGTTTATCCGGGAAAAGCTGGCGTGGGATCTGTTTGCCGATATGAATCAAACAGCCCCGGTTGCAAAACATGCTCTCCTTTCCATTAATGGGTCGTCACAGGGGCTTTACCTTTTTATAGATAAAGTAGACAGATATTTTCTGCAATTGAGAGGGCGGACAATAGCCCCGGTGTATGAAGCGGATGACTTTTACACGGCGGCAGACCTTACCGTTCAGCCGGACAGCATTCTGAAATTGTATTATTCCAAAGAAGTGGGAAACGCAAATGATTATTCCGATCTGACACAGCTCATCAACGCGATCAATACCGCGCCAGACAATTCGTTCGCAGATTCCATCCATGCCTATTTTGACGTCAGAACCATCCTCAACTGGTTTACCGGAAATATTCTGACGATGATGGGCGACAGTTACAACAAGAATTATTTTTTGTACCGTGACACTTCGCGGGCAACTCAGCAATGGGAAATCATTCCGTGGGACTACGATCTTTCATTCGGAAGAACAGGTGATCTGGCAATTCCGTATCCGGCATCCCTGCTCAATGACAGATTTTCTTATACATTTCCTCCGCTCGCCGGACCCGCCAATGTGTTAAAAGACCGGTTCACATCCACCCCCCAGCTTTGGGAAGAGCTTCGTCTTCATGTGGATACCGTTCTTCAGACTATATTTACCGAAGAACGAATGAACTCGCGTATTGATAGCCTTGCCTCACTTATTGAACCTGAAGTCATCAATGATCCGCAACGATGGGGGACGGTACAAAACTTTCACGATCATGTTGATGCGTTGAAGTATTACGTTACTGCGCGGAGAAATTATCTTTTCAAAACGTTTATCAACACGCCGGAAGGTGAATATAATACCGCAACGTTACCGATTACACAGATCAATACACCGTATCATTTCATCGCGTACGACGGCAGACAATTAGGAACACTTTGGTTTTCCTCATTTGCAGGGCTTGATAGTGTGCGGATCATAGCACATCCTGATCAGGCACCTCCTCCGGTCGCCAAGATTACCGAAGAACGCTTTGTCAAACGCTGGATTGAAGTAATACCATTTCCCTCGTCGGCACAATTTACTGCAAAACTTCAATGGATGTATAAAGATGTTTCCTCTACTTCAACAGAAGTAGGCGCAGATGTGCAGGATGAACGGCTCCTACGGACGTTTTACTTTGACGGCGTGTCACGTCATGCGCTAGAGGCAGTGGTGAATCCTGTCGCAAACATCACGACAATCGATTCTGTAACGGAACAGATGTGCGGGGCAGGAAAGCATTTCGGACTGGCAATGTCAGATACATATACCCAGACATGGTCGCGGGTGCCGTTAAACAACTGGCAAAAATGGAACGATATGCAGTTTGCCGATTCGCTTCATGGATTTATTGTCGGAGAACATGGGACAATCCTGAGAACAACAGACGGCGGGTCGACATGGAGTGAACATGCGATCGGTTTTAACCTGTCGTTTGCGAAACTTGTTGCCTTATCGTCTGAAACAGTATTTGTTATTGGTGATTTCGGAGCGTTATATAAAAGTGTCGATGCGGGAGTGTCCTGGTCGCAGGTAACTCTTGGAACAACTCGCAATTTACGCGATATAGATTTTTACGGGGGTACCACCGGATGGATTGTTGGAAACGGAGTCAGCGCGATAACAACCGATGGCGGTACAAACTGGCAAAGCATTGTGATCGATTCCACGGAAATCTTTTACAGCGCAGCGTTGCTTGGTCCGAATTCCGCTATTGTTGCAACCTCAACAGATTTGCTTTCAACGACGACCGGAGGAACGATATGGCAGGAGGAAATCGCACTTCCGCCCGGCATACACATTTTTACGATTCATTCGAACGGGATATCTGTCTGGGCGGCAGGTGACAGCGGCCTCGTGTTGTTCCGGGGAAACTCCAATACATGGAATGATATTTCGATTCCCGAAAAAATAACAATTCGTGATCTGGCCATTATTGATTCCGTAACATTATATGCCGCGGGAGATAACGGCACAATTTATTTTACAACTGACAACGGTACGCAGTGGTACAAGCAATACACCGCCGATTCACACGATCTCTACGGAATGTTTTTTACCGACGGTTCTCACGGTTTCGCGGTTGGAAACGGAGGGACAATTCTAACCACAACAGATCCGGGAACGGTTACTGATGTGCATCAAACAGAATCGAATTTTCCCGCAGCATTTTCATTACTTCAGAATTATCCGAATCCGTTTAATCCGGTAACGCAGTTTCAATTTACAACTGCCAATGTACAATTGGTAACTTTGAAAATTTATGATATGCTGGGAAAACAAATCGCAAGCCTGGTTGATGAAGTTAAACAGCCCGGCGCGTATACCGTTTCATGGGATGCTTCACAATATGCTTCCGGCGTGTATTTTTACAGATTGCAGGCGGGGCTATTCACCGAAACGAAGAAACTCATTCTCCTAAAGTAATCCGTATTTGCCAGACATGAAGAAAATCAATCTGTTGTTGTCAACAGTGGCGTTTTTTGTTTTCACACAAGCGGTAGCGCAAATTCGCTCCGATGCATTTGTCCCGCTTTCCGGCGGTGACAGCCTTGATGCATCATTATACTTTCCGGTAACGGCGCCTCCGTTGTTAGGTTACCCTGCGATTCTGTTTGTTCATGGATTCGGACTGTCTAAAGATGCCGACACGTCGAATTGCCGGGTGTACGCTGCTGCCGGCTATATTACAATGTGTTACTCTGTCCGCGGGCATGGGAACTCATCCGGCCGTTCAAGAATCATGTCATCGCCGGAACGTTCAGACCTTGCTGAAGTTGTCGCTTATCTTCGAAACCTTCCCGGAGTCGATACATCCCACATCGGCGTTGTGGGCGGTTCACAGGGCGGGTTGCACGGATTGTGGGCGGCAGCGGATCAATTGTCCATTCAGGTAGTGTCGTCCGATGTTATCGTTCCCGAGTGGGCGACAGATATGCTGATGAACGGTTCTATCCGCAGGACGGTTGTTCTTCTCCTTAAAAACAACGACGTCCGGTACGATACGGTAAGAGATTCGTTGTGGAATTATTTAAGCGCCGACAACTTTGACAGCCTGTCGTCGCTTTTTACTTCTTCACGCGATGTTGACACCGTTCAATTGAATGCTTCCTCTATTCCGACCCTCCGTCTTCTCAAATGGCAGGATCATTATTTCTCTGCCGCTGACGGCATTGAAGCATTCAACCGCTACAACGCGCCTAAAAAAATGTATCTCGGAACGCGCGGGCATTTTTCTGACCATGTGGAGTCGGAACGTATCTATCAATACGACCAGGTGACGAGATGGTTGAATCACTTTCTCCGTGATGATAATAACAATATCCTTCAGGAGCCCATGTACACCTATGCGTACAGCAGTCTGCCGATGGATTCGAGCGGATATTTTACGTGGACGCGGATCGGTGTTCCTTCCTGGCCGCCTGACGGAATAGAAAATTTCAGATTTTATCTTGCGTCGGATTCCGCTTTGCTGTATACACCTCCGGCTGCATCGCTTGATTCACTGTATCTGGAGAACGTGTACACCGACTCCGCGTACACATTTGACGACGGATTTATCGAAGGATTCCGCGGATCGCATTTCGATGCGAAACTTCCAAAAAAAACATTCGCGTTTGAATCTCAGCCGTTTGAAACGGATGTATATTGGATTGGTACACCGAAGGCAAAATTGTTTTTACATTCTGATTTTGAAAAATTTCCCCTCAATGTACAGATATATGAAGTCGATAGTTTCGGCATAAAATCATTTATCAACAGGATTAATTTTACAGGCAGGCACTGGACACCCGGGATGACATTTGTCATCGATATGGAAGGCATCGCGCACGCGCATAAATTTTCACAGGGGAGCAGACTCAGGATTGAGATAACAAACATCGATGTTACGAATCGCATTGATCTTGGCTCATATCCGTTTGTCGTTCCGATGTTCGCGAATACCGCGGCAACAGTGTATTTGGATCAGTTCAGGGCGTCGTATATTGAGCTTCCACTGATTGGCTCGCCTACATCAGTCAGGACAGTCAGCGAACTGATTCCGGAGGCATTTTCTATTTCACAAAACTATCCGAATCCGTTTAATGCGGTAACAAGTTTTGAGGTTCGGGTTTCGAGGTTTGAGTTTGTAAAGCTGAAAGTGTATGATCTCCTTGGGAGAGAAATTGCAACTTTGGTGAATGAACAACTTCAGCCGGGGGCATACCGTGTTTCATGGGATGCAGGTAAACAGGCAAGCGGCGTCTATTATTACAGGATTGAAGCTGGCGGAGCGCACACAACGAAGAAAATGCTGCTGCTGAAGTAAAGAATTCTCTCTGTTATCATCATTGATCTTGTTGCCATTTAGAAAGATTTCTCCTATACTATTCTCTGGAAAATTAAAACCCGGACCTCATTCCAATATAAGGAAACCATGATGCAAACAATAAAAGTACTTTTGCTTCTTTCGTTTATCGTTCTTCTCACCGGATGTGGAAATAAAGACGAAGAAAATAATATACGACAGGCACCGTCGATAACACAGGGATCCGGCGGCGGATCATCGGCAGCCGGCGTGAGCTGGACCGTTCCCGGCGGGTGGAAGCAGGAAGGGGATCGTCCCATGCGCGTTGCAACATACTCAATTCCGGCGGCTGAAGGAGACGCGGAAGGGGGCGAGTGCGCGGTATTTTACTTCGGCAGTGATCAGGGCGGAGATGTTGCCGCAAATATCCAGCGATGGGTTACGCAATTTGAGAATCCGTCGGGACCGGACCAGTCAGCATCTGAAATCCAGGGCATGAAAGTCACAAGTGTAAAAATCGCGGGAACATACCTCGCTCCCAGCGGACCAATGATGCAATCCGCAGGAAAGAAGGAAAACTACAGGCTCCTCGGTGCCATTGTGGAAGCACCCGAAGGTTCAGTGTTTTTCAAATTCACAGGCCCGGCAAAAACCGTTGATGCGGCATCAGATGAATTCAATAAGATGATTCAATCAATTCGAAAATAGCCCACCCCTTCAGGGGTGGGTTGGTGGGTTAACAAAAAAAATATACAATTCGTACGCCCTTCAGGGCGTTGCGGGGGAGGCAATTATGGGACATACATTCTGTAGGCTATGGTTCCATCTTGTGTGGAGCACAAAAGACCGGGAACCATTACTCACACAGGAAATCCGGCCACAATTATATTTTCACATCAAACAAAAAGCTCAGGCACAAGGATGTTATCTCGATGCTGTAAACGGGGTGGCGGATCATATCCATTGTCTGATTTCCATTCCACCCAAATGCTGTGTCAGTGAGTGCGTAAATAAACTCAAGGGAGAATCATCACACTGGATCAATTTCCATAAACTTACGCAATCGCACTTTGCATGGCAGACAGGGTTCGGGGCGTTTTCAGTGAGTGAATCGCATGTCGAACGCGTCCGTCGGTACATACTCAATCAGGAGTATCATCATCACGGGCGGTCATATGCAGAAGAGATTGACGCGTTTTCACGGTTATATAAAATACATACATCGTCCAGCCGGTAAAAGGACGTAAACGTCCTTGCCGGCGACGATTGGTCGGTCCTGTCCCCACGCCTGAAGGCGTGGGCTATGCTTTGTATTCCTTCCTTTTTTCAGTATATTTTCCACCGTATGAACAACCACCGTGGTGTTATTCACACAACAAATGTATCGCTCGCATGAAATTGCCGGCAGATAAACGCATCGGAATCTGGCTTGCGCTTCTGCTCGAGGTTGTTCTGCTCACCATCCTCACGTCGTCGTTCGGCGATGACGGTTTTCAATCGACATTCCTTAACTGGTCAAATCTTTCTCAGGTCATCCGCGCGTTATCGTTTATCGCAATTATGGGTGTGGGTCAGGCAGTGGTCATTATCGCCGGAGGCATCGATCTTTCGGTTGGATCCGTTCTCGGATTATCCGGAGTTGTTACAGCACTCCTTCTGAATCAGCAGACGAACATGGCGGTTACGGTCATTACGGGTGTTTTCGTCGGTGTTGCCGCGGGCGTCACGAACGGTATTGTTATTACCCGCGCGAAACTTCCGCCGTTTATCGTCACGCTCGGTATGATGAGTATCGCGCGCGGGCTCGCGTTCGCGATTACCGGCGGCGAGACAATTCGCAGTCTTCCTCCCGAATTTCTTGTCATAGGGCAGGGCGCTATCATCGGGATCCCAATCCCGATTATCGTAATGGCGCTGATTGCCGTGATTGTCGGCTTTCTGCTGAAAGCCACGCCTTGGGGACGTTATGTCTATGCCATCGGCGGGAATGAGGATGCGGCATTGCTAAGCGGAGTCAGCGTCGACAAAGTAAAAATCATTGTGTACGGATTGTGCGGACTCGCTGCGGGGATAGCGGGTGTACTATTCACGTCCCGGTTTGGCGTCGGGCAATCTACAGCCGGACTTAGTTACGAGCTTGATGTGATAGCGGCAGCAGTTATCGGCGGCGTTAGCCTGACCGGCGGCAGGGGAACAATTATGGGTGTCATCATCGGTTCGCTGCTGATGGGCATTTTACGGAATGGTTTGGTATTATTGAATGTGTCGGCCTACTGGCAGCAGGTGGCAATCGGGCTGGTGATTATTCTGGCAGTCATAATGGATAGGAAAAACAAGACGAAATAAATAGTAAACCTATTTCAAAAGGAATGATATGAGAAAAACATTTTTTGTAATAACAATTATTTTATTAAGCCTGATACAATTTTCTTGCGGCAAAAAAGAAGAAATGAAAGCCACCAAAGTCATCGGCGTCTCTCTTCTTACACGCGCGCATGTGTTCTTCAAAGATCTTGAAGAAGGATTGCAAACCGAAGCGGCAAAAAATGGATACGAACTTATCATTACCGCCGGCGAGTTTGACCTGGGAAAACAGAGCGCCCAAATCGAAGACTTTATTACAAGAAAAGTTGATGCAATTATCGTGTGCCCCGTTGATTCAAGAGGAATCGGCGCGGCAATTAAAAAGGCGAATGAGGCAAAGATTCCTGTCTTTACCGCCGACATCGCGTCGTTTGAAGGCGACGTAGTGTGCCATATCGCGTCGGATAATGTTGCCGGCGGCTCGCTGGCGGGGGAATATCTCGGTAAAGTCCTCGGCGGAAAAGGGAAAGTTGCCATTATCGGTCAGCCCACAGTAACATCGGTGCTAGATCGTGTGCAGGGATTCAAGACAGCTCTTGCAAAATTTCCAGATATCCAGATTGTCGCGGATGTGAATGGCGAAGGTGTGCGTGATAAAGCCATGCAGGCCGCAGCAGATGTGTTACAGGCACACCCCGACCTGAATGGTATTTTCGGTATTAACGATGACTCGGCATTAGGTGCACTTGATGCTGTCCAGCAATTTAACCGTGGCTCGATGAGCATTGTCGGATATGATGCAACGCCACCTGCCGTTGATGCCATCACCAAAGGTACAGCACTTAAAGCAGATGTCATTCAGTACCCAAAGAAAATCGGCAGTACCACAGTCATGAAAATACAGGAATACTTTGCGGGTACGCAACTGCCATCGAAAGTTCCCGTTGAAGTTGGAATTGTCGATAAAGAATCCCTTTCGAAAGCCGCCTCGAATTAAATGAGCCCGCTTCTTCACATGAGCGGGATACGGAAACAGTATCCCGGAGTACTCGCGCTTCAGGATGTCAGTTTTGAACTCCGTGCGGGTGAATTCCATTGCCTGCTTGGCGAGAACGGCGCCGGGAAATCGACGCTCATGAAGATTCTTTCCGGAGCTATCCCCAAAGATGGCGGGAAAATTTCCATTGACGGAACAGAGATCGACATTTCCTCTCCTTCTGATGCCCGGAAACATGGCATCGGCATGATATATCAGGATTTCAAACTTGTCCCCGAACTTTCCGTCGCGGAAAATATCTTTCTCGGCAATGAGCCGAAAAAATCGGGGAGTCCGTTTATCGATTATCCTGCAATGCATGCGTCTGCGAAAAAAGTTCTGGAAACCCTCGGTGAGTCAATTCCCACTTCGGTTCCGGTCAGAACATTGAGCATCGCCCAGCGCCAGATGGTCGAAATTGCGAAGGCGCTGTCCAAAAAAGTCCGCATTCTTGCCATGGACGAACCGACTGCACCTCTCACCGATAACGAGATGAAAAATCTCTTTAAAGTCATCCGTGTACTGAAGGGTGAAGGTGTAGGCATTATTTATATCTCTCACCGGCTGGAAGAGATTTTTGAGATCGGTGATCGCATCACCGTTCTGCGCGATGGTACGTTTATTCATTCATGTGCTGTTACGGAAGCGGATAAACGCAGTCTTGTACGGTGGATGGTGGGGCGTGAACTTGAACAGGAATATCCAAAGCTTGAACTGGAAAAAGGGAATGAAATTCTCCGGGTTGAAAATCTTAACAGCGGAATCTTGAAGGATATTGATTTTTCGTTATACCGCGGAGAAATACTTGGTTTTGCAGGACTCGTTGGTGCAGGCCGGAGCGAGCTTGCCCGCGTTATTTTCGGTGCAGATCCGAAAGAAAGCGGCAAGATTGTTCTCGAAGGAAAAGAAATTTCTCCAAAGTCGCCGCGCGAAGCAATTGACAATGGAATTGGATTGCTTACAGAAGACCGGAACACTTACGGATTGATTATGCAGATGGGCGTCCGCGAAAATGTGACGCTCTCTAATTTGAATGAGCTTGTCAAAGGCATATTTATCGATCGTTCAAAAGAGTCTGGCGTGGCTGAACAGTATATCAATGATTTGCGGATAAAAACTCCCGGCATGGAACAACATGTTGAACATCTCAGTGGCGGGAACCGGCAGAAAGTTGTCCTTGCCCGCTGGCTCTTTACAAAATCCAAAGTACTGATATTCGATGAACCGACAGCAGGAATTGATGTTGGCGTGAAGTACGAAATTTACCAGCTCATCAACCGCCTCGCGAAAGAGGGTGTGGGAATTATCGTCATCTCGTCCGATTTGCCGGAACTGCTCGGCGTGAGCGACCGGATTATGGTGATGTGTGAAGGACGAATCATGGGTTCGCTGAAGAGGAGTGAAGCAACACAGGAACGCGTTATGATGATGGCAACAGGCGAAAAAGCAGAGAACGCTTTTAATGACAAATGACCAATTACAAATGACATCTATTCCAAGATCTATGAAGAAATTTCTCGGTGAATATGGCATTGCGGTCGTCCTCCTCATTGAAATTCTTCTCTTCGCGTTGCTCTCTCCGTATTTTTTCACTGCTGATAATATCCTGAATATTTCACTTCAAACATCTATTATTGCGATTATTGCAGTAGGGATGACGTTTGTCATTCTGACTGCAGGAATTGATTTGTCCGTCGGAGCGCTTGTGGCATTTACCGGTGTCATTGTCTCAAGCATTTTGCTGATGAACGTTTCATTTCCGGTCGCGTTGCTGTTAGCGACGTCGGCAGGATTATTGATTGGTGCAACGTCAGGAGCGATTGCCGGAGTATTTATTACAAAACTGAAGATTACCCCATTCATTGTCACGCTTGCGCTCATGACCATCTGGCGCGGCGCGGCGTTCATGTACACTGACGGAAGGCCTGTGTGGGGGCTCCCCGAACAATTCAGCTTCCTTGGAAGCGGCAGGGTTGCAGGGATCCCTGTTCCTACAATTATCATGATTGTCATTTACGTTATTGCCTATATTATTCTTAACCGGACACGGTTCGGAAGATATGTCTATGCGGTTGGAGGGAATGCGGAAGCGGCGCGGCTTTCAGGAGTTCATACGGACAGAATTATTCTCGGTGTCTATGTCATTTGCGGTGTGCTCGCTTCTTTGAGCGGAGTCCTTCTTTCTTCGAGAATGAACTCCGGCCAACCAAATGCCGGGTTAATGTATGAGTTAGATGTGATCGCGGCTGTTGTTGTTGGTGGCACAAGCCTCTTTGGCGGGCGCGGATCAGTTATCGGAACCTTTATTGGTGCCATGCTGATTGGTGTACTGAGGAATGGTTTGAATTTACTGAACGTGAGTTCATATGTGCAGATGATTTTGTTGGGTGTGGTGATTCTTTCTGCGGTACTGCTTGACCGTCCGCGCAAGAATTGAAATAATCTTTGTGAGAAAGGAAAAGAAATGAAATTATCGTTGCTTGCTGTTTGTTGTAGCGTTATTATGTTTTCAGGATCTGTGCTTGCGCAGGGCGACGTAAAACTTCCTGTCTATTATACCGCTCACGGCGGACTCTTCTTTCCTTCCAACCCGAAATTTGAAACAGTCTACAATTCGCGTTCCGATCTTATTTACGGATTCGGCATCGGATTTCCGGTAAGCAATGATTTCTTTTATCTAATCGGCGATATTGCCTGGTTCAAATCCGATGGATATTTTGATGTGGCGAATGACAGCGCGGTGACGCTCAAACAGCGGTTTATTCACCTCGGTGTGCTGACGAAACAGTTTGTTACTAAGCGGACCTCAATACGCTTTCAGGCCGGAGCCAACTATGTCACCGTGGAACAGATTTCTTCCCGTCCCGGACAGCCCGAGCAATCTGAAGAACTGCCAAAAAAATTCGGATTTTTCGGTGGCGTGGGGCTCGAAAATATTCCGGGCGACGGAAGCATGTCGCTCTACGCGGATCTCATATACGATTACCGCAGGTCGCTTGAGAAAAATCTCTATGGCGACTTCGGAGGCATACGCCTGGAAATGGGAATCAATGTTTACCTTTTTTAAACAGAACGCCCGGCCATTCCCCGTTAACAAATGAACACCCCAGCGCAATTGAAAAGCGAATCCGGTGCCGGCAAACCCGAGTTGCTGAATAAAGTTTTTATGGCTGCCGGTATTGGCATCGTATTGTTGTATATCGTTGGTGTTGTTAACCCATCCTGGTGGAATTGGGGGGTTCATCATTTCGGTTTTTTGCCCTTGTTTGTAAGTGTTCCTGCCATAGTGATCATGGTGCTTGCACTTCTTCCTTCTGTTCAGCTAGTAATAGTAAGTAAGATAAAAAGGTTCTCCGGTCAGATATTTCATAACGGAGCATTTTCCGGTTATCTGTTTTCATTTGTTACACTTGCGGCCGCGGGAACGCTGTTTTGGGTTGGGAACGCAAAAACATCGTTGCTCGGTGACGGTTCAATGGTGTTGAGGACATTGCCGACATTTCCCGGCACGGAACATATTCCGAGTACCGCTTTTCATAACGAGCCGCTTGTCTCTTTTATTCTCATTACCATAGATAAATTTCTCTCATCGCTGAATTTCGAACCGAGCCATCAACTGGCATATCAGATTGTTGCACTCGCATCGGGTGTGGGCGCGATTGCGATACTGATGTTTTTTTCACGCAAGTTGTTTCGGGAAACAATTGACCGTGTCGTATTCTCGCTTTTTGTTCTTGCTTCAGGCGGCAGTGCCCTGTTCTTCGGATATATCGAAAATTATTCACCTACGTACACCGCTGTATTACTTTATTGTATTACCGGGACAGCGTTTCTTAGAAAGGAATTGAATCCGCTTGTGCCTTCGGTAGCGTTTGGCATTCTCTTTAGCTGTCATTTCGGGATGGTAGTGTTTTTTCCGTCATTGATATATATCGTGTACAGTGCGTGGAGGTCGAAAGGAGCGGTAGCCGCTGTAAGTTGTCTTGCAGCTGCCGTGTTGACGGGTGCGGCATTGCTGTGGGTTTCGGGGTATTCACTCGAAACATTCCTTGATGTATTTCTCAAGAGCGAAAAACATCTTCTGCCGGTAACAGGTTCTGTTGGCGATTACCAGGCTTATACGCTTTTTTCGTGGGCGCACGTTCTTGATGTTTCAAATTTACTGCTGTTGATTTCGCCGTTCGCGGTTGTGATTATTCTTGCGGGCATCGTTGTATTATGGAGAAATATTTTCAGAGAAGACGTCTGGCGTTTTCTTTTCCTGATTACCGGGTGTACGCTGGGATTTGTTATCGTAGTAAATGCGACGCTTGGGATGAGCAGGGACTGGGACCTGCTTGCGCCGCTGATACTCGGTGTTGCATTTAGCGCGGGCATTATTCTGTTCGAAATGGTTCAACTGGAGAAAATATCACGCCGGATGGTGACCGGGCTGACACTTATAACATTCTGCTCCACAGCCGGATGGGTTACGGTCAACGCACGTGAAGAAAGCGCCGTTGCCAGGTTTGAACATCTGGAAGACACACAATTGTGGGGGAGGATTGCGGTTACCAACGCGTTTGAAGAACTCGCGGTATATTACCGCACGGCAAACAATATCCCGAAATCACTGGAGTATCTTGATAAATTTATCGCGCTCGACTCTCTGAATGCCCGCATCTGGTCGAACAGGGGAATGGCATTCGTGCGGCTTGAAGGAGATGTAAACCAGAAAATACGGTCATTTAACAAAGCGATTGATCTGGGGCTAAAACAATGGATTGTCTACCTTAACCTTGGCGTTAGTTACGGGGAACACCGGCAGTTCAGGGAAGCATTGGACGCGTTTGACAAAGCATTGGAATTGAATCCCCGCTCTGAAGTAGTGCTGAACAACATCGGCCTGACGCAGTTGAAATTACGCCGGCCATGCAGTGTCGCGATACCGTACTTTTTAAAAGCGATAAGCGAGCAACCGCAATACCCCCAGCCGTACAGAAATGCCGCGCTATGCTACATTGAGATAAAAGATTTTTCGTCCGCGAGGACATACCTCGAAAAATACCGTCAGATCGCACCGAACGATCCGAACATAAGCTCCATCGAACGGGATATTGTTGCCGGAGAAAAATAATCGTCTGTTTTGGACTTGCGCTTCCCCCTCCGAAATCATACATTAACACCATCGCACCACCAATACACTTAATTTCCTTCGTTATTGCGCATTAACCTCCAAAATCAAGATGCCATGAACTCATCCACTTCATTTTTCCGTTTGTCCGCTGTCCTCCTGTTATCCGTTGTCTTATCACTATACGCTGTTGCTCAGACCAACGTAGACAAACTGACAACAGCTCTGGATTCCCTCGGCAAACTTTCATATAACAATTGGCGCATCAGCCCCGACATAAAATCGCTTCGTTCCATGAAAGGAGATCCGACTTCTCTTCAGTTTGATGATTCACAATGGAATAATCTCAAGCTTGATGAATCGGTGTACCTCGATTCATGCTGGATACGGAAAGAAATTGTCCTGCCGAAGAAAATCCTCGGACATGATGTACAGGGTTCTCTAAGGTTACTGCTTTCTGTTGATGATTACGGTTACCTTTGGGTGAACGGTGAAAGCCGCGGGCATTTTCCGTGGGATGGGGATTTTGAACTGACAAACAATGCCATGCCGGGACAAAAGTTTGTCATTACCATCAAGGCAATAAATACCGGCGGACCTCTTCGCCTCATCCGCGCCGAACTTGCTTCCGAGCAATCCAAAAGTATTCGCCAGACAGTAGATGATCTTGCATTGTCGTTCCGGACAGGGCAGAAACTTCTGAGTTTCGACACATATCAAACTAACGCCCGGAAAAAAGAAGATCCGGGTATTGATAAATCCTCAATGAAGCGAAACGAGAAAGCAGAATTACATAATATTTTGCAATCAGTTGCAGGCAACATCAATGTAAAGGCTCTTGCCGATGGCAATCCTGAGAAATTTTTGCAATCGGTTGCGGAGCAACGGCCAAAGTTGAAACCTGTCAGCGATTACGCAAAACGGTTCACGCTCTATTTTGACGCTAATGCGCATATCGATGCCGCCTGGCTCTGGCGGGATAAGGAAACAATTGAAGTATGCAAAAATACATTTACATCCGTGTTCAATATTATGAACGCGCGCCCTGATTTTACTTATACGCAGAGTGCTGCCGCGTATTATGACTGGATGGAAAAACTCTATCCCGAAGTGTTTAAAGGAATCCAGCAGCGGGTGAAAGACGGGCGTTGGGAAATTACGGGAGGGATGTGGGTGGAGCCCGATTGCAACCTGCCGAGCGGTGAGTCGTGGATGCGGCATTTGCTGTACGCAAAAAAATATTTCAGGAAAAAGTTTGGTGTTGATGTGAAGATCGGATGGAATCCCGACTCGTTCGGTTACAACGGCAACATGCCGATGTTCTATCAGAGTGCCGGTATTGATGCGTTCATCACGCAGAAAATCGGTTGGAATGAAAAGACCGTGTTTCCCTATCGATTATTCTGGTGGGAAAGTCCGGACGGCTCAAAAATTCTCAGCTATTTCCCGTTTGATTACGTGAATGAGATCAGCAATCCGTACCAGCTTGTCGACTGGATGCGGCAGTTTGAAGCAAACACAGGCATGACGAAGATGATGGTACTCTTCGGCGTAGGTGATCATGGCGGCGGCCCTTCCATGGAAATGATAGACAGAATTGAACGGCTCAAAACTCTGGACATTTATCCATCAATTGAGTATGGCAACACAGCGACATATCTCGCCTGGCTCAGGCAGCAGGACCTGACAAAAATTCCGGTTTGGAATGATGAGTTATACTTAGAATATCATCAGGGTACATATACAACGCAGGCGGCGATAAAGGAATTGAACCGTAAAAGTGAAGTATTGCTGACCAACGCGGAGAAATTTTCTTCCATTGCTTCGTTGTATAACAAACCGTATCAGTCTGCTGATCTGCAATCCGCATGGCAGAATGTACTCTTCAACCAGTTTCATGACATTCTTCCCGGCTCGGGCATCCGTGAAATTTATATCGATGCCAAAGACCGGTACCGGTCTGCAGAATCTGCAGGCAAACACGAACTGACACAAGCGCTGACAACGATAGCCGGCAATATCAATACGTCATCTATCCAGGAGGGAGTCCCGCTGATCGTTTTCAATCCTCTGTCGTGGGAACGAAGCGACCTTGTTGTGTTCACACTTCCGGATAACAAACAGTATGAGGTCTATGACCAGCAGGGAAGGCGCCTTTCCTCGCAAATCATAACTGAAGATAAATATCACCAGAGCATAATGTTTGTTGCTCCCAATGTTCCGGCGATGGGATACGCGACGTTTGTTTTGCGTGTGGAGCCGTCGCAACTGCAGTTGACACAACTGACAACTTCTTCACACAGTATCGGGAATAGTTATTTTGCAGTCACACTTGATACCGCCACCGGATGGATCAACAGTATTATTGATAAACGTTTTAACAAGGAATTGCTGAGCGGATATGGAAATGAGCTCCAGATTCTTGAAGACAAACCTTCGGCATGGGACGCATGGAATATCGGGCTTACGGGAACAAAATATCCGTCCAGACTTCGCAAGATCGAGATCATTGAAAAGGGCCCGGTGCGCGCCATACTCCGCGTCACCAGGGACTATCTGAAACCGGGAGTTAAAAAAGATTTCCCGGCGGAAGATTTTCCATCCACATTTTTCACGCAGGATATCATATTGTATGACGGCATCGACCGGATTGATTTCAAAACCGATGTTGACTGGTGGGAAGAAAAGACGATGTTAAAGGTGGCATTTCCATTATCAGTGCAGGATACAGTGGCCACGTACGAAATTCCCTACGGTTCCATTAAGCGCTCAACAGCAATGACAAGCCGGTGGGATTCCGCGAAAGTGGAAGTGCCTGCCCAGCGCTGGGCGGATATATCACAGGATAATTACGGCGTCAGCCTTCTCAACAAATCTAAATACGGATACGACATTAAGGGAAATACGATACGCCTTTCGCTCCTCCGGTCGCCGAAATGGCCTGATCCGACAGCCGACAGGGGGGAACATTCGATTGAATATTCATTGTATCCTCACAGAGGGCGCGTCGAAGAGTCGTTAACAGTACAGCGGGGGTATGAACTTAACAACCCGCTTCTTCCGGTAAGGCGGGAACGCACAGGAGTAGTTAAACCAAAACTTCCTCTCTGGCAATCGTTCGCCCGGTTACAACCGTCAAACCTTATTCTCACGACGATCAAAAAAGCGGAAGAAGATAACGCGTGGATTGTTCAATGGTATAATACGTCGGATACCGCATCAGAAGCACAGCTTGAGCTTCAGAAAATTCCGTTACGGGTGATGACGACAAATGCCCTTGAGGATAACGGGACTAAAGTGTCGTTCAAAGAGAAAACTATCAGGGTTACAACAGGCAAGCGCGGTCTCACAACTCTCAAAATCTATTTTTAAGTCAACGTTATGAAAACTCTCCGGAATCTCATCGGTTTATGTTTGAGTATTTTGTGTTTATCCTGGGTGTCGTATGCACAGGGGACGAAATTCACAGAGATAGATAACGGATTGCTGAAAATTTCATTTGATAAAAACACAAAACTCTGGAGTGTGTACGAATTTGAGGCAAACCAGTGGGCGCCGGTGATTATCAACGCGACCTCCACGCTTAGTTTCCGGGATGCTGATTCGATTGTGTTCAGTCAGCTGCAGGGTGAAGTGGTAACGAAAGTATTGACTTTCGATGACTCTCTCGGAAAGGGGAAAAGACTTGAACTGCGGGGCTCAAATGCAGTTTCCGAGTGGATTGTGACGTTCAGATTATATAATGAACGCAAAACGATTGTTTGTTCTTCAACTATTACGAATAGTTCTTCAACCGATTGGCGGACGAAGGAGTTCAGGCTCATCGATTTATACGGAGCGGCATACGTTCAGTATGCCACGGACAATGTGCTGATGCATAGTAATGGCTACCAGTCATGGAGTAATTCCGAAGTGGTGGCTCTCGATTCAATCAATACAGTTTCAAGTTATTGGTCCACAGTTTTTTATGAACCGGAAGCATGGCGATCGGTGCTGTTTGGGTTTCTCACGAATACAAGAGCGACCAATGGAATTCGATCTCTTTCGTTCTTTCATTCAACAGGCACACAAAAACTCCAGACATTTTCAGACGTGAAAACCGTTATCATTCCGGCCGGTAAGACTATCGAATCCGATCCGGTCTATATTTCGTTTGATCAGTCGCCGCATGATAATCTTCAGCGGTTCAGCGAATACCAGCAAAAGCTGGCACCAGCATTCAATAAACCGTTTACACCGACAGGCAAACAACCTGCGGCATTCTTTGGCAATCAGAATGTGCCGACTGGCTGGTGTTCGTGGTATTATTACTATCAGCATATTTCCGAAGACAGCATCATCCACAATCTCAATACAGCCGGGAGGCATCTGAAAAAAGCAGGATTGCAGTATATCCAAATTGATGACGGGTTTCAGATTGCTGCCGGTGACTGGAATACCAACAAGCAGTTTCCTCATGGTCATAAGTGGCTCACTGATCAGATTCACGCGAAAGGGTTTCTTGCCGGATTGTGGATTGCACCATTTGCGGTTGCGGAAAGCAGTTCAGTGTATAAGAATCACCGCGACTGGCTTCTGCGTGATGAGAATGATTCGCTGAAACAATTCTTTGCCAATGATTGGTGGGGAGGGAGAATCTACGCGCTGGATCCGTCAATTCCTGCCGTTCAGGTATGGCTTGAAAATCTGTTTTATACGATCACCGCAAAATGGGGATATGATTATGTAAAAATCGATTTTCTCTATTTTGCTGGAGAAGGCGGAAAGTATCACCAGCCGGTTTCATCGGCGCAAGCGTATCAGATGGGGTTGCGGGCAATCCGGAAAGGCGTCGGCTCAGATAAATTCATTCTGGGCTGCGGCGCGCCGATGGGAAGTTCGGTCGGATTTGTGGATGGCATGCGAATCGGTCAGGATGTGTATGCCGGCTGGAATGGAATAACGCCGGGAGTTAATGCCGCCGCGCAGAGATATTTTTATCACAATAATGCATGGTATAATGACCCGGATTGTCTGCTTGTCAGGGAACCGTTAACATTAGATCAGGCGAGAGCTTGGTCATCGGTTGTTGCTCTTTCAGGTCAGATGAATTTGCTGAGTGATAAACTCCCTGCGCTTCCGCAGGAAAGAATCGATTTGTTGAAAACAACCATACCAAGTTACGGGAAATCTGCTGCTCCCGTAGATCTGTTTACCGTTTCAGAAAATAATGGATTGTCGTTGCGTTCTTCCGATAATCAACAACGTATACCGCTTCCCGGAATGTGGAAATTCTCGGTTGGTGACGCGATGGAATGGAAGGAACCGGCTTTCAACGATGGGGAGTGGAAAGAAATTCCGGTACCGGCGCGGTGGGAAAATGCTGGTTATCCGGATGTTGACAATATCGTCTGGTACAGGGCGACATTTACCATCCCCAACGACTGGCCCCGCGGTGATGTAACATTATCGCTTGGAAAAATTGACGATTGCGATCAAACGTTTGTCAATGGAAACCTTGTCGGAAAAACAGGCACATTTCCGCCGGAATACAATTCGGAATGGACTGCATTCAGAGTGTACAACATACCCCAGCATCTTATTAAATGGGGAGAAGAAAACTCGATTGCGATACGCGTGTACGATGGCGGCGGACCGGGCGGATGGTACAGCATCCGCGATTTGCATCTCCCATCAATATGGAATCTCAAAGTGGAGAAAAAGTTTGATCAGTGGAATGTTGTGGGAGTATTTAATTGGACGAACAATGAACAACGTGTATCGGTCCAAATTGACCAGCTTGGGCTTTCACCAAGAAAAACATACCTCGCGTATGAGTTTTGGAACGACCGCTTCCTGGGAGAAATCAAGGGAACGATGACGGTATTATTACCGCCAACATCTTCGAATGTTCTGTCGATTCACGAAAAAGGAAATGTACCGGTCATTCTTTCAACATCACGTCATATAACACAAGGCGCAATCGATCTTGTCGATGTCCAGTGGAACGCGAAAAAGAAAACATTATCCGCCTCCAGCAATAAACTGATCGACGGAACATATACGGTAGTGCTCTATGTTCCGGAAGGTTTGAAAGTAAAAAGTATCAGAGTGCCGGTTCGCCATACAATGGAAGAAACATCGGACGGAATCGTCAGGATACATTTCGAAGGAAACCGCGGCGGGAAGCTTGCATGGCAGGCAGTATTTGAATAGATTATCTCCATGGAAAAAACGTTAGCATCATTTGTCGAAATCAGCAAAGCGATCAATTCAGTTCTTGATATTGACCAGCTACTCGAGACCATTATGGATGCGGCGATTACTGCAGTGGGGGTCGAGCGCGGAATTTTATTTCTCAAGAATGCTGAAGGCGATCTCCAGCCGAAAGTCGCGCGGAATGTCGAAAAGGAAACGCTTGCCAACGCGGAAGAAATCAGCCGGAGCATTACCAACGAAGTAGCTTCAAGCGGAAAATATGTGCTTTCTTCGAATGTTCAGGACGATCCGAATATTATGGAGAGAAAAAGCGTCAAGAATTTTAAAATCCTCTCTGTCCTTTGTGTTCCTCTGGCGGAAAATGACAGTATTATCGGCACTATCTATCTTGACAGCCGGAAGATTACAAAAGTATTTACGATGGAGGATGTTCATTTTCTTCAGACCTTCGCGAACCTTGCCGCGATAGCAATCAGGAACGCGCATAAATATGAAGCGACAAAAAATGAGGCTCAATACTGGAAGGGTGAGGCAGTTCAGCAATACTCTCAGGACAAAATCATCTGTTCAAGCAAGCAGATGCTTGCCGTTCTCCACCAGTTGCGTAATATTGCCGCGACGAATGTCAGCGTGCTGATTACGGGTGAAAGCGGAACCGGCAAAGAGCTTGCGGCCCGTTCAATTCATTATCAGAGTCCGAGGAAAGAGAAGAAATTCATCCCCATCAATTGCAGTGCGCTGCCTGAGCAAATTCTGGAAGCTGAATTGTTCGGAGCGAAAAAGGGCGCGTACACTGGAGCGGTTTCCGATTCGAAAGGGTTGTTTGAAGAAGCAGACGGGGGTACTGTGTTCCTGGATGAGATTGCGGATATGCAGCCCACCCTGCAGGCAAAGTTGTTGCGTGTGTTACAGGAGGGGGAAATACGCCGTGTGGGAGATACACAGTACCGGTTTGTGGATGTCAGGGTCATCTCAGCGACAAATAAGAATATTCAGGAAGAAATGAAGGAAGGAAAATTCCGGGAAGATTTGTACTATCGTCTCTGCGGCGTCGAAATTAAAATTCCGCCGTTACGTGAACGTCCCGAGGATATAGTTCCTCTTTCCATGCACTTCATTAACGAGTTCTGCAAGGAAAATAATATTCCCCGGAAAACTCCTACCGCGGAAGCGTTTAACAGGCTGCAAGCATATCCGTTTCCGGGAAATGTCCGTGAACTTCAAAATATTGTCCGCAAGGCCATTCTGCTCTCAGACCATGAATCAGTAATTTCCGATTTTCATCTTCCGATGGTAACGTCATCTGTTCAGGGCGAAGCTTTTGATGACGCGGCGCGCCAGCACATCATCAAGGTGCTCGACAAGGTCGATTGGAACCAGACCAAAGCCGCTGAACTCCTTGGGTTGAACAGGACCACACTGCAGGCAAGGATGAAAAAGCTCAATATTACCTCAAGGAATACATAGCCCTCCGGATATTCATCCCGTAATAAGTCATTTGCCAATCTATTGGCACTACTGCCAATATATCGTCAATGGTTTTGTCCAAATCCTCTCTGACTTGATAAAAATTCCAGATTTTTCATCCTTTTGACTATCAATCTCTTGGCACGATAGTTGACTCTTAATAGCTCGGCGAATCGAATAATACGTTTCCTTACTACAGCAAGATTGGTGCAGGTGGACTAGGGAAAGTGAACCCCGCTTAAGCGCAAGAGTGGGGTTCATTTATTTTATACCGAAATTGCTTCTGGGAGCGTCCTTTCCTATATTTTCTCAAAGATATTCCTCTTTTAAATCCATTCAATTTGAACAAAAAGCTTTAAAACCTTGGTATGGTATTGGATTTTCGCCACATAGCCGGCAATATACAATGATTGGGAGTACGATCTCTCATTATAAAATCATTGAGAAAATCGGTGAGGGAGGGATGGGTGTCGTCTATAAAGCCGAAGACCTCAAGCTTCATCGCCTGGTTGCCATTAAGGTATTTTCTTCGATTCTTTCAGCTTCCCCGGACGACCGGGCCCGCTTTTTCCAGGAAGCACGCCTTGCCTCACAACTGAATCATCCGAACATTGTCACTATCCACGAATTTGATGAAGTTGACGGAACCGCATTCATTGTAAGCGAATACGTTGAGGGCAAGCCCCTCAATACCATTCTTCAGCAAGGACTTCTTTCCACTGACCGTGTTCTGGAGGTTGCCATGCAAATCGCAGGCGGCATTTCGGATGCTCATGCGCATGGTATTGTCCATCGCGATATAAAACCGGAAAATGTAATGGTCCCGTCGCAGGGACAAGTAAAGGTGATGGATTTCGGGCTGGCGCGTGTCATGGGGTCAAGTCATGTCACCACACCCGGCAGTCTGATAGGGACATTTGCTTACATGTCGCCTGAACAGATCAATGAAGAAGAAGTTGACGCGAGGAGTGATATCTTTTCATTTGGAACGTTGCTCTATCAGATGGTCGCGGGTGAATTACCTTTTCGCGGCAAAACTGTTGCTGAACTTCTGACATCCATTACCCGCAAACATCCTGATTCCCTGAAGAAATTTCGTCCGGAAATCTCAGGTGAATTGGTGCGCATTGTTCTCAAAGCGCTGAGCAAAGACCGGCACCGCCGGTATCAATCGATGAATGACCTCATCGCAGATCTGGAACACCTTCGCAGCAATCCTACAATGAGGAGGAAAATTGACAGATCGATGATTACTCCGGGAATCATTATTGGCTCGGTAATTGTAGTCCTGTTGGTGACCGTGGCGGCAATACTGTATTTCAGGGACGGGAACAAGACGTCAGGCTCGGAGCAAAAGTCGGTTGCTGTGCTTCCGTTTCAAAATGTGCTTCAGGATTCTTCGCTTAATTTTCTCAGTATCGGGTTTGCGGACGAAATTATCACGCGCCTATCGTACGTGCGGGCGTTGTTAGTGAGGCCAACGAGTTCTGTTGTACCGTATGAGGGAAAAGCCGTTCAGGCAACTGTTGCCGGCAAAGCCCTGGGAGCGGATTATGTGTTAGAGGGAAGATTTCAGAAACTGAATGATCGGCTGAATATCACTATTCAATTTGTCGATGTGCAAAACGGATCCATTCTGGTAGGTGAGAAAATGGATTTCTTCTGGCACGAAATGAGTATTGTACAGGATAATGTCTCGGAAAAAATTATCGACGCGCTGCGGATTCATCTTTCAGCGAAAGAGTCACGTGCACTGTACAAGGTAAACAGCGATAACAATCTTGCGTATGAATCGTATCTTCGCGGCATCGCGTACGCGGATAAAAGCTCCATGCAGAACAACCAGCGGGCCATCGAAATGTTCGAGCGCGCTGTCGATTTGGACACAATGTTCACAGAAGCATATGCGCGGTTGAGTGAGGTGTATGTGGAGCAATTCTGGAGCAATTATTCTCCGGACACTGCCTGGGTCGGCCGTGGCATCAAAGCGGCACAACGCGCAATTGCTTTGGATCCTCAGTCGGCTATTGCACATGCGAATTTGGGTTTTGGTCTGCGCGTTCGCGGGGATTATCCGGGTGGCATTTTACAGTCTCTGCGTGCCTTGCAAATCGATCCGCATAACAGCGCTTCACTAGAAGATCTTGGAGTGTTCTATCAGTATATCGGCAACTTTGATAAAGCTAAAGAAATTTTTTCCCGGGCGGCAGAAGGCGACCCGTCATTCAATGTTGACAGGGCGCGTGCGCGATTACTTCAATTTCAGGGAAAATATCGTGAAAGTATATTCGAATTGCAGCGTGCAATTCAACGCAACCCTGATGATGCCTGGTTACGGGCTGGATTACTGGCACTGAGTCATATCCGTTTAAACGATCTCGCTCTGGCAGAGGAGGCAATCAATCGGGCTGAGCTGAGTGAACCGACCAGTCCGCAGATTCACCTCTCGCGTGCGATGCTTGAAACGGCGCGAGAGGATTATAAAAAGGCCGAGCAGGAACTTACCGCCATAAAAAGATTTTCGGAACGGGATTACGCCATAGCGCGTCAGGTAGCGGCAATTTATGCGAAGCAGGGAGATAAAGAAAAAGCGATCGCATGGATGGAGAAGGCCGGAAGGCTGGGAAATTACTGGTATTCATGGTATGAAAATGATTCATGGTTTGATGCAATCCGTGACGATAAGCGTTTTGTTGATATGATGAGCAAGATGAAATCGACGCTGGATAGTGTTGCCGTCAGCGCGCAAAGTTTTGGGTACTGAAGAAGTATTCTTTCATTCGGCAGGAAAATAAAAAACCTCATCGACTAAGCGATGAGGTTTTTTATTTAGTACAGAGTGAATTTAGGAGACGTTTGCGCTTTGTGGTGTTTCTGGCTCCGTTGGTGCATTCTTAGGGCGTTTTGCACCTTCAGAAAAGCGTAACGTTTCCGTTTTCTTATTCAGTTTTACCTTAACAATGCTTCCCTGTCCGAATTTGTTGCGCAGAATCTCTTCGGCAATCGGATCCTCGATGTACTTTTGCAGCGCGCGTTTCAACGGCCGGGCACCGAATGCGGGGTCGAATCCTTTATCCACAAGAAACTCCCGGGCCTGTTTCGTCAACTGGATTTTAATTTCCAGTTGTGCCATTCGTTTTACCAGTTCCTTCATCTGAATATCAATAATTGAATTGATATGATCACGTCCCAGGCTATGGAAGACAATCGTGTCATCGATACGATTAAGGAACTCAGGATTGAAGACCCGCTTTACCGCATCCTCGATGGTGGTTTTCATCGTTTTGTAATTGTCTTTCGGAGTATCAACACCAAATCCGAAAGCGCCGGAAGCTTTAATATCCCGTGCACCGATATTTGACGTCATGATCAGAATCGTATTTTTGAAATCAACCCGACGTCCGAGGCTATCGGTGAGGATACCATCGTCAAGCACCTGAAGCAAGATGTTGAATACATCTGGGTGTGCTTTTTCAATTTCATCCAACAGAACTACGGAGTACGGTTTGCGGCGCACCTTTTCAGTTAACTGCCCACCTTCCTCATAACCGACATATCCCGGAGGAGCGCCGACGAGTCGTGAAACGCTGAACTTTTCCATGTACTCACTCATATCGATACGGATGAGTGCTTCTTCGGAATCAAATAAGTATTTCGCAACGGTCTTTGCCATTTCCGTTTTTCCGACGCCGGTGGGACCGAGGAAAATAAACGAACCGATAGGCCGCTTCGGGTCTTTGAGCCCAGCGCGTGTCCGGCGGATTGCTTTGCTCAGTTTTTCAATCGCTTCGTCCTGTCCGACAATCAACCCTTTTAACACTGATTCCATCTTCAGCAGTTTATCGGATTCCGATTGTGCAATACGATTGACAGGAATGCCGGTCATCATTGCCACGACATCAGCCATTGTTTCTTCATTTACTTCGTAGACAGTTTCCTGGGATTTTAACTCCCATTCACGCTTTGCAAGTTCGAGATCATTCAAATGCTTTTTCTCAAGATCGCGAAGACGAGCGGCCTCTTCGAAGTTTTGGCTTTTTACGACGTGGTTTTTGGAGTGCCGGATTTTTTCCACTTCACCTTCAAGTTCCAGAATTTGTTTGGGAACGTGGATATTGGAAAGATGTACCCGCGATCCTGCTTCATCCAGCACGTCAATGGCTTTGTCCGGTAAATAACGGTCCGTGATGTATCTGTCGCTTAACCGTACCGCAGCTTCGAGAGCCTTGTCGGTATAGCGGATATTGTGATGCTCTTCGTATTTATGCTTGATGTTCTTAAGAATCTGAATCGTCTCATCGACCGTGGTAGGATCGACCATGATTTTTTGAAAACGCCGATCGAGCGCACCGTCTTTTTCGATGTACTGACGGTATTCGTCAAGCGTTGTCGCGCCGATGCACTGCAGATCCCCGCGGGCAAGTGCCGGTTTGAACATATTGGAAGCGTCGAGAGAACCAGATGCACCGCCTGCGCCGACAATGGTATGTAGCTCGTCGATGAACAGGATGACGTCCTTGGCTTTTTCAAGTTCGTTCATCACCGCCTTCATGCGTTCTTCGAACTGACCGCGGTATTTTGTCCCGGCCACTAAAGCAGCAAGGTCAAGTGTGACAACACGTTTGTCATGCAACACGCGGGAGACTTTTTTCTGCACTATCCGCAATGCGAGGCCTTCGGCAATCGCTGTTTTACCGACACCGGGTTCACCGATCAGGACGGGGTTATTCTTTTTGCGCCTGCTGAGGACTTGCGCGACCCGTTCAATTTCTTTTTCCCTGCCGACGATAGGATCAAGCTTATCTTCCATTGCAAGCTTTGTGAGATCGCGCCCGAAGTTATCAAGCACAGGGGTTTTGGATTTCTCAGTACGGCGTTCACCTGCGGGAGCTGCAGGAGGATTGGATGGTTTGCCGCTGATGATGTTGTCGAGTTCATTGCGCACGACATCATAATGCACGTTAAACTGATGGAGAATCTGTGCGGCGATATTATCGTCGTCTCTCAAAAGCGAAAGAAGGAGGTGTTCGGTTCCGATAACATCGGATTTATATAATTTCGCTTCGAGGTACGTAATCTTTAACACTTTTTCCGCTTGTTTTGTAAGCGGAATATTACCAATAGTTAATGTACCGCCCGATGTTCGTACGGTATCTTCGATCGCTTTCTTGAGCTTATATAAATCAACGCCGAGGTTGCGAAGTATCTTTACGGCGATGCCTTCGCCTTCGCGTATGACCCCGAGAAGGAGATGTTCGGTACCGATGTAATCATGCCCGAGGCGAAGAGCTTCTTCACGGCTGAGCCGGATGACATCCTGTACCCTGTTCGAGAAATTTCCTTCCATTCTTGTCCCTATCTAAAGTGTTTAAAAACAACCTGCTTGATGGCAGATTGATAAAGTTCTTTAGCAATATAGCTAAAACAGGAAGATTAGTCAAGACGCCCGTCATTGACATTCTTGACAGATTTTCCTATATTATCCGACCTTTTTTACCACGAGATGTCATCTCCGAAGTAAATCTGCAAAAGCAAAAACCCAATAGTTGTGACACATTCCACAGTAGCTCAATGGTAGAGCATCCGGCTGTTAACCGGAGGGTTGCAGGTTCGAGCCCTGCCTGTGGAGCGCATATAGCTCCCATTTTGAGAAATCAGGATGGGAGTTTTTGTTTATGAAGAACGAACTCTGAACTCATTCTGGAATAGCTTTACTATCAGTAATTACGAAACGGTTTAATCACAGCTTTAAGAAGGAATTATCAATGAAATTCTTCTCATCTGTACTCGTCGCAGTAAGTCTTTTCATAAGTGTCTCATGCAATGAAAAACCTGCAGTTGTCACAAACAGCTCGCCAATTGATACATACCTCGCTCAATATTCACCGTATAAAATGAATTTTGACGCAAGTAAGTACAGCGAAAACGATAAACTCATTCTAAAAAAACTTTTACAGGCGGCAGAGTATCTTGATACTTTGTATTGGGTACAAACCTCGAAATACGGATTGTATCTTCGCGACAGTCTCGCGAACATTACAAACAATGAACACGCGACAAAATTGTTGACGTTGTTAAACCGTAACACTGGTCCATATGAATTGTTAAATCACAATGCGCTATTCATGGGAAATGTGGAGTACTCTCCCGGGCAGGAACTGTATCCAAGAGGCATGACCGCGGAATCGTTTGATGCATTTGTTAATAAACTCCCCGCGGATGAGCAGGCTAAATTTATGTCTCCCTATACTGTCATTCGTAAAGATGGCAAAGGCGGATATATGGCAGTTCCATATCATGAAGAATACAAACAGTACGTCGCGCCAATGGCAAAATTACTGAGAGAATGTGCGGCATTAACCGCCAATGCATCGTTCTCAAAATTTCTCTCGTTGAAAGCTGACGCGCTTGAAACTGATAATTATTTCGACGCTGATGTAGCCTGGATAGATATGGAAGGAAGTCCATTTGATATTGTCTTCGGCCCCTTCGAAACATATTCGGATGAAATCAAAGGCGTGAAAGCAAAGTATGAAGCGAGCATCGAAGTTATCGATCAGGAAGAATCCCAAAAACTGGAAATCTATAAAAAGTACCTGAAAGAAATGGAAGAGAACCTTCCGATTCCCCAGGAATACAAATCGGAAGTAAAGGGACTAACGGCTCAATTTGTCATCGTCAGGGATATTATCAGAAAAGGCGAAGCTGCTGCCGGTTATCAGGCCGTAGCGACCAACCTCCCGAATGATCCTGAGGTTCACGAAAAGAAAGGTACAAAAAAGACATTCTGGAAAAATATGTTTGAAGCCCGGTTTAATACGATCATCAAGCCTGTAAGCATGAAACTTATTGATCCTTCACAACAGGAATATCTTTCCGATTACGGTTTCTTCCTTGATGTGCTTATGCATGAGATTTGTCATGCTGTAGGCCCGAGAACGGTGAAAGTCGGACCCAATAAGGGCATGGCCGCAAACGCTTCAATTGGTCCGGACTACAACGGACTGGAAGAAAATAAAGCCGATATGGCCGGCCTCCATTCACTGGCGATGCTGATTGATAAAGGTGTTATTGATACATCCATGGAGAAGAAAGTCTATGTTTCATTTCTTGGGAGCCTTTTCCGGTCAATTCGTTTCGGCCTTGATGAAGCCCATGGAAAAGCCGCTGCAGTCGAGTTGAATTATCTCTGGAAAAACGGAGGAATACGTTATGATCAGCAATCAAAAACGTGGTCTGTGGATTTTGCCAATATCCGCGAGGGTGTAAAAAAGATTACGGCTGAATTACTGATTCTGGAAGGGAATGGCGATGGCACTAAAGTCAAAGAGTTCTTCGATAGATGGACATACATGACTCCGGAACTGCAATCGAGCCTTGACCGGGTAAAAGATATTGCTATAGACGTTTTACCCGAATATTCAATCACATGGGAGTAATTTGTGATATGTATCATACATAAAGTAGGAGGAAATGCGTAAGTATGATAGTGTTTTTTCCCGAGGCGGAAGGCTCTAAATTCCAAAAATTAAGCAAGGTTTGGTGATCATTCTTTTATCATATTGCAGTCAATTATGTCCGGCGTGACCGAATTTATTGTATACAATGCGATAAGTTTTGCGTCGGTATGTCTCATGTATTTCATTTACTTGTTTTTCTTAATCAAGAAAAGAGTAAATGCAGGGGAATACGATGTGACTTATCCTCAACGATAGAATCCTATTATCAACACGCTGTCCGCTGTTATTCCGTTCTCCGCTTACTTCTCCCTGATGTACCTTCATTTTGTTGAAATTCTCCATTCATTTGCTATATTGCTTAAGTTTACAGGCAATAACTCACATTAGATTTCCGCATTTTCTTCTCACAGCATGATAATTATTGATGCAGGGACAGTCCTGACAGGGAATACCGCAGGCGATATCCATGATAGCTATGCGATTTTGATTGAACAAAACAGAATTGTCCGCATTATACCTGCCAAAGATGTTGATAGGTCCGGACATGAATATGTAGATGCCCGCCATCTTGTTGCAATTCCGGGGTTTGTGCAAACGCATCTTCATCTGTGTCAAACGCTATTTCGCGGGATGGCGGATGACCTGCAATTACTCGATTGGCTGCAACAGAGAATTTTTCCGTTTGAAGCCGCCCATTCGGCAGAATCAATGCATGCGTCAGCAATATTGGGTGTGACTGAGCTTATCAGGTCAGGAACGACTACTATTCTGGATATGGGAAGTATTCACCATGAGGAGGAAGTGATTCGTGCAGTAGGAGAATCCGGCGTACGGGCATTTGTGGGAAAAGCGATGATGGATATGAATGACGCTTATCCGAAATTAAAGGAGACGACAAAAGAATCTCTTACATCAACACGGAAACTTGCGGAGCAGTGGCATAATTCCTTTAACGGAAGAGTGCGTTACGCCGCTGCGCCACGGTTTGTTCTCTCCTGCACTGATGCTTTGCTGAACGAGACGAGGGAAATGATACATTCCTTTGAAGGAATGCTGTTGCATACCCATGCTTCGGAGAATACAGGGGAAGTGCAGGCTGTTCGGGAGCGGTGCAAAAAAGAAAATATCGAATTTCTTCATGGACTTGGATTGTTATCAGAACGATCATGTTTGGCACATTGTATTCATCTTTCGGATCATGAAGTTGACCTTCTTGCATCCACCTCGACAAGTGTGTCGCATTGCCCGTCATCAAATTTGAAGTTAGGTTCCGGAATTGCTGATGTGCAGGGATTGGTTCAGAAGAAAGTCA
Organism: uncultured Chlorobiaceae bacterium; assembly: GCA_964523395.1. Classification (GTDB taxonomy): domain Bacteria; phylum Bacteroidota; class Ignavibacteria; order UBA10030; family SZUA-254; genus JANYJZ01. The sequence goes on along the minus strand of CAZFXS010000006.1, from coordinate 189,984 downwards.
ATGTCAGTCTTGGTGCGGATGGAGCCCCATGCAATAATACTCTGAACATGTTTCAGGAGATGCGGCTGGCATCGCTCCTCCAGAAACCGCGCTATGGGCCGACATCGATGCCTGCAAAGATGGTGTTTGAAATGGCAACTCGTCACGGGGCAAAAGCTTTGAGGCTTGACAAAGAAATCGGATCACTTGAGGCCGGCAAAAAAGCCGATATTGTTTTACTCGACCTTCAGCATGTCTGGGATCCGGTGGTATATCAAGAAAATCTTTACTCATCGGTTGTCTATTCGGCATGTCCTGAAAATGTTCAGTCGGTGATGATTGACGGTAAATGGATTTACCGTAACACGGAATTTACCTCCATTGATCAGCATAAAGTCGTAGCTACCGCACAGAAAGAATGTCGCAACCTGCTTCAACGAATGTAATGCACTGTTAATATATGCACTCATCGGTTTCATTCATATTAGACGGAAAAGTTGTCGAGATAGATTTTCAAAGGGGCGCGGATCTGTCTCCCACGACGACTGTTCTTCAATACCTTCGCAGTTTATCTGCGCACAAAGGCGTGAAAGAAGGTTGTGCGGAAGGTGATTGCGGAGCCTGCACCTGTGTTGTCGGCGAGTTAGATGAGAAAGGTGCGCTTCGGTATTCTTCCATAGATTCCTGCTTAATGTTTCTTCCCATGCTCGATGGGAAACAGCTAATTACCGTCGAAAATATTGCAGACGATAACCATCTCCACCCTGTACAGCAAGCTATGGTCGAGACCGGCGGAAGTCAGTGCGGATTTTGCACGCCGGGATTTATCATGTCTCTTTTTTCCCTTTATAAAAATCACAATAACCCAGCATCGGATCTTATCGATGACGCGCTTACCGGAAATCTTTGCCGTTGTACCGGTTATCGCCCGATTGTTGAAGCAGCAGCAAAGTCGTGTATCCATGAAGGGAAGGATCAGTTTTCAAAAACTGAAGATGAAACTATTCGCCAACTGCGAACGTTACAACAGCGTTCTCTGGCTCTTCGTGCTCTTAGCCAATCATATTTTCGTCCCGTAACAACCGGAGAAGCATTATCGCTTCTGCATCTTCACCGGGATGCTATTGTCATTAACGGTGCAACAGATATCGCATTACGGGTTACCAAACGTCATGAAATACTTGGGACGATTATTGATATTTCCGGAATTAAGGAATTAAAACAATGTGTGAGCAAAGATAATGTTCTGGAACTTGGTGCAGGAGCGAATCTAAACACTGTTAAAGAGAAAGCGCAAGCCGAATTTCCCGCCCTCTATAACATTCTTTCCGTGTTCGGCTCTCAGCAGATACGGAACCTTGCTACTCTTGGAGGAAATCTAGGAACCGCTTCTCCCATCGGCGACTTGTTGCCAGTTCTCATAGCGTACAAGGCAATTATTCTTCTGGAAGGAATGAATGGTCACCGCCGGATTCTCATGAGCGAATTTGTGTCAGGGTATAGAAAGACTGTCAGAAAAAGAGACGAACTTGTTGTTGCAGTTCACCTTGCCAAGCCTGGTCCCGGCAACATTGTGAAATCTTATAAAGTATCGAAACGGAAAGATTTGGATATTTCCACAGTGAGCGGCGGGTTTAGTTTGAACAGAGACAACAACGGTACTGTAATTGAAATTGTTCTTGCATATGGCGGCACGGCTGACAGGGTAAAACGTGCCTCATTTGCGGAAAAATTTCTTACCGGCAAACCATGGAGTAGGCAAAACATCGAAGAAGCGATCCCGCTGATTGACCGTGACTTTACTCCCATGACCGATGCCCGGGGAAGCGCGGAAATGAGATCTGTCGCAGCGCGTAATCTTTTGCTTAAATTCTGGCATGATACTTCACAATAAATTTTAAACAAATGTTTATTCATTATTATTATTGAACAAAGGGCAGCAATGACAAGGTTTTGTGTTGGTGTATTTATTTTTCTCTTCATGTCTCAGTATAGTGTATTCGGGCAACGGACTGTTGTCTCGGAAAAATCTATCGTTGTCATCGATACAACAACTGTGATAAAAGAATCACTCAGTGAGAGCCCAGACTCGAGAAAAGTTTCCTATGTAGCCTCCCGCGATATGAAACAGTTTGCGGTTATTCAGGGGGTTAAGCAAAAAGAATACGACGGGATCGGAAGCGGCGGGATAGTCTATAGTCCTGACGGCAAAAAGAGCGCGTATCTTGCGAAAGCGGGGGTGAAATTCCTGGTTGTTGCAGATGGAGTTGAGGGGAAATCCTATGATGGACTCGGTACAGATCCTGTTTTCAGCCCGAACGGCAAGCGTATGGCGTATGTCGCGAGAATAGAAGACAGGCAATTTGTCGTCGTTGATGGAAAGGAATTGAAAAAATATGACGGGATCGGTATCAGAGGGCCTGTCTTTAGTCCCGACAGCAAACGGTTAGCCTATATAGCAAAACGAGGCGGCGACTTTTTTGTGGTAATCGACGGTAAAGAGGGCATTCCTTTTGAAAATATTGACGGCACGACGTTACAGTTTAGTCCCGACAGCAAACGCTTTGCCTATGTCGGTTACACAAACGGTGTGGCAAACGCAGTAGTTGACGGTAAAAAGCATTCGCAGTTTATCACCAACCCGGATGTTGTTCCTCTGTTCAGCCCAGACAGCAAACATGTTGCATACACCGCCGGTAAAGATGAGAAAGCGTTTATTGTGTTTGATGGAAAGGCAGGGGCATCATACACGAATATTGCTGAACAAAGTTTGAAGTTCAGCAATGACAGTAAACGGTTCGCGTATATGGCAAGAGATAAGGAAAAGTGGACTGTGATTGTCAACAGCAAAAAAAACGGATTCTACGAAAATATCGGGGTATCAACAATACGGTTCAGTCCTGACGGAAAACAGCTTGCCTTTGTCGCGATCTCCGGCGATAAACAATATCTGGTAATTGACGGGAAGGAACACGCGAAGTATGACGGCATTCCCGAAGGAAATCCGGTGTTTAGTCCTAACGGAGACCGCGTTGCGTATTTTGCTCGGAAGGGAGACGAGTGGGTCATTGTCGTAAATGAAAAAGAATATGCCCCAGTACAGTTTATTTCCGAAGGAACATTGGCGTTCAGTCCGGATGGAAAACATGTAGCGTATGTCGCATCGACGGGAGGGAATATATCATTGTTTGTCGATGGTATTCCCGGACCCAGGTATGATCTTATTCTGACTCAAAAGGGTGGGAAAATTATTTTTGATTCTCCCACAACCTTTCACTACCTCGCGACAAAAGAAAATACCGTATACCTCGTAGAGGAAAAAATCAAGTAGCTTGATGATTTTCTACAGAATATCAAATGAATAACGCTCTTCCACACGAATCAGCGGCAAAGCATGTCACAGGGGAAGCGGTCTATGTTGACGACATACTTGTCAATAAACAGCTTCTTGTCGGAAGAGTTGTGTATAGTCCTCATGCCCACGCTGTCATCAAATCGTTTGATACGGCAACTGCGCGCGAAGTTCCTGGTGTCCATGCAGTTCTGAGTTACAAAGATATTCCCGGCCATAACCAGATGGGTCCGGTGATAAAAGATGAACCGTGTCTTGCCGAAAAAGAAGTAATCTGTGTGGGTCAGGCAATGTTTCTGATTGCCGCGGAAACGGAAGAACAATGCATTGCGGCGGAAAAGAAGATAACAGTTGAGTACGAAGTCCTTGATGCCGTTCTCACGCTCGAAAAGGCAATCCGGCAAAAAAGCATTCTTGGCCCTCCGGCAAAAATTGTCCGCGGTAATATCGATGAGGGATTAAAAAATTCTGCTCATGTGCTGAAAGGTGATGTTGTCACCGGAGCCCAGGAACATTGGTATCTTGAATCTCAGGTATGTCTCTGCATTCCCGGTGAGGGAAATGAAATGTACGTCTACAGTTCCACACAGCATCCTTCCGAGACCCAGGCGCTGATTGCCGAAGTGCTCGGTATTGGCAAACACGATGTGGTAGTGGAAGTCCGGCGAATGGGCGGCGCGTTCGGCGGAAAGGAAACACAGGGCAATCATACCGCGTGCTGGTCGGCACTCCTGGCGCATGCGACACGGCGACCTGTAAAAATCCGGTTGTTCCGCGACGATGATATGAAAATTACCGGCAAACGTCACCGGTTTCTTTCACACTATGAGGTTGGATTCAACAGTGACGGCACATTGCAGGCGCTCAATGTCGAACTTAACGCCGACGGCGGCTGTGCCACGGATCTCTCCTTTGCCATTCTTCAGCGCGCGATGCTGCATGTAGATAATGCCTATTTTATTCCGAACGTTTCGGTAACCGGCACAGCGTATAAAACAAATCTTCCTTCCAACACCGCATTCCGTGGATTTGGCGGACCGCAGGGAATGGCTGTCATTGAACAAATTGTTGACCGTGTTGCCCGTTATCTTAAAAAAGATCCGGCAGATATCCGCAAAAAGAATTTTTACGGCATCGACTCCCGAAATGTCACCCATTACGGTGAAGAAGTCGAAAATAACCGCCTGCATAAGATCTATGACCAGTTGATGGTCTCATCGGAATACAAACAGCGGAGACAGCGGATTAATGAATTCAACAGCAAGAATGAATTTGTAAAGCGGGGGATGGCAATAACACCGGTGAAGTTCGGGATTTCGTTTACCACATCTTTTCTCAATCAGGCTGGAGCGCTTGTCAATATCTATAAGGACGGAACGATTCTTGTCAACCACGGCGGCACGGAAATGGGGCAGGGGCTTCATACAAAAATGCAGCAAGTTGCGGCGCTGGAGTTTGGTGTGAGCATCGACCGCATTAAAGTCAATGCTACCGATACGTCAAAAGTACCGAATACATCCGCAACCGCGGCATCGGCTGGCGCCGATCTGAACGGCATGGCTGTTAAAAACGCAGTGGATATTCTAAAATCCAGAATTGCGGAAGCCGTAGCTACAATCTTTACGGAAAAGTATCAGCCTGAGCCGACGAAATCCGAGTGTATTATTTTCGAAAACGACCGTATCAAAGATACCAAACATCCCGAACGTTCCATCGGGTTCGCGGAAGCGATGCCGCTGATGCAACTGAGGCAGGTCAGTTTAAGCTCGACAGGATTTTACCGGACACCAAATATTGGATGGGATAAAGACAAAGGGTTCGGCAAGCCGTTCCATTATTTCGCGTTCGGCATGGCGGTGACGGAAGTTGAGGTCGATATTCTCACGGGACATCATACATTCCTTCGTGCTGATATTTTACACGACGTTGGTGATTCGCTTAATCCGCATATTGATATCGGGCAGGTTGAGGGTGGGTACATACAAGGACTCGGCTGGTGTACAACGGAGGAAATAAAGTGGGACGATAAAGGAAACCTGATGACCCATTCTCCCGATACGTACAAGATTCCATCAGTTCAGGATATTCCGAAAGATTTCAGAACGCAGTTACTGCAGGGAGTTCCCAATCCTAATACCATCCGTAAAAGCAAAGCGGTTGCCGAACCGCCGCTGATGCTGGCGCTTTCCGGCTGGCTGGCAATCAAAGACGCGATTTCCGCTGTGCGTAATCACGAAATTGAGCCGGAGTTCTCGTTGCCGGCGACGAATGAGGTGATACTGTTGTCAGTGGAGAAATTAAAGGTGAGGAAGTAAAGCCAGGTAGTAGCTAGTTTGGTGTTTCAAGGTCCGGGTTTCACATAAACTCTCTGAATGCTGATACACCCTTCCAAATCGAAAATTGGAAATTGAAAATCGAAAATCCCTTCAGGCTTTCCTTATCACCTTCGCCGCGCCCCATCCCACAAGAATCAAAACCGAAAGAATAATCCAGTTCCATTCATCACCGTACGAAGTAACGGGATAATGATTGCTGATCATAATAAACACAACGGGAACAGCCATGAATGTGTTTTGCTTTGAACGTTTCTTGGCTTGCTCACCAAGTTTCAGGTCGGGCTCTTTGCCTTCTGTTAGCGCCGCGACCATTTTTCGCTGTGCCGGAAGAATTCTCATCCAGACATTGAGCATCATCAGCGTGCCAAGCATCGCGCCGACGTGAAGATATGCCGCCCGGCCATCCATAGTGTGTGAAAGCAAATAAATGACTCCCACAAGCAATAGGTACGAAATAATTGTTCCTATCTTTTCGTTTTCACCGAGTTTGGACTTCCAGAGCATGTCATACAATGGCCACGCGAAAAATAATGTTGAGATGCCGACAATCATCGGCACGGTTTCTTCCATGTTCTCATCCACCATTAATCCGCCGACATAATAAACGAGAATAAGAAGAATCATCCCGCTGATCCAGGTGATCATCGCTTCCCACTTGAACCAGTGGAGTTTGCCCGGCATCATTTTCGGTTTCTTCAGTTTATCGACAACATAAAATCCGCCGCTGTGCACCATCCAGACATGATTGTCGCCTGACCCGCCTTCCGGCATTTCGTGAAACCGCCCGTCAAGCCACGTAAAAAAGTACGTCGCGCCCACCCACATGATGCCGGCAAACACGTGAATCCACCGGGCAGCGATGTTGAGCCATTCAGAAATGTTAGAGTAGAATTCTTCCATAAGTCAGTATGAGAAATGAAAAAGTCAAAATTCAAAAGTAAAAAAGTTGGACCTATATCTTATATTCGCAATTCACATTCCGCAATTTGAAATTCCCTTCAGCTTCCTCTATACGTCGAATATCCAAACGGGCTCAGCAACAACGGTACGTGATGATGCGTTACGCCATCCTGCAATTCAAAAATAACATGGATGTACGGATAAAAACTATAGACGCCGATTGACTGATAATACGAAGAGGTTTCAAATGTCAGCCGATACACGCCTTTTGTCAGTTTTCCATGATCCGGCAGGAGGTTGGTAATGCGTCCGTCTCCATCGGTGATGCCACGGCCAAGTTCGTTCCATTTTCCGTGATCAATTTGATGTTCAAGAATGACAGGTATGCCGTGTGCAGGCCGGCCTTTAGAAGTATCAAGAACATGCGTTGTAATCAAACTTTTCATGTTGTTCAGACTCCGTGTTAAATAATTTAAGTGAAGGAGAAATTACCGGTTTCTCCGTCCGGCAAGAATTTTCACAAACGACCGGCTCCGGATTTCGTTTAACGTAAGTCCCGTAGCAGTAGCTTCATCTTCCGTAATAGCGCCGCAGTTGATGCCGCGTAAAAAGTAGTTCAGCAAACCCTGTCCCGTGGCGGCATCGTCAAAGACGTCGCCAACCAATGTTGCCTGCGCGGCTTTATCCATAAATGCTTTGAGCCGGACGGATGCGCTTTCAAGTCCTTGCAGGAAAAATGCATACACAGCCGCGTACCGGACGGGCAATTGCGCAGGATGCAAATCCCACCCCTGATAATACCCGTTCACAAGCGAATGCGTGGTATGACTGAACGCCAGCTTCCAGGCGCGGTGAACGACTTCACGGTTTTCTTTTGCCTGTTTCGCACTAAGCCGTTTACCTTTGGCTGCCCGGTGAGGGCCGACGGGCATGAGATTCGTCGCGCCGTCCGAAATCCACACACCGGTTCCTGCAAGCGAGACTTTCATCATGTGCCGTGCGAAGTCGCAAGCAGGATGATCCATACTTTGATGCGCGGCGGTAATATTGAGCGAAGCGGTGTAATCATAAACACCGAAATGGGCTGCAACACATCGTCCTTTTGTCGCGCTGATAAATGACGGGAGAGCCGATTCTCCGCGTGGATTGATAATAGACTGCGGCGTTTCAACCATAAGCTCAAGTTTCAACGCGCCGCGGGGGAGATTATGCCGTTGCTCAAGATGTTCAAGAATTTCAACAAACGCTGTTATCTGGTCGGGAGAAGTAATCTTCGGAAACGTGACAACAAAGTTTTCCGGAAGTCTGTTATCTGTGGCATTCAGGAGTGTTGAAAGGAAAATATCCAGTGTACGCGCGCTCCTGGTTTTCAGTTCCTCGGTGAACGGTTTGATACGGATACCGATAAAAGGAGGAAGTGTATGCTCTTTCATTCCGCGTGCGACTTCATTTGCGGTGAATACTGCATGGCCGTCTTCCTCATCATCAGGCCGGTTTCCGTAACCGTCTTCAAAATCAATGCGGAAATCCTCAACCGCTTCGCGTTTCAGTTTCTCCGTGATGCGGGAGTACAGTGTTTTCTGAAGTGCAGGTGAACCCTTGATGCCGAGCGCTTTTGTCAGCACAGAAGGATTGGGCGCGTACTCTTTCAGTGTGGCAAGTGCGGCTTCCCCGAGTTTTAGGGCGGTGTCAGCCTTGAAAATCTGCGCGCCGCCGTAGACTGTATGCACCGGCTGGCGGGCAGGGGAGTCGCCGGGAAAAAGTTTACTGATTTCTGAGTTTGCTGTCGTTAAATCTTTGCTGATTCTTTGAAAGAGATCTTGGTCTAAAACGGATTTCATGCAGTAATGTGATGTTGGTGATAATGATTCATTATGTTACGCGAACTCAAGTTCACGTTCTTTATGCTGTCTGATGTGCAAAGGAGGCATTTCATCGTAAGTACGTCCATACAATGCACGGCCCGTCAAATCTTTACGTACGCCACCCCATTGTTTGAAGAAAAACGGGACTTTGTGAGTGCGGCATTGGCGGAAAATAGATTTTACCCATTCCGTTTTCATCGGACGGGCACCCGCTCCTGATTCACCTCCCACAATGACCCAGTGAATGCCGTTGAGCGGCAGGTCGTCGAGGGGGCCGATAAGAGGTTCACAAGATAAAAATCGGACAAATGCAGGGACAGTCTGAAGATCATTGATTCGCTGAATAACTCTGTTATCTTCAACGCTCACGCCGATCCAGATGTTGGGCCGCCACGGTAAGACGGCGGCAATCTCTCGAAGACGTTCACTGCGTTTGGTAAGAATCTGAAAGGTATGCTGGGGACATCTTGCCATTGTGTTAAATACTTTTTTGATATACTCATCAGGTATATCTTCGTGAAAAAGATCGCTCATCGAGTTGACAAAAATAACTTTTGGACTTTTCCATCGCAATGGGGCATCAAGCAAATCCGGTTGCAGAGTTACCCTGAAGCCGTTTGTATACCGGTGGACACCCATTGCCTTAAGCCGTTTCGCCATGGTTTCCGCGTAGCAATGCTTGCATCCGGCGCTGACTTTTGAGCATCCGGTTACCGGATTCCAGGTCATTTCGGTCCATTCGATTTGAGATTTAGTTGCCATTTTCAATTAATTCTAACATTGTTTCTGTCGTTTCTTCCTTCATTACTTGATTACTAATCTTTAGATTGTTTTTCTTTAGTTTACCTTCTTCTACCAAAGAATTTAAAACTTTTCGTGCATGTTTTGGTAAAAAACTATTTGTTATTGAAAATAAGTAAACATCTTTATCAGTTACAAGTCTTTTTTCAAGTATCCCATTTCGAAGTTCGCTTTCAAAGATTTCTACTTTTTTAGGTTGCCGAACTGTACCTGTAAATAATTCTAACTGACCAGGAGTAATGTTATCTCGATCTATGTCAAAATTAGCTTCACCTCTTACTGGATCAGCTTTCCAACATACATCAAGAAATTTTTCTATACCTAGGATATGACCACTGCCGAAAACCAAGCCATAAATATTTGCACCTTTTTTGATAGAAAATGGGGCAAGATAATATGGCCGATCTCCAGGTAAAAGACCTCGATAATAATCGAGTACAAGTTTGTGCGTTTTGAAATACTCTGTTGCCGCTACTTCCCCTTTTTCTACGTTAATATATTGTTGAATGGTTGGTAACTCTGAAAATCTTCTAATAGTAGAGGAAGAAATAAAGAAGAGAAAGTCGGTAGTTCTAATGGTTACAATTTTTCGAAATATTTCAGGGGTTATGTGTTTAATTCCATTTTGATCAAGCAGGATAAGATTCGCTGAATCTTTTTCATTCATTGCATTTTCGTGCAACTCAAAAGCATCTTTAAAGTCTAATTTAGAAATAGTAATTTTGAAAGGAGGGTTCTGGGTGTTAATATACGTTTCAATTCTTTGCGTTAGGAGCGTATATTTATTATGATCAATCTCATTAAAATAAAGATTTACAGTTAATGTTTTTGATTTGATTTGATCTACGTAGGACGATAATTCGTTGATGATGATAAGTGGTGTACCATTGACTCCACTAATATCTGCGCCTGGGCCCGCAAAAAAGTCAAAGATGTTAATTTTTTTCCAAACGGGAATTTTTCGGGATAGAAAAACAGGCAGCCAAGACTTAACATAGTCACCAAAAATAAATAGCTTGGCTTTTGTACCCTCATCGAAAGGCTCCTCATGGATATCTTTTGATGCCATATTGTCTCCCGGTTTCCTGAAGCCTAATAGTGTTGGCTAAGAATTTTTTCCAGCCGTATCCTCGTAATCTTCGCCTGCTCGCCGGCAGCGATAGTAATCTCTTCCGATGGAATATTATTCAATCGCGCGTTCAATAATGAGAGCATCTCTTCCGCGCTTTTGCCGGTCGCGCAGACAATGAATATATAACCAAATTTCGCTTCATACAACTGGTTTCCTTCGGAAAGGGCTTTTAATACTTTTTCGGATGTGCCCGCAATACCCGATTGTTCCCCCTCGGCAAGGTGAGCGGTAGATGCGAATTTTTTTCTCAATCCCTCTATATCACCAATCTTCGGATGATGTGTGAATGCTTCCTTCCAGTCTTCAACGGATAACGTTTTCCATACCTTATCCGCAACAGAATACAATTGATCCAGACTACTGAATGGTCTTTGCTTTTGCATCTCTTCCGCCCAGCCGAGACTGCCGCAACACTGGCGGAAAAGCGTGACTGCGTCGCGGTGCGAGAGAGAATTGAGCTTGTCAAGAGTCATAAGCGGTTTGAGATTTTGAGAGACCGTTTCAAGTTTTAGGATTCAGCTGTCAAGTAAAACGATTATCAACTATCTGCGTGAAACTTAAACCTGAAACAACTCCACAACTCCTTACCTCCCATTGCTCACTTTCCCCCACACTCTCAATCTGCTCACACCGCCGTCAGGATAAATATTCAACCGGACATGGGTTGCTGCGGTATGCTTTTTCAGCTGAGATGTAAAAAAATGCTGTTTATGTGCCTGAAGTTTTGTTTGCGGAAGAAGTACCTTCCAGCGAATGTCGTAACAGGTCAGAGCGTCGACAATTCGGTCCGGTTCATTGCAGATATCAATTGCACAGCGATCAGGATAGTTTCCTTTGAAATGATTCGTATCAACTTCAATCTTCGTAATTGTTCCTGCGGCACCCAATTTAACGATGGCCCAGTCGTGCCCGGGCCCGCGCCGGCGTTTGGTTTCCCATCCGTCGCCCATGTTTGCGGCGCGCCCAGGCATAATGATGTTTTCTTTTGAACCAAAAAACATGTCGCTCGCCGCGACAACGATTCCGCCGTGTTCAACCGCGGCAAGGTCAATGACACTATTCTTCTTTAGGGATGAAAAATCCGGAACGACATCGCCGTATACTCTCAATCTTGCAACGCCGCCGTCAGGAAAAATATTCAGACGGAGATGCGTCCATCGTTCCTGACTTGCAATTGCAAACAGGTTTTGCGAGCCGGGTTTTAACGGAGACTTTGGCAGAATTTCTGTCCACAAAGTCTTTTTACCGGTTAAGGATTGAACAGAACCGGCTTCGTCAATAATGCATGCGTCTATAGAAGCATAGGCAGGATTGTTGCCAAGGAAATGATTTGTATCGATATCCACGCCGCGGATTACTCCGGGTATTCCAAGCTGAATAATGCACCAGTCATTTCCCGGCGTCCGCTTGCGCCGCGATTCCCATCCGTCCATCCATTTACCGCGGTCTGTATACTTGTCGGGAATAAAAATGCCGCGCCCCGGTTTCAGAAGATTTTCTTTTTCCGCGAAAAATTCATCGCTCGCGACAAGAGTTTTGCCGCCGAGCCGCTCGGATGCGAGATCAATAAGCCCGGGAAATGTCGCCGTGGTAAGTGCAGTTTCCATTCAGTTCCTTTTATCGGTGATGTCGTTCAAGAATTGTAACGATAAGATCAAATCCTTTTTCTTTTGCAAGCCCCATTGCGCTTCGTCCGTCTTCAAGCCGGGCATGCGTGTTGGCATGACGGTCAAGTAATAACATAACCATATCCTTGTTATTGTTCAGTACGGCGGAGTGAAGCGCGGTATAGCCATCCCGCTGTTTTGCGTCAATGAGCGCGCCGGCGTTCAGCAGCATTTCGACGATACGTGTGTTTCCGGCCGCGGCGGCGCTGTGCAATGGCGTCGCATGTGGCGCTACCGTCTGGTTTTTTGTAACGGCATTAACATCAGCATGATTCTTGAGAAGCAATTCAACGGCTTCGGGATGATTAAAAAAAGCCGCGAGGTGCAATGCCGTGAAGCCGTCATGTGAATGTGCGGTTGCCAGTTCCGGGTATTCCCTGAGTAATTCATTGATCCGCTGAATATCACCCAATGCTGCAGCTTCGAAAATATTGATATGAGGTTTGTGGCCGAGAAGAAGTTTGACGATATCCTCATGCTTATGGTAGAGCGCGAGCAGCAGCGCGGAATCGCCCGTGTCATCACGGGCATTGGCAAGAGCGCTATTGTTATGCAGTAATGATTGCACTGCAGTGATATTTCCGGTTCTGATTGCTTCGAGCATTTCATGAATTTTATCCATAACAATTCCCTCCTTCCGTATGGAGAAAACGCAATTTCATTATTTCGTTACAATCACTCCGTGTGGCGTATCCGATAACAAACCATTATCATATACGGCCGTGCCGCGGACAAATGTTTTTTCCACAACGCCGTATAGCACGCTTCCTTCATACGGCGTTACTTTATGGCGATGGAGAATTCTCCCCCGCGTTAAAGTATACGAAACTTCCGGATTCCATACTACTATATCGGCATCATATCCCTCTGCAATGGCGCCTTTGCGTCCGGTTAATCCGGCTAACTGCGCAGGGAACCATGACATCCATCTTGCAATATCTGAATAATGATATCCGCGTTTCCTTGCTTCTGTCCAAATAATGGATAAACCAAACTGAAGCGAGGAAATTCCGCCCCACGCCTTTGTGAAGTCACCGGCATCGAGATGTTTCAATTCAGGAGGAGCCGGTGAATGATCGGATACGATCCCGTCTATGACTTTTTCGCGCAACGCGTCCCAGAGTCGTTCACGGTTTTCGTTTTCACGGATGGGAGGAGCGCATTTGAACCGTGTATCTCCGTCGGGAATGTTCTCGGCACTGAAGAACAGATAATGCGGGCATGTCTCGACTGTCAACGGCAATCCGGACGAGCGAGCCTCACTCAGCATTGGAACTGCATCGGCAGAGGCGAGATGTACAATGTGCGTGCGGCAATTATATTCACGGCAAAGGCGGATCATCAGCGCGATGGCGTCGTGTTCCCATTGCCGCGGGCGGGAAGAGAGATATTCGCGGTACGATGTAGGATGTTGGATGTCCGATGTCTGCTGATTAGTAAGTTCGCAATGAACGAGGAGCGGCAATCCTGCATTTGCAATGAGAGGCATCCCTCTGCGCAAATCTGATTCGCTTGCGTTCGGAAAATCATCAATACCCGAATGAACGAGAAACGCTTTGACGCCGAGAACGCCGGCATCCATCATTGGCTGAAGTTCATCCGTATTGCCGGGAATAAGTCCTGCGTAGAATCCGGCATCAACCCAAAGTTTTCCCTTTGCGGCGGAGAGTTTTTCCTTAAATGCCTGAAGCGTTGTCGTAACAGGAGTGCTGTTCAGCGGCATGTCGACAAGCGTTGTGATTCCTCCGGCTGCAGCGGCTTTTGTTGCTGTTTCAAATCCTTCCCATGCAGTCCGTCCCGGTTCGTTGATATGAACATGACTGTCTACCAATCCGGGCATGATGACCAATGAACCGTAATCCTGAACGTTGGTTGCTTCACTCTGTTGCTGTGAATCCGTTACAGACATGATGCGGCCATTACTAATCTCTATAACAGCATCCCGCATACCGTCAGGTGTAACGACATTCCGGCTGTGGATATAAATGGCGGGAGATTTCATGTCGGGATTGAATTCATGTGAATGGAGAAAATCGGGTATATTGTAAAATATTTGACAGTGAAAAACAAGTTAGAGCCAAGTAAAAAGGTAAAAGTAAAAAGTAAAAAATTGGGGTAATCATTCTTTAATAAAGTATTCAACTAAGAATCGTTTGTGGAAGCAATATTTTGTATCTTGTTTTGAAGTTTGATATAATAGTCTGGTAAGCAGCAATTCATCTTAATTTCTTCAACAGATTTCCGTGGTTGACCAATTCATGCACGAAGCAATCGCCGAGGCCAGGCAGGGCCTGACCGAAGGCGGCATACCTATCGGGTCGGTGCTTGTCCGAGATGGAAAAATTCTCGCCCGTGGGCACAATCGCCGTGTGCAGGAATTAAATCCGATGAAGCACGCTGAAATCGATTGCCTCATTAATGCCGGACGTGTAGGAAATTACCGCGGAACGGTGCTGTACTCCACGTTAATGCCTTGCTATCTTTGCGCCGGGGCAGTCGTGCAATTCAATATTCCAAAAGTCATTGTTGGTGAAGCGCAAACGTTTCCCGGTGCAGAAAAATTCATGCGTGACCACGGCGTTGAAGTTATCAACCTTAATCTGGATGAGTGTGTTCAGATGATGAAGAAATTTATAAGTGAGAAGCCTGAGTTGTGGAACGAGGATATCGGTGTGTAGCTTTCAGTTATGAACATTCTTGATGAAATAGTGCAAGCTCTTCAACTTGAAGAGCGGATTATGCTGGCAACGATTATCGCCACATCGGGCTCAACGCCTGCGTCGGCATTTTCTAAGATGCTTGTGAAAAATAACGGAACAACAGCTATTGGAACTGTTGGCGGGGGATGCATGGAGGGAGATGTTGTTCTTCATGCGAACAGGTTACTGCAAACAGGGAAAGCGGAAATTCTGACATTTCATCTTAATGAAGATGATATCGAGCGCGGCCTCATTTGTGGAGGTACAGTGGATATCCTGATTGAACCGGCAACAAAAAACGATATTCATTTTTACGAAAAGCTCCGCGTGGCGTTTAACGATGGTGAAGATTGTGTCATTGTTACTGAGATTGATCAATCGGGATTTGTAAAACGAAAATCGGTTATACCCAGTTCTTCGCGTTTACATCCTACGCAGTCAGTTCCGGGTGCGGATGTTCTTGAAAGCGCAAAGAATGTTCATAAACGGAAACTCGCGGCACGGCTTACAGAAAACGGTAATGAAATAATTCTTGAGCCTTTCACGGCGTCGCCCCGGCTGATTATTTTTGGCGGCGGCCATGTCGGTTTTCACCTTTGCCGCGTCGCATCAATGGCAGGTTTTGCAGTAACGGTAGCAGACGACAGGGAAAAGTATGCCAGCAAATCCCGTTTCCCGGACGCGGAGAATGTTGTTGCAGCTGATTTTCAGAATGCGTTCGAAAATATCGCGGTTTCAGATTCGTCATACATCGCAATTGTCACGCGCGGCCATCATCAGGATGAGGCAGTGCTCGAGCAGGCATTAAAAATGCCCGCCCGATACATCGGTATGATCGGAAGTAAACGGAAGGCCATGACTATTTTTCAACATCTGCTGGCAAAAGGAGTTTCAATGGAATCCCTGCGTCGTGTTCATACTCCCATGGGCATAGAAATCGGAGCGCTGACCGCAGAAGAAATTGCCGTCAGTATTGTCGGACAACTCATTAATGTACGGCGGGATGGGGCATTGACAATGCATTATAAATCAGATGAAACAAAAATTCTTCTTCATACGTTAGAACCCAAGTCATTAATCGCGGAACAACTGTGAAACTCTCAACGCTGAAAATATTCTTTGGAATGATCTTGTTTTGCGCCGCACTATCCTACGCTCAACGTTCCTACGTGCTCGAGGGCGCGATGATTTTCGATGGTGTGCAGAACCGTATCCTTGAGGACAGAATAATTGTGGTTGACGGGAGTCTTATTACCGGCGTCGGCAGGAAAAATGAAGTGATTATTCCCCCGAACGCTAAGAGGGTCAACGTCAATGGGAAATTTATCATGCCGGGACTGATAGACGCCCATGCTCATTATGAATCACCGCGTGACTTACTGCAAATGCTCGCTTGGGGTGTTACGTCGGTGAACTGCATGTTTGAATCGACATCTCAGGCTCTGGAAATGGAACGTCGCACCGTAGCGGATTCAAGCAGGTCACCGCAGATTTACGGGATGGCTCCCATCTTTACAACAAAAAACGGCTGGTGGGATGAAGGTTTTCCGGCAGACTCTGCTATCAACAGATTCCCTTCTACACCGGAAGAAGCACGTGAGCAAATCCGGAAAGTAAAAGCCACAGGGATTAAACGTGTCAAGTTAATGTATGATTCAATGCGATGGTGCCGCGATTCATTGCCGCCGTTAAAGAAAATGGACCCCGAGGTCATGAAAGCGTTGCTTGATGAAGCTAAAAAACAAAAGTTGTTTACTGGGGTTCATGCGCCTGTGTTTAATGACGCACGTGAAGCGCTTGATGCCGGTGCATCATCATTTGCTCATGGCATTATAGATGAGTATCTCGACCCGACGTTTGTTGATAAAATGCAGTATCTGAATATTTTTTATACTCCTACATTCTGCCTGTATGAATTCCTTGCCGACGTCGACGGGTTTATGAAACATGCGTTGAGCGATAAACGGTTTCGCTCGGCATTGCCATCTGCAACGTTGAAACGGTATTCCGGCAAAGAATATTTTGATCAGTATCGAAAACGGTACCCGAACGTTGAATTTGTCAAATCCCACCTTTCAGTTCTTCGTAACAATGTTTCCACCTTGTTAAGTAATTATTCGCCGTTTGCTATGGGAACGGATATGTGGGCATTACCGGGCATAGGAGCGCATCTTGAGCTTGAATATCTGGTGAAGGCCGGAATGAATACGCACCAGGCGCTGGCATGCGCTACATACGGAGGAAGTGATTTCCTGGGAGCCTCAAAAAAAATCGGGACCATTGAGACCGGAAAACAAGCCGACCTTCTTATCCTTGATGCCAACCCACTGGAAGATATACGGAATACCCGGTCTATTCGTACGATCATCAAACACGGAAAGATGTTTGATCACCAGCAGTTGATAAAAGAATCGAAAAGATGAAACGTTCCGGTGCAGATCCGCTGCTGCGGTGGCGGAAAGAGTTTCCTATCCTCTCAACCACAACCTATCTTATCTCTAACTCACTCGGTGCAATGCCTGGGAGTGTTTCTCATCGAATGCAGGAATATGCTGATACCTGGGCGCGCCGGGGCGTACGCGCATGGAACGATTCATGGTGGGAAATGCAGGTAACAACCGGTGACAGAATTGCACCCCTTATAGGCGCCCGCCCGGGTGAAATATCAATGCAGTCGAACGTCTCATTGGCACAATCCATCATCATCTCCTGCTTTGACTTCAAAGGAAAGAGAAACGAGGTCGTATATTCGGATGCGGAGTTTCCCTCGGTGATGTATGTCTATGAACGTTTTGCGGGAGCGTTGGGTGCCCGGATGAAGATCGTTCGGTCTGAGAAAAAAATGACATTGGCGACCGAAAAAATACTTCGGGCGATTAGCGACCGGACACTCCTTGTCCCGATTTCCCATGTCTTTTTTAGAAGCGCGTATGTGCAGGATGTGCAGGCGATTGCACAAAAGGCGCATAAACACGGTGCGATTGTTGTTCTCGACGCGTATCATTCTGTCGGAATTATGCCGGTGGATGTGCGCGCGCTTGGCGTTGATGTTCTTATCGGCGGTGTGCTGAAGTGGCTTTGCGGAGGTCCTGGTGGGGCGTTTCTCTGGATCAAGCCGTCGCTGCGAAGAAAATTACAGCCAAAGGTGACCGGCTGGGTTGCGCACAAACACCCGTTTGCATTTACAACGGAGATGCGTTACCGCGATGATGCCTTTAAATTTCTCAATGGGACTCCATCAGTTCCTGCACTGTATGCGGCAGAAGAAGGCCCGAAAATTATTCAACGCGCAGGTATACACAATATTCGGCGTAAATCTCTCAGACAAACCACATTGCTGATTGACACAGCAAAGAACCTCGGATTCAATATTCTTTCACCGGAAGATCCATCAAAAAGAGGCGGAACAGTTACGATCAATATCCCTCATGCGTATCAGGTCTCCAGAGAATTGTTACGCCGGAATATCCTTATTGATTATCGTGAAGGAGCCGGAATACGGATTGCGCCTCACTTTTATAATAGTGATGATGAAATTTTGTCGACGTTACATGAGATACGATCAATCCTTGATACAAAATCGTACCGCAAACATCAGACCCGGAAGACAATTGTCACATGATAAACGCGTATGAGGCGATATCGATTGTAGAAAAATGTGTCAGACCGTTGAGTAAAGAATCGGTCGCGATATCTAATGTTCTCAACCGTGTCCTCGCGGAGGATATTATTGCCGGTGAGGATGTTCCCTCGTTCGATAATGCTGCGATGGATGGATACGCTGTTCGGTTTGAAGACCTCGCTTCGGTTCCCGTGACATTGAAGATTGTCGGGGAGATTCCAGCGGGTGTGGTTTCATCTCATTCAATGAAAAGCGGTGAAGCAATGAGTATCATGACCGGTGCGGTTATTCCACACGGATGTGATGCCGTGATTCAGCAGGAATGGACTGAACGGGCAAATGGTGCCCAAATAAAAATTCTCAAGTCAGTCAATAGAGCACACAATATCAGAAGAGCCGGCGCCGATATTAAAAAGGGGTCCATGGTTCTCTCTTCAGGAACTCAACTTCGTCCGCAGGAAATCGGGGTACTTGCTTCGTTGAATCGTACTACAGTCCCGGTTTATAGAACACCGGTTGTTGCGATATTAACTACGGGCAATGAGGTTTTGGATATTGGCATTCCGATGCAACCGGGAAAAGTCCGTAACAGTAATACCTATGTTCTTTCATCTCTTGCGAAACAATGTATGTGTACAGTAATGGATTTAGGCATAGCCCGTGATGATGTCAACGACCTGAAGAAAAAGCTTTCGAAGGGATTCGACGCGGATATGCTGATAACATCGGGCGGTGTTTCAGTAGGAAAATATGACCTGGTTAAAGATATTCTGGTAGAAGCCGGTGTTAATATTCAGTTTCAAAAAGTCAATATCCGGCCCGGGATGCCGCTGCTCTTCGGCATGAAGGATGCTACGGCTGTATTCGGTTTACCCGGAAATCCTGTTTCATCCATGGTAACATTTTTAAAGTTCGTAAAACCCGCCCTCATGAAGATGTCGGGACATTATCAACAGTATAAGCAAATGCTGTTACGTGCAACACTGGCGGAAACAATTGTGAAGAATGATAATAAGCGTCATTTTGTCCGTGGTATTGTTGAGTCTGTGAACGGTACATACAATGTCCGAACGACAGGGCCGCAGATATCAAATATGTTATCCTCGTTGTCGCACGCGAACTGCCTCATAACATTACCTGAAGATAAACATGAGTTTTTGTCCGGTGATGAGGTGGAGATTGAGTTGATATGATGCAGGTGCGTGTTAAACTCTTTGCGCTCGCGCGCGATCTGGCCGGCGTAGAGGAACTGGCACTTCCTCTGCCGTCACAAGCGACTGCGATAACAGCGTTACAGGTTTTGATTGAACAGTATCCCGCACTGCGTCAATGGAAAGATCATTTACGACTGGCAGTCAATAATGAATATGTATCGAATGATACGTTGCTTCATGAAAATGATGAAGTCGCGGTTATCCCCCCGGTAAGCGGAGGATAATATTCCATTATGATTGAAATAGTCGCTCATCCTATCGATATCGGCAAACTCTACGGGAGTGTTTCGCATCCTTCTGCCGGCGGGATAGCATTGTTTGTCGGCACGACGCGCAATCATGCCCATGGGAAAGAAGTACTCAAACTTGAATACGAAGCCTATCACCCTATGGCGTTGAAAACTATGTCGCAAATTGCTGATGACGCAAAGGTAAAATGGAATCTTCACGCCGTTGCTATGATTCACCGCGTCGGAGTGGTTGAAATAGGAGAGGCGAGTATCGCTATTGCGGTTTCCTCCGCTCACCGGAACGAAGCCTTTGAAGCATGCCGGTATATCATCGATACGTTGAAGAAGATCGTTCCCATCTGGAAAAAGGAAATCTACGCCGACGGCGAAGTATGGATTGGCCTCGAAGGTCAACCGATGTCAAAAATCATCTCATAACACCTCATTTTTGACAATTATTAGGAAAATTTAATGTTCCTTTTTGTTGTTTGTCGAAAACCGGCTATCTACATTTCTCCGTATTATAGGTCGCAGGCAATTTAATATTTACTATCACAATTTTGAAGGAGTAGATGTATGAAGCAGATTATTGTCGCACTCATTGTCGCGATTGCTGTATTTGCCGTCGCAGCCGGAGCCCAGACAGCAGATAAAATGGAAAAGAAAGCTGACGCGGTACAAAAAGCCGGAGAGAAAATGGAAAAAAAGGGAGAAGTGATGGAGAAAAAGGGCGAGATGAAAGAGAAGGCAGGCGAAAT
The DNA here is from genome assembly GCA_964523395.1 of uncultured Chlorobiaceae bacterium. GTDB lineage: Bacteria > Bacteroidota > Ignavibacteria > UBA10030 > SZUA-254 > JANYJZ01. Next base: position 169,429 of record CAZFXS010000006.1, on the reverse strand, counting down.
GAAAGAACACGCCGGCGAGCATATGGAAAAGAAGGGTGAAATGATGCGAAAGAAAGGTGAAATGACCGGTAATAAAGGAATGGAGATGAAGGGCAAGCATATGGACAAGAAAGGCGAGATGATGCAGAAGAAAGGTGAGCATATGCAGAAAAAAGGCGAAATGATGCAAAAGAAGGGTGACAAGATGCAGAAAAAAGGGGAGCATATGGAGAAGAAGGCCGACGAAATGAAAAAAGACGGCAACTGATCATCACAAAAATAAAAATATCTTTCTGTGAAAGCGATGCAGGTTGACATCGCTTTCTTTTTATCTCAACGGACGAACAATGAAAAATCCCGCAGATAATATTTCTTCCGTGTCAAACAGGGAAAATAAATTTTCTTTACGAAGAAGAAAGCTGATTACGCTTTCACCGTTGCTTCTATTCGCGGGATGTGATATTGCGCCTGACGGGAAAATCGAATCGGGGCTTCGTTCCTTCCAGAAATTCAACGACTGGATTCAGGAAAAAGTATTTGACGGGGCAAAACTTGCCCCTGAATATACCGATGGAGAGTTGACACCTGAAGATGGGTTTCGTGTAAATGGCTACGACACCGATCAGCCGGATATTGATCTTGAAAACTGGCGACTGACGATTGAAAGTCCTGCGGGTGTTCTTGCATCATTGACTCTTCAGGAAATACAACACTTTCCGAAACGTATTATGAATACACGTCATTGCTGTGTCGAGGGCTGGAGTATGATTCCGAAGTGGGGCGGTACTCCATTGCGCGATGTTCTGAAATCCGTGGGTGCTAATTTGAATATGAAATACGTTTCAGTGCAATGCGGAGACGATTATTATACCTCTTACGATATGGCAAGCATTCTCCATCCGCAGACTCTGCTTTGTTATGAAGCATATAATAAACCCCTGGGGCTTGAACACGGCGCGCCTGTGCGTATTGTTATGCCGGTCAAACTCGGTTATAAGAGCGCGAAGTGGGTGAATAGTATCGCTTTAACCAATGAAAAGCTGGGAGGATATTGGGAAGATCAGGGATATGATTGGTTTGCGGGGCTGTAATATGAAAACAGTCACGCTTTTTATTTTTTGCCTGGTCGCAGGGATCTGTTTGCAAGGATGTTCACAGGGAAAAGACAGAGTGCTGGCAATCGAAAAAACCAAAAGCTATCACACGGATACGTGCCCGCGCATTCACATGGCGCGTACTCAGTTCATGACGGTCGCGCAGGCAAAAACATTGGAATACAAAGCATGTCCGGGTTGTAAACCGGACACACAATACTAATTTTATGAGTACAGTAGAAGAATACCACCATCCATTTATTATTCGGTGTACGCATTGGATTAATGTCGTGGCGCTCGCGCTTATGGTCACAAGCGGCCTGCGTATTTATAACGCCTCACCGTTGTTCGACTTCAAAATTCCTGAGGTATTTACTCTGGGCGGTTGGCTTGCCGGCGCGAGGCAGTGGCACTTTTTCGCGATGTGGTTGTTCGTTGTTAATGGTCTTGTCTGGATATTCTATAACATTGCTACTGAACACGGCAGGCAAACCACATTATTCCGGTTGTCAGATCGTCTTGGGATTTTACCCATGATTAAATATTATCTCCGAATTCAAAAAGAACATCCTTCTGTAAAAAAGTATAACGCGTTGCAAAAACTTGCTTATACTACTATTTCCCTGGCGGCAATAGGGGTAATTCTTTCCGGAATTGCAATATACTGGCCAGTACAGTTTAGTTGGCTGACATCGCTGTTCGGAAATTATGATGCTGCGAGAGTGTGGCATCTTATTTTTATGTTTACCCTTATCCTCTTCTTTTTCGGACACATCCTTATGGTGATGATTTCAGGCTGGTCAAATTTCTGGTCGATGATAACTGGCTGGAAAAAAATAAAAGTATAAACTGCACCTCAATCCACAGTTGCTTGAATCTCACCCGATTCATTCGTAAGTTTAATCTGTGTCTAATGCAATTCCACATATTCTGAAGGATTCCTTCGGTCGTATTGTCAATAACCTGCGTATTTCGGTGACGGATCGTTGTAATTTCCGATGCAGTTACTGTATGCCGGAAGAAGGAATGATATGGCTGAAGAAAGACGAACTGCTCAGCTTTGAAGAAATTACGCGACTGACAGGTGTTTTTGCGCGCCTCGGGATTACAAAAATCCGGTTGACAGGCGGTGAGCCGCTCATGAGACGGGATCTTCATCTTCTCATTAAGCAATTGCACGATGTAGACGGAATCCATGATATCGCATTGACAACTAACGGTTTTTTCCTGGCAGAACAAGCTGAACAGCTGGTCAGTGCGGGACTCTCACGAATAAATGTCAGTATGGATTCGCTGAATCCTCTGACCTTTGCTGAAATGGTCCGCCGCGATTATCTTCACAAAGTATGGGAGGGAATTCATGCCGTTGAGAAACTGCAACTGCGCCCGATTAAAATCAATGTAGTTCTCATCCGCGGCATTAATGATAATGAAATCGAATCGTTTGCACGGCTTGCACGCACAGGGAAATATATCATCCGGTTTATTGAGTTTATGCCTCTCGGTGCCGACGATGGCTGGTCAAATGATAAAGTAGTGACGACCAGAGAAATTGTTGAACGCATCAAGGCAATGGGACATAAGCTTGTTCCTGTACATGACATTCCGAACAATGGATATCATATCCAGCCCGCAGAAAGATATCGTTTCGATGACAACGAAGGGGAAATAGGATTTATCAGCAGTGTCAGCGAGCCATTCTGCGGGTCGTGTAACAGGGTCCGTATCACCTCCGATGGAAAATTACGGACATGTTTGTTTTCGCTGCACGAGACGGATGTAAAAGGTTTAATGCGCGCGGGCATTACCGATGAAGAGATCTCAGGCATGATAAAAGATGCAGTTTGGAAGAAAGAGGAAGGTCATCTTATTAACCGGGCGGGATTTATACGTCCTGAACGGACAATGAGCCGGATAGGGGGGTGAAGCCGATTTTACTCTCCTTCATAATTAAACTTTGACCCCGATACTGCTGTCTATATATTCAGATAATTAACTATTGTTTATTACAACTAAGAGGTGCAGTATGAAAGCGACAAAGTTTGTGATATTTGCTTTGCTGCTGTTTGCAACCGGTTCGTTATTAGCGCAAACACAGACACCTCGTGTCGATAAGCGCGAGGCAAATCAGGATGCACGAATTAAACAGGGCGTCAAAAGCGGCGAACTTACGGAGAGGGAAGCCAGAAAGCTGGAACGACAGCAGAATAGAATTCAGCGCAATGAAATGAAAGCTAAATCGGACGGTGTGGTCACTCCCGGCGAAAAAGCGAAACTTCACAGGGAGCAAAAACGTGCCAGCAAGAATATTTACAAGAAGAAACATAATAACAGGGACAAGCAATAAGGACCAAACACTTTTTTGCAGAGTGAAGCAGCTAATATAGTGCTTCACTTTTTTGTTTAATGACGGATTGCCGGAGTTGATTTTGGGGCGGGGCTATTGTACCTTAGGACAATTCAAAAGTCAAAAAGAAAAATAAAAAAACAATCCGTAATCCCCAATCCGACATCCGAAATTATTCATATGCGCGACGTTTCTTCCAAACCAAACTCCCTTCGCACCGCAAAAGCTGCCGCAACGCTGAATGTGTCAAAATCAACTATTGACGCGATAACATCGGGAAACGTTCCCAAAGCCGATCCGCTGGCTGTGGCAAAAGTGGCGGGTATTCAGGCGGCAAAAAACACCAGTATGCTGATTCCGTATTGCCATCAGGTACCTCTCGATTATGTAGGTGTTGATATCTCTTTTTCCGGAAATACGCTCGTGGTAAACACGGAAGTAAAAGCAATCTGGAAAACCGGCGTTGAAATGGAAGCTCTTGCCGCTGCATCAGCAACAGCTCTGACACTTTACGACATGCTGAAAATTATCGATGATACCATGGAAATTGTATCGGTGAAACTTACCGAGAAAAAAGGCGGAAAATCCGATATCACAATGACGGGAGAAGGTATGACTGCCGCGATCGTAGTGCTGAGCGATTCGGTCAGCAAAGGAGAAAAACAGGATACTTCGGGAAAGCATCTGGCAGAACGATTAAAGGATTTGAAGTTCCGGGTTTCCCATGTTGAGGTGTTGCCTGATGACAGGAATGCTCTTGAAAAGAAATTATTAGACCTCGCAGACATGCATCATGTGGATTTGATTGTCACCACCGGCGGTACCGGAATCGGTCCGCGGGATGTTTCTCCGGAAGCAACTGTTGCTGTCATCGAACGGAGGATTGAGGGAATTGAAGAAGCCCTCCGTAAATATGGACAAGATCGAATTCGCACCGCAATGCTTTCCCGCGGCATCGTCGGTGTTCGCGGCAAAACACTTATTATCAACCTCCCCGGATCGCGCGGGGGAGTGGAAGACGGAATGAATGCAGTCTTTCCCGCCGCGCTTCATGTGTTTAAAATGATGAGAGGCGGAGGGCACCCGTGAAGAGCAGGTGATAGGTGGTTGGTGGTAGGTAATAAGAATATTGAGTTGGGGAGATGAGGGGCAGAGGGGGTAATTTTAAACGATGGGAGGTATATGAATAAAAGAAAAGTAATTCGGCATCATCATGAATTAGAAGTATATCAACAGGCGTTCGACTTAGCGATGAGGATATTTGATTTGACAAAAAATTTCCCCCTCGAAGAAAAATATTCTTTAACTGATCAAATTAGAAGATCATCCCGGTCTATGTGTGCAAACATTGCCGAAGCGTGGAGACGGCGAAGATACAAAAACGCATTTATTAGCAAACTAAATGATTCTGAAGCAGAGGCGGCAGAAACCCAGACTTGGATCCAATTTTCTGTAAAATGTGGTTATCTTCAAAGGGAAATAGGTGAAGAACTATATCTTGTTGCTGATAATATTATTGGAAAATTAGTTAATCTTATCAGGAATCCAGAACCATGGTTAATGAACAAAAATATTAAAAAACTCTCCACTGCACCCAAAGCTCCCAAGCTCCTCCACATAGAAATAGACTAGGTATATGTCTTTATTCATCAAAAGAAAAACCGTAGATGGCACCAACTCCTTCGGCAAACCAAAAACCCCGCCGGGTCAGTTGGCTACTGTAAAATTTCCCGTACTCACATTTGGTGAAACCCCTGACATTGCCACAATGGTCTGGCGTTTCCGCGTGTGGGGTGAGGTAGAGGAACCAATCACATGGACGTGGGAAGATTTTATGAAATTTCCACAAACTACTCTTCATGCTGACTTTCACTGTGTTACACGATGGAGCAGGTTTGATGATGATTGGACCGGAGTGCTGTTTAAAGACCTGATAAAATTTATCAGGGTAAAATCAACGGCAAAATTTGTTATGCAACACGCGTACGGAGGGTATACCACAAACAATTCCATGGATGTGATGCTGAATGAAGATGTTATCTTTGCGCATACATTTAACGGCCAACCGCTGCCGCGCGAACATGGCGGTCCGATGCGTGTGTTTACACCCCGGCGTTATGCATGGAAAGGCGCAAAATGGGTGAATGGACTTGAGTTTTTGAAAGAAGACCGTCCCGGATTCTGGGAACAAAACGGTTACAACACTCCGGCAGATCCCTGGCGTGAGGAACGATTTGGTTAGGTTCATGGTATCAGTTGCGAAATATCTTCTTTGTATGGTATTAATGTGCGCGACTCAATGCCTTGCCGTTGAAACATTCCGGGGTGTTGTTCGTGAGTCGACAGGGTCATTTTGCTCGCTGGGATGCTCGCAGTTTTACCTCGAACCCGATCCGGCCTATGAAAGAGTGTCACTTCAGGGTAACTTTTCACAGTATCTTAACCAGCATATTCAGGTAACCGGATTTAGAGATTTTTGCTCGGAGTGTTTTGTTCTTGTTCTTACCGAGACAGTGATCGTTCTTCCGCCGTTGGTTTCGGTAAGTGAAGGCGATCCGCTTATTCCCCGTGAAGTCCGGTTATTTCAAAACTATCCCAACCCGTTTAACCCCTCAACCGAGATAACATTTACACTGCCTGAGAAATCGAATGTTGAGCTGAAAATTTTTAATCTTCTTGGCGAGGAAACAGACATTCTTGTAAATAATGAAGTAGAGCCGGGAGAGCATCGTACAATGTGGAATCCGGAACATCTTCCCGGCGGTGTGTATTTTTGTCGTTTGACGGTAAAAAACCAACATCATTCTGAAATACAGATACGGCGAATGATGTTGCTTCGCTAAGCAATTAGCCTGAGTACTTGTGTCTTACAGCGAATTTTCGTAGTATACCCCCGCAGTCATTCCCTATGTCAAACATTTGCCGCTGATTGTTCCTCATGGCCCTCGAAATCACCCTTATCCTTTTTGCAGTCATCATCGCCGTTCTGCTGTTTTTGATATTCAAGCGCCAGTCTTCAGCAGGAAAACAGGACGACTCACAGGCAATGCTGATGGTGCAGAATCAGGTGGAATCGCTGCGCCACGATCTCAGAAATTCGCTTCAGAATATCACTGAAAACGTGAATCAGCAACTCGGACAGGTAATACAGCAAATGCAGTCGCAGACAAGCACGGTGGGTGCCCGCCTCGACCGTGCGGCAACTGTTATCGGCGATGTACAGAAAAATCTGGGAGAGCTCGGGAAAGCAACCGAAGAAATCAAAGAACTCGGACAAAGTGTTTCCAAGTTAGGCGACCTGTTAAGCGCGCCTAAACTCCGCGGCGGGCTCGGCGAATATCTGCTCGAAGATTTGCTGAAGCAGGTAGTTCCTTCGGGTCATTTCCAGATGCAGTACCGTTTCCGTAACGGGCAGGCAGTCGACGCGGTGATTCAGACATCCGACCGGCTCGTTCCCGTCGATTCCAAATTTCCTCTGGAGAACTTCCGTAAGATGATTGCGACCGACCAGGAAGCGGAAAAGAAACTTCATCAGAAAACATTTATCCAGGATGTTAAAAAGCACATTGACGCAATCGCGATGAAATATATTCTTCCTGATGAAGGGACTTTTCCGTTCGCGCTGATGTACATTCCCGCTGAAAATATCTACTACGAAGTTATTATCAAGGATGAATCGACAAACGGTGCAGGATTGTACGCGCACGCGGTTGAAAAGAAAGTTATTCCCGTTTCTCCCAACAGTTTTTACGCGTACCTGCAGGTTATCGCCCTGGGGTTAAAAGGATTTCATATTGAGCAAAGCGCGAAAGACATTCTCGATTCGCTTGGCAGATTACAGGGCGATATTAACCGCGTGAGGGAAGTGTTTGATATTCTCGGGACGCATCTCGACAATGCGAGGAAAAAGTACGAAGAGGCGGATAAACGTCTTTCCTCATTTGAAGGAAGACTGGAGAATGTCGCACCTCAAAAACTTTCCGACGGCAGTGATGCTGGAGTGTTTTCAGAAAAAAATATTCTTAATTGACGCCCGCGCTATTCCCTATTAATGTAATGATGCAGAAAAGGAGAAGGCTATGGTACTCGATATTCATCCTGATAATCCCCAGGGAAGGCATATTGAACGGGCAGTCGAGGTGTTACGGTCCGGTGGTGTGATTATTTACCCGACGGATACAGTGTATGGAATAGGATGCAGTATTTTTAACACCGATGCGATTAAACGTGTGTACCAGATTAAGGATCAGAGCACAAGTAAACCGTTTAGTTTCATCTGTTCTGATTTGAGCCATATCAGTGAATACGCGAAAGTTTCGAACAGCGCTTTTCGCACGATGAAGAGCCTGATTCCCGGAAGGTATACATTTCTTTTGCCGGCAAGCCGGTTGAAACAGCTTCCGAAAAGCATCATTTCTAAACGTAAAACAGTCGGTATCCGTGTCCCTGATAACAAAATATGTAACATGCTCGTGAAACAGCTTGGCCATCCGATTCTGAATGCGAGCGTCACGGATAATGACGGGGAAATCATCGGCGATCCGCAGATGATAAAAGAGGTGTATGAACGAAGAGTCGATCTTATCCTTGCCGGCGGAAACAGCGGACTTGAACTTTCAACCATTCTTGACTTTACCGACGACCAACCGGTGATTGTCAGGGAAGGTGCCGGGGATATCAGCACTCTCACAGTTGCGTAAGAGATAAAGGAATCATATTACATGTACTTAAAACAACATTCGCTTTCGCTGACCGAACGCGACACGTTTATCCACGGAGAAAAAGTCCAGGTGGTAACGGTGTATGCCGATCTCCGTGGTTTTGCACAGTGGTCGCTTTCCTCCACACCGAATCAGATTACCAAAGTCATCGAAGTAGTATACGACAGGGTCATACAGCTTTCTTTTTTTTACAAGCATACATTTCACAAATTTCTTGGCGACGGGTTTGTACTAATATGGGAAGTGGCGGACCATGGTTCCCTTGCCGAAGCGTTGCACTGGGCGCTGGAGGCATCATTCGAGATTCATAAAAAATACTGGTACATCGCACAGCGGTTGCAGTTCCCTTCTCCGCTCGGATTTGGTATCGGCATTGCCTGCGGTGAAGTATTCCGCATCGACCCGGAAACATTTATACCTGAATTGAACGAGCCTGATTTTGTCGGTTATCCCATGAACAGCGGTTCGCGCCTGCAGAAACTTGCCGGGCCCTATGGGACGGTACTCGATCTTGCGGGAGTGAATGAAGCTCTCAGAAATCCTTCGCGTGTTCTGCGCGAAAATAATCCCATTCTCCGCCTCGAACTGGTAAAACCCAATAATAAGGCCATTGCGCTTGCGGATAAATTTACCGGACTTCATGAGGATGACATCTTCGGATTCCGGTATGTGATCTGGCCGTATATCAAGGACGCGCTCTGGAAGGTTGACGGGAGGCCGTAAACGTTCATGCGGGATGCTGCTGCCACGGGAGAACAAGCTCATCTGAAACAACGCGGTATTTCCTTTCGCTCTTTATCTTTGATTTTGCTGGCAGGAGTTGCAGTATCTGCCGCAGTTGCGGTTCTGAATTTCATCTACGGCTTGTACGAATGGGCAACGGTTCCGGCGTATGCAATCATCGGATATACAATTATTTTTTCAGGGTTGGCTGCTGAAGAGCTCTGGTCTTCCGCGTTTGCGAAACTGTTCCGTACTCCCTTGACCGTTCCGGCAATCCTTTCCCGTGTTCCGTTCTGGATGCTTGCGGGCGGCATAGGGTATACCGTCGCTCTGCTGGTATGCAAAAAGGCAGGACTTCTTGGTGTATATGAAATTCCGGTCTGGTATATATTTTATTTGGGGGCAAAAACAGGGGGCTGTACAAATTTTATACTGGTAATCATTAAAAATCGGTTTAATCCTTTCAGCAAAATTTAAATATCAATGACTTCCCTCGAACAACATAAAATCATCAAAGCGCTTGACGAATACTCGCACAAAATGCGCGGCAAGGAAATGGATGAATTTGAAATGATGCGCAAGCGCGACCGCGACGATGAAGAACTTGACGAAATTACACGGCGCAAATTGATGGAGCTCTATGTCAAATATGTGCCGGAGCGTTTTCGCTGAGTATGCCGGTTATTCTTAGTAAAAACTTTAGCGGAACGCCCACCGACATTGATGAGGAAGTTAAAAAGCGCCTGCGTGCCAATGCGGGGTCGTCGTTCTTTTTTGTGGCGCCGACGCGGAGGAAAGTGCGTGAATTGCAGCGTGAGTTTCTTCATCACGTCCCAGGCCATATCGCGCCGGCGTTTCACCTTTTCACGCTCGAAACACTTGCTCAATCGTTGTGCAAACTCATGTTGCCGCCGCGCAAGGGGGTTTCCGGTCCTGCGCAGGCGGTTCTCATGCATCAGGCAATTCAGCGCGTACAATCCTCGTTCAAATATTTTCGGACGAGAGGCAGCGCGGGAAAACTTCCCAAAGGCACATTCCAGAAAATTATCAGCGTCCTGAACTCTCTTAAAGAACAGGGAGCGTACCGTTCCACATTGTTGACAGAAATCGACTCTGCCGAAACTTCCGAACAACCGAAACTGCTCGATCTTCTCGCAATTTCGGAAGAATACGAAAAATTTCTCGGTGAAAGGTTTATCGATGCCGGTGGATTTTACCAGCATCTCAATTTCCAGTGGGATGAACGGCAGTGTGGAGAGATTTTTAAGAAAACATTTCCTGATGTCGCGGCGGTCTTTGTCAGCGGTTTTGATGAATTTTCATCGCCCGAACTGACGATGCTCTACAATCTTTCTGAACTCTCCGGTGTCAGCATGCTGATATCGTTCGATTATCATCTTGGCAACGATGAAGTATTCGGTCACCTGAAAGAAAATTATCAGAAATTCCTTGAGATGGGATTTACAAAAGTATCGGTACCGGAACCTCCGGTCACGTCATTCCATCATCACATCATGAAGCATCTCTTTCAGAAACAGCTCCCGAAGGGAAAACTGCCCTCCCGCGATACTGTCACGTTAATGACTGCGCCAAACAGGCAGGAAGAAGTTGTACTGATCGCGAAACTCATCAAACGGATGGCGCACGAACAGCCGGGCATCGATCTGAGCCGCATCTGCGTTGCAGTGCACAAACCGGAGCTCTATACAAATCTTTTCCGTGAAGTATTTGAAGAGTATGGTGTTCCTGCAAATATTACAGACCGCTATTATCTTGACCAGTCACCGCTTGTTATTGCAATCTTATCTCTGCTGGCAGTTCAGCAGAATAATTTCCGGTTGAAAGATATCATGCGCGCGCTGACCAGTCCGTACTTTGATTTCAGCGGTTATAAAACTGTACCGGATGCGGGCAACCTCTATAAAGTCGCCACGCAATTGAAGATTACGGTCGGACGCCAAATGTGGACAACGCGCATCGAGCGACGGCTGAAGATGCTTGCAGCTGAAATAGCGAACGAACAGGATGCGATGGAACTGCCGCAGTTGCGAAGAGAAGAAGAATCCTTGCGTAAAGCAGCTTCAGATATTGAAACGCTCCGTTCGATTCTTGCGCCGTTTGACCAACCGATGCGCCCGTTACAGTTTAAAGAACAGCTTGCCGGTATTTTGGAATCGCTTCACATTCCTGAACAGATTGTCAACATTCCGGAAAAACTTCTCGGGTACGAACACCTTGAAAAAGACGGCAGGGCATACCAGAAGTTTGTTTCATTTCTTGATGATTTTCTGGAAATACTTTCTCTTCAGCATGATGTTGATACAGCGGAAACTCTCGGTTATTACCTTGACCAGCTTCGTGCCGCCCTGTCGCAAATCAGATATAATATCCGGCAAAGGTATGGTTACGGTGTTGCTGTTACTTCGATGGACGAAACACGGGGGATTCATTTTGATGTCATGATTCTCGCCGGACTGATTGACGGAGAGTTTCCCCCTGTTTATCAGCCGGAAATTTTATTCAGCTCCACTCGCAGGGAGAGGAAAGAACGGTATCATCTTCACGAACACCGGTATTTGTTTTATCAGGCATTGACAAATTTCTCAAAGCATGTCTTCCTTCTCTATCCTAAAACAGATGACGAAACCGAACTCGTGCCGTCGTCATTTATCCGGGGTGTGCTTGATGTGATTGAACCTGATGATCGCCGCAATACACTGAATACTGAATTCTCAGAAACAGTCTTTTCCCGGGATGAACTTCTGCGACACATCGGAGCATCAATCGGTGCGGACGCAACGTACCTCCCCGTTCTTCCTACTGCGTTGAAGGACGATATAAGCGGGGTTGTGGAAAACATCCGCCGTGCTGTTGCCGTTGAGCGGAGCAGGACAGGAAGCCATGCATTGCCTGAGTTCGATGGAATCATCGGGGAGGTAATTTCCGATGATGCGCGGAAAGCACTGAATCTGTTCAGGACAAAAGTCTATTCTGTTACCCAGCTTGAAACATATGGTAAATGTCCGTTTCAATTTTTTGCCGACAAGGTACTCCGGCTGAGCGCGCCTGCGGAAATGGAAGAGGGCCTGTCAGCGCTCGAGAGAGGCGGTGTTTTGCATGAGGTTTTGTTTGAGTTTTATTCCGAGCGCAGGAAAAAGAACCTTCCGCCGATTTCTCGCGGTACGGATAAAGAATTTCAGGAAGCTCTTGACGATCTTAGACACCGGCTGACAGCAAAGCTTGCACAATGGGAAATCACCGATTTGTTTTGGGAAGTGGAAAAGGAAAATATTCTCGGCACACAGAACCGCAAAGGGATATTGCGTGAATTTCTTGAGCGTGAACGGGAAGATACTCTTGAAATCGAGCCAAAATATTTTGAAGTGGGTTTTGGTTCAAAGGTCGGTGCGGTTTCCGATCCGGCATTGCACCGAAAAGAACCGGTAGTAGCAGGTAAAGTATCATTACGAGGAAAAGTTGACCGGATTGACGGTGACAACCGCCGGTTCAGAATTATTGATTACAAAACCGGTGCGAATCTTGCGTCGTGGAAAGAAATAGAAGAGGGAATCAGCCTTCAGCTGCCTCTCTATCTCTATGCTGTCGAATCGATCTTTTCCGAAATGCGTGAAGTGCCCCAACAGGGAGTTGCGGGAATCTATTATTCACTTCGTTCACCGGTGAGCCAAAAGCTTGGCGTTGGAAGTAAAGAGCATCGTGATCAGATATTTTCTGTTAAAAGAACATCCGCCGCTCTGCTTGATTCCGATGAACAGCTTCAGGAAGTTATTCAGCGGGCAATTCAGTATATTAATGGGTATGTTGACGCGATTACAGCGGGATCATTTCCGGTTCAGCCGAAAGACCCTGCCAAAGTATGCAAATCCTGCTCCTTCAATACTGTCTGCAGGATTCAGACAATGACCACAATTTCTCAGAGTGAGGAATCATGATACCTCAAAAAATTCAACGGCAGTCTTCATCTGAACTGTTGATAGAATGGGATGATGGACACAAAGGAAGGCATACGATGCCGGTATTGCGAAAATACTGTCCATGTGCTTCATGTAAAACAGAATCGGAATCGCGTGAACGTTCATCACTGTTGCCAATTATCACCCAGGGTCAATACGAATTAATATCAGCAGAACAGGTTGGAAGTTATGCTATTCAGCTTCACTGGGGCGACGGGCACCGTACCGGAATTTACACATTTGATTATCTAAGGCAGATTTGTGAGTGCGCCGATTGTGTAAAAATAGCGGCAGAATGATAAGCATGTATTCATTGAATCATTGGTTCATTTGCTCATTGAAATAAGACTCCCAAAAGTTTAATCCTTTGCGCACTCTGTGTCTCTGCAGTGAAAAAGTTTTACTTATCAGATATCTAAGATGAAAAAAAAAGTCTTAAAACGTATCGGTATTCTAACCGGCGGCGGTGATTGTCCCGGATTAAACGCGGTGATCCGCAGTGTCGCCAAGCCGGCAATGCTCTATTTCAATTCAACTGTCATCGGTGTTCTCGACGGCTTTGAAGGGCTTGTGGAAGGACGGATGCGTGAGCTTTCTTCTCTGGATGTGAGCGGCATTGTAAACCTCGGCGGTACTATTCTCGGCACATCCAACAAAGGCGACCCGTTTCATTTTCCGATTTCAACCGCGAACGGTATTGAAATTATCGATGCGTCGGGGCGTGCCCTGAACAATTACCAGATGTGGGGGCTTGACGCGCTCGTTGCCATCGGCGGCGATGGATCAATGAACATCGCCCACAAATTTTCGCAGGTTGGAATGAACATTATCGGCGTGCCGAAGACAATTGATAATGATCTTGAAGCGACCGATGTGACATTCGGATATGATTCGGCAATGCAGGTTGCGACCGAAGCAATTGACCGTCTCCAAACCACCGCTTCGGCGCATCACCGTGTTATTGTTCTTGAAGTGATGGGCCGATATGCCGGATGGATAGCGCTTGGCGCCGGCGTTGCCGGCGGCGCGGATGTCATTCTGATTCCTGAAATTCCGTTTAAGTGGGAAAGTATTTTTGATGCCGTGAAAAAACGAACGACCGGGGCAAGGTTCAGCATTATCTGTGTTTCAGAAGGTGCGCGACCTGAAGACGGTGAAATTGTTATTAAAGAAAAAGATAAAAAACGGACGGATCCTGTCCGTCTCGGTGGTATCGGCGATCTGGTAGCGCGTCGTATTCAGGATGAAACGAACCTCGAAACACGCGTTACAGTACTTGGCCATCTTCAGCGTGGAGGGAGCCCCACAGGATTTGACCGCGTACTTGCCTCCAAATACGGAGCGATGGCATTGCAGGCGGCTTCGAACGGCGAGTTCGGCTGTATGGTCAGCCTGCGCGGCAGGGATGTGGTCACAGTCCCGCTGAAAGACGCCATTGCGCGCCAGCGCCTTGTTCCGCTCGATTCACAGCTGATTACCACTGCCCGCGCCGTAGGCGTGTGCCTGGGGGATTGATTTTTTTGTATGATCAGCGCCGATTCCGGTTCCAAACTTAACACACTTGATCCGAAGCTCCTGCTGGCGGCATATGCGGTGGGGATTTTTCCGATGGCGGATGAAAAGAGCGGAGAAATCCACTGGTATTCTCCCGATCCAAGAGGAATTATTCCAATCCAAACATTCACCGTATCACGCAGTCTGCGGCAAACGATAAAGAAAGGGATTTTTGATATTAAGTTCGATGCATCGTTCGAAGATGTGATGCGTTGCTGTGGCAAACGTAAGGAAACCTGGATTTCAGAAGATATCATCCGGGCGTATGTGAAACTGTTCAGGATGGGATACGCGCACAGTGTCGAAGCGTGGCATAACGACAAACTTGTCGGAGGATTATACGGTGTTGCCCTGGGCGGCGCGTTCTTCGGCGAATCGATGTTCAGTACAATGCGTGACGCGTCCAAAGTGGCATTAGTGTTTCTTGTCGAACATCTCAAAAAGAAAAAGTTCAAATTACTCGACACACAATTTGTTACACCGCATCTTTCCCGGTTTGGAGCTGTAAATATTCCGAGGGATGAGTATCTTCATCGTTTGGAAAAGGTGATTGCATCACCGGTCCGGTTTGAACAATGAAGGTTTGAAGGACATCTAACAAAACTAAAGTGAATAAATGATTTTAAATATTACTACAACATATCAGCCTGCAACAGATTTAGGCTACTTGCTTCATAAACATCCTGATAAATTTCATACTATTGAATTGTCGATCGGAAAAGCACATATTTTTTATCCTGAAAAAAGTAAAGAAAAAACAACGATAAGTTTGGTTCTTGATATCGACTCAGTAGGGATGGTGAGAGGAGGAAAAAATTTTGCAAGGGATGGTTTTACTCTGGGGCATTATGTAAATGACAGACCGTATGTTGCTTCGTCTTTTATGAGCGTTGCCCTGTCAAAGGCGTTTTCTTCTGCAATGAACGGAAAATGTAAAGAAAAGCCTGGGTTGGCCGATCTTAAACTTCCGTTTGAAGTTTGTATTTCTGTTATTCCTGCTCCAAAAGGAGGAGAAGCCCTTATAAGGAAATTTTTTGAACCTCTAGGTTACGAAATAAATGTAACCAGGCACACTCTTGACGACAATTTTCCTGAATGGGGTGAAAGCAAATATTATTCAGTTGGTTTAAAAAATGTTTTGACTACCAAAGAGTTGCTTTCACATCTTTATGTTCTTATTCCCACACTTGATAACGATAAACATTATTTTGTCAGTGAAAATGAAATCGAAAAGCTTTTACAAAAGGGAGAGGGGTGGTTAAAAGGGCATCCTGAAAAAGAACAAATTATTAGAAGGTATCTGATAAACTTAAATTCACTTTCAAGACAAGCTTTAGAAAGAATTAACGAAGGTGATGAAATAAGTAGTGTGGATGATGAGGTCACCAACAAAACAGAAGTGCAAAAAAGAAATGAAACTTTGCATGATAGACGATTGAAACTTGTCGCAGAGAAATTAGCGGAATCTGGAGCAAAACGAGTATTAGATTTGGGTTGTGGTGAAGGAAGGCTGATTAACCTTTTGCTAAAACAAAAGAACATTTCAAAAATTGTTGGAATGGATGTGTCATATAATGAACTATTGAAGGCAAAGGAACGCCTGCATTATGATGAACTAGCGCCAAAGCAAAGAGAGAGGATTAGTTTTTTTCAAGGGTCCTTAATCTACAAGGATAAACGACTAGAAGGATTTGATGCAGCTGCAATTGTTGAAGTTGTTGAACATTTGGATATAAACCGATTAAGAGCTTTTGAGCGTGTAATATTTGAGTTTGCCAAACCAAAAACAGTTGTCTTAACTACACCCAATAAGGAATACAATGTTTTGTTTGAAAAAATGGATATTGATAAAATGAGACACGATGATCATCGGTTTGAGTGGACACGAGGTGAGTTTGCCTTCTGGACCAATAAAATTGCAGACCAATACAATTACAAAGTTATACTGTACCCTATCGGAGATGAAGAAGAAAACATAGGTGCTCCCTCACAAATGGCAATATTTAATTATGGAAATTAAAATACCTGAATTATCTCTTGTTGTTTTAATTGGTGTATCGGGATCAGGAAAATCCAGCTTTGCCAAAAAACATTTTAAAAGAACAGAAATTCTATCTTCTGATGAGTGTCGTGCATTAGTATCTGATGATGAAAACAGTCTGGCTGCCACGAAGGATGCATTTGAAGTTTTGTACTATATAGCAGGAAAGCGTCTCAAGAGCGGTTTACTCACAATTATTGATGCTACTAATGTCCAAAAGGAATCTCGTAAAGGTCTTGTCGAATTAGCTAGAGAATTTCACTGCCTGCCTGTAGCCATTGTACTTGATTTGTCTGAAAAGATTTGTAAAGAAAGAAATCAAAACAGGCCAGAAAGAAATTTCGGCAGTCATGTCATTCGGCAGCAAAAGCAACAATTAAAGAGGTCAATTAGAGGGCTCAAGGAAGAAGGGTTTAGACATATTTATGTCCTAAAAACATTGGAAGAGGTAGATGCTGTAACAAAAATTACAAGAGAAAAATTATATAATGACAAAAATGACGAATCTGGTCCATTTGATATTATTGGTGACGTTCATGGATGTTTTGATGAACTCTGTGAAATGCTTTTGAAGTTAGGCTATATCATCAATCGCTTTCAAGAAAATGGAGAAAATTACAAACATAGAGTTACTCACCCGGAAAACAGAAAAGTTATTTTTCTTGGAGATTTGGTTGATCGAGGTCCTGATTCTGTAAATGTACTACGCCTAGTTATGTGCATGGTGAATTCAGGTATTGCTTATTGTGTTCCCGGGAATCATGACTTAAAGCTGCAAAAGTACCTTAATGGCAAGGATGTTTCATTAAAGCATGGACTAGAAGAAACTGTAAAACAACTTGAATTAGAAACAGAAACATTCAAAAAAACAGTTAAGGAATTTCTTTACGGTTTAATCAGCCATTATGTTTTTGATAATGGTAAGTTGGTTGTGGCTCACGCTGGATTGAAAGAAGACATGCAAGGCCGTGGTTCAGGCGCAGTACGATCTTTTTGTTTATATGGAGAAACCACAGGTGAAATTGACGAGTTTGGTTTACCTGTGAGATATAATTGGGCTAAGGAGTATAGGGGAAAAGCTAAAGTAGTTTACGGGCACACACCTGTCCCAGAACCAGAATGGCTCAATAGGACGATAGATATTGACACCGGGTGTGTTTTTGGAGGAAAGCTAACTGCCCTAAGATACCCTGAAGAAGAACTGGTTTCCGTCAAAGCGAGAAAAATCTACTGTGTTCCTGCAAAACCATTTCGTCTAGAAAAAGACCAACTTAGACTTAGTTCACAACATGAATATGACGATTTATTGGATATTGAAGATGTGCAAGGTAAGCGTATCGTGCAAACCCGGCTGAGAAACAATATTACAATTCGAGAAGAAAACTCAATTGCCGCGCTAGAAGTAATGAGTCGATTTGCTGTTAACCCGAAATGGCTAATTTATCTTCCTCCAACAATGTCACCTTGTGCAACTAGCCAGTTTGATGGTTATTTGGAACATCCTGAGCAAGCTCTCAACTATTTTAAGAAACAGGGTATTGAAAAAGTTGTCTGCGAAGAAAAACATATGGGTTCGAGAGCTGTTTTGGTCATTTGTAAAAATGAAGAAACCGCTATCAAACGATTTGGAATAGATGCTGAGGGCGTGGGAATTTGTTATACGCGGACAGGGAGAAACTTTTTCACTGACAATAACGTTGAAAAAACTTTTATTGAACGAATTAATCACTGCTTAAGCAAGACGAATTTTTGGAAAAAATTCCAATCAGATTGGGTTTGCTTGGATGCAGAGCTTATGCCTTGGTCTGCCAAGGCACAAGCACTTTTAAAAGATCAATATGCTGCTGTCGGTGCAGCAGCAGGTGTGGCGTTACCCATGGTAGAAAAAGCACTACAATCGGCGTTGGATAGAGGTGTCCTAGATGCCTTACCTTCATTGAAGAAATTCTCGCAAAAGAAAGAAGCTGTTTCAAGGTATGTAAAGGCATACCGTAATTATTGCTGGCCTGTAAAGGCTATTGATGACTATAAATTGGCACCATTCCATATTTTGGCAACTGAAGGACAGGTTCATACAGATAAAACACATGAATGGCATATGGAAAATATTGCCGAAATATGTAATGGCGATGCCAAATTATTTTTGGCAACATCATATAAAATAGTAAATCTCATCAATCAAGATAGTTACAATGACGCCATACTATGGTGGATGGAATTAACGAACAAAGGGGGAGAAGGAATGGTTGTTAAACCTTATGATTTCATTGCATATGGAATCGAAGGGCTATTACAACCATCAGTAAAGTGCAGAGGAAGCGAATATCTCAGAATCATTTACGGTCCAGAGTATGATCTACCGGAAAACATTGAGAGGCTTAAAAACAGAGGACTTTCAAAAAAGCAATCATTAGCGTTGAGAGAATTTTCATTAGGTATTGAAGGGCTTGAAAGATTTGTAAGAAAAGAACCTTTGAGAAGAATTCATGAAAGTGTATTTGGAGTATTAGCGCTGGAGAGTGAAGATGTTGACCCAAGATTATAATAAAATGTTTTTTAGAATGGGATCTACTTTGGTGATGGCTTTCATTGTAACCAATGCCCTTGTTTCTCAAAGCGATAGTTTGCTTCATTGCCAAATAGAGATTCCTGAGGTTCTTACCAATCAGGTGAGCGCTTGGAATCATGGTGACATCAAAGGCTACATGGAAGGTTACTGGAAATCAGACAGCCTTCTGTTTACCAGCGCTGGAAAGAATCAACGCGGATGGCAGGCGACATTCGAAAAGTATAAAAAGAGTTACGATTCAAAAGAAAAGATGGGACACCTGACGTTTTCCAATCTGGAGTTCTATACGCTTTCACCGGACGCCGCATGGGTCTTCGGGAAATGGGAGCTAGAGCGTTCCGGTGACCACCCTTCTGGGCTCTTTACGCTTATCTTTAAAAAATTTCCGGATGGATGGAAAATTGTTCATGACCATACATCAGCATTCCTCCCGGATAAAAAATAAATCTTAGAACACGATGCGACCAACCGACGCGATCTTCGAAACAAATTTCCTAACGCTCAAATTTCTGAAACGCGGAAAAGTCAGGGATATGTATGACCTTGGCGAACACCTGCTGATTGTTGCCACCGACCGCCTCTCGGCATTCGACGTCATCATGCCTCAACCGATTCCGTACAAGGGAAAAGTCTTGACACAAATCTCCAATTACTGGTTTGACGTCATAAAAGACATCATTCCCAATCATCTCGTCAGCACCAGAGTGGAAGACTTTCCACCGGAGTGCAAGCCATACGAGGATCAGTTGCGGGGGAGAAGCATTGTGGTAAAGAAGACCCAGCCTCTCGCCATCGAATGTGTGGCAAGAGGATACCTCGCCGGATCGGGATGGAATGAGTACCGGGAATCAAAAGCAGTCTGTGGGATCCGTCTGCCGGACGGGTTGCTCGAATCATCAAAACTTCCGGCCCCGATTTTCACTCCTGCGACTAAAGCAGACGTGGGTCATGACGAGAATATCGACTTCGACCGTGCGGGGTCGATTGTCGGTAAAGAAACTGCCGAGCAGGTCAGAAAATATACGCTTGAGATTTACTCGCGTGCATGCACAGTGGCGGAGAAAGCGGGTATTATCGTTGCCGACACTAAAATGGAGTTCGGTTACTACAACGGCAAGCTGATGATTATTGACGAATTGCTGACGCCTGATTCATCCCGTTTTTGGCCGGCATTATCGTACGCTCCGGGAAAATCTCAAGACAGTTACGACAAACAGTATGTGCGCGATTATCTTCTTTCCATTAAATTTAACAAGCGACCTCCTGGCCCGACACTTCCGCAGGAAGTAATTGATAAGACATCGGGGTTGTATTGTGAAGCGTTGAAGAGATTGACAGGGAAGGAAGTGGAGTAGTGAATCAGAGTAATATTTTACTTTTGAATGATCCAATGATGTTAGATTCCTTATGGTGGTCATAAGGTGACTACTTTAGAATTGGCAAAAGCATATCTTCGTCATTTTCACTCAAAATCCGAAGCTGATTTTTGGGCATTTATACAAGTAAGCGAACGGTGTGATGATCCTATAGCAGGTGTTGAAATCGCTATCACTCTTGCTGAACTTTGTCAGACAAATCCAGAGCTTTCTTATGTGGCAGCTGGACCATTTGAAGATTTATTTAAAAAACACGGTATTCTCGTTGTCCCAGCATTTAGAGAAGCGGGGATAAAGTCTGAAAATGTCCGCGTTGCACTTAGTGGAGTGTGGATAAGTAAAGACCATAAAAACTTCAATCACTGGAGAGATCTTATGATTGAGTTCAAGTTCTGGGGACAGAGTTCTCTTCCTCTCGATCGAGGTTGGAAACCAGGTGAGCCACCTTTATAGTACATATTTCTTCATAATAGTCGATGATCATCTCCCTCCGCGTAAAAACCAATGCCCGCAAGAATGAAGTCAGGCAACTGACTGACGAATCATTTGAAGTGAGCGTCACAGCTCCTCCTGTTGACGGCAAAGCGAATGAGAAAGTGATTGAGTTGCTTGCGGAATATTTTGACGTGCCGAAACGCTCCGTTGAAATAATCCGCGGGCTGTCCTCCAAGCAAAAAATTGTTCACATCGGGTAGCTCTTCCGGTAGCCCTGCGTAGTAGACGATGACCCGTCGTCGTTTACGTGCGATGGTCTTTCCCTTAATTTGTTGTAATATAATAAGATAAGCGAATGAGGAAAGGCATAAAAATAAGAGTATTTTCTCTTGATTCTTGCTATAACTTTCTCTATCATAATGCCACGTGCTTTCCATGTATTGCGCAAACATGATGAGGCGGCGGCAGCGGGTGTTGAGCAAGCACAAGAATTCTCTCCGGCGTGAGTAAACTTCTCCGGAACCTTCCAATTCAATTATCATGGAGGTTGTTATGACACAACTGAGACTAGGTTGTTTTTGGTTAGTTGTTCTGATATTGCTTTGCTGTCCGCTTGAAATGCTCGCGGGTGAAGCAAAAGGCGCATACAATGATCTCGGAAACAGTTTGTATCTTGACGTGGCGACACCGCCCACAGTTGTCACCGGCACAGCCACAAATATCACCATGTATTCGGCGACGCTCAATGGTTCTGCCAATCCCCAGTTATTTACTACACAAGGATGGTTCGAATGGTCGCTTGCCCCGATTCCTCCAGTTGCTGATTCCACCGCGAAACAATCGCTCGGATTCGGTTCATCCCTTGTTCCGTACAATGCCACAATAACCGGGCTTCTTCCCGGCAGGCAATATGATTTTCGCGCAGTTGCAGAAAACGGAGACGGCAGAACTGTAGGAAGCACAGTTTCATTTACTACGCCTCCGTTTACAAGAGACAGCGCCATCAGTCGTGTGATCTCTCAGGTAATAAATCCCAGTCCGTATAAAAATTCCCTCGTAGCATTTCTGTATGATCCGCCGGGTTTAGATTCGACACTTGTGCCGGGTTATACAGTTGCCCCTCTTGACAGTGCATTCGTCCAAACCTTAGCAGGTGAGCGATGGTTCTTCTGGATTGACTTAACGGGCGATATCAAATATGCACATCCCTGTTTGTTTGTGTATGTCGATCCGGCTACAGGGGATGTTGAAATGGATAGTGGAGAGTGGTGGCCTGCGGTAACCCCTCCCGGTGATGTTACTATATATCCTTGGAGCGGGATGGATGAACGCTATTCAGATGCGTCTAGTATCGTCTATGGTGATTATGTGGGAATTGCTGATCCTCCTGAAAACCCACCAACTATCTATAGAAGAGGTGAGCAGGTTGAACGGGAGACGTTCATTTATCAATGGAGAAGCTCTGTCTTTTCCGGGAATACCTGTGGAATCCTTGTTGGTGGAGGCGCAATTACCAAAGGTGAAGAAAATATATGGGGAACAGATCTTGATTCCGCGAGTACCTTATTAACAACGCCGCCACCTGGCGGTGGTGATCCAATGGTAAGCGAAGTCCAAAAGAAAAATGATGCAACGGAGGCAGATCTAAAGAAGATGATTGATACTGCGGCAGCGCACGGTTGCAATTCCATTATTTTTTACTACAGCGGCCATGGCGGGAGAAAGAATGGCGGCTACATGTACCTCAAAGACAAAAATGTTTCCTACGACTCCTTGTCGGCATGGCTTAACGCAGCCGGTTCACTAAAGTTCAAAAATGTCATACTTGATGCTTGCTACAGTGGTATAGCGGTTCCTGCATTCGATAATAAACCAATTCCGACTTTGATTATTACTTCATCGGACTCAACAAAAACTTCTGGATCGAGAGTCCGATATAAAGATGTGAATAGCAATAACAAATTGGATAACGGCGATTCAATAAAATCTGGACGAAGCGACTACACGAAAGCATTTATGGAATGCTGGAGAAAGCTCAGGGACAGCTTAGACCGAAAACCAACGTTTAAAGAAATATTTGATTGGGTGAAGAAAGTCAACCCTGATTCATTGAAGGAAAAACAGAATCCGCAGTACAAGAATTATAACCCGCCAATTACGTTTACATTGCCGATTACTACTACGGGGCATTATGACTTTTTAGGAACCGGCGTGTTTATTAACTTCTTTAATTTAGGAGATCCATGTACTGTCACGGTCACACGCATCTTTGAACCTCCCTCGGGTCCGATTCTCCCCGAACAGTATAATATCGAATCACTCTCATCCGCTGATTACTGGCAGATCACGGCGTCGCCGCCGATAACGTTTGTCGCGGCAATCGGGTTTGAGTTTAATTCCGAATTGGAAAACATTGATCCGTTGAAATTGCTTTTGACGACACGGGAATCTCCGACCATTTTCAACCTTGACCCGTTCTGGGATATTTTATATACATCTAACTTTAATCCCGGTCCCGGCGGCGGATTAATGTTGGCGCAAAATGTCACTCACTTCAGTGAATGGTCATTCGCGACGGAAGCTACACAGATTACGTCTGTTGAAACAGAGATGAATGCGAAGTGGAACATCGTTTCAGTGCCGATGAACGTACCGGATCCATCGAGAACCGCATTGTTTCCAACGGCAACATCCTCAGCGTTTGGCTATAGTAACGGGTATTTTCCTGATGACACGCTCGATGAGTGCGGAGGGTACTGGATTAAATTCGACAGCGCTGAGACAGTGACATTTGGAGGTACCCAGGTACTGCGTGATTCCTGCGCAGTGATAGGGGGATGGAACATCCTCGGTTCAATCACAAAACCGATTGCCGTCAGCGATGTTACCACATTGCCACCCGGTATCGGGTTGTCAAGCTTCTTTGGATATGACGGTGGGTATAGTATTGCCGACAGCATTCGTCCCGGTAAAGGGTACTGGGTGAAAGCCGATGCGGATGCGCAGATTGTCCTTGATGCTACGTTGTCGGCACTGCCTAAATTCAGAATGCCGGATGTCGGGTTGCTGAACAGCCTGACAATTACCGATGCGGCGGGTAATAAACAACAGCTGTACTTTGGAGAAAATCCGGGAACTATTTCCGCGCTTATGACAGAAATGCCGCCTCTTCCGCCCGGTAAAGCATTTGATGCGAGATTTGCATCGGGACGTTGGATTGAATTGCATCAGTCCTCTATCGGCGAAGAAAAGGAGTTTCCCGTTGCTGTTTCGGGAGCGGAATACCCGTTAACAGTAAGCTGGAATGTCAACAATGGCTCCGGTGAATACGAACTGTCCGGTATCAAAAAGCTGACCGGAGCCGGTTCTGTGAAAGTTGATGCTTCAACACCGTTAAAACTGACGTTGCAGGGTTTGGGAATTCCAAAAGAATATGCGCTGGAGCAGAACTACCCCAATCCGTTTAATCCCTCGACCATAATCCGTTACCAGATACCTATAGAGGGTAAGGTGACTCTTAAAATCTATAACGTTCTCGGAAGAGAGGTCGCAACGGTTGTAGATGAACAAAAAGCAGCGGGCAGTTACCGTGTTGATGTGAAGAGCGACGGACTTGCCAGCGGCGTTTACTTCTACAAATTGCAGGCAGGAGCGTTTACGGATGTCAAGAAGATGGTGCTGATGAAATAAACATTGTAAGAAACCCGATTTCTTTCTGAGGTTATCGTATGTAGAAATCGGATTTCTTCAGATTTTTAGAGGGCGAGTATATAACTCGCCCTTTTCATTTCCTTCGGTTGCAACCCTTCCATGCATTTCTTACATTGTACACGTCAATATGAAAAAATTGAATCTCAAAGGCTTAACCGTTGCGGAATTGGAAGATTTTTGCGTTGCTTCCGGTGAACAGAAGTACAGGGGCAAACAGCTCTTTACGTGGTTGTACGAAAAGAAGGCTGTTTCATTTGATGATATGACCACCTTTTCCAAATCATTCCGAGAAAAACTTTCATCAACCGCATCGGTCGATTCATTAGAGCTTGTGACTACACAGCGGTCGCATGATGACGGCACAACGAAATTTCTTTTTGAATTATCGGATGGAAAGCGGATTGAGAGTGTACTTATTCCTCCGAAAACCGCTTTCAAAAGCCGTGACGCGAGCGATGAAGAAGAGCAAAAACGGCTGACGCTGTGCGTGTCTACGCAGGTCGGGTGTCCGCTTGACTGCAAATTCTGCGCGACAGCGACGATGGGATTTCTTCGTAATCTTACTCCGGGTGAAATTGTGGATCAGGTGATGCAGGCGCAGGCACATTCCGGGAAACAGATTACGAACCTGGTATATATGGGAATGGGCGAGCCGTTGCTGAATTACGACAATGTCATGAAGTCGGTTGAAATAATTACAACAGGAATTAAAATTGCCGCGAAAAGGATTACCGTTTCCACAGCAGGTTGGACACCCGCCATCAGAAGAATGGCTGATGAACAACGCAAAGTGAAACTTGCGGTTTCCCTCCATACGCTGGATGCATCGGCAAGATCCGCATTGATGCCGATTAATGATAAATTTGACCTTGATGAACTTATCGATGCTGCCGGTTATTACTACAGTAAAACGAAAATCCGTGTAACGTTTGAATATATTTTGTTCCAGGATTGGAATGACCGTGACGAAGACATCCGCCGGCTGGTGAAACTCTCAAAAACCGTCCCGTCAAAAGTAAATATTATTCCGTTCCACAGTATAGAATTTACCAATCCCAAAGGGCTCGCATCAACATTTCATCCCACCTCCGCGAAACGGACGGATGAATTTGTCCGTAAACTTCGTGAACATCATCTTACCGTATTTGTTCGAAGCAGTGCCGGGGAGGATATCGATGCCGCGTGCGGACAGCTTGCTGTAAAGACTGAACGTAAACCCCGCGCAGGAAAACTTCAACACCAATTATCGGCGATTTCCTGATGGGCATATTCTTAACAACGTTTCGGTTGCTCGTATGCTGCCTGATGTTTACACTTCTCAGCTTTGCACAGGATAATGTTGTCCCCGAACGTCGTTTTACCCGCGAACGTTTATACGATGTTATCCATTATCTTCTCGATATTGCCATCAACGAAAAAACTAAAACCTGCGGCGGGAGCGTCACCATTTCCCTTCGTCCGTTGCGCCCGGGGTTAAATGTTATTCACCTCGATGCTGCGGAGATGAAAATTTTGGATATCGTCTTAAATAAACAGTCACTCGCATTTACTCATTCTCACGATTCTCTTCTTGTTACGCTCGACAAGTTTTATGCATTGAATGATACATTACAAATCAAAATAACGTACAATGTTCAGTCTCCGCGTAAAGGTCTTTATTTCGTAAAACCCGACAGCGGTTATCCGCTCAAACAGTTACAAGTCTGGTCTCAGGGAGAACCGGAAGATAACCGTTACTGGTTTCCCTGCTATGATTATCCCAACGACAAATCCACGAGTGAAATGTATGTTACGGTCAACGATCCTAAGCTCGCGGTGAGTAACGGACTTCTGATCGATACAAAACGTGATGCAAAAAAAGGAACCGTCACGTACCATTGGCGCGAAAACAAACCGCATGTTTCCTATTGTATCTCCGTTGCGGTCGGCGATTACGTTGAGATAAAGGATTCCTGGGGAACCGTTCCCATAAGACATTATGTTTACAAGCATCAGGTCAATGATGCGACGCGGTCATTTGAAAAGACGCCGAAGATGCTTGAGTATTTTTCAACCATCATGCAATATCCGTATCCGTGGGAAAAGTACGGGCATGTAGTTGTGCAGGATTTTATGTTCTCTGGACAAGAGAATGTCAGTCTTTCAACATTAACTGATGTAACGATTCACGATTCCCGCGCTCACCTCGATGTCAACAGCGACGGATTGGTAGCGCACGAGCTCGCTCATCAGTGGTGGGGTGACCTTGTCAGTTTTCGGGACTGGTCGCATGCCTGGCTCAGCGAAGGGTTTGCCACCTATTTCGACTTTCTCTTTCAGGGATATGATAAGGGAAATGACGAACTTGACCGTCTGATTGCAGAATCTCAAACGGGAATCACCGCGGCCGATGTCGGCAATCGACGCAGGCCTACGGTATTTGACCGTTATAAAAATCCATCCGAACTTTTTGACAACAGGATTTACGGCAAAGGCGCGTGCGTTTTGCATATGCTCCGTTATGTCCTGGGAGATGAACTGTTCTGGAATTCAATTCGTCATTACATCAGAACATACGCATACAAAAACGTTACAACGGAGGATTTCAAGATTGCAATTGAAGAAGTGACAGGGCAAAATCTGCACTGGTTCTTTGACCAATGGGTCTATCGCGCAGGATATCCTGAGTTTAACGTGACAACATCGTGGGATCAGTTGAGCCGTTCTGTACGCGTTCATGTGCGGCAAACCCAAAAGGCAGATTCTCTGACGGGTGTATTTAAAACTCCTGCGGACATTGAAGTCTGGGTCCACGGCAACCCGGAGACCTATCGCGTGATGATTGAAGACGCCGATGAGGAATTCTCATTTCCTGCGTATCAACAGCCTCAGCTGGTGATTTTTGATAAGGGAAATCATCTGCTCAAAAAAGCAGACCAGAAAAAAACAGAAGAGGAGTGGATATTTCAGCTCCAGAACGCTACCGATGCGGTCGATCGTCTTCACGCGTCGGAAGAATTACGGTGGATTGTGGATAAGCCGCGGGTGAAAGACGCGCTGACAAAGGCAATGCTGGAAGACCGTTTCTGGGGAGTGCGCCGCGAAGCCGCGTGGGCGTTGGGCGATGCGAGAGAAGTTACGGGAGACAGTTTGATTGTCGCGTACGGCGACAGGGATGCGCGCGTCCGAGCCGCTGTTGTTGCTTCACTCGCAAAAGCATCCGGTGAGCAGGTGATAACAACGCTTTTACACGCATTCGAAAAAGACTCCAGTTATACGGTTAACGGTGCGGCGCTTCGCTCGCTTCAGCAGGTTGATACCGCAAATGCCAAAACATATTGCCTGCAGGCGCTTGGAAAAAATTCGCATAACGAAACTATCCGTACGGCGGCGCTCAGGGCAATCAGTCTGTTTAAGGATACGCAGGCGTTCGATACCGTTAAATCATTTTCAATGTACGGCATCGACAGGAACCTGAGAGTTTTATCCGTCACGCTCCTTGCTCAGGTGTGGAAGGATCGCAAAGGTGTTCCGGAATATATCATGTCGCTGGCGGGTGACCCGAGCTTTCATGTCCGTAGAGCTGTCATCGAAGCGCTTGGAACGATGAACAATCCTCTTGCCATCCCGGTATTGAAAGAACGGATGGAAAAGGAACCCGATGGACGTTTGGTGAAAGCGGCGGGTGAGGCATTAGAAAAAATTCAACAGGCACGAAAATAACGAATACAATGTTGTATTGAGAAAGGAATAACAATGAGGTTGATATTATTTGGACCGCCGGGAGTCGGCAAAGGAACACAAGCAAAACTCCTCTCGGCGAAATTACATATCCCGCAAATCTCCACAGGTGACATGCTTCGCGAAGCAGTTGCCGCCGGGACTGAGCTCGGGAAAAAAGCGAAAGAAATCATGAATGCCGGACAATTGGTGTCCGATGATATTATGGTCGGCATTATCCGCGATGTGTTGCAATCTCCCAAATGCAAAAACGGATTTATCCTCGACGGTTTTCCGCGTACTGTTCCTCAGGCGCAGGCACTAACCACATTGCTGAATGAATTGCGCATTACCATTGACAGCGTTATCAATATGGAAATTGACAATGAAGAAGTTGTTCACCGGCTGAGCAAGCGGCTTACCTGTAAAAGTTGCGGGACAATCTATAATCTTGAAATTGATAAGCTCGCTGATCAGGCTAAGTGTCCTAAGTGTGGCGGGGAATTGTATCAGCGCGATGACGACAAACCGGAAACCATCCGCAAGCGGCTGTCGGTCTATTCCCAATCCACCGCGCCGGTAAAAGAATATTATCAAAAATCAGGTGTGCTTAAAAATGTGGATGCCGGCGGAAGCATAGAGGATGTGAATAAGAATATTTTGAAGCTGTTGGGAAAAGCATAATTTACCCTTACTCCATTCCCTCTCTCAATTGGATAGGGTTACCGAGCTGGAATAAATCTTCAGATTAGTTAATGAATTTCTGGAAGCAGCCTCATCATACTCCTCTCATCGTCGCACACCGCGGCTCTTCAGGCACAGCACCGGAAAACACAATGGCGGCGTTCCGGCAGGCAATACGCTACGGGGCAGACGCCATCGAGCTTGATGTGCGGCTGACGCGCGATGAAGAGCTTGTCGTCTTTCATGATGCGCATCTTTCCAGAACTACTGATGGAAAAGGGTTTATCCATAATTACACTCACGACGAACTGCGCGCACTCAGTGCTGGTGCATGGTTTGCAAAGGAGTTTGTTTCACAAACGATCCCTCTGCTGAACGAGGTCTTGCAGTTAGTGAAATGGAAGATCGGTGTGAATGTGGAGATGAAACCCGACCGTAACCGCCGCCGCGGGGAAGTTCTTCTCCAAAAATGCTGTGAACTGATTTGTCATTTAGGGATGGAGCGTCAGGTTCTGCTTTCTTCCTTCGATCACTCTCTCATCGAAATCGCCAAAAAGAATTATCCTTCAATTATCACCGGAATGCTTCTTCATCCGCTCAAACAAACAGCGCGTTCGCCTGTAAAGAAAGCGCTGAAACTGAAATGCGATTATATCATATTCGGGAGCCGGACACTGCAAAAGCGACTTACGGCCCGAGCGCATGACAATGGCCTCCTGGTGGCGGAATACACTGTAAATTCCCGCCGTCGGTTTGAACGGGCACTACGGTATGGCATTGATGCGGTGATTACAAACCATCCGGTAAAAATCCAACAGTGGATTGATACTCAATAAAAAAGCCCCCTTATCGAGGGCTTTTTGTTACACCGGCAATTATGAACCTAGGGAGATGTATACACCTGCGTATAAAATTTTACTTTCAGCGTAAAGTGGAGCGAACTTGAATTTGAACTTCCGCTGACAGCGACGTTTACATCGGGTGGAGGATTTTCACGGAGCTTGCTGATGAGATATTGAACTCCGGACGAGCTGAAAGAAAACCCGGGCAAGGAATTATCAAAAATTGATCGCTCTGTGCTCAAGCTTGACAATAAAACATTATTGATTGAAAATAATGTATTCCCGTCAAGCCTTGTTGTGCTCGTTATTGCTGCAGTTGGGGGAGTGCTTCCGGTAACGCTATCTATTTTTACCGTGATATTATAGATTTTTATCGAATCGGCAATACCGTCCACGTTATCGAGAATATCATTGAGATGAACGGTTGAGGAAATGCCGAACGGGAAATTCGCAGGTAGCCCTTCCTGGTCAACACGGAACGCGGCATTGACAAATGCGCCATCCACCAGGAGCGGATTGTTCGCAAACTCGCATCCGCCGGAAAGTCCGAGTCCAAGTATAAACAATAATGTGAAAACTGTTTTTATCATAAGCCAAATCCTATCCCGGCGCTTACCGCTTTTACCTTGCCGATACTGATGTCAGTATTAATGTGAAGGATAACCAGATTCAAACCCAAACCGGCGGTTCCGCGAATGTTATTTTCTCCGTTGAAATCAAGATTAATTGCGGTGTTTTGCAACGGTCCGGAGCCTGTGTAGACATAGTGCACATTCATGTTGGAGGTCTCATACTGCACACCGCCATAGAGCGACAGCACGGAAAACGATTTGCTGATCTGGGCGTTGACATTAAATGTTTTCGCGTCAACAATGTCGCCAATGCTGAGATTCTGATAGAACACCCCGGCGGCGAGATCTATGGGGGATTCCGGAATATACTGGCTTATGCTATGCCGTGCGCCGATGCCGAATAAATTCACGTCAGGGAAATCATCGATTTTCGGTATGGCAGCATATCGCACGACTGCCTGCGTTCCGAACAAATTCCCGACAAACACCTGCGGAATAGCGACAGGGATTACCTGCGCTTTGAATTGCCCATTCTGGAACTGATACTCTAAACCGCCCGGTCCGGTAACTACTGTACCGCGATCCCCGAAAATAGTAGCAGTTTGAACAGGTGTCTGGTCAAATGGTTCCGGCGGGGTTGCAGTATACGATTTTTCACTGCTGTTGATTAATGTCCCCACGCCGACAACTTCAAATTTCAGGCCGAGTCCCATTGTAGTGATATTTGCGGGACGCATCAGGCCTGAATTCAGATTAGCGCCAAATCCGTCAATAAACGGTTGAAGATATCCCCGCACATTCTCTGAGGATAGCTGTTTAATCGCGTCTTCCAGCTGGCTCTGTCCGCGTGCGGAAAGCACCGGAAGCGCGATTCCAATTGCTATACATAAAATCTTTTTCAGTCGTATTTTCATAATTCTTACCCTTCAATTTCTGTTCTATAGTATTTATTCCGGTTTGTAAGAACAATTCATGGAGTGATGAATATCACCCGAACGTGCAACTATTGAATGATTTTCGCGATATTCTCCGCAATTTATATGCGGGAAAATGGATACGAACGAGGGAAAGATGCCGATGAAATTGCTTTTTGTTTGTTCATTTTGACTTTGATATATTCACTCCACTATTGATGACGTACACTCGACTCCATACCCGGCGCTTTCCTGTAACGAGGTTTTTTCTTCTTTTCGCAGGCAGTTTCATTTTGCTTTTCTTTGAGAGTGGATGTGGGAATGATTCATCCCTGCGAACACAAAAAATGATGGAGTATACCACTCAAGCAGAACAATTATTACATGAAGGAAAATATAGCGAGTCGCTGCAGTTGCTTGATGATAATCTTCCGACAGGTTTTGAATTGGGATTGGATTCTCTTGTTGCAGAGAATCTCTATATGAGAGCGCGGTGCAGGGAACAACTTGGTCAATATGACAGCGCATTGGCGGATTACAGGACATCGATGCTTTATGCAAGAGAAGCAAGCGATAAACGGCTTGAGCGCCTGAATAAATTTTCTCTGTCAAAATTTTATTTTAACATGCAGGAATACAAACTAAGCCAGGTTTTGGCTTCGGAAGCCGCGGCGGCGGCAAAAGTGTTTTCCGATACAAAAATGCTGTTTGACGCGCTGTTTCTTTCGGCAAACGCTGATTGGAGGATCGGGAATATTGACCGTGCTATGCGTACGATTAGTGAAATAAAAAGGCTCAATAGTATTGATTCGAACAAAACCCAGCAGCACTCGATTGTAACATTGCAAGCCGAAATGTTTCGCATGGCGGGACGTGACAAAGAAATGCGTGACGCCTTCAGGGAATGGAAAGAATTTTTTGCAAAGAGCCGCGACAATGAGGGATTGGTTCTTTCGTATTTAAACTTTGGTCAGTATCAGGAGTCTGTCTCTCATCCTGATAGTGCCTTACGGATTTATTCCCAGGCGTTGAGTATGCTTGAGCCTTCGGCTCATCCTGTGCTTGCAAGGGAATTACTGGCCTCACTTGGCAATATTGCGTATCAATTGCGTCAGTTTGGCGACGCGAAACGCTATTACTCTGAAGCCTTACAACAGGCTGAGGGTTCCGGGAGTGATGTCGATGCCCAGTTACTTTCGTTAAGCATTATCGCATGCGACTGGAAACTGGCAAATACCAGAACACCCCTTTCTGTAGTGCAGGAACTGTACAAAAAATGCGGCGACATTCGGGATTACGCGCGTGCCCGGGGAATTGCTGCTGCAGACGCGCTTGCTTCATATCTCATTGGCAGATTTGAAGAAAGCCGGAATGATGAGGCAATGGCGATCTCCTCGTACAAGCAAGCGCTTGACGTATATGAACGGCATTCCGCGCAATTCTCATCATCGACAGTTCAACACAAAATGATTGATGTAATCTTCGAAGTTGAACAGCTTGATTGGTATGGAACATTGGTTTCTCTATACTGCTCACAGAATAATGTGCCTGGCGCTTTCGAGCTTGCAGAACGTTCAATACTGCATGATCAATCGGAATTCTTCTCGCACATTGAGCTTGCACTACAGGACAAGCAGTTATCTTCGGCGGTGGAGCGTTGTTTATGGAAACAAAAAAGTGTAAACAGACTTCAATGCGAAATTACTTCTCTGATTGATAAAAAAGAGCAGATTGCCGGGGAACAATCCACTGCGTTAAAAGAAGCTTTGGAAAAATACAGGGGAGAGTATACCCGGTCCGTAGCCGATATGAATCTGTTGTCACCCGTGAGCTGGCTATTGACACGGCAGGATGTTCCACTGCAGACTGTCCGTGATTCATTGGCATTAAACACAGTTTTACTTGAGTACATCATCTCTCCAAAATATCTCTACATTCTTGTTGTTGAAAAAGATTCCGTCACTTTGAAAAAAGTAACTATTGAACGGAGCAGCCTTCTCTCTCTGGTATCGGAATTTAACGCTGTCATCCGTACTCTGTCATCATCAGGAGATGGTGCCGGAGGAAGTACCGCGTACAATGTTCGAAGGATGAAGGATCTTTCCGCGGAACTCTATTCAATGTTTATTACCCCGGTACTTTTTGAACTGCAATCCGCCCGGCAACTGTACATTGTGTTACCGAGAGAATTCGACTGGATTCCTGTTCATGCATTGGGACCGCGTCAGACAATGAGTATCGATGCATCAGGACATAACATAGAGAGCAGATACAGTCCGTTTATAGAACGATTTCCCATTAACTATTTACCGTCTGCATCGGCGTTGTTGTTTTCACAACTCCCGGAACAGGCTGTGCGGACTGTAGCGGGCTTTGGTCATCCCGGTACGACAAACTGGGATGTGGAATATGAATTGAAAGACATTCGCAGTTTCTACGATAAGTCGTTGATGTTCTTTGACACAGCCGCGACATTTCATAATCTTTCTCAGGCTTCGTACGATCTGTTACACATCAACGCGGAAATTTCGTTGGATCACCGTTTACCGGTGCGTTCCTCCATTACGCTTGCTGACGGTACTGTTCCGGACAGATTAAAACAGGTTTCAATCGGTGAACTGTTACAGCTTCCCGCTTGTCAGGTCACACTGCTGAGCAATGTCAGCGCTACCCCGGGAATGCTCGCGCGCTATATTCCTAATCTCATGCTCGTTAATGGCTCGCGGGCTGTCATTGCGACAATGTGGAGGGGCGACCGGAAAGCGAAACGATACTTCGGTGAAGTGTTCTACACAAATCTTACTGCTGGATTGCCCGTGAACGATGCATACCGGTTAGCGATACTTTCGTTGTTAAAGCGGAACGATTATTCTCTGCTGCAACGGTGGGGATTGTACTACAGATTTGGAAAATAAATGGTAAAAAGAGTGGATGGAGAGATTTATTGCCGTTTAATCTTTACACTTCCGAATCCCGCCTCGACCCGAAAGTTAATCTTTCCTTTTGAGGAATAATAATTGGAAGTGTAATAATTGTTCTCTTCGCGTTCATCGATGTCGTTGTCAAGTTCGATGTGGGAAATCCAGTTTTTCTCGTACATGATGTGCGCGCCGATATCGTTGGGGATAATGATTGTCAATGAACCCAGCCCGACTTCAATGTCAACGTCAACTTCCTTTTTTAACTCGCCGCCGAAATCAAGCGAATAACTTCCCACACCGCCCTCAAACTTCAAGTGATTAAAGTTTGCGTTGCAAAGGTTGTCGCCGTGGAATTTGCTGAGACCCGATTCAATTGTAAAGTCTTCAATGACATTCTTGTTAAGCTTATCAAATCGTAAATCAACACTGCTGGCGCCTGCAGAAAGATTCAAATCTTTTACTTTCAGGCCGGTGAAATCAAAGTTACCCTTTCCCAATCCCAGTTCGATGTCATAGGATATCGGGATAGCATCCGTAAAGTGAAGTGTCCAGTCGTTCGATTCGAATCCGTCAAAGTGAATCGACCGTTTTTTGCCTTCAGAACGGCGTTCACCATCATTGTTTACATTAACGCTAAGATATCCGATACCGTCTCGTTTTGAATAATCAATAAACTGTGTCTGGTCAACATCATTTTCCGTCTCAATTGTTGCGTCGAGAACCGCGGATTGATCACCCTTTGAAACATTAACGGTGCCGTATCCGGCTTCCAGCGTTACCTTGAGCTCGCGCTCATTGGAAAGCGGAAACGATTTGTGGTACGTATGAGTGACTTTGTAAACAAAAAAACCTGTAACTGTAAAGAACAGGAGGGCAAGTCCCAGGCCATATGTAAGTTTGTTGAGTTTCATGCTTATTCCATACACCTCTACGTAGAATGTGGGTGTCTTGTTTCAATAATTATGGACTTTATCACGGAGGTACTTGTTCAAAAGCTCCCGTGCCCGGAAAATATGGGCTTTTACAGTGCCAATGGGTAATTTGAGCATTTTTGCGATTTCGGCGTAATCCCGCTCTTCAGAGTGGCGAAGAATAATGACGCGTTTATATTTTTCAGGTAATTTCTCAATGGCGTCCTCGATGAGCTTGGATTGCTGTTTCTGTATGATATTTTTGTCGGGCTGATACGTGGTATCAGGCAGTTCAAAAGAGTAATCGCTTTCCTCCATTGCGATCGGCTTATCGATAGAAAAGGTATTGAGTTTCTTCTTCCGGATGTAATCAATACTGCTGTTTGTCGCGATTTTATAGAGCCATGTGGAAAACGCGTACTCTTCATTGAAGTTCTTGAGTGAAGCGAACGCTTTCACGAATGTTTCCTGGGTAAGGTCTTCTACCTGCTGTTTGTCATGAACGATCCGGTAGATGACATTAAAAATCGGATCGTGGTACTTCTTCATGAGTTGCTTGTAGGCAAACTGGTCGCCTCGCAGAGCGCGGTGGATAAGTTTGGCGTCTTCAACGCGGGATTCCGTGCGTCCTGCAGGAATGTGCGGATTCTTTTCCTGTTGGGGAGTTCCGGATGCTGAGGGTGGTTTTTTTTGTATATTCTTCTTACTCTTTGGCGCCATTCAAAGGTTCACTGCGTAAAAAACTTTTTTAACATAACGAAAAAATGACAGAGAGGCAAGGGTTTGAATAATGGGGGATTTTTGTTACCTTGCCCAATAATATCATTTATTCAGACGTAATGTTTATAACATTTGAAGGCATAGATTACTCCGGAAAGTCTACGCAGGCAAAACTCCTGGTTGAAAAGCTAACGAGCAGCGGTAAGGATGTTCTTTTTCTCCGTGAACCGGGCGGAACCGAGTTGTCGGAAAAAATCCGTTCTATCCTCCTCGACAAAGCTCACATCGAAATGTCACCCGTTGCTGAACTGTTGCTCTTTTCCGCTGCCCGCTCACAGCTGGTCCGGCAAGTTATTATCCCGGCTCTTGCGCAAAAAAAGATTGTTGTTTGCGACAGGTTTTATGATTCAACAACTGCGTATCAGGGCTACGGAAGAGGAATAGATCCCGGTGACATTGCGTCAATTACACGCGTTGCGATCGCGGGAACAGTTCCAAATGTCACTTTTGTTATTGATGTAAGTGTCAAGGAGGTTACGCACCGCAGAGAACAATCCGGCATCTCCGCAGATAGAATGGAGTCCGCCGGGGCGCATTTTTTTGAAAATGTACGGAAAGGCTTTCTTGCTATCGCTCAGAACGAACCAAACCGGGTAAAAGTCATAGACGGTACCCGAAACATCGAAAAAATTCAAAAGGAAATATGGAACATCGTTCAACAACATCTCAAATAGGCTGAAGGTATGATGAAACATGTGCAGAAAAAATTTCTGATTGCGGCGGTACTTCTTATTGCCGTGAGTGCCGGAGTAGTGGGTTTCCGCATGGGCGAAGATGATTTCTTTTTCAAGATGAATAAAAGTATCGACATTTTCGGCAGAGTGTACAGGGAAATTGCGATGAATTATGTCGATGAAATTGATCCCGAAAAGTTTATGGAAGCAGGAATTGACGGGATGCTCGGAACGCTTGACCCCTACACAAATTTTTATAACGACAAAGAGGGAGATGAAGTTGATCTTATCACCACGGGAAAATACGGTGGCATCGGTATCAGCATTGGCGTACGAGATGGCAAGATTACCATACTGAATTTACTCGAAGGGTATTCCGCGCAGAAGCAGGGGCTTCAGCCGGGTGACCGTATTGTTGCAGTCGATGGTAATCCGATATCGGCTGTTCACACAGAGAATGTGCGCGGCATGACACGCGGCCCTGTAGGAACGGAAGTCCGCCTTCTTATCGAACGCGATGGCGAAGTAAAACCTCTTGAATTTGTGTTGATCCGTGAAGAAATTCAACTCAAGAATGTTACGTACGCTGAATTCATCGGCGATGGTGTCGCATACGTCCGTCTCGAACGATTCTCAAAAAATACCGCGGATGAATTCAGCGCGGCGTTAAATTCATTGTTGTCAAAAGGAGAAATGAAGGGGCTCATTCTTGACCTTCGTGACAACCCCGGCGGTTTGTTGAATATGGCGGTGAGTGTGGTTGAAAAATTCGTTTCCAAGGGAAGCCTTGTTGTGAGCATGAAAGGAAAAAAACCGGAATCGGAGCAAAAATATTTTGCGGCTGAAGAACCGCTGATTCCGGATATACCGCTTGTTGTGTTGGTGGACGGCAACAGCGCAAGCGCAAGCGAGATTGTGGCGGGTGCCATTCAGGATCTGGACAGAGGCATCATCCTTGGCACGCGTTCATTCGGCAAAGGGCTGGTGCAAACAATTGCTCCGCTTGTATATAACACTCAGCTTAAAATCACTACAGCGAAGTATTATACGCCGAGCGGGCGGTGCATTCAGCTTGTTGATTACTCTGCGAAGCATAAAGATTCTTTGTCAGGTGTAACACCTGACAGTTTGCGGAAAGCATTCAAGACTTCAAAAGGCCGCAGTGAATTTGAAAAGGGTGGGATTCTGCCGGATACAGTTGTCGCATTACCGGAACAAAGTAAACTCCAGTACGAATTGTTCCGCAAGGCATTCTATTATCGCTTTGCTTCACGGTTTACAATACAGGACTCGGGGAAAATAAAAGTTGACGATAAACTGTTCAATGAGTTCAGGCAATTCCTGGTGAAGGAAAAGTTCTCCTACAAGGATGAGAGTGAAACAAAGCTCGATGACCTTCTGGTTTCAGCTAAAAAAGCGAAGTACAGTGATGCGGTTACCTCAGACATCGAAAAAGTGCAGGAACGGATAGGAAAGGAAAAGCTTGCTGTCTATGACAGGAGTAAGCAGGAAATTCTATCGGAACTGCGGATTCACATTATGAGCAAAATGAAAGGCGAGCATGGGCGCATTGAAGCATCGTTAATCGATGATGTTCAGGTGAAAGCTGCGAAAGGGCTTCTAATGAATAAACGAGAATACAGCAGGCGGTTAGCTTCAGGCTCCGCCTCGGAAAGCGATCAGTAACGCGCTATTGCAATACCGGACTGTATCCCAGCTCCATCAATTTTCCCTGAATCAGGAGAAGCATCCGGTTGAAGTCTCCCCGCTCGTGCACAAAGTCGACTTCATCTGAAGGAACGACCAGCACGGGGCCGAGCGTATAGTTCTTAATCCACAACGAATAATTATCCCGTAACTGTTCAAGATATGACTGCGGAATTGTTTGTTCATAATCCCTTCCTCTCC
This sequence comes from uncultured Chlorobiaceae bacterium, assembly GCA_964523395.1. Classification (GTDB taxonomy): domain Bacteria; phylum Bacteroidota; class Ignavibacteria; order UBA10030; family SZUA-254; genus JANYJZ01. The sequence goes on along the minus strand of CAZFXS010000006.1, from coordinate 131,000 downwards.
GCGCAATCTGTTTCAGCAACGTTTCAATTCTCGCATCAAGGTAGATCAATAAATCAGGAGGTTGGAGGTATTGCATCATCACGTGATACAATTCCACGTAGTTTGTATAGTCCCGATCATCCATCTTTCCGATATCGTGGAGGTTCTTCGCGAAGATTTCCGCGTCCTCATAAATCGACCTGTCCTGGATAACACTGTCGGCACCATCGACAATTTTTTTATGATCGTTAAACCGTTTCGATAAGAAATAGACCTGCAGGTTGAACGCCCACCGCTTCATATCGCCATAAAAATCGGCAAGGTATGGATTATCGTCCACCGATTCATAAAATGTTTTCCAGCCGTAGTGTTGGCTTAAAAGTTTTGTGAGGGAAGATTTTCCCGAGCCGATATTACCGGCCACCGCGACAAAGATTTTTGATTTCATGATAAATGAGTGTAAAAGGTTAAAGGCTTAGAAGTAATTCGCATTTCACAATCCGAAATATCTAAACGATATTTCGTGACCGGAGTCGGGCTATTTGTGCCCTGGAGTATCCTAACGTACGTAAAATTTTGTTCGTATGCTCGCCGAGCAGTGGCGGATGTGTAAATGGTTTCTTTGGGAATCCGAAAGCATGAGTTACCATTGGCAGTTTTCCAATTACCGGATGGAGAACATTGATGAGCATATTTTTTTCCATTTTCAACGCTACAGGCACAGAATGAATCATGCCTACAGGAACATCAGCCACAGAAAATATCCGTTCCCACTGTTTCCGTGATTTTTTTAATAATAGAGAATAGAGAATTCTCTCGAGTGCAGAATGATGTTGTACCCTGCCGGCATTTGTGTTGAACCGTTTATCCATGGCCAGTTCTTTGTTGTTGAGTGCTTTGCAAAACAATTTCCAGACCGAGTCATTTACGACAGCGATATTCATGTATCCGTCTTTGACACGAAATGTCTGGTACGGTGCCAGGGTGGGGTGAAGATTTCCTTTGCGTGTTACGTTGTTGGAAGAAGATAACGCTATCTGCGATTGAAACGTCAGCAACGAAAGTGCCGTGTCGAGCAGGCTGATATCGACGTATGCCCCTTTTCCGGTTTGTGAGCGGGCATATAGTGCCGCAAGAATTGCGGAGAGCGCGACACTGCCCGCATTAATATCTGCGATGGAGATACCGACTTTTGTCGGAGGATGCCCCGGAAATCCGGTTATGTCCATCAAACCCGATTCGCCCTGGATAATCAAATCATAACTCGGCTTGTGGCTTTTCCCGCTCCGCTGCCCGTAACCGGTGATGGAGCAGTAAATAATTTTTGGATTGATTTTTTTGATGGATGTGTAATCGAGTCCGAATTGTTTCAAGACACCGACACGGAAGTTTTCCACCAGCACATCCGATTGCCTGATGAGCTTTTTTAGAATGGAACGACCCCGCGCTGATTTGAAATCAAGTGTGAGGCTTTTCTTGTTCCGGTTAATGCTGAGGTAATATGCGCTCTCCCCCTTAAGAAATGGCGGGCCCCATCGCCTCGTTTCATCCCCACTGTTCGGCTGTTCGACTTTAATAACCTCTGCGCCTAAATCACCAAGTCGCATTGTGCAAAACGGTCCCGCGAGGATGCGGGAAAGATCAAGTACGCGGACACCGGAAAGCGGTAATGAACGTGAGGTTCGATGTACGATGTGAGATGTAAGTTTCCTGCTCTTCACCAGTCACCTAAAACCGTTCACTTGCGCTTCATAATAGCAGCGTATACTACAAATGCAACCGCGAATCCCACAAACCAGGCGTAGTCGTACAAGAATCTTAAGTCATCAACCGCCAATCCAATCAATGCGACTATGACACCGGCAATGAGCGCAAGGATAGCTTTTACATTAAAACCGTTTGTAAATTCATAGATACCGTTTCGCAGATACAGATCCTTAAGTGCCAGCTCACGTTTATTGACAATAAAATAGTCGGCGATTAACACTCCTGCAATTGGCCCCAGGAAACCTGAATATCCGATAAGCCATCCGAAAATATACGTTCCATAATCTGAAAGAAGTTTCCACGGCATCATGATGATGCCGATAAAGGCCGTGATGAGTCCGCCGGTCTTAAAGCTGATTTTCCTTGGCATGAGATTGGCAAAATCATTGGCAGGCGAAACAACATTTGCGGCGATATTGGTCGTCAGTGTCGCGACAAGCAAAGATATCATGGCGAGAAGGATAATGACCGGATTGTCAAATTTTGAAAGAAGGACGACGGGATCCCAGATCGCCTCACCGAAAATAATAATTGTTGCGGAAGTAACTGCCACGCCGATAAATGCGTACAACGTCATTGTCGGAGGAAGCCCGAGAGCCTGTCCTAACATCTGCGCGCGTTGATTTTTGGCATAACGGGAAAAATCGGGGATGTTGAGCGACAACGTTGCCCAGAATCCAACCATACCGGTTAATGAAGGAATAAAAAATTTCCAGAATTCACCGAACGAAGTAAACTTGCTTGGCTGTGAAAGAATTGGCCCCCAACCGCCGCCGTTAACATATGCCCATCCGAGTAATGCCAGTCCGACAACTATAAGAAATGGCGCCGCAAGTGATTCAAGCCAGCGGATGGATTCTGTACCCTTAATAATAAAATAGACATTCATAATCCAAAACACAGCAAAACTTATCCACGGACCTGCGCCAAACTGTGACCACGATGGAATTAGTACAACGACCATGGCGTTTATCGCCTGTCCGCCTATCCATGTCTGAATACCGAACCAACCGCATGCGACGATTGCCCTCAGGAGCGCAGGAACGTTTGAGCCAATTGTTCCGAACGATGCCCGTGCAAGAACGGGGAACGGAATGCCGTATTTCGTGCCGGCGTGCGCATTGAGGATCATCGGAACAAGAACAATCACATTGCCGAGCGCTATGGTAAAAATTGCCTGCCACCAGTTCATGCCCCCGGCGATAAGTCCACTGGCTAACATATATGTGGGAATGCAAACAGACATACCGATCCAGAGCGCGGCAATATTGTAGGTACTCCACGTCCGTTGGGTGATTGATGTCGGGGCAATGTCTTCATTGACAAGAGGACTGTGTTCTATCTCGGAAAGTGGTACTTCGACTAACTCGCTTGTTTCAGATTCCTTCATCGTGCGGATTCTCCGTGTGATGATTTCGGTTGATTAGTGTTGATAGTTCTGTAACGCTTCCGTCGCATGACTGTTGCCGAGTTCTTCAGCGCGGCGGAGGTATTCAATACCTTCTTTCTTCCTGCCGCGGTCAATATACACATTCGCGAGATTAAAATACGCGTCCGCAAAGTTTGGGTTAAGAGTGATAGCGCGGGAAAAATACGTCGCGGCTTCATCAAGGTTTCCCTGTTCAGCAAGTACGCTTCCCATGTTGTTGTGTGCTTCCGCGGAAACAGGTCTAAGTTCAATTGCTTTTCTGAACATCCGCTCAGCGAACACTAATTTTCCCTGTTGAAAATAACGTGTTCCCGCTTCACTGCAAAATGCCGCGTATGTTGTCCGGGCCTTTGAACTTGAAGGGAACTCAGTATTCCAGCGATCCAAAAGCGCGAATTTTCGTTCATCCGTCAGCGAATCCTGCGATGTCATATTTGTAAAAATGTTTCCGTATCCGCGTTCATCGCCGGGAAATTCACTCACATAGTATTCCCACACCTTTACAGGTTCAATGGTGTTCTTTATCTGATGATAGTATTGTGCCAGGTAGAGCGATCCGTTATAAAATGCTGCCTGTGAAAAGGTCCGCTTGTCGAACAGCGCTTTGTACCGTGCTTCACCGGATTCTTTTCCGGCATTCACGGAAAAGAAGAGAATGGAATGAAACATCGTGATTCCGGAAATGAGGGCGAATGCTTTTCTCTTGTCGGGATGTTCGGAAGAGAGAACAACAATCGCGGAATACAAGAAAAGAATCAGAAAAAAAAACGAGAACACATCCCAGTCGCGCGCGCCGCCAAGATCATATTTTATTACCCATAGTAACCCAAAGCCGGGAGCAACGGCTGTAACGAAGAAACGATGGGTAGGAGATGCTATAAGTGAATTCCGTTCCCTGACAACAGCATAGAGAATAATTGCAACAACACATGGGGCCATGAGGATAAAAAGATTGATGACATCAATCGCGTGAAAAAGTGAAAACAGCGTGAACGCCGAAGTGTTTCGGTCGGCCTCATTCATTTTTTCAGTGAGAGAAAGAAAATGACTGTGCGGAACCCATGCGGAGAATCTGTTTGGATCGAATCCTGTAGCAACAGCTGCAAGAACAATGACCGCGGCGATAATACCTGTTCCAATGAGAATGTCCTTATAGCCTTGACGTTTCATGTCGAGGTACGCAAGATAACAGAGTGATGGAAATAAAAGCAATGTTCCGAAGTGCGAGCATACCATACCGATAAAGGTGAATGCGACGATGCTAAACCGGATTTTCCCGTTCAGATATAACACTGCCGTGAGAATATACAATGCCGAGAAACAAAGGACAAAGGCATAAATTTCAACGTATCCGAAAAATAACTGCATGCCGGGAAATGCCAGAAAAAAGAAAAACGCGAAAAGTTGATCCCGGGCGTCAGTAAAGAGTTGACGTACGGTCATGAAAAGGAAAATGATGGTTGGAATTGCAAGGAATATTTCCGCGTAGAGGAACGCATCGAGAAATTCGGCATATGTCTTTACGCCGAGCGTTTTCATGAATGACGAAAAGAAATATGTCGACAGCGGTTCGTTGCGGTAATATAAATCCGCCTGACCGCGGAATGATTCGGAGAAGTTCCGCACAAGAAAAAAACTATCGCCAAGCAGAGGGGCGGCGACACGAAATAGGATCGCGGCTCCGACGAATCCGAAAATAACAGTCCCCAAAAATACCGCCGGCTTTGCAGACATGAATGATGCGGCGGCAGTTATATATCGGTCACTATTGCCGCGTATGACATATATAATGAGACCAAACAGGAAAAATAGATACGCGGCAAGATAGGGGAAAGGAAGAAATCCGAGGAAATGAAATCCCCATGTGAGTCCTCCCGGGAAGGCATATCCGAAGAGAGACAGCAGTACGAGCAGTATTGAACACGATACCGTATATCTCAGCATATTTTTTCAATATATGGCGTCAAAACGAAGTATTATAGTGAAAGGAAATCATTGGTGCAATAGCATTAACCTCAATAAAAGATTTCCCGCTATCCACCTACAGTGGCCACCAAGACACAATGAACACGAAGGCAAGAAGCCTATTCGGTTGATAAGGTTTGTGGAGGGGGTGGGTGCAGGTAACGCATGATTGCCCAACTGATTCCCGCTATGATAGAAACCATACAGACAAGCGCACCAAAGAAAAAAAGGATATCGGCGAGGGTTCCGGAATGTTTCATCGCATCCCAACCTAGGAGGATGTTGTACCAATCGTGGCGCGATGTATGTCCGCCGAGAAGCGGCAGATATCTTGTCGGCGCGTCGCGGACGTAGAGGCTGACATCCATCATGTTTTCACCAACCCAAAAAAGCGCGAACGGCGCGGTTTGCCACCGTTTTTTCAAGCCGAGGAGGAACCAGAGAAGAGGCAGGAGAATTTGAAGGATCGAACCGCCGAGGAACATCACCGTCGTTCCGAACGGCGTAAAGAACAGATGTCCCGCCTCATGGATTGGGAGGAAGGTCCACATCCTGAACACGTTGAGCATAAAGGGCCATGTATCCCCCGGTATGTATTCATAAAAGGCGTCCACAGCCTGAATGAAAAAATAGATGAGCCAGCAGTAAACGGCCAGTTTAAGAATGAGCGGGACCCAGAGTGTGACCGGATCATGTTGATCATGAAGAAGAGAGGGGGTAATTTTGCCGTTCGACAGTTTTTGCAATTCTTATTTTCTGATTAACAGGTGATGTCAAAAAAGATGGTGCAACAAAGGACTTTACCACGAAGTCCCAAAGACACGAAGTTCCACAAAGAGAAGGTTTAATAGCTTCGTGCTACTTTGTGTCTTTCGTGTCTTTGTGGTAAAGCATTTCTCATTTAATCTTTTCAAAAGGGATATCAAGTATGCGATAGTTCTTCCAATCCTTGTAATCGAAGTGCCACCACTCACCGGGATTGACTGTAAAGCCCTCACTTTCCATTGTCCTCCGCAAAAAATCCCTCATACGGCGTTGCGTGAGAGTGCCGCCTTTGTAGTTTGGCGAAGCTTTTTTTGTAAAGTCGTCGTACGGACTCGGCATGGTAATTTCTTTTCCTGTCTTGAGTTTATACAGCGAAAGATCGATTGCACAGCCGCGGTTATGTTTGGATCCTTCCTTGGGATCAGCAACAAAGCTTCGTTTCTCCGCCGAAGTTTCATCCCAGAATTTTTTGGTCACCGACCAGGGGCGGTACCCGTCAAAAATTAACAACCCGTATCCCTGTCTCCGTAATTTCTTATTGACGCGTACCAGCGCTTCCGCCGCCGATTTTTGCAGGAATGCGCGCGCCTGTGCGTACATCGGCCGCTTCATGAAATTGTTCGATGTGGCGTAGCGGATATCGAGTTTAAATGTAGAGTCGAGTGTGGTGAGTTCAATGAGCGTGTCGTGATGAAAATATTTTCCCGGTTCAATTGGAGGCTGTGAAGACGCGGAATGAAGTGAAACAAACAGAAGCAGAATAAAATAAAAAAGAATGTTATTTCTCCTTTGTTCCACTTTCAACCCAGCTATTAATAATTTTTTGCTGTTCCTTTTCTTTCAACCGTGAATTTAATTTCTTTCCAAGGTTGAATACTGTTGAGGAATCATCAAAGGGGAGTTTCTGATATTTTGTCCCGCCGGGAAAATGACACGGTTTGCAGTTGGTTTGGAGGAGGGGGAGGATGTCTTTTTGAAATGTGTATATCGTATCTTTTGATTGGATTGGTTTTTTTTCTTCCGGTGTCGTCGCCGAAATAACGCCGAGAAAAACTCCACACAGAAGAACGCCCGCTATTATAATGTTCTTTATAATGTTCAATCCATTCATCCGTTTACCCTCCGAAGCTTTAGCGCAGGAGGGCTGTTTATTTCCACGCCCCAGCAAACGCATCTCTTTTGATAAACTTACCGCGCCCGGCTTTTCCATTCCAAGTTCCTTTGTCCACAATTTTTTCGCCGCGTGAAAGAACTGTCTCGGCATTGCCTTTTATTTTGAATCCTTCGAACATCGAATAGTCGACACGCATATGGTGCGTATGCGCGGAGATCGTATGCTCAATGTTTGGATCCCAGATAACAATGTCCGCGTCACTGCCGACAGCAATCGTGCCTTTGCGCGGATAAAGCCCGAACATTTTTGCAGGCGCGGTCGCTACGATTTCCACCCAGCGGTTGACCGTGATCCGTTTCTGATTTACGCCGTGGTGAAAGAGAAGTTGTAACCGGTTCTCAACGCCCGGGCCGCCATTCGGGATTTTGGCAAAGCTGTCACGGCCAAGCTCTTTTTGCTCCTTGAAACAGAACGGGCAGTGATCGGTGGAAACAACCTGCAGCGTGTTTTTCTTCAATCCTTCCCAGAGTTTATCCTGATGCCATTTTTCGCGGAGGGGAGGGGTAAAGACATATTTTGCGCCTTCAAAGTTTGGACGGTCGAGATCCTCGATTGATAACAATAGATATTGCGGGCATGTTTCGGCAAATGCAGGAATGCCACGATCGCGCGCCTCGGAAACTTTTTCAAGTGCATCGGCAGAAGAGAGATGCACAATATAAACCGGCGCGCCTGCCATTTGCGCGAGGGCAATGGCGCGGTTCACGGCTTCGCCTTCTGCGGTTGTGGGACGGGTGAGCGCATGATAAATCGGTGCTTTCTTTCCTTCGGCAATTGCTTTCTGCACCATCAGGTCAATGACGCCGCCGTTCTCCGCGTGCATGCAGACAAGCGCGCCGTTCTCAGCGGTCTTGCACATCGCGCGGAATATTGTCGCGTCATCCACCATCAAGACTCCGGGATATGCCATGAAGAGCTTGAAACTTGTCAATCCTTCGCGTACCATTTCGTTGAGGTCTTCGAGGTGCGCTTCGGGAAGGTCTGTTACTATCATATGTAAACTGTAATCGACGGTTGCTTTCTCGCCTTTCTTCCACCAGATATCGAGCGCTTCACGGATCTTTTGTCCTTTTGTCTGAATAGCAAAGTCGATAAGGCATGTCGTGCCGCCGAGTGCCGCGGCGCGCGTCCCGGTCTCAAAGTCGTCACTTGAGGTTGTACCGCCAAACGGCATGTCCATGTGCGTGTGAACGTCAATGCCGCCCGGGATTGCGTATTTTCCTTTCGCGTCAATGACTGTATCTGCCTGCATCGGAAGTGCTGAGCCGATCGCAGTGATTTTATCTCGTTCGATATAGATGTCGGCGGTGTAATCCTGTTCGGCGGTGATGATGCGGGCGGATTTTATGAGGGTGGACATATAATCTACTCCAAGTAAATTGTGAAAATTGATGACGTATTCATAAGTGATTATTTTTTAATTTGGGATTTCGAAATGCGGATTTCGGGATATAATATTCAAATGTTAAACGAAGAAAATTCGAAATTCACAATTCGCAATGCGAAATTATCCTGCCTTAAGTTGGCTCTTACATCCACGGTTCATCCGCCGTAGGTCCGTAAATGGACGGTACTTTACCGCCGGCGATGCGGAGATAGACTGAAAACTGCCCGCGGTGGTGAATCATATCCATTAATATTGTCCAGAGAACATCTGCCTTGCGGACCTGTCCGGGTGTTTTTGGCGCGACAAACCATCCCATCATCGAGTTATAATCGGCATCGGACATGGCTTTCACTTTGTCCATGTTTATTCTCACAGCGTTGCTGAACATCAGAATAATTTCGGCCATGGAATTCGGTGCCTGCGGTCCCGGTCCGCCAAACTCTACTTTTCCTTTCATCACCATATCGACAATGGCCTGTTCCCCAACAAACACAAAGGCTAAATCACGAGCCGATTTCAATTTTTCAGCAGGTTTTACATCGAGTTTATTTTCGGGATACGCTTTCAGAACCTTTACGGTAGTTTCAAATTCGCGTTCCCACGCTTTGAGGAACATTTCTTTTTCAGTCATAAACACTCCATGTGTAATTTTTAATTTCGGATTATGAATTTCGTTTTGGTCAAGTCAATTGTAAATTGCAAATCGAAAATTGAAAATAACCAAGACATTTTCTTGTCTAGTGTATTTCTATCCCATGCTTGGCCTGAAACTGCCGCAAACTTTCCCACGTCAGCGGCTGGGGAAGCTGTTTCATCAATTCATTCCAGGTGACTGCGACTTTTCCGTCGTCTTTGCGCACCATCGAAATGCAATTATCAACCGGACAAACGATAAAGCAGAGCGCACAGCCGACGCAATCGTCTTCGCGGACTTTTGGCTGATTCTTGCCATTGTGCGGAATCATGTCGATGCATTGGTGAGCGGCATCTTCGCACGCGATGTAGCATAAATTGCACTGGATACATTTTGATTCATCGATCTGCGCGATGGTTTTCGCGAGCAGATTCAGGTTTCCGAAATCAGAAATACAGTGAAGCGATTTACCGCGGAATTGTTCAATGGATGTGAATCCTTTTTCATCCATCCAGTTGGAAAGTCCTTCGGTCAGATCATCAATAATGCGGAAGCCGTAATGCATGACGGCGGTGCAGACCTGTATGCTTGTGGCTCCGAGGAGAATAAATTCCGCGGCGTCGCGCCAGGTTGAAACGCCGCCCATGCCGGAGATGGGAAGATTGACTTCGGGATCGATAGCAACCTGTGAAAGCATATTTAGTGCGATTGGTTTTACTGCCGGACCGGCGTAACCGCCGTGTGAGCCTTTACCCGCGACAGAAGGTCTGAGCTCAAAATTGTCCAGGTTCACACCCATGAGACTATTAATAGTGTTGATGAGGGAAATCCCGTTTGCTTTTCCCTTTTTTGCAGCACGTGCGGGGAAGCGGATGTCGCCGACATTGGGGGTTAGCTTTACAAGGACAGGAATAGTGGATACTTCCGTTACCCATTCGGTAATCATCGCGCAGTATTCGGGAACCTGTCCGACTGCGGCGCCCATACCGCGCTCGCTCATACCGTGAGGACAGCCGTAGTTCAGTTCGATGCCGTCACAGCCGGTATCGATGGTACGTTTAACAATATCGTGCCACGTTTCGCGTTTTGACTCGACCATAAGTGATGCGACGACTGCGCGGTCAGGCCAGAGTTTTTTGGTTTCCTTGATTTCTTTAAGGTTGGTTTCAATCGGACGGTCGCTGATAAGCTCGATATTATTGAGCCCGAGAATTTTTTGTCCATTATAATCGACTGCGCCGTAACGATTAAACACGTTCATGACCGGTTCGCCGATAGTTTTCCAGACCGCTCCGCCCCAGCCTGCCTCGAAGGCTTTGCACACCTGATAGCCCGAGTTTGACGGAGGAGCCGACGCAAGCCAGAAAGGGTTTGGTGACTTTATTCCAGCACAGTTAATTGAAAGATTTGCCATTGCATGTTCCTTGTGTAAGTTGACCTCACCCTGTCCCTCTCCTAAGAGGAGAGGGAAGGTTAATGCTTAAATAAAAGAGTATCAATCCCATGCGCCGCCTTTTTCCCATCCGCGGCAGCATTCACAACTTCTTTCCCGCCATTGATGCAATCCCCGCCGGCAAAGTATTTGGGGTTGGAAGTTTGTAATGTTTCAGCGTTTACAGTGACTTTGCCGTTTTGGGTTTTGAGATTCGGGATTTGAGATAGAAAATTCTCGCTGGACTTCTGACCGATTGCTTTGATAATCATATCAACAGGAATTTGAAACTCCGACCCCGGTATTGGTTCTGCACAACGTTTGCCTTTTGCATCGGGAGAGCCAAGTTTCATCTTGACGCATTCCAGCGCTTCAACAGCATCTTTACCGATAATTCGTTTTGGAGCTGTGAGGAAGTGAAAGTGCACACCATCGCTTTTGGCGAGTTCATATTCAAAATCATATGCTGACATTTCTTCCGTACTTCGGCGGTAGATGATCATGACCTGTTCTGCACCGAGGCGTTTCGCTTCCGTTACGGCATCAATGGCAGTATTGCCGGCGCCGATGACCGCTACACGTTTCCCCACGTCGACAGAGCTCCATTTTCTTGTCGTTACCTTTTCAATAAATTCCAGTGCATCAAAGACTCCGGGAAGATCTTCGCCGGGAATATTCAGGTCGTGCGAATTTCCCAATCCAATACCGATAAAAATAGCATCGTGCTTCTTTTCCAGTTCGGCAATTGTGATATTCTTTCCGACCCACATATTTGTTTGAATCTTCACACCGAAACTTTCAACGAGTTTTATTTCGTTCAGACTATCCTGAAACTTCATTTTGTATGGAGCGATACCCCACGTATCGAGCCCGCCAGCAGTTGCTTTTCCTTCATAAATCGTAACGTCATATCCCATCAATGCTAGTTCCGCGCTGCAGGCAAGTCCCGCCGGACCGCCGCCAATCACTCCAACCGATTTGCCGTTCTTCGGCGCGGGAGTAAAAAGTTTCGGTATGCCCCGTTCGAAATACCAATCAATGGCGTAGCGCTGGAGTCGTCCGATTTCAATCGGTTTCTCACCCCGTTCGTTGTATACACAGGCCCCTTCGCACAATACATCCACCGGGCACGCTTTAGCGCACGTGAGAGCGATCCAGTTCGATTCCAGAATCGTTTTCGCCGAACCTTTAACATTATCAGTAGCAATTTTTTTGATGAACGTAGAGATATCGATATGTGTCGGGCACGCTTTCATGCAGGGCGAATCGAAGCAAAACAGGCAGCGGTTCGCTTCAGCAGTCGCCTGATTCTTGGTGAACGCAGGGTGGAGTTCGGAGAAGTTGGATTCGTATTGGTCGGGAGAAAGTTTGGGTGAAATGTTGTTCATAAAGGGTTTCGAGTTTTGGGGTTTGGGTTTTGAGCAAAAGAACCCTTGGCAGGGTTTGAATCCTTAATAAAATTTGGAATATCAAAAGTTCGATCTACTGCCTGGATGAAGCGCAAGAGTTTTCCACAGAGAATATCGTAACTCTTATGTAGGTTCATAAAGGCAACCTCATCATCAAGAGACTTCGTGTCATAAAGTAATTCAAGATGCTCGATCGTTTCTTCACCAGATGCATATGCGCGAAATAAGTAGTGGATAAATTCATTTTTATATCTTCGCAGGGCGAAACCTTCAACGATATTTGCGGATATTGATTTTGATGAACGCCGTATTTGACTGCTCTCTTCAAACCGTTCTAACGATGGAAGACCAAGACTCATCGAATGAATCTGAATTGCTAGGTTATGAGCCTCTTGATAAATTTGCAATTTCTTATATCCTTTGATCATGTTTCCTCCCGTTTGTTTAGTGATTTTTAACTCAAAACCCAAAACTGTAAGTGGTGACCCAACACCTGCTTATCTTTTCAAATCGAAATTCGCAAATCGCAATTTGAAAATTACCGCGACATTTACCCGCATCAGCTCATCCAATTCGCTTTCGCTTCGGGATTCCACTTGATGGTTGTCTTCTTCGGTTTGGTAAAAAACTCGATGGAGCTTTTACCTGTGATATCGCCGGCCCCGAACTTGGATTCATTCCATCCGCCGAAGGAGAACGGTTCACGGGGAACAGGAACACCAATGTTCACGCCGATCATTCCCGCGCTTGCCCGCTCTGCAACATAACGCGCCGCGCCGCCGCTTTGCGTGAAAACCGAAGCAGCGTTACCGTACGGACTGTTATTTTCGATTTTGATTGCTTCATCGACTGTCTGTGTCCGAATAATGGCAAGTACCGGACCAAAGACTTCCTCTTGTGCGATTTTCATTTCAGGCTTGACAAAATCGATGACTGTTGGACCGACCCAATATCCATTTTCCTTTCCCGGAACGCTAACACCGCGGCCGTCCAGCAGCACTTTTGCTCCGGCTTTTTCAGCTTCAGTGATATATCGCTCAATGCGTTCCTTGGCTTGAGGTGAAATAACCGGTCCGAGGTTTTTTCCGGGAATAATTTTCTTTGATTCATCCACCAACCGCTTAATGATATGGTCTGAAGAGCCTACCGCGACCATTGCCGATGCGGCCATACATCGTTGACCGGCACAACCGCTCATTGATGCGGCGATATTTGAAGCAGCCATTTCCTCATTTGCATCAGGAAGAACAATGAGATGATTCTTGGCACCGCCAAGGCACATCGCCCGCTTGTAATGTGAAGTTGAGCGCTGATATACAATTTTTGCGACACGCGTTGACCCGACAAACGTCAACGCTTCGATTCCGGGATGATCACACAATGCTTCAACAACCGCCTGAGACCCATGCACAACATTGAACACACCATCGGGCAGTCCGGCTTCTTTCAACAGGTCGGCAATCCGCATCGAACTGATTGGCACCTGCTCTGACGGTTTGAGAACCATCGTGTTGCCGAGAACGAGTGCATTCGGGATTGTCCAGTTCGGTACCATGTTTGGAAAATTAAATGGTGTAATGCACGCAACGACGCCGACGGGATACCGGTCGATACGGCATTCCACGCCTTTGCTGACTTCCAGAATTTCTCCTGAAACGAGCTGAGGCATCGAGCACGCAAATTCTGTTACTTCAATTGCCTTTTCAACTTCGGCAATCGCTTCACTCGTTATTTTGCCATTCTCTTCGCTCACAAGCTGTGCGAGTTCCTGCATGTGTTGTTCCATCAACCGTTTGTAGCGGAAGAACACCTGGACGCGTTCTTTAATAGGCATTGCAGACCATGATGGCAGTGCACCTTTCGCGGCACGCACCGCCGCATCGACATCAGCAGATGTTGAAAGCGGTACGCGCGCAATTTCCATGCCTGTCGCCGGATTGGTTACTGAAAGAGTTTCAGATGCTTGTGCGTTAACTTGTTTTCCACCGATAACGTTGGAGAGTAATCGCCCGGTGGATGTCGCTTTTTCAAGAGTAGTGGTTTGCATGGTCATGACCTTTCTTCAAGCACGCTTTTGTGAAACGGTAACCATAAATCTCCTAAATGCGACTGCCAAAATCAAGTTTAAAATGTTAGTTTAGCTTGAGAAGCTAGCGTAAATAATTGGTTTTAAGGGGTATTTTTCAGCGTCATTGGGTCGAAATTGAAAAAGCGCGAAGGGTGTTCTGGTTAAACAGATGTTTTGGATACTGCTTGTTTGATACAAACATTCAAAAAAATAACGGCGACCAGGTGGTTTCCGATCGCCGTCAGTGAGTGAAGAAAGAGGTAATGCAGGCGCTATTTCATCAGCACCATTTTCTGTGCTGACCAATATCTTCCGGCGGTAATCCTATAAACATATACTCCCGACGGAAGAGCAGAAGCATCGAAGTGAGCTGTGTACGTTCCGGCAATCTGCGGTTCATCCGCAAGCTTCACGACTTCCTGGCCAAGTATATTATAGATAGTGAGAATAACATGCGATGAGACAGGCAGATCATATCTGATGTCCGTCGCCGGGTTGAACGGATTCGGAAAATTCTGGTATAGATTGAATGATGCAGGAATTCCTGAACCGCGTTCAATAACCGACGTCGAAATGATAGTAAGAATTTTTCCCGTGTCGCCCGCCTGCGCGGTCAGAGGCTGAACACTCCAGTTGAAAGGCACATTCCACGTCCAGATATTATAGCTGGAAAGTTTATCTGAAACCGGTATAAGAAAATGTCCCGTCGCCGGATCCGAATAGGTCACTGCCTGTGCGGTATCATGGCTTTCAGCAACAATCGGCATCGGAAAGCCCGGAGGGAAACCGTCCACGCGGACATATCCTTCTATTTGAGAATTCACCTGATAGACAATCAAATTCCTGTATACACTGTCACTGATGTTAATCACAGGAATATCCGCCCGTGCCTGAAGGAACGTTGTCGTTACATCTCCGTTCTGCGCTGTTTGCAGATGCCATTGTTGTCCGGTGAGCACGCCACCAGGTATTCCAATTTGGAAGAATCCTGATAGGTCAGACCTTGAATTGTAGTAGATGTTTCCGGTGTCGGCGCTGATATACACATCGACATTCGGTAATGGCGAAAGATTTTCGTCGAGCACTGTTCCAGCGACCTGAGCCGCTGCGGCAATATAACCGAAATCAACACCGCCGGTGCTGCCGGTAAGTATGACCATCCGACGCTCGGGGTTGGGAATGCTGGGTGCAAAAAGGTCATTGACGCGTACTCTCCAGTATGAAGTGTCGAGATTGCTCTGCAAAGAGATTGTGTAATTGCCGTTCACATCGGTGAGGGCCTGCCAGAACATACTTCCACCGTCTCCCTGGTCCGTTGTATCGCTGCGTTCTTCCGCATCGACCAGGATATATTGTTTGCTTTTTCCAGGTGGCGGGGTCACTGTGCCGGAAATGGAGCGGTTCGGAGAAACAAGAGGCGTGATAGTACCGGATATGCTTTGTCCGACATTGTTGTGGGTGAATTTCATAATGTATTTTGCTACTGCAAGCCCAACCGGCTGGCTGAAGATGATATGGCCGTTCGCGGTCCCGTCGATATCCGGTGGCCCACCATTGCCTTGTGTGTCGCCATCGGTCTGTGTGAAGATGAAAAGAGATTTATCGGTACCCAGATCAATTGTACCGTTATCGTTGAGGTCAATCCATATTTCCGCAAACGCAGTTTGTCCGGTTGGAATATCGTACTCCCATGTGATCGCGTCGCCCGAAGCCATGGTGAAGCTCACGGTATTTCCATTGACTGTGAGATTGGTAACTTGCGCGACTGTAGAACCAGTACCAAACAGGAGTATGAAACAAATGAGAAGTGATAAAGAAATTTTCATAGGCCGTCTTTCTTATGTTCGAGTTTAAGTGACTTACAGACGGCTACAAGATGAAAGATTTTTGACGATAGTCAAGAAGAATCTTATCGAATATCGCTAACAAATCAGACTCTTTACTCCAGATAGATCATCTTCTTTGTTTCAACACTATTTTGTGTGGTCAACCGGTAGTAGTAGACTCCGCTGGATAATCCACCGGCGACGGTTGATGCATCCCACGACCTGGCATACTGTCCGGGCTGAAGTTCCTCCGATAGAATAGTCGCAATTTCCTCGCCAAGCACGTTGAACACTTTCAGCGTCACAAATCCGCGATTCGCAATCTGAAATTCGAAATTCGTTGTGGGATTGAAGGGATTGGGGTAGTTTTGCTTTATTTCGAATGAGGCAGGAGTATTCTCATTAGGGATCGCAACATCAGTAATTCCGTTACGATACGTAAAAATGTTCAGTATGCGATGAAATGAACTTACGATGAATGAGTTTTGTAGATCCATCCGAAAACGGAATAGATTGAATGTTATACCGTCGGTAACAATAATACTGTCGGCAATTTTCATAACAGAATCGGGAGACCAACTGAACGTGATTGGGTATTCTCCGGCAAAACACAGTGTAAACGTATCTATCTGTGCTTCCGGTTTTAATTCCCGGTAATTATGCTTCCACACCGCCTCGTCAAGTTGTGAACCGCAGCGCTCAATGAGCCAATAATAACATGCCAGATTAGTCGGCGGACCGCAGATTTCTAATGGTGCAACTTCACAAAAGCCGGTCTCAACACTGCAAGTTGCCGCAGGATCGAATCCAAACCACAGTGTATCATTCTGGCCACGATTGTCTTCGACCTTTATCCACGCGCGCGTTGCAGGAGGCGTGCAACCGGATTGAGCCTCGGCAGGTGGTCCGTAAATTAATGAACAGATAACTATGATGAGTATTATTGAATTATTTATAATCGTAGTCATGACACGTCTCCTCCTCATTATTAAGTTTTGCCGTGATTGTTCAGTTTACTTCATCAACAACATTTTTCTTGTTTCAGTAAAAGAACCGGCGGAAAGCCTGTAATAGTAGACTCCGCTTGCTATGTAAGGTGCTTCCCACGACCTGGTATAGATCCCCGGCAAGAGCGGTTCAGAGACAACAGTCGCAATTTCTTCTCCGAGCATATTAAAAACTTTTAGCGAAACAAATTCACGTTTCGCAATTCGAAACTCGAAATGTGTTTCCGGGTTAAACGGGTTGGGGTAGTTTTGCTCAAGATGAACTGCAGTAGGAATACCGTCCTCATCCTTGATTGATGTTGTGTATCCAAATATTTCCTCATTGATGCTGCATCCAATAAGATTCTTTACAAGCTGCGGCCAGGGTCCGCCGTCAACATAATCCTCAACTTTTATCGGACCGAAAATATCAGAGAATATTGCCTCGCTCATGAATAATCCGTCAAGTTTAAATTTTATTACCCTTGATACACGATCGAATATATCAACGGTATCGATTGAAACGATAGTGACGTATTCGAATAACCCCAACCAATCATTGTTGGTAATTTCTCCGATGTTGGCATTGAAATCAAACAGCTGAACATCCTTTTCGGTAAAGGTATTGTAATAATAAATTCGTCCTGAATCTGTTCTTACAAATCTTTCACCGATGATATCAGGCTTATCAAGGATGTAATAGCGTAAACCGTTTGAGAAAAGAGAGTCTCCAATGATCTGTACCGAACTCGTATCTGATTCTCCACTTGAAAATGCTGTTTCGCGATAAAACCACTCATTTCCTGTTTGAAGAGGGTAATATTCTTTGGAGATTTGCAAAGGCCTTGCGTGGTATATCCTGATGTCAACTTGTGATATAAACGGGTTTGTAATACGAAGCGAATCGGTCAGCGTCAAATCAATTTTGAAAAAGAACCCAAATATATCCGATACTATTGCGCTGTCACAAAATTGATGAATGGATTGCTTTGACCATCGCAAGGTTAACGGATAGAATGTCGAATCCAGCGAAAGCCCAAAAAAAAGTTGAAATGTATCTATTTGCGACGAGTTAATAAAAGGACGGTAGTCTTGAACATTGCCGCCTGTATAACAATCACTCCAAAACCTTGGGAAGAAAAAATGTACTCCGGGAGGAGGAGGCGACGGAAGGTCTTTATCACACAAATCAGGATCATCGCATCGTGTTGCCGAAGAATCAAATCCTAACCATACAGTGTCGATACTACCTTTCGCATCCTGTACGATAATCCACACCCGCGTTGTCGGGGGAGTGCATGTCGATTGAGCGTATGCCTCCGGCGAAATTGCCAGAAAAGTACAACTGATGAAAAGAAATGATGCGCACCATCGAAGTGTTTTCATAACTCTGCTCCCGGAAAATGTTTTGAGTTTAGAGTTGTTCCAATATTCTCAAAACACAAATCTCGAAACTCAAAACTGTTTAAGTTGCAACTCTGTAACCATCATCTAATCTGAACCTCAAACATCGAAGAACTCACGTCTCATATCCCACATCCCGTATCTTAATTCGCTTCCCCATCCGCTACAGACAAAGCGTTGTCTAACATCTTCACTCCCAAGTCAATCTCTTCTTTGCTCACAATAAGCGGAGGAGCAATCACAAAATGACTCACCCATGCCTGGATGAACACGCCGT
Organism: uncultured Chlorobiaceae bacterium; assembly: GCA_964523395.1. Classification (GTDB taxonomy): domain Bacteria; phylum Bacteroidota; class Ignavibacteria; order UBA10030; family SZUA-254; genus JANYJZ01. Next base: position 112,498 of record CAZFXS010000006.1, on the reverse strand, counting down.
TCTTCATCATCTCTGCCGCGACTTTATCTACAGTAAGCGGTGTGCCGCTGACTTTGTCTTTGTATGTGTTAAACGGTTCTTTGGTGGTTTGATTTTTTACGATCTCGACGGCCCAGAAGAGTCCGAGGCCGCGCACTTCACCCACTGACTTGTGTCTGGATTTTAATTCTGTCAATTTTTTCCCGAGATATTCTCCCATCTCGCGTGAACGGTCAATGAGGTTCAGACGTTTGTATTCATTGATGGCAGCGACGGCCGGTGCAAGTGTAAGAGGATGCGCTTCGTATGTATGTCCGTGCGAGAAGTAATGGTCGTCGAAGAAATCCCCGATTTTTTTAGACGTTGCGCATAAGCCAAGGGGCATATACGCTGTTGTAATGCCTTTTGCCGTCGTGAGAATATCAGGTTTCACATCCCAATGATCCATCGCGAACCATTTGCCGGTGCGTCCCCAGCCGCTCATGACTTCATCGGCGATGAGCAGGACACCATGCTTGTCACAGATTTGCCGCAAGCGCGGGAAATATTCCTTCGGGGGAATCAATACACCGTTAGTGCCCACAACCGGTTCAACGATAATTGCAGCGACGTCGCTTTCGTTCTCTATCATATGGTCGATATATTCAACGCAGGCGACTTCGCATTCAGGATAATGGTGATTGATAGGACAACGGTAGCAATGGACTTCCGGCGCAAAGATGACGCCGGGAATTTTTCCTGCCGGTTCCATAGCCCATCGCCGCGGATCGCTGGTTGCGGCAATCGAGCCCATAGTTGAACCGTGATATGAATGATAGCGCGCGATAATTTTTGTCTTACCCGTATACATGCGCGCAATTTTGAATGCCGCTTCGTTTGCCTCTGTGCCGGATGTGGTATAAAAGAATTTTTCCAATCCTTGGGGGAGTACAGTAAGTAATTCCTTGCTTAATGTTGCACGGATATCTGTTGCAAATCCCGGACCGATGAAGGGAAGGCTCTTTGCCTGGTCTTCAATTGCCTTTGTAACGGCTTGATTCTTATATCCGAGATGCACGCACATAAGCTGGGCAGAAAAATCGAGGTATTTCTTTCCCGTCGCGTCAATGAAATAGCATCCTTCGGCATCGACAACGTGAAGGGGTTTCCAGTTTTTTTGGAATCTCCATGTCCCATACGTGAGTTTAGCAGTGACTTCAGAAACAGAAAGCGAGGTTAAATCGGTGCTGGTCATAGTGTAATTCAAAAGTCAAAATTAAAAAGTAAAAAATTTATGGTCATTTGTAATTTGTCAATTGTAAATTGAAAATCTCAAGCTCTGTTTTATCTCTCCACCGCAGAAATTGCTCCATACTCCTCAGGACGTCTGTCGCGGAAGAACTGCCATGTGTCTCTTACTTCCTGGATTTCGTCGAGATTCAAATCTGCAACGACGAGAAAATCCTTGTCGCGTGGGGCTTCGGCGATAATTTTTCCGCGCGGAGTGCAGAAGTAGCTCTGCCCGTAAAATTCACCGATATTCCATGGTGCTTCGAATCCGACTCTGTTAATAGCTCCGACAAAGTAACCGTTTGCAACGGCATGAGCAGGTTGTTCAAGTTTCCAGAGATATTCGGAAAGTCCTGCCACTGTTGCGGAGGGATTGAAAATAATTTCCGCGCCATTCAATCCGAGAATACGGGCACCTTCGGGGAAATGCCTGTCGTAACAGATATACACACCTACATTTCCGTATGCGGTTTTAAACACAGGAAATCCAAGATTGCCGGGTTTGAAATAAAATTTTTCCCAGAATCCCGGCTCAACCTGCGGAATATGATGCTTGCGGTACTTGCCAAGATACTTTCCGTCAGCATCAATAACGGCGGCTGTATTATAATAGATGCCCGAAATTTCTTCTTCATAAATCGGAACAACAATAACCATCGAGTGCTTCTTTGCAAGTTCCTGCATTAATTTTACGGTTGGTCCATCGGGAATTTTTTCCACCAGCGCATACCATTTCTTTTTTTGTTCGGCGCAGAAGTATGGACCGTAAAACAGTTCCTGCATGCACAACATCTGCACACCCTGTTTTGCCGCGTCTTCAATCATCTTCACATGTTTGTCGATCATTGCTTTCTTGATTGTCTCGATCGGCTGTTTGGAGGAGGTTGCGAGTGTGGCCTGGATAAGCCCGCCTTTAACCATTCGTGGCATTCTTTGTTTCCTTTCTTCTGGAAATGAGTATTGTGGTGTGCAATGTGAGGATTTTCAGGAAAAGAATCAACTGTTGATTTCCCCGTTTCCTTTTCCTACATTAATGCGCCTTCCATTTCTGCAACATATTCTTCAAAAGGAAAACCATGAAAACTGTCGGAATTATCATACTTATTTTTTTCACTATTACGTTGTTCAATCCCTTGCACGGACAAGACCCGCTTTCTATCCGGGAAAACGGACAAGCCCCAAGCCACAATTATGACGTTATTCATTATAAACTCGATATCAGAGTTGATGAGGTTGCAAAATCCATTTCCGGGAAGACAACAATAACTCTTATCCCACAGTTCCCGAAACTGGAAACAGTTTTACTGAATGCGGGGGAGATGACCATCAAACGCGTTACAATAAACAACGGGGCCGAATTGAAATTCGACTCAACAACATACATGCTCAACGTTCATCTCGATAAATCATATTCATGGAAAGATACTCTCCGTTTAACAGTGGAGTATTCATGCAATCCCAAAAGAGGGATGACATTTTACGCGCCCGACTCCGGATACCCCAATAAACGCTGGCAGTTCTGGTCACAGGGTGAGGATACGACAAATCATTTCTGGTTTCCTTGTTATGATTATCCCAATGACAAAGCAACCTCGGAAGTTATCATAACCGTTAATAAAAAATTCTCAGCGCTTTCCAACGGTAAACTTCTCAGCGTAAAAGAAAATAAAAAGGAGAACACTAAAACGTTTCACTGGAAACAATCGAAGCCGCATTCTTCCTATCTCGTCATGATTGCGGGCGGTGAGTATGCGGTTCTTAAAGATAAAGCGGGAAAGCTTCCGCTGGAATATTACGTCTATCCCGATGACACGCTCAATGGGCGAATCTGTTTCAGCGAAACTCCAAAGATGATAAAGTTCTTCAATGAAAAAATCGGTTTTGATTATCCGTGGGAGAAGTACGGGCAAATCATTTTGCAGGATCACTTTGGCGGAATGGAAAATACCGGTGCCACAACGCTTTCCGACAATGCCACAGTGTATGATGAGCGTGTTCGCATCGACGAATCTCCGGTAAGTCTGCTCGCGCACGAACTTGCCCACCAGTGGTGGGGCGATGTTGTGACCTGCAGGGATTTCCGCCACGCGTGGCTGAATGAAAGTTTCGCTACCTATTTCGATCCGCTCTATTTTGAGCATTGGAAAGGGCGCGATGAATTTGATTTACGCATGTATGATAATCAGAATTCAGGTATATGGGTCGATACCGCGCGCGGCAGGAAACCGGTAGTAAGTGAAGGTTCGTACGGAGAAAATATTTATCCACGCGGTGCTTCGATTCTGCATATGCTTCGCTTCCTGCTGGGCGATGAACTTTTCTGGAAGTCCATCAAACATTATATCACGAAGTATCAGTTTCAACCTGTGGAAACAAATGATTTTGAAATTGCCATCGAAGAAGCAACCGGACAAAACCTCTACTGGTTTTTTGATCAATGGATTTACAAAGCGGGACTTCCGATTTTCAACATCGGATATACATGGAGCGACTCGTCACAACAGGTCTCAATGAGGGTTGAGCAGATTCAAACGATGGATTCGCTCACAGGTGTTTTCAGAACGCCCGTTAATATCGAAATTACAACTCCGTCCGGTTCCACAAACTATCGTGTGAACATTCTGACTAAAGACACCACGTTTGTTTTCCCTGCCTCGCAAAAACCGTTACTGGTGGTGTTTGATAAAGGAAACTGGCTGTTGAAGCGTGTGAAGTTTGCAAAATCAAGGGAGGAGTGGAAATACCAGGCACTGCATGCCGAAAGTCCGATCAGCAGGTTGCGCGCGTTGCAGGGGATGACCCTTCAGGAAAACAATGAGGAATTTATTCGCGAAATAACAGACCGCATGGTCAATGATCCGTTCTGGGCTGTTCGCCGTGAAGCCGTGAATCAATCGGCAAAAATAAAGACAGCGGATGAAGCGAAACGGAATGAAATAAAGAAAGGATTAATGGAAGCCTACAAGGATAAGAAATCAGATGTGAGGAATGCGGCGATAGCTCAGCTGGGAAATTATAAATACAATGATGTATCCGTGCTATTGACAAAAGCTCTGGAAGATTCCAGCTACAATGTTTTGAACAGCGCACTTCGAGCACTGGTGAAAGTTGATTCCGTGAATGCTATTCCCACTGTTTCGAAATATTTGGATTACCCGTCATTCAGAAATCGTGTTGCAAATACAGCGTTGAGTGCGCTTTCTTCGGTTGATTCGGTAAAGATAATTCCGATTGCAATGGATCGCGCAAGATACGGGCAACCGCCATCGACACGTTCGACAGCGCTTGGTGTCCTCAGTAAATACGGGAAGGGGAAGCCTGAAATTATTTCATTCTACAAGTCATTGTTGAATGACAAAGACACCGGTTTCCGTTCGAATGCAGCCAGAACACTCGGCAATATTGGCGATGAATCCGTCATTCCTGCGCTTGAACCGATCGCAAATGATAAAGAGAATCCTGCCAGCGATGCCGCGAAGCGAAGCATTGAAAAGTTAACGAAGAAACCGGAGACAAAAGAAGGAGGGAAGTAGTAGACGGCTTGTCCGCCGTCGTTTAAGTGGTGCTCAACACCGACCAGTGGTCGGTTACTACGCGTACGAATCGTAGTAGACGGCTTGCCCGCCAAAGGCGGGCGACCCGCCGTCGTTTAAACAGTACCTAACGCCGACCAATGGTCCGTTACTACAAATCTCATTGCATTTTTAGCTCATTTCTGCTATCTTGCCTGTGCAATTTTAGAAAGAGACGATGGATAAATTTATCATTCAGGGCGGTACTCCGCTCAAAGGCACTGTAACAATCAGCGGCGCGAAAAACGCCGCCCTGGCGCTGATGCCCGCGACGCTTCTTGCGAGCGGCAAATATCAATTCGACAATATTCCCGATCTCCGTGACATCACAACAATGGGGAAACTCCTGCAGATGATGGGAGTGGATGTGTCGAAAACCGGCACATCACTCAATCTCAACACTTTCCGTGTCAATAAATTCGAAGCGCCGTATGAGCAGGTTAAGAAAATGCGCGCTTCGATTTACGTTCTTGGACCCCTTATTGCCCGGTACGGACACGCGAAAGTTTCCCTTCCCGGAGGATGCGCATGGGGTCCCCGTCCGGTGAACCTGCATATTGAAGGCGTCCGCAAACTTGGCGCGAAAATAGATATTGAACAGGGATATATCATTGCCAAGGCAAAACGACTTAAAGGCGCGAAGATTAATTTTGATGTATCGAGTGTCGGCGCTACGGGTAACGTTATGATGGCGGCAGTTTTGGCGAAAGGAACAAGTGTCATTAAGAATGCCGCGATGGAACCGGAAATTACAGCGCTCGCACAGTTCCTCATGAAAATGGGCGCGCGCATCGATGGTATCGGCACACCAACATTGGAAATTGAAGGAGTGGATGCGTTAACACCTGTCGATGACATTATGATTCCCGACAGGATTGAAGCGGGAACGTTCCTTGTCGCCGCGGCAATTACCGGCGGGACAGTCAAGATTGAACGCTGCAAGCCCGGACATCTTACCGCTGAAATTGCCAAACTGAAAAAAGCCGGCTGTGTGCTTGAAGTCGGCGACAACTGGATTCGGTTGAGAGCCCCAAAGGCGCTTCATCCGGTTGACGTGACCACGGCGATTTATCCGGGCTTCCCGACAGACATGCAAGCACAATGGATTACCATGATGTCTGTCGCGAAAGGGAAGTCCACAATCACCGATGCGATTTATTTTGATCGTTTCAAGCATGTTCCCGAGTTAATCCGCCTTGGCGCCGATATTATATTAGAGAAAAATTCAGCCGTTGTGCATGGAGTAAAAAAACTTACGGGCGCGAAAGTAATGTCAACAGATCTTCGTGCCTCGGCAAGTCTGGTATTAGCCGGTCTTGTTGCCGGCGGTACAACAGAGGTGCTTCGCGTCTATCATCTTGACCGCGGATATGAACGGATTGAAAAGAAGTTACAGGCATTGGGGGCAAAGATCCGGCGGGTATCAGGTCAGGAATTCTAACAAGCAGATATGAAGATTATTGCCGTCATGCCGGCATACAATGCCGCACGTACACTCGAACCGACGGTGAAAGATATTCCCTCCGGCACCTTCGATGAAATTATCGTTGTCGATGATGCAAGTAAAGATAAAACAGTTGAGGTAGCACAGAGGCTTGGCCTGACTGTTGTCAGGCACGAACAGAATAAAGGGTACGGCGGAAACCAGAAAACATGCTACCGGCTTGCCCTTGAGCGCGGTGCTGATATTGTTGTTATGATTCATCCTGATTATCAGTATGACAGCCGTCTTACGCCGTATCTTGTCGGTCTTATCCGGGACGCGCACCTCGATGTTATGCTCGGTTCCCGCATACGTACTCGCAAAGAAGCGCTTGAAGGGGGGATGCCTCTCTATAAATATATATTCAACAGACTGCTGACATTTATCGAAAATATTGCAACCGGAATGAATTTATCAGAATGGCACACCGGCTTCCGTGCTTTTTCACGGAATGTGCTGGAAACAATTCCATGGGAAAACAATTCCGACGATTTTGTGTTTGACAGCCAGATGCTGGTGCAGTGCGTGGCATTCGGGTTTCGTATCGGAGAAGTCCCGGTTCCGGTACGATATTATGAAAATTCATCATCCATCAGCTTGCAAAGAAGTATCACCTATGGTTTAAGGACGTTGACCACTTTGGCGCAGTTTCTTCTCCATAAAATGTATGTGCTGCGGTCTCCGCTTTTTTCAAAAAAGAATTCAGGCTAAAGGTTCTGCGAAAGCGTAAATCATGACATCTCTTCCCGGTAAACTCTCTGAATATCGCTATCCCTTGATTCTCTTCGCGGGAGTTATCATTGTCTATATTCAAACACTCTCGTTTGAATTTGTGAATTATGATGACTACGACCTTGTAGTGGAAAACACAGAGTATGTCAGTGATCTGACAAATGTCTTTCACACGTTTACGACACATGTTTTTGCAAACCGTAGAAGTGAAAGCGTCTATTATCGTCCTCTGCTGGTGACGAGTTACATCATTGATTTTCAAATCTGGCAATTAAATCCGTTTGGGTATCACCTTACCAATGTGGTGTTGCATCTTCTCACGGCATTTCTGCTCTTCAGGCTTGTCGAAATGATTACCAAACAGTCATTAATTGCTCTTGCCGCGGGAATGCTGTTCGGAATTCATCCTGTCCAGACAGAGTCGGTTGCCTGGGTTGCCGGCCGGAATGATATTATGGTGGGATTGTTTATAGTGATGATGATGTACTTTTATGTCAAACAGTATGAACAACCTTCTCAGTCCAAAAAATATACTCTGCTTTCAGCGCTCTCATTTCTTCTGGCTCTTTTTACAAAGGAATCTTCAGCGTTTTTTATTGTTTTACCCGTGATGTATGAGATTGTTATCCGTAAAACACGATTACGGAATATGTTCAAGGGAACATTGGTGCGATATAACGGGATGCTTGCAGTGTCGCTTGGACTGTATCTGTTCGTGCGGTGGACAATCTTCGGAGAAATAATCGGCGCGGAAAAACTTTACGGTGCTATTCCTCTGGAGAACCGGTTCAAACTTGTGCCGGCGATGGTCAGCGAATATTTTTCGTTCTTTGTTGTCCCGGTGAATCTGAGCATAGCTCATCCTCTGGACAAACTGCGCTGGCTTGAGAACCCGTGGACGTTCATTTCGTATCTTATCGTAATTCTGCTTGTGGCTTCCTTGTGGTGGTCATGGAAACGTGACAGAACAATCACGTTTGGCATCCTCTGGCTTACTGCGGGATTAATTCCAACGCTAAATCTGTTCCCTGTTGCTGTTCCGATTCTGGAGCATAGGTTGTATGCGCCTGTTGCAGGATTTATTCTGGCACTCACATGCGCAGCGCACCTGTTGTTCGGTAAAACGCAAAGAACATTTGTCGTTGTTATGGCTTCGCTGCTTGGAATATGTGCGATATTGTCATTCTTACGTCTTCCCGTGTGGCGAAACAGTGAAGCACTATGGGCTGACGCAATCGCGCAGGAGCCGGCCGCTTCCCGGCCGTACTTCAATCTGGCGGGATATTACTTTGAGAAGGGAAAGTACGACAACACAATTGACCTTCTTAAAAAATATGTTGCGATGAAACCTGATGACGAGATAGGGTACATCAAGTTACAGCAAACATACTTACTCAAACGTCAGTTTGAGGATGCGCTGAAAGTTTCGGGAAGGTTTGTATCGCGTGATCCGAAAAATCCGGATGTGTATCTTGAGACAGGCGCATTGTATGAACAATTCAATCTTCCCGAACTTGCGCTGCGCGTATATATTCAGGGGTTATCGGCAGATACAACAAGCTATGAGCTTTATGCCAGAACAGGAAGGATTTACGATCAGGCATTGAATGACCAGAGCATGGCGGCAAAGTATTATGACCGGGCGATCAGGATAATAGAAGAAAAAAGTATTACGTATATTCCCCCGCCGGATGTTGTTGAACTTCTCAAATTTATGTATCAGCGAACCGGCCAGACTGCAAAACTCGAAGCATTGAAGTCGATGCCGCAATAATAATTCTTAAGGAAGAGTCTTATTGTGAATCCTGTGTCAGCATATACCACAAAACCGGTTATCGTGACAGCGGGGTTTCTTGCCCTGTATAGTATTATTGTTCTTTCCCTCCCTTTGTTCAATTATCTTGGTTATGAATTCTCAGGTGCGATATCGTTCGTGATTCCTGTCTATGTGCCTGTGCTTTCCGCGATACTGTTGCAGCAACGCTGGTCACGGCAAACAAATATCACCATGCCGGTTTTCGATGCCGCAATAAAAGACTTCTTTATTCAGAATGCACTTCTGCTCCTGATTCCTCTTCTTCTCGCGCTGGGCACCGGCCTGTTTGTAAAAAATTGTTCATTTGGCGAGGGTCTCCTTTTTTATCTGCTGATTCCTGTCGTTACTGCCTTCTGGTCGGTTGCCTTGTTTGTTTTTTGCTATACGATGGTGAGGCGATATGTTGTTGCATATTGTGCCGTTATGGTTATAATCATGTTCTATCCTCTGTACCTTGGATATTTCACGCCGGCGATTTATTCATACAACATTATTTACGGATTTTTTCCCGGGTTCACGTATGACGAAAGCATGAGTCTCAGCCTACGTCTTGTATTGTTCCGGTATCTGATAATACTGTCCGCCATTTTTATGTTATTGTTTTCTTCGTTCGCGGTCTCGTACAGGATTCCGGGACAGGGTTTGCGTGATATTATGTCTCTGTTCAAGCAATTCCGGTTCCACCGGCTCGGCTTGATAGTACTTCTGGTGATTATGTTTCATCTTGCTGCAGGGTTTATTTTCCGTGTTCCTTTAGGATTTGAATCGACGTCATCTTCAGTTCAGTCATCGCTGGGTTCATCGGTAACGACGGAACATTTTACAATTTATTATTCCACCGGAAGTTTTACAGCAGAAGAGATCCGGTATCTGACTGCCATGCATGAATTCCGGTACGATCAGGTGCGAACGGCATTGCGGGTGTCAGGCGAAAAGAAGATTGATTCGTACATCTATCCTAGTGCTGATGAAAAGAGACGATGGATTGGCGCAGGGAACACAAATATCGCGAAGCCGTGGCGGGATGAGATTCACCTTAATCATGATTCATGGGAAGGAACGCTGAAACATGAGCTTGTTCATGTGATGGCGGGAGAATTTGGGATGCCTATTATTCATGCTCACTATAATATGGGATTAACGGAGGGGCTGGCGACTGCGGTCGATGATGACTTTGGCAACAGAACGATTTCAGAATATGCCGCTGCAATGAAAAAGTTTCAGTTGGTGAATAATTTTAGCGCATTGATACATCCTGTCGGGTTTGCGATGCAGTCTTCCGGCATTAGTTATGTTGCAATGGGGTCGTTTTGTCAGTTTCTGATTGAAGAATACGGCATTGATAATTTTAAAAGAATATATGGAGGTTCGTCACCCGAAGATGTTTACGGTAAATCGTATGATAGCCTCATCGGAGAGTGGGAAGAGAATATTGCGGACATAAATGTTCCGGATGAATGGAGAGCACATGTTGAATTCTTTTTCAAACGACCATCAATCTTCGCGAAAGAATGTGCCCGCGCTATTGCAAAACAAAATGAGCATGCGGCACGGCTTCTTGCGGAGGATAAACCTTCTGAAGCAATTGAAGCGTTCGGACAATCATTGCAGACAAGCTGGAACACCGCGGCATATGCAGGCATGATTCGCTCAGCGTACTCTGCTGAACAGTACGATACTGTGATTGAAAGAATGCGCATACAACCGGATGATTCAGCCCGGAGGGCCGGACTGACAAATCTTCTGCTGTTATACGGCGATGCGCTCTGGATACGGGGTGATATAGAATCCGCTATCACCGCGTACTCAAACCTGCTCCGACTTGATGTATCGGATGGTTACAATGAAGCGGTAGCGATCCGGCTGACAGCACTGTCAGATTCGTTTCTTGTCGTTCGGCTTCCTTCCATAGTGATTGGTAAACATGATGATGCGGAAACGATCCGGGCTCTTGACGGATTACAGACTCAAAACCCTCTTGTCGAATTGCTGAAAGCAAAATTTCTGTTTCGCATGCGAGATTATAATTCTGTTATTATAATATTGGGTTCATTAACAGCTCCTTTACCATCAACAATTCTCGAATCGGCAAAAGAACGATTGATGGCCGATGCATATTTTGAGTTGGGGGAGTATGAACATGCGTCGGGACATTTTAAGAAAATGCTGGATTATACAGAGAACAGAGCATCAAGAACGGCAATTGCGGATAACATCGACAAGTGCGAGTGGTTTGAAGGACGAATCAGAAAATGAAAAGTCAAAAGTAATAAAGATTTGAGATTTGCGGTTTGTGTTTTTGAGATGAAAATTTGTACCGTGCATCCAGAATCTATTCCATTGTTCCTCTAAAGCTCTTTGTATCCCGTTTTTTCTCTTTTGCATCTCGGCAGTAACTTCCCTATTTTCATCCCATGCAATCTATCAACCGCATTTTACTTACCAGAATGAAATATATCGGCGATATTATTCTCACGACGCCGATTATCCGCGCTGTGCGGGAGAAATTTCCTGATGCGTACATTGCCTACCTTGGTGACGCGAAAGCTGTTTCCTTGCTCAATCATAATCCGCATCTGAATGAAATTATTCCGTTTGATTTCGCAAAACCTGATATCATAGAACAGATACGGGTAATGTTGTTGCTCCGCAAACGGAAATTTGATGTCGTTGTCGATATGTTCTCTAACCCGAGAACCGCAATGCTGGCGCGGGCAAGCGGCGCGCCGGTCCGGATCGGTAAGGATGTGAAAGGAAGAGGGAAGCTTTACACGCACCGCGTCGGCGATTATGGCGCGATGAAGCCGGCTATTGAATTTCATTATCAGTATGTGAAGCCGATTGGTGTCGATATGACACATGTTAAAACTGAAATTTTTCTTACGGATGATGAAAAACGCGAGGCCCGCATTTGGCTTCAACACCAGGACGTGGATATCTCAAAGCCTGTCATTGCAATGCATATCGGAGCGACGTGGCCGAATAAAGTATGGCCCAGGGAATCGTTTGCGGGTCTTATCGATGTGGTTCGCGCGAAGTTAGGAACCGAAATTGTTCTCAGCGCCGGGCCCGGTGATGCTGAAACGGTACGCTGGATTACAAACCATTCCATGGGAAAAATTACTGCTCTTCCGGTTCTGCCGTTGCGCCAGCTCGCAGCCATTCTTTCACAATGCAAAGTATTTCTTGCAAACGATTGCGGTCCTATGCATGTTGGTGTTGCGGTGGGAACGCCCACGCTTGGTATATTCGGTCCCGAGCCGCCGGAGGTATGGTTTAATTACTCCGAGTCAGAGGGTCACAAATTCTTCTTCAAAAAAATTGAGTGCTCGCCATGCCGGACCACAAAATGTTTTCGTGAAGCAGATATGTATTTAGAGTGTATGAACCTCATCAGCGTCAAAGAGGTTTTTGACGAAATCTCGAAGCGGATATGAGACAACTTCCGTTACGGTTGGTGCTCCACTCTGTACGGATCACACTCGTCCTTGTTGTCTTCATCTGCCGTGTGTATGCACTTGATCCATCCAAGCCGTTAACACAGTATGGCCATGATATTTGGGATGTGCATCGCGGCTTTCCCTTCTTTGCAATTCATGCCTTACATCAAACCCGTGACGGATATTTATGGCTTGCTACGGACGAAGGATTGGTCCGATTTGATGGTGTGCAGTTTACGCTTTTTGACAGTAAAAATACACCTGCGATTACAAACAACGACATTTCCTCCCTTGTGGAAGACAGTTCCGGGAACCTCTGGTTCGGTACGCGCGGAGGCGGACTCGGAAAGTTAACTAACGGGGAATTCACATCATATTCAACTATCAACGGACTTCCGGGAAATGTTGTGCATTCCATTTCTCCCGGTCGTGATAACACTCTTTGGGTTGGCATGGAATCTTTCGGCCTGTGTTCAATGGTGGGAGAAAAATTTATTCGCCAGCCTCTACACCAACCTTCCGGTATGGTCAATGTGTATACTGTGTTTGAGACTAAGAATGGAACAGTTCTTGCCGGAGCCGGCGGGCTCCATCGAAGATTACCGGATGCAGGCAGCTTTGAGCCGGTTTCGTATCAAGCAGTCAGTTTTATAAAAACTATCCTTGAAGACCGTAAGGGAGTATGTTGGATCGCTACCAATCAGGGTTTATGTATACTTGAGGATTCCAAAATCATTCAGTGTAAGTTTCCGGGGGCACCTGTTTCAGAATCGGTTTCATGTTTGTATGAAGACAGTGACGGAGTGCTCTGGGTTGGAACAGAAGGCGCCGGACTTTTTCGTCTTATCAACGGTAGATTTACATCGTTCACAACAACAGATGGCCTTTCCAGCAACAGGGTGTTATCATTGACTGAAGACAGGGATGGAAATCTTTGGATCGGAACACGCGGCGGGGGGATTAACCGCTTAAGGAACCAGACGATCCGTACGATTACGGTCGATGACGGGCTTTCCGGTGATTATATCACCGCTGTCTATGAAGATAAAGACGGGACATTATGGATTGCGAGCAAAGATTATGGTCTCAATGAGGTGAGCAATACGGGGGTTATCCGTCGGTACAATCTCGGGAACAATGTAGGTGTAAATCATGTGCGTTCTATTGAAGAAGATGCCGGTGGAAATTTGTTCATAGGAACGATGAAAGGAATCGTGGTTCTTCCAAAAGAGCAGGGTGGTAAAAGATTCGCGTTTTCTCCGGATAATGCGCTTAAGCAATTAAATAGTTATTCCATCCGCTCGATCCATATTCGCAGCAACGGCGATATGCTCATCGGTTCATATGGTGCAGGAGTATTGCGGTATGCATCTGGCCGTCTCACAAAGATTACAGAAAGCGGCAACATTCGTTCGATAGTTGAAACGAACAACGGATCCTTTTGGATAGCGGCAAAAGGTGCGGTTTCTCATGTTGCGGGGAATACCATCAAAAATTATTCCATAGCAGAAGGTCTTTCAAGTGACGAAGTATTTTCAATCTTTTGTGATGATGACAGTACTGTGTGGGTTGGAACATATGGCGGAGGTTTGAACCGGATCCGGAACGGTACAATTGTGCCGATTATGAAAAAAGACGGACTGTTTGACAATGTTATCTATACTATTCTCGACGATGCAGATGGCAACTTTTGGATGAGTTCCAATCGGGGAGTATTTCGCGTCCGCAAACAAGAGCTCAACGATCTTGCAGATCAAAAGATCAACACCATCAACTGCACTTCTTATGGGTATGAAGATGGAATGAAAAGTGTTGAGTGTAATGGCGGTTCCCAGCCTTCGGGGTGGAAGTCAAAAGATGGCAGGCTGTTCTTTGCTACAGTCAAAGGGTGTGTCATTATTGATCCTGCAAAGCTTCAATCAGAAGCCAGGGAAATAGTTCCTACAATCAATTTGGTCATCGCTGAAGGCGATACACTCCTTCCAAACAGGGATATGGCACTTCCGTTAGGCAAACGAAGATTGGAAATTCATTATACCGGTATTGCATTTTCCGGTGCCGAGAAGATTCTCTTCCGTTATCAATTGGAGGGAAATGACGATAGCTGGAATAACGCCGGCACACTCCGCAAGGCATTTTATACAAATATTGCGCCCGGGAATTATGTTTTTAAAGTTATGGCAAATGTCCCGGAGGGAAAATGGAATGGAAAAGAAACAATGCTGGCAATAACGGTCCCGTCATATTTTTGGGAAACAACCTGGTTCAGGGTGGTGATGGGTCTTTGTCTTCTTCTGACAGTATTTGGCATAGCACGAGCGATTTCCACGCGGGCATTGAAGCGGACATTACGGGAGATGGAAGCTCAACAAGCTCTGGAGCGGGAACGTTCCCGCATTTCAAAGGATATGCATGACGAAGTCGGCGCAAGCCTGACGCAAATCGCGATTCTTTCTGAACTGCTTGAGCGCAATATCACCAAACGAGATGCGGCAGAAGAATATCTCAAAAAGATTTCAGGAACTGCGCACGATGTTGTCGCGTCGCTTGATGAAATAGTCTGGTTCATTAACCCGAAACATGATACGCTTGACAGTTTGATTCTTTATCTGAGGGAATATCTCGCAAACTACTTTGAATCGGTTGAAATCAATTGCCGTTTTGAGTTCCCGGAACAGCTTCCCTCTCTTCAGCTGACAGCCGACGAACGGAGAAATATTTTTCTTGTCTCAAAAGAAGCCGCTCATAATATTGTAAAACATGCCGGTGCGACTGAGGTAGTCATTAAGGCTGAATTTGAACACGATCTGCTCTACCTTAGGATTGAAGATAACGGGAGGGGCATGGTGCCGGAAAGGCATTCAGCATTCAGTGACGGATTAAAAAATATGAGGAAACGGATGGAGGATGTGGAAGGAGTTTTTGAGATAACATCGAAGGATGGACAAGGAACAGTTGTTGTTATAAAGTCAAAAATCAAAAGTAAAAAGTGATAATACCCTTTTTTAATTTTGAATTTCAACTTCTTACTTTTCTGAAAAATACAACATTTGTTTGATTGTAACATGCCCAAATAATTTTTATGATAATGAAGAATGAACAAACCGGGAATATGACGGTAATACAGGTAGCAATTGTAGATGACAATGATACTATCAGGGAAGGACTGGTTGAACTGATTCGGTCCTCGGAAGGTTTTCTTTGTGTTGGGGCATACAGAAGTGCGGAGGATGCACTGTTGGATATTCCTCAAAAACATCCTGACGTGATTCTTATGGATATCAACCTGCCCGGAATGTCCGGCATTGAGTGTACACGCCAAATCAGGAGTCTTGTGCCCAAAGTACAAATCATGATGCTGACGGTGTATGAAAATGATGAACATGTCTTTCCGGCATTGAAGTCCGGCGCTACAGGATATCTGGTAAAAAGGACAAAACCGGAAAAACTGCTGAGTGCAATTCGTGAGCTGGTGGAGGGTGGTTCACCTATGTCGGTTGAAATCGCCAGGAAAATTGTTCAAACGTTTCACGAGCAAAAAACAGTACGCGACGAAGAGGCTGAGACACTTACAAAAAGAGAGCGGGAAATTCTCGGTTATCTGGCCAATGGACTCAGGTATAAGGAAATTGCCGACCGAACATTCATAAGTCCTGCTACAGTACGGACACATATTCACAAAATCTACGAAAAACTCCACGTTCGCTCCAAAAGCGAAGCCATCCTAAAAGTAATGCAGAAGTAGGACTAGTAGAGTTTAAAGTTTCACGTTTCAAGTTGGTCTTCATTAAACATAAAACGTGAAACTTGAAACAGTTTTTTTATTTAAAAACCCATCATCACCCACCTAAAACCTACCACCTGCTTCTAAAAATACAACATTTGTTGGATTGATACGGTAGCTTCGGCTCCCTATCTTGGGTGTAGAATTACGGTAACGTTTTTGACTTCTGCATCCTGAGCGCCGTAATTGCATTCTCGGGAAAAAAAGTACCGGTGTGAACAATTTGGAAAGGGTTATTTGTATGAGAAAGGTTATCTGTACTCTTTTGATCCAGTTGGTTATGTGCGGGGTAATTATCGCTCAGTGGTCAACCAACCCAGCGATCAATACTCCCGTTTCTACGGCGGCAAATAACCAAATGTATCCGGGTGTTGTCAGTGATGGATCTGGTGGTGCAATCATTACCTGGTATGACCTCCGTGGAGGAAGCACCTATGATATTTATGTGCAACGGATCGATGCGGGCGGTGTAGTACAGTGGACAACAAATGGGGTCGCTGTCTCAGCCGCTGCAAGCTCTCAGATTAATCCGACATTAATCAGCGATGGAGCCGGCGGTGCAATTATTACCTGGCAGGATTTCCGAAACGGGACAGACTATGATATTTATGCTCAGAGAATTAATGCAAGCGGGGTCGTTCAATGGACTGCAGATGGCGTTGCCATTTCAAACGCTACAGGAGGTCAAGATCTTCCCACGATTACGAGTGATGGAGCCGGCGGCGCAATTATAACTTGGCGTGATATTCGTAACGGTACCGACTACGATGTCTATGCACAGCGCGTCGATGCCACCGGAACGGTGCAGTGGACAACTGACGGGGTGGCTATCTCCACTCCTGTATCATCGCATCAGATCAATCCTGCCCTCGTAGGCGATGGAGCCGGCGGCGCTATAATCACCTGGAGTGACAGTCGCCCCGGTTCGGTAAGAGATATCTACGCTCAACGAATCGATGCAGGCGGTGCAGTGCAATGGACAGCAAATGGTGTTGTGATCTGTGCGGCTGCAGGCGATCAAACCACCACAGCAATTATAAGCGACGAGGCAGGAGGGGCGATCATGACATGGCAGGATGCACGGACCGGTTCTGATCTTGACATTTATGCCCAACGAATCAATGGCGGAGGCCTAGTTCAATGGATGGTTGATGGCGTAGCCATCTCTACAACAGTGGATGATCAACGGTTTCCTGCTTTAACAAGTGACGGGGCCGGCGGAGCAATCATTACGTATGACAGCCGAAGCGGTCCCGGTTTTGATATTTACTCGCAACGGATCGATGCGAGCGGTGCCGTGCAATGGACGGCAAACGGCGTTGCTATCTCTACAGCAACCATGGACCAAGATCACCCGACTATTGCAAGCGATGGTGCAGGAGGTGCTATTATTACGTGGGATGACTTGCGCAGTTTCGTTTCCGGTACCGACATCTATGCTCAACGGATTAATGCGAGTGGTTCAGTACAATGGACATCAAATGGTGTTGCCATCAGTGTAGCCTCAAGCCAACAACAAATTCCCACCATCGTTAGTGCCGGTGCGGGTGGCGCAATCGTTACATGGCATGATATTCGCAGCGGCACAAACTATGATATCTATGCTCAACGTATCAATATGGATGGAACGCTGGGCACCCCGCCTGCCCCTACGACAGTTACTGCTGTATTGCCTTCTATCAATGCTCTTAATATTTCGCCGTCAACAACGATTCAAGTGACATTCAGCGGTCCAATACTTCCCACCTCGTTTAATGATTTGACTTCATTTATTGTGAGTGGAAGTGTCTCCGGCAGACATCTTGGAACTTTCGGTTTTTCAGGCGGGAATACCGTTGTCACGTTTACACCCACGGTTCCGTTTAAACAGGGAGAGGCTGTCATTGTTGACATTTCAATCAATCTGCTGAACGTGATCAGCGTCCCTATTGTGCCATTTGTTTATTCGTTTTCCATCAATGCTTCGGTTGCGCCGGGTACGTTTACAGGGAGGGTCGATTATCCGGTGGGAAGCCAGCCACGCGGGGTATTCGTACACGATCTTGATAGCGATGGTGACGCGGATATTGTAACGGCTAACGGTGGTCCTTATTCCGTTTCCATATTAAAAAATAATGGTGATGCGACCTTTGCCGCAAATGTGGAATATCCAACCGGAGGATATTCCACATCGGTATATGTAAACGATCTTGACGGTGATGGAGATGGTGATCTTGCTGTTGCGAATGCCTATGACGGTTATGTGGTTTCTATTCTGAAGAATAACGGCGATGGGACGTTTGCCGCAAAAGTGGATTATCCGATAGGAAGCGGTTCTAATGCCGTATTCGTGAGCGACCTTGATGGAGACGGTGATGGCGATGTCGTAACTGCAAACGGTGGTTCTACCACTTTTTCGGTGTTAACAAATAACGGCGATGGCACTCTTCAACCTAAAGTGGATTATCCGACATCTGTATCAGGAACTCCAAACTATCTTTCAATCAGTGACGTTGACGGAGATGGAGATGGAGACGTTCTTGTTGGCAACCAATCCGGAGTCAGTTCAATTTCTGTCTTTAAGAATAATGGCAACGCCACTTTTGCCGCCGGAAGTGATTATCCCACAGGGCCCGGTGAACTTGGCAGTCTTACCGTAAACGATGTCGATGGTGACGGTGATGGGGATGTTGTCGTGAGTAATCAAACGAATAACATTATCTCGGTATTAAAAAATAATAGCGATGGCACGTTTACAGCACCGGTAGATTATCCTACAGGAGGAAACCCTGCTCAGATTTTTATCAGTGATATTGACGGCGATGGTGACGGTGACCTTGCTGTGGCAGATAATACTTCACAAGCCGTCTCTGTTCTCAAGAATAACGGCGATGGCACTTTTGCCCCCAAAAAGGATTATGTGACAGCGTCCGGCCCCGTTGGAATCTTTGTATGCGATTTCGATGGCGACGGTGACGGCGATATAGTCACTTCGAATCTAGGTTCGGCGAATGTTACTGTTTTATTGAATGACTTTATTCTGTACGCGCTTACGGTGAATACCATCGGCAGCGGCAGTGTAACTAAATCGCCTGATCAACCTTCGTACCTTGAGGGTTCATCAGTACAGTTGGAGGCAATCCCTGCGCTGGGATATCAGTTTTATGAATGGAGCGGTGACGCGTCCGGTTCTCTGAATCCGATGAATATCGTCATGGATAACAATAAGGATGTTACCGCGACGTTTATCATCGACCCTGTTTATGAGATTTCCTACCGCACGGCAACATATAATGACTGGGCGACTGCGGTGGACAGCAAGGGAAAGTATAAAGCCGAAAAGCGCAAGAGCGATAAAGTTCATCTGAAATTCAATGTCGGTGCTCCGGCAAACGCAACAGGTTTTACGCTGAAGTTTACCATGGATGTCATTGGCGTGGTAACTATCGGGAAAACCAAAACAATCCAGTTAGGCGACTCGGTGCTGAATACAAACGTTGCGACATTTACAGGATTGACTATTGCCCAGGGCGATACGTTTCAATTCGATGGCTATGGATTGAAAGGAAAAATCGCAGGCGTGAAAGTGATTTGGCAGACTTCCCCCAAGCCGACCACACAGACAATTACCGGCTTCAAAATCAATACCCCGAAATTGACGATGCCGAACCTTCACAATGTCGGATCGGAATTGTTTCCGGGCGGTTATGGCCAGGCGGGTGCGTACTTTATGTCGGGATTGCTGGTGGGAATTCCGCAAGGGCTGAAGGGCGGCAATTCTGTGATTCATCCAAAATACAAAGATGTGCAGAAATCATTGGTCAAGTTCTCTCACGGCATCCCGCAATTTCACGCCGACAGCATCCGGTGTCTCGATACACTTCCAATAAATCACAAACCAATCAGCAAGCAGCTTAAAAGCATGCCGCCCGACAAATACAGTAACAGGTTGTTTGCTGAACTTCTGACATTAAAACTCAATGTCGCCGCCAGTATAACTGAAAAATTTCCTGCAGGATTGGGCGAGCTGACTTTCTTTGACAAATCAGAACCTACCAATCCGTTTAACGGACAATTAATAAACACGGTAGTTCAAAAAGCAGATACGATGATTTCGTGCTTGCCACTGACTTCAAAATTGCCTGTCCCAACAACCGCCGATCTCTATAGTGTGCTTCAAAAAATCAATGGAGCCTTTGCGGGGGCCGTCGATACAATCAGTTTTGCTTCCAAAACAAAATTAACAGGAGTGACGCAACTGATCGATGTTCCGTTTCTTCGTAAAACTCCGGGTCTGGAACCGACTGTTGTTTTTTCAGGAGATGTCATCGAACAGGTGCCTGAGATATTTGGATTACAGCAGAATTATCCTAACCCTTTCAATCCTTCCACAACCATTGGTGTTGAATTGCGGGCCGTTTCCACAATTTCACTGAGGATATATAACCTGCTCGGCCAGGAGATCGCGGAGGTGATTCGCGATGAAACATTGGATGAAGGAATATATGAATTCGAGTTCAGTGCTGGCAATCTTCCATCGGGCGTATACCTGTATCATCTGACAGGTCAATCTGCTGATGATGAGGGAGTGGTAACAAGTCTGAGTGATATGAAGAAAATGATCCTCATCAAATAATATGATTTCTTCCTGAGAAAGAATGTTCCAGCTATAAGGTGAGTGAGGCGGGAAAGCTTGTGTTGGCGACTGCCCCCGGCGCCACATTTGCTTCAATTCATATTGTTCCAACGTATGAAGTCCCGCCTTCGCCACCCAACCACGTGTCCACAAATCTCTAGATCATTGGTGGATTGGAGAGAGGTGCGCCCGGGAAACCGGGAGCACCTTTTTTGTTTAAGGTTACTGGTTTCAGGTGAGAGGTGACGGGGTTTCATATATCAAGTTTCAGGTATATATAAATGGTTTTTGGGGAGTAAAAATATGAATCATGAAACACAAAAACCTGAAACATTTCACCCAAACAATGCTCTCTCAATATTTCTCATACTCATCATCTTACAATCTCAAATACTTTTATACTCACATACTCACCATCTTCCTTTTGCATTTCTATCTTCTTTTGGCGATATTCAAACACTTTTCTGATAGATTTACCACAAAAATTTTGGAGCGAACATGAGCACGATTATAGATGTCAGAGCGCGTGAAATCCTCGACTCGCGCGGCAATCCCACAATTGAAGTCGATGTTGAACTCGAATCCGGCGTTGTCGGACGGGCCGCAGTGCCAAGCGGCGCCTCTACCGGTGAGCATGAAGCAGTCGAACTGCGCGACGGCGATAAGATGCGGTACAACGGTAAGGGTGTATTGAATGCCGTTGAACATGTGAATGATGAAATCGCGAACCACGTTGTCGGATTTGACGCTATTGACCAGGTTGGCATTGACCGGTTAATGATAGAGCTTGATGCTACACCGAATAAGAGTAAACTCGGTGCGAATGCAATTCTCGGTGTTTCCATGGCAGTTGCGAAAGCAGCAGCGCTTGAACTTGAAATACCTCTGTACCGTTATCTTGGCGGACCGAATGCGAAAGTTCTTCCCGTTCCGATGATGAATATTCTGAACGGCGGCAAGCACGCCGATAACAATGTCGATTTTCAGGAATTTATGGTTGTTCCGGTTGATGCTGAGAATTTTGCAGAAGCGCTTCGCATGGGAACGGAAATATTTCATGCACTCAAAGGAGTGTTGCATAAAAAAGGATATAACACTGCCGTCGGCGATGAAGGCGGATTTGCGCCAAGCCTGAAATCAAATGTCGAGGCCGTCGATGTCATTATGGATGCTATTGTCAAGGCAGGACTGAAACCCGGCAAGGATGTCTACCTCGCGCTTGATGTTGCGTCAAGTGAGATGTTCCAAAAGGGGAAATATGTGTTTTATAAATCAGATAAATCTTCCAAATCTGCCGAACAGATGGTGAAGTTTTACGAGAAGTGGGTGAAAGAGTATCCGATTCTTTCGATCGAGGACGGCATGGCGGAAAACGATTGGGAGGGATGGAGTATGCTGACTGAGGCAATCGGCGATAAAGTCCAGCTTGTCGGCGATGACCTGTTTGTCACCAACACTGAAATTCTGGGCAAGGGAATTGAAAAAGGCGTTGCCAATTCCATTCTTATTAAAGTAAACCAGATAGGGACGCTCACTGAAACATTCGATTGCATCGAAATGGCAAAACGCGCCGGGTATACCACAGTGATCAGTCACCGCTCAGGTGAAACGGAAGATACCACGATTGCGGACATTGCTGTTGCGACCAACGCTGGGCAAATCAAGACCGGCTCTGCAAGTCGTACTGATCGCGTCGCAAAATACAATCAGCTTATCCGTATTGAGGAGGAGCTTGATACCAACGGAATCTATCCCGGAATCTCTGCGTTCTAATCCAACAAAGAACTCGGGGATTTTACGAAATCTCCGAGTTCTATCGTTATGACCACACTGCCAATCGATTCTGTACTTCCCGATCTTCGTAATACATTTCATCGGCATCATAATATAGTTCTTTCCGCCGATCCCGGCGCCGGTAAAACTACTCGCGTTCCCCTTGCATTATTAAGCGAACCCTGGCTCTCCGGCAAAAAAATCATTATGCTCGAGCCGCGAAGGCTTGCTGCTCAGCGTGCAGCGTCATATATGGCGCAACAGCTTGGGGAAACGGCGGGCGAAACTATCGGTTATCGAATCCGCGGCGACAGCAAAATCAGCAAACGCACGCGCGTTGAAGTTGTTACCGAAGGAATACTCACGCGACTTCTACAGTCCGATTCTTCGCTGCAGGATGTTGGTTTAGTGATCTGCGATGAGTTTCACGAAAGAAGCATCCACGCTGATCTTGGATTGGCGCTGACTTTGAATGTTCAGGAACATTTGCGGAGCGATCTCCGCATTCTTATTATGTCTGCCACATTAGATGGGGTTGCTGTCAGCTCGCTTCTGGGAGATGCGCCTGTTATCAGGAGTGAAGGAAGATCATTTCCCGTTACAACGAATTATTTACAGCGTCCGAATGATGGTGCTGTCGAGTCGTTAGTGGTTTCATCAGTGTTGCGGGCACTGCGGGAAGAAAGCGGTGACATACTGGTTTTTCTCCCGGGGCAAAAGGAAATCCGCAATATTGAAGGATCGCTCGTACCAAAACTGGAAGAACTGTCTGAGCGTTCGTCGGGTGACGTCATTATTCATATGCTTTACGGAGAAGCGTCCCCTGAAAAACAGCAAGCCGCGCTATCACCTGCTCCAAAAGGAAAACGCAAAGTCATTCTCTCCACTAGCATTGCCGAAACAAGTCTTACCATCGATGGTGTCCGTGTGGTTATAGATTCCGGGCTTGCGCGCACTATTCGTTTCGATCCGCGGCGGGGAATGTCAGGACTTGTCACCACGCCCGTCTCCCAATCGAGTGCAGATCAGCGAAGAGGCCGCGCTGGAAGACAGCAACCGGGTGCCTGTTACAGACTCTGGACAGAAGCCGAACAACACCAGTTACCAAAATTCTCACAGCCTGAAATTCTTGTGGCTGATCTGGCTCCTCTTGCACTCGATCTTGCGCAATGGGGAACACCACAGGGAGAGGGGCTTCGATTTCTTGATCCGCCGCTGGTGCCGCATCTTTCTCAGGCAAGAACACTTCTTGTACAGCTTGGCGCCATCGATGAATCGGGAAAAACTACTACGCATGGTAAAGCGATGGCGGAATTCCCGGTACATCCACGGTTTTCTCATATGCTCATTCGCGGAAAAGAGCTAGGCATTGGCGTACTTGCGTGCGATGTGGCCGCGCTGTTAGAAGAACGCGACTTACTTCGCGGTGACAGGGATAAAGAAATTGACCTTCACTCCCGTTGGTACGCATTACGAAAAGGAAATATCAGGGATAAATTCTCCCGTGAGCGGATACTTTCCCAGGCAACACGACTGCGTGAACGGCTTGACGTCAAAGATGAAAAACCTGATGAAAACAAACTCGGCCTCCTCCTTGCGCTTGCATATCCCGAACGTATCGCAAAGCAACGGGGTGAACATGAAATGCGATATCAGCTTGCAATCGGAACCGGTGCAATGTTACCAAAAGGAAGTATGCTTTCACGTACTCGATATCTGGCCATCGCAGAAGTCGATGGCATCGGCAACGATGTAAAAATATTTCTTGCAGAACCGGTTGCGGAAGAAGATATCCGGGCGGCATTTCATGATCAGTTGAAACATCGTGAAGAAATCAGATGGGATGACCGCAGGGAAATGGTTGTTGCAAGATCGGTGGAGCAGCTGGGTGCTATTGAATTGTCGGAAATTCCGCTTTCGTCTTCGGGAGATGCCGTTAAAGAAAAAATGCTGGAAGGCATCCGTCTTATGGGGTTAGACGCGTTGCCATGGACCGACAATGCGATTTCAATTCGTGTGAGAAGTGAATGGCTCAGAAAATTAAATCTTGTGTCTTCAGATTGGCCCAAACTCGACACGGAACACTTTCATGCAACGCTGGGGGAGTGGCTCGGTCCGTATCTCGGTGGCATCACAAAACGTTCACATCTTACAAAACTTGAAATGAGTACAATTGTTCAGTCACTGTTTTCTTACCAACAACTTCGTGAGCTGGACAGGCTGGCGCCGACGCATCATACGGTTCCGACAGGTTCGAAGATACCGATAGATTATTCCACTGATGGTTCACCGATTCTCGCAGTTCGCTTGCAGGAAATGTTTGGTGAAACAGAAACGCCAGCTGTCGGTGGCGGAAAAATAAAAGTCGTTCTTCATCTGCTTTCGCCGGCCCGGCGGCCGTTAGCCGTAACGCAGGATCTTCCGAGCTTCTGGCAAAACACGTATCCCGATGTCCGCAAGGATATGCGTGGGCGGTATCCAAAGCATTCTTGGCCCGAGAATCCAAGGGAAGCAGAGCCGACAAGGAGAGTGAAAATGAGGATGTGAAATTGTAAGTATTTGAGATGGTGAGATTTTGAGAACATAAGATAAAGAGATTGTATTTGTTCCTTAAGGTCATTTTTTTTATTTTGTTCAACCTTGGGAATGACATTATTTCTTGTAGCACAATGTTCATTGCAATTTATTAGAATTTTAAAAGGATTGCTTTTCATGAAACGGTGGTTCATAATTTTGTTTCTCTGCTTTGGACAAATTGTTTTAGCTCAGGAAAAAGATTCGACCTCAATTCAAGAAGTAGTCGGCTCATTTTTTGGAATCGAGCAACCCAAGATTGGTATGCTGGCGCAATTTGGTACTTCGTGGCAGGTATCGCACTCAGCACCGAGAAGTTCATTCTATATTGGACTGTTAAGACTCTATCTTTCGGGAACGATTGATAAAAAATTAAAATATGTGTACCAGGGGGACATCGATTATGGGTTTCGAACGCTTGATTTAAAATTTTCTTATATGTTTGACGAACATTGGAAATTAGATGCGGGACAGTTCAAAGTTGCATTTGGAAGAGAATATCTCCGTAACGACGCAAAACTGTTGTTTGTCAACCGATCGACTGTCGCCAGAAGAATCGGTCCGTTTCGTCAAAGAGGGCTCCAGGTGAACGGGAGTTGGTTCGAAAAACGTTTGGATCTTTCTGCGGGTGTTTTCAATGGCGAGGCGATGTCTTACGGGGATAATATATCGATGTTTGTTGTGAATGGAAATATTGTTCCATGGTCGTCAATCGCAGAAGAACCTCATTTGCTTCTCAGTCTTGGAGGTAGTTTTACATACGCGAATGATAAATATGATATTACTTCAGTGAGTTATGCTGAACACAAGATTCTTTGGTCTGCTAACATGCGGTTTGAATATGAAAATTATTGGATAGAATCTGAATTCGATGGATTCTTCCATAAGAACGGTAATTGGCAACAGGGTTGCTACGTCGACTTGGCAAACCGCATCTCTAATGACATAGAAGTTGCATTCCGTTTTGATTGGTATCGATATATAGGTGATCCTGATCTTGGCTTTAATCTCTTCGAGCCGTTCATCAACCGGAGTTATATTTTGGGGTTAAATTGGTATCCTCATCACCATGTTAAGCTGCAGTTGAATATTGAGCGCAATCAGACGAATAAGGCAACGACCGGAATACTTAATCTACAATATGGCATCAATAATGAATTCTAAGGCAGCCTTCGGCACTCACCTGTTCCGCTGAAGTATTAATAAATTATTCAATCAATAACTCGCATCATGAAAACATCATCTAGGAAAAAAACGACCCCAAAAAAGAAATTGAAGAGACCGGCAGCGCCTGTATCGACAGATATCAAATTCGGTACTGACGGCTGGCGCGGTAAAATTGCCGAAGATTATACCTTCGATAATGTGCGGCGATGCACGCAGGGCTTTGCTGATTATCTGAAGTCAGTCTACAACGCTAATAATCTAAAACGTGGAGTTGTTGTCGGTGGCGACAGGCGGTTTAACTCAGAACATTTCGCTTCAGCGGTTGCCGAAGTTCTTGCAGGTAACGGTATCCCGGTCCATTTTTGCGGCGGCGGCGTGCCGACACCGGTGATTTCATTCAGCGTAAAGACTCGAAAAGCCATTGCGGCGATTAATATTACCGCAAGCCATAATCCTCCGGGTGATAATGGATTTAAGGTGCGCGATGAAAACGGAGGAGCGATTGATCCGGATGGGTTGAAGAAAATTGAAAAACTAATACCGGGTAAGGCAAGTTCCGTTAAGAGAATAAAATTTGATGATGGTATTTCGTCCGGTACTATAACAAAGTTTAATGCTGAGACGGAATATATTGCACAATTAAAATCGATGGTAGATTTTGAGCCGATAAAGCAAGCCGGCTTCAAGATTCTTGTCGATCCGATGTGGGGAAATGGTGCAGGGTGGTTTTCGCGGTTGATTGGCGGCGGAAAAACCGAAGTGATTGAAATTCACAGTGAGCGCAACCCATCATTTCCCGAAATGAGCCGGCCGGAACCAATTCAGCCCAATATCGATGCAGGATTGAAAAAGGGAAAAGAAGTAGGTGCTGACGTTATTCTTATTACCGACGGTGATGCTGATCGCTGTGGCATTGCCGATGAAAATGGACAATTTATCGATCAGCTTCGTGTGTACGGATTGCTGGCGATGTATTTGCTTGAAGTCCGCGGACAGCGCGGCGCAATTGTGAAAACACTTTCCACAACATCAATGCTTGATGCACTCGGAAAAATATACGGTGTTCCTGTGCACGAAACGGGCGTCGGATTTAAATATGTCGCGCCGAAAATGATGGAAACTGACGCAATTATCGGTGGAGAGGAAAGCGGCGGGTATGCGTTCCGCAATCATGTGCCGGAACGTGACGGCATTCTCGCGAATCTTTTCTTCCTCGATTTCATGTGCAAGACAAAACTGAAACCATCCCAGCTTCTTGCGAAATTGTTTGATAAAGTCGGTGCACATTACTATGATCGCATCGATACTGTCATTGAGGCAAGCCAGAAAGACGGCATCCTGAAAAATCTGAAATCCAACCTGCCGAAGAAAGTTGCCGGACTAAATGTGGTTCATACCAATCTTTCCGACGGATTTAAGTTCACGTTAAGCGATGGAAGCTGGCTGTTGATTCGGTTCTCCGGAACTGAACCGCTTGTTCGCGTTTACTCAGAAGCGTTAAGCAAAGAACAGGTGCAGGCAATTCTCCGTGATGGGAAAAAGCTTGTTACGCGAGCGTAGCGGCGGATCACCGATCCGCAGTTCTGGAATGTGAGTTATTAACACATGTTTTCCACATTAACCTTATTTGCCGGTGACAGTGCGAACTGGTAGTTCGCTACTACGATATATGTGAACAATACCTCCTCCATACAACTCGGTCTTCGCGCAAACCTCCCGCAATTTTCACTGTTGGTGCTCATCAATGCGTTTGTCGGCGCGATGGTGGGGATGGAGCGTTCCGTTCTTCCGCTTCTTGCAGAAAGCGAATTCAGCGTATTATCTCACACTTCCATCGTTTCATTCCTTATCAGTTTCGGTATTGTCAAAGCGATCTGTAATCTGTTTGCCGGAAGATTTTCTGATACGTATGGGAGAAAAAGATTATTAATTATCGGATGGCTGACGGGCATACCTGTCCCGTTTCTCCTGATGTGGGCACCGACATGGGACTGGGTTGTTGCCGCCAACATTCTGCTTGGAATTAACCAGGGATTATGCTGGTCGACAACAGTTATCATGAAAATCGATCTTGCCGGCCCTGATCAGCGCGGGTTTGCTATGGGACTGAACGAATTTGCCGGATATCTGGCTGTTGCTATTACCGCATATACTACGGCTACGATTGCAGATTCGTATGGTTTGCGCCCCTATCCATTTTATCTCGGTGTGGTCTGTTCGTTAAGCGGATTGATACTGTCAATGCTGTTTGTGAAAGAAACACGAGCGCATGCTCAAAAAGAAACTGAGGTGTCCAATCTACAAACCGAACATCGAACATCAAACATCGAACATCCCATATCACATATCCCGCATCGCGTTTCAGCATCTAAAACCACCTTCACCGATGTTTTTCTCTTTTCTTCCTTCCGTAGTTCTGCACTGTTCTCCTGTTCACAGGCGGGACTTTTCAACAACTTGAACGACGGCATGGTGTGGGGATTGTTTCCGCTCTTCTTCGCATCACTTGGCCTGTCACTGGAACAGATCGGCTTTTTGACGGCACTTTATCCGGCAGTATGGGGAATAACGCAATTGGTCACAGGCGCTCTCAGTGATAGGCTCGGAAGGAAGTGGATGATTGTTTTCGGCATGTGGATACAGGCAATGGGAATCTCGGTCGCCGTCTTTGAAATTACTTTCGGTGCTCAGGTAATTGCCGCACTCCTTCTTGGACTTGGAACTGCCATGGTTTATCCTACGCTTCTTGCTGCTGTCAGCGATTCATCACATCCGGGTTGGCGTGCTTCGGCTGTGGGAGTGTACAGGTTTTGGAGGGATCTCGGCTATGCCATCGGTGCGTTGCTGTCGGGAGTTGTTGCAGACTTGATGGGGATTTCGTTTGCGATTCTTTTTGTCGGGTTGCTGACATTCTTTTCGGGAATCATTACCGCACTGTTTTTTACCAAAGATTCATCTCCCCCGGCGCACATTCAAATCTGAGTATTTCCGCGCATATCATGTATTGATATTTGAACCTCTTTTCTCTATCTTTTCAAAATTCATTTAACAACAATACTGGTGTTTCACATGCAAACTATTGCTTTACTCACGCTTTCCAATATATTTATGACGTTTGCCTGGTACGGGCATCTGAAGTTCAAGGATACAATACTTTGGAAAGTTATTCTCATCAGCTGGGGTATTGCGTTCTTTGAATATTGCCTGCAGGTCCCCGCGAACAGAATTGGTCACGGAACTTTTTCGGCATCTCAGCTGAAAATTATTCAGGAGATCATTACGCTTCTTGTTTTCGGTGTATTTTCCGTGTTTTATCTTCGTGAAGAATTGAAGTGGAATTATGTCGTAGCATTTTTATTTATTCTCGCTGCTGTGTTTTTCGCATTCAAAGAGTGGTAATATGAAACGGGGTTTTCTTTTCATACTGTTGCTTGCGGTGAATATCTCTTCGGCACAGCAACATATTCTTACGCGTGAAGCTCAAGCGTTGGATACCGGACTGATTCGTGTGGGTCTCGGCACGGAACTTCTTTTAAAAAAGAGTTCACCGTTTCCGCAGGCTCCGAAGTCACTCTGGAAAATCCCTACATTTATTGTGCGAGCGGGTGTTTCTGATAATGTGAATTTTGAACTTGACTGGTCGGGGCGGTTACAATCTACTGCCGACAGCAACGGGAACGGTTCGGATTGGGGGGACCTTACCATCAGCACGCTAATATCCTTCATCAACGAAAGTGAAGCAACACCCGCACTTGGCATGAAAACTTCTGTAAAACTTCCCAGCACATCATATCTTCCTTATTTTCTTGGCAGTGATCAGACGGATTTTTATTTTTTTTTACTCGGGTTAAAACGCTTTGACAATTTTGAAACAAGATTGAACCTGGGGTTGGGGATTCTCGGGAGCCCGCGGGAACTCGGGTCGCAGGATGATATTTATATCGGAAGTGCGGCAATACTGTTTCCTTTATTTACGGATGGAAAAATGTTCATTGAGGGATATGGGTATACAGGTTACAGGGATGACGACGATAAAATTCTTTTGAGATCCGGTATAACTATGACTGTTTCTTCGTTTGACGTGAGTGTCTTTGGAAGTGTCAGAATAGCTGGAAATAACCGTGATTTTGCGGGCGCTTTTTTGCAAAGCGAGGACCGGAGCTTTGGAATACTGCTGACGAAAGAAATGAAGTTTTGAAATGGTTATATTGGATATGCCAAACGAACTATGGTGACGGATATGAAGACTAACGGTGTAACTTATTTGCTGCGTATTTTCCGGTGCTTCCTGGTGATCCTTTGTGTTGCGTTGATGTCCGATTCGTCCGCAGAAGCATTTCAAAAAAAGAAGAAGAAAAAAACACCTCTCCCTAAAAAAGTTGTCGTTGAATCGCCAAAGAAAAAACCGGTTGCGGCAAATTACGGAAAGTATGATTTCACATACACGACGCTTGAAGGGAAGAAAATTAAACTTGCCGATTACGCAGGAAAAGTTGTTCTGGTGAACATCTGGGCGCCGTGGTGCGGACCATGCAGGATCGAAACACCCGGATTCATTAAACTGTATGAGAAATATAAAAACCAGGGATTTGAACTTGTCAGCGTGGCAGTGCAGACAAATGAAACTGATGTCCGTTCGTTTAACGCGAAATATAAAGTTCCCTGGTCAACCGGCATCGATGACAACATTGCACGTGCATACGGTACATATGGATTGCCCGATAATTATTTGTTCAACGTTGATGGCTCGCTTGCAAAGCGGTTTGTCGGACTTACACGTGAAGAGGCGCTTGAGCCGTTGATTCAGGCGGCGCTAAAATATGAGCCCAAAACAAAATAATCATTGGTCAATTGTAAATTGTAATTCGTAAATTGAAAAATTCATATGTTTCAATCCGAAATCCCCAATCCGCAATTACAAATCTTCCTTGAGTTTTTCCTGATCTAATCGTATATTAGTACCGATTTCTCACTCGTTTCACACTCTTGGAGTCCTCCATGGTTCACATCGCGCAACGCATGCGCCGTCTCGGAACGGAAACCGCTTTTGAAGTTCTTGCCAAAGCACGCGCTCTTGAAGCACAGGGAAAACATATCATTCATCTTGAAATCGGCGAGCCTGATTTTGACACTCCCGACAATATTCGCCGTGCCGCGAAAAAAGCAATCGATGACGGCTTCACACATTATGGTCCTGCCGCCGGGTTACCGCAGGCCCGTGCGGCAATAGCGAGATACATTTCACAAACACGTGCCATTGAGGTAACTCCCGAT
Source organism: uncultured Chlorobiaceae bacterium (assembly GCA_964523395.1). Taxonomy (GTDB): domain Bacteria; phylum Bacteroidota; class Ignavibacteria; order UBA10030; family SZUA-254; genus JANYJZ01. The sequence goes on along the minus strand of CAZFXS010000006.1, from coordinate 81,020 downwards.
CAGGTCGTCATTACCCCCGGAGCTAAACCGATTATGTATTTCGTTATCACCGCATGCGTAGACGAAGGTGATGAAGTAATTTATCCAAATCCGGGTTTTCCGATTTATGAATCTGCCATTGAATTTGTCGGCGGCAAAGCAGTTCCGCTTGAACTGAAAGAAGAAAAGGACTTCCGTTTCGATATCGAAGACTTGAAAAAGCTCATCACACCGAAAACGCGGATGCTGATCATCAATACTCCTCAGAATCCGACAGGTGGTATTCTCGAAGAGTCGGATATCCGGAAAATTGCAGACCTCGCGCGCCAGCATAATTTGATTGTGCTTTCAGATGAAATTTATGGGAGAATAATGTACGACGGATATAAGCATTTCAGCATTGCATCATTACCGGGAATGCAGGAGCGTACGATAATTCTCGATGGTTATTCAAAAACATATGCGATGACCGGATGGCGCTTGGGGTATGGTATTATGCCGGAAGAGCTGGCGAAGCTGGTTTCAAAGCTCCAGGTGAATTGCACATCATGTACGACAAGTTTTTCTCAAATGGCAGGCATTGAGGCACTTACCGGGCCTCAGGATGACGTCGACAAGATGGTAAAAGAATTTCTCCGTCGCCGGGATTTTATGGTGAAAGGCTTGAATTCCATTCCGGGTATCAGTTGCCGTACGCCGCACGGGGCGTTTTATGTGTTTCCGAATATCACTGGAACGGGAATGTCGTCAAAGGAAATGGCGGATTTTCTTCTGAATGAAGCAGGTGTGGCGTGTCTCTCCGGAACGGCATTTGGTAAATTCGGAGAAGGGTTTCTCCGCTTTTCTTATGCAAACTCGATTCCCAATATTGAACAGGCGTTAGAGCGCATTGCCAAAACACTAAGTAAAAAGCCGGTGAGTGTTGTATAATCAACACCAGGCGTCGTGGATATTCGTCGGATAAGTCCGATCGGATTTGTCACGATGGGGTTTACGGTGCCAGCCTCTGTATTTTCCAGCTTCCTTCTTTAATCTTGCGGTATTCTATTCTGTCGTGAAGTCTGCCCTCACGTCCCTGCCAAAACTCAAAAACATCAGGCTTCAGGCAAAATCCCCCCCAATGTTCCGGGCATGGCACAATTTTATTTTCGTAAAGTTGTTCAATTTTTCTTACAGTGTTGTCAAGTTCTTCACGATTGCCGATTGGCGCGCTTTGATTTGATGCGTGAGCGCCAATTTGACTTTCGCGTGGACGGGTCTGGAAATATTTTTCCGAATCCTCACGTGATACCTTTGTAATAGTTCCCTCAACCCTGATCTGGCGTTCAAATTCTTTCCAGTAAAAACCTAATGTGGCAAATGGATTATCAGCAAGCTCATTACTCTTACGGCTCCGGTAATTTGTAAAAAATACTAATCCGCGTTCATCGATTTGCTTTAATAGCACGACGCGTAAGCAGGGCTTTCCGTCTTTTGTCGCGGTGGCTAACGTCATTGCCATCGGCATAGTTATTTTCGATGCTAGAATTTCATCATACCAAAGGTTGAATTGCTGAAAAGGGTCGGCAAGAACGGTTTTCTCATCCAGAAACTGCATAGAAGTCTTTCGTTTTGATTCAGTTACACAATAATTTGCGCTGTTAATATACCAAATATCCCTGCTTATCCCAAACGAAATAACCTCAAAATAAAGCAATTCGGAGGATTTTCTCATGATTTTCAATTGGTCACTTTCTGTGATTACAGCCACACGATGATTTGAGTTCAGAATGTGTTTCACTATTATTTTCCCCATACGAGGAAGAGACTTAGAGCGTTTCTTCTTCAGTAGTTCATAACATAGAGATAGGAAGGATGCAGTAATGGAAGCACAGGATGTCTTAAATAGTTTGAACTTCGGCCGCGTTGATGCGGAAACCGATTCGAAGTTCGACAGCTGTTTCATCGGCACCGAAATGCTGAGGCAGGTTCTTCATCCCCAGCATTCATTAATTCTTGGCAGTAAAGGATCAGGAAAGAGCGCGGCATTCCGTCTGTTATGCGATGACCGCGGCAAAGTGGAAATGCTGATGCCCAAGGGCTTTGAACAAATTATCTGTGTGCCTGCATACGGACTTCAAAATGAAGAATACCTTCCCGGAATGGAATTCAATGAAATCAAATTCAGCACAGTTGATGACTTCCGTTATTTCTGGATGCTCTACATCGGACTTAAAACCGTGGCGACACTCGCGCAAGACGAAAAGATTTCCGAGATCGTTGACAAAAGCAAAAACCCTAAACTCAAAAACGCGTTTAAGACAATCACCAATGTCATGAATGATCTCGGCCTAGCGAAAGAGCCAAGTACATTCACAAAGTTCAAATATCGTGTCAGACAGATGGTGCGCCCCTCGCTGCGTTCCGACGGCCTGGAAGCCGAAGAAATGAACAGACTGCTTTCCGCCGACTTCAGACATAAGACGGGAATGAGTGTGAAAGCATTATTGGATAACGTTGATACAATTCTGGTTGAAACAAATTGTCTTGCCTGGGTGATGCTTGATAAGCTCGATCTTCTGTTTATTGATGACTTTGAGAAACTCAAGGCAGCAATCACGGGGCTTGTCCAGATCCTGGTTGAACACAGCAACCGGTTCCAGAATATTCATTTCAAGATATTTCTCCGTAACGATATTTATCGGCAGTTGCGTATCGTCAATAAATCTCATCTTATCAGCTATACCAATGAGATGAAGTGGCGCGAAGGATTGCTGTTAAAGCTTCTCGTGTCGCGCGCGATTGCCGACCCTGTCGTGAAGGAATATTGTGAAGAAGTTCTTGCCGAGAAAGTGGAAGTGTCGGATGTTATCGGCGGTAATGACGCGTATGTGCAGAAAGTATTCTACGCGATTTTCGAACCGACGCTCAGTAACAACAACCAAAAGCCGGAAGAAGCTGTTCCGTTTACCCATGTCTGGATTATGCGTCATCTGACAGACGGCATGGGAAATATTTATCCCCGTGAAATCATTCACCTTGGCAATGTGGCGGTTGAGAAACAACGCGAACTGAACAGGATGGAAGGCAAACATGTTTCATCAAAGCTCATCAGCGCCCGTGCGCTGAAGGAAGCATTTGCTTCTGTTTCAGTGTACAGGTGCGATACGTATCTGTATTCTGAGTTTCCGCACCTCGCAAAACATTTTGACTTGTTCCGTGGAAGCGAAAAGGCGACATTCACGCGCGATGAGCTGAACAAATTATTTGCTCCTCTCACTCCGAACGGCGATGAAGCGGTACGATCTATTTATGATGCCGGTCTGATTACCCCGATGGGCAGGACGGTTGATTCGAGCCTTGAATTCAAAGTCCCACTCCTGTACAGAATTGGTCTCGGTATTACTCAGCGTGGGAGCAAAGTCCACGCCGTGCCGAAGCATATGCAGAAGGAATACCACGATCCGTTATTAGAGGAATTGACATCGGAGTAAGGTCATATATGTAAAGGTCGGATGTTAACCATCCGGCCTTAACATTTGTCCCTGTCATTGAGTTTTCCCGCCTAAAGGTGTATATTGTCAGGTGCTTGTAACCACCTGTAACCCTTAGTCAATAGTTACCCTGTCATGATTACCTACGGCCTTGCGATTGCATGGAACTGGGAGTTTGATGCCGATTTTGTGTTTGGTATTGAGCGGCAATGTGCACTCAGGGGAATTTCCACCTATCGTGTCGATACAGATCATCTGCACCATGTCCTGGATTTGTTGAAAAAAGGAAAAATCGGGTTTCAAGTGTTGTTTGACCGCGCTTCTGATGCCGATCTGAAATTTCAGCCATTGGTTTCCTGGTTTCAGCAATCGTCAAAATACATTATAAATCCTCCTGAACACATTCATCGTGCAGTTGATAAGGCGATTATGCACGTTGAATTAATATCACATGGCGTTCATGTCCCTAATTCTATCATTCTTCCCCCGTTTAATTCCGGCTCGCACATTGATATTGCTGTTTCAGACCTTGAGCGGATTGGTATTCCGTTTGTCATTAAACCGGCGAACACGACCGGCGGCGGAACGGGTGTGGTAATGAACGCGAAGAGACTGGATGATGTTTTTGAATCGCGGAAACATCATAAAGATGATAAATATCTTCTTCAGGAAACCATCATTCCTAAAATGCTGGAAGGAAAACGGGCCTGGTTCAGAGTGTATCATGTCTTTGGCGAAATTATCCTTTGCTGGTGGGACGACCAGACGCATATGTACACCGAACTTCATGAAGAAGATGAAATTCGTCACGGTCTTGGCGGACTGCGATCTATTATGCGGACGATTCAACAAGCCTGCAAGCTCGATTTTTTTTCATCTGAAATAGCTATGACAGAGGAGCGAAAATTTATTGTTGTCGATTACGTTAATGAAGTCTGCGATATGCGTCTTCAGTCGAAGTACAGTAATGGTGCTCCCGATGCCGTTGTTCACCGTATTGAAACTTTGATTGCCGAAAATGCAGAAAAACGTATCGCAAAAGAAACATCTGCCAAACTTAACAGACATGAATAATCGCAGAACATATTTTTCAGTAACTCTTTCCTTGCAGAAATTCGGTATCCGGACCATGCTGTTATCCGGCGATGTTCCTTTTGAGTTTCATATCCTTAAAACAGCAAGAGAAAAGTATCAGTTTGATGAATCGCTGTTTTCGTTTAACGGTAATGTCATCATTGCCGATTTTCACTCTGCACGGGTCTTCGCCCAGAAGATGAACAATCTCCGCGACCTGCATAATTTTCCTGAACGAACGGTAAGGGCTGGGCAGATTAATGCGATGGGGCTCATCGATGAAATCAACCATTATATTCTTCGAATATATGAGGAAACCGTAAACCCCGGCGTATTTTCCCGTGCAGTCTCTGTGGCAGAAAAAGGAATAAACAAAGAATCTTTTCGTCAAACTCTGATTCAATTTACAGAGACCGTCCCTCCGCTTGATGTGTATCGCGGGAAAATAACATCCGAGCATTATCTCAATCAGAGAGCGGGACATAAATCTCATTCTGAAATATCACTGGAAGAATTGATCTTGTTTTTTATTTCCAACAGCAATCCGGCACTTGATTCTTTTCGTGAACTTTTCGATGATGCCGAACTGAAAAGGAACTCCGGCTATGCAAAACTGATTCCGGCTGTCGAACAATTTTTCACAACACAAAAACCGTTCGGTCCGGATAATCAGAACATTTTTGATCTTCTCCGCGCGCCGATACTGGCAAGCCCTCACAGCCTCGAAGGGCAGCTGGCATTCATGAAAGAACGTTGGGGTATGATACTTTCAAAAATATTCCTCGAACGAATGCTGAATGCAGAAGACCTTATCAGGGAAGACACTAAAATTGTTTTTCATGGCGGTGGTCCGGGTCTTTCAGTCGTACCAGTGTATCCCGGACTTGGAACGGCGGATAATAATGAAAATCTTTTACCGGATATCGAACGATTCACACAAGATATCGAGTGGATGCCGCGAGTTGTTCTGCTTGCAAAGAATGCGTATGTCTGGCTCGATCAGCTTTCAAAACGATATCGGCGTTCGATTACACGGCTTGACCAGATTCCCGATGAAGAACTTGACACACTTGCCCGGTGGAACTTCACGGGACTCTGGCTTATCGGTATCTGGGAGCGAAGCAGTGCATCGCGACGCATTAAACAAATGACCGGGAATCCTGAAGCGGTTTCGTCGGCATATTCGGTTTATGATTACACGATTGCACACGACTTGGGGGGTGAAGATGCATTCAGTAATCTCAAGGAACGCGCCTGGCACAGAGGTATTCGGTTAGCCGGTGATATGGTGCCTAACCATATGGGTTTATTTTCGAAATGGGTTATTGAACATCCAGAATATTTTATTCAGTCGTCGTATAGTCCGTTTCCCAATTACCGGTTTACGGGAGTTGATCTTTCAGAAGACCCTTCTGTTCAAATCAGGATTGAGGACGGATACTGGTCAAGAACAGATGCGGCGGTGGTGTTTCAGCGCATCGATAACCGTAACGGCAATGTCAGCTATTTTTATCATGGCAACGACGGCACAAATATGCCGTGGAATGATACCGCGCAGCTGAATTATCTGAAGTCTGAAGTCCGTGAAGCGGTGATGCAGACAATTTTTCATGTCGCGCGAAAATGTTCTATCATCCGTTTTGATGCGGCGATGACGCTGACCAAGAAACATTTTCAGCGGCTCTGGTTTCCTAAGCCGGGAACGGGAGGGGATATCCCATCGCGAGCTGACCATGCATTAGCGAATGAGGCTTTCGATGCGGTATTTCCACATGAATTCTGGCGTGAAGTCGTTGACAGAATCAACGCAGAAATGCCGAACACGCTCCTCCTTGCAGAAGCTTTCTGGCTGCTGGAGGGATATTTTGTGCGAACGCTCGGCATGCATCGGGTGTACAACAGTGCGTTCATGCATATGATGATGAAGGAAGATAATGCGAAGTACCGAGAGGCGATCAGAAATACATTGCATTATAATCCCGAAATTTTAAAACGGTATGTCAATTTCATGAGCAACCCGGATGAACAGACTGCTATTGCGCAATTTGGAAAGGATGACAAATATTTTGGCGTTGCGCTGTTGATGGTAACTCTTCCGGGGCTTCCGATGTTCGCTCATGGACAGATCGAAGGTTATAACGAAAAATATGGTATGGAATACAAGCGCGCCTATTATGACGAGTGGCCGGATGAGCATTTTGTGCGGCGACACGAGCGTGAAATCTTTCCGTTGATGAAGAAACGGCGCCTTTTTAGTCAGGTGGAGCATTTTGAATTATATGATTTCGTTAATGTAAATGGCGGAGTCAACGAAAATGTTTTTGCGTATTCCAACAGAAACGGCGATGAACGCGCGCTGGTGTATTATCACAATAAATTTGAAGAGTGCCGCGGATGGATCAATCATTCCGTGGGTAAAACCACCTCTGCAGGTGAAGAGGGAAATATCAGATCGCAATCCTTAGGTTTGGCGTTGGGAATTAACCCGAACGAAAATGTTTTCTATATCATGAAGGAGCACATTTCGCAGCTCGAATTTCTGAGATCCGGAAAAGAACTTTCACAGGATGGCATGTATGTTGAACTGAAAGCATTTCAATATCTGATATTCCATGAATTCAGGGAAGTGTATGATGCTTCGGGAGAATATAGCCGGCTTGCGGGGTATTTGCATGGACGCGGTGTAAGGAATATGGATGATGCTTTGGCGGAGATGCTGCTTCAGCCTGCCCGCAACATTCTTTCTGATTTGCTTTCCGTGAGAAATATGGAAATCTTTGAACAGTATCTGCAAACTTCACGGGAACCATCTTCAAAAAAAAGAAAGCCTGCAGATATTGCTGTATTGTTTCGCACAGTGCTGCGGGAATTGACCGGTGTTCTGCAAATATCAATTGATGAACAATCTGCAATGGACGAGTTAGAAAACGACCTGGAGTCGGCACGGTGTATTTTCCTCGTTGAACGTGAAACAAAAGAACATCAGGTTATCCCAATTGAACCCGGCAAGCTTTTTTTCATCCTTGTGTACAGGCGATTATGGATGTCCTTGCAAACTCAACCTGTAAAAAGTATCCTGACAATCGAACGGACATTGTCACTGTTATGGCAATCCATAGAGCACCATGAGGCGCAAATTCCGGATCTTTTGCTGGGTGAAAGATTTTCATTAACACGATATTCACCGGTAGCGTTCAAAAGCGTCATTATGATTACAATTCTGAATTTATCTGGAACGCCAAAAATTAAGGAATTTCTGCAGGTTCATGAATATCAGCATATCCTTTATTTCAACAAAGAACGATTTGAAAAGCTGTTGGAATGGATCCGGCTTTTTTCACTTATCTCAATAAAGAATGATAAAAAAGTTTCGGGTGAGGATTTTTCTTCGTATTATCAGGTAGCTCTAGATGTCGTTCACCAGGCCAAAACATCAGCTGCCGAAGTTCATTATGAACTCTTACAATTGCAGAATAGGTTGCGGGCAGTAGCGGAGCTATAATAGGTTGTTCTTCACTGGAGGTTGTTCATGCAGAATGTTGTAGCCATTATATTAGGTGGTGGAAGGGGAGAGCGTCTCTATCCGCTGACAAAACACCGCGCCAAGCCGGCACTGCCGCTTGCCGGAAAATACCGGTTGATCGACATCCCTGTCAGCAATTGCATTAATTCCGAAGTACTCAAGATTTACATTCTCACACAATTCAATTCCGCTTCCCTAAATCAGCATATAGCGAACACCTACCGCTTTTCTCCGTTCATGCGCGGGTTTGTCGATGTCCTTGCCGCGCAGCAGACTCCCGAAAGCCCCGACTGGTTTCAGGGGACAGCAGATGCTGTTCGCAAGACTCTCTGGGTGATGGAACCGTGGCACGCGGAACATTACCTTGTGCTTTCCGGCGACCATCTTTATCGCATGGATTACCGAGAGTTTATCGACCATCATGTCAAAACAAAGGCAGATGCGACAATCTCCGTTATCCCTGTCGAAGAAAAACGTGCGCCCGAATTTGGTTTGATGAAGACGGATAAGAAAGGAAAAGTAATCGACTTCAAGGAAAAACCGACCGGCGAGACACTCCAATCCATGAAAGTGGATATGAAAAGCATGGGATTCGATACGACATCAGCTTCCCGCAAACCGTATCTTGCATCGATGGGAATTTATATTTTTGAACGTAAGGCGCTGATGAAAATGCTATTGGAGCACCCGAAGCATACCGATTTCGGCAAACATATTATTCCCGGCGCAATTCCTGAATTTAATGTGCAGGCATTCGCATTCCGAGGATATTGGGAAGACATCGGAACGATCGAAACATTCTATCAGGCGAATCTTGATCTTGTCAAACAGCCGAAACCGGAATTCAGTTTTTACAACTCGGACTTTCCTATTTATTCCCGCACACGGTTTTTACCGCCGAGTAAAATTCTGGACTCTGTTATGAAGGAATCCATGGTCTGCGACGGATGTATTCTGAAGTGCGCGCATATTATTAATTCCGTGGTAGGAATCCGTTCACGACTCGAAGAACACTCTTCTCTCGAAAATACGCTCATGATGGGCGCTGATTTTTATCAGTCAGAAACGGAACGTGCCGCTGATATCGTGCAGGGTGTTCCTCCTGTCGGCATCGGCGCCAATACGGTAATCCGGAACGCGATTATTGATAAAAATGTGCGTATCGGTCGCAATGTTCAGATAGTCAATAAAGATAAGATTGTGAATGTGGAGCGCGAAACAGAAGGATATTGGATCCGGAACGGGATTGTCATTATCATCAAGGGTGCCACGATCCCTGATAATACAATTATTTAGAAATGACAAACCAATCACAACATATCGTGATGCTTGCCGCGGAAAACGACGCGCTGGCGGGAGGAAAAGTCGGAGGCGTCGGCGATGTTGTAAGGGACTTGCCGCGAGCGCTGACAAAGCTTGGCAAAAAGGTGACTGTTATTGTTCCTTCATACGGATTCCTCCACAAAAATAATCCGAGCACGTTTCATAGTGCCGTTATTTTTCCTTTTGGCGGCAAGGATATGCTGGCGGAATTATGGCAGGTAACTCCATCAGAAATTCATGACGGCGTAAATCATCTTATCCTTCACCATTCTGAATTTGGCGGTGAACCGATTTATTTTAATGACCCCCCCGAGCAGGCATTTGCACGCGACGCAACAAAGTACGCGATGTTTTGTTCGGCGGCAGGTCAGTTCTGCAGAGGCATCGGTGGGCAGTATCTTCTGCATCTTCATGACTGGCACACAGGTTTTTTGTTTCTGCTGCAACAACTTCACCCGGAGTTCCGGCATCTTCGTAACGTACACACGGCTTTTACCGTTCATAATGCCGCGATACAGGGGACACGGCCTTTCGCCGAATCACCGTCTTCTGTAGAGCGTTGGTTTCCGGAGCTTTTGAAGACGACAACGTGGATAGATTCATGGAAAGATCCGCGGTATGAGAGTCCTTGCTTTAATCCAATGCTTACTGCAATACGATTTGCGAAGAAAGTGAATACCGTCTCACCGACATACGCCAGGGAAATTCTGAAGCCAAGTAATCCTGATGCCGGGTATTATGGCGGCGAAGGGTTGGAAGGAGCTCTTGGCGATGCAATGAAAGATAAAAGGTTGTTTGGCATTATTAATGCCATTGATTATTCACAGTCGGATCAAGATGAAAAACTCTCTGTTCAGGATTTATTTGAGGTTATGCTGAAAGAAATTGAACGGTGGAAAATAAAAATACCCAATCCATTTCATCTGGAGGCGTCAAAACGAGTTCAAGCTCTCAGAGCTTTTACGCCGACTATCCTTCTCACGTCGATCACCAGAGTTGTTGAACAAAAACTGAAATTGCTGTATGAAAACGATTCGAGTGGGGTGCCTGCTGTTGATGTTATTCTGGAACAGCTGGAAAAGCATAAAGGGATATTCGTTATCCTTGGTTCCGGCTCCAGGGAATACGAACAGCGACTGAGAGAATCATGCGCGAAACATCCGAACATGATTTTTCTCAACGGATATTCCGATACAATTGCCCGCGCGCTGTATGCCACGGGAAACCTTTACCTCATGCCAAGTTCATTTGAACCGTGTGGTATCGGTCAGATGGTGGCGATGCGTGAAGGCCAGCCGTGTGTTGTTCACGCGGTGGGTGGATTAAAAGACACGGTGACGGACGGAGTTAACGGATTTACATTCGGAGGGACGACACTGCAGGAACAGGCTGACGGGTTTGTTTCGTCCGTTTCCCGTGCTGTCGGAATGTATTTCAACGAACGCGGTAAATGGCAGTCGATCATAAAGGCGGCTATGAGTGCCCGGTTTACATGGGAAAAGAGCGCGAAGGAATATATTGACCTTATGTATCAATAATAGCAGCGGGTCTTGAATGTTATTGGTTATCTGTTTATTTTTTTTGAAAATGATGAAGAATTTTGGCTATATCAAATTCATAATAATCCTGAGTATTGGGATGTTATTCGCCAATACGGGGTTATGTTTTCAGGAATCGAAACTTCCATCCGAAGATGCAGTAGCGATTATGTCGGGTCCGCTTATTTCCTCCGCCACGGCAATGGAAACGGCCTGGGATATCCCTAAAAACCCTTTAACAGACTCGCTTCTTGCACACTCATCTCTTGCTGAACAAATAAAATCCGGTTTTTTAATATTTACAGAAACTTCTCAACATGCGTCTCGGTTCAGTGGCAACGCATTATCGTGTACAAATTGTCATCTGAACGCGGGACAGCGCGAAAAAGCGATGCCGCTCGTCGGTATTGCCGCCTTATTCCCGGAATACAACAAACGCCAGGCACGATTAATTAGCCTTGAGGATCGTATCGTGGGATGTTTTTTGAGGAGTCAGAACGCAACGGAAGTGTTGCAACATCAGATACAGAATATGACTAACGGCGATCATCATAGTGTATTGCCGGCCACGGATTCCAAGGAAGTGCTTGATGTTTCCGCGTATCTTACCTGGCTTTCTGAAGGATATCCTGTCGGGAAAAAACTTTCGTGGCGAGGGCAAAACACTATTCCGCAGGAAAAGATTATCCCAATTGAAAAACTTGACACGAAACTTGGATATACATTATTTATTGAAAAATGTTCGAACTGCCATGGCGAGGATGGGCAGGGGGTTGCCATTGGGGATAAAAAGGCAGGACCGTTATGGGGAAAAGATTCCTGGAATGACGGTGCCGGTGCCGCGCGCGTATATACACTTGCCGGTATGATCCGTTATGCGATGCCGTACATTGATCCGGGAAGCCTCACAGACGAAGAAGCACAACACATCGCGGCATATATCAATTCACAGCCTCGGCCCGCTTTCCCGTTCAAGGATGATGATTATGTAACGGAACCGTTGCCGAAAGATGCGGTGTATTACAAACGTTCCTCAAAAAAATAAACAAGGGCAAGCCGGCCCGGCTTACCCTTGATGAATAGCGTCTCGTAGTATTATCCAGCGAAACAATACGTACAACCGTGTTCCTGCGCGCGGTTGACCGCAAGAACGCCTGAGGGAAGCACCTGAATTCCCGGAAGAACGTTCGCGTCCAAATCTTTCTTTATTTCCGCGGCGTCCATGTTCATTTTCTTTCCCGCTTCCATGCTGAAATGCTTCATTGCCATATCGCAAACGCCGATCAGCGCGCCGCTTTTCAACAGCTCATCAACTGCCATTCCGGGTAACGGAAGACTACCGGGTTTGACGTTGTAGAATGCGTTTCGCTCCATCGGTGCTTTTGTTGCTTCATCATGGATTTTAAATACCTCGCCAAATTTGTATTTTGCCCACAGTGCATCAGGAAATGCAAACGGAATTGAGTCGTGCCTTAATATCAGTACCGCACAGATGTCTCCTTCCGGAACTCCGACACTGGCGTTAGTCATCTGAAATACGCGGACGAATGCCATCGGCAATCCTCCGTCCGGGAACGGCGAATCGAATACCTGCTTGTGCTTTCCTTTAATTCTTCCAAGCCAGCTCTCAAAGTCTTCTGCCATAGTGCCGTAGTACGGCGGCATCGGCTCGGCGTCGAGCTTCATCACTCCGCTCATTGAGGCGAGGCCGACAGCGGCAGCGCCGGTTGCCAGCGACCCAAGAAAGCCGCGGCGGTGTGTAGTGCCTTTCAGATTAAACATGGTACATTCTCCTATGATTATTGTGGATGTGGTGAGTTATATTGTGTAATTTCATATGCATCTTTCTGTTGTCATGGGAGTTATGTTTTTAGCATATAAATCTGCCACAGGTCTCTGCTTGTTGTGTGCAGAAATGGTGCGATAGCAAGTTTACCCGTTGTACCAAGATTCTTTTCAAGATACGTCAGTTCATTGAATTTTTCAACAATCTCCGGGTCCTCGTCCGGGGTGAAACCGGTCTGCCGCATCATCAAAATCCCTTTTGAGCGCAATGCGAGTTCGGTGTGAATACGGAGAAGGCATAACATATCAACAATCATGGCAGGAGGGAATTTTTCCCGCAGGGAATGAAGATATTTGCCAATATTCGATTCTGAAAGATTACCCGTTGTAATAAGATGCAGGAGCTCCATGTCGGCATCAAGTCCAACCCCAAGCCATGTTCTCGTGGATTCCTCACTTTGTTTAAAAATAATAATCAACAGTGTCGGCAGCAATAATAACAACACGATAGTTTCCAGGATCGGCGGAAGAAACGCGTGATTGAATAATGAGTGAATGACAATGGTGATCAACAGCGGCGGAATGATAACAAGAAATGACTTTCCGGGAAACCGGTCCGAAAGATTTTTTGCGACAATCCCGAAAATTGCCATCGTGCCGCCATGCATGATCGCAGTTCCGAATCCCCGGATAATCCAGAGCAGTAGTTCGGGATTATCCAGGGCATACATATAATAAATATTCTCAATGGCTGCAAAGCCCGCCCCAACCGCAAAACCATATATAGCTGCGTCAACCATGAATCCTATTCGTTTTGACTGAATCAGAAAAAGAATATATCCCGCTTTAATTGATTCCTCAATAACCGGCGCAACGTACCGGGAATATGTATGCGCTTCCATGTGTGTCACCGGCAGCAGAACGCTCGTAATGCCAAAGACAATCCAGGCTGTGCCGGTCCCCGCCAGTATTGCTATGACAATCGAACGAAGCGAAATAAGTTTATAACTGTCAAGAAACACCAATGCGGTTAAAAACAGAAATACGGGAAAAATGCCAATCAGGATTTGTATCACAATATATTCATCAAAAACAGACTGTAAGCGGGTAATATCAAAGTATTTTAAGTGATACCATGAATTCCGTTCTCGGTGCGTACGCCTTTTCGAAGGCTGCAGCGTATCCTGCCGAAAGTGTCGATTCAAGGCTGGTAAAGAGTACAAACTTAATGTCAATCTGACTGCCGATATTTAAAACTTTTCGCCGTGTTGGGATATTGTCGATATCGAGAATGAGCCCCGAAGTGAAAAATGTCACATGAGCCCATGTACAGTAAAAATTCGGGATGCCGAAACGTTTGAATCGGATTGCCGGGGTGGTTAACTCCAGCGTCAGTTTTCCAAAGTTCGTTCCGCCCAGTTCGTTTAATTCAACACCCGGGAAGCTATAATAGGATCTATAACGCTTGACTTCCTGATAATCCACCCAATTGTTGCCGAATCCTCCAAAATAGAAATTGGCGAAGGGATCATTCCTGTCCCCGGGAGAGTAACCGATTGAGCTTCTCAGCCAAAGACTTGAATGATCAACCGGGAGAAGGAAGCCATAGTCGGTATTCATATATATTTTCGGGAAACCTTTTCCGCGCACAACTGTTGTGGATGTGTTCAGGTTCCACAACACTCCTTTTTCAACATCAACCGCGCCAATTGTCCTGAGGAGATATTTATAGCGGAGTGCTCCGCTGGCAATACCAAATTCATCGAAACTTGTGTTCACATTCTGATAATCCGGCAGCCGTTCAAGGCCGCCGTACCCAGACAATGTCATACTATAATCCAGCGATGCGGGCTTATCGTTTATAATGAAGTCGGTATAATTAATAGAAAGGGAATACCCTTTCCGGCTTGTCTTAGTCGGGCCAAAGAGATCATAGAAATCTGATTTATTGTACGCCGCATCAATACTCCATTGCCAGTAATGGTAATTAAACGCCGCATGAAATCGTTCGTCATTTTCAAGATACCGGTTGGGAGAGTATGTCGCGGTCAGTTCGGCAGTGTGCAGGCCGACGCGGTCGGCGAGATTGAGATGTAACCCGTACGAGACAAAGTCCTTATATCCCTGGACAACCGGGTACAATGACGCGATACTGATCGTTTGAAAACTGTTGTATTCTCCTTTGTATGTCGTCAGCGAATCGATATTAACAGAAAGCGGTGAACCGACATTCCAGGTTTTGACGATAGGGTGGCGTTCGACGACTTCCTGTCCAAGATATTTGACAGCGCTGATATCTTCGTGGACGTTTACCGGAATCATCACAGGTAAAAATCCGCCGCCGGTATATTGAAATACCAGAAGAGAATCATTGCCGACCGGGACAGGCCGGAAGTATCCCGTTTCACAATTGGAAATCGCTTCCATGGTCTTTGTGGCCAGTTCAAACCTGAACACATTCGAAACCCCGGTATAGTAAGACGTGCCGTACAGGTATTTTCCGTCAGGTGAAAACACGAAATTCGCAGGGGAATTGTTTTCAAATTCAAACAGTACCTCTACATTTGGGTCGCCCAGGATTAACCGTTGAAGATCCATCGCAATAAGCTGTTGTTTGCCATTAATTTGTATGTATGAGGCGGTAAGTGTGGATCCGTCGGGAGAAATATCGAGGTCAAAAATATCCTTCCCGTATTCAAGCGTTTGAATTTCAAACAACTGATGGTAGGGAGGCGGAATTCTGACAAGCGACGAAAAACCGTTGTGGTGGCGGACACCCCAGAGGGATTTATCGGCACTATTAAAAGCCAGGTCCCCTGTCCGTGCGTATTTAATGAGCGTTGATGTTTCGCCTGTGAGAACATTGACAACATTAAGGTCACGCCAGAGCTGGCTGTTGTGTGTTGTGTAAAAAAGCGATTTACTTGAGTCATCGTATGCGAGTGAAGCTACATAATACAATGCCGGGGTATTGATGTCGCAAATATCATTCATTTCACCCGAATATCTGTCGACGGCTGTCGCGTGTGCAGTCCTTCCCGGAAAATTTACACCAACATAGAATTTGTTGTTGGCTGAGTCGTAGAAAGCCCTGGAAACGGATCCGAGTGACGAATGCATTAATGGCCGTTCCGGTGTTACAGGATATTTTCGGATAGAATCGAGATTGTCTTTCTGCCACCTTTTTTCAAATGCAATCCATTGAGACCAGGCTTCATCAAGTGACATGTCATATATATCGTGGAATTGCGAAGCAAAATACGGTTTGCTGTCTTCAGACCGGTTGATCCATTGTATGATTTTTTCAGGTCCATACTGTGTTGCAAGATAGCTGATGAACCTTGTTCCATAAAGGTAGGATGTGGCGCCTACCTGAAAATCAATTGTTTTGCCCTCGGACTCCAGGCCGACGAAGTCGTAAAAATACGCGCTGTCCCGTGCCATCGCGCGGAAGACCATCTCATCATATCCGCCTAATGCACGACCGATACCGCCTGCCATCCATGTTTCCAGAAACGCGGCAATACCTTCGTGAAACCACCGGGGAGAGTAAAACCGGGGGCTCGCAAGATAGCTGTAAAACATTGAAACCGGGTTTTCAGCAGAAGGCGCCACTTTCCCGAAGAATAATGAACGGAAAAATTTATCACTTCCTGCAGGTTTGTCAAGGTCGACAACATGCGCCAGTTCATGGTTCATAACCCAGTTCATCCGTTCATTTGTCGGGCACGTTTCATAGACATAATCGAACGGTTCAATCCCGATTGTAAGATAATTCCACGGAATGGAGTTGGTTCCCCCGGTTCCATAATCATTAATATCATGAAGAAATACTGTGATGTCTTCGCTGGGAGTGTAATCAAATAATGTGCGATGAAACCGGAGTGAATTTTCGAAACATCGTCCGATATGCGGAATCAAATAAGATTCCTGATCATTAAAATACACCAGATGGAGGTTTTTCGTCTGAAGCGTTTTAAGCTGAGCTGCTGTTATAACGGGAAGAAAAAACAACCCTGAAACAATGAAAAGAGTAATCCAATGCAACGCAGTAATGATCACCTGTCCGGGTGACCCGATCCGGGGTACTATTCTATTTTGCATACCGTGAATATGAAAGGCCTGAAATGTTGCAGGATTGCTTGTTGGCTATTATTGGAAAAACCACTGTAAAAAGCAAAAGGGGATTGAAGAAATCCCCTTTTTGCTACCTATATTTGTTGTATGGCAATATGCCGGTATTTACTGATCACTTGCCTTATTGTTGACGCTGGCACTGCGTTCCAATTGCTGCTGCATATCGACAGGGGCGCTCTTCAGTAATGAAGCCTGCATATCGACGGGCGCACTCTTCAATAAGGAAGCAGCCATATCAACGGGGGCGCTCTTCAGCAATGAGGCCTGCATATCAACGGGGGCGCTTTTCAGCAATGAGGCCTGCATGTCGACGGGGGCGCTTTTCAGCAATGAAGCCTGCATGTCGACGGGGGCGCTCTTCAGCAATGAGGCCTGCATGTCGACGGGGGCGCTCTTCAGCAATGAAGCCTGCATGTCAACCGGCGCACTCTTCAGTAGGGAAGCCTGCATATCGATGCTTGCGTTCCGTTCAAATTGCTGCTGTTTCTCAACTGGCGCGCTCTTCAGGATAGATGTTTGTCTGTCCACCGGCGCGCTCTTGAATAATGAAGCGGCCAATTCAACAGGTGCACTCTTGAGAAGAGTAATCTGTCTGTCAACCGGGGCACTTCTGAACAACGAGGCCTGCATATCGACAGGTGCGCTCTTGAGAAGCGTAATCTGCTTGTCAACTGGCGCGCTGCGGAACAATGAAGCTTGCATGTCGACAGGTGCGCTCTTCAAGAGAGTGATTTGCCTGTCAACCGGTGCACTCTTTAGTAATGAAGCTGCCATGTCGACCGGTGCGCTGCGGAACAGTTCTGCTGTTTTTGCAAGAACAGGGTCCGTTGTTGTACCAATGGTGGAATTTCCCGGCTGATTCTGACCGTCGAGCTGTACATCCTTGTCGGTGATTTGGTCAGCACGATACTTTTTTACGCCGCCGATGGTTCCTTCGGTATCAGGCGTCATCGGCCATGGGTAAAACACTGCCGAATAGATGATAACAGCGACGACGGCAACGATGCCGCCGGTGATGAATTTATGTTGTTTGTTCATGAAACCCTCCTGTTGATTAAAGAAGAATGAGAGTAGATTAGTGATTTTAATTTTCACCGGAAGTTGCTTATACGCACTGTGCTGAGAAATATAATTGCGCACTACCGAACTATTAAGAACATATTTTTTAAGGTTAGCCGATGGTTCAACAGGATGAAGAACTTTCAGCGCTTTTGCCACGTCCTGGAGTTCCTGGAAAAGCTCCCTTGCTTCGGTGTTTTCCGAAAGCAAAGTTTTTACCTCGCTGGTTTGAGCAGGAGAATTATCACCATCAAGTTCCCGATGGAGAAGTTCTATTTGATAGTCTGTAAGCATGGTCATAATTGTTTTGTCAAAATATCCCGTAATAATTGCCGGGCTGAAAATAATCTTGATTTTACTGTTTTTGCCGGTACATTAAGAATTTTGCCGATATCATCGTATGAAAGTCCCTGCAGGTGTTTTAATATGATGACAACGCGATATTCTTCCTTGATTTTTCCGAGAGCATCCTGGATATATTCTTCTGTTTCGCGTTCCTGATAGAGTGTTTCAGGGTTTTCGTGTGTTGAACTGTCTGTGTCGCTGAAAGAATCATGGTGCTTCCTGGCATTTCTGAAATTTAACGATTCATTTACTGCGATCCGGTATATCCAGCTGAAAAATTTGCTCTCTTTGTTGAACGTGTGAAGCTTTTCAAATGCCTTAATAAACGCGGCCTGTGTTACCTCTTCTGCATCATCTCTGTTTCCTGTCAGCCTGTATGCGACGTTAAAAAGCGGCTTTTGGTACTTATCAACCACCTGCTCGAAGGCTTTTTGGTTGCCTTTCAGGCATTCTGAGACCAGAAATGTGTCATTTGATTCAATCATAAATACAAACGACCGGTGAAAAAGTTGGTAACATTCTTCTCTATTCTATAATAAAAATCTTATCAAATCCGGTAAACATGAAGATATCGCGGATATGTTTGTTCAAATTCACCAATTTTAAGCCATGACCCAGTGCCTTAAGCCGTTGCTGATTTGCCAGTAATGTTCCCAATCCGGCGCTGGAAATATATTCTAGATCCTTAAAGTTGAGGGTTTTAGAAGTGGTTATCTGCGATAATACCGCATTTGCTTTCTCGGTTTGAGAGGCATCCAGTCTCCCCGAAAGCATAATTTCACCGGTATCAAGTGTTTTGGTATCAAACATATTCAGACTCCAGATTCTTAGTCAATGTTATTGTGCTTTCTCTGTTGCTATAATGATAATCGATAGAATCAACCATTCGCTTAATAAGATGGACTCCAAGTCCCCCTACCTTCCGGTCCTCAAGGGAGAGTGAAACATCAGCATCCTGAACTTCAGTAATATCAAACCGGTCAACGCCGAAATCAGTAAGCGTAATAATAAGCCGGTTGCCATGTTTATCGAGGTTGAGCAGAATATCGCTGTGTGAGTCACTGACATTATATTTGACCATGTTTGTGAATAGCTCTTCAATGACAAATTTTACAGAGAAGAGGACAGATTTTTCTACCGTATTTCCTGAAAAATACCGATCGATAAAATCAAAAACCTGTTCCAGCGATGATATTTCTCGCTTAAACTTTTTTTGCATGATCCTTTACTTTGAGCGGATAATGACCGAGGATCCGGTCAACAGCAATTGCTGTTATTTGGAGTTTTCACAAACAGGCAGAAGTAGAATGATGAATTGCTTTCTGTTTCCCCCGCAATTCATGCTATCAATATGCTGTTAGATGATATGAATATGAAAAACAAATGTCAAGGCAATTCTTCCCCTAAATTGTTGAAAATTATAGGAAATTGATCTTTGGTAGAACAGCGCAGCCTCTCATCGCAGTATTTGGAGATTGTCTCGAATTCCAGAGTGGAGCTAGGGTATTCTATGAAGATAAAGAATCGTTATATCATCGCTTTGCGGCGCCGGGCCGGAAAACTTTTTTATGTCAACAATCAAATCGCTGATAAATTGTTGAGGGTGTGCCTTCGGATTGTTGCGGAAGAAATCGGGAAGCGGGGACTTGTTTTCATACAATTCGTGTTGTTCATCTTCCGCTTCTGTAACGCCGTCTGTATAGAGAAGCAGCCGGTCACCTTTTTGCAGGGTAATGGTTTGATTGTCGTAGGGGATATCAAGATCAAAGGAGCCGAGAGGTAATCCGCCGGCCTTGAGTTCTTCAATTGTCAGATTATTTCTGAGAATATAGCCGGGATTGTGTCCCGCATTGACGCACTCGAGCTCTCCTGTTGCCGGTGTCAGCAGGGCAATAAAGGCCGTAACAAACTTATCGGCTGTTGATGCGCGGTAGAGAACCCGGTTTAACCGCGAGATGAGCAGTGAGAGAGAGTCTGTGCTTTCGAGATAAGCCGAAAGGTAGGCGTGAAGACTGCTTACCAGCAATGCGGCAGGGATGCCTTTCCCTGAGACGTCTGCAATGATGAGCGCGTACTTGCCATCGGAGAGAGGAACACAATCATAGTAATCCCCACCAATTGATTTGGATGGAATGTTTTTCCCGGCGATTTCGTAGCCGTTTATCGCAGGAAGCGATGCAGGGATAATTCTTTGCTGGATAGAAGCGGCAACATTCATCTCCTGTTCGATGCGTTGGTTTTCAAGCGCCTGCTGGTGCAGATATCTATTTTCCAGCGATGCATGAACCTGGCGGGTAAGTGCGTCAAGCAACAACTGGTCTGTTTCTTCAAACGGAACAACACCGGCCCGGCTTTCTTTATCCAGAAGCAAAAATGTATATGTCTCATTCAAAAATGAAAACGCCGAGGTAATGGTGTTGTTGCCGGAGGAAGTATTCGTGATTTTTTCCCCTTCGGGAAAGTAATATTCTTCTTTCACAGTACCCTGCGTTGTCACCCTGACTGTGCCACGGGCTGCGTTCGTCAGCGAAGCCGCACGGGTCAGTGCCAGCTTGTGGGGTGCAGACTGCATGTCAAGTGTCGCAACCTCAATTCCGGTGTCGATAAGACTGTTCAATTGCAGGATGCGGTGGTTCAGCGAAAAGACCATATCCTTCTCTGCGCGCTTGTAGAATAATTCCTGGTAAGCATTTTCAAACAAGTGAGAGAGAAGTCTCAGGGAAACAATGTCGAGTTCAGTATAACTTCCGGGAGATGATAATGACACTACGATGCCAAGAAGTGATTTGTCGGTAAGGCGCTGGACAATCGCTATGGTCCCGGATTGTACATGTACCTGTGATGCCGCGGCAGTTGTTTGATTGTAAAATGCGAGACTCGATTCAGAATGAGATAATCCATCGTTGATAAGTCGTTCCCATGCCGGGGAACCATTTTGACGGTAGAGGATATCTACAGAGGCGGCAGTAAACATTTCCTTCACTGCTGCGGAGAAATGGGTTCCGAGTTCCTTAATTGACGCGTTTTTGGAAAGCTTCCGGAAATTAGTCTGGAGTGAATCGATGCTGTGCGTAAGCCGGTTGACAAAATCATTGGGTGAGTTGGTAGATGCTGCGGCCATAGATCGCGGGTCTACGAAAACGATTGCAATGCTTCATCGACAGTAGTTGCCTTGCCGGCGAACTCAAAAAGTCCCATAATCGTCAGCATTTTGTCGACAGCAGGGTCGAGGTTTGTGAAAATGAGTTTACCTCCGACTTCCTGGAGTTTCTCAATAATTTCAAGCAGGAACGACATGCCGATGGAGTTTACCACCTTGGACTGGGCAAGGTTAATGACAACCTCCTTGATATTATTTTCGAAATGGCGGTTGAATTCTTTTGCGATCTCTTCTCCGCCGACATTATTTACATATCCTGATGTGACAATAATGAGCCGGCTTTCGCGGACTTCTGATGTAAGTGAAAATGCCTGTTCCATAATCGTTGCCTTTACCTGAGAAGCTTTTTAATCGTTATCTTTGTTCCATTGTTGCCTGATTCGATGCGGAAATCATCCGACATCGATTTCATCAGTTTTAATCCCCAGCCGCGCTTATTTTTGGTCCCGAGCTTTTGTTTAATATCGGGGTCTTCAATCTCTGACTGTTCAAATCCTTTGCCGTAATCTCGGACAAAAATCATCAGTTCTTCAGTATTCATCGTAAATTCTACATTCACTCTTGGATTTTCATTGCCGCCATGTTCAAGCCCGTTAATAATCGCTTCAGTTACTAGAATTTTTGCCTCACCGATTTTGTCTTCGGAGATGCCGAGATAGTGTGCAAGCCTGTCAAGCCCTTCTATTGCGACCAGCTCGATGTCAGGAACTTTCGGCAATTCAATCTTGAGTGTTATGATGTCGTTCATCGGTACGTACTTTCTCTTCAGGTTTTTTTAATGACCATCAGTGTGATATCGTCATCCTGTGTTGCGCCGTTCATCCACTGCTCTCCTGCGTTGAAAAGCTTAGCGATGATCTGGTCGGGTGTTTCAGCTACGGATTCCTTAAAATACTCCATGACTCTGGAGTAATCAAACATTTCCTCCGACTTGTTTTTTTGCTCTGGCAGTCCGTCAGTCATCAGTAATAAAAGATCTCCGGACTCCATTGAGGTTTCATACAGGGAATAAGGAAAATTTTTCATCGAACCTAACGGAACTGCTTTAAGGAGAATTTCCTCAATACTTCTGTCCTGAACTCTGTAAAGAAATGCCGGCGGCATTCCCGCGCTGGATAAAGATACGCTTTTTCCGTTGATTCTTGCAAGTGTCATTGCCATATAGAGCCTGCCGAGTTTGATATCCTTGATCGCACGGCTGCAATGATTGAAAAAGCTCTTGATGTCGGTTTTTGAGGCATCGGAAATAAACAACCCCTTCATCAGCGTTACAATTGTTCCTGCCTGCATGCCGTGTCCGGTAGCATCGCCGAAGGCGATGTCTAAATGACCGTCGGGTGTCTGATTAAAATCGTAATAATCACCGCCGACCTCGGTTGCGGTTTTCATAAAGACGGAAATTTCGTATCCGGGAATTTTTGGCACTTCCTTCGGCAGCATCGAGAGCTGAAGATTTCTTGCGTCTTCGAGCTCCTTTGTCTGGCGGTCGTTCTCTATCTGCAATGCGCGTTTTTCCGCTTCGACCGCTTTCGCGTGCAGTTCGGATTCCCTGATGCGCGCTTTTTGTTCTCTCCGGTTGATTTCGATTTTTCGCGCCGTGTACAGAAATCCAACAACCATCAGTCCGTAAATGGTGTACGCCCATGTTGTACGCCACCAGGGAGGAGTGACAATTAAACGGAGAGAAGTACCGGTGTCATTCCAGATGTTATTATTGTTCGATCCGCGAACGCGGAGAGTATAGGTTCCCGCGTCAAGATTGGTGAATGTTGCCAGCCGGTCGGTACCGAGCTGTATCCAGTTCTCGCTATATCCGTCCAGCTTGTATGCGTAACGATTATTGAAGGTGTTGTAAAAATTGAGAGCGGAAAATTTAAAGTTGGCAACATTATCTTTGTATGAAAGAGTGATCTCCGGTTTTGTCTCGATACCCGTCTCAACAATCGGTTTTCCTTCTTCATCGTCGGTGTTGTACCGGACAAATGAACTAAACACGACAGGAGGGATGTAGGAATTATCCCTGATCCGGGAGGGATGAAACATGTTAAATCCGTTCGGTCCACCGAAAAACATTTCACCCGACCGCCGGTCTTTCGCAAACGCGGTCTGATTAAATTCATTTCCCTGGAGCCCGTCATTGTAATTGTAGTTGCGGAACGTTTCATCTTTCGGATTGAATTTAAAAATTCCCTTGTTCGTGCTGATCCACAAATTTCCCTCATCATCTTCCTGGATCCCCACGATGACAGGGCTGGTGAGGCCTTCTTTTGTGCCATACATCCTGAATGTTCCGGTTTCCGGTACAAACCGGTTCAATCCGTTGTTCGTGCCGATCCACAACGTTCCGTTACGCGCCTCACAGAGTGTAATAACAATATTATCGCTTAAACTGTTTGGCACTGAATCATTGTGTGTGAAGTGTGTAAACGTTTCTGTTTCACGGTTAAACCTGTCGAGGCCGTTGCCGAATGTTCCTACCCAGAGGGTTCCGTTGTTGTCCTCGAGCAATGACCATACGTCCTGGGCACCAAGACTGGAAGAAATAGTGTCGTTGTGCAGGTACCGTGTAAATGTTCCGGCAGTTTTATTGAACCTGCATAATCCACCACCGTTTGTCCCCACCCAGAGGTCGCCCTGTTTGTCTTCGCACAGCGCATAGATCCTGTTGTCGCTAAGCGAAGCCGTATTTGACGGATTGTGAACGAAATGTGTAAATGTTCCGCTGGTCCTGTCGAACCGGTCCAGTCCGTTGCTTAACCCGCCGAACCAAAGGGTTCCTGACCTGTCTTCCAGGATTGCCTGTATATTGTCGTCGGCAATGCTTTTTGGGTTGGACGGATTGTTATTGTACACCAAAAACGATCCGGTCTTCCTGTCCAGCCTGTTCAACCCGCTGTTTGTTCCCATCCAGACAATTCCGGAACGGTCGACATACATTGAAAGTACGACGTTATCAGAAAGGCTGTTTTTGTCGGAAGCATTTTTCAGATAGTGCGTGAAATTTGAAAGTTCCGGATGAAAACGGTCGACACCGTTTTCGCCCGTGCCGACCCAGATCATTCCCGACGCATCCTGATAGAGCGAGTAAATGACATCACTGGAGATACTTCTGGGATTCGACTCATCATGACGAAAGCGGGTGAAGCTGTCGGTCGCGCGGTCATACCGATTCAGTCCGCCGATAAATGAACCGACCCACAGTGTGCCTGTTCTGTCTTCGATGACAGGCCAGACAAAATTGTCGCTGAGGCTGTGCGGATCCTTGTCATCATGGCGATAATGAACAAACCCATCGGATTTCGGATCGAGGCGGTCGAGCCCGCCGCGGGTACAAACCCAGATAGCGCCGGTCTTGTCGCCGGTGATGGAGTAGACTTTGTCGTGGGAAAGACTTTTCGGGTCGTTGGGATTATTCTTGAAGAATTGCTGCGCACCGGTTTTGAGGTCGGTCTTCCGCACACCACCGCCCGGGTGCGCAGCCCACTCGATGCCTGACGGGTCGATGTATGATTGTTTTGACTGACCTATTCTCGCACCTGTGAGGTCGACGTTATCCCGTTGGATATGAGTGAACGATTCTGTTGCCGGATCGTATTTATCGAGCATATCGGGGTTATTAAGCGTGGCGAACCAGAGCGCACCGGCGGAATCCTCCGCCATAAAAAGAATAAAGTTGTCGTTGATGGAAGAAGCATCAGTAAGATCATGCTTGAAGATTTTGAACTCATAACCGTCGTACCGGTTCAGCCCGTCCTGCGTTCCGAACCACATAAAGCCTTTGCTGTCCTGCAGGATGCACATCACGCTTCCCTGTGAAAGGCCGTCCTTCACGGTAAGGTGCTGGAAGAAAATATTCTGCTGGCAATATCCCGGAGAGGGGATTGTCAACATAAAGGCAACAAGTGCAAAACAGAGTATGTTATAACGGAAGGTCAATGGGTTTTCGGCGATAATTTTGGACGCCCTTAATGTACAATATTTTTTGTATTGTTCATAGCAAGGAAGAGAATAAAAAAGCCATCACCTGGGATACAAGTGATGGCTTTTGGAAAGCCGTGCCGAAGCTGTCAGGTCATTTTACCAGCAGCATTTTCTTAATGTCAGTAAACTCGCCGGCGTTAATTTTATAGAAATAAATACCAGTGCCGACATCAGAGCCTTTTGCGTTCCTTCCGTTCCATTGCACTTCGTGATAGCCCTGCGATTCTGACTGGTCCACGAGGCGCGCGATTTCCTGGCCGAGCGTGTTATAAATTGTGAGTGTAACATGCGTTTGTACCGGGAGCGCGTACCGAATGGATGTTACCGGGTTGAACGGGTTCGGATAGTTCTGTGCAAGCTCGAATGCCGTTGGAACCTGTTCCTCAGATTCAATTTTTTCATCCGGAATTTCACTGATTACCTTTGCAATTGACGAGCCGCCGAACGATGAGGCAAGCGATACCTGGACCGCCGTTCCAAGCCGGACGATTTTGCCAAAGAATGCACCGGAACAGATTGACTCCTGACTCAGGAAAATCGTTCCGTTTGGCGCGAAGACATTCGCGAGTACCCTCGACTTCGGACTGATATTCAGTGCATAAGTGAAACTGCTCTGCGCGTCAGTTGAAGCAATGTGGATCTGAATATCCTGCGGTCGTATCGAACTGCCTTGTGCCGGCCCAATATACGAATCATTGTCACCCGTTGCACCGCGCAGAACTCTGACCTGGATTGGCGTGGTTCCGGAGAAAGTCATTCTTGCACCGCTCTTAATCCGGAAACTCTTCATATGATATGTTCCGCCGGTCAAAATCAGTGTGGATGAAGGATTTAACACCACATCACCATAAGTGCCAGGAGGCAGAGTTTTTGTCTGACCATTTGATACTGAATATGCCGCAGCTGTCAGCGTTGCGTTGCTTGCCTGGAGGAATGTGGGGAACGGACCGATCGGCAATGACAGCGGTGTGTTCAATGACCCGTTGATTGTTCCGCTGTTTGTCAGCTGGTTATAATAAACGTTGCTGTTAATGACAGAGCCGCCGAAGATTCGTATCCTATCGGCTTTCAGATCATATCCGGATGATGTCTGCACATTGGTACCAATTTTTAGTTCCACTCCCGGGTTTCCTGATTGTGATTTCCGGTTGACAAATACACTGCCAGAAAGCACTTTGGAATTGTCTCCAAGAATCGCGCTATCAGAGGCGAAAATAACAGCCCTGATATAGACAGGTGATACATACACAGATTGTTCGCTGATGCGAAGGAATCCCTGAGGAAGAGTGGATGTCGTTCCGGTGGCAATGATTTCAAAATTATACGTCCCAATGGATGATGTGTTTGAGAATGTACCTGCGTAATTGCCATTCCCCATGTTTGTTAATGTCACGAGTTGCGTCGCAGCGCTTCCCGGAACTGTAATATTTGCGAGCACATCAGCATCCGTAATGGGTTGACCACCGGACAAATGCTCGCTTCCAATGAGCGATCCGCCTTCTGACAGAGAAGCAGTGAACTGAACAGTTTCGCCGGGAGTATACGTGTCTCTCGCGAATTGAGTCCTGAGAACGACATCGGTTGCAGCAATGATGTTAATATTCACCGGTTCAGGGTTTGCCGGAACAGGATCTCCCGCGTTGGCACCTTCAGGATGAAGAATCCATTTTCCCGGCAAAGGATTCTTGATAACGTAGAATGCTGAGGTCGGGCCCTGAATATAGGTAATACCAGGAGGTGGATTGTCCGGCCGGATGACATAAGCCGGTATCTGGCTCGAATCCGTAAAGCCAGTCGGTACGGGATATCCGGGAGGAATCAGGAATAGAGCAAAAGCGCTTCCCTGCCAGTTCAATCCGGGTGTGATAGTGTTCGTTCCAGGATCGACAGTTCCTTCCCAGTTAACACCGCCATCCCAGTCAATAGCGCCCTGATATTTTAAAGCACCTTGGTATTTCAACGCGCCCTGGTACTTCAATGCGCCCTGATATTTTAAAGCGGTTTCGGTTCCAGCGAATAAACCAGTATCGGCAATAAGCTGGTAACCGGTGAGTTCATTCCAGATCTCATGAACCACGAGTGCGATAGTAGTATCCGCTGCGAGATAATAATTACCACCGGTATTATCGGCAAGCGTGCTGGTCAGCGATTGCCCCGAGCTACCTGCAAATCCCATAGTATAGATACTTGTCGAGGCCGCAACCAGATTTGGAATAACAGAAAGAGCAGAAGGTGTTCCGGTCTCTTCTCCGGCGCTGAACAGAATCATCGCTCTGCGGTTCGGGTTGGGTACCGTCAACTCGGTAATTCCTCTTAATAAACCGCTTCCGATACTGCTCGATCCGCCGACTGATATATTGTCGATGGCATCTGTGATGGCGTCAAGATTGGTTGAATCGACTTTTGTCAATCCTACCACAAGTGTATCAGGAAGTTTGATAACTGAGACGCGGTCATTCGGGCGAAGTCTGCGCAAGAGTTCCGTCGCGCTGAATTTGGAAGGACTAAATCCGTTGTAGTTTGAATTAAATGCCGCAGAGCCGTCAAATAACAACACGAGATCCACTGAACTTTTCGGCACGTGGGAGTACATATAGTTGATGCCATTGATGTCACCGGCCTCCAGCGTACGTTTTTCCGTTTCATTATCGCGAACGATGCCGTACATGGTAAGATGTTCGTTGCCATCACCCATACGGATATCCCAGCCGGGATATCCCGGATTATAAATATCGGCGAGTCCGCCGTAATGTCCCACCTCGTGTATCGCTACATCCAACAAATCTTTAATGCCGGCCGGTGCGTCCGGAGCCGATGCGTCACCGAATGTAAAATTCTCAGCGTCAAACGCGATATCGACGTCGGTCATCTCTCCGTTATAGGCGTTGTACCGCACTCTGGTAACGGCAATCGCGCTTGGCGGTGCGCCCTCGGTTACGTTTGTCCAGTTATTATCCACCCAAATGATATTGTTAATGCCGTCGGGATACCCACCCCAATTTTCCGTGAGAACCTGGGGAGTCGCTTTAGAATAAACGACATTCGGTGAAAGGTCAGGCTTTACCGCTTGTGTATTCCACGCTATAAAAGAGTTTTCGATATCATTGGCGAACCCGCTGTTGAGAACGCTATTGCTAAAGTTGAATGAACCATATCCATCGGGCCAGTGAAGCGGAATACCGGAAAGCGTTTTGTTGATGACAAACTCGCCGCTCTGGTAAATTCTTGTTTCAAGGCCTGTCGGGAAGTTGAGTGAGAATTCAGAAGTGTTTCCGAACTCATCGGTTGCAGTCGCACAAACAAGCTGTCCGGCGGAAAGCGGAGTGTTGGAAGTAATGACGAACCACGCGTATGCCGAATCAGCATCGGTAACTACGGTTGTTGATCCAATCAGTTTCTTCCCTTCACCGAATCCTGTCGGATCGGCTTCGTCGTCATTGAGAAATACTTCAATGCGGAACGTTGTACTGCGCCAGCTGAGCATATATCCCTGAATAGTTGAAGGTCCGGGATTTGCAACGGTGGCGATGTTGATTGTCGGGAAGTTTACTCTGAAATTAATCGCATCTGCCACACTCGGGCGAATAAGGGGATTGGTCGGTCCGCCCGGATATTTGTTCGGTGTAACATTCCCGTTTCCTCCGAGATCGATGCCGAGCTTTCCGTTGGAGTAAATTGAATTTCCCAGGAACGTATTGTTATGCGGCGGTGGAATGGCATCGCCGGTGTTCACTTCCATAACCGCAATACCATTGAGTCCGTTCGTGTAGATTTTATTTCCGCGGGTATCATTAGGCGATGCATTGGCGTTACCGACTGCGTTGCCGTTTCCGTCTTCAATGCAAACACCGTGCGCACCGTTTCCGGTAATAACGTTGTTCTGGATAAGATTGTTATTGCTTTCGATGCAGATTCCCGAGCCGGGGAATCCGGTGACATTCAACCCGCGGATGATGCTTCCCTCAGGGGTATATCCCCATGGCAGGAAATCGCCGCCGAGTTCTATACCATTACTGTTCGGATATGCTCCGGGCGCCCATCCCGGCTGAAGCGTGATAATCGGATTCCCGTTGCCGTCCAACAGATCACTGAAATCCAGAATGATAGGATTGTTGAATACCGGTAACGGTTCGTTCAGCACGATTATTTTTGATCCGGGAAGACTCCCTTCGACAATATCAAACGAAATAGAGTCTCCGCCAGGATTTAAATTCGCCATTGAAATCGCTTCACGCAAAGAAGTCAATCCGTCATCTTCATCAACCACATCGTCGATGGTATTGACCACTATGGTTTGCAGAACATTGGGCGCGAATACCGCGGTAAGTGATTTGTTTGCGTCCATCGTGATATTCATCGGGTTTACAAACGGTGTCGAAGCATCCGGCATAATCCAATGCACGAAATGATACCCGGGTGCCGCGAATGCGGTGAGTGTAACATTGTCTCCGGGGTTATACAGACTTTGCGAAGGGGAAATTTGCACTGATCCTACGGACGAGTTTCCTGAGGGCGGATCAGTATCAACAACAACTGACAGTACATATCTGTTGCCAGCAAACGTTGCATTGATGGAATGATTCGCGGTGACATTGGTAAAATTATATGGCATCGAAGAAGGAGTTGATGCCGATGTCGCGACCGATACCGGTGCACCGCCGTCTATTCGTAATGAGTCGACATGATAATGTGTATTAGCCTGAATGGTAAATGATGCCGTGCTTCCATAGTTTACGGTTATCGTACCCGACGGTGAAATACTTCCATTCGGTCCTGCAGACGCTGTAATTGTATATGTATTAATCGCAAACGTTACTCTTATTGTATGGTTCGCCGTAACGCTTGAAAATGTATAACTTGACGCAACAGACAAACTTGTCCCGTCGACAATAACGCTGTCAATGTGATATCCGGTTGAAGGCGTAAACGTAAATGCCGGTGTCGAACCATAGTTTGTCACGACTGAACCAGACGGCGAGATCGATCCGTTCGGTCCTGCGGTCGCCGAAATGATATATGTGTTGATGGCAAACGTTACTCTGATCGTATGATTTGCAGTAACATTGGTAAATGTATAGTTTGGCGCGGCGGCGATTTTTGTGCCGTCAATGATAAGGCTGTCGACATGGTATCCTGTCGCAGGTGTAAAGTTAAATGTCGCATTTGCGCCCGGAATTACTGACACTGATCCGCTTGGAGTTATGGTACCATTAGCGCCGGAGCTTGCAGAAATAGTAAATGAAAGATCACCGGTGACTTTGGTATCCATATAATTCTTTGAGTTATTCCACAATCCCAGAACCGCTAACAGGTTGTCACCACTTTGTACCAAAGCGTCTGGCACATTGAGGATAAAATCACCCTCAAGAGTTGCACAAGCATTGTGTGATTGGATGCCTGCGGTAATCTCTGTGCCGTTAAAGAAGACGCGTGTGGAATTATTCAATGACACATACACTTTCACATTCTTTGCTCCGTTGGGAAGTGAAATATGCTTCCTCAGCAGAAGGTTCTCAGAGGATTTCCAGAACGTTTTCACATATGTCGAGTTATTCAGCGGGCAGGGAGGGGAAGTGGAATTATTCAAGGTCCCAAACGCGGCAACGCCGGTTGAATATCCCGATTCAGACGCTGACGGATTTTTAAACGTCAGGGTGGTAAGTTCGGACGAGTTCGACTTTACAAACTTGTAAAGGTAATTTCCGGACTGGAACGGCACCAACGTTTGGCCTGTTTGCCCCATTGCGAGTAACGGAAGAAGAAGTATGCAGGCAATACAAATAAGAACAATCTTTTTCATGAGCGACCCTCTTTTAAAATTTAAACGGCGATAATTTCTTGATTATTACTGTTCCCAGGCGCAGCGTAGACAGCCGTGCCCAGGGCGGACATCTTTCAGAGTTTTACTGCTTGTTCGATTTCAGCGAATTCCTGATCTTGTTTTTGAACTCAGTTAATGAGCCTTCACCGGAGATGGTTTTTGCGCCAGACGCATTATCTTTCTTTACGAGAAATTTCCCCTGCTCACCGTTGGTTACCTTCAGGTTTCCTTTGGCATCCTTTGCAGCAAAGACCACTACTTCTTCATTTTGCTGAAATTTCACTGAATGCGTATAAAGTTCACCGACTCCGTCAACCTCTCCGCCGGGAATGACAATGGTGATTGAGCTTCCTGTTGAAGTCCCTTTAATAGGATCCTCAACCGCAACCTGTACCCGCGTCTGAATTCTTGATTTGTCTTCATTCCACTCTGATGTCATGGAAGTGACAGTACCTGCCGCGATAATTTCAGATTGCAGGGCAAGATTATTAAGCGTGAGAACCGGCGGCTTTTTTATTACGCCTGAAGGCGACGCCTTCTTGCCGGTTTGTGCGTGTATATTGCTCATTGCCAATAATAAGAATAAAAATCCGCCGGTGATATAAAGGCTTGTACGGGTCATACCATCTTCCTCATAAAATTGTGTTTGAAAATTCACTCACACGAAAAACCTTTTTCAGAAAACAAATATTATA
Organism: uncultured Chlorobiaceae bacterium; assembly: GCA_964523395.1. Lineage (GTDB taxonomy): Bacteria > Bacteroidota > Ignavibacteria > UBA10030 > SZUA-254 > JANYJZ01. The sequence goes on along the minus strand of CAZFXS010000006.1, from coordinate 49,127 downwards.
CTGCCTGACTGTTTTCAATACGATAAAACACACTGAATAAGATCACTCAGGTGCATCTTCGTGACGTAAAAACATTCATGCAAAAATCAAAAACCAGGAAAACAACACTAAATGTTGGGTGGAATTTCTTAGTCAGAGTTCAGAAATTTTTTCCGTCTTTCCCTCGCCCTCCGAAGGAATGGAACCTTCAAAAAAGAGAATACTCTCCGGGTAAAAAGCGCAGAGATAACATTGCAGGTGTGGCGTTACCAATGCGTTTAATTCTACTAAGAAACAAGGTAAAAGTCAAGGTGTTTACGGGTGAAATATTGGTGAGGGAATGATTTACCTGCTTCTTCCCGTCAAACTGGGAGAGGTAATCGTAGATAATTACTGATTATGACTAGTTTTGAGGTTGGCGAAATCAAGATAGGTATTTCATTTGATTTGCGGGGATTTCGTTGCTATATTTCCAGCCGTCTAAACCATTGAGATTAACATACTTGAGGTGAACTATGAATACTACGATGAAAGCAGGAATTCTCATAGGTCTGTTGTGCGGTGCTTGGACATTTGTTGTCGGGTTCACGGGATGGTACAGGGATCCTGTTATGCTGAATATGTTCTGGATGGTAATACTCATTCAGATTGGTGTACTAATATGGGGGTTAAAACAGACTGCAACTGAAGGTAAGACATATGGTGGCCAGGTCGGGACCGCTATCCTCATGTCTCTGATTGGTGGAGTGATACTTATTTTTTCATCGCTGCTGTTTACGACGGTGGTATTTCCGAATTACTTTGAAGAGCTTCGTGTGGTTGGAGAAGAAGTGCTTCGTTCTCAGGGGAAATCAGAAGCCGAGATTGCCGCGGAAATGAATGCCGCTGCCTCAATGCAAACGCCGATGATACAGGCAATCATGGGATGTGTGGGGACAGTTGTCACCGGATTGGTTGCCTCGCTTATCATTGCAATTTTTGTGAGAAAGAAATAAAACAGAGATGGCAACGGGAAAATTTATCGGGCGGCAGGCTCTCTTTTTTAGGGGGCGGGATCTGATGTTACTTCAAGAGTGGATAAATACTGGAAAAGTATTCGGTGAGACTGTCCGCCACCACGCGGTGTCCCTCCGGGTTCATGTGCGTGTCAATCGGAAAGAACAGTTGTTGAGATTTCCCTTCCCGCCGCATGCCCGGAAGCATATCAATGATTTCAATTCCGTTCTTCTGACAAAACTCGTTGAGCAACGTTTGAGGTTTGTTTAGATCGTACAGGTTTGGATCGACCTTAAATGTGGTAAAATATTTTGTCCATGCGTCTTCGTATACCTGGTAAATTGCAGGGAGGACAACCACAATCAATCTCATATTGTTGCGTTGAGTAAACTCTTTTGCTTCAAGAAGCAGTCGCTGATCCAGCTCCCATCCTTTTTTGAGATCTTCCGAATATTCTTTTGCGCAGAAATCGGGTGCCGGCGGTGCGCCCCGCAACCCTGCCTTTGAAAGAAGTTCAGACAGCCTGTTGCGGAGAAAGACGTAGAGATGGGAGTTTGTTGCGAGATATTGCCTGAGTTTTCCTGTAAACCCTCTGATTCCGCCTTCCTGGTCAATTAGTTTGATGGAAACAAGCCCGCCAGCGTTGGTGACGGCAATCGCAGGTTTTCCGTCGCTGTCATACAGATTATAGGAGTCAATAAAGTCGTTGCCCACATAAAAGCCGATGAGTGCTGCATCGGGTTTCAGTGAAGGGGAAAGTTTCTTTAACAATCCGGTTTCCTGGATCAACCCGTATGCCGGTGCGGCACAGTTGATAATTTCTACCGGCCTGCCGGAGGATTCCGTTAAACGTCTTTGTATGCGTTTGAAATATGTGTCTTCAAGTTCTACGCCATTGGCGTAACTGAATGAATCCCCAAGCCCCAGAATGCGGTAGCCGTTTGCCGGCTTGTCGCCGATTTCACGATCGCGTAACCCGATGCTGTTGGTTGATTCTGCCACTGAAAATTCAAATTGAGAATACACTGCGGCCTGATTACTTTTGAGCCGGTACACGACATCGGGATCCGCCGTGAATAAACCCCGTATCGAATCGAGCCGCTGCGGCTCGGCAATCCGGATCAGAGCTTCGGCCAGAAGTATGGTGACAACAGTACTGAAGAGGAGAAGAAAAAAGGTTTTGAAAAAATTTTTCAGGCGCGATGGTCTTTTATGCATATGCCTGAAGTTCCTTGATCTTAAGGTCCTGAATTGTCTTTCGTGAAAGTGCTTCTGCCAGTCTGTTTGCCAGCTGAATATTGGTGAGAAGCGGAATACCGAAGTCTACCGCTTTGCGTCTGATATAATAATCGTTTGTCAGTTCCGATTCCTGGTAATTTTTGGGAATATTGATGACGAGATCGACCCGGTGCCGTTCAATAATCTCGCCGGCATTCGGTGATTGCTGTTCCATCGGCCAGTGAACTGTAGTACAATCGATACCATAACCGGAAAGGAACTCGGCTGTTCCGCGTGTGGCGTAGAAACCGATGCCAAGTCCGTGAAGAAGTTTTGCACTCTCGATAAAAGTGATTTTGTCGACTAATGGCCCTGTGGAAAGAAGTATGTTTTTTAACGGGAATTTAAATCCTACCGAAATAAGCGCCTTCAGAAACGCTTCATCAAAATCTTCACCGAGACAACCTACTTCGCCGGTGGATGACATTTCGACGCCAACGGTCGGATCCGCACCCTGCAAGCGTGTGAACGAAAAATGCGGCGCCTTGACCCCGACGTAGTCCACAGCGGAAAGCGATGTCGCTGTACGTTCTACCGGGAGCCCGAGCGTAGCCTTGATTGCCAGCTCGATGAAGTTTTTCTTGTAGATTTTTGAAACGAACGGGAAACTTCTCGACGCGCGGAGGTTGCATTCAATCACTTTCACCATTGTTGCCTGCGAGAGATACTGAATGTTGAAAGGTCCTGTGATATTCAGTGAACGGGCGATTTCGGTAGTGATTTTCTCGATTTTGCGGATGGTTTCGAGATAGGTCCGCTGAGGAGGAATCACAAGCGTCGCGTCACCCGAATGAACTCCGGCATTCTCAACGTGTTCGATGACAGCCATGGCGAGAATATGTCCCTGTGAGGCAACCGCATCCACTTCAATTTCTTTTGTGTTCTCGTAATACTTTGAGACGACGACCGGATGCTTTGGCGAAACTTCGGTTGCCTTGTCGAGAAACAGTTTGCACTCCTTCTCGGTTGTTGCGACTCCCATTGCCGCTCCGCTAAGAACGTACGATGGACGCAGCAAGACCGGGTAACCAATCTTTTCTGCGAATGATACCGCAGTTTCAAGCGAGCTGACTTCGCTCCATGCCGGCTGATCGACACCAAGAGTATCAAGCAATGTAGAAAATTTATGACGATCTTCGGCGCGGTCGATGTCAAACGGAGATGTGCCGAGAACTTTTACTCCCGCTTCATGAAGCTGTAGCGCGAGATTATTTGGAATTTGTCCACCCACGGAAACAATGACTCCGAGACATTTTTCGCGCTCATAAATCTCGGAAATTGTTTCGATATTGATATCGTCAAAATACAAACGGTCGCACATGTCATAATCGGTGCTGACCGTTTCGGGATTATAATTGAGAAGTACAGAAGTATATCCAAGTTTCCTGAGAGTTTGCGACGCATTCACGCAACACCAGTCAAATTCCACCGAACTTCCGATTCTGTAGGCTCCCGAACCGAGTACCAGGATATTCTTGGAAGCTTTGCACGCGACATCGTTTTCCGAAGCATCGTATGTCAGGTATAAATAGTTTGTAACGGCAGGATATTCCGCCGCAAGCGTATCGATTTGTTTGATGAATGGGCGGATGCCCATGGTTTTCCGCAGTTGAGCGACGGAGTACTCATCTGTTCCAAGAATGCGTCCGATTTGGGCATCGGAAAACCCGACGCGTTTAGCTTCGGATAATATATGCTTTGGACAATGTCCGCCTTTGTATGTTTCCAGTGTTTGTTCTGTAGTGACAATATGTTTGATGCGCTGTAAAAACCATCGGTCAATATGAGTGAGCTCGTGGATCTTGTCAATATTGAATCCCTCTTTCATTGCCAGCGGGATCGCGAACATCCGGAACGGGCCCGGCATCGCGAGTTCCGTCTGAAGGTTTTCGAAGTGAGGAGTTTTGGTGGCAACCAATCCGTCCTGGCCGATGCTGAGCATACGGACGGCTTTTTGAATCGCTTCTTCAAAATTTCTACCGATGGCCATGACCTCGCCGACTGACTTCATGCCTGAGCCGAGTTGGTGCGCGACATTCTTGAATTTCTTCAAATCCCATCGGGGAATTTTTACGACAACATAGTCGAGCGCTGGCTCAAAACAGGCAGTTGTTGTCTGAGTAACCGAGTTTTTCAAATCTGTTAGTGAATATCCCAACGCGAGCTTGGCGGCGATATACGCGAGCGGATAGCCTGTAGCTTTGGATGCCAGCGCGGAACTGCGGCTTAATCTCGCGTTGACTTCAATGACGCGGTACTCGTTTGAATGAGGATCAAGAGCATACTGGACATTACATTCACCGACAACCTTCAGGTGTCTGATGATGCGTATTGATAATTCCCGCAGGTGATGATACTGCTCATTTGTGAGTGTCTGGCTGGGGGCTACGACAATGCTTTCACCGGTATGGATGCCGAGCGGATCAAAGTTCTCCATGTTGCAAACGGTAATGCAATTGTCGAATTCATCACGAACGACTTCATATTCAACTTCTTTCCAGCCGTTTAAGTATTCCTCTATTAATACCTGGGGAGAATGAGAGAGCGCTTTTTTAACGCGTTCAACAAGCTCTTCCTCGTTGGCACATTTTCCGGAGCCGAGTCCGCCAAGCGCGTACGCGACGCGAACCATCACCGGATAGCCGATTTGCTTTGCTACTGCAGTTGCCTGATCAAGGCTTGTTATCGCCTGAGAGTGGGGGGTATCAACGCTAATTTCTGCCAACCGTTTTACAAACAATTCACGGTCTTCCGAATCCCGTATTGTTTGTACAGGAGTACCCAGAATTTTCACGTTGTGTTTTTGAAGGACACACCGGTCAGCAAGCTGGAGTCCACAGTTCAACGCAGTCTGTCCGCCAAACCCGATCATAATGCCGTCAGGTTTTTCTTTTTCGATGACGCGTTCGACAAAATCGGCATTGACAGGAAGTAAGTAGACTTTATCGGCAAGTTGTTCAGAAGTTTGAATGGTCGCGATATTCGGATTGACGAGGACAGTCTGGATGCCTTCTTCTTTCAGCGCCTTTAATGCCTGGCTCCCTGAATAATCGAACTCACCGGCCTCTCCGATTTTGAGAGCACCGCTGCCGAGGATGAGAACTTTTTTAATGTTTGTCGTCATTATGTTAGTGATTGTACGAAAAGATCAAAAAGAAAATCGGTGTCTGTGGGCCCGGGACTTGCTTCCGGATGAAACTGTACGGAGAATGCGGGCTTGCTGACGTGCCTGATTCCTTCGTTTGTTCCGTCGTTCGCATTGAAGAACCACGGTTTCCATTCACGGCTCATGGTTTGGTCGTTTACCGCATATCCGTGATTCTGTGAAGTAATGAAGCAGCGTTTTGTCCCGACCTGAACGCATGGCTGGTTCTGGCTGCGATGGCCGAATTTCATTTTGTACGTATCAGCTCCTGCGGCAAGCGAGAGAAGCTGATGTCCGAGGCAAATACCAAATATCGGAATGTTTTGTTCAATCCCTTTTTTAATGATCTCAATGGCAGGGCCGCATGTCTTCGGATCGCCCGGGCCATTGGAGAGCATAACGCCATCTGCTTTTTCTTTTGTCCAGTCGTAATTCCATGGGACTCTGATAACATCAAGCCCTCTTGCATTCAATCGCCGGATGATATTTGTCTTGCACCCGAAATCCGCAAGCACGACTTTCTTTTTTCCCTGCGACGGATAATGTTCCGGTGTACCTGTGCTGACTTCAGCGACAAGATTACGTTTGTTCGGATCATCCCACGGGACATCTTTTTCTTCAATGATAATTTTTCCAAGCATGGAACCTTCCATGCGAAGATGTTTCGTCAGTGCGCGGGTGTCAATGCCGGTGATCCCGGGGACATTATGTTTCCGCATCCAGGATTCAAGTGAATCAAGCGCGGACCAATGGCTGAATTCCTCCGAGAGTGTGGAAACCACCAATCCTGCTACCTGGATAGTGTTGCTTTCAAAATAAGGATGAGGGGTATTGTTATCTGAAGTTTGAAGCGGTTTGTCGACAGGGATTCCGTAATTACCAATGAGAGGGTAGGTGAGCGCGAGTATTTGTCCGCGGTACGAGGGATCAGTCATCGCTTCCGGGTAACCTACCATCCCGGTATTAAAAACAACCTCTCCTGCGGACGAGAGGTTTGCGCCAAATTGTTCACCCTGAAATACTGTTCCGTCTTCTAAAAGTAGCTGAGCTTTTTTCCTGTTCATTTTATCAATAAACTGACATGATTTGGCGATATTCCAATCACCTGATATCGGACTTTTCCGGTTTACGCCTCCGGACAAGAATATCGCTCAGAGAGGGATAAAAAACAAATATTACACTAAAAAATTTTAGGGAGGATTTTTATGAAGTCGGTTGATGCGTATGATGACGCTACACTTAACATGAGGTGGTTTATGCCACCTCATGTGTTCGACAGTTCAGAAGTCCGGGGTTTAGAAAAGCGTATAGATGAACGGCGCCAACGCTGATCCCTGGGTCAATACCAGAAGCAATCCAAGGAGTATCAGCATTGTAATAATCGGACCCAGCCACCATTTCTTTCGTATCCGCATAAATTGCCAGAGCTGGCCAAAAATTGAAAACTTATCGAAGAAACCCATTGTTAAAACCTCTCTGATGTTATCTGGTGGAATTAAAAAATCTGTTCATATCTTTTTTGATCGACCGGCGCTGGTTCCCGTTTCACCCAGTACGTTTGTGCGTTTTTATCGATGCGCATTGCCATGATATCTTTCCGGAATAATTTCATGATAAGGCTTGCGGGGGAAAAAACGCCGAAGTATGCCAGTCCGAGTATAATGCGGGTATTAACCCACGCGAGGACCAAGGCGAATTTCATCCATCCGATATAGATGGGGCGGAGGATTTTCCGGAGGAATAATCCGGTGAAAAGAAAAAATGCCGACCCGCCGGCGAACCATTTCCATAGCTCGCTTCCCTTATACAAGGAAAAAGCAATGAGCAAAATGAAAATAATTGAAAACATGATGCCAAATTTGCGGACATCTTTATCAGTTGCGGGAATCTGTTCTAATTTTATCATCAGTCTAACTCAAATTCTTTCTGCCAGTCGGTGTCATGTTCCATCTTCGGCTGTTCTTTCTTGTCAAGGAGGAAATGTTCCAGTACAAGATAATCCATGTTTGTGCGCATAAAACATTTGTATGCTTCTTCCGGGCGGCACACAATCGGCTCGCCGCGCACGTTGAACGATGTGTTGATGATAACAGGACAGCCTGTCTTCTTATAAAACTCATTGATTGTATCGTAATAAGCCGGGTTATTTTCGCGCTCAACAGTCTGAATACGGGCGGAATAATCCACATGTGTTACTGCGGGGATTTCAGAGCGGGCAACATTCAGTTTTTCGATACCAAACAGTTTCTCCTGTTCGGCGGTCATTGCAATCCGTTTTGATTTGACGACCGGCGCGACCAGCAGCATGTAAGGGCTGTCGCAGTCCATTTCGAAATATTCCGACACTTTTTCGCGCAACACCGTGGGGGCGAACGGACGGAAGGATTCGCGGAATTTTATTTTCAGGTTCATAGTCGCCTGCATCGTCGTTGACCTTGCGTCACCGATAATGCTCCTGGCGCCTAACGCGCGGGGGCCAAATTCCATTCTTCCGTGAAACCACCCGATAACATTTTCTTTTGCGATAAGATCCGCGACAACAACGGGGAGTTCTTCTTTTGAAAGTTTCCGGTGGACGATGTTATTTTCCTTAAGATATTTTTCAATCTCGTCATCGGAATACCGCGGGCCGAGGTATGACCCTTTCTGCATATCGCCTTTGCCGGTAACTTTGCGTTCGTTACCGAGGTAGCCGTACCATGTAAACTGGGCTGCGCCTAATGCCCCACCGGCATCCCCTGCTGCAGGCTGAATCCAGATATTCTTGAAGGGGCCTTCGCGCAGAAGTTTTCCGTTACCGACGCAGTTTAACGCGACGCCGCCGGCGAGTACGAGGTTGTCCTGTCCGGTTTCCTTGTGAACATGTCTTGCCATCCGCATCATGACTTCTTCGGTTACTTCCTGGACGGAACGCGCGAGATCCATCTCGCGCTGGCCTAACCTGGTTTCTCCTTTGCGCGGAGGACCGCCAAACAGTTCAGAGAACTTGCCGTTTGTCATCGTCAGCCCTGCACAGTAATCAAAATATTCCATGTTCATCCTGAACGAGCCGTCTTCTTTTAAGTCGATCAGCTTGTCCATAATGACATCAACATACTTGGGTTCACCATACGGAGCGAGGCCCATGACCTTATATTCTGCAGAGTTCACTTTGAACCCGGTAAAGTAGGTAAAGGCGGAATACAGTAATCCGAGTGAATGGGGAAAATTCATTTCACCTAAGATATCGAGCTTGTTTCCTTTACCTATTCCGTAGCTCGTAGTTGCCCACTCACCGACGCCGTCCATCGTAAGAAATGCAGAATCCTGAAACGGCGACGGGTAAAACGCCGATGCGGCGTGAGATTCATGATGTTCGGGGAAAATAATTTTACCGGAATAGCCAAGGTCTTTTTTGATGAGATCAGGGATCCATAGTTTCTCTTTCAGCCAGAGGGGCATCGCCATAAGAAACGATTGAATACCGGCCGGGGCAAAACCGAAATATGTTTGGAGGAGGCGTTCAAACTTTAAGAGAGGTTTGTCATAGAACGCGACGTATGATAGATCATCCGCTCTTATGCCTGCCTGTTTCAGACAAAATTCGATCGCATGCGTGGGAAAATTGAAGTCATGCTTCTTACGCGTGAAACGCTCTTCCTGCGCGGCCGCGATGATTTCGCCGTCCTTAATAATGGCGGCCGCCGAATCATGGTAATAACACGAAATGCCTAAAATGTACATTAAAGAGCCCCTGAAATTCTAATTTACATTAATGAAGTCTTGGGAGTTATATTTATATCGATTCCCTGAAACGATTTGTCCCTAAGACAGGTAGAAAACAGCGAAATCACAAAAAAATTCAGAGAAAAAGTAAAGAAATTTTGCCTCAAAACCAATTTCATCGGTTGGGAGGGTGTGATTTACCTGATTCAGGATTAATTGTTTATTGTAATATAGTCTAACTTTTTCTTGAAAGACTTGCCTTGAATCACAAGAAAAAGATTGCGGATTATCTTAGCCGTTTTATCGATTCACCATGTCATTTTATCCCATCCAAACTACTCTTCCCCGCAACAAAGTTGTCCTGAGATGTAAAATTAGGTACATTTGAACACAACATTTCTCTCTCTTACAGAGCTGCAAGGCATCGTCTGATTTATGAAGCGCACACTTCTAATAGTAATTCTCCTCATTGTTCTCAGTTGCACAGTCTTTGGCGCAGAGTTTCCCACCTCACTTTTGGATAAATTATCACATTTGAAACCGGGTGAATCTCTTCCCGTGATTATGCATTTTTCAGAGCGTCCCGATCTGACACCGTTCGCGCGCGGAAAAGAGACAGCTCCGGCAATGATAAGATATCTGAAGCAGGTTTCTCAGAAAAATGTCAATCTGTTACGATCTGAACTGTTAAAGGAACTCTATGATGGAACAGTGATCCCGCTCTGGATTACCAACAGTGTTGTTCTTCGCTTGACAGAAAGTACAGCGAAATCTGTCATGGGTCTTCCTTTTATTGCGGGTATTGAAGAGGACGAACAGGTTGTCACCGACGGTTCTCCGAGTTTTTTGGGCGGATTGCTACAAACAAGCTCAATAGTCGCGCCGACGTGGAACATTCAAAACATCAAAGCAGATTCGGTGTGGCAGTTATATGGGATAACCGGCGCAGGGATTCTTATCGGTTCGATGGACACCGGAGTTGATACCGCGCACCCTGCATTGTTTTCGAAGTGGAGGGGAGGAAATAATTCCTGGTTCGACGCCATCAATGGTAACGGCACTCCCTATGATGAACTCGGACATGGAACGCATACTACCGGCACGGCTGTCGGTGGAGACGGATCCGGACCTGAAGCCAGTGATATTGGTATCGCGTACGGTGCAACATTTATCGCGGCAAAAATGCTTTGGGGTGGATTCTCGACAAACGCGCAGGTGATTACGGCAGCGCAATGGATGCTGGATCCCGATGGCAATCCGGCAACCAATGATTTTCCGGATGTTATTAATAACAGCTGGTTTTCCAACACCCGCGGATCAACATGGTTTTACGATGCCGCAGCTGCGTGGCGGGCGGCAGGGATTATTCCGGTTTTTTGCGCAGGTAATTTCGGGCCTGCGACTTCTTCGACCAGATCACCCGGTGATTACAATAATTGTCTTAGCGTCGGCGGCACAAATTCTGCTGATGACCGTTATGGCAGTACCTCTGTTGGCCCGTCTCCTGTCGGGAGTTCATTTCCATCCGACGGGCGCAAGCCGGATATTTCTGCACCAGGAGAAGCTGTGTATTCTTCATTCCCGGGCGGCATCTATGCGACATCGAGCGGCACATCGATGGCCGCGCCGCATGTAACAGGTGTAATCGCGTTAATGCTTCAGGCGAATCATGATCTAAAGTACGATGAGGTACTGGATATTTTTAGAAAAACTTCCGCAGATTTAGGAACTGCGGGATATGATTATGTGTTTGGTTACGGCCGCATTGATGCGCTTGAGGCCGTAAGGGAAGCGCTGAGACGAAGGATCCAAATTCAACCGAACGCTAATTTGACGACGCATGAGTCCGGCGATACCGTAATGTTTTCCCTAAAGCTCCGGATTCCACCGTCCGGCACAGTCTATGTGCACGTTTCAATTGGAGATACAACCGAAGGGGAGTTGCTTTCAAGTCCATTAATGGCATTTACTCCCGAATATTGGAATGTGCCTCAATCAATAGTAGTTCGCGGCAAAGCAGATTCTGTTAACGACGGCGATATAGCATATCAGGTATATGCGGCAACACAGAGCACCGATAATTTGTACGATCAAATCTTATTGACGTTAACAACCATTACTAATATCGATGTCCCGGTGCTGAGTGTTGGTGACAACGGGGGAACTGAGATACACGGTTACACGCTTGGCCAGAATTACCCGAATCCGTTTAATCCGAATACCGACATTGAATATCAAACCTCGAGCGTCAGTTATGTCAGCTTGAAAGTTTTTGACGTTTTGGGGCGTGAAGTTGCGACACTGGTTGAGGAAACAAAATCTCCGGGGAAATATTTAACAAAATGGGATGCTGTAGAGATGCCTGCCGGCGTATATTATTACCGGCTGATTGCGGGAAAGTTTGCTGAAACAAAAAAAATGCTGCTCATCAAGTGAGTAGCTGGAAAACATAGAAATCCAGTTTCTTCAGGAGTCAGACTCTAAAAGGAATCGGATTTCTTATTTGGTTCTCTCCATCACGAACTCAACGAACTCCTGCAGCGATTCTTTTGCGGGTGATAAAGGAAGGGGCTCAAGCGCTTCGAGAGCTAGTGATGAATAATGTCCCGCGCGTTGAATGGTGTAATCAATCCCGCCGTGCTCGTGCGCGAACTCGACGACATACTGCAGTTCTTTCTTGGTAGCGCCATTTTTAATAATCTTGATAACTTCTTTTGTCTCGCCGCGGGGCGCTTTGGTAAATGAATAGATGAGAGGCAGAGTCAGTTTTTTCTCCTTTAAATCTAATCCGGTAGGTTTACCTGTAATGCTTTTTCTTCCTACGTAATCAAGGAGGTCATCCCGTATCTGGAACACCATACCGAGGTTTTCGCCGAACTCTTTCATCCGTTGAACGAGAACAGGGTTCTGCGACGCGCTCGCCGCGCCGATTTGCGTGCATGTAGAGAGCAATGATGCTGTTTTATCGGAGATGATTCTCAGATACGTTGCTTCATCTATGTCGAGTGCTTTGCTCTTCGCGATCTGGAGGATTTCCGCTTCACTCATTCTGCGGACGGCGTCTGAAGTGATTTTTAGAAACTGAAAATCATTATTATCAAGCGAAAGAAGGAGTCCTTTCGCGAGCATATAATCTCCCATCAGTACCGCAATTTTGTTTTTCCACACAGCATTGATGGAGGCAAACCCTCTTCTTGTATCGGCATCATCCACAACATCATCGTGAATGAGCGTTGCTGTGTGTAAAATTTCAACAAGTGACGCGCCCCGGTAGGTGCTTTCGTTTACATCACCGCATGCTTTCGCGGTTAAAAGCACAAGCGACGGGCGAATCCGTTTGCCCTTTTGCTTGACAATATATCGCGCAATCATATCAACAAACGCGACCTTCGACCGCATCGCGTTGCGGAACTCACGGTCGAAGATATCGAGTTCTTCCTCTATCGGAGCTATAATATTGTCCAAGTCCATCTATTCTGTAAATGATTCTGTGCGTTTGCGTTGGGCAATTGCCGCTATGAAGATACTAAACTCGTACAATAAGAGCATGGGGATTGAGAAAATTCCCATGGTAAACGGATCTGTCGTAGGTGTAACAATCGCGGCAATAATAAAAATAACCACAATGGAATGCTTCCGGTAATGGCGCATGAACGCGGGAGTTAGTATGCCGAGCCGTGCAAGAAAATAAGAAACCATCGGCAGTTCAAAAATCAGTCCGGACAGAAGAATCAACTGCAGAACGAACCCGATATACTCGCTGACAGAAATCATGTTCTGAATGCCGGGAGTTCCGAACGTAGCGAAGAACTGAAGCATGTAGGGAAGCATGACAAAATACGCGAATGAAACTCCCGAGAGGAAACAGAGTGTTGTAAATGCCACGATGCCGGAAATATATTTGCGTTCTTTCGGCAGAAGCCCCGGCTGAATGAATTTCCATATCTGATACAATATCCAGGGGGAACTGATGATCACCGCCGCTACAAGGACCACGACCATGTAAAATGTAATCTGTCCGTACGGGATGGTGTTAATCAGGTTGATCGGAGGGTTGGTGATTCTGCTCGGACGGAGAATTACTTCGTTCACAAGCCAGTCGGAAAATATACCGCATACCACTACTGCAACGAGAACACCTCCAACTGCCTTGACTAGTCTCCAGCGCAATTCCTCGAGATGGTCGAGAAAAGTCATTTCTCTCTCGTCCGTCTCGTATTCCTCTGATTCAATTTCCTGGTCCGGTGAACGCATATATCGTTTATTGCTGAATGGGGTTAGTTCTCGGGGAGCGGATACTGATTGTATTAACCGATATCAGAATACAGGGGGAATTTCGGACAAAGTTCTTTCACTTTCCCCTCAACATTTTTATAGATGTTTGTCTTTCCGATATTGTGCAGTACTTCATGAATTAAATCGCCCACGATATCCATTTCGGATTCTTTCATCCCGCGTGTCGTCAATGCCGGAGTGCCGATGCGTATACCGCTTGTGATGAGGGGACTCTTGTCATCGAACGGTACTCCGTTTTTGTTGACAGTAATGCCGGCGAGATCAAGCGCTTCCTGCGCGTCTTTGCCGGTGATGTTGTTATTCCGGAGGTCGACAAGCATCAGGTGATTGTCGGTGCCGTTGGAAATAATATAATATCCAAGCGATATGAGTTTTTTCGCGAGTGCCTGTGCGTTTTTGATAATCTGTTTTGCGTACGTTTCGAATTCCGGCTGGAGGTTTTCTTTGAAACCGACCGCTTTCGCGGCAATGATGTGCATCAGCGGTCCGCCCTGAATTCCTGGAATAACCATTGAGTCGAGCAGTTCCGACATCATTTTTTTTCTTCCTGATTTCGGAGCCACTACACCAAAAGGATTTTCAAAATCTTTTCCCATGAGAATGAGTCCGCCCCGCGGCCCCCGTAATGTCTTATGCGTTGTAGATGTTACAACATGACAGTGGGGGAGAGGGTCATTCAATAATTTCTTTGCGATTAATCCCGCCGGATGAGCGATATCCGCGAACAGAAACGAGCCGGCTTTATCGGCGATCTGGCGGAATGCCTTGTAGTCGATATTACGAGAATAGGCGCTGGCACCGACGGTGATCATCTTCGGCCGTTCGCGGAGCGCGATCGATTCGACTTCATCGTAATCGATCATCCCGGTTTCTTTTTTCACGCCGTACGCGGCGAAGTTATAAAGCTGGCCGGAAAAATTCACCGGTGAACCATGCGTCAGGTGGCCGCCGTGTGAAAGATTCATTCCCATCACTTTGTCACCCGGCTTAACGAAGGTAAAGTACACAGCCATATTCGCCTGAGATCCGGAATGCGGCTGGACATTAGCGTACTCGGCGCCGAAAAGCGTTTTGGCTCTGTCGCGCGCGAGGTTTTCCGCTTCGTCTACAAATTCACACCCGCCGTAATACCGCTTACCGGGGTACCCTTCCGCGTATTTGTTTGTCATGACACATCCGGCTGCCTCAAGTACGGAACGGCTGACAAAATTCTCCGACGCGATTAATTCAAGCTTTGTATTCTGGCGGTTTGTTTCTTTGCGGATTGTTTCAAAAACTTCAGGGTCGTGAGAGCTGAGAACACTCATGAGGGTTGCTTTCAGTAATCTAGAGGTTGGTTAACGTGTGAATCTTATCGACGCGCCGCTGATGGCGTCCGCCTTCAAATCTTGTTTGCAGGAATGTCGCGATAATTTCCTTTGCTTTTTCCCAGTGTGTCAGCCGCGCGCCGATGGCAAGAACGTTTGCATTGTTATGTTCGCGCGCGAGTTTTGCCGCTTCAGACGATTCTACATTTGCCGCACGCACGTTATCGTGTTTGTTTGCGACAATCGACATCCCGATGCCGGTTCCGCAGACAAGTATTCCGAATTCCGCTTTTCCGGCAGAAACCGCTTCCGCAACGCTGTGAGCATAATCCGGGTAATCTGTTGATTCAGTTGACTGTGTTCCGAAATCACGGAACTCCAGTCCCATTGATGTTAAAAGCTGTTTGAGCTTTTCTTTGTACTCGAAACCTGCGTGGTCTGCTCCGATTGCAATCATACAATTTTTTGAAGTTATTCTTCAGCCGGGCGGACAAACCATAACTCTCCGCCGCTGAGTGTAAATGATAATCTGAGAATGTTATCTTTTTGCAGCTGTTTGTCTGTGGTTCCTCTGAATGCGTATTCTGCCGCAATATGCAACCGTGTATCACCAAACACGGGAATTCCCGCACCCCCGGAAAATCCTAATTCGTTAATCGGTTTGTTCTGTATCTGGTAATATGTCTGATGATAAAATGCACCGAGACGATATGCAATCCGTTGCGTAAATGGTGCGGTAATATCGCGCTTTGGCAACACCTCCGCGCCCACGCTGTAACGGTAACTGTCGCGTGTTTCGGGTACATCAACACCATATTCAGTGTAAGCATTCCAGTTTTGATAGAGAACATCGGCTCCAAACAACATCCGTTCGCCTCCGTATGATATTCCGATGCCGAACGCCACAGGCAGACGGGTTTCACCGCTTATCATCGTGGATGTATCACGCGTGGTGACTCCACCGCCGGTATAACTGAAATAATCTTCCCGTTCAGCAGAGAGGTTTGTCGGTGTGGAAATAAATCCTCCGATGGTAAAGCTTTCATTTTCAGACAAATTCATTAGCGAGGAGAGTCCGCTGTACACTGTTCCAAAAGTAAATCCTGTGCCGCGCAATTGCGTCGAACGAATAACTTCCGCGTTGGAATATTGTGACATCGAAAACTCCTGCAGGACTGTATGCCGGAGGGTACCGAAATAATAATTCAATTTTACACCGAGATGAACAACGTTATCCACGGTCCCGGAAATTCCAAGGTGTGCCTGCGTTAGTCCGCCTTCACCACGATATCGTAATGTGTAATCTAAATTCGACTGACTATATGAGGAAAGAATGTTGTAATTGACTTTACTGTACGGAGTCAATCCGGTGGCAAGGACAATGCCGTTCCTGGGAGAAACAGGGATCGCAATCATTGCACCGTTGAATTCTGCCGAGCTTAAAAAGGTGGAAGAAGTTCCATCGGAAGAAGAATAGCCTTCATATAATGCCCCGACAGTATATCGTGTTCGGATAATTTTTGTCCATGCGGCAGGATTGCTTGAATTGATATAAGTCCCCGAGAGGATGGAGAGCCCGGTATTGGACATTCCCATTGTCTGCGCCGAATACCCGGAGCGGATATCGCCGATGCCGAAACGCGAATAACCTGATCCGCCATTGCCTGCAATAAGCTGAACAGTAACAATGAATATCAGTGATGCAAATGTGAAGAGACGATATTTGATCTTATTCATTTCGGCAGCTGGGTATATGTGATTTTAATTTTAGGCCTCAGCATTTCAGAGCTGGCAGAATTATAGATTGCGAATTTATCCAGTGAAGTAAATTCACTGTATGTGCGAAGCAGCAACCCTACATTCGGTTCGCGACTTATCCATTGCTGAACGATTGGCCTGATATCTGCCCGAAAATACTTTTGCCCGGATTCAGTAACGGGTTTGCAGATAATTTGCAACGCGAGTGAATCATACGGGGGAGACAATCGTCTCAGCATATGCACGTAGACACTGTCACGCGTGAAGGAATTTGTCAATGAGTTTGAATTGTCGACTGCTACTTCGAGTACGGCTTCCGTAATGCTTGCCAAAGGGGGGACAGCAAGCGAGTCAAACTGGAGAATACATCTTCTGCTAATCCCTGATTGAACATACGATCCGGTCGGGGCCGATGTAATATCATCTCCTGCCACAAACACCGCGCGAACTGTTCGCCTTTTTATTGTGAGTGTCGTGTCGGTTGTATCGGCGGTATTGCGGTAGCTGATAACAAGTTCCGGCCTGGAATCCTGGTCAGCCGAGAGAACGTTCGAAAATCCCGCAACAATGGCTGTGCCTGCGGATGGAACAAACATCATTGAACCGCTTCCGTTTTGCCACCATGACCGAGCTAGTGCAGTATCCAGTTTGAATGAAATAACTGTATCCTGCGGTGTAATGGATTTGAGGAATGAGCCTGAGGGTGTTGCATCATAGGAGCCTGCGACGCTATCCCATGTAAATGTGCTTCTGTCCCATGTCCGTGCCATATTATGTGCCTGAAAACCAAGTGCGCCAACCGAGTCAACAAACTTGTAATTGAGGCGAAGATTAACAACTGCGGAGTCTATGATAAAAGAGGAGCTGTATCCTGAGATGACAAATTCCATTATTGTTCTTGCTTCGTACGTTCCTGTTTTGCCGGTGAGAAGTGAAGAGGAAAAACCTCCGATCCGTACTAACACGGTCGTGTCGCCGGTGGAAGCGGAAACGATCGATTCAATGTGAAGCGTATCGGGAATGATACCGATCCCTGTTGCGTTTGGTTCATCACTGCATGATACAAACCAGAAAAGGATGGAAATGAAAATGCCGGCGGAGAGAATAGAATGTTTCATGCGAGAAATAACTAAAGAAATTAATTGACGTGAATCTTTTGTTTGACAAACTGCATGGCGTCGTACAGGTTTTCTGCAATATACGCAATCTTTTGATCGGATGTATTTGCCGATTCAACAGAACCGTATCCGGTCTTCACTAAAATCGGGGTTGCTCCTATGGCGTTGCCCAGTTGAATGTCTATCATCCTGTCGCCTATGACGAACGATTGTTTTGTATCGATGCCAAATTCTTTCACGGCCCTGGTTATCATTCCTGTATTCGGTTTTCTGCAATCGCAATCGTTACGGTAACGTGCATCTCCCAATGTCGGATGGTGCGGGCAATAGTAAATCGCGTCGACATGTGCGTTGTGCCGGGCAAGGAGTGCTCTCAGCGCGTCATGTATCACTTCAAGTTGTTGTTCCGTAAGTATGCCCCGCGCAATTCCTGACTGATTTGTTACTACGCACACGACAACACCAAGCTCGTTGGCAATTCTAATTGCGTCTGCGGAACCGTCTATTAACCGGAGGTCGTTTGGGGAGGAAAGATAGTCAACTTCTTCATTGATGGTGCCGTCGCGGTCAAGAAAAATCCCGATCCGGCCCATTAATTGTGCTTCACCAGATCACGGTAGACATCTATAAATTTTTGCGCGAGGATTTCCTGCGTGCTGCCGTTGTAAGAATCGCCGTTCATCGAAACGATTTCATTTTTTCGCGTGTGCAGGATTTTTTCCATGCCATCCTGTGGCGATACACGGATTCCTTTATCAGCTTTGCTGCCGAATGTTGTTACGACATCGGCAAATGTCAAGCCCGCATTCAGAAAATTCAGCTTCGCGGACCCGTTGCCGTCGAACAGACTTGAAGGCAGTCCTGCTTTTTCAAAAGAACTTTTTGGGAAACTCGCATATGACGCAAGACTGTACACAGTAAAAACAGTCTTTACATTCTTGAAGTAAGGGTCATTCTTATAGAGTGATTTCAGATAAGCGGGGATCAGACCGCATTGCCAGTCATTACAATGGATAATCTGAGGCTGCCATTGGAGCCGTTTGAGTGTTTCAAGAACTCCACGACAGAAAAAGATAAACCGTTCATCATTGTCCGAAAAATATTTCTTCGAGTCAGGATGAAAATAGAGCCCCTGCCTGTTATAATACCGTTCGTTGGCGAGGAAATACACCAATACTTTCTGGCTGTCGCCATTAAGGTACGAAGAGCGGATATTGGCGTGTTCAGTGGTTCCGCCGACAGGAATCTGTATATCCTTCATCCGTAAGAGGTTATGAATCTGGAAGCGGCGGTTATTGATAGAGCTGTATCCGGGAAGCATAACGCGGATATCATGTCCCTGAGCCTTTATAGATTTTGGGAGATTTCCTGCAAGATCGCCAATAGTTCCGGTTTTAATAAACGGGTCAGCTTCGCTTGCTACAAACAGAACACCAATGTTCTTGGACATGCGGGATTAACGAAATTAAGTAAATCGGTAAAATTCTATCATAATCTACAAATTTTGTGGCTCAAAATCAACTCACATCTTGACAATAACTTAAACATTCTCTATATTAGCTTCAGATTTTTTCAGATTATACACATTGGAGTACGTATAGCGGATTTTTGTTAAAGGTTAGTCTCAAGTTCACGCGTGAAAAATAGCTTACGCGACCTCTTCTCCCGAGATAATATTCGGGATGCGAGGAAAGAAAACGAAACCTTTGGCATCTGCGATGGGCTCCGGTATAAGCCTTATAACCGAATGTCAGGGATTTCTGGCATTCGGTTTTTTTATTTTGAATGAAAAAAGAAAGAAAACATATCATCATTATTACAGTGCTTGCGTGGTGTTTCTTTTTACCCTCGCTTGCCCGCGCCGCAAACGACACCCGCATCCTTCAATCGGATGCCAATGGGATCGTGCTCGAATTTACACCGGCGTATCGCGCTATGTCGAATTTTTCAATCAATGGGAAGTCTTTTTCAAGGTTAGATTTTGAAGAAAGGATTAACGCGGTCCCGTATGTACCGGGTTCTCCGGAATTGTTCATGCGGTCTCTCACTGTAATGTTGAAAGGAAAACGCGGAAACACAGTTGAAGTTCTCAACGCCGATTATGAAGATATTTCCGGTGTTGTTCTGCCCCCGTTTGCCGATGCTGCTGAGGGTAATGAAGGCCCTGTTTACACCTATGCGATTGATCCTATAGCATATGGACAGAACGGATTTTTACCCCCTGCTTTATTTTCTCTTGACCGCATTGCTGAAACCCAGGGGAAAATTCTCGGCGAGCTCAGATTCTTTCCGATTCAGTACAATCCCCGGCAAAAAATAGTAAGGAAGTATAATCGTATTGTTATTCGCATTTCATATGGTCTCGCGGAAATTGTTAAAAAGAGATCCGGTGAAATGACGCGCGGACTGTCGGTGAATGATGATGTTCAATCAGATGCGTTCTTTCCTCAAAACTTGTCTCAACCGTTGCGCAACAGCGTGCTTGTTACAGGAACATGGTTTCAGTTTGCCATCAATGAAGATGGAATGTATAAGTTGAGCGGACAGGCCCTGTTGGATGCCGGTATTTCTTCCTCAACTGATCCGCGGACGATAAAGATCTTTAGTAACGGCGGTTTTGAAACTCCGATGGATGTTGATGCCCCATACATTGATGATTTGCTGCAGAATGCCATCTATGTAGTTGATGGAGGAACCCAGGGTTCGCTTGATGCGGCTGACTATATCCTGTTCTACGGTAAAGGAACACGGGGATGGAACTATAACCCATCCACAAAATCTTTTTGGCATTATATAAATCACTTTTCAGAAACAAATATTTATTGGCTGACCTACGGCGGAGAAACTGCAAAAACGATGTCGGAAACTCCCTCGTTGTCTGTTCCGTCTCCGTATGTTCCGCAAACGGTGTTGGAAAAAGTATTCCGCGAAGATGAAAAGATTAATTTGCTTTCCTCGGGACTTGAATGGCTTGGTCAGTCGTTTGCGGTTGGTGACCAGATTACGCTTGTGCATCCGCTCTTCGGATTAGATGCCACAAAACCTATCCGATACAAGTTTCATCTTGGAGCGCGCTCATCAGCTCTCTCTACTTTTTCAGTGTATGAACATGGATCGTTAATTGGCTCCATCGGACTTAGCAATACACAGGTAGGAAGTTATTTTTCGCGGCAGTTACGGGACGGTATTCTGGATCGCACGGTTCAGCCATCATTTTCCGAACCTCAAAGTCAATTGCGGTTTACGTACTCAACAGGAAGTTCCACTGGTAACGGATATCTCGATTGGTATGAGATTTTTTACAGAAAAAATCTTGCGGCGCAGGGAGATGTATTCCATTTTCATTCCGATGATACGACGGCGACGGTGCAGTATTCTGCGAGCGGGTTTTCTATCGGAACGATATCGGTGTTTGATGTAACAAGATTTGACAGTGTCATTGTGATTTCATCCCCGCAGATCAGCGGTGACAACTGTGCATTTCAGGTTGGCCTGACGGGTGGTTCGGTCCGGGAATTTTGTGTTGTGGGTGCATCGGGATTTAAAACGCCGGGCTCTCTGGTACGCATGCAAAATCAGGATTTACATGGCGATACAACTTCGGTGGAAAATATCATCATCACACATCCGCAATTTTTGCAGGCGGCACTGCGACTCAAATCCCACCGCGAGCGTCCGGGTGCGGAATTTCTGAAAACAATTGTAGTCACAACCGATCAGGTTTACAACGAGTTTGGCGGAGGCTTGCAGACGCCGGTAGCGATCAGAAATTATCTTCGCTATCTGTATATCAACAAACCGTTGCCTCCGAAATACGTTACTCTGTTCGGTGACGGTGATTACGATTACAAAAGAATTATTTCCACAGGACAAAATTGGATGCCTCCATGGGAAACATCTGAGTCGTATGAACCTCTCCTGACATACGCGAGTGACGATGATTTTGTCATTTTTACGTCAGCCGACAGGGTGAGCATGGGTGTTGGCCGGTTAGCGGCTCGTTCGTTGCAGGAAGCAAACACGATGGCAGATAAAATTATTGAATACGAAACCGGTCCTGTTAAAGATCCGTGGAAAATGCTTGTTACGTTTGTCGGTGATGATGGCCTGGCCGCTCCCGGCGAAGATAACGGGTTTATTCATGTGCGTCATGCTGAAGATGTTGCGAGGAAACTCCCGCCGCTTTTTCAAAAAAGAAAAATATATCTTTTCGAATATCCTACTGTCATCTCCGCAGGCGGGAGGCGCAAACCATCCGTAAACGAAGCAATCACATCTCAGATCAATCAGGGAACAGTAATTCTGAATTTTTCGGGCCATGGTAATCCCAGGCTTTGGTGCCATGAAAACGTTTTTGTCCGCGAAACGGATTTCCCTAATCTCCATAACAAAGGAAGATACTTCTTTCTTGTGGCGGCAACATGTAATTTTTCCCAGTTTGACGCAATCAATGACCAGAGCGGCGGAGAGTTGCTGCTTTCGATGGCAGACGCAGGCGCTATAGGGGTTCTTTCGGCAACCCGTGTTGTATTCGCATTCCAGAATCTTCTGCTGAATGAGGCCTTTTTTGCCCAAATGTTTCAGGTGAACAGTATGGGGGGTGTTTTTCCGCAGAGACTGGGGGATGTTCTGTACCGTACAAAGCAATCCAGAACAACGGATAACGACAGAAAATACTTTTTGCTCGGAGATGCGGCGTTAGTCATCGGCCTTCCGAAACGTTCTGCAACTATCGATAGTGTCAATGGGGTATCGTTGACTCAAACGGCGCAAATTAAAGCGCTGGAACGTGTATCAGTGAATGCAACTGTGCGTGATACTGTTAATGGTCCGATACAACCGTTGAACGGTCAGGCGCAGGTCGTTGTTTATGATGCTGACAAGACAGTTCAAATCAACGACGCGACTGCAGGAACATTTACGTATCGTGCTGACGGAAATATTCTTTTCCGCGGCGACCAATCAGTTAATAATGGTTCCATAGTTGCGAACTTCGTTGTCCCGAAAGACATATCCTACAGTAACGATTTTGGTCGCATAGTTTCTTATTTTTCGAATGCAACTGAAGACGGAGCCGGATATACCACAAACGTTCGCGTAGGTGGAACAGACAGCACAGCTGCTTCCGATACTCAGGGACCCGGAATACAGCTTTATCTTGATAACCGCGGATTTCGTTCAGGTGATCTCGTCTCCACATCGCCGTTACTTATTGCTGATCTGACTGATGTCAGTGGCGTAAATACCTCCGGAGCCGGTATCGGTCACCGGTTAGAAGCCTGGATAGATGGAAACGCGGAAAGCATTGACCTGACAAATTATTACAGAAGCAACAAAGATACATATCAAAGCGGAATTGCGGAATATCAGCTCAGCCCGCTGAGCACGGGGACACATCGTGTTCGCTTGCGGGCGTGGGATACATACAATAATTCTTCCACGGAAGAGACAGTCTTTGACGTCGGTACAAGCATGGGGTTGCAGTTGTCCCAGGTGCTGAATTACCCGAATCCATTTTCATCATCCACGATTTTTACATTCACGCATAATCAGGTGACCGGTGTCGATGCCGAGGTTAAAATTTTTACTGTAGCCGGACGGCTTATTCAGTCAATCCGGACAACGAACCTGAATGACCAATTTGTTCAAATTCCGTGGGATGGCCGTGACAGGGACGGCGATCCTATTGCCAACGGTGTCTACCTCTATAAAGTTATCGCAAAGACGCAAGATGGAAAATACACAAGCGAAGCGCTAGGGAAACTGAGTGTTGTAAAATGATTCAAAACAGAGGAAAATACGGTAAAAGTTGCTTCTCATGGCGAAAGGTGGTAAATTTCACTCCCACGACGCCTGTAAGTTTGCTAAATCAATCAACTCATTCAAGTAAAGGAAAAAACTATGGCTTTAAATAAATCCGGGAGAGTATCCCTATTGGTACTCTTCGCACTGGTAGTGACGGGGCTGTTTGTTCCGCAATCACTGTTTGGACAGGGCGAGTCGGCAGTACCTTTTTTGCTGATTGCTCCAAACGCCCGGGCAGACGCGATGGGTGAAGCCGGTGTGGCTCTCTCTGATGATGCATCGGCGTCGTTCTGGAACCCAGCGGGTCTTGCGTTTCAGCCGGGACAGGAAATCAGCCTTACGCACTCCGCGTGGCTGCCTCAGTTCCAACAATCAGATCTTTTTTACGATTATCTGGCGTACCGCAATTACCTTCCTGAGTGGGGCGGAACTCTCGGGGCCAGCATCACATACCTTAGTCTTGGTGAGTTTAACGAAACAACACCCGATGGCCCGGATGTTATTAACACCTTCCGTGCGTACGAACTTGCGGCGACCCTCGGCTATGCGACAAAAGTCACTGATGATTTAGGTGTCGGGTTGAATCTCCGTTTCATTCACAGCTCTCTAGCGCCGTTTAATGTGCAGGGGCAGGATCGTCAGGGTGTTGCGAGCACGGTAAGCTTTGACCTTGCCGCACTTTGGAGACCCACAGGTCTCGGAGAAATCGGCGACAGACTTAGTGTCGGAGTGAACCTTTCTAATCTTGGCCCGAAGCTGACATATATCGATGCCGATCAAGCCGATCCACTTCCTACACAGCTCAAGTTAGGATTCGCAGCAAATGTCGTGAAGAGCGAATATAACAATATGAATTTTGTCGTCGACTTCAGCAGGTTGCTTGTCCGACGTTATCCTGCGCCCACGGATTCACTGGGCGTTGTTATCGGCGATCCGCCTCCGCCGGATGGTCTTCCGAAGGCACTATTCACAGCTTGGGGCGACGGCGGGTTGAAAAAAGTCACGATAGGAACCGGCCTTGAATATTGGTATGGTGCGCCGAAACTTGTTGCCCTCCGTTTCGGATATTTCTTCGAACATCCCGATTACGGCAACAGAAAATTTCTTACATTCGGTGCCGGTGTACGGTATGATGTGTATGGATTTGATTTCAGCTACCTGTCTGCGCTCGAGGAAAATCATCCGTTGAGCGAAACGCTCCGGTTTACGCTTCTTATCGCCTGGGGCGGATAAGCACATCACCTCTCAATGACTGAATAACAATTGTCCATCCTGAAAATTTGAGGCTGCAGGAATTTTCAGGGTGGACATCATGTTTCCATCAGTAAACCGTATTTCTATTATTCGACATATCCTTAAGATGATTACCATATCGCCTCGTACATTCGGAACCATGCCTGTTTTAAGTGCTGTTGTAGTTGTTTCACTCCTTTTCGTTGTCGAATGTACCGCTCAGCGTAAAGTCCAACCGATATTCAGTCATCCTCTGAACTATGAGCAATCATTTCCGGTAAAGCCCAATCGTTCGACGGCAGTTGATACATTACACATTCTTGCTGTCATGGTTGCCTTTCAGGAAGATAACGACTCAAGGACATCCGGTAACGGAAGCTTTGATCTGACATCGCTTAATCCTGGAATTATTGACCCGCCGCCGCGCAACAGAAATTATTTTCAGGACCATCTGACATTTGTCGGGAATTATTTCAGGAAAGTATCCGACGGAAAATTTATCATATCCGGAACTGTTCTTGATTCTGTGTACCGGTTGCCTCATCTCATGCAATATTACAGTCCATCTCGTTCAAGCGCCAATAATGTTGAGTTAGGACGGCTTATGGAAGACGCATGGAAGATGGTCGACTCGGTGACTCCGGGGATTCAGTATGAACAATATGATGCGTTCATTATTTTTCACGCCGGAGTCGGAAGAGATATTGATCTTGTAAGTATTTTCGGGTATGATCCGACCCCCTTCGATATACCGTCGTTGTATGTCGGTTTACCAAGTCTCAGGAAAATGTTTGGAAATTCTTATAACGGTATTCCGGTTAGTGGAGGATTGTATAACATTACCAGTTCCATGATTATTCCTGAGACTGAAAGCCGTGAGGTATCAACCATCGGCGGAACTGCGTTGCTGGAACTGGGAATAAACGGACTTCTTGTTGCCAGTGTCGGCAGCCATCTTGGACTCCCGGATTTGTTTAATACGTCAACGGGCCGGTCAGGTATCGGCCGGTTCGGATTAATGGATGGCCAGTCGATTTTCAGCTGGAACGGTGTCTTCCCGCCGGAACCGAGCGCTTGGGAAAAATATTATCTTGGATGGATAGATCCTCTTGTCGCTCCTGCCGGTGAGTTGGCAGTATCTGTCCCTGCAGTAAGTTTGAGCGGTACTTCAGATTCGGTATACCGGGCTTCAGTCAGCGCGAAAGAATATTTTCTTATTGAAAACCGTAACCGTGACGCGAACAGAGATGGTTCTATTATTACGATGGTCCATAATGGCGTTACTACGACGAAAACTTTTGCCCGTGACACAACCGGATTTAACGCATTTGACCAGGATTCACTTTCCGGCGTCATTACGGATATGGATGAATTTGACTGGAGTCTGCCTGGCGGCGTTAATTCACGCACGCATGAATTCTTTGATGGCGGCATGCTCATCTGGCACATTGACGAAAATATTATTGAAGCGAACTACCAGACAGCAACAGTCAATGCAAATCCTGAACGACGGGGCGTTGATCTTGAAGAGGCCGACGGGTCGCAGGATATTGGCCAATCATACGGATTTCTTAGTCCTGGCTCCGGAAGCGAAGACGGTACTGCGCTTGATTTCTGGTATCAGGGCAACAATGCTCCGCTGCGCGTTCGGTCAAATACATTTACTCCGGTTTCAAACCCCAACAGTTTGAGCAACGATTACGCGAACAGCCATATTTCCGTTAAGGATTTTTCTATCCGTGCCCCGCGCATGTCGGCAACAATTCAAATCGGAGATGACAACATAAAACCGCTGTCCGGTTTTCCGAAAAATCTTAACTCTTCACCGGGATCTTCCACTGTTCTTCCGGCTGACCTTGACGGTGACGGTATCCCGGAATTAGTGATCGGTACTTCAGGAAAGCAATCAGCTTCCGACACGATATTTATAGGTGGGGCAGTAATTACGGCATACCGTCAGAATGGTAATCCGTTTTATCCGACCGCGGCCTTCATCAATGAATTGTATCAGGCCTTCGATCAGGCCATTGCTGTTGACGTGAACGCCGATGGCAAAGATGATATTGCCACCTTTCGACACGTTGCCGCAAACTCATATCAATCCGGCACAGGAATTGTCTATTCACCGATTGATGGAAATTCTGATAACATGCCGGATGTTCTCTATCAGACTTCTATTATTTCATCCGATCCCATCGGAGAGTATATCGTTACTGCAACTCCTTCCAATATAATCTGGGGCGGGGATATTAATTGGTCCTTGAATAAAAGTACCGGTGCTGTCGATGGTATCGGCGGTGATCGTTTTGTTGGCGTCTCCACACTAGGCATCTCAAACATATTGGTTGCAATTGGCGATACTGTATTTATAGAACGTGTAGAAACAAACAACAGTGTCCGACGGGTAAACCTTGGCAGGAAACTTATTGGTTCACCTGCAATTGGGGATTTAGACCATGATGGAATTCCCGAGATTGTCGTCGCTTCCAAAGATGGATACGTGTTTGTTCTCGATTCTTCATTGACTCTTCGGAAACAATTTAGCACGGGGGGGGACATTGGTTCGTCTCCGGCCATTGCCGATCTGGACGATGATGGCAACAAAGATATCGTTATTACCGCAGGAAAGAAACTTTTTGTGTATAACAATGCAGGTTCATTACTTAATTATTTCCCCATAGATATTCCGACGAAACAGGCAATTCTTTCTTCCCCTGTTGTTGGCGACGTGGACGGAGATAATGTTCTTGATATATTACTCGGAACACAGGAAGGAATTGTTGATGCATACAATGCGAAGGGAAATCGTGTTAATGGATTTCCGCTTCAGACCGGTGGAAAAGTATTAACCTCTCCGACATTATTCAAAACAGGTTCAGGGAACGTTGGCATTGCGGTGGGAACGGAAGATCATTTCCTCTATGCGTGGGAATACAATGCGTCATACGATTCATCGTCAATGCCGTGGCCGATGTATCTGCACGATCCGCAGCATTCGGGCTTTGAAGGAAGCAATACCATCGTTAATCCGATCTCGGCAGAATTTCTTCCCAAGGGCCGCGCGTACAACTGGCCCAATCCTGTGGGTCCGGAACATGCGTTTAAAACAAACATCCGTTATTATGTGGGAAATGACGCGGTTGTCAATATTAAGATATTCGATTTTGCGGGAGATCTTGTGAAGGAATTTATCAATCTTTCTTCCGAGGGCGGCCTGGATCATGAAATAGTGTGGGACGTCTCTGAAATTCAAAGTGGTGTGTATTTTGCGCATATCGAAGCCGAGGGCTCGGGTAATAATGAGTCGGCTGTTGTCAAAATAGCCGTTGTCAAGTGATGAGGTGATGATGTGCGGTATGTTGTCGCAGCAGTTTGTTGTTGTTTCGTGCTTTCCTGCAGGGAAATCCAGACATATGAACCGACCCCTGATACGATTGCAGGATATTCATTGAGCGGAACAGTGCGGTCAATAAACGGTATTCCGCTGGACAGCGTCAATATACGTCTCTGGTATAATTACGTTCCGGCAAATACACCGCCCGTTGATACGCACAGGGTTGTCGTTACCGATCCCACCGACATTGTGGACATCGCGGTGTTCACTCCCAAATATCAGTTTGTGAGACAGTTGTTCTTCAGTTACCGTTCGCCGGGGCCGATCCCGAGAGCGCAGTGGGATTTCCTCGATTATCAGGGGAAATTTGTGCCGAGCGGGAAATATATTGTTCGCTATTCACTTGACACGGTGATTATGAAAGAGGAAATTCGCATTGTAGAAGGGACATTTGTCGCGACGACGGATGCAAACGGCAAATTTTTTATCAGTACAGAACGGTTTCCCATCGGGGAGCGGTTCGATATTTATAATATCCAGAATCAATATGTCGGGACGTACAAGGTAACCCCTGATGTGTATCTCGAATTTAGAAAATACGGCCTGTTTGGTTACGGGACAGTAACCATAGAAGATAACAAAGTGACTAACGCTTCATTTACCATACAATGATGATAAAAAAATCCCTCTTCTTCCTTTTTCTTTTCCCACTGTATAACGCATTTTCGCAGGATGAATTTTACCATCCCGAGCTTGAATGGCGTACGATTGAAACAGAACATTTCTATGTTCATTACCATGAAGGAACCGAACACACTGCCCGCGTGACGGCAAAAATCGCTGAGGAAATCTACGGTCCGATCACTTCTCTGTATAATCATGAACCGGACGGTAAGGTGAGTTTTATCATTAAAGATTATGATGATTATTCGAACGGTGCGGCGTACTTCTATGATAACAAGATTGAAATCTGGGCGTCGTCGCTTGACACCGATTTGCGCGGGACGCACAACTGGCTGCGTAATGTGCTGACGCACGAATTTACGCATATCATTCAGATTCAGACTTCGATGAAATTCGGGAGGAAGATTCCCGGAATCTATCTTCAATGGCTCGGGTATGAATCTGAACGCCGCACTGATGTTCTCTACGGGTATCCCAATACCATTGTCTCGTATCCCATTTCGGGGTTTGTCGTTCCAAGCTGGTTTGCCGAAGGTGTCGCGCAGTTAAACCGTAAAGAATTGCAGTACGATTCCTGGGATGCGCATCGGGATATGATCCTGAGAATGTATGCTCTCGATGGCAACATGCTCAGCTGGAATGAGATGTCGGTATTTGGCAAAACAAGTTTGGGAAATGAATCATCGTATAACGCCGGGTTTGCATTCGCCAGGTATATCAGCGAAAAATATGGCGACGCCGCTATACCGGAAATATCACGACAGCTTTCTTCCTTTTCTGTGCTGACGATAGATGCCGCAATAGAACGCGCGGTTGGAAAAAACGGAAAAGACCTCTATGATGAGTGGAAAGAGTATCTTAAAAACGACTACGAACAACGTGTCGCTCCCATAAAAGAAAACATGGTCGCAGGCGAGCAAATCGCCGGTGTTGGTTTTGCGAATTTCTATCCCGCGTTCTCTCCCGACGGAAAGAAAATCGCCTACATCAGCAATAAGGAAGGCGATTATTTCTTCCAGTGCGGTTTGTATCTCTATGATATTGCGTCGAAGAAAGAAGAACTGCTTCAGCCGGGAGTTCGCTCTAATATTTCCTGGACACCGGACGGGAAACGCATTTATTATGCCAAACATAGCCGCGACAATGAACACTGGTCCAATTATCTTGACCTCTATTATTATGATCTTGATAAAAAAGAGGAAACGCAGATTACGCATGGCCGCCGCGCGAATACCCCCTCAGTTTCTCCCGATGGGAAATCCATATTGTATGTTGCGGGATCAGATGGAACGTTGAATCTATTCGTTATGGATATTGACGGCAGAAACATGAAGCGCCTGACAAATTACTCGCAGGGAGAACAGATTTATAATCCTAAATGGTCACCGGACGGGAAATCGATTTTATTTGATTATTCCGTTAAAGATGGAAGGGACCTTGCAACAATTTCCGTAGACGGAGCTGACGTTACATTTATCATAGCAACTCCCGATGATGAGCGGAATGGCACGTATATCGCAGATGGTTCGAAAATTCTTTTCGCGTCAAACCGGACAGGCATTTTTAATCTGTATCAATATACAATCGCGACAGGCCAGACCGAACAAGCAACGAATGTTCTCGGCGGAGCGTTTATGCCGGCAGTAAATGCGGATGGAAACATCGCGTTTGCGAATTACACATCAACAGGTTACAAGCTGAACATGGTCAACCTGTCTCCGCTTCAACAGCCGCCGGAGTATGAAAAGGTTCCCCGGCCAATCGAACAAGCAGTTCCGGTTATTTCCACAAATGGTTCCGGCAGCCAGGATAAAAACGTTGATTGGGCTTCGCTGAAACAGTATGATGATACAAAACTTCCGGAGTTCACTGATACCAAATACAAAAACATTGCCACCAGTCTGACGTTGGTGCCGTTTTTACGCGTCGATAACTATAATCCGAAGAATAAAGGTATCGATGTTATTAAGCCGGGCTTGTATGCGTTTTCGTACGACGTGCTCGAGCATTACGGTTTCTTTGCCGGAGCTGCAATGAACCGAAAGGGGGAACGGGATGTCTTTTTCAATTTCGATTTCCGCGGAAAAATTCCCGGCCTGTATCAACTCGGGCTTGAACCCGCAATGTCATTAGAAGCATACAATATCACGCGTAAAACTGATTCGTATATCCCTCTCCCGTTAGATACCATTCCGGTCGGCATTTCCTATAATCTTCTCGAGTTTGATGTCGCGTTCAAGCAAAAAATTTTAACCGAAGCTCTTGAACTTGAATTACGCTACGCGCACAGCAGGTACACTGCCTCACTCAGTTCCTTTTATCTCCCTGAGGCGCAGGTGCTTGTCGGCGCGACCGATGTACTCTATTTGGTGGGGAACGATATTTCATTAACATTGAATTTTAACGGCATTGCGCCATCGAGAACGCAGGAAATTAATCCTGTCGGCAGGAAGTTTAAAATACGCTACGATCATGAATTCAATAAATTTAATCCAAAAGATACTGTGAGCGGCGGTGAACTTGTTCATTTATATGAACACCCGAACTTTCATAAAATTGATATCAATTGGCGAGAAGCCCGAAGATTGCCGTGGGGAAAACATACGCTTACCACGCAATTTCGCGGAGGAACGATTTTTGGTCCTGCTGTGGATGATTTTTTTGATTTCTATATCGGTGGCCTTGCCGGGATGAAAGGGTATCCATTCTATTCGCTGGGCGGCAATGAATACGCTCTTGCGAATGTTACATACCGTTTTCCGTTATTTGAAAATATTGATATGCGCGTGATGCAGTTGTATTTTGATAAGCTGTATGCCGCTTTTTACGGAGATGTCGGTGCGGCATGGACAGGCGGCGGGCTTTCAGGGAAAAAATTCAGGCGCGATGCCGGTGTCGAACTCAGGCTCGAAGCGTTTTCGTATTATTCCTATCCGACGCGCGTTTTTTTCAACGCAACGTATGGATTTGATCAATTTAACCGTTATATTGAAAATGACGGTACAACTGTTACCTACGGCAAAGAATGGAATTTTCATTTCGGTATTCTTTTTGGATTTGATTTTGACTGACAGGAAGGAACAATCTATGAAACACCTTTGGTTTTTTACCATTGCTGTCCTGATTTTTTGTGTGCAGGCGGGTGCGGGAGAGAAACCGTCTCTTTACCTGACCGGAAACAGGCAGGTTGATTTTTTCGGAGCTTCAAATGTAACAGGGTTTTCCACTGGCCCGGCACCGGTTCTTCAGGAGTTAACAGAACCAGTTGAAAAAGGTGAAAAGTCGCCATGGTTGGCTGCCGGAATGTCGCTGATTGTTCCGGGTACCGGGGAAATCTACACGGAAAATTATCTGAAAGGTGCAGTCTTCATGGCCGCGGAAGCCGGATTCTGGCTGATGGCGTATCTCTACGATCAAAAGGGAGATGATCAGACCACGAGATATAAAAATTTTGCAAATCTTCACTGGAGCGCTGAACGATACGCGGCATGGACTATAGACCACCTCGGTTCATTGAATCCAGATATTCAAACTCCGAGAGATGAATATTATGATTTGGTTTTTCCCAACGGATATGACCCGGAAGATCCGTGTGGTCCACCTTTTGACTGCGTCGCGTGGGGAGAACTCAATAAGCTCGAGCGCGATATCGCTTCCAACGGCTACACACATGCTTTACCCTATTACGCCGAACAGCAGTATTACGAACTGATCGGTAAATACGAGCAATTCAGCAGGGGGTGGGACGATTCTGATCCCGGAAGCCCGCTCGAAAATTATCTTCCGATCCGCAGTACGTCAGCCCGGTTTTTTGAATACGCGAAAATGCGGGCGGAAGCGAATAATAATTATGATGTAGCGAGTACCTTCGTCAGTGTTGCGGTGATTAACCATATATTAAGTGCGGCAGATGCGTTCTGGTCAGCAACCCGCTATAACAAAGCGCTTCATGCAGAACTGCGGATGAGGATGGCGCCTACGCTTTATGGGTATGTGCCGTTAACCCAGGCGAACATCAAGTATGAGTTTTGAGTATTGAGGGGGTACTTGCAGAAATGAACGGGAGGAATTGCCAACTACTTCGGTACCCGCCACAAGTTGTATATGCCGGCGATGAAAAAGATGATATTGGCAAGCCATGCCGTCAGTAACGGATCCAGGTCGCCGTTATAGCCGAATGCCTGGCTGATTTTCAAAAAAATCATATAAAGAAAACAGACCGCGACCGAAATACCAAACTCCACACCGAGACCGCTTCTCCGTTTGATTGATGAAAACGGAATGCCGAACAACACCACGATAAAATTCGAAAAAGGGAACGCGATCTTGCCGTAAAAATCTACCAGCCATCTCGATGTATCCTGTCCCGCCCGCTGCTGATTATCAATAAAATCCTTGAGGTCGTTGTAATCCATCTCATCCGGCTTTTGCTGTTTCTTTTTAATATCGAGCGGCGTGAAATGCAGTCCGGGAAAAGGGAGAGACGTAAACTTCGAAATGTGTTCTCCGCTTTCACTGAATGTTCTGTGAGTGCCGTTCGTCAATATCCATGATGTTGTCGAGTCAATCCATTTCATTTCAACCGCATCATATCGCTGGACAAGTTTCGTCCGGTCGTTGTTGTCAAAATCCTGGATGCTGATGAATTGAGCCGAATTCCGGGAGTCATCAAAAATGCCTATGGAAAGAATGCGTGTCTCAGTATCCTGCATGAAAATATTACTCTTTGAAACGTATTCGATATTCCGCTGAAAGTACATTCTGCCGATGGTAAGCTTTTTTTGATTGGCATACGGGACAATCCATCCGTTGAAATAAATTGAAATTCCGCTGACCATAAGGGAAAATAATAAGAGCGGTATCATGAAGCGGTAGAGGCTCATGCCGCTGGCTTTCATTGCCGCCAGTTCGTTCATCGTCGAAAGTCTGCCGGTGGTAAACAAAGCCGACAGCAGCATTGCCACCGGAAGCATCAGCTTGATGATTTCCGGAGTAAAATAAATGTAATAAGTGGTGATAATTGTTGCGGAGGCGTTGCGGTCAATGAAATTGTCAAGGTTTTCCATTAAGTCGATGACAACAAAAATAACAGTGAACGCGATCAACGCAAACAGTGCCGTGATAATAAATTGTTTTACCACGTACCGGTCAATTCTCGTCATAACGTTACTTTGATTCGGAAGTTAAAGACAGATTTGCAGATCTCCATGACGAAGGAATAAGTTTTTGCAGACGGGAGATGTCGAGGGCGGGAGTTTCTTTTGCGGTCCGGACAGTTAAATACATCCCGAGAATACCCAGGACAATATTCGCCATCCACATGCCAAGCCATGGCTCGATGATACCGCGATCGGCAAGCTTTTCACCGCCGATGAGGGACGCCCAATACAAGAGGAAAAAGCCGAGGCTTAATGATGCCCCTACGCCAAATGTTCCCCTCCGCGCGATAATGCCGAGAGGAGCTCCGATAAAGACAAAGATAATGCACGCAACCGGAATAGAGTATTTCTTGTGGATCTCGACAAGATAACTGTTGATCTGGTGGCGGTTCATATCAATAATCATGCTTTGATTTTCAATAGCATGGAGAATCGCACGTTCTTTGTTGAGTGCCATAATCAGTGCGGTAAGGTGGAAATCGGAACTGTCTTTCACAGCGTATGGCGTACGTGAACCAAACGAAGGTGCTTTGGGATTTGAGTCAAGTGTACGGTCAATAGCCATTTGGTTTGATTCTTCAAGACTATCGACGATGGATTGCATTGTTTCGGCGCTGAGCTCGCGGTCACCGCGTGAGTTTGCCAGAGCATCATTATCCGATCGTTCAAACTCAAACCCCTGCGCGTCCATAATAATTCTGTGGCGCTGATATTTCATTTTTTTGTAGGCGGACATATCACGGACACCCACCTGATGAATCTCGCCGTCGTACAAATCCATGATAAGCTTCCGGTAATCAGCCGTAAACGATACGGTGCCTCTTTCAGCAGTGACTACAACATTAAACGACGGGTCGGTGTAATCATAAATAGTGACGCCTTCAAGGTCGTTGGAAAGTTCGAATGTCTTCCGCGCGAGAATACTGTACCCTGCCACTTCCTGAGAAAATAATCCGGGTGAAATCGCAAGTGTCGGCTTGATCCGCCGGATATCCATGATCAGATTTTTCGCGCGGTGATTCGCTTCCGGCAGAACTTTGTTGTTAAACAAAATCAATAAGTAAGTCAATCCGACAGAAGCAATGATCACGGTAGCCATCATTTTGTACAGACTAATGCCGCTGGCTTTCATGGCGGTGATTTCATTGTTTGAGGCCAATGAACCGAACCCCATGAGAGTGGCTACAAGAACAGACATCGGTACTGCCAGGACAACCATCCAGGCAAGGTTCAGTGCAATCAATTCGCTGATGACCATGCTGCCGAGGCCTTTTCCGACAAGCTGATCGACGAATTTCATGACAAACTGAAGTAAAAAGATAAACATCAGCGTTGCCAGCGAGAAAATGAATGGCCCGATATGGGCGCGCAGTATGTGCAGGTGGACACGCATAATTCCTTGTGAATATACCCTCAAAACTTCGATTTTACAAGCCTTGCGCCTGCGCACAGAAACCAACTGAAATTTGCAATTCTATTCTGTTTTTCCTACATTTTCGAAGCAACGTTCCGCAGATTTCTTGGCGAAGGGTAACCGCCAAAATGCGAAACCTACTTAATGAAGCGAAAGGAGTCATCCGTATAGAGTCTTGGTAGCAGTTTAAAAGTGCAATGAAAGAAAATATAGTTTCGTTGCATCATTATTTAATAACAAGATAAATATACAAGACGTGATTCGCTTTTGCGCCTGCCGATGCGGGAAAGTTGCGCTTCCTCATCTGCGTTTTTTCCTGTATCTGCTGTTCCTCGGTTCGCTCTGGTGCGCGTTTACCTACACCCGCGCGTCGGGAACTTCATCCCCAATTTCTTTTTCCCAGGTTTTATTTCCGGACTCTACTTCCCGTGACAGTCTTTTTGTTGACAGTCTTTGGAAAATACACATCCGCTCACTTGGCGTGGATACAACCGATACAACCATGCTTAGGGAAGCGCGTGAGAAATTTTTTGAGAGTGATTCCGTTCAGCTGAAGCTTGACTCGCTTCATGTCCGTCTCGATTCTCTTCGTTCCAGCGCTGATTCCACAAATGAAATTGACACGACATGGGTTGTCTACCTTGACTCAACAGCAAGAACGGAACAGTTTGTTCATTCACGGTCTGACCAACCCACTGCCGCTTATTTTGTCAGGTCCCCGTACAGCCTGTACCTTGGCACAAAATCCCCGGCATATAAGCGTGAGCTGGAAATAGACTCCGCGGGACAATTTGTTACTATCCGTGAGACGGTCAACGGGCTCGATGTCAAAGTTCCGGTAACAATGTCGATGGAGGAATATATCCGCTATCGGTACGAGTTTGAACGGCAAAACAACTGGCGCTCGTTTACCACACCGTATCAATTCAAGGAAAACCGTGATGAGCTTGGAGGACTGCTCAGCAGTTTCACCAATATTGAAATTCCGGTTCCTGCGAATCCTTTGTTCAGTATTTTCGGTAAAAATATCATCAACCTGAAAATTTCTGGCGGTGTCGATATCCGCTTCGGGTTGCGGCGCGTGAAGTCAGATCAGTCAACGGGTACGCAGCAGGAGCAGGTGCGCAATGAGCCGAACTTCAAGCAGGATGTCCGCATCAACGTAAGCGGTATGATCGGCGATAAACTGAACATCCTTGCCGACTGGAATACGGAACGTACGTTCGAATATGAAAACCAGTTGAAGATCAAGTACACCGGCTACGACGATGAAATTATCCAGAGCATCGAAGCCGGTAACGTTTCACTGCAGACACCCTCGCTGGTTGGCGGCGGTCAGGCGTTGTTTGGCATAAAAGCCAAGATGCAGGCTGGCCCCCTCACGCTTACTTCCCTTTTGTCCCAGAAGAAGGGCCAGTCAAAAGAAATTTCCATCACAGGCGGAAAAGAGCAGTCAGAGAAAAGGATATTTCCTCACGAATATTCTCAAACCCATTTTTTCCTTGATACACTGTACAGAAAATTTTGGGAACCGCTCAGGACAATCGTTCCTCAAATCTCCGAGGAAATGCAGATTAATAAAGTCATTCAGATTGAAGTATATAGAAGCCTCAGCGGCAATGAATCGTACACAAATCAGAACAAAGTCAATGCTGTCGCGTATGTCGATCTTCCATCGCATTCAATAAATCAAACCGGTTATCTGCCGGGTGAACTCTCTTCAGTGAGATCAGGCCCCGGTCGTTCACATGCGGGTGCATGGATAAAACTGGAACCGGGAAAAGATTTCAAATATAATCTGGAAGGATTTGACGGCCACCTTTCAATTCTGACAGCCTATAACGATCAGGCTCACGCTATCGCTGTTGCATACAAAATTTTAGGATCCGGCGAAAGCCACGTCTTTGGTGACAGCATTCCGGGGAGCGATACATTGCTTCTGAAACTGATTAAACCGCAGGATCTCTCTAATCATCCTGATTATAAACCCGCCTGGGATTTGATGATGAAAAACATCTACCCGCTGGGAGGGAGAGATTTAAAGAGCGATGGATTTGAATTTGATGTTGTAAGAACTTACCCCGGCCAGCCACCGGTCAATACTATTAACGGTCAGCCTCTCATTACAGCGCTTGGT
Source organism: uncultured Chlorobiaceae bacterium (assembly GCA_964523395.1). Taxonomy (GTDB): domain Bacteria; phylum Bacteroidota; class Ignavibacteria; order UBA10030; family SZUA-254; genus JANYJZ01. Next base: position 11,779 of record CAZFXS010000006.1, on the reverse strand, counting down.
CTTGACAGGTTTAACAGCCAAAATACGGGATCGAGTGACGGTGTCTTTGATTTTATTCCGGGTCTGACTGTAGATCCGAGCAGGGCGGAAATTATTTTTCCGAATCTTCAGCCGTTTGAAGACGGGTTAAGTAATTTCTTCGGAGGGAACATTTCAGACTCGTTGCTCTTCGGGGATATTTATGATACGACCCAGCGGGCCGCATCGTACAATACCACGAAGAACAGGTATGAAATGAAAGTGAAGTTCTCAAGTTCCGCGACCAGCAGTTATAACCTTGGGTTCAATGTTGTGGAAGGCAGCGTGCAGGTGTTGTATAACGGGACGCCGCTCGTGCCGAATGTCGATTATACAGTCGATTATATTGTCGGTCAGGTCGTTATCCGGAAGCCGGAAGCGCTTGTCCCCGGCGCGGATGTGCAGGTGAAGTATGAGCAGAATGATTTGTTCCAGCTTGCCTCAAAAACATTAATCGGTGCGAGGGGAGAACTGGCACTCTTCCCGAAAACAAATATCGGGTTCACGCTCATGAACCTGAATCAGGCAACGCTCAGCGACAAAGTCCGTTTAGGTGAAGAACCTACAAACAACATGATCCTGGGCGCGGATATTTCTTCGTCATTTGATTTGCCGTTCCTGACCGATGCGATTGATGCTTTGCCGTTCATGCGGACCCGTGAGATGTCATCCATGAGATTCAGCGGTGAAGCGGCGTACATGCTTCCTGATCCGAATACAAAGAAAAGCACAGTTCTCAGCGATAATGGGGCAAGTATCGCGTACATCGATGACTTTGAAGGTGCTCGAAGGTCCATTCCGTTGACAGTATTCTTTTCATCGTGGACACCTGCCAGCCCCCCGCTATATAGTGCGTTGGGAAATATCGCGGACTCCGTCAAGACATATTCCAAAGCCCGTATGCTATGGTACAATCGCCCCAACAGCGCAACCATTCGTGAGATCTGGCCGAACAGAAGCTTCCGTACCGGACAGGATATCGTACAGGTACTTGACATCGACTATTTCCCAAGCCGGCGCGGTATCTACAATTTTTCTCCCGATTTGAATCAGTCCATGCATCGTCTGCAACCTGATTCCATCAAGCGTAACTGGAACGGCATCATGCGGTATATCGGTACAACGGCAGGAAGCCTGCTGGAGCAAAACATCAGCTATATAGAAATATGGATGCGCGCTTCAAGCGCTGACAGTATTAATCTGCGGACTGGCAGGTTATTTATCGATCTTGGCAGAATCAGTGAAGATGTTATTACGGATGGCGTGCTGAACTCTGAAGATTTATTAAAAACTCCGTCAAACCCGACCGGACTCCCCAATGGAATTTTGAATAAACAGGAAGAAGATGTCGGGCTTGATATGATGAATGATGCTGAAGAACAGGTCAAGTACCAAACATTTGTTCAAAATAATTTCAATGATCCTGACGTGAATTCAAATGATCCTGCCGGTGATAATTACACGTTTTCAAATCAGCTCGACTACAGTCACCGTAACGGGACTGAAAATAACGCCAGAGAAGGCGGGGATGCTTCCGGTCTTTTCCCAAATACCGAAGATCTGAACGCCAACTACAATCTCGACCGTGAAGATGAGTATATAGAGTATGAAATTCCGCTGGACAAGACATATCTTACTGACTCTACCGGGTCACTGGAACACACTAACCCGTATATTGTCGGCGGCGGGAGCAATAAATGGTATCAGTACCGCATTCCGCTTCAGGAGCCAACCAGGCTTGTCGGGAACGCCGCATCGGTAAGTTCCGTATTGCAGTCTGTGCAATCGTTGCGCCTCTGGCTGTCAGGATTTAAAGATTCGGTAAATATCCGTATCGCCGAAATCGGATTTATCGGAAACCAGTGGGAAGAACGGATCCACAACGATTCGATTATGAAAGTGACCGTGGTGAACTATGAAGACAATCCGAATTATGAAATTCCCCCCGGTGTTGAACGTGAACGTGATCGCACACAGCCCGACCAGGTTATTCAGGGAAATGAACAATCACTGGCATTACAGCTCTTCGGATTAGAACAGGGAGCCTCGCGCCAGGTGGTGAAACGCTTTATTTCCCGTCCGCTTGACCTCTTCAATTATAAGTCGATGAAGATGTTCGTGCATGGCGACGCGGCTTTTTCCTTCGTTTCAGAAAGCCAGTACGACGCGGAAGTATTTATCCGCTTCGGCGCGGATTCGTCGAACTTCTATGAATACCGGATCCCTGTCCGTCCCGGATGGGATCCTCTGAACGAAATTAATATCGTGTTTGCAGAATTAACATCTATAAAAGCGGCGAGAGATTCACTCAACCGGTTTTACCAGGTTTCTGTCCAGAATGGCCCTCCCGGCGCGAAGTATGGTATTCAGGGAAATCCGTCACTGCGCCAGGTGCGTGAAATTTCTATCGGTATTGCCAATCCTTCGCCGCAGGGAAGCTCGACACCGCTAGTGGGTGAAATCTGGGTGAACGAACTTCGCCTTGTGGATGTCGATAACGAACCGGGCCTTGCGTACCGGTTCGACACGCAGATTAAGCTTGCGGATTTTGGTTCGTTCGCGTTCAATTACTCCAAAACTGATCCAAGCTTCCATTCGCTTGTCGACCGGTTCGGAAGCCAGAACACAGGCATCAATTGGTCGATCAACACAAGCTTCACGCTGGAAAAATTCCTGCCGCAGGAATGGCAGGGAACGACGATTCCATTTTCGTATTCGCATTCGGAGAATATTGTCAAACCGAAATACCTTCCCAACACCGATGTGGTGGTGGAGGAAGCGGCTGCGCGTACCGGTGAACGCCCGGTATCACAGGGCGGGGGACCTGAAGCAGCAGACTCTGTTATCCGTCAGTCGCAAACATTGCGGGTGCAGAATACATATTCCGTCCCCAATTTCCGCATTGGCATCCCGACGCAGAAGTGGTATATCCGCGACACGTTCAATAAGCTTTCGTTCAGGTTTAATTACAATAAATCGAATGACCGCGATCCTTCAATTGTTACTCGCGTGTCATGGCAATGGAATCTGAATATCGGGTACAGCGTTAACATTCAGAATGATTACTTTATTCAGCCGTTCAAGAGTTTGTTTGCCGATATTTTCCTGCTGAAAGAGTTCAAGGACTGGAAGCTCTATTATGTTCCGTTTACGAATGTCAACGCCGGTGTCGGCGCACAGCGGTCGCGCACGTATGAACAGGCACGTGCCCTGAATTCGCTCCCGCGCGACACGCGTAACTTCGGCGCCAATAAATCGATTGGCTTCGGATGGAAACTTACCGAAGGCGGGCTCCTCAATGTTGGCGGAGATTACAATCTTTCAATTGACAGGAATCTTCTTCCCCAGGATAATGATTCCGTCGGCCGCGATTTCGGCTCGATTTTGAAAAGCATTCTGTGGGGCGGTCGGGACAGAAGTTACCGTCAGCGTGTCGGCGTGAACTTAAAACCGAAAATTCCCAATATCCTCGATATCCCAAAATATGTTTCACTGCAATCCGGATATACAGTAAATTATGGCTGGCAGAATTCGTTCCAGTCCGGAGATATCGGCAAAAGCGCCGGGTGGGATAACGCGATAAATCTTTCTGTCGGCTTGCAATTGAAAGCGCTCACGGATCCGTGGTTTGTTGTGAATGAAGAGCCGAAGGAACCGCCGCGGCCTGCGGGTAAACGAAACAGGGACAGAGAAGCTGAAACGACAACAGATTCCACAAAAAAGGCAGTTCCCGAAGAAGAAGTTCCTGTTGAAAAAACCGGAAGCTCTGTTAATATTTTCGACAGAATAAAAACTGTAGCCAGGTATGTGATTAAATATCCTTTCCTCGATTACGAAACGATAAACATCTCGTTTCAACAGTCGAACAGGGTAACAAATACGGGCGTGATCGGTTCAACCGGATTCAAGAATTTCTGGGGAAGGTTGCCGTTCCAGGAATCGAGAATTGAAGACGGCCCCTCGAGGTTGTACCAGCTTGGAATTATCTCGGATCCGAGCGGAACATTGCAGTATTCTCCTTCGTCAAGTTTTCCGTTTATCGGGTGGAAAACAGTGCGTGGCAGAAGGGCTGCAGGAGCAAATACTACCGATCAGTTCTCGCAAGCGAATACCATTACGCTTCGCACCAACAGGCCGCTATGGACAGGCGCAACAATGAATATTGATTGGAAAGTAGGGTGGCAATACAATAAATCGACGTCATACCAGACCGATGCCTCTGGTTTTCCTGATCCGATTAAACCAATACTAACGTCGAGATCTGGTAGCATTGAACGTTCTTATTTCTCGCTTCCTCCTGTCCTTTTCTTTAAGGTATTCAAGAGCAGTCTTGAAGAAGTGGGAAAACGGTATGATGATCTTCAGGCAGGGGGTACGCCCTCGAATGATGCTATCGCAGAATCGTTTGAAAAAGGATTGGAGACATTGCCATTCCTGAATAAATTATTCGGACAATATGTTCCGCGTCCGAACTGGTCGATACAGTGGGCGGGTGTTGAAAAGATCGTGGGTATCAGCTCGGTTGTCGAACGGATGTCGCTCGAACATGGCTACACATCAAGTTTCCGCCGGGATTTCCGCGGCCTGCCGACGGGTGAAGAACAGACGGATGCCGAACGCATTACCTATGGTTTTTCACCGCTGGCGAAAATCGATGCGACATTCAAGAAATTTATGAAGGGGAATTTGACCGGCAGTCTCCGGTATAACACTACCACATCGTACGATCTGAACCTGAATGCCTCGTCGAAAAATATCGTAGAGACGCTCTCGCAGGAAATGGCAATTACGCTTTCCTTCAGCCGCAGAGGATTTTCATTGCCGTTATTCGGACTCAATCTTTCCAACGATATCGACATCAGCTTTACATATTCAAGGACAAAAAATTCCAAACGCCAGCATCTGCTTGAACTCCTTTCGCTGAATCAGGAAGGAACTCCGCTGGATGGCAATACACGTACCACTATTGAACCCCGCATACGTTATATCCTGAGCACCCGCGTCAGCGCCGGATTGTATTATCGCTACACCCGCATCGCTCCCGACGAGGGCGGATCGTACATTATCGGCAATACGACAAATGAAGCCGGTGTCGATATTCACATCACCATTTAATGTTGTTTTGATTCTCTTTCGTTATTTGATTACTTTATCAGCGAGGAAGCACGTATGGCAGTTATGACCGCATCAAAAGGCAAAATACTTTGGGTGGATGATGAAATTGAACTTCTGCGCCCCCACATCCTTCTCTTATCTGAAAAAGGCTACACGGTAGAAACAGCGACAAACGGCGAAGATGCCGTTGAAATGGTCAAAGACCGGTTGTTCGACCTGGTCTTTCTTGATGAAATGATGGCCGGTATGGGCGGACTTCGTACACTTTCGGAAATCAAAGACATCCGTCCCGAAGTTCCCGTCGTGATGATTACCAAAAATGAAGATGAAGGTTTGATGGAAGACGCCATCGGTGTGAAGATCAGTGACTATCTCACCAAACCGGTGAATCCAAGCCAGGTACTTTTAGCGTGTAAAAAATTTCTGGAGCGGAAAAAAATTACCGGCGCGCAGGTATCGCGTGACTATATAAAAGAGTTTAACGAAATTTCCCTTGCACTGCAGGCAAATATTCACGCCAGCGACTGGACGAATATCGCCGCACGGCTTGTCGATTGGTCGATGGAAATGGATCTTCACCCCGAATTGGGATTGAAACAAACTCTTACCGATCAGATCCGTGAATGTAATGTTGAGTTTTCAAAATTCATTGAGCGGAATTATAGGAACTGGCTCGAACAAAAAAACCGGCCGACGCTTTCCGTGGATGTTATCGAACGCTATCTTATCCCGGAACTCAATCATGACCGGTCGGTATTCTTTTTCGTTATCGATTGCCTCAGGCTTGACCAGTGGATGGTCATGGAACAGGTCTTGAGGGAATATTTTGAGGTCACAAAGGAATATTATTTTTCCATTCTGCCGACAGCAACACCGTATTCCAGAAACTCGATTTTCAGCGGGGCATTTCCCGATGAAATTGAAGTTCGTTTCCCGGATGTATGGGCGCAATGGGAAGATGACGATAACAGTCTCAACCGGAACGAACACCAGTTTATGGATAATTTGCTGGAGCGGAGAAAAATTCAGCTCAAACCCGACTCAAAGTATGTGAAAATTCTTGATGCGGATTTTGGAAGAAGTATTGAAAACAACATTTTGTCCTACACCAAAAACCGGTTGACGGCGGTCGTCGTTAATTTTGTCGATATGCTCGCGCATGGCAGGTCAGACTCGGATCTGCTGAAAGAAATTGCTCCGGATGAAGGCGCGTACCGGTCACTGACAAATACATGGTTCATGCATTCATCGTTGTTTGGGATGTTAAGGACATTGTCGCGACAGAAAAATATCACCATCGTGCTTACAACCGATCATGGAAGCATCCGCAGCCTGCACGGAACTAAGGTTATTGGCGACAGGGAAGCATCGACAAATCTGAGATACAAGTACGGCAGAAATCTCAAAGCCGATGACCGCCATGCGATCCTTGTAAAAAACCCGAAAGATTTCCGCCTGCCGAAGCGCGGTTCGACAATCAATTACCTTATCGCGAAGGAAGATTATTATTTTGTCTATCCAACCGACTATAATAAATATGCGAACCAGTATCGTGACAGTTTCCAGCACGGCGGTATCTCGATGGAAGAAATGATTCTCCCGATTGTTAAACTTGAACCAAAACTCTAAGCACATGCTTGTTGTTGATTCACATTCTGAAATGGAAACGGCAAACATGGGCGCGGCATTTGCCACGTGGCTGAAAAGCGGCGATGTGGTGGCACTTTTTGGTGGGTTAGGCGTAGGCAAGACACAATTCATCAAGGGAGTCTGCCGCGGTCTTGGTGTAAAGGAACACGTTTCCAGTCCAACATTTACCATCGTGAATGAATATAGGGGAGAAAACCTCCCGGCGTATCATTTCGATTTTTACCGGCTGAAACAGCTTCGCGAGTTGCGGGAGATTGGATTTGAAGAGTATCTTAACGGCAACGGAGTATGTTTTATTGAATGGGCCGAAAATGTCAGTGAGCTTCTTCCGGAACAACGGTACGAAGTACGCCTGGAACTCAAAAATGACGCAAGCTCCCGGCGTATCGTTATTGAGCAGATGAACAAGGTGACGGCGTGACGGTTCTCGGAATTGAAACCGCTACAGCTGTTTGCGGTGTGGCAATCATTGACAATGGAAACGTAAAAGCTGAACTCCATATTGAAGCTCCGCAGGCGCATTCAGAAAAACTTCTCACCATGGTTGATGATGTGCTCAACGCTTCTCAACTCGGATTGCAAAATATTGATGTTGTCGCATGCTCCATCGGTCCTGGTTCTTTTACGGGACTTCGTATTGGTCTCAGTGTCGCAAAAGGGCTTGCATACGCATCACAGAAGCCGCTTGTAGCGGTTTCAACACTTGAAGCCCTGGCGTACAATATAATTGCTGATAGTGGGATATCTGCATCGACACTCTTTGTACCGATGATAGACGCCCGGCGTGATGAAGTGTATTATGCGGGATACAGATGGAATGGGAAAGAAATAAGTGAAATTTTTGCGCCCGACGCATTGAAAATATCCGAGCTTTTTCCGAAATTGCGTGCTGAACAAAGCGTTGTGCTTATCGGCGACGGTGCGGAAAAATTTTATGCTTCTGTACACCAGGTGAAAGAAGTATCAGTATTCAAGGTTATTCCTCAACATCCCGGTAAGTGCAGTGCGGTGTCTATTGCCAGGCTTGGAGAAATAAAATATCAGCAGGGTCAGCGGGACGATCTTGTTTCCCTTGAACCGCAATACATCAAGGAGTTTTACACAACAATGAATATTCCTTCATCACAAACGGTGCACATCTGATGGCATGGTTCCGGCGTTCTAAAGTCAGTATCAGCAGTACCGAAGCGCAGAAAAAAGACATCCCCGACGGGATGTGGGTAAAATGCGATAACTGCAGTGAAATTATCCACCGTAAACAGCTTGAGGACCAGCTGTTTACCTGCCACAAATGTTCCCATCATTTCCGCATAAGCAGTCTGCAGTATTTTTCTTTTCTGCTTGACGAAGGGTCCTTTAAGGAAATGGACCGCAAGATGAAGTCCACCGACCCGATTAATTTCAAGGATACGAAGCCGTACAAAGACCGTATACGCGAATCGATGCGCAAAACAGGACTGAACGACGCGGTACGCACCGGCATCGGTAAGATCAATGGTATCAAGGTGGCAATCGCCGCCATGGATTTTGGTTTTATCGGCGGAAGTATGGGCTCGGTCGTCGGTGAAAAAGTGGCGCGGGCGGCGGATAAAGCGTTGAAGTCAAAACTGCCGCTGATTGTTATTTCCTCCAGCGGCGGAGCGCGGATGATGGAAGGCGCGCTCTCGCTGATGCAGCTGGCGAAAACGAGCGCGAAGCTGGCGCAACTTTCCGATAAGGGTATTCCGTTTATTTCATTGATGACCGATCCTACGACCGGCGGCGTGACTGCGAGTTACGCCATGCTCGGCGACGTCAATCTCGCCGAACCGAATGCGCTTATCGGATTCGCTGGACCGCGCGTTATCAAGCAAACCATCGGCAAGGATTTGCCGGAAGGGTTCCAGCGTTCGGAATTCCAGATGGAGCATGGATTTGTCGATACGGTGGTTCACCGCAAGGAAATGAAAGACACCATCACTAAACTGTTACGGTACATGTGGGAGTCGTAAATATTTCGTGACGGAGGGGCCATGAAAGTTCTGCTGTTGTTCTCTTTTCTTGCTGTTCGTCTTTCCTTTGCTCAATCCTTTGAGTACCCGTTGCATATTGGGGATATGTGGGAATATAGATCGTGGGGTACCGGTCCACCATATCGAGTATCAATAGCAAAAGATACTTTGATGCCAAATGGGCAACATTATATGATATTGGAAAGTGAACAGGAAAGTTTTGATAAATACCAAAGAAAATCTGGGGATTCAATCTACTTTTATGATATAATTTACGAGCAGGAATATCTTCTCTATGACTTTTCAAGTACTATTCCCCGGAAAATTTCGTCATTTCCTGGATGGTGCAGTCCACGTGGTGGGTGCGACACGAGCAATGTTTTTCTGTCTTTAATTGATTCCATTGACTCTGATACTCTTTTTGGTCTGAAAAGAGTTCATTGGTTTTTTAGTATTGATTTTGTGCCAGGTGCTATAGATGATGAAGAATCCAGAAGGCTTGTTGATAGCCTAGGGTTGTACGCAAAGGGAGGGTTTATCTATTCTGAGGTTTTAACAGGAGCAATAATAAATGGAGTTCAATTTGGTGTAATAACTGACGTTTCTGAAAAAACCTCCAAAATTCCTCAATTTTACACACTTTCAAAAAATTACCCTAATCCTTTCAATCCTAACACCACCATCCTTTACGAATTACCTCAACAAAGTTTGGTAACAATCAAAGTTTTTAATATCTTAGGGGCGGAAATAACCACCCTGGTAAATGAACGCCAGGAGGCAGGCGCGAAATCCGCGCATTTTGATGCTTCCGGTTTACCTTCGGGTGTGTACTATTATAGAATAACGGCAGTAAACGACGCCCGCACGTTTACTCAAACAAAAAAGATGCTGCTCCTTAGGTAGCGCCCAGAAGAAAATATCACCGCAGAGGCGCCGAGGACGCAGAGTTTATAACTTTTTGAATTTTAACTTTTTACTTGTCATGACCATTCACATCATCGGTGTACCAATGGATCTTGGCGCGGGTCGTCGCGGTGTCGATATGGGTCCTTCAGCAATCCGCATCGCCGGTATCGGAGAACGGATGAGGGAACTCGGCCACAAAGTCATTGACGAAGGTGACCTGACGATCAAGACACAGGAAGAACAGCGTGTTAAAGATCCGCGCGCGAAATACCTCCCCGAAATTACCCGCGCAATGAATGTCCTTTCCCGCAAAGTAATGAATGTTGTTTCCCATAAACATTTTCCCCTTGTGCTTGGCGGCGATCATTCTATCGCTATTGGAACGATAGCGGGAATTTCCGCGTATGCACGGAAGCGCAGAAAGAAACTCGGCGTTCTTTGGATAGATGCTCATGGTGATTTCAACACGCCCGAGAGTTCGCCTTCCGGTAATATTCACGGAATGCCGCTTGCTATTTCCGCCGGTCTTGGTCCGCGCTCGTTGCGCGCCGTTGCCGGGACATTCAGGAAAGTTGACCCGGAAAATGTTGCCATCATCGGCTTGAGGAATCTCGACAAGGCCGAACGGGAAAATATTATCAAGTATGGCGTGAACATCTTTACGATGGAAGAAATTGATAAATACGGCGTGCATCGCATCATGAAGAAAGCGCTTCAGAAAGTTGCCGCGAACGTCGATTTTCTGCATATCAGTTTTGACCTCGACAGTGTCGATCCTGTGTATGCGCCCGGTGTCGGTACACCGGTAAAAGGCGGACTTGATTACCGCGAAGCGCACTTGATTATGGAAATGATAGCCGAGTCTAGGAAGATGACGTCTCTTGAACTGGTAGAAGTGAATCCGATAGTAGATAACCGCAACCAATCAGCGGAATTTGCCGTAGAGCTGGTACAGTCCGCATTCGGCAAAAAGATATTGTAACAAGTGTCAGAGCAACCAACAAAGGAATAACGGATGGAATTATTAACATGGTTTGACCGCGGCGGGATAGTGATGTATCCGATACTTCTCTGCTCTATCGTGGCAGTGTATATTATGATTGAACGATGGCTGACGATCCGTTCGGCAAAAGCTCCTTCTTCGGCCTTCCAGTTAAAATTGCGGAAGATGCTGGAGAGCAAAAATGTCCAGCTTGCACATGAAATCTGCATCCAGGAAAAATCACCTGTCGGCAGAATCATCGGTGCCGGTCTCGAGAAAATCCACCATGGCCCATCCCGTGTCCGGCAGGCCATGGAAGACCAGGGACGAGAAGAGGTTACACTATTGGAACGGCATTTGGGAATGCTCGCCTCGGTTGCCGGTATAGCGCCGATGCTCGGTTTTCTTGGTACAGTCACCGGATTACTGGCTGCGTTTCAAGCAGTCGCGGCAGCGGTTGGACAGCCTTCGCCTGCCGACTTAGCTGATGGTATTTGGGAAGCGTTAATCACCACTGTGTACGGACTTGTTGTCGGTATTCCGGTTTCGGCGGCATACAATTATTTCATCAATAGGATTCAGATTGTCGCGACAGCGTATGAACGCATCGCCCGCGATACTCTTGATGCTATCGAAGAATCAATTCATATGTCATCAACTGAAAGCGAAAAAGAAATTCATATCCGGACTAAGGAGACAGTAGCGTGAATTTCCGGTCAGGCGGTGGAAACAAGTATCTCGAATCGTTTAACTTCTCATCATTGACTGACGTTGTGATGCAGTTGTTGATTTTCTTTTTGTTAACGTTTTCCTTCGCGAACACGAGAGGAATGAATGTCACGTTGCCGAAGACCGCTGTAGGGCAGCCCCCTCAGCGGAAAACAATTGCAGTTTCGCTATCAAAAGAACGCCAGGTCTACCTGAATAATGAACTTATCCCCAAACAACAACTTGGCCCCCGCCTGGGTGTTCTTATTAAACAGGACCCGGAGCAGCAGATTGTCGTTCAGGCCGACAAAGATTTACTGCTGCAGGATGTTGTTGAGGTTCTCGATATTGCCAAAGGTGTCGGCGCGACACGTTTATTTATTGCCACGGAAGCCACAAAAGAGGTGCA
>CAZFXS010000005.1:0-253823 GCA_964523395.1 uncultured Chlorobiaceae bacterium | reverse complement strand
TATCACAACTAATTGCGAGACTCAACTTATTTTGTAACATAGTTACTTTAAAGAGAAAGTACAGTATGAAACGAATATTCGTAATAATGAAGTTACCTTGAAAATTTCTTAGTAGATAATTTCCTTAATGTCGATCAGCCGTACCATCTCTCTCGTCCTCATCCTCGCTCTCATCGGCGCGTTCCTTTCCGGATTGCTTCTCCTACAGCATTATAACCAGGCGCATGAAAACGCGCTTGTAAAAATGATGTGCGGTGGGGACAACACCGGCGGCTGTGAGGCTGTCGATAAAAGTGACTATTCTTCGCTGTTCGGTATTCCTCTTTCTGTTTACGGAGGATTCTTTTATCTTTCCATCGCGTTATTCATGGGTCTTGCGCTTGCCGGAGATTCGAAATCAAAAGAGCACGTAGCATCGCTCGTGTTTGCTATAGCTTCAATCGGGTTTTTGGTTGATCTGGCGTTGCTTGCGATTCAGGCGTTTGTGCTTGCGGCATTCTGCAATCTTTGCCTCTCGACCTACGCGGTTACGCTTGTCATTCTTCTGCTTCTCTGGAAACACAAATCGTTTTCTCCTTCACACAAAATAAAAGCGTTGAAAGAGAAATCCGAAGGTAAAATGCTCCTTGCTTCGGGTATTATTGGCAGTATCGTGATTGGCGTAGCGGTTCTCGCGTTAAATTTTGCTCTTTCGTACCGCGACCCTGAGACACTCGACGCGCGTATGACAGAACTGGCATACGAGGAGTATCTGGAAAACGAAGTTGCTCAATTCGATACGGCAGGAATTCCGTTTATGGGTTCACCTGGCGCGCCGATAAAGATTATGCTGTATTCTGATTTCCTCTGTCCATGGTGCAAACAGGTAGCGCAGAATTTTAAACAGAATTTTCAGCTCTGGGGAGACCGCGTTGTTGTCTACTACCGGAGCTTTCCGCTGGATAAATTCTGCAATCCGAATATCGGACAAACGCTTCACCCGGGCTCCTGTTGGACCGCGTTAGGCGGCGTTTGCGCGCAGGATCAGGGGAAATTCTGGGAATATCATGACCGGATGTTTGAAGTCCCGCCGCGGATGCCAAACGGAAAAAATGTTCTTGATATCGCCTGGGAAGTCGGTATCGACACCGCGAAAATGAAGCAGTGCATGATGTCTATCCAGAACCAGGGGAGAGTCAGAAGCCTGATCAAAGAAGCCGGTACCCACGAAATACTCTCGACACCTGTCATGTTTATTAATGGAAGGCGGCTTCCGCGCCTCGGTGATCTTGCCCCTGTTCTAAAACGGGAGGCGGCACGCCTCGGTATTCCCCCGCTCGAAGGCCTCAACGATTAACGAAAATATTTTTTCCCTCATGGTTGCCCCGCGTGGGTAACCTGCTATCCCTGTTTGCGTGAATTGTTTTTCCCTCCTGATGTAATTCGGATTTTCCTATCTTCAACTCCTGAATCGATTGAAATTCGTGAGAGATATCACTGACCGATAATGAAATATTTTCTTACATTGTGATCAGAAAAAAATAATTTCACAAATCCCTGAATATTTTTTCATGGCCTTTTCAAAAGAGGTTCTGAACATCGATGCTGACGATGTACTTATTTCAATAACTTCTTCAATTAGAATACAGGTTGTTGAAATGCTCAGGCGTCGCGGCGCGGTCATCGGCATGTCGGGAGGTATTGATAGCTCTGTCTGTGCCGCGCTGTGTGTTCGTGCTCTGGGAAGTGAGCATGTGTTCGGCATCTTTATGCCTGAACGCGATTCGTCACCGGAGTCACTGCGGCTCGCGAAGAAACTCGCCGGACAGCTCGGCATTCAGACAATTACAGTCGATATCGCGCCGATACTCGAAAGCGCCGGCTGTTACAAGTATCAATTGGAGGCAATCAGAAATGTTTTCCCGCAGTATGATGACAACTGGAAATCAAAAATCACTATCCCGTCAATCTTTGAGCATAATCGCCTGAACATTCTGCGGCTCACCGTGCAGTCTCCCTCGGGAGAACAACGGACGGAGAGGATGCCTGTTGCGGCCTACCTGCAGTTGGTGGCATGCACCAACATGAAACAGCGGACCCGCAAGGCAACCGAATACTATCATGCCGACCGGTTGAATTACGCGGTCTGCGGAACGCCCAACCGGCTTGAGTATGACCAGGGGTTTTTTGTGAAAAACGGCGACGGCAGTGCGGATTTTAAACCTATTGCTCATTTGTATAAAACCCAGGTGTATGCGCTCGCCCGCGCGCTCGGTATTCCTTACGAAATCTGTACGCGTCCGCCAACAACCGATACCTACTCGCTGACGCAGACGCAGGAGGAGTTCTACTTCGCGCTCCCGTATGACAAAATGGACCTCTGTCTGTACGCTCATAATCACGGAATTTGTTCAGCGGATGTCGCCGCGGCGATCGGGAGTACGGCTGAACAGGTCGAACGTGTTTACAAAGATATCGAGTTAAAACGCAGGGGAACAAAATATCTTCACATGTCCCCGCTTCTTGTCGAACCGGTCGAAGAACTTAGGCTTCATGAATAGATAATTGGTATATGTGCGGAATTGCAGGCGTTATACATACAGGTCATCATTATCATCCCCCGTCGGTTGAGTTGGTGAAGTCTATGGTGTCCGCTCTCCGGCATCGCGGACCTGATGAGTTTGGCGTGTACCGCGATATGTACGCCGCGCTTGGTCATGCCCGGCTTTCCATTGTGGATATAAAAAGCGGTCAGCAGCCGATGTCTAATGAGAAGAAATCACTCTGGATTGTTTTTAACGGGGAGATATTTAATTTTGTCGAACTGAAAAAAGAACTCAAAAGTATCGGGCACTCCTTCAGAACGGAATCAGATACCGAAGTCATTCTCCATGCGTACGAAGAATGGGGCGAGAAGTGCTTCAACCGTTTTAACGGACAGTGGGCAATTGCTCTCTGGAATGCGAAGAAGAAGGAATTACTTCTCTCCCGTGATCCGGTCGGTATTTGTCCCTTATTTGTGTATCAACGTGCCGATAAAATTATATTCGCGAGTGAAGTGAAAGCGATATTTGCGGATGCTTCGGTGCATCGTGCATTCAGTTCGAAGGGATTAGCCCAGACGTTTACGTATTGGACGTCTGTTGCACCTCAATCGGTCTTTGAAGGCATCGAAGAGATTCGGCCCGGATCGATGAGAGTATATAGAAGTGACGGGACGTGGAGTCAAAAGGTTTTCTGGGAACCGGAATACCCGGAAGCAAATGCTTCAAAACAATGTTCTCATTCTGTGAATGAGGCCAAAGAACGTTTGTCGGATCTTCTGATGAAAGCAACAGAGCTCCGCACACTTCGATCGGATGTGCCGGTAGGGAGTTATCTCTCAGGCGGTATTGACAGCTCACTTATAGCCTGGATGGGCAGGACCGTATCGAGAGGAGATTTCAGGACATTTTCCATCAGGTTTGAGGATGCAGAGTTTGATGAAACCGGATACCAGCGGATGATGGCATCGAAACTCGGCAGCAGGCACGAAGAGTTTGTTGTGACAAAAAAGGATATTGGCGCGGTATTCCCCGATGTCATATTCCATGCTGAACGGCCAATATTGCGGACAGCTCCGGCGCCGCTTTTCCTGCTATCTCGCCTTGCTCATGACGCGGGCTGTAAAGTTGTGTTGACGGGGGAGGGAGCCGATGAAATGCTCGCTGGGTATGATATCTTTCGGGAAGCGAAGATTAGGGAATTTATGTCGCGGCAACCCGATTCACTCATCCGGCCGAAATTATTCGAGCGTGTCTATCCTTACCTGTCGCGCTCTCCGCAGCAGGCAAGAGGAATGGCAACCGCGTTTTGGAAAGCCGGACTTGACCGCGCGGGGATGCCCGGATTCTCTCACGAACCGCGGTGGTCAACGACTTCCGCGATAAAGAAATTCTTTTCGGCCGAAATGAAACAATCCCTTGCCTCTCGTCCTGCGCCGGATGTGCTGGATGATCTGCCGGTATCGTTTGTGTCGTGGGATACTCTTTCGCAGGCGCAATATCTTGAAATAAGAACGCTGCTTTCCGGTTACCTGATTTCCTCCCAGGGAGATAGGATGCTTCTCGGCAACTCCGTGGAAGGACGGTTCCCGTTTCTTGATATCAGTGTGATGAATTTTTGCAACGCGCTTCCTGCAGAGTATAAGCTTATCGGGCTCAACGAAAAGTATATTCTCAAACGTGTCGCGGAAGAAGTCGTGCCGCCGGCGATTATTGAGAGGAAGAAGCAACCCTATCGTGCCCCCGACGCGATTAGTTTTACCTCCGGCGATGTTCCGGAATATGTGTATGATATGTTCTCTGAAAAAAAACTCACCGAAAGCGGAGTATTTGATGTTTCTTCCGCCCAAAATCTGCTGAGTAAGAGTATTGAACGCGCCAAAAGCGGCGCGCGCGAGTGCACCTATAGCAATACGGATAATATGGCGCTGGTGGGGATACTGTCGACGCAATTATTGTTCGATCAGATGATCGAAAACAGTATCGGCGGGAGCGCGCGTGATATTGAGTTTTCAACCATGATGGATACTGTACAGGATTTTTCATTTACAGAATAGAATAACATATATGTCAGAAGAAAAAATAGGGACCACCGTCAGCGAGTTTATCGCGAAGAACTTCCTTTTTGATAAGAACAAAAAAGTGGAGGAGTATACATCTCTTCTCGGCTCGGGTGTGCTGGATTCGACCGGAGTTCTTGAGCTGATAGCGTTTCTGGAGACAACGTTCAGTCTGAAGTTTAAGGATGAAGAACTTGTGGCGGAAAATTTCGATTCGGTGGAGAAAATAAAATCATTCATAGCGCGCAAACTTAATCAAAATTAGCGGTGAATACCGTGGTCCTCGGGCAATATCTTCAGGCCTCAGCGCAGATAGCCCCGGAAAAAATCGGATTAATCTGCGGTGGCAGGCGGCAAACGTATAGAGAGCTTGCCGCGGCTTCGAATGCATTTGCGAATTTTCTCATCGCCGAAGGCTTGCGGACCGGCGACCGCGTTGCCCTCTGTCTTGATAATTCCCCTGAAACGGTAGTAACGATGTTTGGGGTCTGGCAGGCGGGGGGATGTATTGTCGCGATTAATCCGCAGACACCGGCGGAGCGCGTTGGCTTCCTTGTCGAACATTGCTCGGCGAGCTTCTTCGTCTGTGCTTCGAACAAATTTCAGGTCGTCCGGGAGGCATTGGGCAAATGTGCGAATCCGCCCGGGATGGTCTTTGCCGGCAATGAATTACCGGATTATCCCGGAAAGTCGTTTGAATCTATTATAGCCGCAGAATGCACGCTTCCCAAAAAAGTTGTCAGGTATAATGACCTTGCGGCAATAATTTATACATCCGGCTCAACCGGGAGACCGAAGGGGGCAACTCTCACACACAGGAATGTGGATGCGGTTGTCACATCCGTTACTTCCTATCTTCATCATGCACCCGATGATGTTATTCTGCAATTTCTTCCGTTGTCGATTGGTTACGGATTGTTGCAGCTGCTGGTAACATTTAAGAGCGGAGGCACTCTCGTATTGGAAAAAGGTTTCGGCTTCCCGTACGAAATCATCAAACGCATCAAAGAGGAAAAGATAACGGGGTTTGCCGGTGTGCCCACGGTGTTTTCCATTCTGACTCAATTTACCCGGCTTAATAAAGAGGATTTCTCTTCACTTCGATACATTACCAACGCGGCGGCGGCCATGCCGCCGAGTTTTATTCCCAAACTACAAAACATGTTTCCGACGGCTCAGATTTTTCTTATGCACGGATTGACGGAATGTTTGCGCACGACATATTTGCCGCCGGAAGAGATCGGGCGCCGTCCAACGTCGGTAGGAAAGGGGATGCATAATGTCCAGCTTTGGATAGAAAATGCAGAGGGGAGACAGTTGTCAGCCGGTGAAACAGGGGAGCTGGTGGTGTTTGGCCCGAACCTCATGAACGGGTATTGGAATGATCCGGAGAATACCGAAAAAGTGTTGCGGTACAATAAACATGTTGGCGCGAAAGCGTTATACAGCGGTGATCTCTTCACAATGGATGAGGATGGGTTTTTCTACTTTGTCGCGCGCGTTGATGAAGTGATCAAATGCAAAGGAATGAAAGTCAGCCCGCTTGAAGTAGAAGATGTCATCTACCGGTTGGAAGAAGTGCAGGAAGTACGAGTGATGGGTGTGCCTGATAATCTTCTCGGTCAGGCAATACGGGCTGAGCTTGTGTTGAAAAAGGGGTGTGAGTTAAATGCTGAAACTGTCAGGGAACATTGCCGCAAACACCTTGAAGAATACAAATTGCCGCAGGCAGTAGAATTTGTAGAGTCCCTCCCCAAATCAGCCGGCGGAAAAATAAAACGCCTGGCCCACGCCGGAGCCTAGAAAAACCAGAGGTCCCCTTCCAGCCGTGTAAGGAACGCATTGCCGGTAAGGATGGCATTGGAAATTTCCTTGTCGCCGGAGTGAATAAGCATCCAGTTCTTTGCCGGATTGAAGAGGAAATGATGATCGGAGAATTCTTTCATGAAGCGTGGGTCGAGTCTTCCGGCAATTTCAATTGACTCGTTGTTCCATGCATCATACATCAGGTGGCGGATAACGCCGGTGATGGTTTGAGGGGCGGCGCCGATTTGTAATACTTCACTCCGCCCGTACGGTTGGAGATTGTAGATGTACCATCCCAGTAAGTTTCCGTCGCCATCACGTACAATTTTCCGCTGAAGCCTGCCAAATCGTTCTTCCCGTTCAAGGACTGAAAATAACCACTGAGCTGACTCGGCAGTATAATTCGGCCGTAAGAGAAATTGGCTCGATTCGGCAGAAACGCATTGAAGGAATTGGTCGACATTCATCGGTTCATCTGAAGTAACCGGATCCGGAACCCGGAACGGACTTTTTGAAAAATTCCGCGTAAGTGTATCAAACCCCGTAGCAATGAGATCGAGCGGAGAGCCGTTCCCTTTACGTGTGTGACCGAGGAAATAAGAAAATGCCGCACTTGCGGGACGCAACGGCCGGATCCAGTATATGCTGTGAAGGTATGACGGAAGACCGCCTAATCGCTCCCACAGCTTTTTGACGACATCAACCGACATATCGGTCATGGTAACATCCTGCGGTCCGGAAAACAGGGCCTTCAGCAACTGCAGGCTGCCGAATGTAACATTATCTACCATCAGGTGCTGGCTGACAGCCATACGGATTGTTCGTCCGTTCAAGTGCATGTGTCGCGGAATAACGCCGAGAAATCCAGTAATCTTTCCGTTATCATCCTCATACACAAGTGATGAAATTTCCTCGTCAAACCATGGATTATGGAAACAGATCTGGTTGAAAATCTCTTCCTGACGCTCTTTGGTTAATGTTGAACTGCCGGGAAAAAGCCTGGTATTCAGTTCGATGACCTGCGGAATATCCTCCCGGTGAAAATGCCGAACGCTTCCCATACTATTGCACTATGTTCATTGTAGTATCATGAAAATGTATTTATGATGCTGATGAATATACTAAATTGACTGATGAAGAGAAATGCGATATTTAATCATTTAAGACATGATTATCTGAAAATGTGTGTGCCGCTTAATAGTTGAGAAAATAATTACTATATTGACGGTGCAATGCAAAAAGGTGAAGACATAGTGCTTTCTGTTGAACGTCTTTCGGGTGACGGTAAGTCCGTTGCGCGAAAGGACGGTATGGTGTTTTTTGTTGAGAACGCAGTGCCCGGAGATACGGTGCAGGCGCGCATCTGGAAGCTGAAGAAAAATTACGCAGAAGCGCGCGCCATGGAAATTCTTCAGCCGTCATCAGTCCGGGTCGAACCGAAGTGTAAACATTTTGGTGTATGCGGGGGATGTAAGTGGCAAAATCTTTCCTATGAAGCGCAGCTTCATCATAAACACCAGTTTGTCGTCGATTCCTGGATACGCATTGGCGGCTTTGAAAGTCCGAACATTCTTCCCGTCCTCGGAAACTCAAATCCGTTTTATTACAGGAATAAGATGGAATTCACCTTTTCAAGTCAGCGGTGGCTGACGAACGAGGAAATGCAAAGGAAAGAGGAATTCGGTCCTGAAGTAGCGCTAGGACTTCATGTTCCTCAGCGATATGATAAAGTAGTTGATATTGAAGAATGCTGGCTCCAGTCTGAAATCAGTAATCGTATTCTCAACACCATCCGTGAAATTTGCCGTGTGTGGGACCTGAAGGTCTATTCGACCGAGACACAGGAAGGATACCTCCGCCATCTGGTGATCCGCGAAGCGAAACATACCGGCGAGATTATGGTCAATCTTGTAACAACAAACGATTGGCCTGAGGCAATGCAAAACCTCACCAAACTTCTTCTGCGGCAATTTCCCGGGATTACCACGGTGATAAATAATATCACCGCCCGGAGATCGATGGTGGCTGTCGGTGAACAGGAAAAAGTGTATCATGGCCCGGGGTATATAAAAGAAACGCTGGGCCAATATACATTTCATATTTCGGCAAATTCGTTTTTTCAGACCAATACACTTCAGGCGGAAAATTTGTACAATATTGTCAAAGAATATGCCGCTCTTCAGCGCGGCGAAGTATTGTATGATTTATACAGCGGTACCGGGACAATCGCAATTTATCTTTCTGAGCATGCGGAACGGGTGATTGGGATCGAGTCTGTCGAAAGTTCGGTTCGTGATGCTGAACGCAACGCTGAACGCAACAGAGTAAGTAATTGCTATTTTCTGCAGGGTGATTTGAAAGACCGGCTGACAAAGGAAAGTCAGTGGCTGACGGAACATCCGAAACCGGATGTTATTGTTACCGATCCTCCGCGCAGCGGTATGCACGCGAAAGTGGTTGAACAGATTGTTAAACTGTCGCCGAAACGAATAGTCTATGTGAGCTGTAACCCGGCAACACAGGCGAGGGATGCTCGCCTGCTTGCGGATGCCGGATATAAAGTCGAGAAGGTGCAGCCGGTGGACATGTTTCCGCACACTGATCATGTTGAGGCGGTGGCACTATTTACGACCGACGCACTTTCGTAGGACATTCTTATGGAAGTAGGTCGGACTTGCTTACTTGTGCCCCAGATATATCGTCGCCGTTCCGAATGTCAGCGTATGTGATTCCATGCGAGCGAAGCCGGCCCGTTGCATCAGAGAAAGAAATTCTTCCGGTATGGGAAAATTTGCGATAGACGTTGGAAGGTATTTGTATGCGGATGCGTGTCGTGAAATAATCCTGCCAAGAAAAGGTAAAATTGCCACTGAATATATTGTGTAACATTGTGAAATAACCGGTGTGCGCGGTTCGGATAATTCAAGGATGACCGCAATGCCTCCCGGTTTCAAAACACGCCTCATCTCCTGCAATGACCTGAATCTGTCGGCAAAGTTCCTGATGCCGAATGCTACCATGGTGACATCAAACGATTCATCCCGGAAGGGAAGATTCGTGGCATCACAGGCAAGCAGATCGATGGGCAACGGATGAGGCTGGTTGTCCAGTTTGCTCCGGAAAACATGCAGCATTTCTGTGGCAAAATCCGTTGCGATAATCCGTTCCGGATTGAGCGCCATTGCATCAAGTGAAAAATCTCCGCTGCCGGCGGCGATATCGAGAATTGTGCCACCTTTTTTTTCTGTAAGTAACCGTATTGCCCGTTTTCTCCACCGCATGTCAAGTCCGAAACTCAGAACATGGTTAAGAGTATCGTAGGTGGGGGCAATGGCGTTGAACATCGCCTTGATGTCTGCCGGTCGTTCTATGGCGGCATTGATAGTATCGGCACTCTTCATGGCGTCTAATTTCCTCATAATTGAAATGAAATGCAAACATTTGGGTGACGGGTACTCTGTTTTGCATTTTTCTTTTTCAAATCGTAAGTTGAAATCAATTCTTTCCGGGAACAATATTATCCGAATCTTTTTTTACATTTTTTTTACTGCGGTACTTTGCAATGTTCTCTACGGAGGTATATCCCCGAAGAACATTGTTGCCGCGCGCGCTCCGGTTGCGCCGCATAATGACGGATTTCTTAATGACGAAGTGTGGAATAATGCCGTCCCGGTAACCGGCTTTCTCCAGTTTGACCCGGAAGAAGGCGCGCAGCCGACAGAACAAACATCCGTCCGTATTCTCTATGATGATGACGCGCTGTATGTTGGAGTACATTGTTACGATTCATCTCCGGGAGATATCGTTCACCAGTTAACACGCCGCGACAGATCGACGCAAGCCGACCGGGTCTCAGTAATTATCGACTCATATCACGATCATAGCACAGCGTTTCTTTTCAGTGGTTCGGTTTCAGGCGTACAATCAGACGGCATTTTATCTCAGGACGGCTTAGTGTATGATTTACAATGGGATGCCGTCTGGAGATTCGACGCGAGAGTGGTGGATAACGGATGGACGGCCGAGTTTACCATTCCGTACAGCGCGCTCCGTTTTACCGAGGAATCGGGAGAGTATGTGTGGGGGATTAACTTCCGCAGATACATCGCGCGCAAAAAAGAAACTGATGAGTGGGTGATGGTTCCGCGAAACCAGGCGCCGCCCGGGACGATTTCCTCTGTATCGAATATGGGAAATCTTTCCGGTATGACGAATATTCTTCCGTCGCGCCATCTCGAAATCATGCCGTATCAGGTTTCCCGAGCGAAGTATCTTTCTCAATCTCCTCCATTTCCTACGAAGGGCGAGTATAGTGCCACAGCCGGTGTGGATATCAAGTATGGGATTACAAGAAATTTCACGTTCGATATGGCAGTCAATCCTGACTTTGGACAGGTGGAAGTGGATCAGGCTATCCTTAACCTCACCGTATTTGAAACATTTTATCCGGAGAAGAGGCCTTTTTTCCTGGAGGGCTCTCAGATTTTTTCGTTCGGGAATATTTTTGACAATCGTCAGCTGCGGCTCTTTTATTCCCGGCGTATCGGAAAAAGCCCTGAAGCTCCTCCCGTAACGTGGGGCTACTATTACGCCGAAAAACCTCAGACCACCACCATACTCGGTGCGGGAAAGTTAACCGGAAAAACAAGTGATGGTTTATCGGTTGGGGTACTGACTGCACTGACTCAGAAAGAAGAAGGAATTGAAGAGGATCTTTTTGGAAACCGGAAACCACCTGTCCTGTTTGAACCGCGGGCCAGTTATAATATTGTGCGCCTGCAGCAGGATGTATCCGAAAATGCCGTTGTTGGCGTGATGGCGACCGGGACATTTAAAGATTTTTACACGCCGGTCCTTGCCGGCGGTGTTGATTGGAATACAAGATTTGCCGATGGCACGTTTGGTTTTGACGGATATCTGGCCGGCTCAGATTTTAGAAGTCAGTCAGGCGCAAAATTTTCAGGATCAACCGGACGATTTGGCCTCGGAAGGCTCGAGGATGAACATTGGCTGGGATTCACCTTTTACGATTTTTCATCCAATAACTTTTATATCAATGACCTGGGATTTTACAATCAGCCGAATGAACATGGTGGATACACCCAACTCTCATACAAAGAAGACCGTGCGGACGAACCGGTCAGGCGGTATGCTTTGACCTTGCAGTCAACATACAGATGGAATTGGAATGGCGCCGCTACAGTCAAACAACTGGAGTTCGAGCCTTCATGGGAATTCAGGAATTTCTGGACGCTCGTTCTCAATTACACAAGAAATCTTCCTGCATACGACGATGAAAACCGTGGGATGATCGGTTTGTATCGTCGCCCGGAGGGAAATAATTTTACAGCTACATTGCAAACCGATCCGCGCCAGACACTGACCGGCACAGTTCATACCGGGCTGATGAACAATACGCAGGGGATGATAACATTTTATTCTTCATTGGAATGTATTGTGCGTCCCAACAGTTGGATTGAGCTTGTTCCGTCATTGACGCTTGCGTCAACCAGAAGTGAAGAATCGTGGCCGCTCTTTTTTTACACAGCAAATGGTTATAACTTATTCGGAGATCGTGATATTGATCAGTATGATTTTTCGCTTCGTGGGACAATTACATTCACGAGGGCGGTAAGCCTGCAGTTCTTCACACAGGTGTTTCTTGTCAAGGGGCAGTATGAGAATTTTAAAGAACTCGGGCCGTCGGGTGAACTTGTGCAGTATGCTCATGATAAGGCGGCGGCAAACCCTGATTTTAACGAAAAAATACTGAACGCGAACCTCGTCTTCCGTTGGGAATATCTTCCGGGAAGTACTGTCTATCTGGTATGGACACAAGCGAGGTACGGATATAACAGTATATATCACAGAAATTTTTCGGATAATATATCCGATGCCTTTAAACTTCCCATGGATAACGTTATTTTAGCGAAATTCTCCTATTGGTGGAGTTTGTAACCCTCTTTTTTTATTTCTTCTAAAATTCATTCGGTATGTCAACCGATGAGCTTCTCCTGCTGTCTAATCATTAAAATTGTACAAAAGGGTACCCTGAATGGCTGCGCCTGATGAGCAGCAATTGATACTTCAAGTCAAAGAAGGGCGCAGCGGCGCATTCCGTCTGCTCGTTGAACAGTATATGAAACAGGCGTATAATATTGCCTTCGGTTTTGTCAACAATCATGATGATGCGGAAGATGTTGCCCAGGAAGCATTTGTGAGAATTTACCGGTCGGTCGCTTCATTTCGCGGAGATGCTGAGTTCAGTACATGGTTATATCGCATTGTGATGAATTTGTCTCTCAATAAAATCCGTCAAAGGAAATCAAGGGTAAAGAGGGAAGTTGAAATAAATGACGCTGTCCTCGGCTCTGCCGCGCATGAGGTTTCGCACGGGGCGGAAATGCACGAGCATATTGAACGCGCTCTGCACGAATTACCGACATTGCAGCGCGCCACAGTGATCCTGCGGCATATTAACGGGCTCTCAACACGCCAGGTAAGCACAATACTGCAATGTTCGGAAGGAACGGTGAAAACACACCTTCACCGCGGACTCAAGAAAATGAAAACTTTGTTGGACTATATACACGAGTAAAGCTATGAGTGTACATTCTGAGATAAATAATAAACTTTATGAGTATTGTCTCGGAGACCTTGGTTCTTCTGATTGTGCCGAAGTTGAAACGCATTTATCCGCGTGCAGCCGGTGCTCCGATGATCTCAAAGAAATTAAAGCATCGATACAGCTGATAGGTAAACCTGCGACATTGCCAAGCGCGTTCCGGTCTGAGGAATACTGGCAGAGATTTTCTGTTAATGTGGATGAAAAAATCCGGCGGATGTCCAACAGCAAAAAATTATCCGTTGGCTCATTGTGGGACAGGATTCAGTCATATGTTATCTTTAACAGAGGAACGGTCATTGCCGCCGGTACCGCATGTGCTGTCATAGTTTGTGTAGTAGTGTTGTGGAAGGTAATGACTCCGGCGCCGCGGCAGGAAGAGTTTGCCCGGCTGACACATGAAGAGACTCCTGCGATCGAAAAGGCGACGCCTGTTGTGAATACAAATGCACGGTTGGGGAATTATTTCAGAAAGTCCAAAATATTGCTGGTGGGACTTTCCAATATGAAAACAGAGGCCGGCCATCCGATTGATCTGAGCTTCGAACAACAAACTTCGCGTTCGCTTGTCAAAGAGGCGCGGTTTCTGCAAACGCAAAATATCGACAGAAGATCGGCGCGGCTCATTGATGATCTGAATAAAATCCTTGTCGAGCTTGCCAATCTGGAAGAACAGCACGATGTGCCGGATGTGGAAATGCTCCGCGGCGGTATCCACCAGGAAAATTTATTATTCAAGATTCGTATGGCGGAGGCCCGGTACGATTCTTCATCTCTTATCGAAAAAAATACTTTTTAAAGGAGTTTTTCATGAAATCCAATATTGCAGTCGTTGTTCTTCTTGTTCTATTGCATTCTTTCTCGTTTGCACAGCAAACGGTGCGAACAGCTAAACCGGCGTACACGTTTACCGTCAAACCGAAAGTTACGGCAATATCTCATGCCACGGTATCGTTAACTCCCAGGCCAACATATATTGCCTCATTAAGTGGATTGACGCTCGCGGAGGAAGATAACCTGTTTGATAACCAGGATGATCCTGCCTATGCGAAATATAAAGAGGGGTACAATCTTATTCTTCAGGAGCAATGGAGCGACGCGAGAGAAAAGTTTTCCAAAGTTATCTCGTCGTATCCGAAGAGTGAGTATCGCGACGATGCCGAGTATTGGTCGGCGTATGCGTTGAAACATATTGACAAGAAAAAGGCGATTGACGCGTATACAAAATTTATCAAAGAGAATCCCAAAAGCTCTTATTATGATGACGCCGTTGCGGATGTTGACCAGCTGCGCGCGGATGTTATTTGGGTCAACCCGAAGAATGCGGGTGAGGCTGTTATTCTTGGATCGGATGGTTACGCCTACACATTTACCGATGATTCATCGGAAGCGGTAACTGTGACCGCCCCGCGTGCAACTGCACGGGATCTTCGCGTATTGAAAGGAAAACTCGGCAGGCTTGCCGTAACAATGCCGAAAATCCCGAATATACCCTTTGCTCCTATGCCCAGCGCTGTTGCCGGTTCATTATTGTTTGACGAAGAAGTCGATCCGGAGACGCGACTGAAACTTGATGCTTTGTATGCCATTGGCGATGCGAAGCAGGATGAAAAATCATTTCTCGCGCTTAAAGAAGTCGCGCTGGATACCAGACAAAAAGAACGGTTGCGGTATGCCGCTCTCGATATCGTTTCGGGATACAAGAAGTACGATGTCATGTCAATTTATACCGAAATCGCAAAAAAGGATACCAGTCAGAATATGCAAAGCTATGCCATCGATTATATAAGCTATAATTCCAAAGACAAGAATAAATCTGTGGCAGTGCTGATTGATCTTTTTAATGCGACACCCAAGTCGCGTCCGGAACAGAAGCGCAGGATTTTTTACGCGATAGCGGAAGTAGGAAATGACAATGCGGTAGATTTTCTCTCAACCGTTGCGAGAAACAATGATGATTATGAGCTCCGTCGCGAGGCGATCTTTTATCTCGGTACCATTGGCGGAGAAAAATCACGGACAGCCCTGTACGAAATCCTGATGGGAAAATCTAAGTGAAAGAACAACGGTAACCGGTTTCAAAGAACGGGCTCTGAGAGCCCGTTCTTTTTTGTATAAATTTGACTTAAGGAGGATGTTTTAAACGTTTCCTTTATTGATTTTCTTCTTGTACATTTTACCCGCAACTATTTTTCCTGTCCGTAGTCTAATAAGTACAATAAGTTAAATTCCCGGGAATTTGGATGGCCTTTAACGACCATGAATTAATAACATACGCCCGTCAGGGGGATGTGAACGCGTTTGAACAGCTTGTTCACCGGTATGACAAGCAGGTGTTTTCGATAGCATCACGCTATGTCAGTTGTTCGGATGACGCGAAGGATATCTATCAGGAAGTTTTTCTGAGAGTCTATAAGGGACTTAAAAATTTCAGAATGCAAAGCGAGTTTTCAACTTGGCTGTACCGGGTGACAACAAATGTATGCCTCACGCACCAGACACAGCGGAAAAAGCGGAATAGTTCGGTGGTTGGTCATAACGAAGATTTCGAAACAGATACGATGAATACAATTCAAACATATGTCGTTTCACCCGATGAACAGGCACACGCGTCGGAGATTTCCTCGAGAGTGGAGTTTGCACTGGGGGTCCTTTCACCCCAGCAAAAACTGGTGTTTACTCTTAAACATTACCAGGGGTACAAGCTACGTGAAATCGCATCCATGATGAAATGCACAGAGGGAACCGTGAAGCGGTATCTCTTTACTGCCACACAACGGCTCCGGGGTGAATTAAGAGAGTTAATTGAAGAATAAGGAGAGTTACGATGGATCATCAACAGTATAAAGAATGGCTCCAGTTGTTTCTGTATGATGAACTGGAAGGTAATGAAGTGTCGTTGCTTCAGGAACATCTGCGTTCGTGCGGTGAATGCCGGTCGGAACTGTCGTCTCTGAAAAAGTTCCACGGTGTTTTGAATGAGTTTACTCCGGCCGTCGCGACAGAACAGGCATTCCGCGACGCCAGAGAAACGTTGTCGGGAACGTTACGGTCGGTTCCTCAACGCCGTTCTGTGCGTGAATGGTTCGGGGATATTCTGGAACCCGCGTTTCTTTCTCCCTTCAAAGTAATTTTGTCGGGAGTATCTGTGTTTATTATCGGTATCGTTCTCGGTCTGTTCAGCAGGCCTTCTGAACCGGTATCAACGCCGGTGAAGACTATTGCGCAAAGTTCCGAGGCGATACCGGGTGACACCAGAATTACGAACGTACGCTTTATCAATTCCGAACCATCCAATGGGGAAATTGAATTTGCGTTTGATGCCGTGAAACCGGTGCGTATGAAAGGAAATATCAACGACGCACAGATACAGCGGGTGCTCACGCACGCGATTCTGAATGAACAGAACGCCGGCGTCAGACTGGCATCAATCAATGCGGTTGCGTCGAGGATGGATGCGCCTGATCGTGAAATAAAGCACGCGCTGATTACAGCCATGCAATCAGATCAGAATCCCGGCGTACGGTCCGAGGCATTGAATGCGTTAAGAACCTTCCCGATGGACGGTGAAATCAAAGGGGCGTTTCTTTTTGTCCTGAAACACGATGACAACCCGGGCATTCGTATTGCAGCAATTAACTATCTCGATTCGGTGAAGACCGGTGCCCAACAGCCGGACCAGGATTTTTTAAACGTGTTACGTGAAAAAATGATGTCGGATAATAATAACTATATACGCCTTCGGGCAAAATCTGTCATAGAGGAGAATCGTCAATGAAATACGCACTGAGGTTAATTGTCGGATTGCTTTGCATTACTACTGCTGGAGGCGCCGTACAAAAAGACAACGAACAGGACATGGTCAAAACCAAATCTTTCTCGGTCAACAAAGGCGGCATGCTGGAAATGTCGGTTGGCGGCGGTGATATACGAATTGTCCCGTGGGAAAAGAATGAAGTGCTGGTGAAGGTTCGTGGTATAGACGATGAAGATATGGAAGACCTGAAAATGTCATCAAGCGGCAATACCGTGCGGATCCGGAACAGGTCGGATTGGAACAATAATTATTCCCGGTGGGGTTGGTCAAATAATATCCGGTTCGAAATTAATGTTCCCTCGCAATTTGATTTTGATTTGAAAACATCGGCCGGATATGTAGAGTTTCAATCTGCGGTGACCGGTGAAGTACGTGCAACTACTTCCGCGGGAGACATTACACTGATGAATGTAACCGGTTTGGTAGACATCAATACGTCCGGCGGTGATGTCAGGGTGGGGAATGTAGATGGAAATTTGGTCATGCGCACATCCGGCGGTGACATAAAAGCAGGTACGGTAAGCGGCCAGGCAAAGCTTAGTACGTCCGGCGGTAATATTTCTATCGATAATGTGAAGAAAACACTCTGGGCAAAAACTTCCGGCGGTGATGTTATTATTGGTGATGTTGGTGGCGATGCCGATATCAGCACCTCCGGCGGCAATATCGATGTCGGTAAGGTCTCGGGCAGTGTCCAGATGAATACTGCCGGCGGCGATATTGAACTTGCCAGCGCGAGCGGAACGGTAACGGCGAAGACAGCCGGCGGCAATCTCCACTTATTCAATATTACCGGCAGTGTTGAAGCGAGAACAGCCGGGGGAGATATCACTGCTGAGCTTACACCAGGCGGTAAAGGAAGAAGTAAACTCTCCACCGCAAGCGGAGAAATCAGGCTCTATGTCGCGCCAAACGCGAAAGCAACAATACAGGCGAGGATTCGCGTTCAGGGAAGCTGGAAATATCAACAAGATGATTACAGAATACGATCTGACTTTAAAGGGGAAGGAAATACCGCCGATGATGACGACCGCTCAATTACAGGAACATACCTGCTCAACGGCGGCGGGGAAACAATTACACTTGAAACGGTAAACGCGGATATTCAGATACGAAAACTGACAGCTGAGTCGCACAGACGCGAGTAATGCTCTCACTATAGTAAGCTCAAAGTATCGCAATGCGCCCGCCTCCTGTTGGATGCGGGCGCATCTGTTTCAGGTGGTAGTTTTTCAATCCTCTCCTGCTGAGAAATGTCGTAAGTCTCATCATGATGTCCCGCTCTGCGGGGCTTGCCATGATGGTGGGAGTCACCCTGAGCGGAGGCGAAGGGTGTTCCCGTAAACATAGAACAGCACGGGTTCCTTCGATTATTTGATTTTAGCCGTTATACTCTTTACCTTAACCCCTGCATACGACAGAATAAAATCTTATGAGGGTGTATGGTTACTGTTTTACGGTATTATCGTGATGCTATTGAAACGCTGACACTGAAAGATTTGTACCAGCATTTACAGCAGCCTCAGGGGATTGTATGGGTCGATATGGAAAATCCCACAGAGGCAGAAGAAGAAACGGTGTTGGTTTCCATGTTTGGAATCCATCCGCTGGCAATCGAAGATACACAGCGGGAAAGAAAAAATTCCAGTCACTTGCCGAAAGTCGAAGAGTTTGGAGAGTACCTCTTTGTCGTGTTTAATCCTCTTGACCACCAACAGCTTGAATCCGCGCCTGCCTCACGAAGGCTCTTTGATATTCACACGACACAGCTCAGTGCCTTCATTTCCAAGCAATGGCTGATCACCCACCATTATAAACCGCTTCCGCCAATAGAAACCGCAAAGCAGTTATGCGTGAAAAATCCTCATATGCCCAAGCGCGGCCCTGATTACCTGTTTCATCTTATTATTGACGGCGTTGTTGATTCCTACAATCCTGTATTGGATAAGCTGGACACCATTATTGATGAACTGGAAGATGAGGTGTTCAAGTCACCGACCCAGCGAAGCATGGCCCGGATTCTCGGGCTTAAAAAAACGATCATGACGATCCGCCGTGTTGCGGTGTATCAACGCGAAATGCTCTACAGATTATCGAGGGGTGAATTTTCCCTCATTACCAAAGAAGAAATGGTCTATTACAGGAATGTGTATGATCACCTGGTGAGAATCAGCGATTTGACTGAATCGTACCGCGACATGGTTGCAGGCTTGCTGGAAGCCTATCTTTCAGTGACGTCGAACCGGCTTAATCAAATAATGAAAGTGCTTACCATTATTTCGACGATTTTTCTGCCGCTGAGCTTTATTACCGGATTTTTTGGGATGAACTTCAGGGAACTGCCGCTTTCGGAGTGGGATTTCGGTGTTGAAATCGCTACGCTGTTCATGGTCGTTGTGGGCGTAGGGATGCTCTGGATCTTCAGACGGAATAAGTGGCTGTAGGCGGAGCCAAAAAGAGCCCCCAATCCTTCATTTCCGGTACTTTTCCATCATGAGCGATACCCCAAGCGCGAGGACTGCGCCGACGAAGAAAAACAGTATCGGCAATACACTCTTTAAAACTTCTTCCAACATAAAAGCCTGCCTGTTGCTAACGTGAATCTGTTTACTGGCTGCGAGGAACTTCCCAAAAGTAAAGAGGAAAGCTCAAAAATCAATACCACCCGTGACGGAGAACAACAAATTGCATTTCTCTCTTGCATTTGATATTTTGATTCCACAAAAATTTCCGGCTGTATTGCTATTCCTAACCCCTGTTACTCCCTATAAAGATTACGAATTTTGGAAACTGAAAAACTTGTTGTCACCGGCGCCCGCGTCCATAATCTGAAGAATATCGATGTGGAGATGCCGCGTGAAAAACTCATTGTCATAACCGGACTCTCCGGTTCCGGCAAATCAAGCCTCGCTTTTGACACCATTTACGCCGAAGGTCAGCGACGCTATGTCGAAAGCCTTTCCGCGTATGCGCGTCAGTTTTTGGGACTGATGGAACGCCCTGATGTCGATAAAATCGAAGGACTGAGCCCTGCCATCTCAATTGAGCAAAAAACAGTCTCGAACAACCCCCGCTCAACAGTAGGAACTGTAACTGAAATTTACGATTACCTCCGCCTCCTTTTTGCCAGGGTTGGCACCCAGCATTGCTATAATTGCGGCCGCCCGGTGCAGCGGCAAGCGCTCGATCAGATCATCGATGCCGTCATGGCATATCCCAAGGATTCCAAGCTCCAGATACTTGCTCCTGTAATTCGCGGTCGCAAAGGCCATTATCGTGAACTCTTTGAACAAATCGCGAAAGACGGGTTTCTCCGTGTCCGGATAGACGGTGAAGTGCTTGAGATTAAGAAAGGTCTGCAGGCCGACAGGTATAAAGTCCACGATATTGAAATCGTCGTTGATCGCGTAGTCGTCAAGCAGGATATGCGTTCGCGGATTGCTGAGTCGATTGAGACAGGACTGAGAATGGGCTCAGGTTTGGTGATCGTCAACGACACCGGAAACAGTGGAGGAAAGGATAAAAAAGCAGACCAGCTTTTCAGCCAGCATCTGGCCTGCTTGTATTGTGGTATCAGTTACGATGAACCGGCGCCGAATTCTTTTTCATTCAACTCACCCTATGGGTCATGCCAGTCGTGCGGAGGACTGGGTGAGACGAAAGAATTCGACATGCAATTAATCATTCCCGACGAGTCGCTTTCGATTAATCAGGAAGGTCTTGCTCCTCTCGGAAAGCCGCGGGATACCTGGCTCTGGAGTCAGGTAAAAGCCGTCGCGAAGCAGTTCGACTTCGGTCTTGATACACCGATAAAGAATTTATCCAAGGTACACCGGGATATTCTTCTGAACGGCTCCGGCGATGAAAAAATTCCGATGCCGTATACATACTCGAGCGGCAGGACGGTCATTTATAAGCATCGTTTCGGCGGCATCATAGATATGCTGAAACATTACTTCGATGAAACAGCGTCCGAAGGAATACGGAGCTGGGTGGAATCATTCATGAACACCAAAGTGTGTCAGGAGTGCAACGGCGGAAGGCTGAGAAAAGAAAGCCTTGCCATCAAAATTACCGATGCGAAAACCAACTCTTCGGTGAATATTCATGATGTGGTAAAATTATCGATTACGGATGCTGACAGGTTTTTCAGTTCACTCAACCTTACTTCCCGTCAGCTGGAAATAGCTGAACAGGTATTGAAGGAAATCACCCAGCGGCTAAGATTTTTGCTCAATGTCGGGCTGGATTATCTCTCACTTGATCGTTCCGCGCGGACGCTCTCCGGTGGTGAAGCACAAAGGATCCGTCTCGCAACACAAATCGGGTCTCAGCTTGTCGGTGTTCTCTATATTCTTGACGAACCAAGCATCGGACTTCATCAACGCGATAACATGAAGCTGATCCGGAGCTTGAAGGAATTAAGAGATCTCGGCAATACTGTCATTGTAGTGGAACACGATAAAGAGATGATCGAGTCAGCCGATTTTGTTGTTGACCTTGGCCCCGGTGCAGGTGAGCACGGGGG
The DNA here is from genome assembly GCA_964523395.1 of uncultured Chlorobiaceae bacterium. Lineage (GTDB taxonomy): Bacteria > Bacteroidota > Ignavibacteria > UBA10030 > SZUA-254 > JANYJZ01. Next base: position 232,465 of record CAZFXS010000005.1, on the reverse strand, counting down.
CTATGTGGTGAAGGTGGGTATACCCGCAGATTTCAAAGGACAAAAACTCAAAACTCAAAACACCAAACTCAAAACCAATGGACATACAACGGAATCTATTTCAATAACGGGTCTCTATCTGTCCGGAAAAAAGCAAATTCAAACCCCTCCAACACGTCGCGAAGGAAACGGTAACTTCCTCAGTCTCAAAGGTGCCAAAGGCAATAACTTGCAGTCTGTGCATCTGAAAATTCCCCTGGGAAAGTTTGTCGCGATTACGGGAGTGAGCGGCTCCGGAAAGTCAAGTCTCATTTCCGAGACGCTTTATAGGATACTGGCAAGAAAATTCTACCAGTCAAAAGATGTTCCGCTCCCCTATTCGTCTGTAGACGGTATTGAGCATATCGATAAGGTCATTGATATTGACCAATCTCCAATCGGAAGAACGCCGCGTTCTAATCCTGCAACATACACCGGACTCTTCACGTTTATCCGCGATATGTTCGCACAACTTCCGGAAGCGAAAATCCGCGGGTATCAGGTCGGGCGTTTTAGCTTTAATGTGAAGGGTGGCCGCTGTGAAGAGTGTGAAGGCGACGGCGTCCGCAAGATTGAAATGAACTTTCTCCCCGATGTTTATGTCCTTTGTGAAGTCTGTAAGGGAAAACGCTATAACCGCGAAACACTTGAAATTCTTTTTAAGGGAAAGTCGATTGCCGATGTGTTAAACATGACTGTCGAAGAAGCGGTCACATTTTTCAAAGATATTCCGCGCATTCACCGGAAACTGGAGACGCTGTATGATGTCGGATTAGGGTACATACGGCTTGGTCAACAGGCTACAACGCTTTCGGGCGGCGAGGCACAACGCGTGAAGCTTTCAACTGAACTTTCCAAAATCGGAACGGGGAATACTCTCTACATTCTGGATGAACCCACAACCGGCCTTCATTTCGAAGACATTCGCATGCTGCTGAACGTTCTCAATCAGCTTGTCGATAAAGGCAATACCGTCGTTGTCATCGAACATAATCTTGACGTCATCAAAACAGCCGACTGGATTATCGACCTCGGCCCCGAAGGTGGCAAAGGCGGCGGAAAAATTATTGTTGAGGGAACTCCGGAAGAGGCGGCGAAAAGCAAAGGTTCGTATACTGGAGAGTTTTTGAGAGCGGAATTGAATCTCGGATAAAAAAATAAACCTGCGACGCATATTAAATCAGATTTTTCGGTACACAACTCCTCTTTCATTTTTTCAATCCTGATATCCGTGTGAGTGAAAACTCTCAGTTGCAAAACAACATGAGATTATTCTCCTCTTTGTTCCTTTCATTCCAATTCAAAACTTAGCATTCCTCATCAAGCAATCTCGGTACAGTTATTGCCTCTTTATCTAGAAGTCTGACCATACTTTTTCGAAAATGTACTTACGCTTTCAGGTAAGGAGGATAAACCATATGACAACAAAATGTGTTGTTCTCTTTATTTCCCTCGCTCTTCTCACACTCCTTTTTATTATCCGGGCTAACGGACAACCCATCAACGCCGCCGATCAATCTCTGGTAATCATCAAAAACATTGATTACCAAAAGATGGATGCAGAAACGAAACTTCAATTTCGAATTTACCAACGATTGGATCAATACCTTTTTACTGGAATTGATATAACCGGGATGCAAACCATCGCTTCACAGAATATTCCTGTACAGATTGTGGATGCGTCACCCGTGTCGGAGGAATATGCCGTTGTAAGCTCACGCGGTGAACCTGCAAAAAACCTATCTCAGAACATCTATGATGGGGCGGTTCTGTTTACTACCGGAGACATGTACCTTGTCAAAGGATCGGCTGAATCATTCGAACAACTCCGCCGGGACGGATTTACATGCGCGCCTGTCGCCCGTACGCCGATTCTCTTGCGTGAAACCGAGACGATGGTTCCTCGAACAGTGCAAAGCTTTGCGCAGAATGACGTTATCGCCAATATCGTCTCGCAGGTTTCGGATTCGGCAATAGCATCCACAATCGCCGGGTTGCAGGCGTTTGGAACGAGACACTGCCTGAGTTCAAATCGCGACTCAGTATCACAGTGGATTTTTGACCGGTTTGCCGCAAACGGAATTTCGGATGTTGCTCTGGACCTTTTTGGGTATTCTGGTACGACTCAAAAGAACGTCATTGCGACAATTCCGGGATCATTGTATCCCGAGAGGGAGATCATTATCGGTGGCCATCTCGACTCGTACTCATCCATTCCTGACGCGGCACCAGGCGCCGACGATAATGCGTCGGGGCTTTCAGCGGCGATCGAAATGGCACGCGTGCTGAAACTCGCGAATTACAGTCCCGCGGTAACACTTCGCTTTATCGGATTTGCGGCGGAGGAAGCGGGACTGCTGGGCGCGTATGACTATGCCGCCAAGGCTTCCGGCGATTCGTCGCGCCACGTCGTCGTTATGCAGAATTATGATATGATCGGCAACAGGAATCAGGCACAGCCCGACAGGGACTTCAATATCGTAACATATCTGGGGAGCGAGGAGTTTTCAAATCTTCATGCCGCTATGGCCCAGACGTACACCACGTTAACACCGGTCTTCACGACAAGTTACAGGAGCGCGAGCGACAGCTGGAGTTTTTATCAGCAAGGAATGCATGTTACGTATTGCTCTGAGCGTGATTTCAGTCCGTACTACCACACCGCGAACGACCTTCTGCAGTATATGGATGTACCCTATGCCCGCGAGATCATTCAGGCCGGACTGGCGATGCTGTTAACGCTCGATCAGCCGCCGCCGCCGGTTCAGGGATTGCAGGCTCAATTTGTCGTTATCGACAGTACTGTTCTTGCCCAATGGGACAATTCCACTGTGCCCGATTTTTCTCACTACAGAATATCACTTCACGCGGTCGACTCAAGTTTCGATACGGTCTTTACACGGTCGGCCCCGTCTTGTGTTATTCCCCACCTAACGGCAAACAAGGAATACAGATTGCGGGTTGAGGCAGTAGATTTAGCCGGCATCATGAGTGAGCCCGCTGAGGAAATCATAAATCCGGATTTGAGGATGGTGGTTTCAATTCTCTTGAACGACAGATGGAATCTGGTATCCGTCCCGCTGCATGTGGATGATTATTGCGCGGCCGCGCTTTTTCCAAGTGCGGTTTCCACCGCGCAATATTTTAATGGTGCGTATTTCCAGTGCGACACGCTGGATCATCACCGGGGGTATTGGCTGAAGTTTGATGGCACCCAGCTTGCAAGTATGGTCGGATTGCCGGTGGAAGATGACTCAATCGGGGTGGTGGCCGGCTGGAATCTGATCGGGTCGATGAGTATTCCTGTGCCGGTCGGAGATATTACGTCATCGGTGCCGGACATGATCACGTCGCAATTCTGGAAATACTCCAGAGGATATAGTGCAACCGACACAATTTATTCCGGTCGCGGGTACTGGGTCAAAGTCAATCAAGACGGAGTTCTTTATTTTTCTTCGACGAAAGGTAGGAGTAAAACCTATCCAATCACAATTGCAGAGACGAATGAAGAGCCGCCACCGGCACCGTCTGATATTTCTAAAGCACCGCTTCCAAAAGAATTTTATCTGGGACAGAACTATCCGAATCCGTTTAATCCGGCAACAGTTATTAGTTATCAGTTACCGGTAAGTAGTTTTGTCACTTTGAAGATTTACAATGTACTCGGTCAGGAAGTGAATACACTGGTAAACGGGATACGGGATGCCGGATACGAATCCGTGGAATGGGATGCGGGTTCAATGACTTCCGGAATGTATTTTTACAGGATAGAAGCTGTAGGTGTTGAGGATCCCTCGAGGATTTACAGCAACGTGCGGAAGATGGTATTGTTAAAGTAACTCCTTTCGCCTGTCAGTAATTGGTGGATTAGTGAAGGCGATAGCAATGCCCTGGTCGAACAGCATAAGCCGGCCGGGGCATTTATTTTTCATATCCATGACGTGGGTACTTGTGACCTGGGTGGTCTCCTCACTTGAACAATACCATTCATTTCTGCAATGATTGCGTTGATCCTGAGCGGAGGCGAAGGATCTGGAATGTCAAACCGGGCCTGTACCGTGTTCCGGGTACTGGTTCATTTTGGATTTGACATTGCAATCCGGTGGCAGAAACGGAAGATAATCTTCCGTTTCTGAAATTGAGCCACCACCGTGTTCCGCACTGATTTGGTTTTCACACCACAAAAAAGTATAATTGCCAATCATCACTATGAATCCCAAACAACGTCCAAATCACCGCCTGTATATCAATATTCTCAGGAGAATGTCTCCCGAGCAACGACTGCTCAAGTCTTTTGAGTTGTCTCAGTTTTCACGGGATTTGTTTGTTCAGGGCCTTCGTAAACGTTTCGCACATCTTTCGGTTTCCGAATTTCAGGATCTTCTCCGCAAACGGCTCGATAAATGTCACAACAGAAATTATTAGCAAGCATTGTCGGGCTGTTCGACAAGCAGGGTATTCCTTATATGCTTACCGGCTCTCTTGTATCGAGCTTGTACGGCGAACCCCGGTCGACACATGATATTGATGTCGTTGTTGCTCTTTCAGGTTCATCGTCAAAAAAATTGATTGATGCATTTCCCTCTCCCAGGTTTTATGTTGAGGAAAGCAGTATTCTATCGGCGATTGATCAAAAGGGCATGTTTAACATCATTGATTCCTCAGAAGGTGATAAAATTGATTGTTGGATATTAACCGACGAATCTTTTGATCAATCACGATTTTTGCGGCGTAAAACTGAAGAACTTTTTGGAATGAAAGTCAGTGTAACAACTCCGGAGGATACCGTTCTCGCAAAATTAAAATGGGCAAAGGAATCCGGGGGGAGCCAAAAGCATTTTACGGATGCTTTGAGGGTGTATGAGGTACAACATGAAATACTGGATTTCAGTTATCTGAAACTGTGGGTTGAGACATTACATGTTCGGGAATTGTGGGAAAAGATGATAAAGGAAGCAGAAATTCCTTAAGAAGTAGAGCCAACTGATCTTTTGGAGACAAAAGAATTTCCTTTCACGTTGAACCTCCACTTTTTATCCGTCCCAACACGAATACCAATTCTTGTGGTGGATATAATAAGAGGTTGAATCTCAGATTTATGTCCGGCTATGTAAATCGTTACACTGCATAAATCAGTGCCGTTTTCTTTTCTTGCGATTCCCAGCGCCTCACACAGTTTCGCCGGCCCGTTGGTCAGATTACACAAATCAGCGTTATCTGCAATCTGCATCTTTTCTGTGAAATCAGTGGAAATCTGTCTATTCTTTGCCATCACCTCAATGCCCTGGATCGGCTCAACCGCTCTCAGCAGCACCGCATGGCCGGTACCCTCGTCTTCAGTGACCACATTTGCGCAATAATGCATTCCGTATGTAAAATACACATAGAGATGTCCGCCCTTCCGGAACATCACCTCGTTGCGCTTTGTCATGCCGCGATAAGCATGACTTGCGGGGTCTTTTGAGCCGAGATAGGCTTCAACTTCGACAATCTTTCCTACGAGTGTCTTCCCCCGTATTTTTCTGACGAGATATTTGCCGAGCAGATCTTTGGCAACTGTGATTGTGGGGCGGAGGTAGAATGAGCGGGGGAGTTTTTTAAGGCTCATATCTCATTGAAACAAAGTATCATATTTGTTTTCGAAGATACTTCATCAAAAACTCTTGTATTGTTTTCATGTATATTGGACCTGCAACCTTCCTAATGTTATAATGGTCAGCATCGGAAATCGAATACCATTCCTTGGCGGGGGAAGGGAGATTTTTGTAAACACGCTTACCATATTCAACGGAAACATGAATATCTTTTTCTCCGTGAATTACTAGTACCGGTTGGAATATTTGTTTTGCAGATTTAGCTGGATTTACGCTATCAGCAACAAAGTGAGCAATGCGCTCAGAATTTGTAAGAGCTTGATTGGAAATAAATCTCAGCGGAATGCCCGACATTCTCACCCAATAATCATATACGATATCCCTAAGGTTTGCGAAAGGGCTCTCAACAATGCCGCACGAAAGTCTTTTATCGAGTTCAAGAGCTTGGAGTGCAATAGCTGATCCTAGGGAATTTCCATAAATACCGATAGGCAAGACATCGTCATATCTGGTTAATGTTGAATCGATGTATGCGGCAATATCTTTTTTTTCATAATATCCAAACGTGCAATTAATTCCGCCGCTTTCACCATGAGCCCGAAGGTCAAAAAGTATGGAGTTGTAGCCGAGGTGTGCAAGAGTATCGGCGAACCCAAGGTTTGATTCTTTACAGCTTGCAATGCCATGAAGAAGGATTAACGTTCCAAAGGAAGTATCCGTTGTTGCAAAAACATACCATCCTTTAAGGGGAATTGAATCTTCAACTGTAATATTAAATTGCGAATAGCGTAAACCAAGCATTGCAGGATTTATGCCTTGCGAATACAGTTTTGTAATTTCATTTTTCGTGATGCGGTGTGGGCGAATAGGAGAATAAGGAAGAATATTGTTGACTGCATAGTAATAAATACCCGAAACGATAATGAGTATTATCGGTACAAGAAATAAGAGTACTTTTCTCAACAATCTCATTTCGAAAAATTAAATTCAAACAAAATAAAAGACGGCTGGGATGTATTTTCCATTCCGAATTGTAAGAGGCAGGATGCGGAAAGGTGTGGCTATCTTTTCGAAAACTCCTTCATTATCCTCTCAACATCCTCCTCAGAAATACCTGAACCCAGAGGTCCTGTTGAAGTCGGAGTAGCGGATGATTCCGTCTGTTTCGGCATAACCGAAATATTGCCCGCCTTTAAGCGAATACGCTCTTCAATTTCTTCGATCCACGATTTGGAAGCAGAAGGTGTTGGATGAGCGGTTTGAGGATTATGACTGATTGCAGGTTTAATGTTGGTTTTGAGATTTTGCGCCAAAATTGTATCCGCCTCTGGCGGAGAGGTTTGAGATTTGGGTTGCCCGCCTGAATCTGATGCCGGATTAATGGGGCGGGTTTCAAAAGCCAGGCGCTTCACATTAAACATATGTTTTGCGGAAACATTTTCGCTGATAATTGATCCGCCGAACGTGCCCGGCCCGAGCGTCATCGAGGGAAGAAGTTCGTTCGTGTATCCCACAGCGCCGAGAGCCGATTGCGTGTTCACCAGAATTCTGAACGCCGGTTTCTCCAGTGCGAACTTCATGATGATATCCTCGTCCATCGAGTGGATCACCATGGTATGTCCGATGCCGCCAAATTCCAGAAGCTCGATACACCGTTCACAGCCTTCCCGCCAGTTGTCGACTGTGTAGAAAGACAGAACGGGGGAAAGCTTTTCGCGGGAAAGGGGATGCTCTCTACCGACTGCGGAGAGCTCGGCTATCAGCACCTGCGTATCGGAGGGAACATTGATGCCGGCTTGCTGCGCGATATACGTTGCAGGCTTGCCGACCATGTTCGGATTAATCGCGCCGCGCTGGTCGAACATCGTCCTTGCCAGTTTGTCTTTTTCTTCACCTTCGACGAAATAACAATTTCTTCGCTTGAATTCCTCAACCACTATATTCTTGACTGGCGCGTCAACAACAACTGACGCTTCGGTTGAACAGAGTACTCCCAGGTCAAAGGTCTTTCCTGAAACAACATCAGCAACAGCTTTCTTAAGATTTGCGCTCTTCTCGATATACGCCGGAACATTACCCGATCCAACGCCATACGCCGGTTTTCCTGAGCTGTATGCGCTCCGTACCATCGGATTACTTCCTGTCGCAAGAATAATCGAGATGAGTTTATGCTTCATCAGTTCGTTAGTTGCTTCGAGAGTCGGCAGGCTGAGGCACGACATCAATCCCTGCGGCGCGCCGGCAGCTTCCGCGGCCCGGGCGATGACATTCATCGCTTCAACGGTGCATTTTGCAGCGCGCGGATGCGGGCTTGCGACGACGCCATTCCGGCCTTTGACCGAAATAATTGATTTGAACATGACCGTTGATGTCGGGTTTGTCGAGGGAATCAGCGCGCAGACGACCCCCATTGGTTCCGCAATGTCGATAATCTTCTTTTCTTTGTCCTCACGGATAACGCCGACAGATCTGAGATCTTTGATGGACTCCCACACCCGGCGAGTGGCAAACTCATTCTTTTTCTTCTTGTCTTCCGGTTTTCCAAATCCTGTTTCCTCGTGTGCCATCCTTCCCAAACGCTCAGCGGCTTCATATCCGGCGTCCGCCATGGCCTTGACGATGCGGTCAACGCGTGTCTGATCGTATGCGCGGAATTCAAGCTGTGCTTCCTTTGCCTTTTGCACAAGCTCGCGCATCTCTTGTATGGATTGGAGGTCTTTGTCGAGTGCCATATTGAATCCTTTTTATCTATTTATCACCACGGCCAGAAGGTCGTAGCTATGTCAGTTTCCCTGATGTCCAGAGGAACAATCCGGTTCTGTCATCCTGTGAACGGGATAAATCATCGCCTTCAAATTCATCGATGGTCACTTCGCATGCGAACAGTTTGGTTCCCGGAAGCAAGTGGCCGCCGAACACTTTCCCTTCGGCATCACCCAATAAGATGTGAACGTGCACAAACGGTTTGCCGTCTCTCATGCTGATGTTGCCGTTGAGGTTGAGAATTTCCATTCCGCCTTTGAATTCTAACGGATTGTATGTCTTCGTATTCTGATCGTAGTAAGCCACTTTTGCGAATGTTGTTGCGCCGATTGCCTGGATTCGGCCGAGCCGGATATTTTCTTTTTGGACTATCTGTGTTAAACCGTCATATAAATCCGAACCGTACGGAAGCTGGCCGAGTATTGTGCGTGTAATACGATAATTAGTCATTCGTCAATAGTAAATCGTCACCGGTCATTGATTTGAAAAGGGCAGAGGTTCCTGAGAGACGGGCAGTTTACGCTTTGGAAGTTTGAAATGTTCATATGCCAATTTGGTAACCTCTCGTCCGCGCGGCGTACGCATGATGAACCCTTCCTGAATCAGGTACGGCTCGTACACTTCCTCGATAGTGCCCGGTTCTTCTCCGACGGCAACCGCTAGCGTGTTCAAACCAACCGGCCCGCCGCTGTATTTTTCCACAATGGTCATCAGGATGCGTTTGTCCATGTCGTCAAGTCCATGATCATCGACCTCGAGCATTTTGAGCGAGTGTTCAGCGACTTCTTTGGTAATGACTCCGTTATGATGTGCAAGAGATTTTTCTGCCTGCGCAAAATCTCTGCATCGCTTGAGCAATCGGTTCGCAATGCGGGGAGTTCCCCGCGAACGGCGCGCGATTTCTGACGCTCCGTGCGTATCAAGCCCGACACCAAGTATTGTTGACGAGCGCGAAATGATTTTTTGAAGTGTATCCGCCTGATAATAATCAAGTCTGTTGGTGACGCCAAATCGTGAACGCAGTGGCGCTGTAAGCAACCCGGCGCGTGTTGTGGCTCCGACCAATGTGAAATTCGGAATTGTTAATTGTACACTGCGGGCATTCGGTCCGCTGTCAATAACGATATCGATTTTGTAATCTTCCATTGCGGAATACAGGTATTCCTCAACAAGCGGGTTGAGCCGATGGATTTCGTCGATAAATAATACATCGCCGGCATTCAGGTTTGTAAGTACTCCCGCAAGATTATAAGGTTTGTCAAGGGCCGGACCCGATGTCGCGCGAATCTGGACGCCCATTTCGTTGGCAATGATGTAGGCAAGTGTTGTTTTACCTAAGCCGGGAGGCCCGGTCAGTAAAACGTGGTCAAGGCTCTCGCCTCTTTTTTTTGCGGCCGTGATAAAGACATTGAGGTTGTCGACAATCTTTTGCTGCCCGACAAAATCTTCAAACCGTAAAGGGCGGAGGGTCTGGTCGAACTCAACTTCGTTGTCCAGCCGGTCGGGTGTGGTATGATCTGCACGGGTCACCATTGTGTGTGAATGTACTCAGATTGGGAGTGAATTGCAATTGAAAAACAAGAAAAGAAATCCAATTTCTTAGAGCGAGTGTCTCTGGAAGAAATCGGATTTCTTACTGTTTTGCTTGTTGTAACGCCTGCTTGATAAGCTCTTCGACGGAAAGATCTTTGCGGGTTGATGAACTGATGACGGCGCGGAGCGCCTGCTCTGCGCTTGCACGGGTGTAACCGAGTGACATGAGCGCAACCATTGCCTCCGACCGTATTTTCAACTGCGCGCTCGAAGGAATAACTGCAGGCTCTTCAATTTCCATCTTTCCCAGCTTGTGGCGGAGTTCCAGCACAATACGTTCGGCTGTTTTTCGTCCAACACCAGAGATCGAAGTTAATGCATGTAAATTCCCTGATACTATTGCTTCTTTTAGTTCCCCGGGATTTAGCCCCGACAGAATTGCCTGCGCCATCTTCGGACCGATGCCCGAAACAGAAAGCAGGTGCCGGAATAATTCCCGTTCAGCTTCTGTCGCGAATCCGTAAAGCAACAACGCGTCCTCACGAACATGCAAGTATGTCAGGATGGTAGTCTGGCTGTTGAGCTCGCCGAGTTTTTCAAATGTCGAGAGGGGAATGCTGATCTGAAATCCGACTCCATGAACATCTAGAATAATCTCTGTCGGAGACTTTGCGGCGAGTTTTCCCTGGAGATGCGAAATCATTTTGTTATCAGGCGGCGTGGTGTGGAGAGTTTTTCCGGGTGGGCTGCGACGAAGGCCTTCCAGCTTTTTGCCTGCACCTTGCCGGTGCTCTTTCTTTGCATATGGCAAAGCGCGACAGCAAGTGCGTCAGTAACATCCAAATGTTTTGGAACTTCTTTCATGCGAAGGAGGGACTTCACCATGTATTGTACCTGTTCTTTGGACGCGGTTCCGTTGCCGACGATGGATTTTTTCACTTCACGCGGTGAATACTCACTTGTAGGAATATCGCGGGTGACTGCGGCAAGCATCGCGACACCGCGGGCTTGTCCCAGTTTAAGCGCGGACTGGGCGTTTTTCCCGTAAAACGCCGTCTCGATTGCCAGTTCATCGGGTTTATACTTTTGGATGATATCGCTGAGGGAAGAGAAAATCAGTTTTAAACGTAAGGGCATCGGCTTTGCAGAATCATTTTTAATCGCGCCGCAGGCAAGAACATCAACTGATCCGTTAAGTGTTCTGATAATACCGAATCCTGTTATCAGAGTGCCGGGGTCAACTCCAAGTATAATCATAACACAAGAAAGGGTGATTGGTAAAAAAATCGAGCCGTTAAATTGCGAATTGTGAATTTTTGAATTTCGAATTAGTATTAATCCGCAATTCACACTTCGCAATTCGAAATTGGTTACGCATTAAACTCCGCAAGCACTTTCTCGTCAATATCAAAGTTTGAGTAGACGTGTTGTACATCGTCGTGATCTTCAAGCGCTTCCATCAGTTTCAGGACCTGTTCGGCGGCTTTGCCTTCAACCTTTACCATATTTTCCGGAACCATCTGAATTTCCGCTTCATCCGGTGTAATACTTTTGGACTCAAGAGCTTTTTTTACCGGTTCAAAGTTGTCGGGCGATGTGATAATCTGAAATGAATCATCGTCGGTTTTTATGTCGTCGGCTCCGGCATCCAGAACAATTGACATTACATCATCTTCGGTGAGATTTCCCTTCGGGATAGAAATCAGTCCCTTCCGGTGAAACATATACGAAACGGAATTCGAAGCACCCATCTTGCCGTTGTTTTTTTCCAGAAGATGGCGCATATCGGCGACAGTGCGGTTTTTGTTGTCCGTAACAGATTCGATGATCAGCGCGATGCCTCCGGGGCCATATCCTTCATAGGTGACTTCTTCATACGCGACACCCGGCAGTTCGCCGGTGCCTTTTTGAATTGCACGCTTGATGTTATCGGCGGGCATGTTTGCGGCCTGCGCTTTTTCCACCGCAAGGCGGAGACGCGGATTGCCGGTAATACTTCCGCCCCCGTCGCGCGCCGCGATAGTCATTTCTTTGATGATGCGGGTGAACAGTCTTCCGCGTTTTGCGTCGTTAGCACCTTTTTTCCGTTTGATCTTCGCCCACTTATTATGGCCTGACATTACTGATTACCTCTGAATGTTTTCGAATATCTTTTATTTTTAATTGCGGAAATGTGTCGCCATTTCCATTGCCATTTTTCGCATTGGCTGTAGCCCATTCATATTCATCAACCGAGAACACGAGATCCAGACTCTTGTTGTTCGCCTGCACTTCATCCATCAGGGAGCCGAGTCCGAATCCGATCGTGTCTAATACATTCCTTTGCTGCCGGACTTTGAACCTGAGATGGTCTTTCCCGACAATTTTAGGAACCCCGACAACTTCCACGCCGCGGGTAAGGAATAAGGGACGCATGTTTCCGGGGCCGTAGGGGGCAAATTCTTTGAGAACTTTCAGGAATCTCGGGGTTAATTCCGCAAGTGTGATTTCGGCATCGATTCTTATTTCCGGTGTGCGGACTTCTTCCGACATTAATTCGGACACAACTTCATTGAATGCTTCCCTGAATTCATCGACACGGTTAAGATCCACCGTAAGTCCTGCCGCGTATTTGTGTCCGCCAAACTGAATGAGTTTGTGTTCGACGCGTTTCAGTGCCTGATGAATATCGAATCCCACGATACTGCGTGCAGACCCTTTTGCAACACCGTCGACAGTGGTCATCATGATCGTGGGGCGGTAGTATTTTTCCACGAGCCGCGAAGCGACAATCCCGATAACGCCGGGATGCCATTGTTCGTGGTGCAGGACGATGGCGGGGTCGCTGTCCGCGTGAAGGAAATTTTCAACAAGCTCCTGCGCTTTCAAAAACGTGTCTTCATCAATCTTTCTGCGGTTCCTGTTCTCTTCCTCGAGAACAAGCGCGAGAGAATTAGCGGCTTCCTGGTCATCTGTGGTCAGCAGCTTTACGGCGCGTGTCGCATCGCCCATTCTGCCGACAGCATTAATGCGTGGAGCAAGGACAAAAACAATTTGCCCCGTGGTAATTTTTCCTGTATTCGTTCCCGAAGAATCAATGAGCGCCTGGATTCCGGGCCGGGGTTTGGTATTGATTTGCTCAAGGCCGATTTTGGTCAGTATCCTGTTTTCTCCGACAAGCGGAACAATATCGGCGGTTGTCGCGAGCGTCGCGAAGTCGAGATATCCATACACGGACTCTTCCTCTTTGCGGTGCTTGGCAATTGCCTGCATCAGTTTAAAGCCGACGCCGCATCCACAGAGATATTTAAAAGGATATGGACAATTTGGTTTGAGCGGATCGAGAACTGCGTGTGCGTTAGGGATTTGCTCACCGGGCTCATGATGGTCGCAGATAATGACATCCATGCCCTTTGAACGGGCGTATTCAACCTGATCAATGGCGGTAATTCCACAGTCGATTGAGATAAGAAGAGTTGCCCCGAATTCGTGCCCGCGATCTATGCCTACTGAAGAAATACCATACCCTTCTTTTACTCTGTCGGGAATATGGAATATCGTTTCGGCTCCGAGGTTTTTGAAATAGAGGTAAAGCATCGCGGCGCTGTTTGTTCCGTCGACGTCGTAGTCGCCGAAAATAATAATGCGTTCATGAGCGATGAGTGCTTTTTCAATTCTCTCGACAGCCTTGCCCATGTCATGCATAAGGAACGGATCATGGAGATGGCTCAGTTGGGGGCGGAAAAATTCCTTTGCCTTGTCGTAGGTATCGATTTTCCTGTGGACGAGGATTTTTGCAATGGGTTCGGAGACATTGATTTCCTTGGCTAACTGTGCAACAGCGGCATAGTCGGCGATGGGAGTTAATGTCCAGCGGTACTCTCGTTTCATGGATCTCCAGTAATGAATAAACGTTGGGCGTACAGACTCAACGTGAAAATTATACTGCGCGCCTGTAAGCCGAATTCTGTTCCCGATGGTGACACCGGGATGCAATCATTGATCTTGTTCCCCCCTCACGGGAGGAATCGAGCGACCTACCAGTCCCGCTGTCCCTTGCGGAACATGAGCGGACAACTCAGGTGTGGTACGGGACGCATGTGGTCTTGCTCCGAGTAGGGTTTGTCAATGCCCGGCATTACTGCCGGGATGGTGAGCTCTTACCTCGCCTTTTCACCCTTATCCGCCAAAGGCGGACGGTATATTTTCTGTGACACTATCCGTTACCAGCAACTTGCGCGGCTGATACCCTTCCGTTAGAAGGTACTCTGTCCTGCGGAGTTCGGACTTTCCTCCCCGTCACGTTCGTATGAACTTGACGGAGCGATTGCACGACGCGCAGTGTAAAAATACACTTGTTTTGGTCTCCGGCGCTGTCACCATTGTAACGGTAGTTTAGCATCAATGCCGGAGTTTGCGAGCAGGTCTGCTTCACGGTTGTTTTCCCGCTCTACATGAACAATCGAAAACGTAAACGAAGCCGCATTCAACAGAGCTTTAGCCTCGCGAAAAAATTCCTGGAGAATCTTGTCTTTAACCCGATATTCTCCTAATAACTGCCTGACCATCAATTGGCTGTCTGAATGTACTACGAGATGACTGCATTTCATGGTGATGGCTTTTTTCAGGCAGGCAAGCAGCGCGCGATATTCTGCAATGTTGTTTGTTGCTGTGCCGATATATCCTCCTCCGGAGATGATAACGCTGCCCTGCTCGTCCTTAAGTATTACTCCTATGCCGCTTTCTCCGGGGTTTCCGCGGGACGCCCCGTCGGTGTACGCATGCACAATCATTCAGAGCACAAGGCTCTTTTCTGCGATTTGATCGGAGACGAGAATTCTCCCGCAATGTTCGCATACAAACAGCTTCGCGTTCTGTTTAATTTCCAGTATCTTTTGTGGAGGCACACGGTTAAAGCATCCGCCGCAGGCACCCCGCTTTACAAGAACCACTGCTTTGCCGTTTTTCGCTTTATAGATGCGGTCGTATCGTTCAAGGTCTTCTTTATCGATGCGCGCGAGAAGCTTCTCACGTTCATGTTTGAATTTTAATTCTTCTTTTTCATGCTCCTTGTTGACTTCCTTCAGCTCTTTCTTTCGTTCATCATACTCGCCTTTGAGTTCATCAAGTTGTGCCGACAAGGTCGTTGAATCGGTTTTGGCAACCTGGATTCTTCCTTCAAGGATTTCCATCTCTTTTTGAAGTCTGGATGACTTTTCTTCGGCGAGTTCAATTTCTTTGGTCAGTGCGTCGTACTGTTTATTTGACTTTACCTGAAGCTGTTGGCTTTTGTATTTCTCAACTTTTTCCGTGAGGTCGATAATATCGGTATCAGCGCGGTCACGGTCCATTTTGGATTGCTTTATTGTCTTTTCAAGCTCTTTCACTTTTTGTTCGATATCGTTGACTTTTGTTTCAAGTTCATCCACAATCCCGGGTAAGTCGCCTTTGAGTTCATGAATATCCTGTAATTGTAAATCAACTTGCTGAAGCGCGTACAAAAGTTTGAGCTTGTTTTCCACAATGGTCTCCTTATGACAGAAAATATTGAACTGGATTTTTCATAGCACGTGAAGCAGTAACTGTAACTCGGTCTTTTTTCAATAGAGGGTGTTGGCGCAGTGTAGCGACTATTGTCTGTATCGCGGGCGCTTCTGTTTCAAAATGCCCGGCATCAATCAGCGCCATGCGGTTGTCCGGCTCGTCAAAACTATGATATCGGATGTCCGCAGTGACAAAAGCGTCGGCCCGTTGCTGAATTGCTGAACTAATCATGTCGGACCCGCTCCCTCCGCAGACGGCGACAGTGTGTACTGTTGATTGCAGATTGCCGCTGTATCGTACTGTGGGAGTTTTTAACGACGAGCATATCTTCTTCAGGAATCCCCGAAGTGTTATGGGAGATCGTAATGTCCCGATAACTCCGGCGCCATATGTATTGCTGGCATTCTTCAGCGGATACAAATCGTATGCAGGTTCTTCGTAGGGATGCACACTGCGAAGCGCCGCAACGACTGGCGGCAGTTTCCAGTTCGGGACAATCATTTCGAGGCGTATTTCTTCTGCATGTTCAAGATGTCCCGGCTTTCCCGCGAATGGTTTTGAGGCTGCTGAACCCTGGAATGTTCCAACTCCTTCAGTCTGGAACGAGCAGGATGTATATTCGCCGATGATCCCCGCGCCTTCGTTTGCCATCGTGGTTCTGATGTTGTCGACATGATTGCGGGGAACGAACGTGACAACCTTTGTCTCGGCGTTTTGGCGTTTCGAAAGAATGCCGGGGGTTTGAATACCGAGGGCTTCTGCAAGCGCAAAACTGACACCCCCTGTTGTAAAATCAAGATTTGTATGAGCAGCAAACACCGCAATGTTACTTTTAATGAGACGTTGACACATTCTCCCGATCCGGTGCTCTTCCGTTATGGAACGCAATGGCTTGAAGAGAAGAGGGTGATGACAAATAATAAGATCAATCTGTTGCCGTTCGGCTTCTGCGATGACTTGATCAGTGATATCCAGCGCGGCAAGAATTTTTTTAACTCGTTTCTTCGGTGAGCCGATCTGTAATCCGATATTGTCCTGTTCCCAGGCAATTGCCGGTGGAGTCCATGATTCAAAGATTTGCTGGATGTCGCGGATAACCATGCGTTAATACATGTGAGAGAAAAAAAATGTCCCGGTCTTGGGAGCGGGACAGTCGGTACAGCGTTAATTTTTTTTTATTGTAATTTTCTTGTTGATTTGCCGGATAGTACCCTTTTTCGGCATGTGCTCCTGAAAAGGCACGGTCGACAATAATCTGTATGGTGAAACGACAATCATTCGGATGACAATATAGGTATTTTAGCCGAAAGAATCAAGAATTCGATAAAGATTCCCGGGAGGACCTTCTCAAAAATGAAGTCACCACAGTAGCTGATTTATTCTTTCGCAGGAGCAGTAATATCGCGAAGCTTGATAATCTGTTTCTCGAGAATTGAAATATTAGAATTTAATCTTGAGAGTAGATCTTTCTCTTCTCCCGGAACCTGTTGTCGTGAAAGAATATCGGTACTGATTTTGATAGCTGCGAGGGGATTGTTGAATTCGTGACACATGGTAACAATAAGTTCCTGGATGGCTTCTGAAGCGTTCTTTCTGTTCTCTGACTCTTTGATCCGTTTCTTGAGATTGACGCGGTCTATAACGTTCACAATTGCCCGGGGAAGCATAGTTTCCATCATCTCTTCCTTCACCAAATAGTCTTCAACGCCATATTTCATGGCTTCAATTGCTACCCTGAAATCCTTGTTTGATGTCAGGAGAATAATGGGAGTTTCAACTTTGGACTCAAAGAGTTGTTTGATTGTCTCCAGCCCGTTTTGGTTTGGAAGGTAATAGTCCATAAGGATAAGACTTACCTCCGGGTGTTCCCTGAGGTAGGTAATCGCTGATTCGCCGCTGTTTACCCATTCGAGAGAAAACTGCTTGTTGAGAAAGGTCCGGAGATGATGTCTGGTGATAGCTGCGTAATCCGCATCGTCATCAACCAGGAGAATATGTATGGATTGATCTTCCATTGTTGTTCAAAGTTGCCCAATTATACTGTTTGTTTGTCTAATTTGCAAGAACTCTGTGATGTTAATGATTGATCCGGCACATTCAAATGGTAAAAATCACGGCGGACTCAGGGAGGTGGAGGAAAACCAAACAAGCCTTCCGGCCTCAATAATATGTATGATTATGATTGACTTTCACTGCACAATTGCGTAGATTTAGGCACTTTCCATGAGAATGTTTGAATATAAACAAACAAAACATGAAGCTCTCTGAGCAAAAAGAGACGTTAAATACCTTAATTATCAAGGCTGGCGCATACGATGGTTTCATACTTGCCGGCGGGGTGGTTGCGTTAGTTTTGGGTGTTTTAGTTGATATTTTTGTGGTCCGCCTTTTTTGCTTACTAGTCGTACTTGCGTCTGCAGCTTTGACATTTATGTTCTTAAAGTCGAAGTATAATATGGGGCAGGCGGATAAGAGGAGTGAAAACACGTTGTTCCGGACCCAGCCGGAAAACACAGTGATGAAAAAAATGATGTTCGATGATGTGCAGGCAGCTGAATCTGAAACATCTTATTATCACGCTCCTGAACCAAGTTTTGAACCGGCGAAACCTGCGGCAAAGGTCCAGCAGACCGCGCTGGCTGATGCGCCTGCGATGAGCGGGCATTCATTTAAACCGACATCGCGGAACGATGCGCATAATACGGTCAGGGAATTTAATATCTCGGATTTTTTTGACGCCGACTCGGAAATTTATAAAGGCGATTCAGAACCGCGCGCAGAGTTTGATTTTTTGCTTCTGAAGGTACTTGGCGTTATTAAGGAAGTGTTGTTCGCGCACTCTGTGGCATTCTTCTGGGCCAACAGGGAAAAACAGCAGATGGTCCTTGAGGCACGGGTGACTGACAGCCAGCACTTTATCAGCTCACGCCGCTTCCCGATTGGTCATGATCTTGTCAGTAAGGTTGCAGTGACCGGTCAGCCGGAATTGGTCACTGAAATCAACCCCAAATCTGAGCGGGAATTGTTTCCGTATTATGATATGCCCGCGTCAGTTCACTCTTTTGTCGGCGTTCCGGTCTATTTTTCAAAACCGTCGGATGAAAGTCGTCCCGATTATCCGGTTGCAGTTGTCATTGTTGATGGTGTTGCCGAAGATGAATTCGGGCAGGAAACGCTGGTGTTGCTTGGTCAGTTTACCAAACTGATTTCAGCTTTAATAAAAAGCTACACCGATAAATATGATTTGCTCCTTGACTCGGAGTTGCTTCGTTCTATTCGCAGGCTCCAGGAGCGTGTGCGTAATAATTTTTCGCTTAACAGCATAGTGCAGACCCTTGCCGAGGAAACATCCAAGCTGATTAACTGGGATTATCTTTCGGTGGTGCTGTATGATGAAGCGAAACATGCATGGGTAGCAAAGAAAGTAACGAACCGGTCGAACCACGCGTATATCATACCCGAACAGACGATAGATTTCCCTGCAAGCATTGTTGGGCACACTATTAAAAGTAACATCCACACAACAGTGGATAACTTGGAAACCATTGATACGCCCAGATATTTTGCCGGTGAAAAACTTGAAAAAAAGGGATCGCTGGTTTCAGTCCCTGTCAGTTCACTGAATAAGTGCTACGGCGCGGTAACGATCGAAAGCAGGGAGAAATACAATTTTTCGCGTCAGGATACAGAGATGCTGTACCGTCTTGCGGAAAACGTAGCCTCCGCGCTTGAAATTTTGTATCTGCAGGAAGTCATCAATGAATATGTTATTATCGATGATGCGACCGGTATGTATTCACGGAAGTTTTTCCTGCAAAAAATGGAAGATGAATTACAGCGTGCCGAAGATACCGGCAGCGAATTGTCGATGATGTTTGTGACTATTGATAAAGCACTGGAGCTTGAGAACCGATACGGGAAGCCGGGCTTTGAAAGAGTAATTGCGACGCTCGCCCAGGCAATCCGCGCAAGCGTTCGTTCATACGATGTTGTGGGAAGATATGAATACAACCAGTTTGGCATTATTCTCGCCAACACCGCTTCGAATGAAGCGTACATATGGGCTGAGAAAATACGAAAGAACGTCGCGGGGCATGTAATCAACCTCGACGGCAAGAGTTTTTCTGTCACCATCAGTGTCGGAGTGTGCGGCGTCCTCGACGGGATGCGCAAAGAAGAACTGCTGGGAAATACATTGGCAGTAATCCATCGTGCGTCAGAAGCCGGTGGAAATACAGTACGGATTTTTTAATCATTAAGGAGAAAGCACCATGGCAAAACAACAATCATTTGCCGATAAAGCAAGTAAAGCGGCCGCAATTCCGGGGAAAAAGTGCGCGAAGTGCGGAGCCATCAAACAATCCATTCTTTTTGTAAGTTCGGAACCTTCGAAGCACGGCAGTATCCGGTTCAATCACCGGCGCATGCAGGTGTGCAAGTGTAACGAAAAAGAAGTCTACGCATAACATACTGTCCTTTCCTGACAAGATTATATTCGTGAGAATGCCGTATTCTCCCGGACAAATCAGCGAAAAGCATGTTGCCATTTTCGTGTACTTTACTGCGTAACATCGTATGGAACATCCATATCCTGTTATAGAATTTGAAGCTCAGGTAAACGCGGAAGGTATGATACCTCTTCCGGCGCACCTTGCACGTTCAATGACTCCGGGATCGTCGGTTATTGTCAGGCTGACACACGGAACGATACATCGTACGCTCCGGAAGCGGGGGGTCAGTGAAGGAGAGATCGAGCATATAGCGTCTCTCCAGCTTGAACCGAGGGAAAATGTAGTGCGGTTTCTTGTAATGGAGGGAACGTTGTCAAAGGACAATTCGTTTCTCCGGCGTGTTCAATCTCGCGGTAAAACGAAATCGTGACCGCAAAGAAAGTTGTCGTTCATACTGATGTTCTGATTGATTTTCTTACGCACACGCAAGGGAAAGAATCTCTGTTCCGGAGAGTGATGTCACGGTATTTTTGCTACACGACAGTATTTCAGGCAATTGAACTTTTTTCCCTGGCACGGACGGAACGGCAGCAAAAAGCTGTAAAAGAAATGCTTTCGGCTATGAAGATACTCGGACTCAACGCGAAGAATGCTCCGAAATTCGGCATGCTGTTTTCAAAAAATCCGGATATGTCGACAATGGACCTGTTAATTGCCGGATTGTGCATGGAAAGCAAGCTTCCATTGTTTACTGTGCAACCTTCCCGGTTTCGCGGGGTCAAAGGATTACAGGTAGTGACGCCGGCTGATCTGGAAAAGTAACTTCACCTGATAAGAATCGTACATTAACTACAGGAAACCAACATGTTTTTAGGTAAAGTCGTCGGAACTGTCTGGGCGACCAGAAAAGATGAAGAACTGGTAGGGATGAAATTCCAAATTGTCAAGCATGTCGGGTTGGATTACAAACTCAAAGATACATTCGTTGTAGCGGTGGATACGGTGCAGGCAGGTGTCGGTGACGTTGTGCTGGTGTGCAGCGGAAGTTCAGCGAGGCAAACCGCCCAGACCAAAAATAAACCTGTCGATGCGGTGATTATGGCGGTTGTTGATAAGCTCGATATTGCTGACTGAACATGTTCTTTGCAAAAGTCATCGGAACAGTGTGGGCGACAAGAAAAGATGAACAGCTGAACAACATGAAGGTTCAGTTTATCCAGCCGTTGAGCGCTGATCGTGTTCCTGTCGGAGACCCCATCGCCGCTGTTGATACGGTCGGAGCCGGGCCCGGGGAAACAGTCCTGTATATTACGGCGCGCGAAGCAACTATTCCGCTCTCCGTGGAAATGGCGCCGGTTGATGCGAGCATTGTTGGTATTGTTGAACGAATCGATGTTGAAGGATAATGTTGCGTTGTTGATTGTACACCCTTAATATGATTTGATATTCATGGCGCTCTGCGCATAGATGACGATAAGGATAAAGCATGGCAAAAGTAAATAAACAGTACACAAACCGCGAAAGTCAGTCGCTCGATAAGTATCTTCAGGAGATCGGCAAAGTTGAACTGCTTGACCCGGAAGAAGAAATTGATCTTGCCCGGCGGATAAAAAAGGGCGATCAGAAAGCGCTTGAGAAACTGACGAAAGCAAACCTCCGGTTTGTCGTTAGTGTTGCGAAGCAATATCAGAATCAGGGGCTTTCACTCGGCGATTTGATTAACGAGGGAAACCTCGGCCTTATCAAGGCCGCGAAACGGTTCGACGAAACCCGCGGATTCAAGTTTATCTCGTATGCAGTGTGGTGGATCCGTCAGTCAATCCTTCAGGCACTTGCTGAACAGTCCCGTATCGTTCGTCTTCCGCTAAACAGAGTCGGCGCGCTTAATAAGATCGGAAAAGCCTTCAGCACCTTGGAACAGGAATTTGAGCGCGAGCCGAGCGCGAGCGAACTTGCCGAAGAACTCGACATGTCGTTGTTTGAAGTTGCCGACACGCTGAAAATTTCCGGCCGTCACCTTTCCATGGACGCGCCATTCGCTCAGGGCGAAGACAATCGTTTGCTTGACGTGATCCAGGACGAGCGTACGCCGCTTCCCGATCATTCACTGATTAAAGAATCGCTGAGCAAAGAAGTCGAACGCGCGCTCGGCACATTGACTGAACGCGAGGCGGAAGTTATCCGTCTCTATTTCGGGCTTGGCCGCGAGCACTCGCTGACACTAGAAGAGATCGGCGAAAAATTTCAGCTCACAAGAGAACGCGTGCGCCAAATTAAAGAAAAAGCAATCCGCCGTCTGCGTCACGCCTCCCGCAGTAAACAGCTTCGTGCGTATCTCGGATAATTCAACGAGCCGTCATTGTTCAATGACGGCTCGGCCATTATATACAGTTTTTCTCCCCGGATGTTTCCTGGCACTCTTCCTTTCTGCCTGTTCTGCTTCCTCGCCCCGGTTTACCCACAAATCGCCGGAACCCGGTCCTCCTGATACAATTAGTGTGCAACAAACTGAAGTGCTGTCTGAAAAGCCGGCTGAATATGCCAAGGAACCCGTTCGCGAAGTCAATACATCGTACCCGGAATCTTATCGCCGGGAAACAAATCCTTCAATCGATCGGCACGGTATGCTTACAGTTATTATGTCGAAGATGGGAATCCCGTATGATTTCAGCGGGATGGATGATGATGGCATGGACTGTTCCGGATTTATTTCTGTAATATTTCAGGAAGCCGCGGGCAAAAGCCTGCCGAGGGCAAGTGACGATCAGTTTGGTGTCGGCATTGCTGTGGACCGGTCTGAGCTTCAGTTTGGTGATCTGGTATTTTTTAACACGACAGGAAGGGTGCCGTCGCATGTCGGTATTTATGTCGGTGACGGATTGTTTGCGCACGCGAGTGTTTCGCTGGGCGTGACCGTATCATTCATGAGTCAGGAATATTACCGGCAGCGATATGTCGGCGCGAGAAGGGTAATCCGGTAAACCGCCATAATTCTGAGTATGCACTGTATTGGCTCTGAAGATAAACGCAATGCAGAAACACTGTGAGCAAAGAAGTGAAGAAGATTAATCCCGTTGCGATACTCAGCGTTCTCTGTGTCTCTGCGGTGAAAAATTATCATTCACATTGAGCAGGTAACGTGTACCAGTTCATCTTGTTTTTCAACCTTTGACTCAGTATATTTTCAATAATTCTTAACCATTTGCATCCATGTCAATTCTTCCTATCTATACATACGGTGCGCCGATCCTGAGAAAAAAGGCAGTGCCGATAAAAAAAGTAACCGATGAGGTTGTCAAACTTATCATGGATATGTATGAGACCATGCATAAAGCGCAGGGTATCGGCCTGGCCGCAACGCAGGTCGGAAGTCTCCATAAAGTCCTTGTCATTGACGTCTCTGATGTTGAGGATATGGAGCAAATCAAACCGATGACACTCATTAACCCCGAAGTTATTTCCAGGGAGGGGATGTGGATTATGGAAGAAGGATGCCTCAGCATACCCAATGTGCGCGACGATGTAGAGAGAGAAGAGACAATAAGAGTCCGGTATCAGGATACCAGTCTCACCGAAATTGAAGCGGAGTTTTCCGGCTTGCTTGCCAGAGTTATTCTTCATGAAATTGATCACCTGAACGGAGTGCTTTTTATAGATCATTTGTCGGATGAGCAGAAAAAAAATCATAAAGAGGCATTAAAACAGATTCAGCGCGGTGAAATGGAAGTATCGTATCCGGTGGTAACGGCTGTTGACGTGTCTGTGTAGAGTGTAAACCCCTTCAGGAGCCGATCATGCGCATTGTATTCATGGGAACACCGGAGTTTGCCATTCCCAGCCTGAAGATTCTCCTGGAAAACAAATTTGACGTTGTCAGCGTCGTAACAACGCCGGATAAACCTTCGGGACGCGGTCAGCGGCTCTCAACTTCCCCGGTGAAAAGTTTTGCCGTCAGCCGTTCGCTTCCTCTCTTGCAGCCGGAAAAATTAAAAGACCCCGGGTTTGTCGAATCTCTGAAACAATGTTCTCCCGATCTCTTTGTTGTCGTTGCGTTTCGTATTCTTCCTCCGGAAGTGTTTACAATTCCGGCGCGCGGCTCGTTCAATTTGCATGCGTCACTGCTCCCGAAATACCGCGGCGCCGCCCCGATTAACTGGGCGATCATAAACGGTGAAAAGGAGACCGGCGTGACGACGTTTTTCCTCAAAGAATCGGTCGATACCGGGAACGTTATTTTGCAGGCGCGCGTGCCGATAGCCCCGGATGATACTGCGGGAAAAATTCATGATGTGCTGGCGGAAGTCGGTGCGGAGATCGTCCTTCATACCGTTAAGTTGATCGACGCCGGCAAGGCGGTTCCGAAAGAACAGGATAACACGGTAGCGACACCGGCGCCGAAAATTTTCAAGGAAGACTGCAGGATCAACTGGACAAAGCCTGCGCGTGAAGTTCATAACTTTATTCGCGGACTTTCTCCCCGGCCCGGTGCGTTCACTATGATGGGTGATGCCCAGTTCAAAGTGTACCGGTCGTCGTATTTGCCGGATGTTCAAAGTGCTGTTCCCGGAAAGGTTACCATCCACGACGGAAAAGTTATTGTGGCAGCAGGGGACGGCGCAATCGAAATTCTCGAGCTTCAGCAGGAAGGAAAGAAAGTTCTATCCGCTGAAGAGTTTCTCAGAGGGTACAAATTTTCTCCAGACGCAATATTTCAATAATACGCATGAACAAAAATCATTCTCTGTTTCGCGAAATTATTATTATCTGTACACTCACGGTCATCCTCGGGTTTAGTTATAACGCATTTTCACCCAAAGGCCTCCCGCTCATACGGGTTGCTCCGGTCAAAGTTGAAGTGCCTGATTCACTTTTGTTCGGCACGGCACCGGATACATCTAAAAAAACCGGAGTGGTGGAGCCGGATGTTCAAAAGAACGTCATTGCTCCGCTTCATGATGTAGCTGTTCCAAAAAAGGATTCAATCGGAAAAATCGCCGTCGCCGAAAAGAAAGATCAGGATGAAGCGCTCCATATTATTAATTTAGATCAATTGAAAAGGCTTCTTGCCGAAAAACGCGGAGTCTTAATCGATGCCCGCTCGGAAGAGGAGTACGCCAAGGGGCATATTGCCGGGGCGAAGAATATGTCTGCACTTGAGGTTGAAAAACATTTTGAGGAAATCGCGGTCATGCCCCGTGATACGCTGGTGCTTATCTATTGCAACAACCCCGACTGCCACCTCGGCCGCACGCTGGCAGAATTTATGCAGCAATTTAATTTTACTAAACTGTATTTATACGATGATGGCTGGGACGGATGGACAGCCGCGGGGATGCCTGTTGACACAACAAGCTCCAAAGGAGGTGAGTGATGGAAGGTGTTCTTCGTAATTCGTATGTCCTCATGATCTCGCGCCTCGTGCTCGGAATTGTTTTTATTATCGCGAGCGTCGATAAAATATATAACCCGGACGCGTTTGCCGCTTCTATTGAAGCGTATAAACTCATGCCGTATTCAATTATAAACATCCTTGCTGTAATTATTCCATGGATGGAATTATTCTGCGGAGTATTTCTGTTGGGCGGCGTGTATGTCCGCGGAAGCAGCTCGTTGCTGTCTATCCTGCTGGTTGTTTTTATGTTTGCTATCATCTCAGCGCTTGTACGCGAGCTAAAAATCGACTGCGGCTGTTTTGGAAAGGAGCACGCCACGCCTGTAACCTGGATGAAGGTGGTTGAAGATATCGGTCTTTTTGTCCTCGGAATACATCTTTTTCTGTTTTGGCGTGATAAAAGTGAACCTGAGAAAGTCAGTCATGGCTGAGGGGTGGTGTCCTTAATTGAAAATCATGCTTCACTTTTGCAGGGATTGCGATGATCCTGAGCGGAGGCGAAGGATCGTTAATGCCGATCGGGGGCAGTACCGGCTCAGGTGGTTCATTGCATCCCTTTGAAAAATATCATATATTTGACGCATACATTTTCTCCCACATCGCACTAAAGGTATAACCGTACTTGGATTTTGTTCTCTGGGTCTGTCGCAGCATGCATATCTTCGGCGTCATCGTGTGGCTCGGCGGACTGATGTTCCAAAGCGCGGTCGTATCGCCGTTGATTCAATCCGAAAGCAGTCAGGTTCTTTCGGCGATCAATAAAATCAACAGGAGATTTGTCAATTTTGTCTGGATGTGCGTGTGGACGATTTTGGTAACCGGTCTGCTGATGATGCTGCTCAATCCCCGGTTCCTTTGGTTTCACTACGATGACCAATGGCAAATCCTGCTCGGGTTGAAGCAGTTGGTCTTTATTCTGATGGTGTTGTACGCGTTCGGGTACGCGCGGATGCTTCAGTATCTTGAGATGCCCGCGTCCAATGGCGGCGTTGACACTAAAGCGGATCTCTATAAACATCGTGTCGTTCAATTCAGGAAAATAAGCATTGCTCTCGGTATCGTCGCGTTGTTACTTGCGGCAGCAATGTAAAAAACTATGGCAAAAGTAGTCACTATAACAAATCAGAAAGGCGGTGTCGGAAAAACCACCACTGCCATCAATCTTGCGGCGGGCGTTGCGGTCGCTGAGTTGCCCACGCTTCTCATCGATATTGATCCGCAGGCAAACTCCACCAGCGGACTCGGTTTTGACGCGCGTGAAAACCGCACCAGTGTGTACGATGTATTGATTAATGATGTCGATCCCGCCAAGGCGATTGTCAAAACAGAAATGCCGTTCTTATCGTTAATGCCTTCCCACATTAATCTTGTCGGCGCTGAAGTGGAACTTGTGGATGTTGAAAACCGCGAACGGATCATTAAGGAAACTGTCGCGAAACTGAAGAATGATTACGAATATATTTTTATTGATTGTCCGCCGTCGCTCGGCTTGCTGACGTTAAACGGACTTGTCGCGGCCGATTCCGTCCTCATCCCCGTTCAATGTGAATACTTCGCGCTCGAGGGATTAGGCCAGCTTCTCAACACAATTACTATCGTGCAAGGCAATCTCAACCCGAAATTGTTCATCGAGGGAGTGTTGATGACAATGTTCGACGGTCGGTTGAGGCTTTCAAATCAGATCGTAGAGGAAGTAAAGAAACATTTCGGCGATAAAGTATACTCGACAGTGATTACGCGAAATGTCAGATTGAGTGAAGCACCCAGCTATGGAAAGCCGGTGCTGTTGTATGAAGCGGTTTCATCGGGCGCGAGAAATTACATGGAGCTCGCGCGCGAGTTTCTCAGTCGCCAACAACCGGCCGCCGCGCATGCGGCGCCAGAAACGGTGTAGACCATGTCAAAACCCAAAGGCGGATTAGGAAAAGGATTATCGGCGCTGATTCGGCCGCCACAACCTGTTGAACAGGAGCCGGTTGCTAAACGCCCCGAAAGTGAATGGGTGTTGCCTGAAAGTTCTCTCTCTCATATAGAAATCTCAAAAATCCGTCCCAACCCGTTTCAGCCCCGCGCTGATTTTGACCAGCAGGCACTCGATGAACTGAAGGAATCGATCAAGCAAAAAGGCGTGATACAAGCTGTTACTGTCCGTAAAGTTGAAGGCGGGATGTATGAGATGATTTCCGGTGAACGCCGCCTCCGCGCGTCATCCGAAATCGGACTAATGACGATTCCAGCGTACATTCTTGACATCCGTACAAATGAAGAGATGCTCGAACTCGCGCTCATCGAAAATCTTCAGCGCGAACATCTCAACCCGATAGAAATCGCGATTTCGTATCAACGATTGATGCAGGATGTCGGATTGACGCCTGAAGACGTCGCGAAAAAAGTCAGCAAAGACAGAACAACCGTCGTCAATTTCCTCCGTTTGCTGAAATTGCCTCTCACAATTCAGGATGCCCTGCGGAAATCTCAACTCACCATGGGACACGCGCGTGCACTTGTTGCACTGCCCGATGAAAGAATTCAGCTCCGCCTCTTTGAACAGATTATCAGTAAAGACCTGAATGTCCGCCAGGTGGAAAAACTTGTCAGGGATTACGGCAAGAAGTCCGAAAAGAAAAGTGCTGTATCTCATCCGAAATCAGTTGATACAACAGTGACAAGCATTACTGAACGGCTCCAACAGGTTCTTGCTACCCGTGTCCGTGTCAATACAAAAGAAGACGGAAAAGGCGAGATCCTTATCGAATTTTATTCCAATGATGACCTCGGCCGCCTGTTTGATTTAATCACATCAATCGAACGATAATATTCTATGTCCAAGACTACCGTACTCACGAAAGAAGCACCCGCGCCCATTGGTCCGTACAGCCAGGGAATAATTTCAGCAGGAGATTTTCTCTTCACCGCCGGGCAAATCGCGCTCGATCCGAAATCGGGTCAGATTGTTGTTGGGGACATTAAAGTGCAGACGCGGCAGGTGATGAATAATATCACCGCGATTCTCCAGCAAGCAGGCGTCACGATGTCGGATGTCGTGAAAACAACGGTGTTCCTGAAAGACATGAACGAGTTTGCCGGCATGAACGAAATCTATGGCGAGTATTTCAAAGAGACGCCCCCTGCCCGTTCAACGGTCGAAGTCGCCCGCCTCCCGCGCGATGTGAAGGTGGAGATTGAAGTGATTGCCGCGGTAAAACGGTAAAGCAAGCGTTGATGTGCGATGTCAGATATGAGATGTGCGTTTACAGATTTTTTATAACCCTCTTTTTTCTCCTCAGTTTTTCTGCGTTTGTTTACGCTCAATCAGATACCGTAAGAGTTCTTCCGGATTCAACCGTCAAAGCGATTCCCTTCATTCAGACCACCGGACTGTTACCCGATACTCTGCTTGAAGATCGCGGCATGTCAAAATCTCCCTGGCTCGCGGTGGGAATGTCAGCCGTGTTGCCGGGCGCGGGACAAGTCTATACCGAGAACTATTGGAAAGTCCCTGTGATCTGGGGGCTTGGCGGGTATTGGATTTATGAATGGGGACAGCAGAATAAACTTTACAAAGATTTCCGCGACCGATATACGGCAAGTATTGCTGTGTCACCACCATATGGGAATGATAACCTTAGAGTCAACAGGGATTTTTACCGCGACCAGCGCGACAGCTTCGCGTGGTATATGGGATTCCTCTATTTCTTAAATCTTGTCGACGCGTATGTGGGTGCGCATCTGTATGATTTTGATGTGTCTCCCGACCTTACCGCTGATGGAAGAGTCGTTCCGAAGATGAACGCGAAGATCCATATCAGGTTTTAACGTTTTTTTATTGGCTCAAAATAAGAAAATCACCACAGAGGCACAGAGAACACAGAGTAAATAATCTCTGCGAACTTTGCGTTTCTGCGGTGAAAATATTTTAAATTCCTACGATTGTTCCCGTTCGATGGCGGTAATTTCCTCGGAGACCTCATTCCACTTGAAGTACGAATCTTGCAACGACGATTGCACTTCCTTGTATTCATGGGAAATCTTTTTGACGTTCTCGCCATCCTTGTAAAAATCGGGATGCGCCATAAGCTCTTCGATCTCCGATTTCCGGTGTTCCAGCGTTGCAATTGCCGCCTCGATTTGTTCAAGCTTTTGCTTCTTCGGTTTCAGCTTTTTGGAAAGCTGTTGGCGCAGTTCCGCTTCTATCCGTTTGCGCTCTTTGTCGGGAATAGCAGGTTGGCTTTTCACTTGAGGTGAGCTTTTCTGTGATAGCGAGGGTTTTTTTATTCCCTCGGCCTCACTTTTTTTCTTTTGCAGATAATCACTCACATTTCCCAAAAACGTCCTGATATTGCCGGTGCTTACTTCGAGCACTTTGGTGACAAGCGGATCCAGAAATGCCCTGTCGTGCGAGACAATCATGTAGGTTCCCTCATACTCAAGTAATGCCTGCTGCAGGACTTTCTTCGAGCGCATATCAAGATGGTTGGTCGGTTCGTCCATGACCAGGACATTTGCCGGCTGTAACAGCATCTTCGCCAGTGCGAGACGGCTCTTCTCGCCGCCGGACAGCACGCCCACTTTCTTAAACACATCGTCGCCATGAAACAGAAAAGAACCGAGAATTGTCCGGAGCTTTTTCCGTATTTCGCCTTCCGCGACTTCATCCACAATTTCCAGCGCTTCTTTCGAAAGATCCAGCTCTTCCGCCTGATGCTGGGCGAAGTAGGAGAGAATAACATTGTAGCCGGGAATCCGTTCCCCTGATGTCGGCGGTTCAACGCCCGCGACAATCCTGGAGAATGTCGATTTTCCCGCGCCGTTCACCCCGACGATGGCAATTCTGTCGCCCCGTTCAATGGTGTAACTCAATCCGTTAAAGACAGTTTTGTCGCCGTAACTTTTGACGATGTTTTTCAGCTCCATTACCTTCACGCCGCTCGGCTGGGGCTGGGGGAAGTGAAAATGAATTTCTTCCTCCTCGTCCTCGATTTCAATCCGCTCGATCTTTTCCATCTGCTTGATGCGGCTTTGCACCTGCCGTGCTTTGGTGGCTTTGTACCGGAATCGTTCGATAAACCGTTCTGTCTGTTCAAGTTGTTTCTGCTGGTTTTTGAACGCGTTCATCTGCAGTTCTTTGCGGACGACTTTTTCCTTTTCGTAAAAAGAATAGTTGCCGGAGTATGTTTCCATCCGTCCGATGCTTAGCGCGATGGTCTTGGTGGTGAGGCTGTCGAGAAACGCGCGGTCATGCGAGACGAGGATGATGGCGCCGTTGTAGGAATGCAGATATTCCTCAAGCCATTGCAGTGATTCGATATCGAGGTGGTTGGTCGGTTCGTCGAGAAGGATGGCGGAGGGTTCACGCAACAGCAGTTTGGCGAGCGCGATGCGCATCTGCCAGCCGCCGCTGAATTCTTCCGTCTGCCGCTCGAAATCCGGTACCGAAAAGCCGAGCCCCATCAGCACACGCTCGATTTTCGACTTCATCCTGAACGCGTCGAGGTCTTCCAGTTTGTGCTGAAGCTCGCCGTAAATTTCCAGCGTTTCCATGTACTCTTCTGTTTCAGGATTGAGCGAAGAGAGCTGTTCCTGCGCTTCATCGAGTTCCTCCTGTAACTGCACGATGTTCTCAAACGCGGTCTCGACTTCCTTGTAGAGCGTTTTCCCGCTTGCGATAACCCCGTCCTGCGGCAGGTAACCGACGGTGACATACTGCGCTTTGCCGATATTTCCTTCATCGGATTGATGGATGCCGGCAATGATCTTCAGCAATGTTGACTTGCCAGCGCCGTTCGATCCGACCAAACCGATGCGGTCGTGCGGGCCGATCATAAACGAAACGTCATCAAACAACGTCCGCCCGCCGAATTGCATTGATATGTGTTCTAAGGAAATCACGACAGCGGATTAACAGCAGATTAATGGATGAATAAAAAATTGTGGGAAAATATACGAAAAAGGCGGGTGAAATTGAAAAGTATTAAGAATCCTTCCCCTCTTAGGGGAAGGAAAAAGGATGGAGTCTGATAATGTGAACGACGTCTTTATAAGACATCCGATTTCTACACCTGATAATCTCAGAAAGAAATCGGATGTCGTTCAAATATTAACCCTACCTCGTCTCAATCCCCGGCGCAATTGTTACCTGGAGCTTTTGTTTCTGCGATGTCTTACCGTAGCTCATTGAAACTGTATATTCACCCGAGGGGATAAACTTCTGTCCCTCGCCGCCGTAACCGGTGAGCAGGTCGTTCGACATCTTCAAATCCCAGATTATCCTGTTAAAGCCGGGTGTTCCCGGTCCGCTCAAGTTTGCCACAGTCTGGCCTGCAGCGTTGCTGATGGAAATTTTCACGCCGTCGCCGGTAAAATCTTTCACCCAGTAATTAATGATCGCTCCTTCCGGTGGATTCGCGCCGCGGAAGACCGCGTTGCCGTTCCAGTCACCGAATCCGGGCAGGGGATAGTACCCGTTTGCCGGACGGATAGAAAAGAGATACGCGTCTTTCTTCTGAACCGAATCCACAAACTCTTCCAGCGGACGAATATCATCCACTATATAAAGGCTTCTTCCATGTGTCGCGATGACGATATCGCGGTCTCTCGGATGAATGGCGATATCGTCCACTGCTACTGTCGGCAATCCGCCGAACTTCATCCAGCTTGAACCCTGATCAAATGAAACGAAGAGATTAAATTCCGTTCCTGCAAACAGGAGGTTGGGATTCTGCACATCTTCGCGGATAACTTTGACAGGCCCGTCGGCCGGAAGATTGCCGGAAATATTTTTCCAGCTTTTTCCTTCATCGTTGGTTTTGTACGCAAATGGTCCGTACTTTCCCGATCTGTGCGCGTCGACGGCAAGGTACGCGGTGCTTGCATTATGCCGGCTTGCTTCAACACGGCTGATCCATTCTCCCTTAACTTCCTTCGGCAGATTGCCGGTGAGGTCTTTCCACGTTTCGCCTTCGTTTTCAGTTATCCAGAATTTCCCGTCGTCTGTTCCTGCCCAGAGCATTCCTTCCTTCAGCGGAGATTCCGCGAGCGTATAGACCACACCGTAATTCTCCGCGCCGCTTCCGGTTGTAAGGATCTTTTTCGGATCCTGCATGGAGAGATCCGGACTGATGAGTTTCCAATGCTCGCCTTTTTCTGTCAGTTTGAATACACGGTTGCCTGCGAGATACATTGTGCCTTTGCTATGTTGACTCGGAATAAGCGGTGAATTCCAATGGAAGCGAAAACCGGTTTGGCCTTCCGCAGGTTCCGGTCGCAAATCTTTGAATTCGCCTGTGGCAAGATTCAGCCGGTGGACATATCCCTGCTGGGATTCCGCGTAAACAATGTTTGCGTCGAACGGGTCGAACACGCAATAGAATCCATCCCCGCCGCCGATGTTGATCCAGTCGGTGTTGAGAATTCCTTCCTTGGTCTTCGTCATACTCGGACCAACCCAATTAAGATTATCCTGCAATCCTCCGGCAATACGGTAGGGTGTACTCATATCGAGCGTGATGCGGTAAAATTCTCCGGCCGCCATGCGGTTGAGATGTTCCCATCCTTTGCCGCCGGTGAAGCTCTGGTAAATGCCGCCATCCGTTCCGAGAAGAATTTTCTGGGGATTGCGCGGGTCGAATGCAAGGGCGTGGAGGTCGGGGTGGACTTTTTCGAAATAATCCTCGCGGAATGTTTTTCCTCCGTCCTCCGAAACATGCAGTCCGAATCCGAGAACGAATATTTTCTTATCATCCTTGGGATGAACGCGAATCTGGCTGAAGTAAAACGGCCTGGGGTTCAGCGGATTCATTCTTGTCCATTGCTCACCGCCGTTTTCAGAGCGGTAGATCCCGCCGCTCTTGCTCTTGACATCGCCGATGGGCGCTGTTCCGGCTTCATCACTTTGGACAACGGCATAGACTATTTCAGGATTTTTCGCGTACACAGAAAGGCCGATGCGGCCTGTGCCTTTTGGTAAACCGTTAGTGAGTTTTTTCCATGAAGAACCGCCATCGGTGCTTTTGAAAATTCCCCCGATGTCTTTTCCGTCTGTGAGATTCGGACCTGAAGTAAACGACCACGGTGTCCTCAATCTTCCATAAAGCGCCGCGTACAGAATATTCGGGTTCGCAGGATTGATGCAGACATCGCCGCAACCGACGAGATTTGTGTGTGAAGACGCGGTAAGGGAAGCTTTCCATGTTTTTCCGCCATCCGTTGTTTTGTAAAGTCCGCGTTCAGCGCTTGGCGTCCAGAGGTCTCCCATCGCGGCAACCCACGCCGTCAAGCTGTCGGTGGGATGGGCAACAATCCGCGCTATCGTTTTTGAATTCTTTAATCCGGTGTTTTTCCAGCTTCCTCCGCCATCAGTCGAAAGATAGACACCGTTTCCCCAGCTTGAGCTGTTGCGGTCGTTTGCTTCTCCTGTTCCCACCCAGACATATTTCGCGTTGGATGGCGCGACAGCAACAGCGCCGATCGCGGCGACGGCTTCGCTTTCAAAAATGCCGCTGAATGTTCCGCCGTCATTTGAAGTCTTCATAACGCCGCCCGTTCCCAGCGCGACATAGAACGTGAACGGATCAACCGGGTCGATGGCAATATCAGACACGCGTCCGCCCATGACTGCCGGACCAATACTTCGCGCGCTGAATTTCTTTAATGTGTAATCCTTGAACACTGTTTGTTTTGATTTGCTCTCCTGTGAAGAAGCAATGACGCTCATTGAGAGCATGAGAACAGAAATGAACAAGAATATCCTTTGTACAGCCTGCATGGAAAATCTCCTTTGGAAAAAGTGTCTCCTCCCGTGTAATTCAATGGTGAATAATATAACAGTTCAACGATGAGAAAGCAAGGTGGGATTGAAAACGGGTGCTGTCCTAATTTGAAAATTCTGGAGTCTTGTCATGGTTTCCAGGTCTGCGGGATTCAATATGCCGGCGAGGAACACCCTGAGCGGAGGCGAAGGGTGTTCTAAGACAAAATAGGAGAGTACCAAAAAAGAAAGACATCCGATTTCTTCCCGTGAATGACACTTGAAGAAATCGGATGTCTGCTTACGTTCCGTTACGGCTCTATTTCCGGGAACTGCGAGCCGCCCGAAACATCTCCGTTTTCAATGAGAGGAATTCCGCTGTCGATGAGAACATGTCCGTAAATATCGGTAACCCTGAATGTATGCGGCCCCGGTCCCATTCCCCCGGACTGGACAAAGTAATTGTAAAAGACACGATTCACTTCCTGATACGTACCGGCGTTTGTCAAATATTCAAGTTTTGCGATCGGATAACGGTGATTGCGGACCTGCACTGCTGTCCACCATTGACTGCTTCCATCCTTAAAATGATATATCACCGGCCCATCGACATTGCACGGAATAAGATGCCAGGAAATCGGTACTCTTCCCCGTGCCGTATCGGCAATCATCGAGAACGCGAGCGGACTCAGGTCAATCCCGCCCTGCGGACAGCCGGGAC
The DNA here is from genome assembly GCA_964523395.1 of uncultured Chlorobiaceae bacterium. Taxonomy (GTDB): domain Bacteria; phylum Bacteroidota; class Ignavibacteria; order UBA10030; family SZUA-254; genus JANYJZ01. The sequence continues at coordinate 197,724 of CAZFXS010000005.1, read as the reverse complement.
ACCGGTCAACAATTCTGATATTAATTTTTCCGTTTGGCCCGTTGACGGTAACGCAAGAACCGCAAACATTGGAGTTGTTGTAGTCCGCTTCATTCATTGCGCCGACCATCAGGTCATTCGGTGTCGCGTCGTACATGCAGTTGCCGCTTCCGTCAGCGAACGTGTAAAAAGTAGCTTCTCCGATCCGCACCGCGCCTGATGACATGACAAGTTTTCCCGGAGCGTTCGCTTTTACCCAGTATCCTTTTGCAGGTTCGAGTGTCACAACTGCAGAGTATCCTCCGTTATAGTCGAAGAATTGGGATGCAAGAATTCCGGGAGGATCCTGCACAATTGAATCGACTAAGATCGGAACGGAAATCGAACCGATCATATTCCATCCGTTAACAACATCAATCGTGTCGAGTTGTTGTATTGCTCCCGTGATGATTACGTTCTGGCTGTCGGGAAATTTTATCCAGTATCCCATGCCCGGGACAAGAGTATCTTTTTGCTGGTAACCGTTGACAGGGTCATAAGCAAATGCTTCCGAAATTGCTGTGGGAAATAATACGGTCTTGCGGCCATCATTCACATTAAGAGGGATCGATATGATATTCCAGGATTTATTGACATGATACGATCCCGTGTACTGGTCATCTGTTGTGAATGACCATACCTCTGAAAAATTTCCGTACCCGTTGGCATTTCTTCCGCGTACGCGCCAGAAGTATGTCGTCCCCGTCGCAAGTTCTGTAACCTGGTGCGAAGTGTCTGTTAAAAGTGAGTCATTGGCGTATGTTGAGAAAAACAGAGAATCCAATGAAACCTGTATATGATATGTTACCGCACCAATGGCATTCCAGAAGAATGTCAGTACTGTCGGTTGACTCACTGCATCATCTGCCGGAGATACAAGTGCCGGTGCTGGTGGTGGAGTGGGGGAATCCATCGTGGTAAAGTTGCGACGTGAAGAATACGCGCTTGTCCCCGCGCTGTTCTTTGCCCGCACACGCCAGTAATATTTTGTGGTGTACGAAAGTCCGGTGACCTGCTTTAACGTGTCTGTGATTGTGGAATCGTCAAAGACAATAGAGGTAAAGTTAGAATCGAGAGAAACTTGCAGCCGGTACGCAGTTGCGGATTCGGATGTTCTCCAAATCAGTGTCGGAGGAAGGTTTTCGCCGACAGCATTATTTACCGGGGAAACAAGTGTTGGCACCGGTGGAGAAGTCAGAATCATCTTGTAAATCCTGCCGTCATAAATTCCGCAAACATAAAGCTCGTTGCTCTGGTCGACACCGAACGATGAAATGCTGGTGTTGACGTCAAAAAGGTATGTGTTGGTAATGCCTCCGGTCCGGGAAAGCGCCCACACTTCACCGGTGCAGTAATCGCCGTAAATGTACTTCCCGGTGAGTGATGGCACCGCGGATCCCCGGTAAACGAATCCCCCCGTAATCGAACACCGGCCGCTTGAATGACTGTACTCGAACACAGGCATATCCAAACCGGTGGTGTCGCAGGAATTGTAACAGTGAGTGCCCTCGAGAATCGGCCAGCCCATATTGGCGCCGTTGCGGATGGTGTCGATCTCTTCCCACGTTCCTTGCCCGACGTCTGCTGTCCATAGTGTTCCGTCGCCAGCGTAATCAAAACTGAAGCGCCAAGGATTACGAAGACCGTACGCGTAGATTTCTTCCCTGAATCCGGATCCATTTCCAAAAAACGGGTTGGAAGGAGGGATTGCGTAATTGTTTCCGTTTGCGGCGGAATCGACATTGATGCGAAGGATTTTTCCAAGGAGGACAGATTTATTTTGTGCGTTGTTCTGCGGGTCACCGCCGCTTCCGCCGTCTCCCATTGCAACATAGAGGTAACCATCAGGTCCGAATCCGATCTGGCCGCCGTTATGATTTTCATATGGTTGATTGATTTCAAGAAGAACGAGTTCACTCGACCGGATTGCCGAATCAGGGTTGGAAGGACTCACTTCAAATCGCGATATAATAGTACGAAGTGGATTTCCCCTGGTATAATCGACATAAAAATACCGGTTTGTTTCAAAGTCAGGATCGAAGGCAAGCCCGAGCAGGCCCTTTTCACTTCCTGATTCAGTGCTGTCAGTGATATTCAGAAAAACTTTAGTCGTTGACTGAGAAGGGTTATTTGGAAAAACCCTGATCCGCCCTGCTTGCTCTATAACGAAAATCCTGTCTGTCGCGTCATCCGCATGATATAAACCAACCGGCAAACTGAACGTGAGGTTGGGAAAAGCAGTTTGCTTGGCATATTGCGCGGGGGCAAGTGATGTGATAAAGAAAAGTGTTATCAGTAGTATTTTTCTCACCGAAGTCGTTTGCATGTTTGTATTAATACGTTAATGTCAAAAATTGTTGTCAGATTCTTCGCCGATCCGATGAATCGGATCAGCTCAGGATGACCATTGTATGGTCACTTCACTTTTGCGTAACAGATACAATCTCTCGGTTCTCCGGAAGCCGAGTGGTACATCCACCGGCGTAAAATACCCTCGCGTTCGAGCCCTGCTTTTTCAAGGACACGCGCTGAAGCGGTATTGCCAACATCGACAAGGCTCCAGACACGGTAAATCTGCTTCTGATTAATTGCCCAATCGACGATAAGCCGAGCGGCTTCGGTGGTGTATCCTTTATTCCAATATGGTTTTGCGATGACATACCCGAATTCCGCGCGGGGGAGCGTAATACGTAACGCGATCATTCCAATCATGTTCGAAGATTCCTTAAGCACAATCGCCCAGGTGTACTCTTTGCCTTTATTCCATGCCTCTTTTGTCCGGCGAAGAAAATCTTTTGTCTCGTTTATACTTTGATGAGGTTTCCATAATAAATACTTCGTAACCTCGGGGTCTTGGGCGTATGTTTCAAAAATGGATTGTGCGTCTTTGAGCGAAGGGAGGCGGAGCGTAAGCCGGGCAGAGGTAAAAGTTATTGGCGGCTGTAGCCGGGTCTGTTGTGCTTTCTTATGTAACAGGTTCGTCGACATCTGCCCTCGAAAATTCTCTATAAAATACAAAATAAAAATTGAAACTCCACTTATTAAATCTGATTTGTAAAAAATTTATCACCGCAGAGTCGCTGAGAACACAAAGAAATATACTGGAAAGCCATTAATTCTCTGCGAACTCTGTGTCTCAGCGGTGAGTATGTGTCTTTTAATATGTAACATTGCTTCTTGGGGTTTTGTGTGTTGTAAATCCTCCATATTTTCCGTAACTTCACCTGAACATTACTTTCAGAATTTGAAAATATATTTATGATTTCACTAATAGTTCATGGCGGCGCGTGGAATATTCCCGATGCAATGCTCGATGCGCACCGCAAAGGTTGTTCTAATGCTTTACAAACAGGGTGGAGTGTGCTCAAGTCAGGCGGAACCGCGGTCGAAGCTGTCGAACAAGCCATCCGTTGCCTCGAAGATGACGGCACATTTGATGCCGGGCGCGGGTCGCACTTCAACGCAAACGGGGAAGTCGAACTGGATGCGAGCATCATGGACGGCAAGACGTTTCGCTGTGGTGCGGTTGGCGCTGTACACAAAGTCCGTAACCCGATTTCCCTTGCCCGCAAAATAATGGAAGAGAGTGAGCATATTCTGCTGGTTGGAACAGGAGCAGAAGAGTTTGCCTCCGAGCATGGCATGTCGCTCTGCGACCCGCGGGAGCTTCAACATGTCCGTGAAGTGAATGTCTGGAATTCCATCAAAGAAAATCATGCCTTCTCAACCAAACAGCCGTTTGGCAATGTTCCTTCAGATACTGTCGGTGCGGTCGCGCTTGATGCGAACGGCAATATCTGCGCAGGCACATCAACCGGAGGGACACTCAACAAACATCCCGGCCGCGTCGGCGACTCACCGCTCATCGGTTGCGGAACGTATGCCGATAACGCTGTCGGCGGAGTCTCTACAACCGGCTGGGGTGAAGGGATGATTAAAGTGGTGATGGCAAAGACCGTCATCGATTTTATGGAGATGCATCGCGGCAACTCGAAGGAAGCTGCTGAGTTGGGCATCCGGCATCTTAAAAAGAAAGTCGATGGCCTTGGCGGCGTCATCGTGCTGAACATGAAAGGCGAATTCGGCGTGGCGTTCAATACGCCGCGGATGGCACGCGCGTACATGAGTTCGGAGATGAGCGAACCAGTTGTCGCTGTATGAATCTTTCTTCGCTTGTCGGGCACGTTACCGAACTTCTTCTTGCTATTCAAAATTCCAAAGAACCCGCTGATCACATTGTTTCTTCGTTCTTCAGGAACCGCACCTACTTAGGCTCCCGTGATCGCCGTTTTATTTCCGAAGCGGTGTACGGCATTATCCGCAACCGCCGTTTCCTCGAAGCGTTGTTGGAACAGTTCCTCTCCGAACATCCCGATGCGTCAGATCTCGATCAACCTCTGAAAAGATTCCTTCCGCTGTATGCTATTTATGCTGTGGCTGTTGAAAATAAATCACAGACCGACGCGCTCCCCGAATCACTCTGGAACACATCCTTCCCGTCGGTCAGGCTCCAAATGTTTGAAGAGTGGATTCATTCCCACAAGAATCTTGAATACCTGAGAGAAACTCCCGAGGTAATGTTGGCGGTGAGATATTCGTTTCAGGATTGGATGGTGGAACGATGGAACAGTGGGGATGTGGGAGAAACGGAGAGGTTACTGAGAGCATTAAACAGTGCGGCAGAGATTACGTTGAGAGTGAATAGATTGAAAGCGAACCGCGAGGAATGTCAACGTCGACTTGCAAACGAAGGGATCGCCACAACATTTACAACATATTCTCCCGATGGGTTAATTGCTTCAAAAAGATTTAACACTCATGCTTCACAGGCATTCAAAGACGGCTGGTACGAAGTGCAGGATGAAGGGAGTCAGTTGATTTCTATTCTTGCCTCGCCGAATCCCGGACAAATTGTTGTTGACGCCTGCGCCGGAGCGGGAGGGAAAACGCTTCATCTTGCCTCACTTATGAATGATCAGGGTGAGATTATCGCGATGGATAATGATTCGCGGAGATTATTTGAATTGGAGCGACGTGCTGAGAGGGCGGGAATCAGTTCAATCAAAACATTGAACAAAGAAAATATTCTCCCGGAAAACTTTTTCGGCAAAGCCGACCTGGTGCTTGTCGATGCCCCTTGCAGCGGTGTCGGCACCATCAGGCGCAATCCGTCGATGAAATGGAGCGTAACGGAATCGCTGGTTGAACATTATCATGAACGGCAGTCGGAGATTCTCGGCTTCAATGCGCAATTTGTAAAGCCAGGAGGGAAACTGGTATATGCAACCTGCTCACTTTTCCGCCGCGAGAATGAAGATGTAGTTAATAAATTCCTAATGACTAATGACCAATTCAAAATTACTTCTCTCCAGTCACCCGCCGATGTAATCAATTTACCATCCGAAAGTGAAATGCTGACGCTCTATCCTCATATAACACACACAGATGGATTTTTTATTTCCGCCATGCTGAAGAGATAAATGCCGCTCAGTCACAATCCGCCTGCGGCGGACACCAAGGAGATTAAACTTTGTGAACCTTTGTGCCTTAGTGCCTTAGTGGCAAATCTTATGTTTCAATCCTGGCTTTGCAAATCACAAACGCAATTTGTAGATTACTTCACCAACCAATTGAAAGTTCATCCGATGAATTCAAAATATCTTTTTACGGTACTGCTTCTCCTTATTGCATCCTGTTCAAGAAAAAGCGATGTGGAATTATTTAACGAAGGAAACAAGGCCGAAGTGGAAAAGAACGTCACCGTAGCGCTTGAAAAGTACAGCGAGGTGGTCAATGAATTCCCGACGACCGCGTACGCCGAAAGCTCGCAATACCGTATCGCTATGATCAGGATAAACCAGGAAGGAAATAAACAGCAGGCCGTCGAAGCGCACCTGAAATTTTACCGCATGTTTCCCCAAAGCAAGCAGTCGCCGGCAATGCTGTTTCTTGCGGCATTCCTGTATAACAATGACTTGCGAAACCTTGACAGTGCGCGTATCCTGTATGAGGAGTTCATCCAGAAATATCCCGGTCATGACCTTGCCGAATCCGCTAAATTCGAACTGGCAAATCTTGGGAAAAGTCCCGATGAATATTTGAAATCTGAAGTGTCATCATCAGAAAAGAAAGAAATCCAATAGTGAATGCCGTGCAACACGATTACCGGAAATATCTTCAGCCGGAAGTTGTCGCAAAGCTCTCCAACATGGAGCTTGTGGCGCGACTTGTCGTCGAAGGATTTATCACCGGTTTGCACAAAAGTCCGTATCATGGCTTCAGTGTGGAATTTGCAGAACATCGGCAATACATGCCCGGCGATGAAATAAAGCATATCGACTGGAAAATTTACGGCAAAACCGACCGCTACTACATCAAACAATTCGAAGAGGAAACCAATCTTAAGTCGTACCTGATACTTGATACCAGTAAGTCTATGTCCTACGCATCGGAAGGGCGGATGTCGAAGCTGGAGTATGCCTCCTATATTGCCGCCGCATTAGCACAACTGATGATACAACAGCGGGATGCTGTTGGCTGTACGCTTTATGATGAAACAATCCGGACATACATGCCGCCGCATGCCACCAAATCGTACCTGCGTGAAATTCTGCTTCAGCTTGAGAAAGTCGAAGGAGGAAATAAAACCAGCACCGCTGAATCATTGCACCAGATTGCAGAGAGGATCAAACGACGCGGACTGGTGATTATCCTGAGCGATTTGTTTGACAAGCCCCAGGAAGTGATGACAGCGCTTCGGCATTTCCGCCATAAAAAAAATGAAGTCATAGTGATGCAGATTCTTGATCCGATGGAACGGAGTTTTGCCTTCGGCAGGGACGCAGTCTTTAAAGACCTCGAAACGAAGGAAGAGCTCATGACCCAGCCGTGGCATATCCAGAAAGCATATCAGGAATCGATGAAAGAGTTTCTCGATACATACAAGAAAGCCTGCCGCGAAAATAACATCGACTACGTTCTGCTTGATACCTCGACGCCGTTCGATGTGGCGTTGTTTGAGTATCTCCACAAGAGGGGAAAAATGGGGTAAGATACAGGGTGAAACCGCCCTTTGATATAGATGTATTATTGCCTTAGTATTACTTTGAACAGAGAAGCAGTATTTCCTTCCAGCGTTAGCCGCGAAGTGTTTGCAAGCGAAATTTCTTTCCCCGTGGAAAGATCCTCCAAAGAGATCGCATTTTTCAATACATCCAGAAACGATTGAACCTCAACTTCCTCGGTTTTTTCACCGTTGTTTGCAATAACAAGAATAGTCTCGTTCGCATCCCTCCGGAAATACGCTAATATATTTTTCCACGATGGAATTTGTGTCAGCTTTCCATTTGATAAAGCAGGATGCGCTTTTCTTAATGCGATAAGCTTCTGCAAAAAAACAAACATCTCATTCTCTCCGGCTGTGCGCCCTTCTTTTGCAAACGCGTTTCGCGTATGCCACGGAAACCCTCCCGGAAATTCAGCCCGTATCTCGCCATGGTCAGTGCCGCCAACCATGCCCAGCTCCGTCCCATAATAAATCTGCGGAATGCCGCGCAGTGTTAATAATAATGTCAAAGCAAGTTTTGCTCTTTGAACGTTACTCTTACAAACGTACATGATGCGCGCGACATCGTGGTTATCAAGAAATGTGACAAGGTTGTCCGGATTTGCGTAAAGAAAATCTTTCGCGAGCATTTCATGAATTGCCCTGATATTCGCTTTTTCATCGCCGAACACGTTCATAAACGCTTCAAACAATCCGAAATCCGTGACGGAAGGAAGATGCGTTTCAAATTTGCCGGCAAGGCCTGTTCCAGACTGATACGGTGCGAGAAATGCCGGATCGTTTATCCAGACTTCTCCCACAATATTAAAGGAAGGATATTCTTTTCTGATTGCCTTTGACCAGCGTGCAAGGAACTGCCGGTCTGCGTACGGATATGTATCCTCGCGGATGCCGTCGAGGCCCGAATATTCAATCCACCATATTGTATTCTGAATAAGATACGTTGCCAGAAAAGGATTGCGCTGGTTGAGATCGGGCATGTAATCGGTGAACCAGCCGTCGGTGACATTTTTTCTCAGCGTTGAATCGCTGTGGATGTCGTGCATGGTCGATTTGAAATGGTGCGTTCTGTCATGATGCTCAACTGTCCCGTTAAGCCAATCGGGTGACGGGAGATTCTTAATCCAGGGATGATGGATGCTGATATGGTTGCTGACATGGTCGAGGATGATTTTCAATCCGCGTTTATGCGCTTCATCGACAAGCTGTTTGTAAAGTTCGTTTGAGCCAAACCGCAAGTCAACCTTGTAGAAATCAGTCGCTGCGTAGCCATGATAACTGATTTCAGTATTGTTTTCTACTACAGGATTTATCCAGATCCCCGTCATCCCGAGGTCTTTGATGTAATCCAGTTTGCCAAGAATACCCTGCAAATCGCCGCCATGCCTGCCGATGAGTTTGTCGGGATGAAATCCGTCAAGCATACCGGGAATGGAGTCGTTGGTCGTGTCTCCGTTGACGAAACGGTCCGGAGTGATGAGATAAAGAACGTCTGACTGCGTGAATCCCAGATGCTTGCCGATAGAGCTTTCTCTGCGGAGAATAGGATAATTGATGACGGCTGATGAAGATCCTTTGGAAACTGTCAGCGCATAATTTCCGGCAGGAGTTCCCTTTGCTACTTCAATATCGATAAAAGCGTACGACGGGTTTACGGTGGTGTGGATTTTTTTAATTGTAAGAAATGGAGATTTTGATCTGACCTTTATTCCGTTTAAATCCTCGCCATAGATCATGAGCTGGACACTGTTCCATTTCATGCCCGTCCACCAATTCGGCGGTTCGACTTTCGTGATAGTGATTCCGGCGAGTCCGAAATAGGTTGTTGTTACGAGAAGAATGAATATTTTGAAAAGTCTCATAGTAAAATTTACCACAGATGTACACTGAAAAACACGAATCAACACGAATTGGAATATCCTGAATTATTATCCGCAATTCGAATTTCGCAATCCGCAATAACCCTGAATCTACCCTCGAATTAATTTCTTGTACTGTATCCGATGAGGCCGTTCAGCCTCGATTCCAAGCAATTTTTTCCTGTGTTCTTCGTACTCGGAAAAGTTCCCGTCAAACCATGTTGCTTTGCTGTCCCCTTCAAATGCCAGAATATGTGTTGCCACGCGGTCAAGAAACCAGCGGTCGTGCGAGATAACAACGGCACATCCGGCAAAATTGACGAGAGCTTCTTCCAGTGCGCGGAGTGTGTTAACGTCAAGGTCATTTGTCGGTTCGTCGAGAAGAAGAACGTTTGCGCCTTCTTTCAAAACTTTTGCAAGATGAACACGATTGCGTTCACCGCCGGAAAGCACGCCGGTCGGCTTTTGCTGATCAGGCCCGCTGAAATTGAAACGGGCAACGTAAGCGCGCGAATTCATTTCATAATTGCCGACCTTAATAAGGTCATCGCCGCCGGAAATTTCTTCCCATAATGTTTTGTTCGGATCAAGGGGACGATTCTGATCCACATACGCAAGCTTTACAGTCGTTCCGATTTTTAGCGTACCGGAATCGGGTTGTTCTTGTCCTGTAATCATACGGAATAACGTTGTTTTGCCGGCGCCGTTTGGCCCGATGATGCCCACGATACCGCCGGGGGGCAAACTGAAATTTAAATCGTCGTACAACATTGTCTCGTTAAAGCTTTTGGCAAGGTGATCTGCCTGGATGACTAAATCTCCAAGACGTGGCCCGGCAGGAATAAAAATTTCCATCTCCTCGTTCCGTTTTTCATTTTGTTCTGCAAGCATCTGTTCATACGCCGTAATGCGGGCTTTGCCTTTTGCATGCCTGCCTTTGGGATTTGTACGGATCCACTCGAGTTCACGCTGCAGGATTCTCTGACGTTTGGACTCCTGTTTTTCTTCGACGGCAAGTCGCGCCTGTTTTTGCTCTAGCCACGATGAATAGTTTCCTTCAAATGGAATTCCTTCGCCGCGGTCAAGTTCCAAAATCCATCCGGCGACATTATCAAGGAAATATCTATCGTGTGTTACCGCGATGACCGTTCCTTTGTACTGTCCCAGGTGATGTTCAAGCCATGCGACTGATTCCGCGTCAAGGTGATTTGTTGGTTCATCCAGAAGAAGCACATCCGGTTCCTGAAGGAGAAGGCGGCACAGTGCAACCCGTCTTCGCTCACCGCCGGAGATAACTGAAACCGGTGTATCACCCGGAGGACAACGAAGCGCATCCATTGCCTGCTCAAGTTTGCTGTCGATGTCCCATGCATTCAGGTGATCAATTTTTTCCTGAAGCTTTGCCTGTTTTTCAAGTAACGCGTCGTAATCCGCGTCGGGTTCGGAAAACTTGGCGCTGATTGCTTCATATTCTTTAAGTAAAGAGACAGTCTCGTGTGCGCCCTCTTCCACGATTTCTTTCACTGTTTTCTTTTGGTCAAGTTCAGGCTCCTGTGAAAGGTATCCGAACGTGATTCCTTTTTGCGCGTTAATCTGGCCGAGATAATCCTTGTCAACACCCGCAATGATGCGGAGAAGTGTGCTCTTCCCGGCGCCGTTCAAACCGAGCACTCCGATTTTCGCTCCGTAGAAAAATGAAAGGTAGATGTCTTTAAGTACCTGCTTGTTGGGTTTATGTACTTTCCCAACACCGATCATGGAAAAAATTATTTTATTATCGCTCATATAAAAGTATACAGTGGAGTTTTATTTCCCGGATAATGGGAAGATTGACTGGCTTAAGGCTGACAATATACAAAAAAACCGGACAATAGACAGAACTAATCCGGGACAAAAAATTCGTCTGATGTGGGACGGAGGGGGTCATACATTCTTCTCAGAGATTCATACGCGACCCGGCTGCCGCGTTGCGCGGCTTTGCGGTAAAGTCTGACTGCCTCAGCATCATTTTTCTCAAGTCCGCGTCCCGTTTCAAGAGCGAATGCGAGTGCAAGTTGTGCCTGGAGGGAACCCTGCGCGGCCGCATGTTGGATGATTGAGAATTGTTGAGGGGAAGGAACAGAGCTTTCCTGTGAAAGAACTTTTGAAGCAAGTATTCTGATAGCTGCTTCTCTGTTTCCTCTCTTTGCGGCATTTGACCACCACTCCAACGCGAACTCTTTGCTTTGGTTTACCCAGCGACCGGTGAAATAACAAATGCCGAGTTCAATCATCGCCTGCTCATTGTGAAAGTTGATTGCGCTGCGGAGCATCTGCAGGGCCTGCTGTTCTGTCAGCTGATGGTCGAATCCCAGCGCAACAAGCCCGGCCCAGGCGAACATCGCGTTGCCGTCGTTCATTTCAATTCCGTTCTGTAACGTTTTGAAATACTCCTTTTCCTGCGTCAGCTTCCAGAGAAGCTCGGGGGCGCGGGGCGAATCAAATCGTGACGCACGGAGATAGTAGACTGTAGCGAGAATATAATCTTTCTTCCTGATGAGGCCCTGCTGGTGCAGCCACCCCATCATGGTGAGTGCTTCAGGACTTCCTTCGTCTGCCAGTGTTTGGAATTGACGTATTACAGCTGTATCAGGTTTAACATCACCGGAAAGTTGTTGAGGCAAGCCGGTAATGGCCGACATTGAATCTTCTCCCATATTCATAACATCCTGAGCAAGCACAGACTCATCCACGTGCGAAGTTGTATCCTCTGAAAAATCAAGAAATATCAATCCGAAATTTTTGTTTTGCTGCTGTGTAACGGAAGTTGTCCCTTTTTGCTCCTTATCCCCGGATACATTATTTGAGGATGTCCCGATATTTCGTTTTTCCAGTTGAAACAGAAGTTCGATGGCAGGCGCGTAGCCTGAATCAGCTGCCGCGCGAACGAGACAGTAGGCTTCACGGTCATTGCGCGGTACGGCAAGATTATCAAGGAGAAATAAACCAAGTGCATATCTGGCTTCGGTGATATTGTTGTGTGCGGCGAACTGGATATTTGCGTACGCCTTGAAAGGATTCCAGGGAACGCCCCATCCGTTATTCAATAGGATTCCGAAATTAAAACAGGCGGAAGGGAGGCGCTGCTCCGCCGCTTTTCCGATCCAGTATCCTGCTTTCGCGGTATCTGCAAAAAAACCTTCTCCGAGCAGATACCGTAAGCCGAGCTCATGCTGTGCGGGTGCATCGCCGGCATTCGCGTCGCGGACAAGCATGAACTCTTTCCAGAATTTTTGGTTCTCGTTATATGGCCGAACAAGATCGGGCGCCTGCGGTGTACGGTAGCTTTTGAGTGCAGGACTGTTAACCGCTTTCTGCGCAGAAGCCGGAAATAATATTACAGCCAGTAAACAAAAAATTAAAAAGCTTCTCACTTTTTTCTGAAGTATTGTTGGGTTGTTTTTGGAGATGTCGCGGATAATATGATGCTTCCATTGTCACCGGCTTTAAACCAATACCCATTGCCGGGATAAAGAGTATCAGCTGTACTGTATTGATCGGTGTAGAGGTAAAAGGGCGATTCGATAAGCCCCGGAGGGACTTCTGTCAGGAAGGTTACAGGAACAGGTTTTGAAACCCCGCCGATAATGTTCCATCCTTTGGTGAAATGAATGGTATCCTGAAAAACAGAATCTCCTGCGACCGCGATCATTCGCGCCATCGTGGATTTTACCCAATATCCTTTTCCGAATTGAAGCGAATCGGTAAGCGTGTAACTGTTGTTTTTAAACGAAAATATATTTGCAGAAAAATCTGGGAAAAGTAAAGCAGCGGAACTCTCGAGCGGTTGTATCGGCAGAGAGAAAAGATTCCAACCTTCAGAAAAAGCAAGGCTCATCGTATCGGTGTCGTACACCGTATAACGATCGATGGTTATGCCGGTTCTTGTGATAAAACGGAAGTCGAGACTGTCGTTATTTGCCTCAACCAGCATGGCGCCGTAATCCCCGTTGTATCGCAACTGACTGCCGGACACCGGGGTTGTAAAATTGTAAATACTTTTCCCGCCTAATCCATTGACAAAGTAGGGAAATCCGTTGAAAATAATCCGTTCATATGTGTGATCATGTCCTGCAAGTACTGCGGTCGCACCCCATTGTCTGAACGGCCATTGCATGACAGGATGAGAACCATGTCGTTCACATGAAGAGTATGGCGCGTGATGGAAATACACAATCTTCCACTGGGCTGTTGACTGGGAAAGTTTGCTTTTCAGCCATTGTGCCTGGATGGATGCGCTGTCGATCCCATCCGGTTCATGCGGGTCGCTGTCGATCGCAAAGAGGTGGATGTTTCCGCGCACGGCATCATAGTACCGTTCGTTATTCGGCAGTGTAAAATAGTTGAGATAGGGGAGTGCTCCTGTCGCAATCCAATCATGATTACCGAGGCTCGGGAAAAACCTGTTGACGGTATCGCCGTCACCGTAGCTGCCTGCATATGGAGAAATAAATTCGTGGTAGTACTGCCCGATGTTCTGGTCGATAGTGACAGCTTCACCGTATTCATAATTATTGTCGCCGAGAGTAATAATGAAATCGGGATTCCAGCTTTTCACTAATGTTGCGACATCCGATTCTGCCTGAGTCGACGCTCCGTAATCTCCAATGACGGCAAACCGTGCCGGAGGTTGTGCCTGCGTCTTCGCTTCAAGGAGCATTGAAAGAAGAATAGCCGTGATGATGATGGATGCAAGAGGGCTGTGCTGTTTCATTCTTTGAATAAAAACAAAAAGAGAAGAAAAAACAATGACAGGGTGTAAAAATGATGCGATGAATTGAGGGTGTTAGCTGACTTCGCGGCCGTAGACCCAGCTGAAGGTTGCTTTGTCTTCGAATGCCATTCGTTCAGCAAGTTTTTTGTAACGCTCTGCCAATGTGCAAAGATAATCCTGGGCTTTTGCCGCAGAATCGGAGAGGCCGTGCAGGCTGTCTACTTTCCAATGCTGGACAAGGTCATCTATGATGTCCGCATAATCGATGACAGTGTACACGCCGATTTTTTGCGCGAGGTTGGAAAATTTGGTATACAGGTTTTTGTCCTTGCCGTCGTGCATGAGGAATGCAGGCATGGCTATTTTCTTTCTCATCATTAATGCGAACGATTTTACGGCTTCAGCCGTGTCGACTTCAAAAATCTTCTGCATAAACAGCTTGTATGCTTTTTCATGCCGGGCTTCGTCGCCTGCGATGACACCGCAGATTTCGTGGAGCTTGTCTTCGCCGGCGCGTTTCGCGAGCGTAGCGACATTGCGGTGCGAAATTTTTGTAGCGCGTTCCTGAAATGAAGTGTAAATAAAACCAAGATAGGGGTCGTTATCTGTTTTAGGATCAAAACCTTCGTTGATAAGATGCTGTATTGTTGTTTCAACAGCACGCATATCAACTCTTCCGGTTAAGTAGAGGTATTTATTGAGCAGGTCTCCATGTCTGTTTTCTTCGGCGGTCCAGCCTCTGCTCCAGCGTGCCCACGCTGAACTGCCGGCGCCGGAAAGGTCTGTAATGCCGTTAAGCTTGTTAATCCACGTCTGATAACTGGGTAACGCTTCTTCGGTCACCATGTCACCGACAAGCACAACCAGCACACTATCTGGAAGGTCTTTTGCGCGTTCACGAAAGGCTGCAGCCTCTTCTTTCCAGTTTGGGGAGGCGAAATCAGGGAGAAAATCGCTTGGCTGCCAGCTCTCGTTAATCGGTTTGAGCAACGAACCGATTTGTTCCCCCACGTATCCCTCGATGCTCTGGATGACTTCCATCTGAGGAGAGTTGACTTCTATTGTGCCTGCGATGCTTGACATGAGAATAATGTTTTGAGATAAAATTAATGCGTTTTAAGATACAACATTTTATTTTTGCAATCAACTGCGGTTATGCGGGTTCAATGTCATGAATCTTCCGCAAATCAATACTGATGCGGCTGTCGCCGTTCGTAGGCTGGTACATGTCCGCGAATTTCACCCCCCATTCCACCTCGTGATGTTTATAGGATGAACGGGAATGAACAGTCTGCGAAAATGTTTCGTCTACGCCCGTAATGAGGATCAGAAATTCGGCATCTGACGCGTCGAAATCTTTCTTTGTCACTCCAAAGAGAGGGCTTGAAGAGGTAATCGGGTGCACGATAACCCAGTGAAGAGGAAGAAACATCACTTTTTCGCGTTCCAGAGTTAGCGGATAGAATTTCCTTTGTGGTTTCCCTTCAACAATTTCCAGTCTGCTTAACACAACAGTTGCGGCTACTTCGATGAGCTGATTGCTTCGTTCATTGACAACGCGGAATTCAAAAGCAGTGCTTCCGTGATAAGGTGCGATAATGGCATTCTTACTGTAGAGAATCTTGGCGGTTGGCCGTGAAAAGCGCGCAAAGAGTAGTCCTGTTATTAACGCAAAACCAAGAAGTCCGACCAACGCTTCTATTGTCACAAGAATATTTGTAATAAAACCGTTGGGACTGATTTTTCCGTAACCGATGGTTGCAAGTGTCTGCACACTGAAGAAAAAGGCTTCGAAAAATTTTTCGGTAGGCGTTACGGCCTGGCTGCCATGGAGAGCGTCTTCTCCGCACAGCAGGTACGCCGATGCAAAGAAAATGTTTGCAACAAAGTAATATATGATGATAATGGCCTGGTATTTTAACCACGACATCGAAAGGAGCGCATGATAAATATTCTGTGAGCGGAAAAATGAAAATCCTTTTCGCAGGACGTTGAAACTTCCGTCGCGGTTGAGGAAGCGGACACGGCTTTGCTGTGCGACCCTCGATCCGAGGCCAAGGTCTTTATTGAGGTCTTCCTGTTGCTGATCCTGATGCATGAGAAATAAATATGATTGTCAAACCCTGTTCAATGTCCTGTGTACATTTTTTCACCAGCTTCAACGCGGACGGGAATGTGGTTTTGCCGGGGAGGTATAGGACACGTTGCGTATTCCGTGAACACGCATGGCCAGTTATATGCCTTATTGAAATCGATAATAACATTGTTATTGCTGTCGGGCAGGGATGTATATAATTGCCTGCCGACTGCGTATGTTTCTTTTCCGCTGGTCTCATCGCTGAACATGATGAACAGCTGATTTTCAGATCCGGTTTCAATGACAGCATCGATGCGGTTTTGCTTTCCATCGATGTCGAATACGAGCGCACCGGGACAAGGATTTTCTTCCACCGTGCCTATCATTGTCGGAATTTTCAGAATTTTTTGCGGCGTGTACGGTTCAAACGTTGCGGTAATTCTCCACTTCATGTCGGTGGGAAAATATTCAAGTCCCTTGAAGTGCTTCCGTAAATCACTTTCTGAGTCTTTCATCCTGATGCCAAGCTTTCCCGCGCGTTCGATAACCTGGATAGTTACGCTGCCAAGTTTCAGGATAGTTGGTTCGATTTTGGGATTGCTGTCGTCTGCCATTATTATTGAAGAAACGGTGCTGTCGTTGTACCGTATATCAACGCCGGGTTGTGCTTTCATCTCGACGATGCCATTGTTCAGAATAAGGGATCCTGCTAACGCGGGAGCCGTGCCTGCCGGGAACACGACGGCATTCGACGAATCAGAGCCAAAAGTATTCTCGCCGTCCTTCAGCCAGAAAAGTCCGACAAGCGTCAGCCAGCCTCGTTCGCTTGTAAGACGTTTAAGGCGGTTTGCCTGCCATTCTTCGATTTCTTTTTTGTGAACCGCCGGATCAATAGTGTTTGTGGATTTTGTGCAGCCCGTAAAAGAATGGACGAGAAAAATCAAAAGAAGGAGGAATAATGTCGTGGATTGAAGCGGTAGATGCTTGTTCATAACCTGTTCTCCGGAAGTAATCTTCTTGAAGTCACAACGTTAAAAACGATCCAAGGAATGTTTCCTGGCTGGTAAAGGATGAGCATTCATGATCGAGGTTCTCAAATTCTTTCGCATAAAGATTTCGAAACGTTTCGTACGCTTCTTTGGATGTCCACCGGTCTACGGTGAGATATCTTTTTTGGATTAGTACGGTCGTGGTAGAGTTCAGTTTTCAGATATCCTTCGCCTTTGCGGAATAGCCGGACCCAGGAACCGTGAGGTCCATACTCTTTTTCAAACAACGCCTGCGAATCAGCATTGACGATAAACTCCCAAATATAGACGTAGGAGGGGTGGTTATCAGTCATAAATGGTTGAAGAAAGTATTATTTGAGAACTAGAGCTTTCGCTTCTACAGCGGCGTCGAGTAAACTGGCGACGTCTTTGAGTGTCACAGTGCCGTAGTACCATGATCCGCCGGCAAGCTGTTCCGCGCGGACCGCTTTATAAATATCGTAATATGTTCGTTTCCCGTCAACAAAATTGTATACCTCGTCCCGCATGAGGCTGTGCAGGTTTCCGCCGAATCTTGTTTTGCCGCGATTATCGAAATATTCCTTGATCGTTCCGGAATTTGCGGGAATCTTCTTCGTCGCTGCCAGTGTCAGTGAATCTTGCGGAAAGTTATCCGGAAATGTTCCATGCAATTGTTCATAAAGGGATGTAATATCTTCCATGAAGCCGGATTGCTTGCTTTGCATGCGTCCTGCCAGCGTGCTTACTGTTTGAAGTGCAGGTGCGTCGTTTTCGGCAAACATACGAATGGAGTTAAGCGCCCGGACTTCACGTTGTATTCCCTGCTCGATAAGTGCTGCGGCATCAGACCATCCAGCTGCGGGATTGTCTTTTGACTGCTGTATCTGTCTGATTGCCATCTGTAAATCGTTTGCGAGTCTTCGCTCACCCTGGGCGAATGTCTCACCGGCGAGAAGAGGGACGTCATTGTTATCAGCATATGCGAGTACAAAGGCCGTTGCACCGGTGAGAAACTGATTTCTGCGCAGTTGTGTCTGGTCGATCTGATACAGGTCATCTTCCGATGAGTGAATGTACGGATCATCCCAGTTGATCGTTGCAACTGCCGGCACACCGATGATTCCTTCAATGAAGCACATATGGTCTGACGAATTAAAATAAGGAACGAATCTCGCGTTATACCCGTCGCGCGTTCCGCGGGTGGAATAGAGGGGACGTGTAAACGGCCTCGGATATCCTCCGGCTCTGCTTGCCGCGAGAAATCCGTTGTTTGTCAGAATTAAATAATTGCCGACACTTTCGTAGATTGCATCGAGATATGACGTGCGGGAGTGCGGTGCAAATATAATATGCTGAACGCGGCTTCCCATCGCCTGATTCGCTCCAACCATATCCTGATGGATGTTGGCGAGGAATTTTTTCGGTTCACCGGGATTATCTTTAAAATATCTGTATTCAGAGTAAATCTCATCTGTCCACCAGAAGCGGATATCCCGCAGTGGTCGCGGCATTTTTCCTTCTTTGATTAACTTATTGTATGCCCGCGCGATCTCGAGAATGTTCGCGCAGCCGCTGCCGTCATCGTTAGCCGAGCTTTTTTCTTCCTGTAAATGTGCCGTGATAATAATTTGTTGATCGTGATATTGAGATCCTTTAATCCATCCTTCAACAAACCCGGTTCGCCCGGGCTCTGCGCCGAATTCGGTATCAACTTTTGCCTTAACAACGATACGTCCGCCGCTTGTCCGTTTCCCGGTCGCGAAAATATCCTGCATCTGTTTTGTTTCGAGTAACTTTTTGAGCATTTCCCCTTTGCGCGGCGGGAGCATAAAGGCAAAAGAACCTTTTTTCCCTTCCGGCGGTGTTGAGGTTACTCTTCCCCACGCGATCTGGTCCGGAACATCCAGCGGATTTCTTCCTTCCGAAGTTTGATATGAAATCACACCAACTGCTCCCTTATCCCACACGGCATTATACATGGCGCTGTTTGGTGAGCCGCTTGTCAGCACTATTTTTCCGGTAACATCCATGTTCTTGAGGGTGTCCTTGGAGGCATTTGCGATCCAGACAAGTTCGGCCGTAATATCGGCATCATAGCTTCCATCGGCGAGATAGACTGCGGCTTCACCGATGTCGGCAAGTTTTACTTCAACAGGTTCCACCATCCATAACTCGGCAGAGTGGGCCGTATAATTCGGGCCTTCCAGCGGCTGTTCGATAAAGCGAACGTTCTCAAGTCCGGCTTTTTTTGCTTCTGCCATAACATAATCCGCCGCTTCAAAAAATCCTTTCATTCCCGAGTCGCGGTGCCATTGGCTCAGTACACGGATCTGCTCGAACGCCCGGTCGCCGGATAATTCGTTTGAAAGCATCCGGATTTCATCATCCGTCAGAAAGGGAAGAGGCTGTGCTGCGGATTCGCAAAGTGCGGAAATTACGGCACAGATGATCAGGGTGAAACGGAATGGAGATCTCATAAATCGTCCTTTAACGATGAATACAAAAGAGAAATCCCTCACCGGAGGAAACGCTTAGTGAGGGATTCTGGAATTACGTTGTCATGTTTAATTTTTATTTTGTCGCAAGTAACTCAAGTTCAAAAATTAATGTTGAACCGGGTTGTATGGAATTTCCCATGCCGGTTTCACCGTAGGCAAGATCGTAGGGAACGTATAACTCCCACTTTGAACCGACAGGCATTAACTGCAGTGCTTCCATCCATCCTTTAATCAGCCCGTTCACGCGGTAGGTGATAGGTTGTCCTTGTTTATAAGAATTTCCGAATTCTCCGCCTTCAAGCGTTGTGCCGCGATAGTGAAACGTGACAGTTTGCTCCATCGTCGGTTTCGGGCCGGTGCCCGTAGTAATGATTTTATATTGCAATCCGCTCTCGGTAGTTTTTACCCCTTCCTTTGTCTTATTCTGTGCAAGAAATGCCGCGCCTTCTTTTTTGTTTTTTTCCAAAGCATTCATTGCTAACTGCTGCTGAAACAGCATCATGACTTGTTGCGCCTGTTCTTCAGTTAAGAGAGCGTTCGCAGTGTCGCCGGCGTCCAGGAGCCCCTGTGTCACTGCGGCGGCAACGATGTCAACCGATTGATGTTTCAGACTTTTTCCGATGTCAAGACCGATACTGTAACTTATGCTGTCTGCTTGAGTTTTCAATTGCACTTTTTCCTGTGTATTACCCTGGCATGCCATCAGGATCATGCTGATGCATGCGCACCAAACCAACTTCATGTGATTTAACCTTTCTGATTGAAAATGAAGAAAAAACAGGATTTTCCTGCTTGAACAGGCATATGATACCATTTTCGCAGAGTTAATCCAAATATGCCGGCCTTATTTTGATGTTGATTCAATGTACGGTTCGCGCAATTTAACCGGTTTGGAGGCGTGCTTCCGCATGCGGAGGTTGAGCATCTCGACAAACACTGAAAACGCCATCGCAAAATAAATGTAACCCTTTGAAATATGCTGATCGAATCCTTCCGCGATCAGTGTAACACCGATTAACAGCAGAAAACTGAGGGCGAGCATTTTAATGGTGGGATGTTTGTGCACGAACTCGCTGATTGCCCCGGCGGATCCCATCATAAATAAAACTGCGATAATGACTGCCGCGATCATAACAGGAAGCTGATTTGTCATCCCGACTGCGGTAATCACCGAGTCGAGTGAGAAAACAATGTCCAGAAGTAGAATCTGGATGATAATGTTGGTGAAGGAAGCCTTTTTGGTTTTGGCGGTGTGTGATTCTTCTTCGCCTTCAAGACGTTCGTGAATCTCGAATGTGCTTTTTCCAAGAAGAAATAATCCGCCGAATATAAGAATAATGTCGCGTCCCGAAATTTCATTCCCGATGATGGTGAAGAGCGGAGCGGTCAGCTGCATAATCCATGTGAGTGAAAATAATAATCCGACTCTGGTAATCATGGCCAGTGCAAGTCCCACTGTCCTTGCTTTACCCTGTTGTTCGTTTGGGAGTTTGCCGGTGAGGATGGAAATAAAGATAATATTGTCGATGCCGAGAACAATCTCGAGCGCTGTAAGCGTTAGTAACGCAATCCAAACTTGTGGGTCTGAAAGCCATTCCATGCTGATTATTTCTCCGATTGGTAAATAAAAAGTGGATTAACATACGGAAAACAGTGTAGGAATGCAATTTTAGGGTTGACATCGCCCAAAGAATGCGGTATATTGTCCCAATTCAAAAGTCAAAATGAATAAGTAAAAAAGGTATCTGTTACCAGGGACTTTAAATTGTGAATCGAAAATCGAAAATCGAAAATCGAAAATTACCGGGGTGTAATCCGCAATTCACGATCCGCAATTCGCAATCATGTTAAACTACATCTGGCTCGCACTCATTCTTATCGGTATCACTGTCGCGGTGTGGAGCGATGTCAATGACCTTGCCGTAAACAAGTATCATAATGAAGAAGAGTTTTCCGCGACTCTTTTCTTTATTGGGCAAGAGAGACAACGACCAGTGCCAAATCAACACTATGCAGTTTCAGTACAGGTTGAAGGGGATGGCTTCAGGCAAACATATGCTGATACTGTGATAAGTAGGTTTTCTCAAAATGCTGAATATATCCAGGGTGAAGGGCAATCGGGTGTTTTGAATATCACCCCCGATGAGCGTACTCCTATATCATGGAAACAGATTATCGCTGCACAGAAACGGGATAAGCTGACCGCCTATGTCCAATGGGATACAACAAATCAGGTGGTCATCAGGAGCGAGGGAAATAACCTTGTGCTGCCTGTGAGATTAAAGTTTGACCCGGTAAAGTTTGTCAAATTAAACGCCGTTACCAACGACGGGATTATTAAGTACGCTAAAACGGCTGTTGAGCTTGCCATCGGCCTCATCGGCATAATGGCGCTGTGGCTGGGTGTTATGAAAATTGCCGAACAGTCAGGCCTCGTTGCGAAGCTGGCCGCACTATTGAAGCCTGTCACCTCACGATTATTCCCTGATGTTCCTCCTGATCATCCCGCGATGGGTGCGATGGTGATGAACATTTCTGCGAACATGCTGGGACTTGCCAACGCTGCCACGCCGTTAGGGTTAAAGGCTATGGAAGAGCTGAATAAGCTCAGCAAAAAAGTCGGAACCGCAACTGATGCCATGTGCACGTTTCTTGTGATTAACACCAGCAGTGTTCAGCTTATTCCGGCTACGGTCATTGCAATTCGTGCCGCGTCGGGTTCAACAAATCCAACGGAGATTCTTGGCCCCGTTATCGTCGCGACTACTGTCAATACGCTTGTGGGAATCATTACAGTGCGCCTGCTTTCGAAACTTCCTATCTTCAAACGTCAGCTTGAGACGGGAGGGAAGAATGATTGATGCGTTAGTCAATGTCATGAGTATTATTTCCGTCGTGGCGATACCGCTGCTTGTGACATGTATCGTTGTCTATGGCGCCGTAAAGAAGGTAAAGATATACGAGGCATTTGTAGAGGGAGCAAAGGAAGGATTTAATGTCGGTGTGCGCATTATTCCTTATCTCGTTGCAATGCTTGTGGCTATCGGTGTCTTCCGTGCCGGGGGTGCCATGGAAATTCTCGCGGCGATACTTTCACCTGTTACTAATCTTATCGGAATGCCCTCGGAGGCATTGCCAATGGCGCTGATGCGTCCCTTGTCGGGAAGCGGCGCGCTCGGAGTGATGTCCGAAATTTTCAAATCACAAGGGCCCGATTCGCTGATCGGGAGAATGGTAAGTGTGATGATGGGGAGCGGCGAAACGACATTTTATGTCCTTGCGGTCTATTTCGGATCGGTCGGCGTATCCAAAACGCGTCAGGCGGTTCCGGCGGGAATCGTTGCCGATATTGTTGCGATTCTCATGTCCGTGTGGGTGACAAGACTCCTTTGGGGATGAAAAAACTCCCTTCCCGTTTCAATAAGAGGATGTTATCCGAAACCGTTCCTCATGTACTGTCCTAATTTGAACTTTCTAGGATCTCGTCATGGTTTCCCGCTCTGCGGGACTCACCATGACCGTGGGCTACACCCTGAGCGGAGGCGAAGGGTGTTCTAAGTCAAAATAGGACAGTACCGTTCCTCATGTTTGCTTGATTTTATCAGGCATCTTACCTATATTCATCAAATTTGAGAATACGTTTCACGGCAACAAATCTTAAAACAGACGCTGATGAATTTTATTTGCTTGATACAATCTCAATGAATCCTCTCAATAAGCTTATTGTCTCCACACTCCCAGCCGTTCCCAAAGCCATTATTCGTCAATTTGCAAGCCGTTACATTGCCGGTGAAGATATTTCCGACGCGGTCCGGGTTGTCAAGGAATTAAATTCTCTCGGTGCGATGGCGACTCTTGATGTGCTTGGAGAAGATATTCATCACCGCGATGAGGCAATTGCCTCCCGCTCTATGATCTTGGAAGTTCTTGATGCTATCGCCACCGAACACCTTGATTCGAATGTTTCCATTAAGCTGACGCAGGTCGGCCTGAAGCTCGATAAGCAGTTTTGCCTCGATAACATGACGATGATTGTTACACGGGCGGCAGAGTTGAAGAATTTTATCCGTATCGATATGGAAGACTCAAGCTGTACCGACGACACCTTGTGGGTGTACCGGCAGTTGTGCAAAGATTTTAAAAATGTTGGAATCGTTGTTCAGGCGTATCTGAAACGGACGGAAGCCGATGTCGATGGGATGATGAGTAGCGGTCTGAACAATTTCCGGCTGTGTAAAGGCATATATATAGAGCCCGCGGAAATCGCATTCAAAGAACGGGAGGAAGTGAATAATAACTTTGTCCGTGTTCTTGACCTTATGTTGAGCCGGAAGGCGTATGTCGGCATTGCTACGCATGATACCGCGCTGGTAAATGCCGCGTATGGTTTAATTTCAAAAAAAGGATTAAAGAAATCCGACTACGAATTTCAAATGTTATTGGGTGTACGGCCTGAACTTCGAGCGAAAATCCTTCGCGATGGTCACCGCATCCGGATTTATGTTCCGTTTGGCAAGCAGTGGTATCAATATTCGTTACGGCGTTTTAAAGAAAACCCGCAAATCGCAGGGTATGTGCTGAAATCATTGTTCACGAAAAATCAACTTAACTAACAATTTCATTCAGCGTCCCGCTCAGAACGGGATCTAACATTAGAGGAGTACTCTATGGCTGAGAACAACAATAAATCCACGTCCGTTTTTCAATCGTTTATTCCCGCGTCGCAGATTGTGCCCGAGTTTACGGTCAAGGCGATTATCCTTGGCGCGTTTTTCGGGATCCTGTTTGGCGCCGCGACAGTGTACCTTGCGTTGAAAGCCGGACTTACCGTTTCAGCATCCATCCCGATTGCCGTTCTCGCGATTTCGATTGGCAGGAAGTTTCTCAAGACGACAATTCTTGAGAACAATATTATCCAGACCGCAGGATCGGCAGGAGAATCAATTGCGGCGGGCGTTGTCTTTACGTTGCCCGGTTTTCTCTTCCTGTCCGCAAGCGCAGACGGCGCCTCCAGCGCGGATTATTTTAATTATTGGACTATCCTCACGCTGGCAATGTTCGGCGGCTTGCTCGGAACGTTAATGATGATTCCTCTCCGCCGCTCGCTGATTGTGAATGAACACGGCACACTGCCGTATCCCGAAGGGACCGCATGCGCTTCCGTGCTTATTGCGGGTGAAAAGGGGGGCGACTTCGCGAAAACAGCATATCAGGGATTGGGATTCGCTCTCGCTTACGCATTGCTCCAAAAAGTTTTCCATGTTATTGCCGAGACGCCGGCGTTCGTCACCCGTCAGGCAAACAAATATTTCCCGTCGGCAACTGTCAACGGAGAGATTACGCCCGAGTATATGGGTGTCGGTTACATTATCGGACCAAAAATCGCCGGTGTCTTAGTCGCAGGCGGTGTGATGGCATGGCTCGGATTGATTCCTCTGCTTGCATCATTAGTTCCGGCTGCAACTATTGCCGAGCAGCTCATTAAACTCGGATATCTGAAAGACCTTATGACCGCAGGTGGTCCCGGAAGCTGGGATCCTGCGACGCAGACATTTGGGAACACGGCCGTCGCGGTATATCGCGCGTATGTGCGCCAGATCGGTGCTGGGGCTGTTGCCGCCGGCGGGTTTATCACACTTATCAAAACGTTCCCGACCATTATTTCATCGTTCAAAAACAGTGTCGCTTCACTCAAAAATAAAGGAGCTGAATCCTCCATCGCACGCACTGAGCGCGACCTTTCCTTTATGACTGTGATTATCGGCAGTATCGGTTTGGTGTTGCTGATGGCATTCCTGCCGCAGATCCCGGGCGATTCAATTATCAATAAACTGCTCATTGGTATTCTTGTCGTCATTTTTGGATTTTTCTTCGTTACAGTGTCCAGCCGCATCGTCGGTATTATCGGATCGAGTTCAAACCCGATTTCCGGAATGACCATCGCGACATTGATGGGTACAAGCCTTATCTTCATCGTTGTTGGATGGACAGGAAGTTTCTATGAACCGATGGCGCTTGTTGTTGGAAGTATGATCTGTATTGCCGCCGCGAATGCCGGCGCGACAAGCCAGGATCTTAAGACCGGATACATAGTCGGCGCGACGCCGAAATACCAGCAAATGAGTCTGTTTGTCGGCGCTATCGTTTCCTCAATTGTTATTGGCGCGACAATCAAAATTCTCGATCAACCCACTGCTGAAATGGCAAGCCAGGGGTTGACCCATGCGATCGGAAGCGATAAATTTCCCGCGCCGCAAGGGACATTAATGGCGACACTCATTAAAGGATTACTCTCGTTTAACCTCGATTGGCAGTTTGTGCTGGTCGGTGTGTTCCTCGCTATTACCATGGAACTCTGCGGAGTGAAAGCACTTTCCTTTGCAGTCGGAGCGTATCTCCCGCTTTCGACAACACTGCCGATTTTTGTCGGCGGAGCCATTAAAGGAATTGTGGACTGGGGTGCGAAACGCCGTGGTGAAACAGTTGAAGACAGCGAACTCGGAACAGGCAGTCTCTTCGCGACAGGCCTTGTCGCGGGCGGAGCTCTTGCCGGTGTCATCGTTGCACTGCTCTCCGTGAATGATAATATTTTTGCGGCGCTGGCAACAATGAATATGGAGCAGTCCATTGAACATGCCATCGGTGCGGATGGATTCCAGTTGCTTGGCGTCTTGTTCTTCGCGTTGATGGGTGCGGCATTATACCGTGTTGCCAAAAAGCCTCAACCGAAAGTTTAGTGAATCTCTCTGTGTCCTCTGTGTCTCTGCGGTGAAATAATATTACCACAGAGACACGGAGTGCGCAGAGAACATTTTAGAAAGGATTTCCATTGCCTGAAACATTGCAAGGTTTAAAACCTGAACTCGTCTGGAAATATTTTTATGAGATTTCCCGTATACCGCGACCTTCAAAACATGAGGAAAAGATAGTAGCATATGTCTTTGAAACTGCGGCTAAACTCGGACTGAAAGCAAAGAAGGATTCATTCGGTAATATCGTTGTAAAGAAACCGGCCTCTCTGGGAAAAGAACATGTCCGCATGATTGCCCTGCAGGGGCATGTCGATATGGTGGCTGAGAAAAATGCCGATAAGGTTCATGACTTTCTGAGTGACCCGCTCGAGTTGGTACTCAAAGGAAATGTCCTCATGGCGAATGGCACAACGCTCGGTGCTGATAATGGTATTGCGGTTGCCACAAATCTTGCAATCATGGAAGACCGCTCCCTTGTTCATGGCCCTTTAGAATTTCTGTTCACCGTCGATGAAGAAACAGGGCTGACCGGTGCGAATAACCTTACGCCCGGTTTTATTGAGAGTAAGACGTTATTAAATCTTGATTCCGAAGAGGAGGGTGCAATATATGTCGGCTGTTCCGGCGGAAGAGATACCCTTGGTAAGTGGAAAATTGTATCCGAACCAGCTCCTGCGGGTTCTACTTCCGCGCGCCTTACGGTGAAAGGATTAAAAGGCGGCCATTCAGGACTTGAGATCGATAAAAACCGCGGCAACGCGATAAAAATTCTTAACAGAGTTCTTCTCAGGTTGTCTGAGATCGGTGCAAGGCTCTCCTCAATTCAGGGAGGGAATAAACGGAATGCGATACCGCGCGAAGCCGAAGCAGTCTTGGCAATTCCGAAAAGTAAATTCTCTGAAGCGGTATCGTTGGTAAAGAAAATGAATACGCTTATCAGGGCCGAAGTCTCCTCTGTTGAACCGGATCTCATTATTGATCTCGGTGAACTTTCAGGTGCGAAAAAAGGGAAAGTGCTGAAAAAAACGTTGCAGAAAAATATCTGCAATACGATTTCAGCGCTTCCTCATGGCGTCATGAAAATGAGCTCCGATATTCCGGGATTGGTCGAGACGTCCACTAACATAGCTGTGATCACAACGTCAAAGACTGAAATCATGCTCGGTACCAGCCAGCGAAGTTCGGTCACTTCTGAGCTGGGGGAAATTCAGGAAAGCGTGGCGACAATTTTTGAACTCGGCGGTGCTAACGTTGAATTAACAGACGGCTATCCCGGCTGGAAACCGGATCTTCAATCGGCAATTCTGAAACACGCCAAAGCAACATACAAAGATCTGTACGGCAAAGAACCGCACATCAAGGCAATTCATGCGGGACTGGAATGCGGCATCATCGGTGAAAAGTTTCAGGGAATGGACATGATATCCTTCGGGCCCACGCTGGAAGGCGTTCATTCACCGGATGAAAAAATCTATATTGATACCGTGCAGAAATTCTGGGATTTTCTCCTGGCTATTTTACGAAATGTAAAATAGATGCGGTAATTTAACGAAGAAGACCTACCTCTTTGTAATCAGTTGTTTGAGAAGAGTGATTTTTTCTTCAGCGGTCAGTGAAGTAAAATCATATACCTCATCAGCTCCCAGCACTAAACCGATTACGCCGCCTGTCATGAAACCCAGGCCGCCGCCGCCAAACGCTCCTCCGATTACGTTAAATCCCGGCCCAAAATCTAGAAACGAATCAGGCTTTTTTTCATATGTCACAGCGCCGACTACACCTCCCGCGATAGTCCCAAATAACAATCCTAATCCTGCCCCGGTCCAGAATTTCGAATCTTTCTCGTATCGCATTGTTGTTATATCTGCAGCCGGCAGAGATCTGATACCACCCGACGTTCTAACATTCAGTGAGTCAGCGAGTACATACTCAAGAGAACAATGATAAATGGTGTCTTGATTTGAAAGCGCAATAGTCCACCGTTTCTCCTGGGCGGAAGCAGAAATTGTCATAATCATAAAACCCAAAATAAAGAAAATTATGTGCTGAGATGTATTCACTTTGCCTATCCTCCTAGATAAAAGTTACTCCCGTATGAAATGCCCTTGTGTTAATTCACGTTGTCAATGACGATTGTCTGTAATCCTTCCCGGCGTAGCACTTCATTCAACGCCGGGATTTTTTTTGATGTCACATCGTTCCATTTTTTTACAACTAGTTTCCAATCCTTTTTCGCTTCAGAAACTGCCTTAAAGATCTGAGTTGTCGGAGGTGCATCTGTATCGTGAAGAATGTTAAAGCATGATGCAAACGCGCCATTCAGCCGGTTGAGGCTTGGTTCCTGACTTCCCTGCGGTGTGTTTTCTATCATTGAAACCAGCTGGTGCGCGTCTTTAAGTGTTGATAACAGAGTTCCTGAAGCCTTCTTCATAAGGCTATCCAACTGGGATCTGGTTTTTCTTACTTCTTTGAGATTATTCATTATGTTCACGCGTGAAGTGTAGCAATCCATCGACAGGTCATGCTGGAGTTGCAGCTCTTTGCGGGGTGTTTTTACGCGGGGATCAATTTTAATAATAAGAGGTTGAGTGTAAGCCTTGCCATCGACACTAAGTTTTGCTGTGAATGTTCCGGGCATTACCCAAGGCGACGTCGGATCGGGGGCCGTCTCCCCGAATATCGCCGAAATAGGGTATGCGGGAGGAATGTCGAGCGGAGTGTAATGAACATCCCATAAAAACCTGTGCGAGCCTGCTGAGGCGGAAAGTATCTGTTGCGGACGTATCCAATAGTGAGGAATATTGACAGCCGGGATTTCATACGGTTTGTCGTTGCTGGAAAATGTCCGGATGACTCTTCCTTTGGAATCAACTATTTCCAGTGTGACTGGTCCGGAAGCTTGCTCTTTAAGGTAATAATCGATGATAGCTCCATCAGGAGGATTCTGTCCGCCCGGTTCTTCCTGCGGGAGCGGCGTGTCGGTATTCATATTCCACCGTACACGGTATGCTGTTTGTGGTTGATACAGAATAACATTGTCGGTTTTCTTTTTGTCGGAAAGCTGCCGCAATGGCGTAATGTTATCCAAAATCCAAAATGATCTTCCATGTGTACCGACGACAATATCATCGTCTTTAATTACCAAATCACGTATAGATGTCGCGGGCATATTCAACCGCAAGCTCTGCCAATGCTCTCCGTTATCAAATGAAACGTACACAGCCCGCTCCGAGCCGGCAAATAACAGTCCTTTGCGGTGCGGGTCTTCCCGGACAGCATTGATCGGGTCGGCAGGTAATCCCGTGACAATTTCTTTCCATGTCGCACCGCCGTCCTGGGTGCGGTAAATGTGCGGAGTGTAATCATCCAGCCGTATCCTGTTCACTGCCGCGTATGCGGTGTTTGCGTCAAATTGTCCGGCATCGATCAGTGAAACTTTACTCCATGACGTTACACCCGGAGGCGTGACGTTCTTCCATGTTGTTCCGCCGTTCTTCGTCACGTGAATCAATCCATCATCTGTTCCAGCCCAGATAGTATTGATGTCTTTCGGTGACGGAGCAACTGTATAGATCACACCCCGCCGCGGCATGGTTTTCATTTCTTCCGTGCGATACACTCCTACATTTTCAGGTATGTCCCATGTTTCCCTTGTCAGGTCGGGACTGATAATTTCCCATGAAGCCCCGCCGGTCCGCGTTTTAAAAATAACATTACCGGCAAAGTATAGTGTTTTCGGATCGACAGGTGAAAACAAAACAGGTGCTGTTCTCAAAAAACGGTATTTCCCGCTTCGTACAGGTTCCGGTGCTATGTTCTGTGTCTGGCCGGTTCGTTTATCAAAGCGTGTAATTTTTCCACCGTAAATAATATTAGGATCAAGCGGGTCGGGGGCTACGTATCCGTATTCCTCAACGCCGACGGGATGCCACTCGCGGAATGTCGTCCTGCCGTCATTGCCGCGCGAGGTAATTCCCACCGATCCGCTTTCCTGTTGTCCTCCATAGACATTGTAGGGGAAAGCATTATCGGTACTTACGTGATAAAATTGCGCGGTTGGTTGGTTATACCATGAACTGAATGTTTCTCCGCCATTCACGGTGATGATTGCTCCCTGATCTGTGGCGAGAAGAATAATGTCGGGGTTGAGCGGGTTGATCCAGATGCGGTGGTAATCATCGCCGCCCGGTGCGCCGCGGAATCCGGTCCAGGTTTTTGCGCCGTCAGTGGATTTCCATGTAACGACATTTGCACTAAAGACAATGTCCGGATTATTCGGATGAACTTTTACTTCGGCGAAATCACTGCCGCGTCCCCAATACCGCGTATCAGTGGACATTAATTTCCATGATTCACCTGCATCATCGCTTCTATAGATACCGCCCTGTTGCGTAGCGTCAACCGTCGCGTACATCCGGTTTGGATCACTTGGAGCGATACAAAATCCAATTCTGCCTAATCCCTGTGAAAATGTCGGGAGGCCTGTCGTCAGCTTTTTCCAGGTTGTACCGCCGTCGGTCGATTTAAATAATCCGCTTTCCGGACCCTGCCATTGCCCGTTCTCCCACGGACCGAGCCTGCTTGCCCACAGGTCTGCGTACACAATATTTGGATTCTTCGGATCAATGGTTACCTGGATAGCTCCGGTATTTTCATCTTTGTATAACACTTTTTCCCACGATGTGCCGCCGTTCGTTGTACGATAGACACCGCGTTCCGTATTGGCTCCGTAAGGATGTCCTAATACAGCGGCGAAGACTCTGTTTTCATTTACGGGATCGATGGCAAGCCCTCCTATCTGAAGGCCTTCACGCAATCCGACATGCTTCCATGTAACTCCGGCATCTGTAGATTTGTACACACCGTCGCCGACCGATAAATCGGGCCGTTGTAGCCCTTCACCTGTTGCGACATATACAACGTTTGGATTTGACGGAGCCACAACAACATCGCCAATGGAGCCTGTGGGTTGATCATCAAAAATCGGTTTCCAGATTCTGCCATAATCGTTTGTTTTCCACACACCCCCGTTATTAACGCCGATGTAGAAAACATTCGGCTGTTGCGGTACGCCAACAGCGCCCACCGTTCTTCCGCCGCGATGCGGACCGATCATTCTCCATTTCATGCTGTTAAATAACACGGGATCAAATTGCTGTGAGATAAGGGGGGAGGTGAGCAGTAAAAAAAAGGACAGAAGTAACAGCGTACATTTTCTGATACTCATGGAATATTCCTTATAAAATAGTTTCTTCGAATGCTTCTATCGCGGCGCGGCGTTCCTGTGGAATCGGTATCGATTTCTTTTGCAGATAATCATAACAGGCAAGCACCGCCGTTCCTTCGGCGACAATTTCTGTTGATGATGATAGTTCTCTGATAACCTTCCATTCTAAATCAAAGCTTTTATTTCCCAGGCGGGAACAGCGCGTATGAACGGCAATGGTATCCCCGAAAAATACGGGCATCCTGAAATCGATTTCTATCCGCGCGAGAATCAACCCGTCCTGCTTCGTCCAGTCTTTTCCTCCTCCTATAACATCATCGAAGTATTTCAGCCGCGCCAGTTCGATGTAGCTGAGGAATGTCGCGTTATTGACATGTCCCATCATGTCAACATCGCAAAAACGGATCTGGATGGGAGTTGTATGTTTGAACTCACTCATAAAAGCGGAGTAAACGGTGCCTGGATGCGGGTGTTGTGCGCTTAGAATTTTATTTTGGATATTTTTCCATGTATTGCATTTACCTGCATCAAAGCAGCTGAACAATACCAGGGGTGAAGTTCCATGACCAGCCCGCCCGATTGGATGAGCGGATCCGTTTCCGTAAGTTTCCTTGCCTCCTCAACTGTTTCGACGTTGAAGACATAAATGCCTCTCAGATCGCCTCCGTCAAGGAATGGCCCGGCGACAGATAGTACGCCCTCCTCGGCCATACGGTTGATATTTTTCATGTGCGCCGCCTGCAGTTGTTTGGCGACCGTTGTGTCCTTTGATCGGTTGGGTCCCTTGCGGAGGAATGCCATTACATATTTCCGCATGCCGTAATCGTCGGCCTTGAGCTTTGCGGCTAAGGTTGAATCGAATGCAGGTTGATCCGTGTGATCTTTTGTCTGCGAATTTGATTGAAGAGGAAAAAAAATAGTTACTGCCACTCCGAGAAGGAGTACCTGTATGGTTTTCATATGAGAGTATGATAGGATGTTAGAGTGATGATATGTTAGCTTCCGGATATTGCCGGAGGATCTGTTTGTTGGAATCCGGCTTGTTCCGCTTTTTCTACATCGTCTTTTTTTATCTGTGCGAAGTGCATTGCGGCGTATGAGGGACATGTGCACGCGAGGCAGACGGGAGATCCCTCGATAGCAGTATCAAAGACCGATACGTCAGCGTCGTTTAATACTTGGCGGACATCAGGCGGTGTGTAATGACTTGACGGATCGCATTGTACACCACCGACATACGAAATAGAAACCCAGACAAGTTCGTCGATTTGCGGCGGCGGTTCTTTAACGACGGTGGCCGGCTCAAAGTGAACGGGAAGGAGATTTTTTCCAACAACGACAAGGTGAGCAGGGTTTCCTTTACCAATGTACTCACTCGCCGGATATAACTCATGGGAATACACATTGAGCGTTCCCCTCAGTTGTTGTATCGAGTCGATGGATATCCGGGTCATTGCACCCTCCCTCATGTCGCCAAGCATGCCGATGACCATGTGCCGGGAATAATCAACGTCCGGAAAGCTTTTTGTTGCCGGGTGTTCAGCAAGGAAAATGTCTTCCTGCGCTTTATTCCGTAGTACTACTGTTGCCGGCAGGGTGTTTTGAAAAGTTGACCCGTCTCTGATAATTGTTTGAAATGAGACGGATTCGTTTCCGATAAAGTTCACGCCTGAATCTGTGGTACAACCTATTATCGCAAATAGAAGTAGAATGACCAGCACGTTTTTCATAGACTCCTCCATGATGATATCGAGAATATAACAAAAATTCTCCAATGTTTCATCGAAGGTCTATGACTGGTACTGGCTCATTTTGGATTTGACATTGCAATCTGGTGGCAGAAACGGAAGATAATTATCTTCCGTTTCTGAAATTGAACCACCACCCTATGACTGGTAGTGCCTTAGTTTGTTATCTGATCCCACCACTTTCCCGTCCCTTATCCGCCGCGGCGGAAGGGAGGGGGATTAAAGGGGAGGG
The DNA here is from genome assembly GCA_964523395.1 of uncultured Chlorobiaceae bacterium. Taxonomy (GTDB): domain Bacteria; phylum Bacteroidota; class Ignavibacteria; order UBA10030; family SZUA-254; genus JANYJZ01. Next base: position 164,484 of record CAZFXS010000005.1, on the reverse strand, counting down.
ATCATCTTACATTGAGAAATTACCTTACGACTATCCCAGGTACTATCGCTTCAGGCAATACACGTAGCCATTCGTACTTGTGAATATGATATTGTCGCCTGAGATGCAGGGGGTCGAAAAAATTCCTCCAAGTTCGCATTCAACCTCGAGGAAATGTTCATTGGATGTAATGATGGAATATATATCATCCCGGTACGAATCGTCCTGTTTGAAATATTTCGACCGGTTCTTCAGGTACGATTCCGTTTCAAAACTCCATTTCTTCTCGCCTGTTGCCATGTCAATGCCGTGGAGTTTTCCGATGGTTGTTCCGACGTACATCATTGTTTTACTGTACGCATTGTTGCCGAAGACAAGAAACTCCATGTTCTTTTTCCATATCTCGTTTCCGGATCCGGGTTCGACAGCCATAAGTACCCGTTCGTCGGATGAACCGATGTATAAAACAGAATCATACATGGTAGTGCACAGTCCCCAGCCCCTGGTGAATGCCTTGTTCCAGTGACAGAACCCTTTGTTCTGATCGATAGCGTAGATGTTGTAATCACGTGCACCTATAAACACCAACCCTTTGTAAACAGCAGGCGATCCCTGCACTTCGCCTTTGGGAAAATACCTGTGCCCGACTGTCTTAAATCTCCAGATTAAAGCGCCGTCACGAATACTCAATGCATAAACATAACCATCGAATGAACCGAAAAATACCATACCGTTACCAATTGCCGCTGTAGTATGAATAATGCCGCCGGTTCTGAATTGCCACAGCAGTGAACCGCTTGAGGCATTGACTGCGTAAAAATTCCCGTCCCCTGATCCGAAATAGATGATACCGTCACGTAAAACTGGGGAGGAATGAAAATAATCGGCGAAATCATATTTACGTTCACCTTTTGTTGTGAATTTCCAGAGTTCTTTTCCTGTGCTTTTGTTTAATGCGTACAACATACCGTCGCCGCCGTTGAGATACAAACTGCCGGCGTTTATACAGACAGCTGAACGTATTTCTCCATTCGTCCTGAAGTTCCAAAGTTCTTTCCCTGTGCGTATGTCGATTGCGTGGAGCGTACTGTCCAACCCTCCGGCATACACAACTCCTTCACTCACAAGAGGGGACGCGTAGATTGATTTTGAAGTCTTAAACTGCCACTCTATTGTCGGTAATGTGGAAAAATCAGCAGGTGCTACCGTCGCTGTCTGCGACAGCACGGTAAACGGTACAAAGCTCCAAAAGAAGATGATTGCGATAATCATGGTGAAGTAAGGTTAAGTTGTTAAAGACAAAGGTTGGTATGGTATAACGATTTTGGCGGGATTTTGTTGCCGGAGGGAAAAATAGTATTGATTACGAAAGCCCCCATGCTTCGTCAGAATGCTTCTCATCATCTAACAATCTCATAATCTCATTTCTTATTTCCTTCACATCCTCCGCGGTGAGCGGATTGCACCGCGCGTAAAATTCAGGATTGTCGTTTCTGTGCGGGAAAAATGTCGCCTGGCCGTATTTCTGTACCTTTGCGCTCTTTGCCCTGCCGTACAAATGAACATGGAGAACCGGGCCTTCCGGCGCGAACACCGACCAGTTGCCGTTGTCCTGATAATTGATTCTCCTGATGTCAACGCCATGGCGGTTCATTACGGTTGTCATTGCCTCGCCCGCGACAATGGTCAGCCGCATCAGCTCGATAGCCTGTCTTGGAGAAAGCTGCTGGCGGTCGGTTACTCTGACTTTCGGGTTGATGGCGATATGGCCTCCGTCTTCGCGATCTACAAGAGGTTTATCGACGGCGTCGACGGTGAAGTGTTGGGATTCGAAGATGAGAGCCATAAACAAGTAAATGATTATTGCGTGTTGTCCTTTCTCTTTGAAGAGAAAGGACAAAAAGAGAACTTTTCGCAATCGCAATGAATGGCTTTAATAGTGCAATCCGACGTTATATGCGATTTCATCATTAATTATTATGCGAAAAATTATATTGATGATTGTTGAGATGAAATCGCAAAGCTGATGTTGATTATTTCGCTCCTGGACATTCTTAATGGCAGCATATGGCAGGCGATTGCGATCTCTTTTTTAAATATTCAGTTAAACGGGTTTGGAAAATTCTGATGTATCGCCCACCTTTCGGGAATAGGATTGGCTGTTGATTGCTGTGAGGATTGTTTTTGCAGATTAATCCCATCTCCGCTAATGTTGAACTGCACCCAGTAATACCCTGCCCATAGCGTTTGATCAATTAAGGTTGAAAATACTGTGCCATCCATACGCACGGCGGTAAAAGTAATATGTGCTGCATATGGAAGGTCAAACATAATAACAGTCGTGGCCAAAGATTGGGTAGGAACGTCGCCGGCCTTTTGTGATTCTTGCTGACTGCGACCGGGGAATATTCTGCGTTCAATAGTCGGCAGGGATGCCGTTGGTGGTGACCAGACGATACTGATGAAATTAACACCCGGCTTGATCACAATTTTTTGTCGCTGTTGTTGATTAGTAATCGGATCTCGCAAAATGATAATTGCCGTGTCTCGTATGGAGAACCAGCCAACGGTATCCGGGCCATCAGTAGTTGTTATCGGGATTTGTGAAAGATGCAGAAAGCCGGGAAGCCGGCTCGGGTCTTCAATGGTTACCGTTCCGGCTGAAGATGTTGTCCCAAGCAGCGATGGCGGATTTGATATATCAATGTCGCCAAAAACTGTCAGCACGGAGTCGCGGAATAGAACAGTTCCGCTTACCGTATCCTGTACAATGATGCGGGCATAATACGCCCGGTTAGCCCACGTCTCCACCGGAATGGATTGGAAATAGGGGGGCGATAACGCATTGCCGCCGATGACCTGAAGATTTTGGACGGGATTTCCCGCGCTGTCTTTTACGGTAATTGTTACGAAAAATCCTTTACCGGAGTTCGGGGAAACTGAATCATCTTTGCATGAGAAAAGGAGAAGTGTACTTACAATTACTAAAAGAATTAATCTGTGTGTCATAACTTACCTTTGATTATCACCGATGAATAGGTGCAACCGTAACGACGCCACCATCGGGAGAACCCTTTAATCCGGTATCGTAGCCTATTGTTATTGTGATTCAAAAAACCCATCCTAGTCCGGTTCTTGTTTGCCAAAAGCTTGTGAAGAATCCTTGTCCATATAATCGTAGGTGGTCATAGGTGGTCAGATCGATCCCCATTGCTATGCCCAGGTTTTCTAAGGACTTGTCGGTAGAGTTATTGAATTGAGTGTACTGACTGTACTGATCGAAAAGAAAGACTGGCGAAACGGATATCCTCCCTTCAACTGGATCAATGCGATGAATGTACTGAATCTCTATCGCAGAGAGTAGACTCTGCACTTGCTTGTGATGGCGTTCTAAAGATCTATCAAACATGAGCCACTCACTATATTGACAGTTCAGTATGAATCGAAATGATTCAACAGAATAGAACTTTGATGCAATGCCGGCACCAAACCGAATATCGCGATAGTCTCGTTGGGGAAACTGTTCCCTGTTTTCTGAGTTGGAAAGAAAGCCTTCGAAGGACATTGTCAGCCAATCGTAAACACCATAGCGAATATAAAATATCTGTGTCCCCCAGTTTACAGGTTCTGTCCCCCAATTCTCCAGTACTCGCTTGTGTTGCATGCTTGTGTAGCCGATCTCAAACCTTCCCTTGTCAAGCGTCATACCCATAACTTGTGGAAATACTGGCTCGAGCAAGAAGCAGAGAAAAAAGACAAATCCGGGAAGGTAGAGTCTGAAACGGTATTTTCTAGTCATTGTAAAGAACTCGAACTGAATTTTTTTTGAAGCTGTGTCACGCTGAACATCACTATCTCCCCGTGCATCATCTTCGCAATTGTACTCAAACTTCAATAAATAAACAAGACGAAAAACAGGTGGTATCCCTCTTCCTTTATGAAAGGAAGAGGGATGAATGTTAATTTCAGAGTAGGGGGTATGATTCTTCTTTGTATCGGACTGGCAAGTTTCAACCCTATTTCACCAGCACCATCTTCTTCACATCCGAAAATCCATCTGTAATAAGCCGGTAAAAATAAACTCCGCCGGGCAATCCGTTTGCTTCCCATCTTCGTTTGTAATTTCCCGCGGGCAGGGTTTCGTTCACCAACGTTGCAATTTCTTTTCCGAGAACATCATATATTTTCAGTGACACAAATCCCAAACCTGAAACCTCGAACCGCACCTCCGTTCCCGGATTAAACGGGTTCGGATAGTTCCCATATAATTTAAATGAATGGATTGATGGTGGATCATTTCCAATATCCGTAGTGCTTGCATATGTCCCTGTCTGCCGCTGAAAATCAACCCATGTGCTTTCTGCAAGGGCAATTTCTGAGGATGAAGACCCTCTCATAGTTGCAGCTTCCCATCGCTGATAAGTAATTTGGGATACGAGTCTTTTAAGTGTGTAAGCGAAAAGAAACCGTTCGTAATTAACCCATCTGTCAGTAATCCAGCGACGGCCGACTATTTCGATTTCATCATCGTATTCATCATAATAATACCATTCGTCCCAGTAATCATACCAGGCATCGGTGATCCATTCTTGAACAAGATACGTCAGAAGGAGGTTGGTGACGCCGTACGTATAGAGATACAAATATGCATTTACCCATGCTGAGCCTGACCAATCTTGTGAGAGGACTTGTGTGCGCAATCCGTTTTTATATGTTGTTGTTTCCCTCTGAAAGTTGACCCACGCCTCGCTGATCCATCGCTGATAAAGAAACTCCGATAACAGTGTCCCGGTAAAATAGGCATAGAGATACCGATAAGAATTTACCCAGGCACTTGCAATCCATTGCTGCACCACATATTCAATCACTCTGTCTGATTTGTCATGGTAATACAGGTATTGATAATAGTTCACCCACTGTGAGGTTTGCCAGTATTCCCAAAGCACCGCAGTGAGGAGAAGTGCGTTATATGTGTAAGTGGATCGTTGATAATTGACCCACTGAGACATCTGCCAAAGCTCCCAGAACGAACCTGATGCAATTCCTATCGCAATATATGTGTAGGCGATGCGCATCTGGTTGACCCAGTTGTTCGACTGCCATATCTCCCGAATCTCCTGAGTCCTGTCTCCGTCGGTGTTATAAGTATATGTGTATCTGAAGGAGTTCACCCAGGCATTGACAACCCATGCCTGAAGAAGCACTTGGACTAAGTAATTTCCGTCGGCGGTTTGTTCGATTTTTGTTATGCTTGCGTTTACCGGCGCCGAAAATTGGGTCGGATCGATTCCCATTGCCTGGAGGTTACCTTGCGAGCTCAGGAGTTTTTCAAGTGTAGGTGGTGTTTCAGCGGTGGGCATTGAGTTTGGCAAGACATGACGATAGCCGGAAACAGGATAACGAATCTTTCCTGGCTGAGTGAGGGATGATTGCGCTATCCCTGTAATCACAAAAAGAATAATAAAGCAGCAAAAGACACGAACACAATTCTTCATCAGCTCCTCCTTACGATTGATTATGTGTGAAGCGGTGGGTTGCGGGTTCGGAGAAATCTAAGAATCAGTGGCCCGAAAGTCAATAGAACGGAAGTAATTTTTTACACGTCTGGTTTCCAGATTATAGCAGAATGCCCGGTTTTCTGGATACTGTCCTATTTTTGAAATTTCTACAGTGTGCAACACCCTGAGCGGAGTCGAAGGGTGTTTTAAGTCAAAATAAGACAGTACCATTTCCTGAGGGCAGGTTGTTATTTGAGAAGAACCATTTTTTTGATTGCCGTATCGCTGCCGGATTGAAGCCGGTAAAAGTAAACCCCGCCGGGCAAGCCGTTTGCGTCCCATCTTCGTCTATAACTTCCTGCGGGCAGCTTCTCGTTCACCAGCGTTGCAATTTCTTTTCCGAGAACATCATATATTTTCAGTGACACAAACCCCAAACCTGAAATCTCAAACCGCACCTCCGTTCCCGGATTAAACGGATTGGGATAATTATCGTAAAGGTGGAACGACCTTGCCACCGGACCTTTCTCGTCAATAGATGTTGTTGCCGAATATGTATTTTCAATTCGTTGATAATTCACCCATGCGCTTTCTGCGGAGGCCATTGAGCCTGATGTTGATCGTGCCGCGTCCCATCGCTGCCAGAGGAATTCCGTCTCTGTGTTATTTGAAGCAAAAGAGGAGAGAAGCTTGTTGATATTGTTCCATGACGTCCCGTTCCATCCGCGCTGGAGCGTCTCAGTTTTGTTGTTGTTCGCATTGTATGTATATGATTCATCCCACACGTTTTCCCATTGGCCGGAAATCCATTCCTGTAAAAGATAGTTGTCTAACAAATGTGTCGCTTCATAGGAGTACGTGTGCAAATATCTTGGCACCCATCCGGACGTCCACCAAGCCGGCATTTCTATAAACACCTGTTTTTTTAAGCCATTCTCATACGTTGCCGTTTGTCGCTCAATATTCGTCCACGCGTTGTTATTCCAGGTAAGGGAAAGGATCTGTGTCAGCATGTTATTATCGTAGCTGTAAGAATAACGAAGATCGTTTTGCCAGGTATCCCCAACCCAACGTTGAACGGTGTAATCAATCATTCTGTTGAGTTCATCGTAGGTGTATATATCTTGTTCCTCGTAAATCCAGTCAGGTTGGTTCCATCGTTCCCAAAGGGTGGATGTGAGAAGAAGGGTTGAGTCGTAAAAGTTTGTAGCACGCTGAATATTTACCCACGCCGATGACTCCCAATGTTGTTCGAGAAAGGTTTCAATTTTTCCCGGTGAACGGAATGTATATACCCGTTTGCCAAAATTTTCCCAAGCTGAACTCTGCCAAAACTCCTGGGTTTTTTCGGTGATATCGCCGTTGGCATTGTAAATGTAAGTGTAGCGGTACTGACTTCTCCAGTAGTTGGCAAGCCATAATTGTACGACTTGCTGGATAAGGTATGAGCCCTCTGCTAACGTTTCGAACTTTGTTATCTTTGCTCTATGGTGGTCCGGAAGCTGTCGCGCTTCAAAATCTGTTATCTGGGAAATATTGTTTGGCGCGACTAATTGGCTCAGTGTAGGTAGGTGGATGAGGTCGTGCTGGTTCTGGTGCTTGCTTTTGGGGATTGAACCCGCATACGTTTGTACCGGCAATAGAAAAACAAGCACAAAGAAAAGAGTGCGGCCATGAAAATGGTGTTGCGGAAATCTATACATAAGACCCTCCTCAAGAATTGCTGTCCCTGTCCACGACAGGTTGGAAACATGGTAAAATCTACAAAGACAAAATTATAAAGTCAATTTCCGCGTGTTGTGCCGATTGCATCTTCTTCATTTTTTCTCTATTTTCAACCGTTCAGGTTCAGGTCGGGGCTAAACTCCGATCCGCAAATCAGCCACTCAATAGAAAGCACCTATGGCCGAAATATCGCAACCGCGTTCATCCGTCCTCGAAAACTTCAAACCATATATCCCCGCAAGTCAATCGCCTGCTGAATCGACATTTAGGGCACTGGTGCTTGGTGCTGTGCTCGGCATTTTATTCGGTGCCGCGTCTGTGTACCTGGGGTTGCGCGTAGGGCTGACGACTTCTGCCTCTATCCCGATTGCGGTTATGGCGATCACCATTTTGAAAAAACTTCGCGGCAATACTGTTCTCGAAAATAATATCGTGCAAACTGTCGGTTCTGCCGGCGAATCTGTCGCTGCGGCAGTGGTCTTTACAATTCCGGCGTTAATCTTTCTCGGCTTCCCCTTAAAAACTTCCATTACACTTCTTATTGCCTTTACCGGCGGAATTCTCGGTGTGTTGATGATGATTCCGCTGCGAAGATATTTAATAGTAAAAGAACATGGCAACCTCCGTTTCCCCGAAGGAACGGCGTGCGCGGAAATTATTAAAGCCGGTGAGGTTGGCGGAACATCGGCATCAAAAATTTTTAAAGGCATCGGACTTGGTGCGTTGTGGAAAGGATTGCCGACGTTATTTGGTTTCTGGAAACCATCGGTCGGAATGGATATCCCAAAATATCCCGGCGCGTCAATCGGCATGGATGTCGCGCCCGAACTGATGGGTGTCGGATATATCATCGGATGGCAGACATCGCTGATTATGGTGGGCGGCGGACTAATGGCATCATTCATTATTTCCCCGATCATTTCCTTCATCGGACAAACTGCAACACAGCCGATTTATCCGGGAACCGTTCCGATCAGCGAAATGAGTACTACCGATATCTGGCGTAACTATATAAAGTATATGGGCGCCGGTGCGGTGGCAACCGGCGGTATCCTCGGATTGTTCAGGGCTTTCCCTGCGATTTGGGATTCACTTACTGCTTCCATTAAGCAGCTTGCCTCCGAGCGGTCGGGTAACGGAAAAAGTGATTCGCATGTTGAACGAACTGAAAGAGACATCCCAATTACTATTGTCGGGTTGGGAACTCTTGCGCTTATCGTTTTTATATGGCTTGTTCCCGCATTCCACGTAAATATGTTGGGAGCTGTTTTGATTGTTGTTTTTGGATTTTTGTTTTCCGTCGTCTCTGCGAGAATTACAGGGATAGTAGGTTCGTCGTCCAGTCCGCTTTCCGGTATGACTATCGCCGTCTTAATGGGAACATGCTTGATTTTTCTTGCCGTCGGCTGGACAGGTCAGGAGTATACATATCTTGCGTTAGTCATCGGTGCAACTGTGTGCATCGCAATCAGCAATGCTGGGACGACTGCACAGGATTTAAAGACAGGTCATCTGCTTGGCTCCACTCCCAGCAAACAGCAGTTCGCGATTCTGGTTGGCGTTGTTACATCTGCGGCGGTTGTGGGAATTACAATGCTCTTGCTGAATGAAAGCCAGTCGAAGGAAATTGCTCTTGAGAAGACATTTACGCCTTCCGAAATTTCAATGCAGAGGGCGGAAGAAATGCAGGGCAAGGATGGTAAAACATATTTGCTTGTCAAAGTTGTCGGAGTGGAAGGAGTGGAGCCGGGAAATTACCTCGTTGATCCTCAGACAAAGCAGGCGGTCATGCGCCGCATCGATGGCATCGGCGCGCGTGAGCTTGCCGCGCCGCAGTCAAACCTGATGGCTGTGCTTATCAGCGGCCTGCTTGAGCAGAAACTGCCCTGGGGACTGATTATGATCGGTGCGAGCATTGCCCTGTTTATGGAGCTCATCGGTTTTCATTCGCTCACATTTGCGGTTGGGGTTTATCTTCCGCTGTCATCTACGTTCCCCATTTTTGTCGGTGGAGCTATACGCAAATGGGCTGACAAAAAATACAAACGCACACCCGATGCCGCGGAGGAAAGCGAAGGAACACTTCTTTCATCCGGTCTTATTGCAGGCGGTGCATTGGTCGGCGTTGCCGGCGCGTTCCTGAATTTTATCCCTGATTTTGTCGATGAAAACACCGGACTCCCGCTTCCCATTGCGTTCGCGTATAACTATTTGCCTTTCCTTTGGGATATGGATGTCATCGCGGTGGCGTTGTTCGGTGCGTTAGGATGGCTGCTGTTGAAGGGGGCAGCCGACAAAAAGTAAAACATAATACACTGTGGACCAAAGAATCTATTAGGACAAATCTCTAGCGGAAGGTGCTTATGGAAAGAGAAATAACAATACCATTTCCTGACTCATTGTGCGGCTCGGTCATTACCAGGATCACCATTCTGTGCCTTATTTCTGTTGTTTCATTTTCCTTTCTTATTGCGGATGACGATAAACCGCCTACCCGGTATGAGATACTTTACGACAGCCTGACACATCTTATTCCCGATGCTACCAAAGGTTCATTCGTTTCAAACCTGGTGATACAGCGCGACGTTGCCACGCTCTCAATGCACGAAGGAAAGCTCTTTCTCTGCACTCCGGCTATTAATCACCGTATGCATGCCGCAATATTTTTTGGCTCCGGATCATTCTCGTTCTTTCCGCCAACATCGATAGAACGTGAACAATTGTATCGCTATTACGAACAACGCTCGTTAAATGAGCCGTTTACCATTGTTCTCATGCTTTTTGCCGATTCGACGCTGGAGGAGCTCTCCGCGAAGTTGAAATTTGGAAACCTTGAGCCGCCGGCGTACGCAAACGAGACATTGCGTGAATGCCTTCGCTATGTAAGTGAGGATGACGGAAAATATTTTGATGAAGATTTGATGAAAACATTTCTGGAGGGTGAAAACAACGGGATATTTTACGGACATATTGTAAAAAAAGAATCGGGAGATCCGTTGATGGTGAGGATTACACCGACGGATGACGAAGAAGTGAGTTTGTTAAAGAGAGCAAAGACTGTGCGCTTTTACCGGAACCCGGAAATCGTAAACAGATTCCACAAATCGTCCGATTATCTCGTCAACCCGAAAGGAATCAACGAGGAGAAGAAATTTTTATCGGTTGTGAATTATGATCTGCATTGTACCATAAGCGATGGGCTGGATTTCTCGGCAATTGCCAACATGTCTATCGTTTCCGGAACTCAACAACAATGGTTATCGTTCGATCTTCACCCCAAACTGGAAATCGATTCCGTGTTCGACAGGTTTGGAAACCCGCTTGAATTTTTTAAGGGAGAAGAGAACTCAACTGCATGGTTGCATCTGCAAAAACCGGTATTCCCAAACGATACATTTTCCATAGTGATGCATTATCACGGGAATATCCTTCATAAGAATCAATCGGGCTATATCGAATTTAAAGCGCCGGATGATTGGTATCCCCGGACTGCATATCGTGAAAAGTCTTCGTTCGATATTTCGTACCAGACTCCCGCCGATTTGAAATTTGTCAGTACTGGAAAGCAGATTTCCTCGAATACGGCCGGAGAGATTGTCAATTCCCGCTGGGTAAGTACAAAACCAATGCGGAACGCGTCATTTAACATCGGATATTTTAAAGATGTGGAAGTCAAGGGTGAATCCGTGCGCCCGATTTCTGTGTACGTGACCGAAAAGGGTGATTTGGAGGATAACGTGGCAGATGATGTTCTGAATAGTGTGACGTTTTACCATAAGCTCTTTGGTGCGGCCCCGATGGAACATTTGTTCGCAAGCGAAATTCCCTACGGGCACGGCGAGGCATTTCCCGGGTTGATTCATCTTTCGTGGTACACGTTTCAGGTCGCAGAACGGGAGGGATTTAATCATGTGTTTCGCGGACATGAAGTCGCGCATCAGTGGTGGGGGATCGGCGTCGATTTTAAAACGTATCATGATCAGTGGCTGAGCGAGGGGTTCTCGGAATACTCCGGCCTCATGTATTTGCAGGCGGCGTATAAAGATAACGACAAGTTTTTTGATATGTTGAAAGACTGGAAAGACGATATTCTCAACAATCGGAAATTTCTGTTTGGATCCGGACAAGAATCGGGCCCGATTTCCCTTGGGTATCGGACGCACAGCAGTGAGACGAAAGGAGACTATGATCTTATCATTTATAAAAAAGGAGCATGGGTATTGCACATGTTAAGAAATATGCTCCTCGATCAACAATCAATGAAAGAGGATAAATTTAATTCCATGATGCAGGAGTTTTATTCTAAGTATCTCGATAAGAAAGCTTCCACGGAGGATTTCCGTAAAGTAGTGGAAGGCTATACAAAAGGAGATATGCAGTGGTTCTTCGATCAATGGGTCGACGGTACATCGATCCCCAAGTATACAGTTGCGCATAGTGTGCAGGAGACCCCGGAAGGAAAATTTGTTGTACATTACAGGGTAAAACAGGAGAATGTACCTCAAGATTTTCAAATGCCGGTTCCGCTGTATATTGATTTTGGCAGTGGTAAATTCGCGCGGATACGCGTGCTCATAAAAGGTCCGTTATCCGAATTCGATCTCCCGTTGCTTCCTCTCCGGCCGGAACAAATTTTGTTTAATGATTTAGAATCGGTGCTGTGCGAAGTAGAGTATGAAGATTGGAAATGAGTTGTGGTTCGCGGGTAAGCTACATTATAAATGTGATATGTTTGAAGAAGAAAAAAACCTTGTTATTGATTGCGAACTGAGGGCCAAATCCGAAATTTAGAATATGAATTTCGAAATTAGTGGGTTTAGTTCTCAATTGTAAATTGAAAGTTGGAAATCGAAAATGTCAAAAGAACTCTATTCCGCCTCCCTCATTGCCGTCCGTGATTGCATGGGCCTTCAGAAGGGAGAACGTGCTCTTATTATAACAGACGAACGCCTTCGTAATATCGGTTATGCGCTTCATGAAGCAGTAAAGTCGTTGGGTAATGAAGTCCTGTTCGTTGAAATGCTTCCGCGCAAAACCAACGGAGAAGAGCCACCCGCTGAAGTTGCGGAACTTATGAAGCAGTTCGATGTAGTCCTTTGCCCGACATCGAAGTCATTAACGCATACCGATTCTCGTAGAGCAGCAAGCGCAAAAGGTGTGCGTATCGCGACGCTTCCCGGTGTTACTGAAGAGATCATGATCCGGTGCATGAATGCGGATTATCATAAGATTGCCGAACGTACTCTGATGCTATGCAACATGATGGAGAAAACAAGCGTCATTAAAGTCCAGGCGCCTTCCGGCACCGACATCACGTTGCCGATTTCAGGAAGAAAAGCGTTTGCCAGTACCGGACTGTTCCGGGAAAAGGGACAGTCCGGAAATCTTCCCACAGGCGAAGCATATCTTGCTCCTCTTGAAGGCAAATCCAACGGAACGGTTGTGGTTGACGGCTCCATGGCAATGATAGGCATGGTAAAAGAACATATTCGCATTACCGTTAAGGATGGCTTCGCGACTGATATCACCGGTGGAGCTGAAGCAAAAAAGCTTGCTGAACTTTTTGAACCACACGGTAAAGATGCACGCACAGTGGCAGAATTCGGTATCGGTACAAATGACAAAGCGATCCTCTCCGGCTTAATCCTTGAAGATGAAAAAGTGATGGGCACAATTCATATTGCGTTCGGTGATAACAAATCAATGGGCGGCTCCGTCCGCGTCGCAAGTCACTTGGATGGGCTTATCAAATCTCCCACTGTCTGGTTTGATGATATAATGATCATGAAGGAAGGGAAGTTTGTTGTGACAGTCTGAAGCCTGGGTAATTGCGAATTGTGGGTTGTGAATTTCGAATTTAAGCTTTATTAAAATATTTAACTCAATCTAAAAGGGAGGACGTATGAATGCGGAGGAGCTAAAAACTCGGACAAAGGTTTTTGCCCTTAACGTTATCGGGATAACATCTGCTTTGCCAAAAACCCGCGAAGCCGATGTGCTGGGTCGTCAGCTTTTACGTAGTGCTACATCCGTTGGCGCAAATTATCGGTCTGCTTGTCGCGCCCGCTCTAAGGCTGATTTTATCAGTAAGATTGGGATTGTGGAGGAGGAAGCCGATGAATCGATGTATTGGATGGAGTTACTCCTGGATTCTCAATTGATAAGCCCGGGGAAAATTATTCCGCTGATTTCTGAAATAAAGGGACTGACAGCTATTTTTACCGCATCCGGTAGAACTGCCAAGAGAAATCGCTAAAAGCCGGTTTTTTGCGTCTGCCTAATTCACAACTCGCAATCCGAAATTCGAAATAAGACGGTCTTTCATTAATCTATTTTTCGTATATTGAGTCTAACTTCTGTACGCTAAACCGCCATTCAGCAATACCGGCGATAACATTCATAGTTTTTAACATTTATCCTTTCGTGTATGAAAAAGAAATATCTCTATATAATCATTGCGGTGGTCGTGCTTGGAACCGCCGGTTACTTTTATCTTTCAAACTCTAATTCTGATGAATTAACATACCGGACGGAGAAAATCTCCCGCGGCGATGTGGTTGTGCAGGTGCGGGCGACAGGTATTATTAACCCGATTCAAACCGTGCGGGTCGGAAGCCAGGTCTCGGGAACTGTTATGAAACTCTTTGCGGATTTTAACAGCGAGGTCAGGAAAGGTCAAGTCATAGCATTAATTGATACGACGTTCCTTGCCGCGTCAGTGAAGGAGGCAGAAGCAAATCTTGAACGAAATCTTGCCCAGGTAAATGAAGCTAAAAGAACCAACGCGCGTACGACGGAGTTGTTCAAAAAAGACCTTGTCTCTCAGGCGGATCTTGATGCCGCACAGACGACGCTGGAGTCTTCCCAGGCTCAGTTAAAACAATCGCAGGCAGCGCTTGATCGCGCACGTGTTAATCTTCGCTATTCGGTAATTCATGCGCCGATAGATGGTGTTGTTATTTCCCGCGACGTGGATGTTGGTCAGACTGTTGCCGCGAGCTTATCCGCGCCCCAACTCTTTGCTATTGCCAATGATTTGAAGATGATGCGTGTCGAAGCGAGTATCGACGAAGCCGATATCGGCCAGATCAAAACAGGACAGGAGGTATCATTTACAGTTGATTCATATCCCGATGAAGAATTCAAGGGGACCGTTTCACAGGTCCGTCTTGCACCGGTTACCGTACAGAACGTTGTTACCTATACAGTAATCATTGATGTTCCGAATGAAAATCTTAAGCTTCGTCCGGGGATGACCGCGACCGTCTCTATCCTTATCGATAAGCGCGAAGGTGTAGTCCGTGTTCCGACGCTTGCGTTGCGCTTTCAGCCGCCACCGGAATTGATGGAAAAAATGCAAAAGGAAAAATCCTCCGGTGACAAACCCGATTCATCTCAATCATCCGAAAACACGGAACGCAGATTTGAACGCCGGATGAGGGACAGTGTCAGCGGACGCGGCGATATGACGGATGGAGGAGATGGCGAACGCAGAAGAATGAATAACTCCGGGGACGGCGAACGCCGCCGCATGCGGCCGGATAATAATAATGGCGAACAGCGGATGAGAGGCGGGGATATGTCTCAATGGAAATCCGGACGCGGAGCAATGTCAAGGGTTTGGATTCTTGAAAACGGAAAATCTTTAAAATCTGTTCCTGTGAGAACCGGCCTGAATGATAACAGGTATGTCGAAGTTCTCAGAAGTGAACTGAAAGAAGGTGATGAAGTGGTTCTTGGTGTTGTCGGTCCGGAAACTTCCTCAATGTCAAATCAACAAAACAATCCGTTTGCTCCGCGTATGCAGGGTGGAGGCGGTGGTGGTGGTGGACGAGGCAGGTTCTGAACGGCTGTTAAAAGTTATTCGTTATACAGGCTCAGTCAATAATTGCAAATCGAAAATCGTAAATTGAAAATGCCATGATGCGCTTCATAGAAATCCTCCGTATTTCCTTCGATGCTCTTATCCGGAATAAGATGCGCTCGCTGCTGACGATGCTCGGCATTATTATCGGTGTCGGTGCGGTTATCGCGATGGTGGCAATAGGACAGGGCGCACAGGCGTCTGTTGATGCGCAGATCAGCAGTCTTGGAACAAACGTTTTGATGATTTTTCCGGGCACGACAACGCGCGGCGGTGTTATGACAGGCGCAGGTTCCGCTACAACACTCACTGAAGAAGATGGCGAAGCAATAAAAGAGCAGTGCCCGGCAGTCGCATACGTCAGCCCGCTGCTGAGAACCGGCGGACAATTGGTGTATGGAAATCTAAACTGGGGCACTTCTGTACAGGGTGGGTCACCCGATTATTTTGCTATCCGCGACTGGCGGATAGAGATGGGTGATTTTTTCACCGACCAGGATGTCCGCGCCGCAACTAAGGTTTGTCTTCTCGGAAAAACTGTGGTGCAAAATCTTTTTGAAAACCAGGACCCGGTAGGTCAAACAGTCCGCATAAAAAATATTCCTTTCAAAGTTGTCGGAACACTGAAATCCAAAGGACAGAATATGATGGGGCAGGACCAGGATGACATTGTGATTGTTCCGTATACAACAATTCAGAAACGAATGATGGGACAAAACACCCGCGGCTGGGGATTTTTAACGTCTGCAGTAAGCAAAGCTCAAATCCCCGTTGCACAGCAACAAATCACCGATTTACTCCGCCTCCGTCATAAACTTGGAATGATGGAAGACAATGACTTCACGATTCGAAGCCAGACGGACATCGCCGAAACAGCGTCTTCTACTTCTAAAATTATGACAACGTTGCTTGGCAGCATTGCCTCGGTTTCACTTATCGTCGGCGGTATCGGAATTATGAATATTATGCTTGTCTCTGTTACGGAGCGGACAAGGGAAATCGGTATCAGGATGTCAATAGGCGCAAGGCGCCGTGATATTCTTTCCCAGTTCCTTATGGAAGCAATTGTGTTAAGTTTATTGGGTGGGCTTGTCGGTATTATTCTTGGAGTCGGTGGATCACGGCTTATTTCCATGTTCGCCGGTTGGCCGACGTTTATTTCCACCAACTCAATTTTCCTTGCAGTCTTTTTCTCAATGGCGGTCGGTGTAGCGTTTGGATATTATCCCGCGCGTAAAGCAGCATCACTGAATCCGATCGAAGCGCTTCGATACGAGTAAGGTTATTTACGATTTACAAATGCCAATTTACAATTGCGGATTTCGGATTTTTAGAATTCGGTTTGGTCTTTAAATGTTGGGAGGTTTTTTGCAAATCCCTCTGCTTTTCTATAAATTTCCAATCATTCAATGAACCGATGAGTCAATCCTTCAATGCCTTTTATACTAACATCCGATTTTAAACCATCCGGCGACCAGCCGCAGGCAATTAAAGAGCTGACGGAAGGCGTGGCGCGCGGAGATAAGTACCAGACGCTTCTGGGGGTTACAGGCAGCGGCAAAACATTTACGATTTCGAATGTTATCGCCAATTTTAATAAGCCTGTGCTCATCATGTCGCACAACAAAACTCTTGCGGCGCAATTGTTCGGTGAATTCAGGCAATTTTTCCCGAAGAACCGTGTGGAGTTTTTTATTTCGTACTACGATTATTATCAGCCCGAAGCATATATCCCCGTTACGGATACATATATTGCCAAAGACTCATCGGTAAACGATGAAATTGACCGGCTCCGTTTGCGTGCAACAAGTGCACTGCTGAGCGGGGACAGCAATGTCATTGTCGTTGCCTCCGTAAGTTGTATCTATGGTATAGGCGCGCCGGATGAATGGATTAAGCAAATGGTCATTGTCAAAAAAGGGCAACGGATTGAGCGGAACGTTCTCCTGCGAAAGTTGCTGGATATCCTTTATGTGCGGAATGATTTCGAGTTTCAGCGCGGCACATTCCGCGTTCGGGGAGATATTATAGAAATTATTCCCGCGTACGAACTGGAACGTGCCCTCCGTATTCAGCTGTTCGGTGATGAAATAGAAAAAATCTCCTATATCCATCATCTTACAGGAGATGTCCTTGGCGAAACTGATTCGGAAGTGATTTATCCCGCAAAACATTTTGTGACATCCGCGCCGACACTTGAACGCGCAATGAAATCCATCGAAGCTGAACTTGAAGAACGACTTGAATATTTCCGTCAGGTCGGGAAACTTCTTGAAGCTCAACGGCTCGAACAGCGGACACGCTATGATCTTGAAATGATGAGTGAAGTGGGCTACTGCTCGGGGATTGAAAATTACTCGCGCCATATCGCAGGGCGTGAACCGGGTTCCCGTCCATTCTGTCTCTTTGATTATTTCCCAAAAGACTTTCTACTGGTAATCGATGAGTCTCATGTTACTGTCCCTCAGATTGGCGGTATGTGGCATGGTGACCGCTCGCGGAAAACGACGCTGGTTGAGCATGGTTTCCGTCTTCCCTCGGCGCTGGATAACCGTCCGCTGACGTTTGAAGAATGGGAGGCAGGCGTTCCACAGATTATTTTTGTCAGCGCTACTCCCGGGCCATACGAACTAAATAAATCCGGCGGAGTTGTCGTTGAACAAATCATTCGTCCGACCGGTTTAATTGATCCTGTTGTTGAAATCCGTCCCGTGCTTCATCAAATCGATGACCTGATCGCCGAGATCCGTGAACGCGCAAACAAAAAAGAGCGTGTGCTGGTGACGACATTGACGAAAAGGATGGCGGAGGATCTGACCAAGTACCTGAGCGACATCAATATCAGAATTCGCTATGTCCATTCGGAAATTGATGCGCTGGAACGCGTGGAAATTCTGCGCGATCTCCGGCTCGGGGATTTTGATGTGCTGGTCGGCGTGAATCTGTTGCGTGAAGGATTGGATTTGCCGGAAGTTTCACTGGTTGCGATTCTTGACGCGGATAAAGAGGGTTTCCTGCGTTCTGACAGATCACTGATACAAACGGCAGGGAGAACCGCGCGTAATGTGAATGGTAAAGTCATTCTCTATGCTGATACTGTCACAGGCTCGATGAAGCGGATGATGGATGAAAATCTCCGCCGCCGTGAGAGGCAGATTGAATACAACCGCGTACACAACATTACACCTAAGACGATTTACAAAAGTGTGGATGAGGTGCTTGCCAGCACGGCGTTTGCTGATGTCAAGGCCTCGCGCGATGCAAGGCGTGACAGGCAGGAAGCGCCGAAGGTTGCTGAGCAAGTCATGCGGTATCTGACTGTGGACCAACGGAAGGATCTTGTCGAGGAACTGAAAACCGAAATGCGGAACGCCGCGAAAGATCTGGAGTTCGAACGCGCCGCCGAACTGCGTGACGAAATCGATCGGCTGGAGAAAATGGTAGGTTAGTTTTTTTTACAAAAAGGGAGGAGGGATATAATTGATTCATTGATTCATTGATTCATTGTTTCATTGAGTCATTTATTCATTTTGAATGATACAATGAACCGATGATTAAATGAATCAATGATAGATATGTTGTCCCGTTTTAGTCATACCTTTATCAAACCACTCCTCGACTTTGTTTATTCCCCCGCTTGTTTCGTGTGTGATGAAATGTTGCCCGAAGGCGAAAACGTTGTCTGTTCAGTCTGCTGGAATAGTTTTTCTCAAATTGATTCTGCTCACCCAACGTGGATTGAAATCAGAGAAAAGTTTACAACGGAAGGTGTTGTCGATGGATTGCTTTCATGGGTTCTCTTCGAGAAGGAGGGAAAATTTCAGGATGCTATTCATCTTCTCAAGTATCAGGGAATAAAGTCGGTTGGAGTTCGGTTTGGACAGGAAATAGGGAAGCTCATAGCTGATGATTCTGTTTTCTCAAAGGTTGATTATGTTATTCCGGTTCCATTGCATAAAGTAAAAAAGAGAGAACGCGGTTACAATCAGACCGAATTGATTTGTGTGGGAATTTCCGGCGCCACCGGGATAGTATCTCATCCTTCGTTAATTATCAGAAAGAAATACACTCAAACACAAACAAAACTCGATTTGTCTCAGCGTAAAGAAAATGTCAACGATGCGTTTATCGTCAACCCAAAATTTATAAATGAAATCAAAGGCAAAACGTTTGTTATTGTTGATGATGTTATCACCACCGGCTCGACAATCAATGCCTGCGCAAAGGTGCTGAAGGAGAACGGAGCGGTAAACGTATATGCCGCATCGGTAGCATTGGCTCAGTAAGCTTCTGCAGGATTTTTCGTTGAATCATTTCTTCATTTGAACATTGATTCAATGGCCCCATGAATAAATGAGCAAATTTTTTCCATCTCCTCATCCCATTGTCTTACCATCTCATATACTCATCATCTCATCTTGTTTTTTTCTCGTATTCTTGGTACATTGCACCGCGTAAATTTTACCGCGATACAATTCTTTCTTTAATTTTTCAGATTTTTGGAGAAAATATGGCAGTTAAAGTAGGCATTAACGGATTTGGCAGAATCGGACGTAACGTATTCCGGGCCGGGGTAGGTTCAAAAGAATTTGAATTTGTTGCCGTGAACGATATAACCGATGCGAAAACATTAGGGCATCTGTTGAAATATGATTCGGTTATCGGAAATTTTGACGGCACTGTTGAAGTAAAAGACACAACGATTTATGTGAACGGAAAGCCGCTGAAGGTTCTTTCCGAAAAGGATCATACAAAACTTCCGTGGAAAGAGCTCGGAGTTGACCTTGTTATTGAATCAACCGGTTTGAAACACTTCACCGATGGCGATGCGGCAAAACAGCATATTACCAACGGCGCGAAAAAAGTCATCATCAGCGCGCCGGCGAAGACTCCCGATGTCACCATTGCGATTGGCGTCAACGACAACATCTACGATCCGTCGAAGCATCATGTTATTTCAAACGCATCCTGCACCACAAACTGCCTCGCTCCCGTTGCGAAAGTCCTGTTGAAACATTTCGGTATAAAAAAAGGATTGATGACAACGGTTCATTCCTACACGAATGACCAGAAACTGCTGGATTTACCCCACTCCGATTTGCGGCGCGCGCGCGCTGCGGCATTGAACATGATCCCGACATCAACAGGTGCTGCGAAAGCAATCGGTTTGGTTATACCTGAACTCAAAGGCAAGATGGATGGCGTTGCAGTCAGGGTTCCCACGCCGAACGTTTCACTTGTGGATCTCGTTATCGAATCCGAAAAACCGGCGACAAAAGAAGCTGTCAACGCCGCGTTCAAGGAAGCCGCAAGCGGAGAACTGAAGCATGTTCTTGAGTACACGGATTTACCGCTGGTGTCGGGTGATTTCAGAGGTAATCCTCATTCGGCGATTTTCGATTCAGGATTGACCTATGCGATTGACACGATGATTAAAGTTGGCGCGTGGTATGATAATGAATGGGGATATTCCTCGCGCGTTATCGACCTGACAAAGAAAATTATTTCGATGCTGAAGTAATCCTCGTCGTTATATGTTTTCCGGCTAACGGCGAGTTCTGTCGTTAGCCTTTTTTATTTCCCACTGAAGAACAATAACCTTGCATACGCATATGAATAAACTCACCATAGATGATATCGCCCTGAGTAATAAACGCGCTCTCGTGCGTGTTGACTTTAACGTTCCGATGGAAAACGGAAAAATTACTGATGACAAACGGATAGTGGAGTCACTCCCTACCATAAAAAAAATATTGAAGGAAGGCGGTATCCCGATTCTGATGAGTCACTTCGGGCGCCCGAAAGGCAAGCGTGTCCCTGAATATTCGTTGAATCCCGTAGCAACAAAACTTGCCGAATTACTCGGACAACCGGTTGCGTTTGTGAATGATTGTGTCGGTGCCGAAGTACAATCGCGGGTAAAGTCGTTGAAAAAAGGAGAATGCCTTCTCCTCGAGAACCTCCGGTATCATAATCAGGAGGAGGAAAACGATCCTGCATTCGCGAAAGAACTTGCGTCGCTTGGCGATGTGTATGTCAATGATGCATTCGGCAGTGCGCACCGGGCACACGCATCGACGGAAGGTATCACGCACTTTATCAAGCCCTCTGTTGCAGGATACCTCATGGAGAAAGAAATTAATTTCCTCGGAAAAGCTGTCGGTGATCCCGCCCGCCCGTATGCGGCAATCATCGGCGGTGCAAAGATATCAGGCAAAATCGATGTCATCCAGAATCTTCTGAACAAAGTCGATATTCTTGTTGTCGGCGGTGGAATGATGTTTACGTTTTATAAAGCGCAGGGACTCGAAATCGGCAACTCTCTCCTCGAAGCGGATAAACTCGAAATGGCCAGGAATATTCTCCGGTTTGCCGCCGAACGTAATGTGAAACTCCTGCTTCCCGTTGATACTGTGGTTGCGGACAAGTTCGAAAATGGGGCAAATCGTTCCGTCGTTTCCATAAAACAGATACCGGCGGGGTGGACAGGGCTTGATATTGGGCCTGAATCTGTTAGATTATTTAAAGAAGAGTTGAAGCATGCGAAAACCATCGTCTGGAATGGCCCGATGGGTGTGTTTGAAATGGATAATTTTGCCCACGGAACCACCGCAATTGCAGAATTACTTGCAGAGCGTACCCGCCATGGCGCCACAACCATCATCGGCGGCGGTGACTCGGCAGCAGCAATAGCCAAAATCGGACTGGAACACGCGGTTTCCCACGTCTCTACAGGCGGGGGTGCTTCACTTGAATTTCTCGAAGGCAAAATCCTGCCGGGTGTTGCCGCGTTGACTGGAAAATGAAACTTTGCTCAATTTACTGACGTCAAATATACAGAAGTTTATTTGTTAGGATACTATGTCGTACTACCGTTACTCTGATTCCAATTATTACCGCCCGTCGTTGTTTGGCGGCTTTCAGTTTTTTCCTCCTGTTATAAAGTATCTGCTGATCAGTAATGTCGGAATGTTTATTCTGACAGGTTTTCTCGGACTATTCAAGATCGGCGGAGTTTCTCTTCTCGGATTTCTCGGTGATATTCTTCCGCTGTATCCGGTAAACGACGGATTCCAGATCTGGCAGTTATTTACCTACATGTTTGTGCACGGCGGCCTGATGCATCTGCTGTTTAATATGTTCGCCCTCTGGATGTTCGGGATGGAGCTGGAAAATTACTGGGGATGGAAGAAGTTTTTAATCTATTATCTCGCATGCGGTGTTGGCGCTGGGTTGTCGAATCTGTTTATCGGTCCGCTCTTCGCGCCGGCAGCGCCTACCGTCGGAGCTTCGGGCGCAATTTACGGAGTGCTGATTGCATTCGGCATGATGTTCCCTGACCGTCCGATTTTTGTCTATTTCCTCCTCCCGATTCGGGCAAGATACTTTGTCATGCTCTACATTGTCCTTGAAGTGTATTCAGGTGTTACCGGGACAAGCGACGGCGTTGCTCACTTTGCGCATCTCGGCGGTGCGGCGGTCGGGTTTGTCTATCTGATGATTGATCAGCGCCGTATGCCGTTTAAAGGAGTGTTTGAGAAGGCGAAGGAACGGATCATACCAACCGAACATGTATCATCGTATTCCTCTTCCTATCAGCAGAACGATGTCGCTGACGCGAAGTATTATGATGTTTCGAATACTAACAGTGAAGATCGCATCAGTCAGCAACAGATAGATGAAATATTAGATAAAATCAGTCAGAACGGATATCAAAGCCTTTCTGAAAAAGAAAAGAAAATTTTATTTGAAGCGAGTAAGAAACTCAATTAGAGGTTTGGGTTTTGAGATATGAGTTTTGTGTGCAGTAAGCTCCGATCGCAAAACTCAAAACATTTACTGACAAATTACATGTAACCATTTACCATCTCTCATGGAACTTTCAATACCGGTAATCAACAACCTTTCCGATCTCAACATCCAGCCACAGAAACACCCTACGCATAAAGTAGGAGTCCGCAGGAAAACGCGGCAGGTGAGTGTCGGCGGCATCATGGTTGGCAGCGGTGCACCGATTTCTGTGCAGACGATGACCAAAACAAAGACCTCTGATATTGCCGCGACAGTCGCGCAGGTCCGCCAGGCCGCAGATGCGGGGTGCGATATTGTACGTGTTACGGTAAATGACAAGGAAGCGGCAGATGCGATGGGTGAAATTGTCAAACAATCCCCTGTCCCGATTGTCGCGGATATCCATTTCAACCATATCTTCGCACTGAAAGCCATTGAAGCGAATGTCGCGAAGGTCAGAATTAATCCGGGAAACATCGGGTCGTTGGACAGGATTACACAGGTGCTCACCGCCGCTAAAGAACGGAATATACCGATTCGTATCGGGGTCAATTCCGGTTCACTCGAAGAAGACATTCTCGAAAAACATGGTTATCCCACACCCGAAGCGCTGTTCGAAAGTGCGATGCGTCATGTTGAAATATGCGATCAGCATAATTTCAATGATGTCATCATTTCAGTAAAATCTACTGATGTAAAATTAATGATTGAAGCATACCGGCTCGTCGCCCAACGTACGGACATTCCTCTTCATCTTGGCGTTACCGAAGCGGGCACGACTAAAATTGGTACCATAAAATCTGCGGTCGGCATTGGGACATTACTTGCCGAAGGTATCGGTGATACGATCCGCGTCTCGCTGACAGACGATCCTGTGAAGGAAGTGGAAGTAGGGAAAGAAATTCTTCGTTCGTTGAGCCTTGCTTCACGAAACGTTGAGCTTATCGCGTGCCCGACATGCGGCAGACTTGAAGTCGACCTGTTTAAGATCATGGCCGAACTCGAAGCAAAACTCGAAGGCGTAAAAAAACCGGTGAAGATTGCCGTGCTCGGGTGTGTTGTTAATGGTCCGGGCGAAGCAAGTGAAGCAGATATTGGCATTGCTGCAGGAAAAGGTGTCGCAATTCTTTATCGGAAAGGCGAAGTTGTTAAACGAGTGAAGGAAGAAGAAATTGTCTCCACGATCGTAGAGGAAGTAGAGAGGTTTCAGCCGGCCTCGTAACAAAAATTAAAAAAATAAGAAGACCTCCGCTTTCTATCAGCAATTAATTTTTTGCAGAAACCGGAGGTCTTGTTTTTTTCTGGTAGTAGCAACCGCGCCTAAAGGCTGAAATCCGCATCCTTTAAAAAATTTCCCTAAAAAGTTAGATCATTTCGAGTATTTTTTTTCACCCTAACCATTTGCTATATAATTGCTTATGGAGCTATTTGAAACTATCTCTTGACATTCCTTCCAAAGTTTTCTATACTCTTGCCGGAAACAATGAATCGATAGTGCAGATTATATGAAATATTGATATGAGTATAAATGCATAGTTCCTTATTATAATCATAATTGCAAGGGGTACTCGCCATGATTCGCGTCGTAAAGATTGTTCTTTTCTGTCTGGTTATTTGTAGCGGGAGTTTAGTAGCACAGCAGGTTTCCGGCACTGTGCCGGATGCCGGATCGGCAAGGCAAACAAACGAGTCAGCGGGTTTTACGCCGTTTCCCCGTGAAATTTCATATCAGGGCTTACTGACTACGTCGGCCGGTGTTCCTGCTGCCGATGGTACGTACGACCTGCAATTTGACCTTTTCTATTTTCCGGTCGGTGG
The DNA here is from genome assembly GCA_964523395.1 of uncultured Chlorobiaceae bacterium. Lineage (GTDB taxonomy): Bacteria > Bacteroidota > Ignavibacteria > UBA10030 > SZUA-254 > JANYJZ01. The sequence goes on along the minus strand of CAZFXS010000005.1, from coordinate 139,809 downwards.
AGGAACATTATGGACGGAAACACATTCTGGTGTTACCGTCTCTAAGGGGACGTTTACCGTCCGTCTCGGCTCTATCACAACACTGCCGAATTTCTTTTATGAAATAAATTATCTGGAAGTCAGCGCTTTGGCTGGTCCCGGAATTTCAGGCACAGTGACATTCTCTCCCCGCACGCAGCTCACTGCTGCGGCATATGCATTGGGTCCCTGGCAGACAAATAATTATGATATCTATGTCCCGTACGCCAGTGTCGGAATTGGAACTGCATCCCCGACTGAGAAACTCCACATTGCCAACGGCAATATGTTGTTATCGAACGGAAATGTTTATATGAACAATGGACGCACAGTCTTCTCTCCGGGAACCTCACCACTCATGACCGCGGGAATGGATAATGTGAATGCTAAACGTATGTGGATCGGTCACTCTGAAACATATCCCACGTGGGGCATTCAATACCGTGATTTTGATTCAGACGGAAAGTTTGGCGATGCTGTAGAATTCGTGCATGGAAATCAGGCAAATCCTTCAATGAGCTTTGAACTGTATCGGGGAAATCTTAGACTGTATGACAGTTCCGGCACGGGAAAATTCATTCTCAATTCACGCGAAGGTAAAGCTGGATTCGGAACTTTGACGCCGGCGACGAATATGGAGATGGCGGGGACAGGTCTGCAAACATTGCGTTTGACATCAACCGATAACAATGATGTTTCTTTTGAACTTAAAAGATCGAGTATTTCGCAAGAGGATTATCAGTTTCTGAATTATGGTTCCTTTCTGCAAATAGGATATGCAAACGATATTGACAATCAATCCGCAAACGGTTTGATGTATTTTGGAAATGAGTATAATATCTCCTCAAGGAACTTTATTCCAAACTCCAGCAATACATATGACTTGGGAACATCTACATGGCGTTGGAGGGATGTGTACACGATCAATGCTGTTAATAGTTCGTCAGATATCAGGCTTAAAGAAAACATTAATGAACTTTCCTACGGCCTGAGCGAAGTGATGAAACTCCGGCCCGTAAGTTATACATGGAAGAATTCGCCGGAACAGGGGACAAAGCTTGGCTTGATCGCGCAGGAAGTGCGCCCTGTTATCAATGAAATTGTTAAAGAAGGAAATGATGCCGATAAAACACTAGCACTTTCATACACAGAACTGATACCGGTGCTCATTAAGGCCGTTCAGGAACAAGAACAGCTTATTGAAAATCTCAACAAACAAGTAGCAGCCACGCAGGCAGAAAATGTCGAATTACGAAAAGTGAAAAATCAATATGAGGCGCTGTCGGTAAAGATTCAACGCATCGAAGAGATGATGCGGCGATCGGAACGGACAGCGACAGTCACGACGGCAAGCAATAAATAACTCACTATTGACGTTCACTTTATTGGAAAACTAATCTTATGAAAACAAAACTATGTGCAACAGTGCTGCTGTTGCTCATCGGGGCGAAGGTTCTCTACGGACAGTCTCCTCAGCTTCCATGGTCAACGCAGGATGGAGGAGGAGGAAAATCTGCCGGCGGAGATTTTACGCTGTCGTCATCAATTGGACAACCGGCAGCCGGAACAACAGCCGGGACAAACTTTACACTTGAAGGCGGCTATCTTCCGGGCTCCCGTTCGCTCTCGGGGACGACCAGTATCCTTGATATCACCATGGGTACAGCATGGAACCTTATTTCATTGCCGGTGCTTCCGGAGGTTTTGTCAAAATCGGTGTTGTTTCCGACTGCCACTTCAAATGCTTTTGCCTATTATCCTCCGCCGACCGGCTATGCGGCTGAAGATACACTTGCTACGGGCATCGCGTATTGGCTGAAGTTTCCCTCCATTCAATCAGTAACATTTAATGGGACTTCAACCAATCGGGATACCATCCCGGTTTCTTCAGGGTGGAACATGATCGGCTCGATATCGTATCCCGCGCTTGTCTCGGATATCACCACGACAGGAAAATTTCTGATTCTTTCTGCGGCGTTCGGGTTTACCGGCGGAATCGGTTACTATCCTGAAGACACATTAAAACCTGGACTGGGATACTGGATTAAAGTGGATAATGCGGGTGGGCTCGTTATCAGGGCGGCGTCTTCAATCGAGCCAATGGTTGCTGTGACAAAAGCGGAAGTGAGCAAAAGCAAGGAAACCTCCGCGGAAATAGCCGCGCGGGAAAATCTTTCGTTCTTATCGGTAAAAGATAACCTTGGCAGAGAGCGGATCCTCTATGTTTCGCCGGAAGATGCTGAAATCGATGGTGGTGTGTTTGAACTTCCCCCTCCTCCGCCTTCTGGAATGTTTGATGTTCGTTATGAATCGCAGAGTTCCCTGGCCGTTGTTGCCGGTGAAAAAGGAAAGCGGCAGGAATTTCCGATTGCCATTGCGGGCGCAGAGTATCCGTTAACCATTAAATGGAACGGCCGTCCGGGCGACAACACCTACGCTCTGGAAGCGATCTCTTCGTCTTCCAAAAAAGCGGAACGGATTTCATTTGCCGATGACCGCAGTGTAACGCTCACGAAAGGGAAAGCTGTTGGATTAAAACTCGTTGCAGAGGGGATGACCGAGAAAGAGCTTCCCAAACAATTCGCGCTCAAACAAAATTATCCTAATCCGTTTAATCCGGTGACGTCTATTGCATTTGATCTTCCGCGTACTGTGCAGGTGAGCATTATTGTTTATAATCTGCTGGGTCAGCAGGTTGCGGTTCTTCTCGATAATGTTGAGAAAGAAGCAGGGACATACAATGTTGAGTTCGAGGGAGAAGGATTGCCGAGCGGATTGTATCTCTACCGCATGCAGGCGGATGACTTTGTGCAAACAAAGAAGATGACGCTGTTGAAATGATTATCCCGCCTTCTTCTGGCGGGATCTCAAAGACATCCGATTTCTACTCTCAGTTTATCTCTGAAAGAAATCGGATGTCTTACTTTTTATACCTAAAACGCCGCTAACTTCACTGCTGCCTGATAAATATCGTCTTCCTGGAGGAGGATGGCGTGTTCGAGAATACGTGAGAACGGCACCGGTGAATGCTTTGACCCGACGCGCATAACGGGCGCATCAAGATGCTGGAAGGCATGTTCTGAAACTAACGATGCAACCTCTCCGCCAAACCCGCCGAACATCGGATGTTCGTGAGCTACGAGCAGTCTTCCGGTTTTCTTTACCGTCTGCAGAATTGCATCGGTATCGAGAGGATTGAGGCAGCGCAGATCAACTACCTCAGCGCTCACGTTATGCTCATCCGCGAGTTTTGCCGCGGCGCGAAGCGCAAAATGCACCGGCGTTCCCCATGTTACGATGCTGATGTCTGATCCTTCCCGGCGCACTTTTGCTTTACCGAATGGAACCACGTGATTGACCGACGGGCGCGCTGTTTTGGTAAAGAACTGATTGTAAAGAAATTTATTTTCAATGAATACCGTGAAGCCACGGCTGCGCATCGACATCCTCATCAAACCAATCGCGTCATCAGCAAATGACGGCATAACGATGCGGATGCCCGGTATTGTTGCGAACGTCGCATCTAAACTTTGTGAGTGGTACAATCCGCCGCCAATGTAGCCGCCGGAAGCGAGGCGCATCACGATATTCGGCGCGAATTGCCCGTTGGTACGGTAATACTCATGCGAGCACTCGATAATCTGCTCCATCGCGGGCCAGAGATAATCGGCAAACTGTGCGCCTTCAATGACAACCCAGATATCATCGCGGTAGCGCGTGAAACCATTTGCCGTTCCAACTATAAAATCTTCGGCGATCGGAGCGTTGAATATCCGTTTGCCCGTAAATTCCTGTAACATTCCCTTTGTAACGTTAAACACGCCCCCTTTTTCTTTTGAGGCGACGTCCTGTCCCCATAAAAATGTGTTCTGATTCCTGCGGAATTCTTCCTTCAGCGTTTCGTTAATCGCTTCGCGAAGGGTTAGCGCGGGAGTATCGGCCTGCGGATGTTCGGCATCTTCATGCGCATGATCATAAGCAGAAGGGATAACAAATTGGGTCGCGGTTGTCGGATCGGGATCCGGTTCATTTTCGACTGCGAGCGCCGCTTCTTCGATGGCACGGTTATTCTTATTTTCAATTTCCGAAATTGCGTCCTCTGTGAACTCGCCTTTCGATATAAGGTAATTACGGAACCGTGCAACAGGGTCGAAACGTTGCGCGTCTGTGATTTCCTCGGGGGAGCGGTAGAGCTCCTGACGGTCCGAATTGCTGTGCGAGTTCATCCGAACACATTGCGCGTTGACAATCGCCGGGCCATCGCCGGCTTTCACATAATCCAGCGCTTCCTGCATCCCGCGCCAGGAATCAAATACGTTTGTCCCATCAACTTTGACGATCTTTACGGTTTTAAATCCGGTAAAATTATCTGCCACATCTTCATTAGCCGCCTGTTCGCTTATCGGCACTGAAATTCCATAGCGGTTGCTCTGGATAACGAATACAGCAGGGAGTAGCTCTCTTGCCGCTCCGCTCACAGCTTCATAGACATATCCTTCCGACACCGAGGAATCTCCGAAACTGGCAAACGCGATTTCGTCCCCTTCATATTTTTTAATCGCACGTGCAACACCTACCGCGTGCAGTGAATGATTGCCTGTCGCTGACGAAACATTCTGCAAACGAATCGAGGGCTTGGAAAAATGATTGCTCATATGCCGCCCGCCGGAACCGACATCAGTCGCTTTCGATAATCCGTTACGGATGATTTCTTCAATAGTCAGTCCTGCTGCGAGACAGGTAAGTAAATCTCTGTAGTAAGAAAAAAGAAAATCTTTGTTCTGTCTGAATGAAAGTCCAAGAATAAGCTGAATGCCTTCGTGTCCCGCGCATGAAGACTGGTATGACCAGCCTTTCGCCTGGCGTACATAATTTGCCGCCTTCAGATCAAGCTGTCTGCCGAGGTGGATTAATTCATACCATCGTTTCAAAGTTTTCGGATGGACTGAGATTCCGCTGTCGGAAAGAGGAAGAAGGTTTGATTTCTTTGGTTCTGTTACAGTATTGACTTCTTTTCGAGCCATAAACTTCCTGCTTTATTTTAGAAAACAGTATTCCCTCCCCTTACGAAGGGGAGGGGTAGGGTGGGGTCATTTACACAAACTGACCCAACAAAAATACCACAATAAAGATAGAAAAATTTTTTGTTAAGACAAATTTTGCTATATTTCAGCCGAAATCAAGCAAACTGTTAACAAAGAATAATCTAGAGCCTGTGCCGGGTTGCCCTGCGCTCTGGCAGGAAGCAACGCAGAAGAATATGCTTTGCGATTCTCAGCGAGCTCTGCGTCTCTGCGGTAAAAAATATTATTTAATCTTTGATTTACTCTGAATACTGATATCTGAATCATGTCCCAAAAAATTCTTAATATCCTTTTCATCGGCGATATCGTCGGCAAACCCGGCCTTGAACTCGCTGAAACTATTCTCAAAAGCTACATCCAGAAATACGAAATTGACTTCTGCATCGCGAACGGTGAAAACCTTGTCGAGGGGAAAGGCATCAACGAAGAAATGGCAACGCGTGTCTTTGCCATGGGTGTTCATGTTATCACCGGCGGCAATCATTTGTGGGACAACTGGAATGCCCGGAAGCTCCTCTCGGCGAACAGGAATGTCCTTCGCCCCCTGAATTATCCCCCGGAAAACCCCGGCAATGGATTTGTCGTGTACGATCTTGGAGAGAAGGGGAAGGTCGGCGTGCTCAACCTGCAGGGCAGGGTCTATATGCAACCGATTGATTGTCCTTTCAAGAAAGCCGACTGGGCTGTTGCCAAAATGCAGGAACAGACCAAAGTGATTTTCCTCGATATGCATGCCGAAGCGACTGCCGAAAAAGTGGCACTCGGCTGGTATCTTGATGGAAGAATCTCCTGTATGGTCGGGACGCACACGCATATCCAGACCGCAGACGCGCGCATTCTTCCGAGAGGGACCGCATACATTACCGATGTCGGCATGAGCGGTCCGTACGATTCCGTGATAGGTCTGAAAAAAGAAATCGCCATTCGCCGCTTTCTGCACCAAACGCCGTACAAGTATGAGATGGGGTCTCATGATGTCCGGCTATGCGGAGTTTACCTTCAGGCTGATGCGGAAACAGGGAAGGCGCTGAAGTTTGAGAGTTTTGCATATCCGAAATTCTAACAGCCGATATGAGATGTGGGATGTGTGATATGCGTGTCAATCAATCCGTGTAGATCTTTGTGGTTTCAGTGTTCATCCGTGGTTAATTTCTATGGCAGCAACGATAATAGACGGTAAAAAAATAGCAGACGAGATCCGTCTCGAAGTAAAGAGAGAAACCGAAGAACTAAAAACAGGCCGCGGCATTACGCCCGGACTTGCTTTCATCTTGGTTGGCGATAATCCTGCTTCACAGGCGTATGTCCGGATGAAAGGAAAAGCCTGCGAGGAGATGGGTTTTTATTCGGTAACCGAGAAACTTCCCGCTGAAACTTCCGAAGAGTTTCTGCTGAATCTCATCAACAAGTTCAATTACGACCCGCGGATTCACGGTATCCTCGTCCAGCTTCCTCTTTCCAAACACATCAACGAGGAAAAAGTTCTCACCGCAATCGATTACCGTAAGGATGTGGATGGCTTTCACCCGATTAATGTTGGACGGCTTGTCATCGGACAGGATTGCCTGAAACCTTGCACGCCGGCTGGTGTTCAGGAGTTGTTGCTGCGAAGCGGTAACGATCCGTCAGGCAAGCATGTCGTTGTGGTGGGAAGGAGCAACATTGTCGGCAAGCCGGTGCTGAATATTTTATTGCAAAAACAAAAAGGCGCGAACGCCGTTGTCACAATTGCGCATACTGGTTCAAAAGATATAACACAATTTACCAGACAAGCTGATATTCTTATTGCCGCAATCGGCAGGGCGGAAGCAATTACCGGCGATATGATAAAACCCGGCGCGGTAGTCATTGATGTCGGCATTAACCGGGTTGACGACGCATCCGCAAAGAACGGTTACCGTCTGGTTGGCGATGTACATTTCGCCTCGGCATCGAATGTCGCTAGCGCGATTACCCCCGTTCCCGGCGGCGTCGGCCCGATGACGATTGCACTGCTTATGAGGAATACGTTGCGAGCGGCAGAGGGAAAGATATATTATTGATTCATAGTGTCATGTTTTCATTGAATCAATGACCCAATGATTCAATCAAGGCAATCGGTTCATTTATCCATTGATTCATTTGTTCATTAAAAAAATGACTCAATGATTCAATGTTCCAATCCATAAATCCCTCATAACCTGTGATTTCCCCAACTCCTCCCTTGCTTCTCTCACCGTTTTTCAATACTTTGTGTCACTAAAAAGTTGAAATCTATCACTCATTGAGCGGATTTGGTGGCTGACGAGAAACGGTATGTAATTGGTGTTGATGGCGGCGGTACGAAAACAAACGCCATTCTTGTAGGGCTGGACGGAACGGTTATTGCCGAAGCGACGGGCGGGCCGACAAACCTCCAGACTGTCGGAATCCCAAGGGCCGCGCAAACCCTGTTTGATCTCATCCACAAATGTTGTCAGAAAGTTGAGCCCCAGCCTCCCGATCTTCAGAATATCGTTCTCGGTTTAGCAGGCGCCGGCAGGGAGCTTGCCCGCACGGAGTTAATCGATGCGCTTACCGATATTTCCAACAAACGAAAATTCCCTTTAAAACATATCCGGGTTGAAACTGACGGACGCATTGCGCTCGAAGCAGCGTTTGCAGGAAGCCCCGGCATTGTCATTATCGCAGGTACCGGCTCCATCGCACTCTACCGCACCGAAGACGGAAAATTTCTTCGCGCCGGCGGATGGGGAAATGTTGTCGGTGACGAAGGAAGCGGATATGCCATCGGCCGCGACGCGCTGACTGCCGTGCTTCGCCAGTTCGACGGCCGCGGCGAGAAAACAATCCTTACTAAAAAAGCGCTCGAACATTTTGGCATTGCCTCAGCCGATGAGCTGATCCAGAAAATATACCAGGAACATGCCGAGATCGCCTCGTTTGCCCCGAAAGTGTTTGAGGCGGAAGCTGAGCGCGATCGCCTCGCGCATCTTATCCTTCTCAAAAATGCCGCTGACCTGGAAGATCATGTCCGCGTGCTGACGATGCTTTCCAAACCGAGGCACAAACTGCCGGTCTGCCTTATGGGCGGACTTCTCGAATCGGAAAATGTTTACTCCAAAATGGTCAAAGAAAAAATCAAAGCATCACTCCCGCAGGTGCTTGTCCTGAAACCGAAATTTCCCGCCGCGTTTGGCGCCGCTATTCTTGGACTCAATGCATTCCGTTAACAATAATTTAGCAGTATCCTGATTTGGATTATTTATTTCAACGCAGAGACGCAGAGCACGCAAAGCATCACAGAGTAGATACACGCTCTGCGATGCTCGGCGATCTCAGCGCCCGCCTGCGTGACGCAGTCGGGCAGGCCTCCGCGTTTAAAAATCTTATCAAACAGTGCCATTCCAAAAAACATCTCGTCTCTATATTTTTTCTTATTGTTCTTTGGTTCAATGGCTGTTCGACACAACAGTCATCGGTAAAAGAACGACCGGATGTTGGCGATAGAACCGAATGGATTGAAAAGACTCTCAAACGCCTGACGCTCGAAGAAAAAATCGGGCAGATGGTGATGTCGAAGGCGTACGGCTATTACTACAGCACGGAAAGCGATGAATATCATCGTCTCGAACATTTAGTCAAAGAGCATAAGTTCGGCGGATTGATCATGATGCAGGGCGATGTGTATGAGTCTGCGACGATGGTCAACCGGATGCAATCGATGGCGGATATTCCGCTTCTCGTCTCCTCCGATTTCGAGTGGGGCGCAGCGATGAGAATACGCCGGACAACGCGTTTTCCTGAAGCAATGGCGCTTGCGGCTACACGTGATACAATGCTGGCATATCAACTCGGCATTGCGCTTGGCGAAGAGTCACGAGCAATCGGGGTTATGCAGGTCTTCGCTCCTGTTGCCGATGTCAATATCAATCCGAATAATCCTGTCATCAACACCCGCTCGTTCGGAGAAAATCCTGCGCTTGTTTCTCAGATGGCAGGCGCGGTTACGGCAGGACTTCAATCAGCAGGAGTCATTGCAACAGCAAAACATTTCCCCGGCCACGGAGATACCGATGTCGATTCTCATCTCGATCTTCCCCGTATCCCGGCTTCACGCGAACGGCTTGACACAGTAGAACTAGTCCCGTTCCGCGAACTTGTCCGTCGCGGAATAGGCTCTATAATGATTGCGCATCTCGAAGTCCCTGCCATTGATAAACAGAAAGCATTGCCTTCCACGCTTTCATATTCAATTGTTGGTGAGTTACTCCAGCGTCAGCTCGGTTTCAACGGACTTATAGTTACCGATGCCATGGATATGGGAGGACTGGTCAACGGTTTTGGCTCCGATTCGTCTGCAGTCCGCGCAGTGGAAGCGGGAATCGATATCCTCCTTATTCTTCCGGATGAAGATGGCGCCGTTGAAGCCATCATGAATGCAGTCCGTAGTGGCAGGATTGCGGAAGAGCGGATTAACCGTTCAGTCAAAAAAATCCTCGGCTACAAATGGGATCTTGGACTGGTGCAAAACCGGATGGTTGATATGGATAAACTTCCGGATAAGATCGGGACGAAAGACCATTTGCTTGTTGCGAAACAGATTGCGCGTAAAGCAGTTACCGTCCTAAAAAATGATAACATCCTGCCGCTTGAACGGAATGGCAAAAAGAAAATACTTTCGATTATCACCAGTGATTTAGAAAATTACCGCACCGAAATCCACCGGTCCGGATCACCCTGGCCGAATGAAGTTGTCGGCGATTATTTTATGACACAGATCCGGCGGAGATATGGCAGTAATATTGAGACCGCTCGCATTGATCCTTCCAGTACAAGTGTATCATTGGATTCAGTGCGGAAGAAGGCACGCAACGCCGACATTATTCTTTGCCCCGTCTTCTCTAAGGCCCGGTCAGCTTCAGGGAAATTCGGTTTACCTGCTTCGGTTGTCCGTTTCCTTGATTCGCTTTCAGGGCTCGGAAAACCTGTTATCGTTTTGGCTATGGGAAGTCCATACACTATCGCCGCTTTTCCTAATGCGGCCGCGTACGTCTGTTCATATTCCGATGCTGAGCCTGTTACTGAAGCTACCATTGAAGTTCTCTTTGGGGAAGTTCCCGCGCTCGGAAAATTACCGGTAACCATTCCCGGGATGTTTGCGTATGGCGAGGGAATCGAGCTTCGTCAATCGCTGGTCAGGCGGGATTCCCCTGAAAGTGTTGGTCTTGAATCCGATAGTCTCGCTCTGATTGATTCTGTTATGGCGCGCGCGATTCGTGACAAAGCTTTTCCTGGGGGACAAGTACTCGTCGCGAAGGATGGTGCAGTTGTGTACAGCAAATCGTTCGGCAGACTGGAATACGATTCGACCAGTTTGCGTGTAAATTCAAATACGCTTTATGATCTTGCGTCAGTAACAAAAGTTATTGCGACGACATCTGTTATCATGAAATTGTATGATGAACAGAAAATTCAGCTGGATGATTCGGTTGCGAAATACATTCCGGAGGTTGCAAATAACGGGAAAGATGGCATCACCATCCGGAATCTGCTTCTTCATAATGGCGGACTTCCGCCATTCAAGCGATTGTATTTGACTGTTAAATCTCCTCAGGAAGCACTTGATTCCGTCTATCAGACTGAAATGGTTTACCGAACCGGTGACTCTACAGTATACAGTGATTTTGATTTCATCCTTCTTGCGAAAATAGCGGAGCGGATTACGGGCGTTTCGCTCGATTGGTTAGCCGACTCTCTGTTCTTTAAACCGTTGGGAATGACCAGAACCATGTTCCAGCCCGATTCAGTGCTCTGGCCAAATACGGCGCCGACTGAATTCGACAGTGTTGTACGAAAAGCGATTGTACGCGGCACTGTCCATGATGAGAACGCGTACGTGCTGGGTGGAGTCGCGGGACATGCCGGATTATTTTCGACAGCAAACGATCTTTCAGTTTTTCTGCAGATGATATTGAACGGCGGCAGTTATGGCGGTAAACAATTTCTGAAACCGGAAACTGTAAACATGTTTACGACAAAACAGTCCGCAACCAGTTCCCGCGCGCTTGGCTGGGATACGAGGACGGTGAACGGATACAGTTCAGCGGGATCGTTGTTCAGTGCGAAATCATTCGGACACACAGGCTTTACCGGTACATCGGTTTGGGTCGATCCTGAAAGGAAAATTTTTCTTATATTGTTAACGAATCGCGTATATCCAACGCGAAATAACTCTAAAATTACAGGTATCCGCCCCAAAATCGCGGATACAGTAATTAGGTCTCTGAAATAAAAATTCACCGCGGAGACGCAGAGAAAAGGAGAATTGACAATATGACGTTACGATTATATTCTATCGCATTTATTTTAATTATTGTTGCATTTCCTCTCGAAACAACCCAGGCTCAGGGCAACCAATCCCCGGAAAAGAAAATTGCCAAACTCGAGGCCAAAATAAAATCAATGTCTGATAAAATAAAAACACTTGAGGCAAGAATATCTTCGTTGGAAGTATTGCGGGCATTTCCATCAACTGAACAAATGCGTCATGGGATGATTCAATCAAATAAAGACGCGCTTATCAACGACCTTAATAATCTCGCCGCGAATGCCTATCAATATAGAATCAGACCGACAACAATGGGGGGCGGAGGCGGAAGCTATGCCGGCTACAAGATTCCACAACGTTTAAGCAGTAACGACAATGGTCAGTTCGAGGCGATTGTCTCAAATGATTCAACTGTCACGTTCATCGCCACATCCAGTTTAAAATTGGGGACCGTTAAAGCATTGCTAATAAAAGAAGGCAGGCTGGGAATGTTTGAATATACCGGAGAATTTCAATAGTCGACCTGCAGAGCGTCGTTTTTGCCTTTTCCTGCTTGAATGAATTCAACAACCCAAAACTCGAAACACAAAACTCGAATCTCTAAACCTGAACGTAATTTTTAAGGATACAAAATGAAAATTCCAAAATTCAAAAATGAAGCGTACCTCGATTGGTCAAAAACTGCCAACCGGAAAAAACAATTGGATGCGATTGCCAAACTTGAATCTCAGTACAGCAAAGAGTATCCGAACATCATCGGCGGGGAAAAAGTATACGCCGCCGAAAAATTCAAGTCGCTGAATCCTTCTTCTCCTCAAAATGTCGTCGGTGTATTCCAAAAAGGAACATCTGATGATGCAGTGAAGGCTCTGGATGTTGCACTGAAAACATTTGAAAAATGGAAAGACGTCGCTCCGGCCAAGCGTGCCGCATATCTTTTCAAAGCTGCAAACATTATGCGCAAACGCAGGTTCGAAGTGAACGCCACGATGATTCTCGAAGTCGGCAAAAGCTGGCCCGAAGCAGATGCCGATACGGCCGAGGCAATTGACTTTCTCGAATTTTATGGAAGGGAAATGCTGCGGTATGCGGATCAAAAGACTGCGATCCAGCTTCCCGGCGAGAAAAATGAGATTATTTATATCCCGCTTGGTGTCGGCGTGGTTATTCCGCCATGGAATTTCCCGATGGCGATTCTTGCCGGCATGACATCTGCCGCAGTTGTTACGGGAAACACCGTCGTGCTCAAACCGTCAAGCGATTCACCCCTTATCGGTTACACCTTTGTGAATATTATGGAACAAGCGGGAATTCCTCCCGGAGTCATTAATTTTGTCTGCGGTCCCGGCGGTGCAGTCGGCGATACACTTGTCACGCATCCGAAAACCCGTTTTGTTTCTTTCACCGGATCGAAAGAAGTCGGCATTCACATCAACGAAGAAGCTGCAAAAGTACGACCCGGACAAATCTGGCTCAAACGCGTTGTCGCTGAAATGGGCGGCAAGGATTCTATCATCGTTGACAATGAAACGAATATCGAAGAAGCAGTTGCGGGCGTCACCGTCTCGGCGTTTGGATTCCAGGGGCAGAAATGCTCAGCGTGTTCGCGCGCGATTGTTCATGAAAAAGTGTACGACAAGTTTGTCGATTTACTGAAGAAGCGCGTTGATCCGATAACAATCGGACAATCAAAAGAATTAAGTAACTACATGGGTCCGGTAATCAACAAAGGATCCATGGAAAAAATCATGGAGTATATACAGACGGGAATAAGAGAAGGCGGTAAACTCCTTTCAGGCGGTGTCCGTGCTGAAGGTGACGGATACTTTGTCCGTCCGACAGTCATTACCGACGTTGATCCGAAAGCGACAATTTCCCAGGAAGAAATTTTCGGCCCTGTCCTTGCCGTCATCAAAGCAAAAGATTTTGACGATGCGCTTGCTATTGCGAACAACACAGAGTTCGGACTTACCGGCGCCGTATATACAAAGAATAAGAAGAAGCTGGAGAAAGCAAAGAAAGCATTTCACACCGGCAATTTATATTTAAACCGCAAGTGCACAGGCGCGATGGTCGGTGCGCATCCGTTCGGCGGGTTTAATATGAGCGGAACGGATTCGAAAGCAGGAGGGAAGGACTATTTGCTCCTGTTCCTCCAGGCAAAATCGATAGCAACGAAAGTGAAATAGAAGGTTTGCAGTTTCAAGTTTCATGATTTTTGAATTTTTTACTTTTTAATTTTTCATTTTAAATTTTCGGAGAAGTCATGAAGATCCATGAATATCAGGGAAAAGAAATCTTAAAGAAATTCGGCGTGCCTGTCCCGCAGGGCGGTGTCGCTTTTTCAGTTGATGAAGCTGTCAATGTTGCAAAAAATCTTGGCGGAAGTGTCTGGGTTGTGAAAGCCCAGATTCATGCCGGAGGACGCGGCAAAGGAGGCGGAGTGAAGGTTGCCAAAAGTATGGAGGAAGTAAGGCAATATGCTAACCAGATTCTGGGAATGACTCTTGTCACTCACCAGACCGGGCCCGAAGGCAGAGTTGTGAAACGTCTCCTCATTGAACAGGGAATTAGTATTGCGAAAGAACTATATGTCGGCATCACGCTTGACCGCGCGCGTTCTCAGAATGTCGTCATGGCATCGACAGAAGGCGGCGTTGAAATCGAAAAAGTGGCGGCAGAAACCCCCGAAAAAATTCTGAAGGAAGCCGTCAGTCCGACTATCGGGTTCAAAGATTTCCAGGCGCGTAAGCTGGCATTCGGACTCGGGTTAAGCGGCGATGCGTTTAAGAATGCGGTGAAATTCTTAATGGCACTTTACCGCGCATATGAAGAAACCGATGCATCATTGGCGGAAATCAATCCGCTCGTGATAACCACAGACGGACAGGTGATCGCTCTTGATGCCAAGATGAACTTTGACGACAACGCTCTGTTCCGTCACGCGGATATTCTTGCGATGCGGGATCTTGATGAAGAAGAACCTCTTGAAATCGAAGCTTCCAAGTTTAATTTGAATTACATCAAGCTTGACGGCAACGTCGGCTGTATGGTCAACGGCGCGGGACTTGCCATGGGCACGATGGATATCATCAAGCTTGCCGGCGGCGAGCCGGCGAATTTCCTTGACGTCGGCGGCGGCGCGAATGTTACCACGGTATCAAACGGATTCAAGATCATCCTTTCCGATAAAAATGTGAAGGCGGTACTCATTAATATTTTCGGCGGAATCGTCCGTTGCGACCGTGTTGCTAACGGCGTCGTCGAGGCGGCGAAGAATGTCCATGTGACGGTTCCGGTGGTGGTGCGTCTTGAAGGTACCAATGCAAAAGAAGCGCGTGAAATCCTTGCCAACTCCGGGCTAAATTTTGCAGTGGCGTCAAGCCTTGAAGATGCGGCTCAAAAGGTTACGCAGGCGATCCGGCGCTAAATTAAATATTCAAATCAGATCGCAATCGATTGCCTTGTGCTGCCATTTGATAGGTAATATAAGGATAATCAAACTGAGCTTTGCAATTTCATCTTTACAGATTTCCCTTACATTACTTTTTGGGTTGTGATGAAATTGCATTTTTAACCACGCATGATCAAACTTTGCCAATAATTTCGATTGCGAAAGATTCTCTTTTGAGCCATAGGCGCATCCGCCGTCTTTGTGGCGGAGTTACTTTTGCCAAAGGCATCGCTTTGCGACTCTTCTAAAGAGAAAGTAGATGTTCTATAAGAATTTTTTTGGATGATTTTTATGCGCAAGATCAAAACCGTTGCCGGCATTAAACACCCTTACACCAAAAGAATCCTTTCCTATCTGATTGGTAAGGATTCCCTCAAAGTGTATATCCAAACTCCCAAAACAATCAAACGATTGACGAAGGGATTGTCCGAAGCACAGCTTCATGTCACTACAAAAGAGCGTAAATGGTCAATTGCACAAATTGTTCATCATATGTCAGATGCTGAATTTGTTGCCGGTTACCGCTATAGGATGGCGCTCGCGGATTCAGGGACAAAGATTCAGGCGTTTGATGAACAAAAATGGGAGCGCAATCTCAAGTACGATACATCCAACACCAAACATAAAATCGCGCTGTTCATCGCGCTTCGGGAAGACCATATCGCTATGCTGAAAAAACTCAGCAAAAACGAGTGGAAGCGTTACGGCATGCATCAGGAACGGGGCAAGGAAACAATTGAACGTATGCTCCAGATGATTGCCGGACACGATATCAATCACGTCAGACAAATCGCGACACTTCGCTCTATCGTTCTCAAGAAAAGTAAGAAGTGAGCTCACACGAAGCATACGAAGCGGTCATCGGGCTCGAAGTCCATGCCCAGCTTCTCACCGAATCAAAAGCATTCTGCGGATGCACGACGAAATTCGGCAATGAACCGAATACCAATGTCTGCCCCATCTGTCTCGGTATGCCCGGTGTGTTGCCTGTCCTGAACAAAAATGTCGTAGAGTTTGCCATTCGTATGGGATTGGCGACGAATTGCTCTATCGCCCCTAAGTCAATTTTCGCAAGAAAGAATTATTTCTATCCCGATTTGCCGAAAGGATACCAGATCTCTCAATACGAAGAGCCGATCTGTACCGGTGGATTTGTGGAAATCGATCTTGAAGACGGTTCAAGAAAAAAAGTCGGATTGACGCGCATCCATATGGAAGAAGACGCGGGAAAATCTATCCACGATATGGATGACGATACATTAGTTGATATCAACCGTTGCGGTGTCCCATTAATTGAAATTGTCAGCGAACCTGATATGCGTTCCGCGAAAGAAGCATATCTGTATCTTCATAAAATCCGGCAGATAGTCACATACCTTGGAATCTGTGACGGTAATATGGAAGAGGGGAGCCTCCGCTGTGACGCGAATGTTTCTGTGCGGAAGAAAAACGAAAAAGCATTCGGAACAAAGACAGAAGTGAAGAATATGAATTCCTTCCGCAACGTCGAACGGGCTATCGAATTTGAAATCAATCGCCAGATCCGGACTCTGGAAGAGGGTGGGAAGGTTGTACAGGAAACATTGCTCTGGGACGCGAACCAGAATATCGCATATCCCATGCGGAGCAAAGAAGAAGCCCATGATTACCGGTATTTCCCGGACCCTGATCTTGTTCCCGTTCTGGTTGATGATAAATGGAAGAATGCTGTGCAGTTTTCTCTTCCTGAACACCCGACAGCCCGCAGGGACAGGTACGTGTCTCAGTATGGACTTCCAAAATACGATGCCGATGTCCTGACATCGGAACGCGGTTACGCCGATTACTTTGAAGCATCGGTGAAAACACTCAATACATCCGGTAATGATAATGTAAAATCGGTAAGTAACTGGGTGATGACAGAAGTGCTGCGGGTTGTCAGCGAAAATAAAATTGATATCAAGGGATTTCCTGTTTCACCATCCAATCTCGGTAAAATGATTGGACTGATCGACGACGGCACCATCAGCAGTAAAATTGCCAAAGAAGTATTTGCCGAAATGCTCAAGTCGGATGAAGACCCGAAAGCAATTGTGGAAAAGAAGGGGCTTGTTCAGCTCTCAGATGAAAATACCATCGGCAAAATTATTGATGAAGTAATTTCCAACAATCCTGCACAGGTTGAAAAATACAAAGCAGGCAACGAGAAAGTATTCGGATTCTTTGTCGGCGAGGTGATGAAAGCAACCAAAGGCAAAGCAAATCCTGGGATCGTGAACTCATTGCTTAAGAAAAAGTTATTATAAATTCGGGATTATTTACCACTAAGACACTAAGGCACAAAGTTACACGAAGTTTTTACGAACGTCGAATATCGGACATCCAATATCTGATTCCTATCACCAAACATCTACCACCTAACACCTGAAAGCACTCTATGCGCACCAAACTTATCGCCGGCAACTGGAAAATGAACAAAGACATACATGAAACCGCAACGCTCATCGCCGAACTGAAAGAACGGATGAAGGATTTCAAAAAAGAAGTCGATGTACTGATTTGCCCGCCATTTACGTCTCTTGTTGTTGCTAAAACGCTTGTCAAGGATTCTCCCATTAAACTTGGTGCGCAGAATATGTCACAGCACGATGACGGCGCGTACACCGGTGAGGTTTCCGCGAAGATGCTGACCGCAATCGGATGCGAGTATGTCATTCTCGGGCATTCTGAGCGGCGGCAGTATTTCAAAGAATCGGATGAGATGGTGAATGCCAAAGTAAAGAAAGCGCTCAAAGCCGGACTCACGCCGATTATCTGCGTCGGCGAAACGCTTGAAGAACGCGAATCTGGAGTGACCGACAAAATCATCAGCACGCAGGTCAAGGGAGTTTTGCATGAGCTTTCAACCGAGGAAGTACAAAAGGTTGTCATTGCGTACGAGCCGGTCTGGGCAATCGGCACCGGCAAGAACGCGACACCGGAGCAGGCAAACGATGTGCACAAGCTTATCCGCAAATTAGTGAGCCAACTTTATTCATGGACGATTGCCGAGAAGCTCATCATCCAGTATGGCGGAAGCATGAACGCGCAGAATGCCGCATCGTTGCTTTCGCAATCCGATATCGACGGCGGACTCATCGGCGGCGCCAGCCTGAAGTCGGATGCGTTTATGACGATTGTTCAGGCGGGTGTGGAGGCCAAATAGCCATCTTGTGTACGGGTAGAGTGCCGCGCTTATTGTGCGCCCAACTACTTCAGTCGAGGATGTCAACCCTTTTCTCAAAAAATCCTCCAAATCCCAATATTTTCATTGCTTTCCCCTCCTTTATTTATTATATTTAGACTGTTTTCCCACATTTCTTAGAATTTTAGGCGTTTTAACTGTTCTTTGGGTAGTTGAGTCAACCATTTTCGATAAACCGATAGATATCAAGACTACAAGCTACAACCTTTTGACGCGGTTTTTGGTAAACGCGGTACTCACTATTGTCCTTTTTGCGACAAGCCATCCCCAATCTACCTCTACTCGTCCCTTATTTTTAGGAACCGGCCAGCCCACACGCCTCGGCGCGGACGTCGGTATGTTTCCCAATTCTCCGTCACGAATGAAAGTTGATCTCGCCGGTCCGTGGAGATATTCTGTCAATGGAAAAGAATGGGATAATGTTGCCGTTCCAAGTGCGTACGATTTTATCGGGAAGGTAACCTTCCAGCGGACGTTTGCGATTACATCCGACATGCTTGATAAGTACACCTTCTCGCTTGTGGTGTATGGCATAAATTATCAAAGCGAAATCACGATGAATGGAAATTTTGTGGGAAGGCACTCCGGCGGCTATTCATCGTTTGTCGTTCCGATTCCGCCAAACACCTTGCAGGTTGGAACAGAGAATGCCATCAAAGTTTCTGTCGACAATGAACTGACACCGAAGACAACGCTACCACTTCGTCAACAGGTGGGCGGATGGCGGACATATGGCGGAATTTTCCGCGATATCTATCTCCTCGCGACACCGAAATTATTTGTGGATGATGCCGAAGTTACGACATCGTACACTACAGACAACCGCTCGGGTGTCCGAACGGGAAAAATCCAGGTGCGTGCAGATCTGTTTGACCAAAACTCAGGCATTGTTGTAGAACCAGGTTCGCTTCTCGGATTTCAAACGGAAGTGTATGATAAACTCTCCGGCGAGATTGTTGGCAGGAGCGGAATTTCTCCCGTTGTTCCTCAACCGAATAAATCGGTTTCCGTTCGTGCTGAAGTAACCGTCCCCGGCATCAAGCTCTGGTCACCGGATGTCCCTGATCTGTATATCGTAAAATGCCAGGTCGTCCGTTTAGCCAACAAAGAAATTGCCGTTCTGGATGAATACAGTTTTGATTACGGCTTCCGCGATGTGCAGTGGAAAGATGGAAAGCTGTCCGTGAATGGAACAGTAACTCAGCTGAAGGGAATCCTCTGGCAGGAAGATCACGCGAGCTACGGCTCGGCGCTGACGTATGAAACGCTGGAGAAGGATGTTGCTTCGATTAAAACACTCGGCGCCAATCTTATCCGTTTCATCTATCCGCCGCATCCGTATATGCTGAACCTCTGCGATCGGTACGGAATATTCGTGATGGAAGAAATCCCGTTGCAGGAAGTTCCTGCGGTTATTCTTACGGAAGATTATTATCAGGATCTGGCAACATCATATGTAAAAGAAATGGTCGACCGCGACCGGCAGCATATCTCCGTCCTGGCGTGGGGATTGGGGAATGAATTTGAAACATCGTCATCGGCCATTTGTGAATTTGTCAACGGGCTGCGGAATATTGTTCACTCGCTGGACCAGCGTCCCGTGTATTATTCTTCCCGTCATGTTGATGATCCCTGTTTTGAGTTTGTCGATCTTATCTCGGTAAATGCGTATGACCGGGATGTCAAAGCATTCCGTGAAGAGATGAAAGAATGGAAAACCACTGCCGCGGGCAAACCGGTAATTCTTTCACGGTACGGCATTGAAGTGGAACCGGGAAACAAAAACGGCTACAGCGATCCGCTCTCGCTTGAAGCACAGGCGCGGTATATGATGCAGATGTTCGATGCGGTCAAGGAAGCGAAAATCGGCGGGAGTGTTGTGTGGGCATTCAATGATTGGAGAACAGATCGTCCTGCATTGACCTCGCATTCTAACGATCCCTATCTTCAGGCGATGGGCATCGTGAGCCAGGACCGCGAAAAACGCACCGCATTTGATGTCGCGAGAGCAATGTTTAACGGCGAAAAAGTTCAGGCGCTTCCGGTGGGAAATTATTCCTCGAGTACACCTGTTATTTATGTCGTAGCGGGATTGACGGTTCTTATCTCGTTCGCCTTTTTCTATAACGGCAACAGGCGTTTCAGGGATTGCGTAAACCGGTCGCTTATCCGCACATATAATTTCTTCGCTGATGTCCGTGATCAGCGGATTCTGACGTACTGGCATTCGATATTTCTCGCAATGATTATTTCCGTAACGTGGGGAACATTGCTTTCAAGTATTTTTTCTCATTATCGTGATAGCCTGCTGCTTGACAATATTCTCAGTCACATTTTCTCGGACAGCGTGAAAGAGGATTTTATTTATCTTGTATGGAATCCTTTAAAATTCATCCTGGTGGTTTCAGGTATTATTTTTCTCAAACTTGTGCTGATCAGTATTCTTGTCCGCGTCTTCTCAATGCTTGTGAGAACCAGAGTCTATTTCTATCACGCATTTTCAGTGACAATGTGGTCGATGCTTCCGTATATTATTTTTATCCCCATCGCGATGATACTCTACCGGTTGATGGAATCGGAGGTCTATACGATTCCGACATTTATTCTTCTCGGCATCATTACCGTCTGGGTTCTGATCCGGTTGTTCAAAGGGGTTTCGATTATTTACGATGTGTTTCAGTTTAAAGTGTACGTTGTCGGGTTGTTGATTATTCTTGTAACTTCTGCAGCGTTATATGGTTATCTTGACTATACGCATTCTACTTCGGTGTATTTGAAATATATGATGCATACAATAAAAAACCCTGCATAACCATGTATCTATCGAAGATTGAAATCATAGGGTTCAAGTCGTTCGCACAGCGTATCAATGTGAATTTTGATACCGGTGTGACAGCGATTGTCGGCCCGAATGGCTGCGGCAAAACAAACATTGTCGATGCTATCCGCTGGGCGCTGGGTGAACAGCGTTACAGCACGCTCCGCAGTGATAAAATGGAAGATGTCATTTTCAACGGCACCAAAAACCGTAAAGCGCTTGGCCTTGCCGAAGTCTCATTGTCCATCGAGAATACCAAAGGAATACTGCCGACAGAATATTCTGAAGTAACAATAACGCGCCGCGTATTCCGTTCCGGTGAGAGTGAGTATCTGCTGAACAAAGTCCCGTGCCGGCTCAAAGACATCCTCGATCTTTTCATGGATACGGGAATGGGAAGCGATGCTTACTCGGTGATTGAGTTGAAGATGGTCGAAACGATTCTGAGCGATAAAACCGATGAGCGGAGAAAATTGTTTGAAGAAGCCGCCGGCGTTACGAAATACAAACACCGCCGGAAGGCGGCAATGCGGAAATTGGAAAGCGTTCAGCAGGATCTTTCAAGAGTGAATGATATTGTGAAGGAAGTTCAGAAGACTGTTGGCTCACTTGAACGCCAGGCAAAGAAAGCCGAGCAGTACAATGAAGTCTCCGGAAGATTGAAAGCGTTGGAAATCGATTTGCAGGAACGGGAATACGCGTACCTGCACAGCAAGCTAAAACCGCTCGAAGAAAAATTTACCCTCGCGCAAACGGACAAAAGCACTATCGACACAGCTCTCCGTGCGCAGGAAGACCAGATCGATCTGTTGCGGGACGGGTTGCAGACGATTGAAACAGAGTTGCGGACCGCGCAGCAATCGGTCGCGGAGGAAATGGCGAAAATTCACCGTGTTGAAGAAAAAGTTTTGATCGCCACGGAACGGCTGAGTGCGCTTGCCTCCAACATTGCCAGGTTTGAACAGGAAAAATCTGACCTTGCCGCTCAACAGGAAACGATCAATGCCGAAATTGTCACTCTTGGCGCACGCAATGAACAGCTCCAACAGGAATACAACATTTCCGAGCACACGTTCGGCCTGATGAAGGAAGAATATCAGGCGCTTGGAAAATCCCTTGAAGCCAAAAAAGCGGAAGTACAATCCCTTAAAGACAACATTCTCTCGCTTGCGCACGAGTTAATACAAAAACGCGGCGAGCAGGAACGGCTGAAAGCGCGTGTCGATAATCTCACCGGCAGGATTGACAGGTCGCAGGAAGATACAAATCTCTATGTCGGAGATATCAAATCCAATGATTTGCTGGTAACAGAACTTACTGCGCAGGATAAAGAGTTGCGCCGCCAGTTCGCTGAAGCGGAAATCCAGCTCTACGACAAGGAAAAATCGAAAAAGGAATTAAACACGGAAATCGACCGCCTCCAGAAGCAATCTCACGATATCAAAAATAATATCGAGAGGAAGCAGTCTCGTATCGACTTCATCAGAAAAATGATGGAGACAAATGAAGAGTATTCGGATGGTGCGCGGCATCTGTTGGGTCACGAGAAATGGAAGCAAAAGAAAATTGCAACGATTGCCGACAGCCTTCATGCGCAGGAGAAATACCGCGTTGCCATCGAGGCCGCGTTGGGTGAAGCCGCGCAATATCTGGTTGTTGATAAGGTTGAGGACGGTTATGCGGCATTCGATGAACTGAAGAAGGAAGATAAAGGAAAAGCCTCTATTGTTTGCTTGCAATGGATTCCCAAAATAAAGAGGCGCGGTAAAAAGATTTCCAATGTACCGTATGTGCGCGCTTCGGATGTTATCCAGTGCGAAGATCGTGTGCGCCCGCTGATGAATTTTCTTCTTGATGATGTTATCATTGTCGATACGATAGGAATCGCGAACGACGTGTTCTCTAAAATGACCGGCGTACGCTGTATTACGCTTGACGGGCATATTGTCGGAAGTACCGGACTCTTCCGTGGCGGGAGCAGCCGCCTAAATGAAGGCGGCAGTATAGGTAAGGCAACAATGATTACCGAACTTGAGGCTGATATTAAAAAACTTCAGCAGGAACTTTCGATTGTTGATGATGAAATTCTCGCGAAGGCAAAGCAATACGATCAGATGGAGTTGAAACCGTTCGTCAATCGTGTAAAAACAATCGAAAAAGAAATGACAGCAATCGAGATGCGGATTGCACAGCTTGAGTTTGAGAAGAAACGCGCGAATGATGCCATTGACAGGAATAGCGGAGAAGTTCAGACGCTCAGGCTGGAAATCGAAGAACTGCAGAAACAGCATGAAGCCATGAGCGTTGACCTTTCGCGGCTCGAAGAACAAAAATCTTCAAAAGAAATTCTCTCCGGTACCGCGTTGAAGGAGTTTGAAACACTCGAATTGCAATGGAACGAGAAAACCAAAACGGTCAATGAATTTGAAATTAAGGTAGTCACATTACAGAGCGATATCCGCAATGTTGACCGTGATATTGAACGGGCAAACGGAAGAATCGAAGATATCCGCGTCACGCTTGAGCGACGTGACACGGAAATTTCCCGCGCGCAGGAAGAAACAAAACTTCTTACCACGACTGTTGAAACCCATAATAATGAATTGGTTGCCTTGCGGTCGAATCTTGGATTTATGGAAACAAACAAGCAGGAAGTTGAAGGAAATTATTCAGCAAAACGGAACGAACTCCACCGGCTTGAACTGAAAATCAAAGACGAACGGCGTCTGCATGATGACTCGGTGAAGTCGTCACATGAACTCGAAATGAAGATTTCGGAACTTCGCTCGAATATCGATCATCTGAAACTGCGCGCGAAAGAAGAGTTTGAACTCGATCTGCAGCTCAAAACCTATCCTGATGATGAATGGGTTGATTTTGCCCAGCTTCGTGAAGAAGTGAAAAATCTCAAAGACAGGATTCGCATCCTCGGTGCCATCAATTTTGCGGCATTTGATGAGTTTACCACTGAAAGCGAGCGGCTTAATTTCCTTACGCAACAGCGGGACGATCTTCTCGAGGCGGAAAAGACACTGTTAAACACCATTGAGGAAATAAATACTACTGCACAACGGATTTTCTCCGAGACATTTGCTAAAATCCGTGACAACTTCATCGCGATTTTCAAAGAACTGTTTATGGAAGGCGATGAGTGCGATCTGAAAATCGAAGAAGGTGTTGACCCGCTCGAAGCAAAGATTGAAATCATAGCGAAGCCGAGAGGAAAACGGCCAACGTCGATTGACTTGCTCTCCGGCGGTGAAAAGACTCTTACCGCAATCGCGCTTCTCTTTGCGATTTACTTAGTGAAGCCGAGCCCGTTTTGTATTCTGGATGAGGTTGATGCGCCACTGGACGATTCCAATATCGACCGGTATACCAGAATCCTGAAAAAGTTTTCAACAAACACACAATTTATTGTTGTCACACACAACAAACGTACTATGGAAGCCGCAAGCGCTTTATACGGCATCACGATGGAAGAGGAAGGTATCTCTAAAGTCGTTACCGTGAGATTTAATGAGGAGGCAAGGCTCCGTTCCGCGACGGTAACAAATTAGCTTTCACCGCTATACCCGACATAGAGACCGATGCTCAAATTTTTTATAGATTTTGACGGCACGATAACCAAACAGGATGTTGGTGACGCGCTCTTTGAACGTTTCGGCGGGGAGCGTTCTGTTCAGGCAGTGGACCGGTACATCGAGGGTAAACTTTCCGCCGCTGACTGCTTCAGGATTGAATGTGATGCCTGCGGTACCGTTGATACAAATGCTTTGAAGGGTTTCCTCTCCAGACAGGAAATTGATTCAACCTTTAAGGATTTTGCCGCATTCTGTACATCCAACCAGTTCCCGTTTTATATCCTCAGTGACGGGATGGATTATTATATCAAAACAATTCTTGATCAGAACGGACTTTCGGATGTCCATTTTTTCTCAAACGTTCTTCATCTGAAACCTGAACCGGGAACTAACGGCATAAGATTCGTTCCTGAGTTTCCGTACCGTGACGAAGTATGCGATCGTTGCGCATGTTGTAAACGAAACCATATTCTCACGCTCTGCGCCGATGATGACATTATTATCTATATCGGTGAAGGATATTCCGACAGATGTCCGGCAAAATTCGCTGATGTTGTGTTCGCCAAAGATGATTTGTTGCGCCACTGCCAGCAGGAAAATATTTCGTATTTCGAGTACAGCACATTTGCCGATATCGTTGATCGTATGAATACACTGCTTGCTGATACACCAAAGAATGGTAAACAGGCGTTGCGCAAACGGCGTCAGGCCGTGCAGGCGCGTGCCGATGTATTGTTAGGCGGGTGACGGAACGCTACGATGGACTTCCGCCTGCAGTTATTTCGATACAGAAGCTATACGCCGATTCCGTTTTTGATTGCCATGCTGATATTTGCCGCGCCAACCATCTCAAGCCTCATCATCGGGTTTTGCATAGTTGTGACCGGTGAGTTTCTCCGGCTCTGGGGTGTTTCAATTGCCGGGAGCGAAACAAGGACAACAGGTGCTGTCGGCGGGACGTATCTCATAACAAGTGGTCCGTTCGGCTATACCCGCAATCCTTTGTATGTCGGTAATATGCTGATGTATTTTGGTGTCAGTATTATGTCGTATGCACTGTTTCCGTGGCTTCCGCTCATAGCACTTGTCTATTTTCTTTTTCAATACTCATTAATTGTCAGTTCCGAGGAAGAATATTTACTGAAGACATTCCAGCACGATTTTGTGAAATATTGCGAAGCCGTTCCGAGATTTTTTCCCACAATGACCAGATTTTCCGGAGCGACGCATACACAACCTGAGATTGACTGGAAACGCGGTCTGGTTTCTGAAAAGCGCACGATGCAGGCAATTACATTGATTACCGTTTGCCTGATTGTAATCTGGGCCGTGAGGAACTGACCCGATGAAAGTGCTGGTAATTGCCGGTGAACCCTCCGGTGATGTGCATGGAGCCGGTGTCATCCGTGAGCTGAAGAAGAAAGTTCCCGACTGCATGATCTACGGCATCGGCGGAGATAAAATGGCTGCGGAAGGAATGGAGTTGGTCTACCATATCCGTGAGCTTTCATTTATGGGATTTATGGAAGTGATTCAGCATCTCCCGCTCATACGGTCAGTCGAAGCTACGCTTGCTGCCCTCTTAAAAGTGCGAAAGCCCGACGTCGTATTGCTGATTGACTACCCGGGCTTTAATCTCCGGTTCGCGAAGGTTGCGAAAGCGGCGGGAATAAAAATCGCGTACTACATCAGCCCGCAGGTGTGGGCGTGGAATTCAGGCCGGGTCAGGAAAATGAAAAACCTGATTGATAAAATGCTGGTGGTGTTTCCGTTTGAAGTCGATTTGTATCGTAAAGAAGGAATTGATGTTGAATTTGTCGGTCATCCGCTCCTTGAGGAAGTAATACCGCCGCAGGAAAAGAGAGAGTTTTGCATGCGGTACGGGTTTGATGATGCAAAACCGATTGTCGGATTATTTCCCGGAAGCCGGAAACAGGAAATCGAAAGAATTTTCCCGGTGATGATCGGCGCTGCAAGAATGATCCATCAAATTTCAGGCGCGCAGATTGCTGTGGGTGTTTCCTCGATTCTGGATTTTGATTTCATGAAGTCATTTTTACGAGATGATGTTCCCATTCAGTTAATCCAGCATGCGACACACGATATTATGAAAAATGTCGACCTCGCGCTGGTGACATCAGGAACTGCGACGCTTGAAACAGGATTTTTCAAAACCCCCATGATAGTGGTGTATAAAACATCGTCCCTTACGTATCTCATCGGCAGAATGCTGGTACGGGTGAAAAATATCGGATTGGTGAATATTGTCGCCGGAAAGCGCGTCGTGCCGGAGCTGTTGCAATGGAATGTTACGCCGAAGAAGGTGGCAGAAGAAGCGTTAACGCTTCTGAACGACAAGGCAGAGCTTCAAAGAATTTCCAGCGAGCTTTCGGTAGTACGCGAAAAGTTAGGGACCCCCGGAGCTGCTTCGCGGGTAGCTGACGCAATTATAGCGTTAACATAACCTGGGCGTGTGCTGAATTTTGTTTCGATAGTATTGATTCCGTTTTCCTGGCTCTTTGCGGTTATTGTCAGGATCCGGAACTGGTGTTATGATGCCGGAATCTTGCCGGTTCAACAGGTGAGTGTGCCTGTTGTTTCTGTAGGAAATATGACGACAGGCGGAACAGGAAAAACACCGTTGATTGAGTACCTCATTCGTACGTTGACGGAAATGGGAAAAACAGTTGCCGTTGTCAGCCGCGGATACGGGCGCTCAACATACGGCACACAGATTGTGTCGGACGGAAAAACATTATTGGGGAACGCTTCGACAGCAGGCGATGAACCGTGGCAGATAGCGAGAAAGTTTCCCGGCGTAGCGGTTATTGTCGATGAAAAAAAAGTCAGAGCGGCACAGCTTGCGAGCCGTTATGCCGTGAATGTTATCCTGCTTGACGACGGGTTTCAGCACCGGGCTCTTAAACGGGACATGGATATTGTGGTACTCGATAGTACAAAGGATGTACGGTCAATGCGGGTGTTGCCTGCCGGTCATCGGCGTGAACCGATGTCATCCCTGAAACGGGCAACGATGCTCGCGTTTTCCCGTTGTTCTCAACCCGGGAGAACACATCCCGAATATTCACGGTATACGAATGCCCCGTCATTGTGCATGAATGCTGTCCCGAAAAAATTGATTTCATTCTCAGGTAATCAGACACTACAGTTAACGGGATGTCAGGGAAAGTCATGTGTTGCATTCGCCGGGATCGGAAACCCGACTTCATTTGAAGCAACACTGAAAAATATAGGGTTCACAGTTATGGAATTCGTCGAGTATCCTGATCATCATCGGTATTCTGAATCTGATATTGCCGCAATCGGGGAAAAAGTAAAACGTCTGCGCCCCGATATATTGATTACCACGGAAAAAGATGCGATGCGTCTGCTTCCACATCATAAACAAAATGGAGATTCTCTCGCTCACCTTTTTTATCTGACGATAGAACAGGAAATTATTCGGGGAGAATCACTGCTGCGGCAATCACTGGAAACTCTTTTCCAAAGGAGCGCCGTTTGAAAATCGGCATTACAGATACGATGAGCGCGGATTATAAATTCCGCTATTTCATCGATTGGTTGCAGCGATCATCACCCGACGTTCACTGCTTGAAACTGTCATACACTCATGACAATTTTAAAGCAATAGAAGCTTGTGACGGCATTGTCATGACCGGCGGTGGCGATGTTTCCCCTCAACTGTACAACGGACCGGCAAATCATCCCAAACTGGATGGTGTTGACCCGAAACGGGATACATTTGAACGAAAAGTAATTGAATATGCTTTGAAGGAACAACTTCCTCTCCTTGGTGTTTGCAGGGGAATGCAGCTGGTCAATGTCCACTTCGGCGGCACATTGATGCCGGATATTGAAGAAGCCGGATATCGGTCTCATCGCGGAACTAAGGAGCATGAGTGCAGGCATATCGTTCAAGTATCAAACTCAGTTCTGCTGGCATCGACAGTTGCCATGGTGACCGGCGAAGTGAATTCAAGTCACCATCAGGCGGTTCTCGATCCCGGCAGTGGGTTGACAATCGTTGCGCGTACTTCTGATGGCATTCCGGAAGCTATGGAATGGAACGAAGCACGCCAATTTTTTCTCTTACTACAATGGCACCCTGAACGAATGAATGATCACGGCAATCCTTTTTCATCGTCGATTGCCGGGCGGTTTATTCAGGCGGCAGGGCAATCTCTGCAATCGAAACATCTCATAAAGGACAACGACAGTGGCAACTAAATATATATACTCGTTCGGCGGAAAAAAGGCCGACGGGCGTGCGGATATGAAGGCTCTTCTCGGCGGCAAAGGCGCGAACCTTGCCGAAATGACGAATATCGGCCTTCCCGTTCCTCCCGGATTTACCATTTCAACTGAAGTCTGTACATATTTCTACAATCATAAAAAAACATACCCCAAAGGGCTGAATGGCTCTATCAAACAGGCATTGCAAAAAGTCGAAAAGCTGGTCGGTAAAAAATTTGGCGACCGGAATGATCCGTTGTTGCTCTCTGTCAGATCCGGCGCGCGTGCTTCAATGCCCGGGATGATGGATACGATCCTGAACCTCGGCCTCAACGATGAAACGGTCAAAGGGTTGATCGCAAAATCAGGCAACGAACGGTTTGCGTACGATTCCTATCGCCGGCTTGTGCAGATGTACGGCGATGTCGTGCTTGGGTTAAAACCGGAATCCGAACATGACCGCGATCCGTTCGAGTTGATAATCGAACAAAAGAAGAAAGAACGCAGTGTCGAACATGATACTGATTTGAACGCTGAAGATCTCCATGACCTTGTGCGCCAGTTTCAGCTTGAGATTATGACGAAACTTGGCGTTGAATTTCCACAGGATCCGTGGGCGCAGCTACAGGGTGCAATTGGCGCCGTGTTTGGTTCATGGATGAATGACCGCGCGATTGCATACCGCAAACTGAATAATATCCCCGCACACTGGGGAACCGCGGTAAATGTTCAGGCGATGGTCTTTGGGAATATGGGAGAGAATTGCGGAACCGGAGTGGCATTCACGCGAAATCCTTCGACGGGCGAGAATGAATTCTACGGTGAATTTCTGATGAACGCTCAGGGAGAAGATGTCGTAGCCGGCGTCCGGACTCCCTTGCCTGTGAAATTACTGGCAGAACGGTATCCGAAAATTCACTCGCAGTTATTAAGTGTCCGTAAAACGCTGGAACGCCATTATCACGACATGCAGGATATCGAGTTTACGATTGAACAGGGAAGATTATATATGCTGCAGACGCGGACGGGGAAACGGACCGGATTTGCGGCGGTCAAGATTGCTGTGGATATGGTGAAAGAAAAATTAATTAAACCTCAGGAAGCGGTTTCCCGGATAGAGCCGGAACAGCTCAATCAATTACTGCGGCCCGTGTTTGATACCAAAGAAAAAGATCTGGCAATAAAGAACGGCAGGCTTCTTGCGAAGGGATTGAATGCGGGTCCCGGTGCGGCGGCTGGTAAAGTTGTGTTTAGCGCGGCCGAAGCGGAAGAATGGAAGCGAAGAGGCGAACGGGTGATTCTTGTCAGAATTGAAACGTCTCCCGAAGATATTAAAGGAATGGATGCTTCGGAAGGAATTCTCACGGCGCGCGGCGGCATGACGTCGCATGCGGCTCTTGTCGCACGGCAAATGGGGAAAGTATGCGTTGCCGGCTGCGGCGTACTTGAAATCGATTACGCGATGAAGCGGATGAACGCGCACGGACACACGATAAAGCAGGGGGATAATCTTTCCATCGACGGCACAACAGGTGAAGTTATTTTGGGTGAACTGATGACCCGGCCCTCGGATATCATGCGCGTGCTGATTCAAAAGGAAATGAGTCCCGAGTCTTCCATTGTGTACGAAACGTTTCATACCATCATGTCGTGGGCGGATAAATTCCGGAAACTTCGTGTCCGCGCGAACGCCGATCAACCCGATCAGAGCGATGTGGCAATTGCGTTTGGCGCCGAGGGAATAGGGTTATGCAGAACGGAACATATGTTCTTTGGCGGCGATCGTATCGACGCCGTCCGTGAGATGATTCTTGCGGAAAACGAAGCGGGACGCCGCAAAGCTCTTGCCAAATTGTTGCCAATGCAGCGGCAGGATTTTGTCGAGATTTTCCGCGTGATGAAAGACCGTCCGGTGACCATCCGCACGCTTGACCCGCCGCTTCATGAATTCCTCCCGCATACAGAACGGGAAATTGATCAGCTGTCGGTAAAAACAGGGATGCAGCGTGACCAGATCGCGTATCGTATCTCCCAGCTCAAGGAATTTAATCCGATGCTCGGTAATCGCGGATGCCGCCTTGGGATTGTGTTTCCTGAAATAACGGAAATGCAGTCGCGCGCGGTTTTCGAAGCCGCATGTCAGGTGAAGAAGGAAGGAATCGATGTGCATCCCGAAGTGATGATTCCTCTCGTCGGATTTGTGAATGAGCTGAAAGAGGAAGAACAAATCGTCCGCCGCGTCGCGAAGGAAGTGTTTGATGCTACCGGTGTCAAAGTAAAATATCTTGTCGGGACGATGATTGAATTGCCGCGTGCCGCCGTTACTGCGGATGAAATTGCAGGCATTGCGGAATTTTTCTCGTTTGGCACCAATGACTTGACGCAGACCACTCTCGGGCTTTCCCGCGATGATTCGGCCACATTCCTTCCGCAATATCTTGAAGCGGGAATTTTTGAGCAGGATCCGTTCCAGACAATTGACCGCGGCGGCGTTGGTACGCTGATGGAAATTGCAGTGAATAAAGGAAGGTCAATTCGCGATTCTCTGAAAATCGGAATTTGCGGCGAACATGGCGGCGACCCAAAATCGGTGGAGTTTTGTGCCGGACTTGATATGAGCTATGTCAGTTGCTCGCCGTACCGCCTTCCGATTGCACGGCTCGCGGCTGCGCAGGCTGCATTGAAAAACGGAGCGGCGAAATCCGGTAAAAGTTCCAAGAGGAAAAAGACACATCGCCGCGCCTGAAAAGTTGAAAACGATATATTTATTCATTAACTGAAAGCAGGTACTCAATGAAACTCTCTGATTTTAAATATCCGTTACCACGCAATCTTATAGCCAAGTTTCCGGCCAAACCGAGAGACGCGGCACGGCTCATGGTTCTCAACCGCTCCGATGAGTCGATAACGGAAAAGAAATTCTCCGACATTGTTGATTATTTCAACAAAGGCGATTGCCTCGTGGTAAATGAAACCAAGGTGTTCTCCGCGAGATTGTTCGGCAAGAAGGAAAAGACCAACGCGAAAATCGAAGTGTTCCTCCTGCGTGAATTAAACCAGGAAGAAGGCATCTGGGATGTTATTGTCGATCCGGCGCGGAAGGTGCGCATCGGAAATAAAATCTACTTCGACGATGGAAAAATCTGGTGCGAAGTCATCGACAATACGACATCGCGCGGAAGAACTGTCCGCTTCAATTACAAAGCCGACCTGTTCAAAGTGATCGAAAAAATCGGTATTACGCCCCTTCCATATTATATCAAGCGTGAAGCGGTGGAGGAGGATAAGGAAAATTATCAGACCGTGTTTGCCAAGAATATCGGTTCCGTGGCTGCGCCGACTGCCGGTTTGCACTTTACCAAACGGCTTCTTACTGCCATTGAAAAGAAGGGAGTGAAAATTGCCCCTGTTACACTGCACCTCGGGCTCGGTTCATTCCGTCCGGTGGAAGTGGAAGACCTCTCGAAACATAAAATGGATTCGGAGTATTATGAGATTTCCCAGTCGACAGCGGATATTGTGAATAAAACTATCGACAACAAGGGCCATGTGTTTGTGGTTGGTACAAGCACGACACGTGCGCTTGAATCGAGTGTTATGACGACGGGTCACCTGAAGGCGAACCGTGGTTGGACGGATAAGTTTATTTTTCCGCCCTACGATTTCAAGATTGTCGACCGGTTGGTCACGAATTTCCATATGCCGGAATCGACACTCCTGATGCTTGCATGCGCCTTTGGCGGAAGAGATTTCGTTATGAAAGCGTACAAAAAGGCCATCAAGGAAAAGTGGGGATTCTACAGTTACGGCGACGGCATGTTGATTACGTAATCTCGCATGCTCGAAGGAAAAACAATCAGTGTTGTCATTCCCGCGGCAGGTGCGGGGAA
The DNA here is from genome assembly GCA_964523395.1 of uncultured Chlorobiaceae bacterium. GTDB lineage: Bacteria > Bacteroidota > Ignavibacteria > UBA10030 > SZUA-254 > JANYJZ01. The sequence continues at coordinate 107,174 of CAZFXS010000005.1, read as the reverse complement.
AAGAATGGGCTCTGTTCAGGCGAAACAATTCCTCGAACTGAACGGAAAGCCGGTTCTTGTCCATACGCTCTCACGGTTCCAGTTTTCAGATATCATTGATGAAATAATCGTTGCTGTTTCGGACGAATATCTTCCATTGATGACGGCTATGAAGGAGACGGAATCGTTGTCAAAGGTTGTGCAGATTGTCAAAGGCGGAGCTGAGCGGCAGGATTCGGTCTGGAACGGTATTCAAAAATCGACCGGTGATGTTATTCTGGTACATGATGCTGTTCGTCCCTTTATCAGCGGTGCAACTATACGGCAGGTTGCGGATGCAGCCGTGGAATTTGGCTCTGCTATTGTTGCGGTCCGTGCTAAAGAAACTATCAAACTTTCCGATGGAGGGGAAAATATACTCTCAACCCCTGAACGGAAAAACCTTTGGGTTGCACAGACGCCCCAGGCTTTTTCCAGATCTATTCTTTTAGAAGCTTTTAAAGGAGCCCAAAAAGAGGGGTTTTACGGTACTGACGAGGCAATGCTGGTTGAACGCATGGGGATTAAAGTCCGTATTGTGGAAGGAAGTTACGATAACATCAAAATAACGACGCCGGAAGATCTTGAGGTTGCCGGAGGAATTTGGGAGAGGTTGCTCTGAAATACCCGGAATGTTGATTTTTATTTGATTTTTTATATCTTAATCACAGTTGTTGAATAGGAAAGGGTTTTAAATATGCTGCCATTGGGCATTATCATCGTGCTCAGTTATATTGTCGGTTCGATTCCCACGAGTATTCTTATCTCCAAATGGACTCATGGTATCGATATCCGCCATCATGGAAGCGGTAACGCAGGCGGAACAAACGTTGCGCGTACGTTAGGATGGAAAGCAGGAGTTGTCGTGATTCTCATCGATATTCTCAAGGGGTATGTCGCAACGATGGTTTTGCCGAAATTGATGTACGGCCCTATGCCATTCAACAACCTTACGCCTTTCGAAGATTTTACTATTATTCAGATTATTGCCGGATGTGCCGCTATTCTCGGTCATATTTTTACGGCATTCAGCGGATTCCGTGGCGGTAAGGGAATTGCCACTGCAACCGGAGCGCTTGTTGGAGTTGCCACGGTTGAATTACTTGTTGCCGTCGGCATTTTTATGGTTGTGTTTTATATTACCCGGTATGTTTCTCTCGGTTCTATCAGTGCCGCGGTATCGTTTCCGCTGGCAATGTTCTTCCGGCATAATATTTTTCACGGCGAGTTGCAGGGATATCACACATTGATATTTTTTAGTATTGGTATCGCGCTGTTGTTGCTGTATACACATCGTGAAAATATTCAGCGGTTGCGTGCCGGTACCGAGCGCCGGTTGACCAGACTGCATCTCCGGGGCTCGCTGAAGAAGCAGTAATACTCGCAGGGTTCTCATTCTGTAACTACTCCATTTATCATGCGCATTACAGTGTTGGGTGCCGGAAGCTGGGGCACCACACTCGCCATTCTTCTCTGTAACAATACTCACCACGTTACCCTCTGGGGTCATCGCGAAGACCATACTGCTTCGCTCGAAGCGCACAGGGAAAATAGAACACTCCTGCCCGGAATTCCGATTCCTCCGAAAATTATCATCACCCATGATCTTGAGCGCGCCGTTCACGGCGCTGAAATGATTGTTGCCGGCATACCGGCACAGTTTCTGCGCGACACGGCGAAGAAATTGTCTTCTCACGACTTTACAAACGTTACCTTTGTAAACGTCGCGAAGGGCATAGAGAACGAAACGCTTATGCCGATGTCGGCAGTTCTCGGGGATGTATTACCTCATCTCAAGAGCGACAATATAGTGACGTTATCCGGGCCGAGTTTTGCGGAAGAAGTTGCGCGGCAGGTACCGACTGCGGTTGTTGTCGCTTCTTCGAGTTTAGAGACGGCAAAGCATGCGCAAAAAGTATTTATGACGCCGTACTTCCGGGTGTATTCCAGCAACGATATTAAAGGTGTGGAGCTTGCCGGCTCCATCAAGAATGTCATCGCTATCGGTGCCGGCATCGCTGATGGCGCAGGGTTCGGCGATAATACCAAGGCGGCGATTATGACCCGCGCGACGGCGGAGCTGTCGCGACTGGGCAACAGCATGGGCGCGCAACAGCAAACATTTGCCGGATTATCGGGCATCGGCGACCTCATCGCGACATGTATGAGCAAGCATAGCCGTAACCGCCATGTCGGCGAGGAGATCGGTAAAGGAAGAAAACTCCCTGACGTGCTTAACGAGATGGTGATGATAGCAGAGGGTGTCGCGACCACCCGATCTATACATGACCTTGGGAAGAAACATCATGTTGAGCTCCCGATTGTGAATGAAGTGTATGAAGTCTTATTCAAAGACAAAGATCCTATCATCGCCACCGCCGATTTGATGACGAGGGGGGCGAAGGGGGAAGTATAGCTGCACAATGTCCTCTTCCGGTATCATAACAACAAAATTTGCACAGCCCCAGCCTTCAGGCTGGGGTTATATGTATTAGCAACGATAAGATTACGGACTTCAGTCCGTTATGACAACGGAAAGTATTTTCCATATGAGACTAAATCATCCGTTTCGATAGACATCGATCTCATTCCGCATTGAAATTGGGGAGCAAACTGAGTATATTATTCCCAATTCCAGGAGGGTTGTTTATAACCCATGAGGCTTACCACAAAATACATCCTTTTCTTTGTTCCTTTGATGTTTGTTGCAGAAAGGATGACATCCCAAACGCTTACTGGTGTCGACTCCGAGGTATGGAGTGTGATGTATGGTAATACATATAGACTTAGTGCTAATCCGGGTTTACCCTACCCAATTGTACCGTATATTACTGCCGAAGCAACTGGACCCATGATGTTTGAATTGGTTGATACCCCCGCATCCGTTTGGGTATTTAGTTTTCTGCTTCCGGATTCTTTGACCGTGTATGATTATGGCCAACCGATCTATTGCAGTTATGATGATTCGAGCGGTTACCACCTTCAGAGTGATACATACTGGGATGCCAGTAGATCCCATATAGCCACTGCTGATAGCTCAGGGAAAATCACCATAGGAGTCGGAATGCTATTCGGTTTACCTTATTGTCCGATTGGAGATGGTTACATTGCAAATATTATCTGTCTTGCAACCCGGCTCGCTGACGGCCTTACGCTAATCGATACAAGCCAGCTGACGATCTCAAGTGGTGTAACTGATCAATGTTGGTCGGGGGATGATGTCCTTGTTAATATTGCCAATTTAGCACCAGGTCACAATTACACGATTGAACCTCAGTCCGGAGCCATACAACCGATAGTAACAGGTCGTGAACGTGGTGGTTCGATCCAATTTTCGTTTTTCGATGATACGGCTAGTATGAAAATCACTATTGATTTTTTGCTGCCGAATTTTCTTGAGGGAGATCATGGTAGAATTCCGATTTCGTTTTCCCCTGTTAGTGCACGCGAAGCATCGGGGCTGCTGTGGAATCCGCGTTATACGCATGTTATTTCTTCGGATCAGGATGGAAAAGTTAGTTTTGATCTCGGATTTACAATTGAAGTCCCTGATACAGCATTGCCTGGTGAATATTATGCGATAGTAATTTGGTCTGTTGGACACATAGGAAGTGAATATCAATTAAAAAAGGGGCCAAGAAAATCCTACAGTATACTCAGTGAGTCTTCTGCGTTGATAACAGTTACAACATTACCGTCGGTTCCCAAAGCAATTTATCTCTACCCAAACTTCCCAAACCCATTCAATTCATCTACTACAATAAAGTACGATCTTCCGGTTCCTGGTGATGTTACATTGAAAATATATGATGTCTTAGGCCGTGAAACTGCTACGCTGGTAAATGGATTTCAGTTTGGTGGTGAGCATAGTGTACAATGGGATGGGGCTAGTTTTCCCAGCGGAGTATATGTCTACAGGCTGCAGGTTGGTTCATTTTCTCAAACTCGAAAGATTATATTAATGAGATAACATTACAATGAGATAACATTAAGGCTCCTCCTTTTTGCAATTCCCTCCTTCCCTTCGTATCTTCTTCCATCATGCAGCAAAAAGACAAGCTCTTAACTCCCGTACAATATCTCAAAGGCATCGGTCCTAAAAGAGCAGAAGCTCTTGCCGAGCAGGGCATTGCTACAGTCCGCGACCTTCTCTACTATTTTCCCCGGAGTTATATCGACCTGAGCAAGGTCGAGAAAATCAAAAACCTCAAACAGTTTATCAATACCGGAACATGGATCACCGTCATCGGCACGGTCAGGGCATTCGACCTTCTCGGTCGGCCGCCGAAACAACGTGTCGTTATCCTGCTGGGCGACGAAACCGGCACTATCCCGCTTGTCTTCTTCCGTAATGTGAAATACTTCAAAGGCGCGTACACCATCGGTGAATCACTGGCAGTGTCGGGAAAGGTGTCCGCATTTGGCAAACGGGCTCAGCTTGTTCATCCCTCAATCGACAGAATCAGCGTCGGTGACGAAGACGAGGGGGAAGGGTTTCTTCATACCGGCGGCATCGTACCCAAATACGGTTCATCGGGAGACTTGAAGGAAGTCAACCTCCACGTCAAAGGATTGCGAAGAGTCATGAAACCGGTGGTGGAAGAATACGCTGAGATGATGGAAGACCCGCTTCCTCAAAACCTTCGTGATCGGAATGAACTCATTCAGCTTTCACACGCGCTCAAATCCATCCATTTCCCTGAATCAAATCAGGCACTTGACCATGCCCGCCGCCGGCTGAAATTCGACGAGCTCTTCTATATGCAGTTGATGCTTGCAATCCGGCGGACAAGTGTTAAAGTCGATCTTCCCGGTATTGCCTATAATGTCGAAAGCAAACTTGCCCGCAAGCTTATCGACTCACTGCCGTTCAAGCTGACGAAGGCTCAGCTTCGAGTCATCAAGGAGATTACCGTTGATATGCAAGCAAATAAGCCGATGAGCCGGCTTGTTCAGGGCGATGTCGGAAGCGGGAAGACCGTCGTGGCTCTGCTGGCGATATTGATTGCGGTGGAGAACGGGTATCAGGCCGCCTTCATGGCGCCAACAGAAATTCTTGCCGAACAGCATTTCAAAACGCTTTCGGCATTACTCAAAGATTTCTCCATCAATATCCGGTTACTTATCGGAAGTCAGCAATCGAAGCTAAGAATGGACATTCTAGAAGATATCAGTCGCGGATCGGCTCAGATTGTCGTCGGAACACACGCCTTAATCCAGGAATCGGTAAAATTTTCCAGGTTGGGGTTTATTGTCATCGATGAACAGCACCGGTTTGGTGTGGCACAACGGCTGGCACTGAAGGCAAAGTCAGGCGGCGATAAAGGTTCACCGCATCCCGATATGCTGGTTATGACAGCTACTCCCATCCCCAGAACCCTCTCACTTACACTGTACGGTGACCTTGATGTATCAATTATAGATGAGTTGCCTTCGCACCGAAAGCCGATAAAAACCGCTTTACGGACTGAATCAAAGCGAAATGCTGTCTATGACTTCATGCGGGATGAGGTAAAAGAAGGGCGGCAGGCATATATCGTTTATCCTCTGGTGGAGGAATCAGAGAAGCTTGATCTTAAGGCGGCGACTGAGAGCTATGAAGTTATCCGGAAGGATATCTTTCCTGATTTGCGGGTCGCTCTTCTCCATGGCAGGATGTCATCAGATGAGAAAGATGACGTCATGGAAAGGTTTAAGCGGAGAGAATATGACATTTTAGTCTCCACAACCGTCATCGAAGTCGGTATCGATGTCCCGAACGCGACCATCATGGTCATTGAACATGCTGAACGGTTCGGTTTATCCCAGTTGCATCAGCTCCGGGGAAGGGTGGGACGCGGTTCAGACCAGTCGTATTGCATTCTCATCGCTCCCGATTGGCTGTTGAAGATTGTAAAGACTACTCCGGGACTTCCGAACATCGGTGAAGAACGGGATGAAACAGTTGTCTCTGCTCTGCGACTGCAGGCTATGCTTTCTACTAACGATGGCTTCAAAATCGCTGAAATTGACCTGGAATTAAGGGGTCCGGGAGAATTTTTTGGTACGAGACAGAGCGGTTTGCCGCAACTTCAGATAGCAAATCTCATGACCGACGGAGAGTTGCTGACCGAAGCGAGGAAAGAAGCATACAAGTTGATTGATGAAGATCCTCATCTCCGTCATCAGGACCATCTACTGCTCCGGAAATATTTTTCGGAACGATTGAGTGACGCGATGACGATGGTTCATGGCGGCTGATACACGTTCGTAAAAATTTTTCTTCCCTGCTCTCGTCGACATCTTCTCACCTCATCAAAAAAAATTCTTTTCATCACTGAAAAACGCACTTTTTTCTTGACAAATAAATTAAAAAGGTTATATTACAATGTGTTTTTGATGACGATGTTGTCATCATGATGTTCATAAACAATCTTGTCTAACATTCCGAGAGGGCTTCACGAGTTATTTGTTAGATCTTCCTGTGAGAAACAATCCGATGCGCGTCGCGCTCGTTTACAACCAGAAAAAGGAAGATGCAACACAACAATCTGTACCGGGTACAACTACCCACTCTCCGGACTCGAGCAGTGAATCCTCTCCTCCTTCAGTTCATCGGTCGACCAATCAGTCCCAACTTTCCATCAACAACGATCTCTACGCAGAATGGGATACGTTTGAAACCATTGACGCGATGCGCAAAGCGCTTGCCGAAGTTCACGATGTCATATTGATTGAAGCCGATGAGTTCGCGTATGAAAAACTCCGCAACGAACGGCCCGATATTGTATTTAATATCACCGAAGGCTTGTTCGGCGTTTCGCGCGAAGCGCAGATGCCGGCAATGCTGGAGATGCTGCAAATTCCCTACACAGGTTCCGACCCTCTGACGCTCGCGATTTGCCTCGATAAATCACGCGCCAAGGAAATCCTTTCTTACTATAATATACCAACACCGCGGTTCAGAGTTATTTCCACTATTTCCCAGCTTATCGGATGCACCATCCCGCTGCCCTGCATGGTAAAGCCACTGCATGAAGGGTCGAGCAAAGGAATTTTCGATGCCTCGTTAGTGCTCACAAAACAGGAGCTTGAAAAACAGGTCTCTACTATATTGAGCCAGTATAACGAGCCGGCCCTGGTGGAGGAATATCTTCCCGGGCGCGAATTTACGGTTGCCATGCTCGGCAATGGCAACAACGTGAAGGTTCTTCCCATTGTGGAAATCAAATTTGATTCCCTGCCTTCAGGAGTAAACCCGATTTATTCATACGAAGCTAAATGGATATGGGACAAGTCCGACGCGCCGTTGGATATTTTTGAGTGTCCTGCTCAGATTGAAACATCGTTGCGTAAAGAAATAGAATTTATTTGCCGCGAAGCATATTCCGTTCTCCGTTGCCGCGACTGGGCTCGCATCGATGTACGCCTCGACGCGTACGGACAACCGCAGATTATCGAGTTGAATCCCTTGCCCGGCATTCTCCCCAATCCTGAAGACAATTCCTGCTTCCCCAAAGCCGCGCGCGCCGCGGGACTTACCTACAATGAACTTATTCAGACTGTGATTGATATCGCCGCCAAACGGTGCGGAGTACAGTCCAAAAAAGTTCCGGTTCCTCAAACAATCTAAGGATTGCCTATGCGAAAAAAGATACATGTTTCCGTGGTGTATAATGAGCCGGTTGTTGAATCGGCCACAGGCAGAAAGTATATTTCAGAGACTGGATTGATTGAGGAAGGTGGCAAGGTTTTATTAACAGATAAAGAATATAATATTGACCTTTCCGAAGTGGGGGTGCTGGAAGAACGCGAAGATATCTGCCGCGCACTTCAGGCGCAGGGATACAAGACATCATTGTTTAATGTTGACGGCGATATTTCCCGGTTCATCAATTTCCTGAAAGAAGAAAAACCCGACCTCGTGTTCAATCTATGTGAAGGGGTGGAAAATGAATCGGTTCATGAGATGCACGCTGTCGGCATCTATGAATTGATGCATGTTCCGTATACCGGCTCCGATCCGTTGACGCTGGGAACCGCACTTAATAAAGTCCGCGTGAAAGAAATTTTACTCTATCATGGCTTGCCTACACCGAGATTTCAGCTCATTAAAAGCCCGGTGCGTGTAAGCCTGGATACAAACCTCGATTTTCCTCTGATCGTCAAACCGTCAAGAGAAGACGCAAGTATCGGTATTGAAACGGCTTCCGTTGTTACCACGATGAGTGAACTGCGGAAGCGTATCCGTTACGTGTTTGAACAGCATGACCAGCCCGCGCTGGTTGAAGAATTTATCGATGGACGCGAACTGAATGTCGGGATTCTCGGCAACCGCAAGCCGGTTGTATTCCCGATTTCAGAAATCGATATGTCCACGCTTCCTTCCCAATATCACAGAATTATTACCTACAATGCCAAGTGGATGAAAGGAACGGACGAGTACGAGCACACCAAGGGTGTCTGCCCGGCTCCGCTTCCTCCGGCTCTTGAATCTACTATTAAAGAGATGGCATTGAAGGCTTACCAGATTCTCGGTTGCAGAGATTATGCCCGGGTTGATTTCCGGCTGAGCAAGGAAAACAAACCATACATCCTTGAAGTGAATCCGAACCCGGATATTTCCGATGAAGCGGGGTTCGCGAGATCGGCAAAAGCGTATGGCTATACGTTTGAAGACCTTGCCGGAAAAATTGTTGAATGCGCATTGGAACGGATGCCCTGATTACCATCCGTCAGCTGATCCGCGAAGACCGCGAACCGCTTGAACGTATTTTACGCGATACCGGAGTCTTTTCGGAAGATGAAATCGCGATAGCGCTGGAACTGATCGACGCAACGCTGAACAATAAAGAACAACATGATTATATCGCATATACCGGAGTCGGAGAACGCAATGAAGTTCTCGGTTATTTTTGTATCGGGCCGACTCCCGCGACTGTTGGAACGTACGATCTTTATTGGATTGCGGTGAAACCGTCGGCACATGGCAAAGGAGTCGGAAAAGAACTCTTGCATTACATTGAAAATCTTGTGAAAAACTGGGGTGGACGACTGTTAATTGCGGAGACTTCTTCACAGCCAAAATACGACAGCACGCGGATGTTCTATAAAAAGACAAAGTTTCTTGAAGCCGCGCGTATCAAGGATTATTATAAAATAGGCGACGATCTCGTCGTCTACGCAAAATATCTCTCATAATCAGGAAGGATCTATGGAACTCTGGCAGGAAATGTTGCGTCAAAGTGTGGACAGCGGAAAAGATCTTGTTGAGCGGTTTGGATTTGACAAAGAAGCGGCGGAGAAACTCAATTCATTGTTTCATACCCGCATTAATCCCTATTACCTCAGCTTAATCCGCTACCCCGGCGACCCGATCTGGCTCCAATGTATCCCGGACGCACGCGAACTGGAGGAAGACGGTTTGCCCGAAGATCCTCTCGCCGAAGACTCACATAGTCCGGTGCCAAGCATCGTGCATCGTTATCCTGATCGCGTTCTCTTCCTGACAACGAGCCAGTGCTCCATGTATTGCCGCTTCTGCACGCGCAAGCGTAAGGTGGGAGACTCCTCCAAAATTAATATGAAGTATATTCAGGATGGTATCGATTACATAGCAAAAACTCCACAAATCCGCGACGTTATTCTCTCCGGCGGTGATCCGTTGATGCTAACGGACTTTTTGCTTGAAAGAATCCTCAAAGGATTGCGTGCTATTCCTCATGTTGAAATCATCCGCCTCGGCACAAAGATGCCATGCGTGTTGCCCCAGCGCATCACCCCCAAACTTTGCAGGATGATCAAGAAATATCATCCGATTTACGTGAACACGCATTTTAACCATCCATGGGAAGTTACACCGGAAGCAAAACGGGCCTGTGAAATGCTCGCCGATGCCGGCGTCCCGGTCGGCAACCAGGCTGTGCTGATGAAAGGCGTGAATGACGATCCTAACGTCATGCTCGAACTGGTCAGAAAGCTTCTCGCGATGCGCGTGCGTCCGTATTATCTCTACCAGGCTGATATTACGAAAGGAACGGATTACTTCCGTACGCCGGTCAGTAAAGGACTTGAGATTATGGACAAACTTCGCGGACATACTTCCGGTCTCGCGATTCCTTCGTATGTTATCGACGCGCCGGGCGGCGGCGGGAAAATTCCGCTGTTGCCGCAGTATGTCATCGGCAGGGCTGGGAAGCAGATTATCCTTCGCAATTACAAGAATGAGATATTTACCTATCCTGATGTCGAAGAAAAATCCGACGCCGAAACATCGCCAGTCGAGAAGCAATTCATGCGCAAACGCCGCAACGGGAACGGTAAACATAAGCCTGAACCGGAGACTGTTGAAGTAGAGGCATAATTTTTTTTTACCCAGAAGCACGGAGAGCGAAGAATCAATAACTCATTTTCTCTGCGGTGGTTTATTTTTTCTACTCTGATACTCGACCCTTCGCCTTCGCTCTGGGCCTCATTGCCGAGCGAAGGCGATGAACCTCTACGGTGAATCTTAGTGGTGTCCTTTTTTGAAAATCATGTTTCACTTTTGCAGAGATTGCGATGATCCTGAGCGGAGGCGAAGGATCTTTAATGCCTAACTAATTAGTACAGTACCCTGTTAATCCGCTGTTTGCTTCACTTCCCCTATTTTCTTACCTTAGCAACGCCAGCATCAATCCGTGAAAAAATTGTAACATTGAGTCACTTAGTCATTTATCCATTTATCCGTTGTCATCCATTAATCTACTGTTTTGAGAATTCCCCCTGAAAAAATAGACGAAATCCGCAACGCTGCTGATATTGTCGATGTCATCGGTTCTGTCGTCAAGCTCAAAAAGCGCGGGAAGAATTTCCTGGGACTTTGTCCGTTCCATACCGAGAAAACCCCTTCGTTTAATGTCTCACAGGACCGGCAAATGTACCATTGCTTCGGATGCGGCGTCGGCGGAAATGTCTTTACGTTTATTATGGAGTATGAGAAAGTTTCATTCGTCGAAGCTGTGCGGTCGTTAGCGGAAAAAGTTGGTATTACATTACCACAATATACTACTGAGCAGGATACTGCCGCCGCGAGCGAGCAGGAACAGATGTATCAATTGTACAGAACCGCAGGTTTGTTTTACTATGCGTCACTTATAGAAACAACCGAGGGAAAATTTGCTCATGAGTACCTTAAGCAGAGAGGATTTACCGGCGAGACGATAAAAGCATTCGGACTCGGCTATTCACCCGGTTCGTGGGATGCTTTAATAAAGCATGCGCAGGAAAAAGGATTCTCGGCTGAACTGCTTGAAAAAGCAGGGCTTGCAAGAAAACGAAACGATGGTACGTATTATGATTATTTCCGCGGGCGCGCTATGTTTCCCATCTTTTCATCGACCGGGAGAGTTGTCGGATTTGGTGCGCGCAAACTCCGCGAGGATGACCCGCTTGGAAAATATATCAATTCTCCTGAAACACCTATCTATAATAAAAGCCGCATTCTTTACGGACTGTACCAGGCGAAAGACGCAATCCGTGAGAATGATTTTGTCATTCTTGTTGAAGGGTATGCCGATCTTATCAGCGTCTATCAGGCAGGGATAAAAAATATCGTTGCCTCCAGCGGAACGGCCTTAACGCAGGAGCAGATCCAGATTATTGGCCGGTACACGAAGAATATTACCATTATCTACGATGCCGATTCCGCCGGCTCAAAAGCGGCAATGCGGGGAGTTGATTTGATCCTCTCAAATGATCTGGACGTGCGGGTTGCCTCGCTTCCCGAGGGTGATGACCCCGATTCGTATGTCAAGAAACATGGCGGCGACGCGTTTAAAAAACTTGTCGACAAGTCAGTCTCATTTATTGATTTTATCTCGGAAGCCTATGAACGGCAGGGGAAACTTTCCACACCCGAAGGACAGGCGCAGGCGGTGCGCACGATTGTCCAGTCAATTGCCAGCATGAAAGACGAACTCAAGCAGAATTTCTATGTCAAACAGGTTGCAGAAAAATATAAGCTGTATGAATCAACACTGCTTCGGGAATTGGAAAAACTGCGCGGCGAGACCCGAAAGAGGGAATACGTTCAACAACAATTCTCTTCACCACAGGAAGAACCTTCCGGTCAACAGTATGAAAGCCGCTCCGAACATATTCCGGCAGAGGAACGGGATTTGATTCATGCCTTGCTTGATGGCGGGAATGCACTGACCGAATCAATCTTTCATCATATTAGTGTCGAAGATTTTACTCATCCCCGGTCCCGGACGATTGCTTCTCTGCTAAAGCATCATACGGACCACGGAACAAAGATTGACCCTTCTGAATTGATGAATGAAGTCGATGATCCTTTTCTCAAGCAGTTTATCAGCGAACTGGTTTTCAGCAAATATCATATTGGAAATGATTCCGAACGGGGAGGACTCGATACTACACAGGGAGATCCCGGGAAAATAGCTTCGGATTCACTTCGTGTTATGCGGCGGAATGCTCTCAACCGCATGATGAAAGAAAACCAGAGGGTAATGAAGGAGGCAATACGCCGCGGCGAGAATACAATCCCCTTTTTAGAGCGGAATAACCAGCTTGTGGCGGAACTGAAACAGCTTGAATCGCAATCCGCTCCGGAAAGCTCCGCGCCCGCTCAGTCTTCCTGAATTCATTCCTTTTTCAAACCATTTTATTCTGACCGGCATCCAATCAATGAACAGTAAACAACACAATGCCGGCAGAAACATTAACATTAGAGGTTCCTCTTTTGGGATTTGAACAAGAAGCCCGTTTTGACGAAAGGGAAGTCATACGCCTCGCGCAAAAAGGTGATACCGGTGCGTTTGAGCAATTGTACCGCCATCACACCGGCAGAGTGTATGCGCTTTGTCTTCGCGTTGCGGGCAACAGGTCACGGGCGGAGGAACTAACACAGGAAGTGTTTGTGCATGTGTGGGAAATCCTCGGTTCATTTCGCGGAGAAAGCGCATTTATGACATGGCTGCATCGTGTGACTGTAAATAAAGTGCTTGGAGATAAACGGTCAGAACGGCGTCGCGCCGCACGGATAGCATCGTCGGATGACATTGAGCAATTTGATACAGTGGAGCAACAAACTCCGGCCGGTGTTGCAATGGATCTGGAAGATGCCATAGCAAAATTGCCGGAACAAGCCCGTGCGATTTTTGTGTTACACGATGTTGAAGGATTTCAGCATAACGAAATTGCTGAAAAGATGGGGCTGGCCGTCGGGACATCAAAAGCACAGCTTCACAGAGCGAGAAAACTTTTACGGGGAATGCTTGAACAATGAAATGCAATGAGATACAGGAATTATTGAACGAGTACGTCGATGGTGCGCTAAGTGCCGACGTAAAAGCGATCATTGATCGTCATTTGCCTGCATGCCGGGAATGCCGAAAAGAGCTTCAGGGTCTTCAGTTGTTACTGCAGAGAGCTCAACAGCTTCCTCGTGATGTTCGTCCGGAACGTGATTTATGGAACGGCATTGCAAACCGGATTGAAACACGCAGGGCTGTATCTCCGCAATATCTTACAAAGCCCGGAAGAGGGATTACGTTTCCTTTCTGGCAGCAACCAATGGTCGCAAGGTTTGGTTTTGCATTTGCAATCCTGATTATTGCCATCACTGCATTCTGGCTGACCACTTTAACTAAAAAAGAAATAACCGGCTGGGAAATTGCTGCGGTTACCGGAACCCCGCATCTGGAAGAACAACATGTTGTTCAAACAGATGCAGTGAAGAACGGGAATATCATTGTCACGGATGCCAATTCATCAGCAATGATTAGCAACACTGCGATCGGTAATGTCCGGATAGAACCAAATTCGCAAATTCGTCTGCTTCACGCTGAAAAAGGTGAACACCGGTTCGCGCTTGATCGCGGAATTATCAAGGCATCTACATGGGTCCCGCCGCGTGTGTTTGTGGTGGAAACGCCCTCGGCTGTTGCAATTGATTTGGGATGCGAATATCGCCTGATGGTCGACAGTACCGGAAATGGAAGGCTGTTGGTAACTGCGGGGTGGGTTGCGCTTGAATGGAATGGAAAAACATCTGTTGTTCCTTCTGCCGCGTTTTGCGAAACACGTCCCGGTATCGGCCCCGGAACACCCTACTCAGAATATGCGTCGGATACACTTCGAAACGCGCTCAAGGAATTCGATTTTGCAAAAGGTGGCGATGAGTCCCTTGCAATTATTTTGAACAGCGCGGGAAAAGAAGATGCTGTGACACTCTGGCATTTGTTGAACCGGGTCAGCGAATCCCGCCGTGCCGATGTGTACGACACATTCGCGGAAGTACTCCCGCCGCCCGATGGTGTAACACGTGACGGTATTCTGCGTCTTGATCAAACAATGCTGAATGCCTGGTGGGAAGAATTTGAATTGATGCCGCTGTCGAACGGCAATCCTGTCCTCGATCCTTCAGCAATTTCAAAGCCATAAAGTTTTTCTTTGTGCTCCTTAGTGTCCCTGGTGTCTTAGTGGTCTAATCTTTTCTGTTATTGTTTCAAACCTTCTCTTCTTCAGCGGTATCCAATCATCAGTAAACCGAACTACTCATCTGATTCAGAAAGGAGATCGCTATGCGTTCAATGTCATTCCACTCATCGTTCATGTTGTTTCTCATCAGTTTCATTTTTATAGATAGCTCATTTGCGGGATCCCCCGACAAAATATTCAGAGTCCGGAAAGAAGACAGCCATATCGGGTTCTCAGTCTATAAATGGCTGGTCATCAAAGAAGAGGGAAGATTTAAGGACTTTAATGGGACAATTAAATATGATCCGTCAAATCCGAATTCCACGCAGATAGAGTTCACCATTCAAACTGCGAGTGTGGACAGCAGAAATGCCAACAGGGACGGCGCTATCCGGAGTCAGGAATTTCTGGATGTGAAAAATTATCCTGCGATGACATTCAGAAGCTCAAATGCCTGGATGAAAGGCAAAGATTCACTCTTTGTATCAGGCGATATTACAATTCGCGGTATCACCAAACGGATCACAATTCCCGTGAAAGTAACCGGAGTAGCGTTTGCAGGGAACGAAATAGGACAGATTGCCGGATTCGAATCCGAATTTATTATTAATAGGGAAGATTTTGGCGTAGCAAAAGGATGGGATGTTATCGGCAAAGATGTCACGATTAACCTTCTTGTCGGCGCATCATCTAAATAACCGTTTCGTATATCTGAATTGAAGGAGATGCTCTTATGAAAAACATCGTAATAAATCTGGTCATTGCCTGTACGTTACTGTTGCTTGTCTTCGGAGGACGGTGGCACAATAAGAAGGATCATTGGAGTATCACGATTGCATCTAAAGATGAGCCGGGTGAACCGATGGTAGTGACGGGAACTGTCTATGCCTCGGACGGAAAAACCCCTGTCCCCGGAATTACGGTATATGTCTACCACACGGATGCAAGTGGGTATTATCATGATCCAAAAGCCACCGACAAAACTCCCAGGTTGCGCGGAACTATGACAACAAACTCGGAGGGAAAATACGAGTATCGTACAATCCGGCCGGCTTCCTATCCCGATTCAAAAATTGTAGCACATGTGCATTATAAAATCTCAGGACAGGGGTACAAAGATCAAACGGATGAACTTGAATTTGAAGGTGATCCATTCCTGGATGGGAAAAAAGGTTCTGGTCAGTTCTCGAACATACAACCAATAACCAAAGATAAAGATGGCGTTTGGAGGTGTGTAAAGGACATTTTGATGAAATAATAAACATCGTAAATGTTTCGCTATTGGCACAGGAAGTCTGTATGTTGATATAGTAATCTTTGAAGAAGAAGTCTGGTAAAGACCAATCGTGTATGAATCGTCTGCTCATTCCAATTTATCGATATTCACGGCTTTTTAATCATCTTCAGAGGTAGCATGTGCCAATAAATGATCTTATGAAAGAACACAAAAAGAAAATAACGGGATATTTTTTCAATCTTGGCGTATCCCAAATAGACCAGGAAGCGAATCAGCACGAAATTGATGGCACAGTCTGGTACAATGTCGGATCAACTGCCAATATCATACCCGTGACTCCCTCAGAAGAAATACACCCAGTTTCGATAGAAACGATGAGCGAACCCGATTCTGAATTACCGGATAAAACGATGTTTAAGATGAAAAAGCCGTCTGGATACGTGGCCACATTTTTTAAACAGTTTATCACGCTAGGAAATCGCAATACCATCGGAAATCACAAGAAAGTCAATTCTTGAAAAATATACAGAGGAAAACGATAAAGCTTAAAAATTTCATAGACCAATTTTTACCTAAAAATAAAAAATTTACTGAAGCTGAAGTTGGTCTTGATGAGGCAAACTGGCGAAAGTGGCAGGTATTGTACACGCTAAGAAGAGACAAGACCTTTAAGAATATCGTCAGGGAAATCAGCGCGCGCCTGTCACAACTTACATAAATGATGGAGGAATGGTTTATGGCAAAAGGTGGTTATAATAAAAAAAACGGTAGAGGGAGCTCACCGCACCTCGAGATGAAGCAGGGTTTCGATGATTGGGTAAAACGTCTCAGGTCATTGGAATTACAAACACAACTCCCCCTGCTCCCGGGGCTAAAAGACAAGAAAATAACTATTAAAAAATGATATTCAGGTATGCTGTTACGCAATCTGAGAAAGTATGCGGAATACCATCGGTAACATTTTTATGGAAATGTAATTCATAGAGGATAAAGGAAACGAGTATGGCAGTTTTATCGCATGATCGATGGGAGTTCTATAAAGACAAGATTAATCAATGGCAGTGGAGAAAGTACATTGATAATAAAGTTGTTACAGTTTCCTCTGGTAGTTTTGCATCGAGCAGAGCGTGTGTCATTGATGCAAGGAAAAGGGGCTATGATGGTCCAATAGTTAGTCCCAGAAATGTTCCTGCGGAAGGCGCGGTGCCAACAGCGATGAATGTAGGTAAACGTGCCTGATGCAGTGACACACAGAAAACCGTAAACGACAAGGGGTTGTCGTAAAACTGCATGAGCCAAGGATTACCCTTGGCTCTTTGCGTTTATATTTGCCAACATCATAAAATAACTGTATTTTACCAGCCGTTGTTCATTCCTATCGAGACTATTTTGCCGATTTCATGATAGAAAAAATTAAGCAACTGGAAAAAATTGCGCGAGGTTTAGAACCCTCTTCTTCGGTCCGGAAACACTTGCAGGAGAATGTTCTGTCGTATGCAGAAGATTTTCTGAACCATATCGAAGCGCTTCCCGCATACGTTGTAACTGACGACAAAGGCATCGGTATCTACGATTCACCGATTTCCGAGACGCCGATACCAATTGAAGAAGCCATTAAACTTCTCGGATACAATATAGACAGGCCCGGCCTCAATCCTGCGTCAGGCGGACATCTCGGTTATATTCCCGGCGGCGGGATTTATATGTCCGCGCTTGGCGATTATCTCGCGGATGTGATGAACCGGTATGCCGGAGTGAACTTTGGCGGTCCCGGTGCGGTACATATGGAAAATATGCTCATAGAATGGATGGCAGGACTGATGGGCTATCCGAAAGAGTGCGGCGGGAATCTTACCTCCGGCGGAAGTATCGCTAACCTGATTGGTATTGTCGCGGCCAGGGATGCATTTCAATTCAAAGCGAAAGATGTTGACCGTTCTGTCATTTATCTCACGCAGCAGGTCCATCATTCTGTTGACAAAGCGATCCGGATCGCCGGATTGAAAGAATGCGTACTTCGGTATATACCTGTTGACGATAACTACCGGATGAATGCCGATGAGCTTGAACGAACAATTTCTAACGACAAAAAAGCCGGACTTCAGCCGTGGCTTGTCATAGCATCCGCGGGCACGACCGACACAGGTGCGGTTGATCCGTTGGCTCACATCGCCGAAATAACAAGAGCCCATACTCTCTGGTTTCATGTCGATGGCGCGTATGGTGCTTTCTTCGTTTTGTGCGGGGATGGGAAAAAAATCTTAAAAGGAATGGATCAATCCGATTCGCTGGTAATGGATCCGCACAAGGGGCTTTTCCTTCCGTACGGTACCGGCTGTGCGCTGGTCAGGGATAAGCAAAAGTTGTATGATGCGTTCTGGTATCAGGCGAATTATTTACAGGACGCGCTGAAGTTTAGCGATGAACGCTCACCGGCCGACCTTTCCCCTGAATTGACCAAGCATTTTCGCGGTCTGCGGCTCTGGCTGCCGCTGAAACTTCTGGGCATCGCTCCATTCCGTGCCTGCATTGAGGAAAAGATGATGCTTGCGCGGTATTTTTATGAACAAATTCAAAAGATTGAAGGATTTGAAGTCGGCAACTTCCCTGATTTGTCTGTGGTAACGTATCGCTATGTTCCAAAGAAAGGTGATGCAAATGAGTTCAATGAAAGACTCATTAAGGAAGTTCAAAAAGATGGGAGGGTATTCCTCTCGTCAACGATGCTGAATGGGAAATTCACTCTGCGATTGGCCGTACTCTCGTTCCGCACGCATTTGGATACGATTAATATGACACTGGAAATTCTCAAAGATAAATCTCAGCATCTCGAGCGATCAGTATAACGATGTGGCCCACACCTTCAGGTGTGGGTTTATAAGAAATAATAAATATTCATGATCAACGTTGAAATAGTCCCATACGCCGGCTGGAAACGATGCCTGCGGATTCATAATAACGATATCGAAGCGATTATTACCGCGGAAGTTGGTCCAAGGGTGATACGGTTTGGATTTATCGGCAGACAAAACGAATTTGTCGAATATCCGGAACAGGTTGGATTAACCGGAGGCGAAAAATACCGCAGTTATGGCGGGCACAGATTGTGGGTTGCCCCTGAAGATACATCAATAACATATTATCCTGATAACCACCCAGTCGAGTGGAAAGTAATAGGTCAGTCCCTGCATGTTATTGCTCCTGGAGAAGCAACGACAGGCCTTCTGAAAGAAATGGAATTCTGGATTGATGAGAATCTGAACACAGTCCATATTATTCATAGAATTAAGAATTGTGGAACCAAGGCAATGAACATTTCGGCCTGGGCGCTCAGCGTAATGGCAGCCGGCGGAAGAGCTATTATTCCTCAGGAACCATATCAGCCTCACCCGGAACAGTTATTGCCGGTTCGGCCGCTTGTATTGTGGAGTTACACGGACATGAGCGATCCGAGATGTACGTGGGGAAAACAGTTTATTCAGTTATCCCAGGACACTACAGCAAAACTCCCGTTAAAGATCGGACTCTTGAACAAACAGGGATGGATTGCGTATGCGAATGGGGACAGGTTGTTTATGAAAACCGTTCCGTTTTCACCCCAAGGTACTTATCCGGATTTCGGATGCAACGCTGAGATATTTACCAATTCGAAAATGCTGGAACTTGAAACACTGAGTCCTCTTACTGCCCTGGAACCGGGAAACGTGCTTCAGCATGAGGAACACTGGTTCCTGTACCGGGAAATACAATTAGGAAATGATGAACATGCGATACGCGAAATATTAAACCATCTTTATAAACGATAACAATAATTGAAAGGTATTGTCAAATGTTAATTTCCACGACCCCGACAATTGAAGGGAAAAAAATCACAAAATATCTTGGACTTGTCAGCGGTGAAGCGATTCTCGGCGCGAATATTTTCAAAGACTTCTTTGCCGGAATTCGTGATATTGTTGGCGGCCGGTCCGCCGCGTATGAGGAAGAGCTCCGCAAAGCAAAAGATATTGCCGTGGCAGAAATGCAGATGCAGGCGCAAGCGCTCGGTGCCAACGCCATAGTCGGTGTTGACCTCGATTATGAGACGATCGGTCAGGGAGGCAGTATGCTTATGGTAAGCGCGTCGGGAACTGCTATCGTATACCAGGATTGATCTGATAAAAAGCAGTATGTAAATGTAAACGGTGTACTATGAGGATGGCTATGAACATAATTTCTCTGTTATTGCTCATTGTTCTTTGTGCCTGCACGAAGACAAATACCGATGGTGAACAGCCCAATGAACCCCAGCAATCTCAGCAGTTGAGAAGCATCTCGCTCCCGGAAGGGTTTGCCATTCAGGTGTACGCAGGCAATGTGCCGGGTGCGCGTTCGATGACATTAACTCCGGGCGGAACGCTGTTTGTCGGGACTCGAAGCGAGGGAAAAGTATACGCCATCCGCGATACAAACGGCGACTTCCGTGCTGATGTTGTTATGACAGTATTACAAGGACTTCATGTACCCAATGGTGTCGCATTTAGAAACGGCTCCTTGTATGTTGCGGAGATTAACAGAATACTTCGCTATGATAATATAGAATCAGACCTTGATCATCCGCCGGCACCGGTTGTTGTTAACGACAGTTTCCCATCAGACCAGGCACACGGCTGGAAGTTTATTCGCTTTGGCGCTGATGGCAAACTCTATGTACCTGTTGGAGCACCGTGTAATGTTTGTGAACGTGATGATAAACGGTACGCGAGCATCATGCGCATGAATGCCGATGGGACCGGCCTTGAAGTATTTGCAAGCGGTGTCCGCAACAGCGTGGGTTTTGACTGGCATCCGCAAACGAAAGAACTTTGGTTTACGGATAATGGCCGTGATATGCTCGGCGATGACCTTCCACCGGATGAATTGAACCACGCGCCGCGTAAAGGCATGCATTTCGGATTTCCGTATTTTCATGGTAACAGCATTCCGGATCCGGAGTTCGCGAAGGGTAAAATGACCGATGCATTTACAACACCTGCCAGGACGTTGGGGCCTCATGTTGCGTCACTGGGTATGAGATTTTATACCGGTGCAATGTTTCCGGCCCAATATCAGAACCAGATTTTTATTGCAGAGCATGGCTCATGGAATCGCAGCACGCCGCTTGGATATCGCATATCAGTCGTTCGGCTTGAGGGAAACCGCGCTGTATCGTATGACATCTTCGCGCAGGGTTGGTTGCAGGGTGGAAGGGCGTGGGGGAGGCCAGTTGATGTGCAGGTAATGCCGGATGGTTCGTTGCTGGTTTCGGATGATCATGGAGATGCAATTTATCGGATAATGTATACAAAATAAGTTTTCTGACACCCCATTATTTTTCATAAGTATTATGTTTCAATGATTTACATCGTGCTGATCCATTGCAATTATGGCTCATTCACCGTATATTAAGTGAGAACTCAGGAGCTTTTGCGCATTTGGATCAGCAGTTTTCCAAAATTTTAATTGTCCGTACCGATAGAATCGGGGATGTTATTCTTACCCTCCCGATGGCGCAAGTCATCAAGCAATTCTTTCCCTCCTCCCGGGTTGCAATGCTCATCCAGCGCTATACCTCAGAGCTTGTCGAAGACAGCCATGTTGTCGACCGGATTCTCTATTATGATGACGGTAAACATCAGTTACCCTTTTTCCATCTTGTCTCGACGCTGAGAACTGAAAAATTCGACGTGGTTTTTCATACGCATCCGCGGTTCCGTCTTGCGCTTATGACCTGGGTAGCGGGAATCCGGCAGCGGGTCGGGACCGGATACCGGTGGTATTCCTTTCTGTTCAACAGGAAAGTCTACGAACACCGTAAAGATGCAAAATATCATGAGCTCGAATATAATCTTCATCTGCTTGAAGCTATTGGAATTTCTGTCACAAACGGTTCAATCGCGCCTCAGCTGGAAATCAAGCCCTTTGCTGTCCAGAAGGTTCAGGCATTTCTTGATTCATCCGGTGTAAGGAAAACTGATCAACTGGTTATTCTTCATCCGGGAAGCGGAAATTCAGCCAGGGACTGGAAAAAAGAAAAATTCGGGGAACTTGCATCACACCTAAGAAACATTCCTTCCGTTAAAGTCATAGTAACAGGAGGGAAAAAGGAACATGCTTTGGTTGATGAAGTCACGAATATGGCCGGAAGAGATGTGATTAAAATTGTAGATAAACTCAATTTACATGAATTCGCAGCGCTCTTGAAGCGTTCTGTGCTATTCATTTCCAACTCCACAGGACCCATCCATATTGCTGCTGCAGTGGGGACACCTGTTATCGGGTTGTATCCGCAGATTACTCCATTGAGTGCAAATCGATGGGGGCCGTATACCGACAAAAAAACCATTTTTACACCCGCCGGAAAACCTCCGGATTGCAATAAGTGTTTGACGAAACGTCATCTGCCATGTGAATGTATGGATTCTATCAGTGTTGAAGATGTATATCGTGCGGCGGTTTCGTATATTAATGCAGATTAAGCGTTTAAATGATGAATAAAAAACAATATATCCTTTATATTGCAGTATTCTTTTCGCTGGGACTGACCCTGTCGGAAACACAGCTTCAGGGAAATAATGCGGGCGATGGAAATACCGTTTCAGAATATGTTCTTCCGGATACCCTGCGGAAACTTACCAATGTGGCATATACAGGCGGAGAGTATCTTCGCTTTGATGTTCATTTCGGATTTGTTACTGCGGGAGAAGCAGAAATGACTGTCAAAGATACTCTTGTGCATGGAAAACGGAAAGCGTACAAAGTAGATTTTATCCTTCGCTCAAAACCCTTTTTCGATTTCTTTTATAAGGTGCGCGATCATTATCAGACAGTTATTGATTCAGCGGGATTGTTTCCATGGCGGTTCGAACAGCATATCAGGGAAGGAAATTTTTCGAGGGATTTCGTTGCTGAATTTGATCAGGTTAATCATATTGCAAAAACTTCAGGGGGTACGTTTAATACTCCACCGTATGTGCACGATATGATGTCGGCGTTTTACTTTTCCAGAACAGTTGATTATACTAAATTCCGTCCGGGGCAAAGGATTCACCTCCAGAACTTCTACAAGGATTCAACCTATGCTCTCGACGTGAAATATAAAGGAAGACAAACAATTGAGGTCGACGCCGGGACGTTCAATTGTATTATTATTGAACCGTTGGTACAGGAGGGCGGGTTGTTCAAAAGCGATGGCAAAATTTTTATCTGGATTACCGACGATGACCGCAAAATGCCGGTAAAAGTGAGTACGCAAATTCCGATAGGCTCGGTTGATTCCGATCTCTCTGAATATCGCGGTATCAATGGTCCCATTCATGCCAAACAGGAGGACTAGTCCCGCATGGCCAAATTCAGTAAGATTGATCTCTCAAAGGTAAAAACGATTTCCATCAAGAAGCGAAAAAGCAAAGTCCGGTTTCAGGATTTCGCGCAGGTATACAATCCGAAAACACAATCCTTCGGGAAGTTTGTTGAATCACTGCCGGATATTCTCGTTGCACAGGATTTGTCGAACTTTGTGGATGATGTCGTTCGTGCTCACCGCAAGAACAAACCTGTGGTCGCGATGATCGGTGCGCATGTTATTAAAGTGGGGTTATCTCCTCTGTTGATTGATCTGCTTCGGAAAAACATTATTACCTGTGTTGCGATGAACAGCGCGGCGGCAATTCATGACGTTGAGACAGCAAAGTGGGGGACAACATCGGAAGATGTGGAAAAAAATCTTATGGTCGGGACATTTGGTATGTCCAAAGAAACAGGTGATTTTATTAACAAGCACCTTTCTCAATCAATGGCTTCCAATGACGATGCCGGATACGGTGAGGTCATAGGAAAAGCGCTTCAAAACTCTCCCTATAAAAATAATAGTGTCCTGGCAACATGCTATGCTCTTGGAGTTCCTGTTACAGTACACGCCGCGATAGGTACTGACATCATCCACCAACAGCCGACAATGGACGGTGCGGCAACAGGCGAACTTACATTCAGGGATTTCAAAGTGCTCTGCAATGTGGTAAAGAATTTGCGGGGAGGCGGCGTGGTTATGAATATCGGCTCGGCAGTGGTGTTGCCCGAAGTGTTCCTGAAGGCGCTGACTGTCGCGCGGAATCTCGGCAATAACGCAAAAGGGTTTACGACCGCAAACTTCGATATGCTTCAGCATTACCGTCCCCGTATGAATGTGGTCCATCGCCCCACCGCCAACAGCGGCAAAGGGTATATGTTTACCGGACATCATGAAATCATGATTCCGCTCGTGTGCGCGATGATTAAAGACAAATTCCGCTCCCGATGACAGACGAAGAACAACGTTATGAATTGCCTTCAGTAAACGCTGAAGGCCTCCTTTCTTCAAAAGTGACATTTCTTGAGAAGTACGGCATCTCACCGGTGCTCTTCGCATTCATATCACTTATCATTGTTTTTTTTCTTTACCAGATTGTTGGGGGCGTTATTTCTTTTTTTTTATTTGGTATTAATCCGACCGGTGAAAATGTATCGGGATTCCGTATCGCAACCGGCATCGGACAACTCGGTTTCCTGTTTCTCCCGACGCTGCTTCTGGTGCGCCTTGTGTCCTTCACTCCGCGGGAATATTTTCGTTTAAGAACGCCACACCCATTGACGTTGATGTTGCCGCTTATTGGAATTGTGTCGTTACAACAGATGTTGCAAATTTATTTAGTGTTCCAGGATAAAATTCCGTTGCCCGAAGAGCTGGCAACCGAGCTGTCGAAGTTCAAAGACCTTATTGAAGAATCGTATAAGTCATTGATCGTCGCGCATTCTATCCCGGAACTGCTGTGGGTCATTGTTATTATCGCGCTGATTCCGGCGATTGCGGAAGAATTTCTCTTCCGCGGACTTGTCCAGCGCAGCCTCGAATCGTTGCCGAATCCGCTGAACGGGGTTTTCCTTACCGGAATTATTTTTGGAGCATATCACCTGATTCCTTTTTCATTTGTCCCTCTTGCCATTCTCGGAATGTACCTCGGCTTTCTTGTATATCGCGCGGATAACCTCTGGCCTGCGGTCGCCGCACACTTTTATAACAACGCAATTGCCTGTGTTGCAACATATCTTCAGGTTGATGACGACGCGATTGTTACGGGAAATCCCAAGGAGATGTCCCTTGCCATGCTTCTTGGTACATTCTGGTTCTTTGGGGTAGTGTTTCTGATATCGACATATGTATACATCAGGGTTACGGATAAGGATGATGATGATGAAGAATATGATGGTGGTGCAGGAGAGTAAATGGTTATTGGTAAATAGTCAATTGTAAATTCCAGATTCCAAATCGAAAATTACAGAGGTTTTTCCCGTGACAAATCTTACCCAACGAATACTCACCGCGCTTGTTGCAATTCCGATTATCCTCTGGATTTGTATGGCAGGCGGAATGTATTTTTTTCTGTTTGTGGCTGTTATTTCTGCCTTCGCGCTGACAGAGTTTTACGACCTTGCAAAGGCTAAAGGCGCTCAGCCGCAGGTTGTCCTTGGCGTCATAGCCGGATTTTTCATTAACCTTTCATTTTTTTACCCGAAGCTCTCATTGTTTGTTGTAGGTATTTTCCATTCAATGGGAATGCAGATTCCTTTTCCTTCACAATCACAGCTCTTGCTTATAACATTATTGAAGGTTGTAGCAATACTCAGTGTTGTCGAACTGTTTCGGAATAAAGGCTCTGCGTTGCTCAATCTTTCCACAACAATTCTGGGACTCCTGTATATTTCATTATTCTTTGGCACGTTTATCGGCCTGAGGGAATTATTTGTGCCGGGAGATTTTCCGATACTTCGTTACTTCCAGGATTCCATGGCCATTACAAATCCCGATACCGTGGAGAAAGTGTACGGTTGGGGTGGCTATACCGTCATATCAATTTTTGCGATGATCTGGATTTGCGATAGCGCAGCATTCCATGCCGGAACGGCAATCGGAAAACATAAAATGTATCCGCGTGTCAGCCCGAACAAAAGCTGGGAAGGCGCGATCTTTGGTTTTGTGTTTGCTATTATCAGTGCTGTCGCTGCGAAATACCTTGTCCTTGAATACCTGACACTCGGTCAATCAATTGTTGTGGGTGTCATTGTCGGAATCTTTGGTCAGATTGGTGACCTTATTGAGTCATTAATGAAGCGCGATGCGGGAGTGAAGGATTCCTCGAAGCTCATCCCGGGGCACGGGGGTGTATTCGACCGGTTTGACAGTTTGCTATTGGTATCACCGCTTGTGTATCTTTATATAGATTTTTTCCTCCTAAGCTGACTTTCATGGCGCCCAAAAAAGATAAAATCAATATTATCACACTCGGCTGTTCAAAGAACGTTGTTGATTCCGAAGTCCTGATGGGACATCTGAAGCATAGCAACATCGAGCTTTCCTCAACTTCCGATGGAGCCGATATCGCTGTAATCAACACATGCGGATTCATTGAGGCCGCAAAACAGGAGTCAATTGACACAATCCTGCAGGCGGTAGCGCTGAAAAAGGAAGGCAAGCTGAAGAAAGTTGTTGTGATGGGGTGTCTTTCTGAACGCTACGCCGATGATCTCCGAAAAGAAATACCTGAAGTTGATGTCTATATCGGCGCGAACAAAATGGATACAGTTGCGGTTGAACTTGGCGCTGATTTGAAAAATGAATTGTTGGGTGAGCGCCTGCTTACCACGCCGAAACATTTTGCTTATTTGAAAATCTCCGAGGGTTGTGACCGGCCATGCTCGTTTTGCTCCATTCCGTTGATGCGCGGAGGCCATGTCAGCAAACCGATGGACCGGATATTGCTCGAAGCCCGGCGGCTTGCATCGCTCGGCGTAAAGGAGTTAATTCTTATCGCGCAGGATAGCACTTACTATGGACTTGACCTGTATGGAAAACGTGTGCTTGCCGACTTGCTTGAAAACTTAAGCAGGATAGAGGGCATAGAATGGATCCGGCTGATGTACGCGTTCCCAACCGGCTTTCCTGTCGATATCCTCCGCCAGATTAATGATAATCCCAAACTCTGTAAGTACCTTGATATGCCGGTTCAGCATGTGGCTGACCCTGTGCTAACCTCAATGCGGAGGGGGATTACATCTGACAGATTACGCGCGCTTATCGGACAAATCCGGAATGAAGTTCCCGGTATTGCGCTTCGTACAACGTTGATTGTCGGCTATCCGAATGAAGGTGATAAGGAATTTGAGGAACTTCTCTCGTTCGTAAAAGAAACTCAATTTGAACGGCTTGGTGTGTTTTCCTATTCGCAGGAAGATGGAACGACAGCATATCCGTTGGGAGACCCGGTACCTCAACAGGTAAAAGATGAACGCAAAGCAATTATTATGGAAACCCAGCGTGAAATTTCACTCGCAAGGAACAAAAACCAAGTGGGAACAACGATGCGTGTTCTGATTGACTCTGTTGACCAGGGTGTTGCGTTCGGCAGAACTGAGTTTGATGCGCCGGAAGTGGATAATGAGGTATCGGTAACTATGTCAAAGGATATTACTGTCGGTAAGTTTGCCGAGGTTTCGATAGTCGATGCTGAAGAATATGATTTATTCGCCATTCCTGTAAAATGAATTTCATACAGCGTATATTGGTCTCGTTGATTCTGATGGGTGCAATGTGGGGTTGTCTAACCGGAAGCGCCCGCGCGCAGGAAGTAACCGGGTTGCCGGTTCAGGAGGTTGCAAGGTTTTATGTTGACATTTTGAGTTATGCTTCGGATTCTTCGGGCAAGAGCCGAGTGGATTTTTATCTCGAAGTGCCCCATAGAACGCTTCAGTTTGTAAAGGAAGGGGATGTCTTTCACGCAAGTTATGAAGTGTTTTTGACAATACTTGATAGTGCTGACCGTCAGGTCAATGAGAGTTTCTGGAGAGAGGAAATTGATACTGACAATTTTGAAGAGACGGTTTCGCTTCAGTCGGGAAAGCTCAGTCAGAAAGTATTTTTTCTCCTGCCGGCAAGATATACTATTCTCACGCAAGTCCGCGATACCGAAACCAAGAAATCGGGATTGGTGAAACGCGTGGTTGTGGTCCGCGATGTTTCATCATCCGCGCTTTCAATGAGCGACCCGATGTTTATACGGAATTTGTCGTACGAAAATGGAAAAACGGTTGTGGTTCCGAATATTACAACGAACATCGGTGAAGCAAAGACAGGATTTTATATCTTCTTTGAAACATATAACACCGGTTCTGCTGATTCAGTTTCATTCATGCTGAATATCCGGAACATCAAGGGAGAAATTATCCAAAAGGACTCCCTGAAAATGTTTGTCCCTGCCGGAAAAAAATCTTTCTTCCCCAATATCAATAGCGGCCGATTAGGTGCGGGTGATTACACGCTTGAACTTGCTCTTTTGCCCTCTGTGCCTCAGGGGGCAAAAATTTTAGTTGCAAAGCCGTTTATGGTCCGGTGGCAGGGACTTCCCGTATCTATTGAAAATCTGGATCTTGCGGTTGACCAGCTGCAGTATATCACCGACGAAGAGCAGATTGACGCGATGAAGAAGCTTCCTTCCGATGAAAAGCGGCTTCGGTTTCAGGATTATTGGAAGAAAAAGGATCCTTCCCCGAACACGGAACGCAATGAGCTGATGGAGGAATATTATGGAAGAATCGAATACGCCAATAAAAATTTCGGCCATTATACCGAAGGGTGGAAAACCGACAGGGGAATGGTATATATAATTTTCGGAGCGCCAAATAATATCGAACGGCATCCCTTTGATATTGATGCGAAACCATATGAAATTTGGACCTACTATCAGCTTGATCGCGAGTTCGTGTTCGTAGATATGTCGGGATTTGGCGATTACCGTTTGCAGACTCCGATTTGGGATATCTGGCGTACTCGTCCGCGGTAGGCAGACCTTGAGGTTCCGATTCAAGGCGGTTGCGATGAGTATTCTTCTGGGGTATCAGTTAATGGCGCACTCCGGTGGAGCAACCCTGATCCAATCACTTCAACTGAGAGGCAATACGTTCTTCACCGGTGGTCAAATCACAAAGATATTTGTCTCTCAGCCGTCTCAGATATTTTCAAGGAGCGTGGTACAGCAGGACATTGCTAATCTTGAACGTACCTATAATGAAAACGGCTTTTATGCTGCTGCGGTTACGGTTGATTCGTTGCTATATACTCCTGACAGCGCCTTTGTTTCCATTTCCATCATGATTAATGAGGGAAAGCGGTCATACCTTGACAATATTCAGATTGAAGGTAACTCCTTGTGGACCGATGCTGAAATTGTGGAAGCGTTTGAAACCCGGCCGGGAAATATTCTGAATAAAGATATTCTGGAAAAAGACGTACAGGAACTCGTTTCTCGTTATAAACATGCGGGGTATCCGTACGCTAATGTGGAAATCTCAGAAATTTTGTTACAGCGGGACGGATCTCTTGCTCTGAAACTTGCCGTGACGGAAGGCGGGCTGGTAAACATTCAGGAGGTGAAGATTGAGGGAAATACGGCAACAAAAGATGACGTGATTCTCCGGGAAGCGAGGCTCCATCTTCCTGAGTTGTACAATCCGGAAAAAATATCCGGCATTCGAAACCGCTTACAGCGGCTCGCTATTTTCTCGGGCGTTGCCGAGCCGCAATTGTATATCCGGAATAAAACGGGTGGGCTGCTTCTGAAAGTGGTGGAAGGTACTACCAACACATTTGACGGTGTTATCGGCTACGTGCCCTCAGGCAGTACGAATTCACAAGGATCTGTTATGGGCTTCGTCACCATTGCCATGAATAATTTGTTCGGGACGGCGCGGAGCGGACGCGTCTCGTGGCAAAAAGATAACCGGAATTCTCAGGAAATCAGCCTTTCTTATAAAGAACCGTGGATTTTTAATATCCCTGTTAATCTGGAAGGCTCCTTCTTTCAGCGGCAACAGGATACAATGTACCTTCGACGTGAAGTTGAAGGAAAAATACATCTGTTGGTTGATGAAAATATTTCTCTCGGAGGATTGATCAATCATGAAGTCATCATTCCTTCGGTGAATAACGGAATAACCCTTGTCTCAAGCAGCAGAATGATTACCGCGGGGATCGATATTCGTTATGATACCAGGGATGATCTTGTCAGCCCTACCTCCGGCATTCAATACCACAGCGAATACCGGATCGGGAACAAAAAAATATTCAACGCGGTCGGATTTGCCGTGAGCGGGGTAAGTACCGTACAGCGCGTGAGTGTCGACCTTCAATTTTTTACACCGGTATTTTCACGGAATGTACTGATGATTGGCCTGCACGGAAGGCAGATTACCAACAGTCAGGTTGAAGTGAGCGATCTCTACAGGTTTGGCGGCACAAACTCGTTGCGGGGCTACCGTGAATATGAATTTACAGGATCACGGATTGCCTGGACAAACACTGAATACCGTTTTGTGATGGCGCGCCGGTCGTTGTTGTATGGGTTTTTTGATACCGGATATTATTTCCTGCCGGCGGAAAATAACGGTCTGATCCCCGCTCAGCAAAAAGTTAAGTATGGATATGGTGTCGGGATGAGGGTTGAAACATCTCTCGGCAATGTCGGTGTCAGTTTCGCACTGGGAGAAGGTGATTCTTTTTCGGAAGGAAAGATTCATTTCGGACTAATGAATGAGTTTTAGCTAATGTTGAATTACACATTTGAAAGAACATGCTGGAAACTCGGACATGAGCGGGTTGCCGGCGTTGATGAAGCGGGAAGAGGTCCGCTTGCAGGACCTGTGGTAGCTGCCGCGGTGATATTCCCGCAGGAAGTCTGGATCCATGGGGTGAATGACTCAAAAAAACTTTCCTCGCGGCAGAGAGAAGAACTTGAAGTTATTATTAAGGAATGTGCCGTCAGTGTCGGGATCGGCATAGTTTACCCGGAGGTGATAGATGCCGTCAATATTTATCAGGCAACACTGCAGTCTATGGAAGAAGCGGTCGCAAAGCTGCAGCCGCGTCCGCACCATTTACTTATCGATGGCCCGAGATATAAACAAAGCCCTATTCCGTATAATGCGATTGTCGATGGGGATGCGCAATGTTTTTCCATTGCCGCCGCTTCAATTGTTGCAAAAGTTACCCGGGACCGGTTAATGCTGCAATATGATGCTCAATTTCCGCAATACGGGTTCGCAAAGCACAAGGGATATGGTACAAAAGCACATATGGAGGCTATTCGGAAATACGGACCATGTGAAATCCACCGCAAAAGCTTTCGTATGCCGCACTAACAGGGGAGGAATGTGAATACTCAGTACGAGGGAGCGCAGGGGGAGGAACTTGCCGTTGATTTTTTGATAAAAAAAGGGTATCGTATCCTCGCCCGGAATTTCCGGTTCCAGCACGGGGAATTAGATATCGTTGCTGAAGACGGCACGGTGCTCGTGTTTGTTGAAGTCAAAACTCGTCGATCATATGATTACGGTACACCTGAAGAATCCATCAGCATCAGAAAACGGCGCCTGCTTCGCCGGACCGCTGAAGGATATATGTATACACTCGGTATTGTAGACCGCGAATGCCGTTGCGATGTCATTGCGATAGAACGACAGAATGACCAAATTGAAATCCGTCACCTTATTGATGCTTTTTGAAAAAGCATGGTAACACTCATGTTCACCATACACAACTTGTAAATCCAGAATGAGCCTTCCGCTGCTCGCGCTGATCTTTCTTGCAGGCATTATCACAGCATATCATTTTTATGGGCGCTGGGTGGCGCGGCAATTTTCCATCAGCGACGAACAAAAAACCCCGGCCCATACGATGGGTGACGGTATTGATTTTGTACCGACTCCCAGGTTTTACCTCTTTGCTCAGCACTTCTCAGCGATAGCGGCCGCCGGACCAATAGCGGGGCCGATTCTCGCATGTCAGACGTGGGGATGGATTCCCTGCTTAATCTGGATCAGCCTTGGTGTGGTGCTGATCGGCGCAGTTCATGATTTCAGCAGCCTTACTGCCTCGGTGCGTCACCGCGCGCAGTCAATTGCGGAGATTACAAGAGAACACCTCGGTCCAAAGGCAGGCATTGCCATGATGGTCTTTATATGGCTTGCGCTGTTGTTTGTTATTGTCGCGTTTGCCGATATTACTGCTGCGAGTTTTACAGGCATAACGGAGGAGCTGGAAGGAACCAGCATCAGTTTCAACCCGGGCGGCGCCGTTGCGATTTCCTCTGTTATGTACCTTCTGTTGGCAATTTTGCTTGGCATTGTTCAGCGGTATATGAAACCGCCCTTGTGGCTGGTGACTGTCATTTTTGTTCCTGCTACATTGGCACTTTCATGGTTAGGTACGAAAATTTCAACCGTACTGCTTCTCGATGTAAGAACGTGGGGGATACTCATCCTGGCGTATTGTGCGGTTGCTTCGGTGATTCCGGTCTGGGCGCTGCTTCAACCCCGGGGGTACCTGGGCGGCTTTGTTCTGTATCTCGTGCTTGCCCTTGGTGTTTTCGGTGTCTTTTTCGGCGGGTATGAAATCAAAGCCCCCGCATTCCGGGATTGGGATATGGGAGGAATGACCGGTACACTTCTGCCGTTTCTGTTTGTTACCATAGCATGCGGCGCCTGCTCAGGATTTCATGGACTTGTTTGTTCGGGAACGACTTCCAAACAGGTAGATAAAGAATCACACATGCAAAGCGTCGGGTACGGAGGGATGCTTGCTGAAGGGTTCGTTGCTTTGATTGCGCTCGTCACAATCATGATTGTGACTCCCGAGGAAATTAAGGGACTGAAACCGGGCACTATTTATGGCAACGGAATAGGCGGATTCCTCTCGCTGTTGATCGGAAAGGAAAACTTAAACTTTGCCATTACGTTTGGCGCGATGGCATTTTCCACATTTGTGTTTGATACCCTGGATGTCTGTACGCGGCTGGGACGATTTATCATACAGGAGCTATTTAACTGGAAGTCGCGTGCAAGTGCGGCTGTCGCCACAGCAATTACGGTTGCGGTTCCGGCGTATTTTTTAATTTTTGCAAAAGAGGGTTCATGGGTCAAGTTCTGGACACTCTTCGGTGCTTCAAATCAGCTTCTTGCCGCATTAACCCTTCTTGCAATTACAGTCTGGTTGTACCAGGCAAGAAAACGGATCTGGTTTACACTCTTGCCAATGTTGTTTGTACTGATTATCACTCTCTGGTCGCTGGGAAGCCTGACGATCACTAATTTTAATGCCGCGACTGGCGTAAACGTTGAAATGGTGAATGCGGTGCTTGCTGCACTATTAATCCTCCTTGCGGTCTTTTTAGTCATCACTGCATTGATCAAGGTGCGCGAAGGAGAGAAGGGGAGACTTGTCCCCAAAAGTGTGTAATATTCTCTTTACGCTAGCGCGGTTTTCCTTCTTGCCGTAACGCAGTATCTGTATCTTTTCCGATCCGGATAATAATACGCAGAAGATCCTTCACGTCGTTGACAGAAGTTCTGAAGTTGACGATGCACGCTCTCAGTAGAAATTTTCCGTTGTACATCGCATTCGAAAGATAAGCCTCTCCGCTGTTCTGAAGCCTGTATAATATTTCGGTATTCAGTGTATTCAGATACTCTTCGTGCTGTTGATTGCTTCCGCTGAGGTCTTGCGGTACAAAACGAAATGTCGTAATGCTTAATGATTGCTTATACGGTTCAAGTTCGGGGTAATGGCGAAGTTCTTCGTGCATTATTTCTGCCAGCCTGATGTCATCCCTGATCATTCCAATGTATCCCTGTTTTCCCACCTGTTGAATCGTCAACCAGACTTTTAATGCGCGGAACCCTCTTGAGTTTTGAGGGCCGTATTCATAGTAATTAATCGGTTGATCGTCTTCCGTCCCGCCGAATCTGTAATAGGGGACGTGAAAACGGAATGTGTCGAGGAGATTCTCCTTTTTCCGGACGAGTGTACAGCCCACTTCAAGCGGCGCGTATAGCCATTTGTGCGGATCAACCGCCACAGAATCGGCAAACTGTAATCCCTTCAAATCTTCCGATGCTTCCGGCAGAATGGCTGCCGGAGCTCCATACGCACCGTCAACATGAAACCAGAGAGAATGTTTCCTGGCAATCGAAGCGATCTCCGGTAACGGGTCAATAGCTCCGGTGCTGACTGTTCCTGCAGTACCAATTACTATTGCAGGATGCAATCCTCTTTGTTTGTCCGAGAGAATGGCCTGTTCAAGGAGAGTAGTGTCCATTCGTTGCTCATTGTCGGCCGGAATCCAATGAATTGCATCGGTACCGGTCCCGAACATGTCTGCAGCTTTTTGAACCCATGTATGAGTTTCTGTTGATGCGTATATACGCACATCGTTTCTGGCGCCCTGTGTTCTGATATCATGGGCACTTTTTGCGCGGCGAGCGGAAAGAAATGCCACAAAATTTGCCATATTTCCTCCGCTTACCAGTATGCCGCCGCAATCAGACGGATAACCTATCATTTCCGCGATCCATCGGATGGTCTGTGCTTCAATTTCAGTCCCGACAGGTGCGAGGGAAAATGAGCCCACATTTTGATTGATTGCGGATGCGAGAAAATCACCCAGTGTGCCGAGGGGTGAAGGGGAAGAAGTAATGTATCCGAAAAACCGCGGGTGTCCGTTAAACAGGGAGTAGTCCATCAACATGCGCGTAGTGTTGGCAAGAAGGTACCCGGAATCTGTTCCTGTCTCCGGCAATTGACGGTTTCCAAGGAGTTCCCGGATTTCCTTTGGTGTTTTTCCTGCGGTAACCTTCCCGGATCGGAGTCTCTCCAGATGGTCAGCAATTTCATCAACAAGTTGCTTTCCCAACCTTCGGAACTCGGAATGATTGATTTCCATGGGTGCGTGACGGTGTCCGTCACCTTGCGTGGATTTCATAAAAAACCTCTGCTGATAGAAAAATTGAAGTGCGGAATAGTGCAATGAATGCCGCTAAAAGGGAGTGCGGTTCTTTCTGTACAGCCCTGCCTGTACGCGAATCCTTCTTTTGTTATGAAAAAGAATGGATGCTATTGTGAGGCTTTAGATTGAACATCCTTAATCTTTCTGCGTATGACAATACCGCGTCCGATATAGGCACCAAGGTATGATGTTGCCAGGGAAATAATAGGAAGAAAAATGAATAGCGAAATATTCAGTGCCGCATCATCCGGCGTGGTAGCGGTTGTCCAGCGCCAGATCAAAAATATCATACTTGGAACCGAGGCGATAATGCCAACCCGCCACGGGTTCATCGGCCATTGGAGGCCTACACCGAGGCCAAGTGCCACATAACAGACGCAGGCAACTGCAATAATGCCCATCTCACCCAAAGGCGTAAAGGCGAGAATCGATACAATCAGGCCAATGACAGAGCCAAAGATGACGACTGAAATCGGGTTAAGTTTCATATGCGATCATTCCTTTCGACATAAATTCTGTTAATCATGCTTGGTGTTTATAATCCTTCAACAACTGTGGCGATCCCCTGGCCTACGCCGATACACATAGTGGCGATGCCGTACTTTACGTTTCTTCTCTTCATTTCGTGCAGTAACGTTGTCATAATCCTTGCTCCGCTGCAACCGAGAGGATGGCCGAGAGCGATGGCGCCGCCATTGACATTGGTAATCGCCGGGTCAAGCGAAAGATCCCGTATCACCGCAATCGACTGTGCTGCAAACGCCTCATTTAGTTCTATAAGGCCAATATCTTTTATGTTCATTCCTGCTTTTTTTAGTGCCTGAGTCACCGCAGGTACCGGTCCAATACCCATATAACGCGGATCAACACCGGCTAAACCTGTTGATACAACTCTCCCCAGCGGGGTAATCCCAAGGCGCTTGGTTTCCGATTCACTGCATAACACAATGCCCGCCGCGCCGTCATTAAGTGAAGAAGAATTGCCCGCAGTTACTGTCCCATTTTTCCGGAACACGGGGTTAAGTTTCGAAAGTTTTTCGACAGAAGTTTCCGGTCTTGGCCCCTCGTCTTGAAGAAGGAGATTCTTGTTTTTTTGTTTATCAAGAACTTCAACACCTGTGATTTCGCCTTGAAATATATTTTTTTTCTGAGCAACCACCGCTTTTTCATGACTTGCGCAGGCAAATCTATCCTGTTCTTCTCTTGAAATCTTATATTTTTCTGCAACATTCTCGGCGGTTTCTCCCATTGACTCCAACGGAAACAATTTTTCCATTGCGGGATTTGGATACCGCCATCCCAGCGCAGTATCGTATGCTGTCACATTGCCAAAACTGCCGGACTGATTTTTGGGAATGGAATATGGCGCCCGGCTCATGCTTTCCACGCCTCCGGCAATAATGACATCCTGATCGCCGCTCCAGATCGACCGGGCTGCCATATTGATGGCATCCAAACTCGAACCGCACAATCTATTTACAGTTGCGCCCGGGACACTATAAGGAAGGCCGGCAAGCAGAGATGCCATTCGTCCGATGTTTCTGTTATCTTCACCGGCCTGATTCGCGCATCCCCACAAAACATCCTGAATGATGTCAGGGCGTATTTTTGTCCGTAAGAGAAGCGCTTTAATAACCACTGCGCTCAGGTCATCGGGACGAATATCTTTCAGGATTCCCCCATATTTACCAACAGGTGTCCGAACTGCATCAACTATATATGCTTCGTTACGATTCATATTTTCAGATGAAATAAATCATTTTTGACTGACCAAAATACTACAATCCCTAACGAAAAACAATCGTATTGTGATGTAAAACGATTAGAAATGGCTCAAATTTTTATTAAAAGCAAGAAGAAAGATAAGGGAAAGAAATGAAAAAGGCCGGAGAGCTTATCGATTTGGGTCGGATTGTGCAGATTTGACAAGAGCAAAAAATCGCAGTGTGATCACGGGAAGTTTTTGGTCGCTTGTCATAATGCTGATATCGCCTTTTTCCGTCCCTTGCTTCGATGAAGTAAAGACGACGGTTATTTCGGCTGACTTCCCCGGCTCCAATTCGAATTTGGATGATTCAAATGAAAGTAAAGGCGAGGATGATGTGATCGAGAGGATCGTAAATGTTCGGGATGACATGTTGGTAATTGTCAGCGCCTCTTTTGCGGGAGTATTTGCGCCGGCGTGAAATACGAGGTATTCCGGTTCGATGGCCAATGTTTTTTCTACTGTCGCTGTAAACATTATATGCGGCCGGAGATTTTTCGGATCATTGGTATCCATGGAAACGGCCTTTTCAACATGGCCGGAAAACTTTCTGGGGTCGAATGAAATGACAAGCGTGCCGCTGTCGCCCGGCATGATGTGATCGTTTGACAATAATGTTCCCGTGCAACCGCATGATCCACTTACATTTTGTATGGTCAACGTGTCGTCGCCTTCATTCCGGATAGTAATTACTTTTTTTGCCGTCATAGTGCTGTTGATTTCACCGAAATCAAAAGACAAACCGCCGACGATCACTACTTTGGGTTGGGAATAAAGAGTGAGTACCGGAAGAAAAAAAAGAATGCAGAGAATAATGCCTATTCTCTGCATTCTGTGATGACCGGAATTTTTATTTTCTGTTGACAAACGCGTAAAACCGAAGTTCATATTTTGGCTGGTTCGGGTTGTCCGTCACCAGTTCGATATTGTCGTTGAGCGTGCCCGATTTAGTCGGCTGTAGCACAGCCTGCAGTTGTGTCTGCTCACCCGGCATCAGCTGATTTTTCATCAGCGTAAGCTTTAATCCTTCCTGTTTGGATGTCACGGAAAGTATTTTCACCGCATCCTTCGAGGAGGGATTAGTAATGGTGATGATTTTTGTGTAGGAAGAATCTACTTTTGCCTGGTCGAATACCAGACTTTTCGGCATAACGTCGAGAACATTCAGGACGTTGGCGGAAAACTTGATTGTGACTCTCGGTGTTGCCGGATCATTTGATGAAACATACACTTCTTTGCCGGCCTTGCCGTTTAATCCTGCGGTGTTAAAAGAAATGGAAAGTTTGCCCGAATCTTTTGGCGCAAGTTTTTTTTCGGTCATCAATGTAGCGGTACAGCCGCACTGTGCCTTGACTTCAGAAATAAGGAGCGTATCCGTTCCCACATTCCTGATGAAAGTGATTTTTTCCGCTTTCACACCGCTGTAAACGTCTCCCATGTCGAGGGTCGTGCCGGTCGAGATTTCAATCTTCGGCTGGGCAAATGCCGTAGTAGCCAAACATAATGCGGCAAAGAAAAAGGAAAAAAGGATGATTCTCATAACATTAACTCCATAAATAATTTGGTTGGTAGTAAAATATACAAAAAATTGGATGATTATCAAGTTTTCCACCAGCGCTTTCCAGATGCCATTTTTCTGAGAAGAGGAGCGATTCTGTATCGTTCTTCACCAAGATCGTTATGAATGGCATAAAGCACCGCGAAAACATGGTCAAATCCAATGGCATTCGCCCACTCAAACGGTCCGAAAGGGTAATTGGTTCCAAGTTTCATTGCAGTATCGATATCCTGCGCGGAAGCGATATGTTCGCCGGCGGCAAAGCATGATTCGTTGATTAATGAGCAGATAATTCTCGGCATCACCATTCCCACGCGGTCCTGGACAATAGAAGTCTCTTTCCCGATTTCCTCAAAAAATTTTGCAGTCGCGCTAACAGTAGTAGTGGCGGTGTGAACAGAAGGAGCTACCTCAATCAATGTCTTTGAAGCCAATGTAGGAAACGCGCATACTCCTGCAAGCCGGTGTGGTGATGTTATCCATGATTGCTGCTCAGTCGCGGTTACTGTTACAGAAGAGCTAATAATTATCGAGTTTTTGGGTAACGAGCGTTCGAGAAGTTGCAGATTCCCTTTTTTTACACTGCTATCAAGATTGGTCAACTCCAATGCGATTGATACAGCACGGGGAATCGTTCGCACAGGTTTCATAAAGGGGGGAAGAACTGTTTTGCCGGCTGAATACTTGTTGATGTTGCCGACGATGTTCAATCCGGCGTCAGCGCAAACTTGTCCATACTCATTAACCAATGCCCGGTCACCAAGAATAACAATTGTTGTATCAGAACGTTTTGACATAATAATCGAATACCCGTTTACTGTTTAAGGTCGAAAAAAATTGAATGCTCTTTGTCCAGAAAAACTGATGTTGGTTCTCCAAGTAATTTCCTTGTAAATGTTTGCCGGGGAAGGCTGTCAATAATAAAAAAAGATTCAACTCCTGTAGCGGTCTCTACGGTGATATTCATTGGAAGCCGGTAAAGATATTGCTTCGCGGTTGTTTGTTCTATTGTGACTGAAAGATGATGTGTGGAGTCTGTCTGTGTATTCTTCCATTGAAACTTCAGCTCCGGCCGGTCGATAGAATCTGT
Organism: uncultured Chlorobiaceae bacterium; assembly: GCA_964523395.1. Taxonomy (GTDB): domain Bacteria; phylum Bacteroidota; class Ignavibacteria; order UBA10030; family SZUA-254; genus JANYJZ01. Next base: position 68,162 of record CAZFXS010000005.1, on the reverse strand, counting down.
GCTTGCATAGACCCATTGTTTAAAAAACCATTTCAGGCTTTTGCCGTATGTTTGTTCACATATGGCGGTAAAGTCTTCTGTGGTCGCGGAAGCAAACCTGAGGCGTGGGTCGTTGAGATATTTTTTCATGGAAGTAAAAAATGCCGAATCTCCGATTGTTCTCCGTAACATATGAAGGACAAGCGCGCCTTTAAAATAGACGCGCGGCGCAAATGAATCCCAGAACAATGTATCACTTTTACCGATGACAGAACCTGCGTAATACCCGTTCGGAGGCCCCATCAGCCTGTCGATGAATTGTTTGTACGCCTCTTTTCCCTGGGCATGTTCGATATACAGCGCCTCAGCGTATGTGCCGAAGCCCTCATTCAACCAGGTATGCTTCCAAGAAGCGGGCGAAATCAAATTTCCCCACCAGTGATGAGAGAGCTCATGCGCCAGCGTCATTTCATTCTCCCGCGTGCCGGTGATAATATCCTGTCCGACACTGACGATAGTCTGATTTTCCATCGTCAGCTGTCCGTGGACTTCAGCATAACCGAATTTCTCATTGAGAAACGGATATTCACAAAACTTTTCCGAGAAGAATCCGAGAATGCCGGCGGTATGTTCAAAATCATACATCGCTTTTGCCTCGTCCTGAGGGAACACATAATACTCAATCGGCATTGTCCTGCCGCTGAGAGAAGTGTAGGAGGAGGTCAGCTTTTTATATGGTGCTGCTGCAACTGAGATAAGATACGTGGAGGTCGGATATGCGGTTTCCCACCGGTACGATGTCTGTGAATTCTTCTTCCCGATCCCTTTCAATAATCCGTTGGAAACGGCAGTCAGGTTCTCCGGGACAGTGGCGGTAATAGTAGCGGTCGCTTTGTCCGAAGGGATATCCTTGCACGGCCACCACTGCCGGGCAAAATTCGGTTGACTGATTGTAGCAATGTAGTCGGTTCCTGTTGAATCGCGTGTGAACAATACTCCTCCGCCTTCATATTCTCCGGTAAACTTCGTTATTCCTTTATAATAGATAAGAATTTTTGCTGTTGTTCCTTTTGGAATTGGCTTCGTCAAAGTCACGGTAAGCTTGTCGCGGTCGTGGGTGAACCGCAGCTTATGGTGACCCAGTACAACTGAATCGATGGATAGTGTTGAAAAAGCGGCTGACAATGTGATTGAACGTGAACGTATCATTGTTGTAAATGAAATTCCGACACTACCCCCGTATGTTTTGCTGTCCGGATAAAAATTAATTGAAAGATCGTAGTGAATGACGTCATAATTGGTCATTCGGGATTCTGCCGTTGAATGTGGAACGGCGCTGACCAAGCCGGTGCCGGCGTACATCATCCCCACACAAAACAAAAAACGAACTAAGAGTTGTATGTGTAGAATCCCCGCTTTGTTTTTCTTCCGAGTGTTCCCGCGTGCACCATTCTTTGCTGGATCACATGAGGCCTGTATCTTGCTTCACCGAACGTCTGCTCATACATCGATTTGGTAACGGCAAAATTGATATCGATGCCGATGAGATCCATTAATTCAAACGGTCCCATTTTAAAGCCGCCTTCCAGTGTCACAATGCGGTCGATTTCCTCGACCGTGGCAATTCCTTCGCCCAGTATGCGGAGCGCTTCCCCGTAGAATGGCCGGGCGACGCGATTGACAATAAATCCCGGCGTATCTTTTGCAAGGACAGGCACCTTTCCCATGTCGACCGCAAGCTGCCGGGTCCGTGAAACCGTCTTGTCTGATGTGGCGTGCCCCTGGATGATTTCAACTAACTTCATAATGTGCGCGGGATTGAAAAAATGCATTCCTACAAAGCGGTCGGGGTGTTTCATCGAGGAGGCGATCGCTGTAACGGAGAGGGATGATGTGTTTGTAGCGAGAATCGTTTCAGGAGGACATATGTTTTCAAGTTCGGAAAAGATTGAACGCTTTACATCAATATTCTCGATTGCCGCTTCGATAACTATTTCGCAAGAACCAAGATCTGCCGTTGAAGTAGTCGTGCGGATTTTTGCCAAAAGAGAAGCGGACTGTTCTGCGCTGAGTTTTCCTTTTTCAATACCTTTCCGGCAATCATTCTGAATGGTATTCATTCCGCGCTGTACAGCGGTATCGGAGATGTCTTGCAGGAGTACATCAAAATCTGATGCGGCGGCGGCATACGCAATACCTGCGCCCATCGTTCCGGCGCCAATGACACCAATTGTCTTCACAGATTTCCCTCCGGAGCAAGAAGAAGGTATATAAACATCATTTTCCTTTAAAGTTTGGCGTTCGTTTCTCGAGAAATGCCGTGACACCTTCCCGATGATCTTCAGTTTCCGAAGCAATTTGCTGGATGTACGCTTCGTAATCGAGAATTGTTTCAAGATCGGAGGCAAGGGATTTATTGAGTGTTCGCTTGATGAGCCCGATGGATTTGGTCGGGGCCTGGGCGAATTTTTTAGCCAGTGACATGACTTCCGCTTCCAGTTTATCCGGAGCCGCAATTGAATTTACAAGCCCAACCCGTTCAGCTTCTTCTGCTGTAATGTCACGGCCTGTGGCGGCGTATTCAAACGCGCGTGCCATGCTGGTGAGCCGAGTGAGGAACCAGTGTGAGCCTGAATCGGGGACAAGCCCGATACGGATGAACACTTCTATGAGTTTTGCGGATGTCGACATAATGCGCATGTCGCATGCCAGTGCCAGACTGCATCCCGCTCCTGCGGCAACACCATTGATCATGGCAATCACCGGCTTTTCCATGGATCTGATTTTCCGCACCATAGGATTATAACTTTTTTCAAGCGAATCCTTCAGGGAACGTTGAGCGCCCTGGTGTTCTTTTAAATCCTGACCGGAACAGAACGCTTTTTCTCCTGCTCCGCGAATGACAAGACACCTGACAGTGGAATCCTTTTCCGCTTCTTTAAGCGCATCGTTCATCTCTTTTTTCATCTGCTCATTGAAAGCGTTGAACACTTCCGGGCGGTTTAGTGTAATTGTGCAGATTCCATCGGTCACTGCATAAAGTATAGTTTGATAAGCTGGCATTATTAAAATGGATGCTTGAAAAAATGATTTAATGATAAAATGTTGCTTATTTCAGCAACAGCATTTTCCGTGATAATGTAACATTTCTATAGCTCAAACGCGATATATAAATCCCGCTTGGCTGGTTATGTGCGTTCCAGAAGGCTGTGTATGACCCCGGTGATTTTTGCTCATTGACCAGTGTTGTAATTTCTTCACCCAATAAGGAATATATTGTTAATGTGACATTTTCTTCATCGGCAATATCATAGCGGATTTCCGTTGAAGGGTTGAATGGGTTTGGATAATTTTGATACAAGGTGAACGCTTGCGGGGTGGTTGAATTTACTGAAACATCCTTTGACAGGGAAATGCGGGAAATTGGATTTGTAACCTGAGTGGTTCCTTTCCCGCGTAGTGATATGGGATTCCCATCAATAAGAAGCGCCTGAGATTGTCCTGTGTTGATGACATTCCATTCAATTGTTACAGGATAAAAATTTGACGAAATAATAATAGGCTGAGCACCGGCAGATTCTCCGAATAGTTCAACCAAACGGTTTGTCCCAAATCGTGCGTCGAACCCCCCTGCGGGTGGAACGGGTGGCATCTCGTAAAGATCGACATTTATACGGTTGTCCTGATATCCAAAATAAAGGGTTTGACTGTTTCCTCTTGCGTCCGTAACAACCAATGTATTGAGGTTTGCTAACGGATTGTTGCGTGGGTTTGTGGTTCGTTTCGCTATGGAAGCGGAAGAGAGTGTCATCGTTCCCGGTGAATTTGTTTTCACCCAATAGCCGTTGCCCTGCAGTAGCGAATCGGTTGGGAAATAACTGCCGTTGTATCCATAAAAATTTGTTGTAATGATGCCCGGAGGAACAGTGTTTATTGTACCGACATTGATCGGATTAGTAAGTGAGCCGATTAAATTCCACCCGGCTGAAATATTGATAGTTGCATTATCAAGAGTATCACCCGAAATAGGAATGATGTTATCGCTATTATACTTAATCCAATACCCATGTCCCTCTGCAATCGAATCTTTTGTAACATATGATGTCTCATAGCCGAATGCATCAGATGTGGCTCCGGGAAATAGTGTTGTTCGACTGTGGTCGGTAACTTCCACGGGAAGTGAAACAAGATTCCATCGGTTTTTCACTGAAACGATTGTGCCATCGAAGTAAATGGTGAATGGATTTGCACTCTGGGCAAAGATAGCCGTATCAGCCAGTGAAGTTGCCTTTATCCTTGTTTGTGTCGATGTTACCGGCGGTATGGTCCATTGATACCCTGTTGATGACCAGTTAACATTTGTTGCTATCAGGCTCCACGTTGATCCGTTATCGGTTGTATACTCAAGTTTTACGGATGGGATTAATGCTTCTTCCCACTGAATGACATGCACCGCTCCAACCTGCCAGGACTCACCGCCATTTGGAGTCACGACAGAAATAAGCGGTAAATTTCCCGGCATTTTGCGCTCAAACGCTCCATTGCCATGTGTGCCGACACGGATCGTCCGGTTCGACGCCGTCATGCTTAAATCCGAAACGATAATAGCTTCCGGCAGTCCTTCATCGAAGGTATTCCATGTGGCACCCCCATTTGTTGAGACATGGACTCCGATATCAGTCCCGATATACACCACATTGGAATTTTGGGGATCAACAAGAATTGCGGTAACAGGAATATCCGGTAATGTGCCGCTGATATCCGTCCAGGCGGAGCCGGCGTTAGTTGTTTTGAAAATATGTCCTGTTCCAAAACCTCCGAATGCCGCATAAACAATCTGGGAATTATCGGGGTCGACAGCGAGATCGAGAGGATATCGGTCCGGCAATGTTCCTGTAATATTTGTCCACGATGTACCCCCATTTGTCGTGCGGAACAGATGGGCGTTCGTAACGTAGGGCGCCATACCCACATACACTGTATCGGGATCAGTCGCGGAAATTGCCATAGCAAGCGCGGGGTTGCCGTCCAGGTCTGTATTTCCGTTGGTCGCTGCCCAGCTGGCCGATGAGTTTGTTGATTTGTAAATTCGGGTTTTCCCGACATACAGAATTGAAGGGTTTGATGGTGAAATGACCACCGGCGAATTCCACGCTCCATTTGTTCCGAGGCTGACACCTGCGGGAAAAGAAGCACCACGGTTTATCGATTTCCGAATAGTCTGGCCAAATCTGGTCACCGCGTACATGATGGAATCATTGAGCGGGTCAATTGCCGTCCAACCCGACTCATCCGCCGCGCTCAGTGCCCATGTCGTCGATCCCTGATATAAATATCCCGGTATGTGATCCTGAGATTGTACCAGTGCTATCAAGGAATCAGTTGTTGAGTTGGAAAAGCCATTGTACAGCTGTCCTGTTCCCAAGCCGCCATTGACTTGTGTAAATGTGGCGCCAAAGTTTGTCGAACGGTATATGCCGTCATCGTTTGCAGAGTATAGAATATTCGGAGTGAGAGGGTCATATGCAAAATCATGATTGTCAGAATAAAGACCTCCGGTTCCTGTAAATGTAACTCCCCCGTTTGAAGATTTGGACGCGCCCACAGAAGCATGAAAGACAATATTTGCATCGGTCGGGAAGACGGCGACATAATGCGAGTACCATCCCTGGACGCCGAAGATATTATTTGTCACGTTCGTACTCATCTGCGTCCACGTATCCCCGAAGTTTGTGGTTCGCCAGAGGCTTCCCACTCCTGTGGTGCTGTCGGCGATGCTTGCGTAAACAATGTCGGGGAAGGAGGGAGGCGAGTCGAGGAGTGTTTTTCCTGAAAATCCTGTTGGGGTAATAATCTCCCAGTTGCTTCCGCCGTCTGAAGTCCGGAAAATAGCGGGATTGATATCAAGATTACCCACAGAAACGATCACGCGATTGGTGTCAACTGGGTGAATAACTATATCCTGCCCCATATACACCAGTAATGAGAGAGTCCATGTCGCGCCGGCGTTGGTCGATTTGTAAATTCCTTCCGTTGTCGCGGCCCAGACTGTCCCCGGGTTCAGCGGATTGGTTTTAATTGCTTGAACACCGGACTGCTGATTATATGACCAATCAAGGCTTTTTGCCCAGGTCGTGCCCCCATCAGTCGTCTTCAAAATTCCGATACCATAACTTCCGCGCGTCGTTCTGATAACTAATCCGCCAAGCGATCCGCCGTAACGGTACACTTCTCCGGTACCGATGTACATGACGTTCGAATCAGCCGGGTTAATTGCAATGGCTCCCACTCCCAGCACGGGAAACCCTGTTGCCACGCGATGCCAGTCACCCGCAACGCCGCCGGTGTACGATCGCCACAATCCGCCGCTGGCTGCACCGGCATAGATTGTATTCGGATTTTGCGGGTTCAGCGTAACGCTGATCATGCGGCCTGAAAGATTATCGGGTCCGATATAATTCCACCCGGGTAAATTTGCGAAGGGGGATCTCTGTTCTTTTTTGAATTTTCTGATTTGCTGGTAGGCATTGTAATGTTTATCCGGAGCAATATCGGGATATGGATACGCGCGTGCCTGTGTCCAGAAATCCAGCGCTTCCATTGCGCCGGAGCGTTGTGGATTGTGCTGTTGCGGGGAAACGGTGCTGCTGTACTTGATGGTAACAAAAAGAGTAAGGGTGAATATTCCTGCTATGAAGGACAAACGAATGATATTACTCATAACATATTCTTTCAATGGGATAATCGGTGTAAAGTGTATCGTGCATACTCTTGTTTAAGATATTAAAGATTTGGACTGTTACAAAATCATTTATAAAGTCCGAAAATACGCAATCATGTCTGTGGCGGGCGGTTTCATACCAATTTGACGGATCATTGTTACAATCTGCCCGCGGTGATATGATGAGTGATTAATCAGATGTTGCATTGCCTGCCCGTACATGTGTGAAAACGTCTCGCCGCGCATCGTTGTCATGGAAAATGCCGATTGGATCTTTTCATCGGTGAGTGAATGAACGAATGTCTGTGTATCTGCATCCACCTGTTCCCAGAGTTTCCTGGCGTCATTGAACGCCGGGTAACTGCTTGCCTGCACAAGGGAAGCATCAGGTTTGCCAACCCAGCGGGAAAGCCACATCTTTTGCGCGGCAATGATATGAACCAATGTGCCGTGCATGCCGCCATGACTGCTTTTCATGTCCTGAAGATATTGCGCCTCCGGAATCTGGGCCAGTGTTTCGAGGAGTTTGTTGGTTGCCCATGTGTTAAAAGTAAAGAGTGTTTTGATCTCACCTGTAGTCATAATATTTCCCCATGAGTATCGTAGCGTCCGATTCGTAATCGGACATGATGTCCATTTGCGAAATGGACGCTAGATTTGTTAAAAAATCTTTTCTAAGCTTTCCGCCTGCGGAAGAAGGAGCTTTGCGCCGTCTTCAGTAATCAGCATTTCGTCTTCGAGGCGGATGCCGAATTCACTCACAATATAAACACCCGGTTCATTGCTGTGCGTTTCGCCCGTTTTCTCGGCACGCGTATTTCCGCGGACGAGATAATACCATTCATGTCCTTCCATGCCGATGCCGTGGCCGAGACGATGAGTGAAATATTTGTAATCGGGACCGTATCCCGCGTCCGTAATGACTTTTCTCGCCGCCGCGTCAATTTGCTCTGCGGGTACTCCCGGTTTTGCGGTTGCAAGAGCGGCGTCCTGCGCTTTGCGAACGATGTTCCAGACAGATTTCATTTTCTCGGTCGGTTTCCCAAACACGGTTGTTCGCGTAACATCCGAAGCGTATCCTCCCACTGAGCAACCGCCGTCAATCAGGACAATATCTCCTTCTTTCAACTTGTTTGGTTTCTCAAGCCCGTGCGGATGTGCAGATGCTTCGCCGAACAGCACCAATGCCCCGCCGTTGACACCAAATTCCGTAAACAGTTTTGATACGATTCCGCCAAACTCCCGTTCAGTCATTCCTTCTTTCAGCTTTGTGACGGCGGTTTTAAATACTTCGGCGGTAATATCATCGGCGATCTGCATCAGTTCGATTTCATGCGCCGATTTCACGCAACGGCACTCTGCCGTTACCGGCGTGCCGCTGACAACTTTTAGTGAAGGGATTTCCTTGCCAATGCGCTCTGTAACAAAATACCGGGATGTTTCCTCTATGGCAATGGTGCCGTTGGGCATGTTGTTGTCCTGCATGATCGTCCGCAGGGCGTTGTACGGACTTTGATCTTCTTCCCAGGTCAACAGCCGTGCGGAACCGACATGTTCCTGCGCGCGGGATTCCTCGAACTTTGGGGCAATGTACTGGGGGTTTCCATTCTTTGGAAGTATCATTGCGAACAGCCGCTCACTTCGTCCCCAGTTGACGCCGGCAAAATAATTGAGTGAAGGACCTCCTTCGCAGAGCAGGGCATCAATGTTTTGTTCCGTCATAAGGCGCCGTGCATTTTCAATCCTCGCTTGCCGGTCTTCTTTTGTAATCGGCTTTATCCGGTCACGGAATTCCTTGACACGGGGATTTTCGCTCTGTGTCTGTTGTGAAAATGTTTCCGTTAATGCGAGCGGGGAGATTACTCCGGCAGCAGCGGTGGTTTTGAGGAAGTGGCGTCTTTTCATAAACAGTTATTTGTTGTCGGTTATTAGTTAATAGGAAGGTCAACTTATTTTCTTCTTTATCTCTGCCAACTTCTGTAATGCCTCCAGCGGCGTCATTTTTTCAATATCTAATTTTTTCAATTCTTCCCTCAGGGCATCATCTTTCATCTCAAACAACGTCATCTGCATTTCTGCCGATCCGATTCTCCCTTTCACCCCTGCACCCTTGCTCCCTCCGTGTACGGTAAGCTCAGAACCTTCTAAATTTCTTAAAATACCTTTTGCCCGTTCCGTCACTTCATCCGGCAGTCCTGCCATTTGCGCGACCTGGATGCCGTACGAATGGTCGGCAGTTCCGGGCGAGACTTTATGGAGGAAAATTACCTTGTCGCCGTATTCCTTTACTTCAACTTTGAAATTAACAATGCGCGGGAAAAGGTCGGCAAGCTCGTTCAGTTCGTGGTAGTGCGTCGCAAACAGCGTTTTCGCGCCAATGTGTTCGTGAATATACTCCGTCAGCGCCCACGCGATGCTGATGCCGTCGAATGTGCTTGTGCCGCGCCCGATTTCATCGAGCAAGATCAAACTTTTTTCCGTTGCCGTGTTGATAATATTTGCCGCCTCATGCATCTCCACAAGAAAAGTACTCTCACCTGATGCGATATTGTCGCTTGCGCCGACTCGCGTGTAAATCCTGTCAACAATCCCGATGCGCGCTTTCTTTGCCGGAACAAAGCTCCCGATCTGGGCGAGGAGCGTAATCAACCCGACCTGCCGCAGGTAGCTCGATTTGCCGCTCATGTTCGGGCCGGTGATAATCAATATCTGATTTTTGTTGCTGTCAAGATCGGCATTGTTGGAGGTATACGATTCACCGGGAGGAAGAAGTTGTTCGATGACGGGATGGCGTCCTTCAATAATTTCTATACGCGAACCCTCATCGATTTCAGGCATGACATATTTCTGGTCAATTGCCGCTTCTGCAAGCGAAGCAAAACAATCGAGTTGCGCGACTGCCTGAGCATTCTGCTGGATGGCGGCCGCACGTTCCGCGATCCTCATCCGCAGTTCATTGAACAGCGTTGACTCGAGATTGAGGATCTTTTCTTCGGCATGCAGGATTTTTTCTTCATACTCCTTCAGTTCGGGAGTGATAAACCGTTCCGCGTTCGCCAGTGTCTGTTTCCTGATGTAGCGGTCAGGGACTTTCTCTTTATGTGTGTGCGTAATTTCTATGTAGTACCCGAAGACATTGTTAAATCCGACCTTGAGCGAAGAAATTCCCGTCTGCTCACGTTCCGTTTTCTGCAGGCTCGCGATCCAGCCTTTGCCGTGTAATGTAATATCGCGGAGTTCATCAAGCTCTTCGCTGAACCCTCGTTTGATGACTCCGCCGTCGGATAAGGAAAGGGAGGGATCGTCAGCGAGGGCTGAGGAAATGATGGAGACGATTTCGGCAAGCGGATTGAGCTGTTGGCCGATAACGGAAATAGATTGAGATTTTGCCTTCGCGATTTGAGATTTGAGATTTGAGATTTGCGTTTGCATCAGTTTCAACGCAACGACTTCACACGGATTGGCGCGGTTCGTACAGATTTTGGCGATCAGGCGCTCAAGGTCCCCGATGCCTTTCAGCGTCTCGCCAATTCCGCTTCTCAGTTTCTCGCCGGAAACGAGCTCGGCAACTGCTTCAAGCCGTTCCTTGATTGGTTTGATATTCCTGAGCGGCAGGTGAATCCATTTTTTCAGGAGCCGTCCGCCCATGGGCGTTTTGGTTCTGTCAAGCACCCAGAACAATGTCCCTTCCGCCGAATCGCCGAGCGACTGTGTGATTTCAAGATTTCGTTTAGTTGACTGATCGAGCAGGATGTATTCGCCGACATTGTACGGACTTAATTTTTTCAGGTGAAGCAGATTCGTCTTTTGCGTTTCCTGCAAATAATTCATCACCGCGCCGGCGGCAATGATCCCACTCCTCATCCCCTCGGCTCCGAACCCCTTTAATGTCTGAGTCTTAAAATGATTAATTAATAATTCGTACGCGTAGTCGTAATGAAAAATCCAGTCGTCCAGCTTTGAATAAATACCGGTGTATCTGTTCTGGAGAAGCTGCGCGATGGTGTCTTTGTCCCGTTTTTGTACAAGGATTTCAGAAGGAAGAAGCGACGCGATCTGTTCCGAAAGCTGTTTCAGCGGGATTTCAGCGACGTGAAACTCGGCAGTGGTGACATCAATAAAGGCAAGCCCAATGATATCCTCGCCTGTAGCCAGGGGATTCGGTAATGCGACAGCGCAGAGGTAATTGTTTTGTTTCTGGTCGAGGACTTTATCCGAGAATGCGACCCCGGGCGTGACGACTTCAATGACATCTCTCTTGACAATCCCTTTGGCGAATTTCGGATCTTCCATTTGTTCGCACACAGCAACCCGGTAACCGGCTTTCAGTAACTTCGGCATGTACGCATCGAGCGCGTGATAAGGGAAACCGGCAAGAGGCGTTTCGGTCGCGGAGCCGTTGCCGCGTTTTGTAAGTGTTATACCTAAGACTTTAGAGGTAACCTTCGCGTCCTCATCGAATGTCTCATAAAAATCCCCAAGCCTGAAGAGCAGTATCGTATCGGGATACTTTGCCTTCATCGCTGAATATTGTTTCATTAAAGGGGTGGACATAAGCCGGGTAACAGCTGATTCGTTTTGAGTTTTTTAATCCCCCGAAGCTTCATACTTTTGAAGCGTAGGTGGACGGGTTTTGTGAAAAGAATGCGAAATGCCTACTGAATTTGAGGAAAAAATGGGTGAAAAGCAATTGCTTTTACAGTAAATTGCTATGACCTTAGGTCATTACCTGATGATCGTAAGTTTCTTTACTTCCGTATAATCCCCGGCAGTGAGTTTGTAGAAATAGAGTCCGGTAGACAAACCTTCGGCCTGCCAATCGATTGTGTGGATTCCTGCATACCGGAATTCGTCGACAAGTGTTGCGACTTCACGGCCAAGGACATCATAAATGACAAGGTTGACATTTACCGGTTCGGGTAAGCCAAACCGGATTTTGGTGCCGGAGTTGAAGGGATTAGGATAATTTTGGGAAAGGGAAAAACTCTCAGGAATTTCTAAGTCGATTATCGACGCGTAAAACATAACGGCCGATGAACTTACCGCTCGCGCTGATTCTCCGGTCTTAAGGTTACCGATTGTGGTGATTTCCACTAATGCGTGACCGGTGTACGTCCCCGCTGGCATGTTGGCGGGAATATCCAATGTTATTCCCAAATCAAATGAAGTAAAACATTGCTTTGTAATCCGGAACAGGAATCTTTCGTTTGGATTGAATAGTTCACCGGTTTCTTCTACGCGAACTGAATGAGGGAGAAAGCGGCAGGGGATGCCCGTACCATCTTCGATATCACTGGCAAGCGAGGTCGGCAGATGAAATTTGATGTACATGGAGTCGCCAATATCCCCAAGTATTTGAAAATTGCTGAACAGCACCTCCTCCTGTCCGTTTATCCTGGGTGAAATTACTGGTGCTGCGGAATCCGGCGTGAACGAATATGAGTATCCCCGCGAGAGGTTTTCCATTTTGCACCAGGTGTCAGGAATGGGAAATCCGGGGTTGTATAAAAAAACAGATGCCGAAGCCGTTATGACATCGCCGGTAACAGTGTTCACCATGCTGCATACAATAAGGGGAGCCTGAAGGTATCGTTCGTACGATGGTATACTGATCGTAAACCCAAGGTGAAAGGTTGCTTTGTTGCTGGTGTCTACTGTGATGTAATTGATGCTGTCAGGATTAAAACGAATATCTTTTTCAACCCATCGCAATCCGTTGGGAGGAAATGAAGTGGGCGTAAATGGAATGCAGTTATCGGGATCCGCCATAATCCTCAACGAAACCTGAAACCTGTCCCCTTCGTTCGCATCAAGAATAAATAGCATCGGAACGCCCCATTCCGCTCCTGTCGGGGTCGGACTTATCGAAGTATCGTTTGGAGGAATTGGTTGTACCGTGTATGTTTGGTTGTACAAGTATTCCAATTCCCCGTCATACCCCGTCAGCGTCTGGGACGAGAGAAGATGTTTCCCAAGGATAAGGAAAAGTGTTATGAGCAGTATCCTTGTGCTCATAGTGTTTAGTATTTAAGCTGTTCGCTTTGAAAGAACGCATGACATAGACATAACACCCTCCTCGCTGTTTGATGTCTTTGAGCTTGCTTAAACGTTGCTATCCAATGTTCAAAAACCCCCGTAGTAGACGTCAACTTGACGTCGTTTAAATCACCTGATATGTTACCACCGATAGGTATTTCACCGACCGGTGGTCGGTTACTACTAATACAAAAACATCGGCTTGCCGAGTAAATGGCTTATCTTCGGACGATAGTTTTCCGAATCATACAATTCATTTACATCGACTCTTTTCTTGCCGTCTGTGATGCTGTTAGCGGACACGGTTGTATATTTACCATCCCGTAATGCTACCATTCTGCCTGTTTGCTTTTTTAACAGTAAGTCAGTCGCAAGATATCCGTAGCTTGTAGAGACCATCAGATCGAGCGCATCGGGGGCTCCGCTGCGCATGAGGTAGGCGAGCTGTTGATAAACTGTGCGTACACCTGAACGGTGTTCGATTTCATGCGCGACATAATCTCCGACGCCGCCTAATTTTTTGTGTCCATACGCGTCTTCCTCACCGCTCAAATGCATTTCACCGCCGATCGGTTTTGCGCCTTCAGAGATGGTCATGATCGCGTAGCCGCTCGGGTTATTCTTCCTGTCATCTACCAAAAATTTTACCAGACGCTCGGTGTCGAAATCGATTTCGGAAATCACCGCGCGATCAACACCGGCGAGATATGCGGATATTAATGAGGTCTCACCCGAGTATCTTCCGAACAATTCCACCACAGCGATGCGCTCGTGCGAGCCGGTCGGTGTGCGCAATGCGTGAATAAATTCAACGCTTCTTGTCACCGCAGTTGAAAATCCGATGCAATAATCTGTTCCATAAACATCGTTGTCCATTGTTTTGGGAATACACACTACGGGCACATTTTCCCTGTGCATACGAACCGCGTAGCTCAGCGTATCATCGCCGCCGATGGCAATCAGCGCATCAAGCTTTAAGTGATTCAGAACGCGGAGAACATGTTTCGTGCAGTCAACTGGTTTATCTTTATCCGCGTCTTTAAAACTCTCTTTGAGAAAATCGGGAATTTCTTTATGCTTTACTTTTCCCGGATTTGTCCGTGATGTATGTAAATATGTGCCGCCGGTGCGGTCGATAGTCCTGGTATTGACTTTTGTAAGCGGTACGACATGATTGTTTTGCGAAGAGGGATCATCAGGATTGAGATAAAGAAGTCCGCCCCAACCTCTGCGGATGCCGATCATTTCGTGGCCTTCATCTGCTGCGCGATACACTGCGGCTTTTATGCAGGGATTTAATCCGGGAACGTCGCCTCCGCCAGTAAGTATTCCAATACGCATGAATTTTTCCTTTGGTAATATATTAAAAGAGGAACTAACGCCCCTAAAATAATCAAAAAAGTCACGCGAATCAATAAGTTCGTAAGTCTGACTCACTTACCTGAGAAATTCGAGTGTTAAGTGAGTCGGACTTCTCAGTCTGAATTGCTTTTTGATGATTCTCTGACTATTTTCACAAGACAGTAAACCGATTCCACTTTTTTAACGTACTTTTGTTAGACTCGAAATTGTGCAGCTGCTGTTGGCGTTATTCTCAGTAATCATAAACCGGACTGAACGGGCTGAAGCGGATAAAGATCTCCTGCGGCGCATTGCAGGTGGTGATGAATCCGCGCTTTCCGATTTATATGACCAGTATGGTCAATTATTGTTTACGTTTGCGATGCGGACACTCCGCTCCTTATCGGACGCGGAAGAGATTTTACAGGAAGTGTTCCTGCAGGTATGGAACAAAGCAAACCTTTATCAAAACGAAAAAGGCACGGTCTATACCTGGCTGGTGACGATGACCCGGAATAAATCCATTGATCGTCTCAGGTCGAAAGGATATAAAAAACACGATCATCATATCGATATTGATAGTGTGACCCTCGTTGCGGAATCGACTGCGCTCAATCCTTTTGCAAATGCAGTATTACAGGATGAGCAAAAGTTAGTCGGAGGGGTATTGCGTCAGTTAAATAAAGAACAACAGCAGGTTCTCGCGCTTGCGTATTATGACGGATACACACAGTCGGAAATTGCAGAAAAGCTCGGGATCCCGATAGGCACGGTAAAATCAAGAATGAGGAAAGGACTCATGAACTTGCGTTCAATGTTACAGGAGAAGCTGTAGATCGTGGCACACCACGATGAAAAATATCTGGAAAGCTGCGCGTCGTACGCGCTTGGTGCGCTTGACGGAAATGATCTTGCTGAATTTGAATTTCACCTGACAACGAATTGTGAAATTTGCCGCAAGGAACTACATTCACTTCAGGAAACGCTTCCGCGCGTCCCGGCATCCCTTTCCCAACTGCATATGATGCCTGAGTTGAAAGAGAAAATCATGTTTGCGGTCAGGCTTTCAGAGGTAGCGAGGGCGGACATCGCTGAACGTGAAATACAGTTTGCAGAAAAACCACCCATTCCGCTAGCACAACCGCAGCGGACAACCGGACAATCCTGGCTGATGTTTGGGATGGGATTTGTCCTCATTGTTATTTTAGTGGGATTTGCCGCTTATGTGAATACGCTTATCGAAAAAGTTGACCAGCAATACGCGTTTATCCAGGATCAGGAGACAACCATTACTAAGCTTACCACAGAGCTTGATAAGAAAGCAGCGATTCTTAAGATTCTTGAATCCCGCAATATCGATGTTGTGAGGATGGATGGTATGGATGTGAACCCTGTCGGACATGGAAAAATTATCTGGGATCCAGTGAAGAAAGTGGCTGTCCTGCATGTTTCCAATTTACCGATGGTGCCGAAAGATAAAGAATATCAACTCTGGCTTATGCAAAAACAGCTGGTCTTTAGTGCCGGCATGTTTACCGTGGCAAACGAAAGCGAGAAGGAGAATATGTTCATGGTGAAGCCGCTTGATGTTACCGAGCCGGAACTGGTGAGCGCTTTCTGTGTAACACTTGAGCCAAAAGGAGGAATGCCTCAGCCGACAGGTGAGATATACCTGATGGGGAGGAAAGTAGTTAATTAGTTGTTATCTTCATATTGATTACCCGTTAAAGCGGATCTGATGATCACCTCTACGCTTTAACAAAGTAATTAATCATCTTCGAGACAAGTTTTGCTGTGGTAAGATCAGGATGGTGTAACCCTTTCATCGGTGCAAGTTCTACAACATCACATCCGACAACCTTTTTCTGCTCTCCTACTTTTCGTAAGAGCCTCAATGTTTCGTCCCAGAATAATCCGTTCGGCTCCGGTGTGCCTGTCGCAGGCATAATCGACGGGTCGAGTCCGTCGACATCAAAACTGACATACACGTGGTCCGATAATTTGCTGACAGCATAATCATCCCATAATGAAGCGCCGCGGGTGTACGTTCCGTTGCGGATTTCATGCGCGTATAGTGTGTTCACTTTTTCTTTCCTGATAAATTCCGCCTCTTCCATGCACTGGGCGCGAATGCCGACCTGTATCAGCCGCGAAGGCTTGATGATCTCACAGACCCGCGCCATGACGGAAGCATGACTGTACTGCGATCCCTGGTATTCCATCCGTAAATCTGAGTGTGCGTCTATTTGCAGTACCGACAAATCGGGATACCGTTTCGCGAATGCGGCAATTGGTGCCTGTGAAATGGTATGCTCTCCGCCTAGTGTTACAACGAATTTATCGTGCTTCAACAACTCTTCTGTCATTTTTTGTAAGTATTGAAGAAATGCCTTGTCTTTTTTCTTTCCTGCTTGAAACGGAGGAAGCGTCGCAACGCCGATTTCCTTGTATACTTCCCGTTCCGTTTCTTCATCGTACAGTTCGACATAATGAGAGGCCTTTACTATTCCTTCGGGCCCTTTATTTGTTCCACCGCCGTAACTGACCGTGCGTTCATACGGTACAGGAAGTATAACGACACGCGAAGTGTCAAAGGACGAATATTCTTTTTCAATTGCGAGGAAATTCGATTTGATGTTCAGCGTTTTCACGAAGTTTTACCAATGAATGATGAAAGGAGATTCAGAAATTGACTGTCGAATATAATGGATTCGTCAACGAAAAACAATGGAGAAAACTAAAACCGCGGATTTCTACACTCGATTTAGCCAAGTAAGAAATCGGAGTTCTAAAAGAACCTCATCATGGTTTGGCTCTGCTCACCCCGAGCGGATCCGCCGAAGGCGGAGATGGGCGATCAAGGCTAACATAGGAGAATACTTCCTGTGGTGTGCTTGCTCAGATTGGATTAAACATTATTGCCGGAAGGTGGAAACGGAAGATAATTATCTTCCGTTTCTGAAACCGAGCCAACACCTCCAGCAGTATATTCTTGCATCTCATCCGTAATTCTCATACCTTTTCATCAGTTACTATGAAATACAATACTCCCGCTTATTGCATGTTATTGGCATGCGTACTCCTCTGGTGCGCGTTGATTGTGCTTCCGGTATTTATCACTTCCGATTCCCCCGCAACCAAATCTGTATTCGCTTTTTTCTCATTGATCTGTCATCAGCTTGACTCTCACTCGCTTCACGTTAATGGTCAGGCAATGGCAGTCTGCGCCCGTTGTTCCGCGGTATATTTTGGTTTCCTGATGTCGGTTATCCTGTTGCCGGTATTCCGCGTCAACGAAATCAACAATCAACGCATCTGGTGGTTTATCGCGTTACTGCCGATGGTTGTTGATGTTGCATGTCATATCGCCGGTTTGCATGAGAGTACATGGTTGACGCGCGTTATAACAGGGGGATTTTTCGGAATAATCGCGGGATGGATCCTGATTCCTTTGCTTATATCGGTTATCGTACCTAATGAAAAACAGTCCTATCCATTCTTACGAGGTATTTCATGAATCCAAAGCCTGACAAATTACTTCCTGCAATTTATGGCGGAATTATCATGGGATTACTGAGCGAAATCCCGTTTGTTAATTTAATAAACTGTCTCTGCTGTGCCGGGTTAATTATCGGCGGACTAATGGCGGTGTTCTTTTATAAGAGCAATTTTACTCCCGATACCATACCCTTCACTGCGGGGGATTGTCTTTCGGTCGGAGCGTTGTCAGGCGTATTTGGCGCTTTAACTGCTACGGTGCTTTCGTTGATTATTTCAGCGATGTTTGGTGATGTCATGATGGAATTCCTCCGTAATTGGATTGAGAATTCCAATATCGAACTGCCCGATCAGGTTCGCGAACAGTTTTACGAAGCGCTGGAAACAGAATCGTCATCCGTTTCCTTCGTGACGAATTTCTTCTTCTCGATTATCATGTATCCCTTGTTTGGATTGCTAGGCGGGTTAATCGGATATGGGATATTTAAACCCAAACAACAACTGATGCCGCCGTCCCCGCCTCCGGTACCGCAGTCATTTTGAACATATGTTGCCTGCGGATAATCTTCTTTGCTCTTCCTGCTTGAGAGTGAATTCACTTTTCATCGTCCTAATGTGCTTTCTGCTGATGTCTTCAGCATTGCTGCGCGCGGAAGATGATCCGGGGTATGAAATTGTTTCCCATCGAGTTGCGCTCCAATTGTTCCCGCTCTCCAAAGCGTTCACGTCTATTGATACGATAGAGGTGCGATTCACCAAAGAAAACATTGACCGCCTATCCCTCAAGTTGCTCCCGGTGTACGCTGTCTCGGGTGTCATGGTGAACGGAAGGAACGTGAAGTTCAGCCAATCAAAAGACTATTGTATGATTGAGGAGCTTCCGGAGGATACATTGGTTGAAGCGGTGATTCAATATTCGGGTCGCGTTATGTTTCAATCGGATTTTGCCGGAATCAACGAAGACCGTGCAGTGTTTCATGAAGAAGGGATATTGCCGTTTGGGCCGAGAATGCTTCGGTTTGTGCGGATGGCGATTACTGTTCCTTCTTCCTGGAGCGCAATCAGTGTCGGGAGTTTGAAAGAGAAGAAAATCTCCCCAGACTCGGCAACATATATCTGGGAGTCGCGCGATCTTCTGGCGGATATCGGATGGATTTGCGCGGGTATGTTTGTTCAGCAGGAAGTTACTGAGCGTAATCTTGTGCTGAACACATTCCTTTTTACACAAGATTCAAGTTCATCCCAATCACTTCTCAGTCTGGCAAAAGATGTTCTTCGCTTTTACAACAAAAAGTTTACAACGTACCGCTTCCCCAAACTTTCGATCATTGAAGTTGATAACTGGGTAGGAGGAAGAAACGTTCTTGCGATAGCCGGTCCGTCATTTATTATGGTCAAAAAAGTAGCGTTCGAAACGGAGGACACGTTTAACCAGGTCAGCTCGATTCTTCCGCATGAAATAGCTCATCAGTGGTGGCCGATGACGGTGTTTATTGACCACGAAGATGCCGCGCTTCTGGCGGAAGGATTGTGCGAATATTCTGCCTTGCTGTACGCGGAGGCTTCGGGAAGAATGTCGAAACGGGACTCGTTAGGCCAGCATCCCTTGCTCCGTCCGCTCCTCATGCGTGTGACAAAAGGCGAGGATTTACCCCTCCAGCAAAAAGCCGATCTTCGTTCGCTGCCGACTCATTATCTCAAGGCATCATACGTTCACAATATGCTGAGAACGATGATGGGCGATTCGTTATTCTCACTACTCTATCATGAATACGCAAGACGTTTCCATCTGCGCAAGGCATTGTTGACCGATTTTCAGCTCCTTGCTGAAGAGTTCTACCGTAAACCTCTCGGATGGTTCTTTGATCAGTGGGTGAAGAATAGGGGGGTGCCGCGGATGAAAATATACAATGTGAAGTCTGCGAAGAACAACGGCAAGTGGGTAACCAGTGGCCGTGTGAGAATGGTGGGATATGAAAAATATACTTCGATAGTCCCGATTGAAGTGGAAACCCCCGGAGGGTTTTTTAGTACTGCCGTTTGGCTGGGGACTGATTCGGTGGGGTCATATCGCAATGACGTTCCGTTTGACATTACCACGGCAGAAAAACCTTCCGCCGCGTTTCTCGATGTCCATTCCAGCATCCTGAAGATTCATAAAATTCCTGTGAAGATGGGGGATCTGCGCGATCCTGCCGACGGCATCATGGTGGTCGGGACCGGAGAATCATCTCATCACTTGCTTCATCTTGCCCGCCGGGATTCAGCGGCGATGGAACGGAGCGGATGGTCGGTAAGAATCAAAGCCGACACGAGCATTACGCTGGCAGACCTTCAGTCTGAACGAGTAATCATTTACGGGAAAAGAGATCAGAATAAACTCATCGAGAGCCTCCGGAAAAAATTTCCCTATGATGTGCATGGAAATTCTATTTCTATTAATGGCGAAGTGGTGTCGGATAGTAGTCTCGCGCTCATTCAGGTCATGGAGAGTCCGTATCTTGTTCAGGGATTGGTATGCTGGGTTGCGCCTCTGAGCAATTCTGCTGAACCCGAGCTTCTTCCGTTTGATTATTCCTGGGTGCTGATGAGGGGAAGAGATATGGTAACCGGCGGAACGTGGACAGTAAAAGACGAAGATGTGACCGTTCAAATTCCATAAACTATTACTATAATAACAATGGAACTAATGCTGCGGATTTTCAAGTCTGGTTTTTCGGGAAGATTTCTTTCAATCATGTTTGTAGTTGTTTGTGTCGTGGGACTGACAAAGGTAGTTGCCCAAACTGCACCGGACCCGCCTGTTATCACCGAGCCTTCGTTTGACGGGAAGATTGTAAGTCCCTCTGATGTCCATATGGAAACATTGCCGATGTCCGATCCCGATCCCGGCGATACGCATCAATGCACCGATTGGGAAATCTGGACTGTCACTCCTTCCGAACGAGTATGGATTACCAGTTGCATAAGCGGGTTGGAAAAGGAACACACACACCTTGCGGACGGAACGTTCGAAGGTTCTTATGCCGGGCGATCCGAACTGGATTATGATACTGATTACCAGCTTCGTGTGAGGCACCGTGACAATACAAACAGATGGAGCGCTTACTCTGTTCGTGCGTTCAGAACAGGTTCGCAGACTGTAGTGTTTCCGCTGACATTGGATGATATTGATTCCCTGCCATTACCGGCGATGTTCAATATAACGGGTGATCCGGTGATTTTGCCGGGAGGTTCTGACGCGTCTTCTCTAAGGTTTGAATCAAACAATGCCGACCTTTTGCTTGAGATCAGTGGAGGTGACGGAATTTCAAATCAGGAGACGAATCCTCCGGGCATCGATTCTCATTTGCCTGTGCGCGCGGTAATTTACGGCGGAGGTTCCGGGTTTGTCCAGCAACAGTTCGATGTCGAATTCACGGATGCACATGGTGTAAGTTATATTGTTTATTTTCCCGCAATGAATGTTGATGCCGGTGCAATCGTTGTGTATTGGATTTCACAAAACGGCAGTACGTACCTTGGCGATTCAAGTCAAGCTGATCCGGATTTTTCCCATCTCGCACAGGGTGCGCCTGTGCCCTGGAAACCCGTACCGACCGGATATAAAGTTGAAATTGTTGCCAAAGGATTTCAACTCCCGGTCAATATAGCGTTTGTGCCTAACCCCGGATCACAGCCGATGGATCCATTATTTTATGTGACAGAATTATACGGAACAATCAAGGTCGTTACCAATAATGGTACGGTGCTGACGTATGCTGATAGCCTGTTGAATTTTGAACCGACAGGAAATTTTCCGGGATCGGGTGAGCAGGGACTCTCCGGTATTGTTGTTGATTCTTCCACCGGCGATGTATTTGTCAATATGCTTTATGATGCGAACCCGCCAAGCATCAATCATTATCCAAAGGTTGTCAGGTTTCACAGTACTGATGGCGGTTTGACTGCGGCAACGCAAACCACTATCCTTGACATGGTCGGCGAGATTCAGGGCCAGTCGCATTTTATTTCCAATCTCACCATCGGGCCCGACGGCAAATTATATGTGCATATGGGTGATGGATTTGCGACCGCAACCGCGCAGGATTTGAATTATTTCCGCGGAAAAATTCTGAGAGTCAATAAAGATGGTACTGCCCCTTCCGATAACCCTTTTTATAATCTTTCAAACGGAATAACGGCGAGGGATTATGTGTTCGCGTATGGTGTCAGGAATCCGTTTGGCGGGGCATGGCGCGCATCCGATGGGTTTCATTATGAAGTGGAAAATGGCCCTGAGGTAGACAGATTTGCTAAGATTGTCGAAGGCGTGAACTACGGCTGGGATGGCTCGAACGCAAGCATGTCGGTCAACGCGTTGTACAACTGGAACCCGTCTACCGCACCCGTGAATATTGCGTTTGTGCAGCCGGAGACGTTCGGAGGAAGCGGGTTCGAAGCAGAGAAACAGGGACACGCGTTTGTTACGTTATCCGGTGCAACATGGGCAACCGGACCGCAGCCCCGCGGAAAGAGAATCGAAGAGTTTGTGCTTGGTGACAGCGGACAGCTGGTGAACGGGCCAAAACCGTTTCTTCAGTATACCGGTTCGGGAAAAGCGACTGTGTCGGCGCTGGCGGCAGGGCCGGATGGATTATATTTCTCCGATTTGTATAAAGATCTTGATTATGTAACCCCGATTGACCGGGGAGCGAATATCCTCCGTATCAAATATATTGGTCGCGCCGACTTTTCGGCGAACTATACGAGCGGGCTCCCGCCATTGCCGGTACAATTTATGGATCAATCTGATGTACCCGGCGCATTGTCGTGGGCATGGACGTTTGGAGATGGAGGTACGAGCACCGAACAAAATCCCGTGCACATGTATACTTCTCCGGGAATTTACACTGTAAAGCTTGTTGTGTCAGGAACCAACGGCGGAGTTGCCGAACTGAAGAAGTCGTTTATTGTCATCGGTGATATTCCCATCGGACTTCGCGGCGAGTACTATGATAATATTGATTTTACCGGCGATGTTATTGTGCGGCTCGATTCCACCATTAATTTCAGCTGGGGGAACGGTTCCCCGGATCCCGCAATGGGAAACGACTTGTTTTCTGTGCGATGGACCGGACGCGTCAGTCCCCAATATTCTGAAGTCTACAGGTTCTATGCGACGGTTGACGATGGCGTGCGCCTGTGGGTCAATGGAAGACCGGTGATTAACCAATGGACTGACGGCGCGCCCCGGGAATACAGCGATACTATTTCTCTTGAAGCCGGCAAGCGTTATGATGTGAAAATGGAATACTATGAAAATGGCGGCGGTGCGGTTGCAACATTATCATGGTCGAGTGCAAGCGTCGCGAAACAAATCATCCCGTTTCAACGATGGTATAATTCCGGTTCCACCAAAGTATTTTCTGCCTCCGCTAAATGGAATATGCTTTCCAATCCGATGAATGCCGGAAATGATTCTGTGTCAGCCCTGTTTCCCTCAGCATTATTGCCGGTGTACGGCTATTCGAGAGCAAATGGTTTTGAACAGGCAAACCGCATTCCGCCGGGTCGCGGCTATTGGATGAAGTTTGATACTTCTTCGAGTATTGGAATTTTTGGCGACATCCTTGACAGCATCACTGTTCCTGTTGATTCCGGATGGAATATTATCGGGTCGATAACAAATCCTGCTCCCGCGGGAAGTGTCACACAAAGTCCTCAGGGAAACATCCTTTCACTTTTCTACGGATATAATAACGGCTATTATCCCGCCGACACGATACAGCCGGGCAAAGCGTACTGGGTCAAAGCGGGGCATCCGGGAACACTTACATTATCCGCGGCGGCATTGGGAAATGTCGTTCAATCTTCGTCATCTCAGCTTTTGACGGAAATGAATACGCTGAAGTTTACCGATGCAACCGGCAAAAGTCAGACACTTTATTTTGGTGCGTCAGATACTCCTGATGGGAAGCTTCTCGCTTCTTCTCTCCCGGCATTGCCGGATGCGGTTTTCGACGCGCGGTTTGAAGGAGGAGATCTGGTCAAAACTTATTCGACATCAAATGGGTCTTCTGTCGAATATCCGATTGTTCTGACCGGTGTTGAGAAGCCGGTCGTTGTTGAATGGAAGCTTGCGAATACCATAAATAATCATATCGGATTATTTTCAGATAATGGAATTCCACTCATTGCAGACAATCGCTCGCAAACCGAAGGAGAGATACGTATTAACAGTGCAGGGAACAGGCTTATTCTGCGCATTATCCCGGTAACAGAAATTCCATCCCGATTCCGTCTTGAACAGAACTATCCCAACCCGTTTAATCCAATAACAGTTATTCGTTATTCGTTATCTGTCAATAGTCACGTAACGCTGAAGCTGTACGATGTTCTGGGGAGGGAAGTGAGAACGCTGGTGGATGAAATACAGGAAGCAGGATATAAATCTGTGAAGCTGGATGCCGGAGGTCTTGCGAGTGGTGTGTATACGTACCGGTTAACGGCGGGAAAGTTTACCGGCACAAAGAAGATGGTGTTGTTGAAATGATGCTTTGATGTAAAACCCCGGGCTGTGCAACTGGTCTTACCGCCAATACCCGATTGCAAATCGGAGACTACAACTCGCCTATCGGTTTGAACAATGTAGCCAGTCCTGTTTGGAAACCTGGCAGCAACGTAGAGGCGGCTGTACCGTCGCCTTTCCACCGTCCTGATTCTCGAAAGCGGCCGTCGTGAAGCGCGAACACTTCTACAAACTTTTCCTCCGGATCGATAACCCAGTATTCCTGCACGCCCGACGATTCATACACCGACTTCTTATGCGTCAGGTCGTAATATCCCGTCGAAGGTGACAGAATCTCCATCACCAGATCAGGCGGGCCTTCTATTTTCTTCTTGCCGATAATATTCAGTCGCTCCTTGTGAATGAAGATAATATCCGGCTGGTATACTTCCCTTTCATTAAAGTAAACATCAATAGGAGAAACAATAACCTCGCCGCATTGCAGTTGCCTGACGAATGCAGTTAAATGAACAAGAAGTCTTTGTAGAATAATTTGATGGTACGGCGTGGCAGAAGGTGTCATAACGAGCTCTCCCTGTATTAATTGATATGGCGCGCCTTCCGGGAGCTGCTCGTAATCAGCGAAGGTGTATATTTTCTTGGCTGGTGATTGCATCTTGAAATCCTCTTGACTAAAACCTAATGAAAAAACTATGCAGAGTCAAGATGGGTACTGGCTCATTTTGAATTATAATTCTTAAACGCAGAAACGCAGAGCTCGCCGAGTATCGCAAAGTGATTATTTCTCTGCGTTTCTTCGCGCTCTTTGCGACTCTGCGTTGTTCTTATCTTCAAACTGAGCCAGTAACTCAAGATGGGTGGTGTCCTTTTTTGAAAATCATGTTTCACTTTTGCAGAGATTGCGATGATCCTGAGCGGAGGCGAAGGATTGGGAGAGGGTGGTAAAACAATTGGCGCAAGCGCACTTACTAATATCTACTTCCTCAGCTTAATTCTGAACGTCGTTCCCTTGCCAACCCGGCTTTCCTTGACAAAAATTTTGCCTTTGTGATACGATTCAATGATACGTTTGGAAAGGCTCAGCCCAAGCCCCCATCCGCGTTGCTTCGTGCTGTAGCCCGGGCGGAAAATGTCCTGCTTCGATTTCAGGTCGATTCCTTTGCCCGTGTCTTTCACATCAATAAATACCGCGTCTCCCTTTTCTTCGATGGAAAACGTAATTGATCCTGTTCCTTCCTCCATTGCGTCGAGCGCGTTCTTAATAAGGTTTTCGATGACCCAGTCAAATAACTCCCGATTCATTCTTACTGTCGGCCGGACGGTACTTGAAATACTGATCTGAATATTTCGTTTATCCCCGAACCGCGAAGGAAGCCGCCGCTGAAAATATGTGATGACGCTTTCAATTACTTCGTGGAGGTTTTCTTCTTTCAGTGACGGTTTTGAACCGATCTTTGAGAATCTTTCGGTGATAACCTCCAGCCGTCCGACATCATTTTCCATTTCCGCGATGGTGGCCATCAGTTTCGGATTGTCGGCGCCGTGTTCTTTCATAATTTCAATCCAGCCCATCAGACTGGAAAGCGGGGTGCCGAGCTGGTGCGCGGTTTCTTTGGACATGCCCACCCAGATATTGCTCTGCTCGCTCCGCTTGATATAACTGAAACCGACGTATCCAAGGAGTATAAACATTCCGGCGACAGCAAATTCGATATACGGAAGCCAGCGCAAACGGGTCACCAGTTCGGATTCGCCGTAATGAACGTAGCTCAGAACAATCGAATCCTGTAGTGTCACTTTGATGGGAGGGTTTTCTGTATCAAGCCGGGTAATGATTCTCTTAAAGAATAATTTCATTTCCTCGTCAGAGAGGGTCGTATCAATTGAAATGTTTCTGCTGCTTGTCAGATACGGAGCAATGGGATTGAACTCAGCATCGGACAACACCATCGGAAAATCTATTGAACGGATGACCTCATCAAAGATGAAGCTGTAATCGGTTTGATCAACGGCCTGATCCATCGGCCGGTTGGCGATAAACTGGAGGGATTTCGCGTAAAGAGCGGCAACCTCGCGTTCTTTTTCAAGGAGTTGCTGGACAATCCGCTGGGAGAACACGAGTGTTCCGACGACAATCGCGACGGCGATGACAAGAAGGAAGACTTTAATATTTGCCGAACGGGGTATCGGCATATGGAATTAGTGCACGAAGATTGTTTGATCGCGCCGCGCGCCCACAGAGACTATATACAGTTCTGTTCCCGTCAGCGCGCTGATTGCCTCAACATACCGTTTGGCATTGGCGGGGAGCGAAGTGTATGAAGTGATGGATGATGTCGGTGCATTCCATCCGTCAAAGGTTTCATACAGCGGAACAATTGCCTGCAGTGACGGAAGATCGGTGGGGAAGGTCTTTAATAACTTTCCTTCATACTGGTAGCCAATGCAGACCTTTATTTCCTCAAATGAATCAAGCACATCGAGCTTCGTTATGGCAATCTGCCGGATACCGTTGACCATTGCCGAATACCTCAGGCTGACGGCATCAAACCAGCCGCAGCGCCTAGGTCTGCCGGTGGTGGCGCCATATTCGCCGCCGGTTTCGCGGAGCCTGTCCCCGGTTTCATTTTGCAGTTCCGTAGGAAACGGACCATTACCGACACGTGTTGAATACGCTTTGACAACCCCAAGCACTGAAGAAATTGATGTCGGCGGAATACCGAGACCGGTGCACGCGCCGCCGCTTGTCGGGTTGGAGGATGTGACAAACGGGTAGGTGCCGTGGTCGACATCGAGTAATGCGCCCTGTGCGCCTTCGGCCAGAACGCGCTTGTGTTCCCGTAATGCTTTATTAAGGTAAAGAGCGCTGTCAGTAACGTACTCGTCAATTTTTTTATCGAACTCTTCGTATTCACAAACAATCTTGTCGACACTGAGTTCGGTTTCACCGTATATTTTTTTAAGTATTTGATTTTTTTCTTCAATATTGCGTTTAAGCTTGGAGACAAAAACATCGCGATCGAGTAAGTCGACAATCCGGATACCGACGCGCATGAATTTGTCTATGTACGCCGGGCCGATTCCGCGGCCTGTCGTGCCGATTTTTTCCGTCGTTTGTTCGCGGATGGTATCAAGCAGTTTGTGGTACGGCATGATCAGATGGGCGTTATGACTGATAAGCAGCCGCCCGGTGATGTCGATGTTCAGGTCTTTCAACTGACGGATTTCATCGAGAAGGGCAATCGGATCAATAACGACACCATTCCCGATGACACAGGTAACTTTTTGGTGGAAGATTCCGGAGGGGATCAGATGGAGAACGTATTCTTTGTCGCCGATGACGACGGTGTGCCCGGCATTTGCGCCCCCCTGATAGCGGGCAACAATGTCGACATGCTCACTGAGGTGATCGACAATCTTGCCCTTTCCTTCATCGCCCCACTGGGCGCCGACAATAATCTGGACTGACATGAGAATTCCTTACAAACGAAAAAAACTCCGATGGATACGAGTATCACACCGGAGTTTGTTCGATTCTGAGATGCACTCTGTTACTCTTGAAAACTGCTGATCGCTTTTTTCACTGTGGGATGAAGCTCAAAAACGGTGGAGAGTTTTGTTATCACTAGCAAACTTTCAATTTTTTTGGATGCGGCCGCGATTTTCAGGTTGCCGCCGGCATTTCTGACCGTTGTCATTGCGCCGATAAGCATGGTCAGCCCGGAACTGTTCATTGTGTGAACCTCGGCAAGGTTAAGAACGATTTTTTTCTTTTTTTTCTCGACAAGTTTGTGGAGAGTATCGTTCAACGCAGTGGCGTCAGGGCCGCCAAGGACGCTTCCTTCAAGCGCTACAATAGTGATGCCGTCAGTTTCACTGGTTGACAACTTCATACTTTGCCTTTTCCGGTGCGACAGTTTTGTTTTTCGGTGACAATTTGCTTTTTGTGTAATCCAGGACGACCGCGCTCGCGATATAAATGGAGGAATACGTTCCGGTGATGATACCGATTGTCAGCGCGAATCCGAATCCTCTGTTCACTTCTCCGCCAAAGAGGAAAAGAATAATTGTTACAATGAACACTGTTCCCGAAGTAATAATTGTTCTGCTGAGTGTTTCATTGAGGCTCTTGTTCATGATCTCCATAAGACTGAGAGACCGGTGAATCTTTTGATTCTCACGGATACGGTCGAAAATAACCACGGTATCGTTGACAGAAAGACCGACGAGTGTGAGAAAGGCCGCGATCATATTCTGGTCTATTTCAAAATTTGTAAATGGCGTCAGACCGTCAAGCAGGGAAAGTACACCCAGCGTTACAAGAACATCATGGAACAGGGCAACTACCGCCCCAATCCCGTAAATGAATTTGAATCGGAAGCCGACGTAGACCATGATGGCTATCAGCGAGAAAAGTATAGCAAAAAGTGCATCTCGCCGTAGTTCAGAACTAATCTTCGGGCTTATCTTCTGCTGCTCGAGGATCCTCGGGTCGCGGTCGGGAAACTTTTCTTGGAGTGCGTTGTTGATTTGATCTGCAACGGTTGTTCCTTCGCCTTGTATTGATGTTTGAATGACGATTTTATTTGGTTCGCCGTACGTTTTAATTTCTGCAGCGGGGAATCCTGAATTATCCATCATTGAGCGGATTTCGGCGACGTCAGGAGCTTGCGAAAAATGAACAATCAGCTCTGTACCGCCAAGAAAGTCAATGCCGTAGTCAATCCCTTTTATAGCAAGGGAAATAAGCCCCACAACAATCACACTGAGCGAGACCATGTACCAGGTCCGGCGTTTGCCCATGAAGTCTATATTTGTTTTGCCAAAGAAACGCATGAAAAATCTCCAATAGTCTGATGTTTATCCGAAATTGACTTTCTGACCCTTTTCGGTCATCATGTCAAAAATAATTCTTGTAATGATAATTGCACTGAACATGCTTGCGATGATACCAATCATTAATGTGAGAGCAAAGCCTTGGACCGGACCGCTGCCGAACTGGTAGAGGATTACGCCGGTGATGAATGTGGTGATGTTTGAATCAAAAATGGCAGTGAATGCCTTGCTGTATCCCGTGTCGATTGCCGCCGCCAGTGTTTTGCCGGTAACAGATTCCTCGCGGATGCGTTCGTAGATGAGCACGTTTGCGTCTACAGCGACTGCCATGGTAAGGATGATGCCTGCTATGCCGGGGAGTGTTAACGTTCCCTGGAATGCCGCCATGACCGCGAGAGTGAAGAGGAGGTTCAGCACGAGCGCAATATCAGCCATGGTGCCGCCCATTTTGTAATACATAATCATAAACAATACGGTGAGAATAAGCGCGGCAAGTGATGACGTCACACCCTGACGGATGGAGTCATCGCCAAGCGACGCACCGACCGATGTCTGCTGAATGATTTCTACGGGGGCGGGGAGAGCGCCGGCTTTCAGAACAATTTCAAGTAATTTTGCTTCCTCGACATTGTCCATTCCTTCGATCTGGGAGTTCCCTCCGGTGATTTTTGTCCGAACCACGGGTGCGGAAAAAACCGAATTATCCATGATGATAGCAATCCGCTTATTCACGTTGGCGCCGGTAATGCGTGCCCAGTCGCGTGAACCGTCGTTGTTCATTTCCATGGTAACCATCGGAGTGTTGTATGTCGGGTCGATGGTCGCGCGGGCGTTCACAATAACGCCTCCGGTTAATTCGGGCTGTGATTTTACGGCATATAATGCGAAATAATTTTTACCTTCGGCAACAAAGGCCGGTTTTGCCGACCATGCGACTGCCATGTCGGAAGGAAGCAACTGACGGATCTCAGGCCGTTCGAATACGCGCATGACCCTTCCCTTATCGTCTTCAGCCGAATAGAGCTCTCCATTCCAGCCTTGTCCTTCCTGTTGGTTTGGCCTTGCAAGGAAGAAGAACGGGTGATCCTTTTTGGCTTGCTCTTCGGCTTTGAGTTGATCTTCAGGCAGCGGAATAGAAGAAGTGTCAGCGGCTTTTGTCGTGTCCGCTTTTTGTGCCACGGATGTTGCCGAGTCGGTCGCAGTCGAATCAATGAGAGGTTTGCCCGCAAGGGTTCTGTCAATTGATTCATAAACCTTGATAGCAATCTCGGGATCAATTAATAATTTGAATTCCAGTAATGCCGTGCCCTGGAGAAGCTGGCGTACTTCAGCCTCTTTTGTAACGCCGGGAAGTTCAACGATAATTCTCCGGCTTCCCTGTTTCTGAATAGAGGGTTCGGAAACACCGTACTGGTCAACACGGTTGCGCACAATTTCTATCGCGCGATCAACGGCACCGGTGGATTCGTCGCGCAGTCTGCTCACTATCGCGTCATCTGCATCACGAATGTTGCCGTAATAACGGCTCATGCGTAACTGCTTTTCCTGAAATTTTTTCGACAGGACATCAAGCAAATCTTCATCCGTGGTTTTTGCAACCGCCCGGACTTCCTGAATAACTGCGTTGAAATTGTCGTCCTTGTTCTTGGCGAGATCTTCAAGCAGTTTTAAGACGTTGACCTCCAATACAACGCGCATGCCGCCTTGTAAATCAAGTCCTAATTTAATGCGCTTAGCGCGCGCTTCACGGATCGCGGCTTCATTCGATTCTACAAACTTCAGGCTATCGTCACCGGTTAACGTACGAAGTTCTTTTGTGAACTGGTAGTCTTTGTAGGTCGGATAGAGGAAATAGAAAGAAAGAAGAACAAAAGCGAGAGTGAGAATAAGCTTACCACGGTTTTTCTTCACGTACGATCTGCGACTCCTAAATCTTGAAATTAGTGAAAATGGGTCTGTTTTTGAAATTATGGAGTAAAAATATAATGTTAATTTATCTGAAAGTCAATCAATTTTACCCCTTTCTCTTTCAGGAGAAAAGTATCCATAATTCTTCTTGTTTCTCAAAAAAACCCCATCTATATTGAGAAGTTTTTTAACAGCAAGAATTGAAAACAGGTATGCATTGCATGTACAAACTGTGTGCTGTCGTTCTTACGATGATTCCCCTGGTAGGTTTTTCACAACAGGTCCGGACCCAACTCCCTATTCCCAAACGTGAAGTCAGGGCCGTCTGGATTACGACACTGCTTGGCCTCGACTGGCCGAGAAGTACAAATAAACTGGAACAGCAGAAATCATTGTCGGAAATTGTCCGGAACCTTAAAGCGGCAAATTTTAATACGCTGTATTTTCAGGTTCGGGGCCGCGGAGATGCCTTGTACCATTCCACCAGAGAACCATGGTCGCAGCAGCTTACCGGTACATTGGGAAAGGATCCGGGGTGGGACCCGCTCGAATTTATTATCCGTGAAGCGCATGTACAAGACATGGAAGTCCACGCGTGGTTTAATACATTCCTTGTGAAAAACGGAAAGGAAAAACCGCCCGGTTCTCAGCCGATGCATCCGGTGTTGCAACATCCCGATTGGGCCTGCCTTGTGGGTAATGACTGGTGGCTCGATCCGGGGCTCCCCGCTGTACGGGAATATCTGTTGAAGACAGCGCTGGAAATTGTGAGAATGTATGATGTCGACGGTTTTCAATTTGATTTTATTCGTTATCCAGGAACATCGTTTCCTGATGATGCCACGTTTCGAAAGTATGGGGGAAGCCGTTCGAAAGAGGAGTGGAGAAGGGAAAATGTAACGGCATTGCTATCCTCGTTTTATGCGGCCGCAACGGCAGTGAAGCCGATGATGAAAATAGGAGCGACAACCCTTGGCATATACAAAAACTCTTCTGCCGGCAAAGGGTTGCAGTCCTATTACGAAGTGTATCAGGATTCACGCGGTTGGCTCGAAAAAGGAATCCTCGATTACCTTGCCCCGCAGATATATTGGTCGCTGGGTGAGAAGCAGGGAAATCCTGATTATGCCGCGATGGCTGCCGAGTGGTCGCAGTTTTCGTACGGCAAACAGATCGTGCTTGGTATCGGGCCCTATAAGCCGGAAGTGGCATCTCAACTTGGAGAAATTATAAATGTTTCACGTTCGGTCAATGTGAGCGGACATGCCTTTTTCCGTTATGCCAATATCGAACATCAGCTCAGGGATTGGCGTTACTATAACCGCCCCGCATTTACGCCGCCGATGGCATGGAAAGATGCGGTGCCGCCAAACGCGCCGGAACAATTCCGGGTGGTATCTATAACGGAAAATATAAAAAGACTTGAATGGCAGTCGCCGGTCCGCGGGAAGGATGGAGACCGGGCTGCACATATAAATATCTACAGGTCATCTTCATTTCCATTCGATACTGTTTCTGCGATGAATCTTATCGCGATTATTCCCTCATCAACAACCCTTTTCCTCGATACGCTTCCGTTATCTCAATCAAACGCAGTGTATGCGGTTTCAAGTCTTGATAAGCATAATAACGAAAGTAACATAGTCCTTCAGCCCGGTATTTTTTCGCCGGCCCTGGCGGGATGGCTGAAAAAATTCTCTCCGGTGTTTAAGTTTGGAAAAGGTATAATGAAGGATGGCGCTCTGTTTATTCCATATGAGATAAACATCTCAACTACTGTGCGGATTACAGTGGCAGATCAGTATAACAATGTACTTGCAACGGTTGTAGACGATCTCCTTGATCCGGGAAGATATGTCGCCGCGGCAAATACGTCATCGTTGAAGCGGGGGATATATACAGTTCAGGTGAGCGCGGGTACCGTCAATGAACAGCAATCTTTCCGGGTTGGAGAGTAACCTCCGAAAAGAATTTAATTACTTGATACCGAGGATATCAATCATCCAGAGACTGAGCTCCGGTATATATGTAATGATCATCAGCGCAATGAGCAGGATGCCGATGTAGGGAAGTGTGGCTTTGACGACGGTCGAGATCGGCTTTTCAAACCGGAAGCTGGAGATGAACAGATTTAATCCCACGGGGGGCGTGAGGTAGCCGATTTCAAGATTTGTCAGGAAAATGATGCCGAGATGGATCGGGTGGATATCATAGGCTGAAGCGATCGGAATAATCAGCGGGACCACGACAATGATTGCTGAAAATATATCCATCATCATACCGACGATCAGTAAGAAGATATTAAGTAGAATCAGAAATGCCGCTTTGCTCGAAATAAGCTCCCTGATAAGTTCAAACAATTTCATCGGAACTTCTTCGTCGATGAGGTAATTGGTAAGTCCCATCGCACATCCAAGAATAACCAGAATTGCGCCGACAAGTACCATGCTTTCCTGCATGATCCTCGGAATATCGGAAAATAATTTAAGATCTCTGTAAATAAAAACCTCGACAACAAGAACATAAAAGGCCGTTATCGCGGCGGCTTCGGTTGCAGTGAAGAGCCCGCCATAAATTCCGCCGATAATAAGAAACGGCAAAGGTATTTCCCAGAGAGCATCCCGTACAGCTTTTTTAACATTTTCCCACTTGAATGGAATTTTCGGAACTTCGCCTTTTGCACCCTGCTTGATGCTGTAGACTGAAAGCACCACGATTAGAAGGATGCCGGGAAGAATGCCTGCCGCGAAGAGTTTATCGATAGTGACATCGGGGACCGAACCTCCTGCTGTACGCGAGTTTGATGCTACCATCGAGTATAATATTAACGGAAGACTCGGTGGAAATAACAGCCCGAGGCTTCCTGAGGTCGTAAGTAATCCCAGGGAAAATTTTTCGGAATATTTTTCCTGAATAAGAATTGGAAAAAGCAGCCCGCCAAGCGCGATGATGGTAACTCCGGATGCCCCGGTAAATGCGGTAAACACCGCGCACGAAACAAGTGCCACAACTGCAAGCCCCCCGCGTATCCAGCCGAACAGCGCCTGTGAAAGCGCCACGAGGCGTTGAGGAGTTTTGCTTTCCGCGAGAATATATCCCGCGAATGTAAAGAGCGGAATCGCTATAAGCGTCGGTGCGCTTGCGAGGCGGTACAGTTCGACAATCACAGCCGATGTGTCGATGTCAGCAAGGCGGAACGCAAGTAAAGCCACCCCGCCGATAATTGAAAAAAGCGGTGCACCGAGAAATGCCATCGTGACAAAAACAATAATATAAAAAATGGTATCCATCGGTATTATATCGTCGGGATATTGGCGGAAGGTTCTTCTGTTGATGCGGGGCGAAAGATTCTCAGAATATGTTCAATCGTTCTTACCAGAAATCTGATTGAAATCAGTGCAAATCCTGCCGGTATAATGATCTGAAAATACCACGCGGGTAAATCTATTGTGCCGATCGTAAGGAGTATTTCGGCGGATTCCACTTCACTTTGAAGAAATACCCATCCGGCCTGTGCGAGCTGGTATGTCACGTAACACGCGAAGAAATTTGTGGCAATGCGGATGAGGTTGGCAATGCGGGGAGAAGTAAAACGGGTGATAACATCGATAGTAATGTGCTTTTCCTGCTGCGTTGCAATGGATGCGCCGATGAAGCCGGCCCAAAGAACGAGGTGACGGAGGAATGGATCCGCCCAAAGAAATCCCATTGAAAAGAAATTGCGGAGAATGACCTGCGTGAACGCGAGAATGACCATTGAACTCAGTAAGAGAACGATCACCGACCGTTCAATGAACAGCACTCCGTTCCCGAGCGCTTTGAGTATTTTCACTTAACGCCTTTCGGCTGGGCCTTGCGGAAATCGGCGACTTCTTTTTCCACCTTGTTCAATAACTCTTCCGAGAACAATTTTCCGACCAGCAGTCTCCGTGCCTTTTTTCCTATTTCATCATAGGATTCCGTAACCTGTGCCGATGGCGGGTCGATGATTGTTATGCCGTTGTTCTTCAGTGTCTCTATCGACTTTGCGTTTTCCTTACGGCTGAGATCGGTAAGCTTCTTCATAAACACTTTACCATTCTTGGTCAGTATTTCCTGAAGATCCGGAGGAAGTTCATTAAATTTCTTCTGTGAAATAACAACCGCGCCTGCCGCATCCGCAAGAGGGGAGTTCAGCATGTATTTTACGCGCGTGAACCATTGCAACGCAATTGCAGCGAGAGGTGATGTGTACACGCCGTCAATCAGTTTCGTTTGCAGTGACGTAAGTACATCGGTAATGGTCAGAGGAATCGGGTTGACGCCGAACGATTTGAACGAGGCTTCCGCAATCGGGTCTCCTTCCCACATCCACATTTTTACCTGTTTCATATCTTCGGGCTTTTGAACGGGCGTATTCGTGAACACATACACAAACCCCACTTCTGCCCATCCAAGATTGACGAAACCTCCTTCATCAAATCCCTTCGTAAATTCTTCTTCAAAGGTCTTGCTGATATGATCCACTTCATTGTACGATTTGAAAAGAAAAGGTGAATCCATAATTCGCAGTCGCGGCGAAATGCTGGTCAAACCGTTGCCCGTAATGCCTGCACTGTGCAATTGACCGAGCTTAATTTTTCTCAGCACATCTTTCTCGTCACCCTGCACGCCGCCGGGGTAAATTTTAAAACCAAGTCTTCCGCCGCTTTCCGCCCGGATAGTTTTGTCGTATTCCTTCATCACGTTCATCCATGTGCTGCCTTCGGGAGCGAGCGTGGCGAACTTGATGGTGTATTGCTGTGCAAGGGACAACGGATGAAGCAGAATACAAAGGATAAATGGGATAATGAGTCGTAATATGAAAAAGCGTTTCATAATAATTGAAGAAATATGTTTAGAATAATTCATCGGCTTTTGCTCTGAGAAGTTGTGCCTTTCGTTTGGCGATAGCATTGGAAAGGCGGGCTTCCGGTAAAACATCAATTGATGTTGTGTCTACAATAGTAAGGCACCTGTCGAAAAGTTCCCGGTCCTGGGTCTGGACTGCGTTGGAACGGGCATAATAGACGTATGTCATCAGGAACTTTCCCTCAGTTGCGCGCAGGCATTCCTCGAAATGCTGCTTTGATAACTCCGGCTTTCCGCCGAGGATTGCCGGGCGGCTGCCGTTGAGTGTTCCGAGGAAAAAGTGAGCTCCGCTGTAAAAGTAGCCGGGATCTTTTTCCAGGACAAACTGCATCATTGCCTCGACCTTCGGAAGATCAGCCAGCGCCGAAGGATCCGTTAACGACACGGAGATGTAGCTCCCCCATCCTGTTGCCGTCCAGAACACCGCCGGTACATCATCTCGCGACAATGTTTTCAGTGCGGCAGAGAGCTCTTCCGCCCCCTTATCCAAGGCATTACTGAGAGTGCGGTTACGGCGGAGGATCTTCATCCCAAATTCCTTCCCGCGGAGATAGAACATCGAAGCACGCTGCACGCTGTCGTCTTCCACGAAACCGAGCGCGTAACTGGAATAACCGATGGAAGCAAGAAGGAGGAACCGTTCATTATTCGGGTCGCTGCGCAATACCGATTCCAGGAGTTTGAGATTGGAGGCAACGGCTTTCTCGGCGAGGTCAAGGTCCTGCTCTTCGTTGAGTACTTCAAAACCATTATCCATGATATTGCCGATGGAGTTGATGGCAATCTGCTGAATACAGCCGGAAAACAGAATTGCAAACGATACTAGTAGGAGTATTTTCATAGTGGCGACAATATACGAAATACTTTTTAAATCAGATAGTCGGTGTAAGAGTTTAAGTGAAGATTATTCAGAACGTACTGGGCCGGAAGATGGAAATAAGCGGTGAGTTCGGATTCTTGTTCATCGGAAGCGTCCACCGGTAATTTCTCATGAATGGAGATTCTGCTTTGTCTTGGTGAGGCTTGAGAGCTAAATATCCGCTCCTAATGAAAAATAATATTTTGGTGACGAAAATTGCTGGAGATTATACGACCATGCCACATCCATTTTTAACAGGAATCCGAGAAAAATCATTCTGACGCCGTATCCGGTTCCCATTAACAGGTCCTTCATGTAAACGCTTCCGCTGTTGTCTTTGTCGAATGCTTTAAAATCCTTTTTGGTCGTCCATGCTGTTCCCATATCGACAAACAATACTCCGCTGAAGCTTTGGAAAAATACCGGCAGTGGTCCGGCAGTAAGATAGCCCAATACGGGAAAACGGAATTCCATGTTTGCCATCGCGTATTTCGTGCCGATCTTTGCGTTATAGTTGTAGCCGCGCAAGGGAATTCCGGACGTGAGAAATACAAAATCCTCTGCTGATTCAACTGGGATGCGGTCATTTTCGAATTGCCGGTTAATCCAGTTGTCAACGCCGCCGATAATAAAACGCTGGGGATCTTCACCAAAACTTCCGCCGCCGGCCAGACGCAGGGCCAGGGTGTAATCCTGCCAGAGTTTATGATAAATACGATAATCTCCGGTAACCGAATAAAATCCCAACGCTCCGCCGCCGACCTTGGGGCTTGCCATCAGACTTAAATTAAAGCGTTTCCCGTTGGACGGAGCTATGATTCCCCATAAGCTTGTGTCGTGCACATAACTCAGTGATGGAATAATCAGACTGCGATGTTCCGATGGGACGAATGTATAATCAAGATTATCGCGGCTGATGTTAAACCAGGAGAAGTTGAATTCCAGTCGCTCGAATTTGTTGATCGGAAACGATGCGAGTCCGGTGACGCCGTAATTTCTGAAACGGTAGAGGCTTTCTCCTATGGTGTTATCCTGCAGTATGAGAAAGCGTGCGCTGTGAAATCCCTGGATTCCGTAATCAATTCGCTTTGGAAGATAGAGATATGCCAGCGCGTAATCGCTGTTCTTCAAATCAAAAAGCAGGTTCGTCAGAATGTAAATCTGGTGATCGCCGAGCATATCGCTGAATGCCATGACGGTTGACCCCTGGACACCATAAAATGTGTTGTATCCTGCGTTGCCGTAGATGATGTCGGGAGAAAAGTTCAGTTTGTATTTGTTGACTTTGTATCTCCCTTCAGCATCGACATTGTCTGTTACCGCAATGGAGGAAATGCTGTCCAGGTTGTTGCCGCCTTTTTCACCGTTCTCATTTTTGAAAACATAGTTATGCAAATCTATGGTGACATCGTTGCCGAATTGACGAGTTGAATCTTTGGTGTCCGTTTTAATAATAATGTCTTCGCCGATTTTCAAAGTGTCAGGTGCAACAAGAGGGGTGTCGGTGCGTGCGATGCCTGCGATCTCCCTTCTGAAAAACTCTGTCATTTCGGGCTGATTGGTTTTCATGCGGCGGTCCATCGGAGTCCGCATCATGAAGACGTCGAATCCGCCGTCATTCAGTGAGCTGAATGCCATCTTACTGCCATCGTGTGACAGTGAAAGCTGATACACACCGCTCAGTGAGTTCGTTTTAGAGGTGGTGCTGTCGCTGTCGAGATTCTTTACATAAATATTATTGATGCCGTTCATATCGGAAATAAAGTATAAATGCTTTCCGTCGGGTGCGGCAACAGGGGATGTCTCGTCGCTGTTTGACAGATCTGTGATCCGGGTGATTGTTCTCGACTCCAGCGAGTATTTGTAAATATCGAGCTGACTGCAATCGAAGTTCTGCATTTTGAAATTCAGCGGAACGCTGTTGGGAATGATATGGTCTTTGCGGTCTGAAGAGAAGAAAATCTCTTTGCCGTCATCAGACCAGACCGGATCGGCATCACTGAAAACATCGTTTGTGAGGTTGTTCAATTCTTTTGTGGCAAAATCATATACATAGACATCGGACCGCCCGCTCTTTACCCCTACGAATACCAATCTTGTCTGATTGCCGGATGTTCCGGTAACGGGGCGTGACCAGTCGACAGAAAATATCCCGTCCAGCCCGAATTCCAGTTTTTCCTCTTGTCCTTCATTTACATCGACGATGATGATGGCATCCTGATCACCGCTCTTTGCGGCAAGCGCCAACTTTGAACCGTCAGGCGACCAGGCCATTCCGGGGGTTAGCAGGTGGAGTTCTTCAAAGTCCGGTGTTCGTTGGCCGCTGATAACTTTTTTCCCTTCGCTTCCGTCGCTCGCGTTAGCGACAAACACATCGAAGTAATCGTCACGGTTAGAGATAAAGGCGATGCGGTCGCCTTGCGGGGAAATTGCAGGACTGGTATTGTAGAAACTTCCATCTTTTTTATGATTGGTAATACGGCGTGCGTAATCTGCGGGCTCTTCACGCTTCGCGATGTCGGGCCAGTAAATAACCTTCTGTTCCTTTTCCCATCGTTCAGAAAGTTCCTGTACATTCAATCCAAGTGCACTCCGGAATCCCTGATCCACACTGCGCGTGCCCCGGATGCGGGTGAGAATTTCTCCGATTTTTTGTTTGCCGTATTTTGTGGCTATATAATTCCACACAGATTGTCCCCCGCGGTATGCAAAGTATCCGTTGAGATATTGAATCGGCGGGAGGTATTCATGAATCGTTGCGTCGCGGAGAAACATATCAGAATTCGTATCCCACTGCAACGCTTCATACTCAGCCAACCCCTCATTAAACCAGAGAGGAAGCTGGAGCGAGATGTTGTTGGAAATAATGGACTGGATCGAGCCGCCGTAAAACATATCGTTGATAACTGCATGAACAAGTTCATGGTGAATGACGTGGCGGAATTTTTTGTATTCGCCTTCAAACGGAAGCACGACGCGGTTTTTAAATAATTCCGTGACTCCGCCGATCCCTTCTTCAAGGTACGAGCTTACGACATTTGTCTGCTGAAACTCGTTGTGCGAGTTGTAAACAATAATGGGAATACGGTTGGTAAGCTGGTACCGGAACGATTTGCTGATGGAAGTGTATGCTGATTCCGCAATATCTGCTGTGTATTGCGCGAGATATTCCCCGCCACTGCTGAAATACACATCAAAGTGGTTTGACTGAATAAACGACCAGTCGAAATTCCTGTACTGGACTTTGTTCTTTCCGAACGACGCTTCCTGTGCCTGCGAAGGTACGCACGCGATGCAGAAAAGGAGGAATGCGATGAGAAACGTATTGCGTTTAACCATGGTCGGCCTCAATCCTTATGCACGAAATCTTCAATTGAAACTTACGAAATGGAGGGGGAAAATGCAAAATGAGAGCAGTCCGAATAGATTCTTGACACCCTCTCTTATTTTCCTTAAGTTTCTTAACGTTTTGTATCAACTTTGCCATTAAACTTTAGACTAATGTCTTTAGTCAAATTTTAAATTATTATTAGTAAGCCATTAAGAGGAACCAAAAGTATGGAACGAAAAGAATTTCTGAAAAGCGTGGGATTTGCAGGTTTGGGGCTGGCGATACCGATTGGCAAATCGCTTGCCAAGGAAACCGCAAATGGTTGTGTGCTGATTCCATCCGAAACGGCCGGACCGTTTCCTCTTGATCTTACTACAAACTCGTTTTATTTCAGGCAGGATGTGCGGGAATCCAAAACGGGTGTTCAGCTCAACCTCAAAATCAGAATCGTAGGAATTGACAACTGTCAGCCGATGCAAAATCTTCGCGTCAATATCTGGCATTGCGATAAAGACGGATATTATTCCGGTTACAGCCAGCCGAATAATCCCGGACAGGCAGGATTGACGTATCTGCGGGGATACCAGATTACAGACGCGTACGGTGAAGTCGAATTTATCACCATTCTTCCCGGGTGGTACACAGGCAGAGTGTGTCATATTCATTTTCAAGTGTATGTTAGCTCATCGTATGCTGCCATTTCTCAACTGACATTTGATGTTGATGAGAAGAATGCAATCTATAGTGCCAATTCATCGATCTATACTAAAGGTGCAGATCCAACTGCCATTGAGTCTGATGGCATTTTTGCGGATGGGTATGCGTATCAACTTGCAACATTAACCCCAA
The DNA here is from genome assembly GCA_964523395.1 of uncultured Chlorobiaceae bacterium. Taxonomy (GTDB): domain Bacteria; phylum Bacteroidota; class Ignavibacteria; order UBA10030; family SZUA-254; genus JANYJZ01. The sequence continues at coordinate 27,403 of CAZFXS010000005.1, read as the reverse complement.
ACTCAGCGACAGGCGGCTACGATAGCTTTCTCGAGGTCAGTATTCAAGGTTCCGGAACTACAGGAGTAGGTTACAATGAAAAGGAAATCGCAAAGCAATTCTCGCTCGGGCAGAATTATCCGAATCCATTCAACGGACAGACAATTATTCCATTTACCCTCACCAAACAATCGAAGGTAAAACTGGAATTGTGGGATATTACCGGGAAGAAAGTTGCCACGGTCAAGAACGGAATTTTGCCGGCGGGGGAACATAAAGTAAGCGTCGACTTGCAGTTGCTGCGATTACCCAGCGCAAATTATGTGTATCAACTGGAAGTAGAAAATAACGACGGGATTTTCCGAAGTCATAAAATTATGACACTCGTGAAGTAGTAGCGCCGTTAAGATTGATGTTGCAGATATAAAGTTGGTAAAGATGAGAAGCTACCTAGAACAACTGTATATGAGTGAAGAACTCTCTTCAGATTGGACTTTATTTCATAAAGTCATATTTCCAATTCTTTGGATAAGTGTGTTTGGATTTGGGACGTTGTCGTTGTGGTTTGGTTTTTTTGACGGGCAAGATTCTCCGCCGGCAGATATGAAATGGTATTTTCTTTTCGCGTGGATTATAGGTTCGACTTATATTCTATGGTTTTCATTACGGTTGAAAAGTGTGATATTAGTGGATAATGACTTGATAGTAAGGGACTATTTCAGAGAAATAATTATTCCTATTTCGAGTGTAACTGAGGTTCGTGAAAGTAGATTTATGAATCCCAAGGTTATAAGATTGAGTTTATATCCAGAGAGTGAATTTGGAAGTTCAATAGTATTTATTCCAAAACTAAGATTCTACAATCCTTTTGGTCAACACCCAATTGCGAAACAATTAAAGCAAATCACAAATCAGCCAACTTAATAAGCGGGTATCCGTTTGCTCAGGCTGATGATGAGACGGCGATCAGTTCAACTTGGTGCTGCCTTCGTTAAAGAATTCTCTTGAGCTTATTTAGCCAAAAACTTCTCTTTTACCGCCTCCGCCAGAACTTCATTCATCGATCCTGTCCTGTACCCCTGCAGGTCAAGCGTCACGTACGTGAATCCCAGGCTCTTCATGTGCATGACAATCATCGGGCGGAGGTCATGATCGAGCAACCGGTTAATCTCCTCTGTCCCGACTTCAATCCTTGCAGTCTTTTCATCGTGATATCGTACGCGGAAATGTTTGAACTGTAAATCGCGAAGAATCGTTTCTGCCCCGTCGATTTTCGTCAGCGCCTCTTTTGTTATCGGATGGCCGTATGGAAAACGTGATGAGAGGCAGGCGAACGAACCCTTTTCCCACGTGGGCAGGTTAAGATATTTGGATATCACCCGTACTTCAGCTTTGCTCATGCCGGCTTCAAGCAAAGGAGAGCGGACATGCTGTTCATCCTTGGCTTTCATGCCGGGACGAAAATCTCCAAGGTCATCCGTAATTGTTCCATCGGCAATCCAGGGGATACTGCGCTCACGCGCGATCTCATTAAGTTTGGAGAAAAGTTCCACCTTGCAAAAGTAACACCGGTCTGGCGGGTTTTCTTTGAATTTTAAATTGTCTGTTTCTTCCGTGGCCACCACTTCAAACCGCGCGCCGAAATCAAGTGCAATGCGGACGGCTTCTTCGTATTCGCGCGACGGGTATGTCTCAGATTTTCCGATCACCGCCAGTGCACTGTCTCCAAGCGTATCAACGGCAACTTTCAACAGAAGCGTGCTGTCAACTCCGCCGGAGTACCCGATGATAACGCTTCCCATTTCTGAAAGGATGGAAACGAGGTGCCGGTATTTTATTTCAATATCAGGTGTCATATTATGAACGTTCTAAAATAAGAAACGTCGAAGCATCACTCTTCGACGTTTGTAATATACAGAAAAAGTCGGAATTTGTTATTGCTGTTCCAGCAGGCTGGTAAATTCCTTAATCGAACGGACGCCGGGAAATTCCTTCTCAAATGTTTTTTTCTTGCCGGGGTCAAGGTGAAATGAAGTCTTCAGCGATTCAAGCGCGTCAAAAGTTTTCCGCATCAGGAACAGTGCCTTCGCCCTTGTATAATACGCGTCTGCCCATTTCGGCTGCAGCTCAATGCATTTGTTAAGGGCTTTGAGTGATTCTTTCAGGTAGCCGTATTCCAGCAGTGTTTCGCCGAGATCATACCATGCTTCCACATTGGTCGGGTCGAAGTGAACCGTCATCTTGTAGCTGTGAAGCGCTTCCCGCCATTTGCCAAGCTGGTATGCCACATCCGCTTTTGCGTACCAGAGCTCGGGATAGTTGTTGCAAAGCTCAAGAGCTTTGGTGTAATCGCTGTATGCTCTGCGGTACTGTTCGAGTGAGTCGTAACAGCCGCCGCGACCGAACAGGGATTCATAATGTTTCGGATCATGGGTAAGTGCCTGTGAGAAGCATTTGATCGCTTCCTTGTACATTCCGAGTTCTTCGTAGGCATTGCCGATGTTGTGCCACGCGGGAACATCTTTTTCGTCTATACGGAGAGTCTGCTTGTAACAGTCGATGGCATCATACAGCCGGCCCATATTGGCAAATGCATTTCCCTTGTTATACCAGGCGGCGGCAAAATCTTCCTTAATCGCCAGCGCCATGTCGTAACTCTCGATCGATTTTGTGTACTGCGACATACGGTTGAGAATTATGCCGCGATTGTACCACGCGCTGTGGTTAAAAGGGTCCAGGTCGATGTGCTTATCGTAGCACTCAAGCGCTTCAGAAAGTTTGTCCATGCAATCGTAACAGAATCCCAGTTCGTACCAGGCTTCTTTCTGGTCCGGATTTCCCTCTATGATAAACTTCAAATACTGAGCCGCCTGCTCGTATTTATCCATTTTCTCGTACGTCAGTGCTTTGCTGAACAATGCTTCCTCATTGGCGGAATCGATTTCCAGTACCTTGTCGAAACTCACGAGCGCTTCTTCATAGCGGTTCAGATTATCAAGAGTAAGCCCTCGGCTGATAATCAATTCGGTGTCAATGGGATTGAGTTTCAGCGCGTGGTCAATGCAATCCAATGCTTCGTTGTGGCGCTGAAGATTATTGAGGATAATGCTTTTCCTCTGCCATGTATCGGCGCTGAACGGAATATACTCAAGGAGCAGGTTGGTAAAGTGAAGCGCTTCATCGTATTTTTCACTGTCAAAATAGAAGCTGACAATTTCTTCGAGCGCTTCAATGTTGGTGGTACCGCCTCCGCCGTCTTTCAGTCGTTCCTTAAACTTCTTGATTTCATCTTCGAAATGTTCTTTCGAGCTTTCACGTTCTTCGGATTCCTGATCGTTATTCTCGAAGTCAAATGTATCCATGCGGCCCTCAAAAAAATGTTTGATCCTCTGTAGATCAAATGCACCTGAATATAAAGAAAAATTGAAACGGAAGTCAAGTAAAACTTGCAGCGAGGAGGAGTTGGTTCGTTGATTTTTGTGAGGAAATCGAGTATATTGAACCTCCCGTTACCGATGATTGCCGAAAACATTCAAAATATTCGCCAACGCATTGACACCGCCTGCCTGCGCGCGAAACGAACACCAGATGAAGTAACACTGATTGCCGTGGCAAAAACGTTTGGCTCCGGTGAAATTCTGGAAGCGGTTCATGCCGGCACGAAGGATATCGGCGAGAATTTTGTGCAGGAAATGTCTCAAAAGCTGATTGATGTAAAGGATAACTCAATCCGGTGGCATTTTATTGGACACCTGCAGACCAATAAAATAAAATATATTATTGATGCGGTGTACATGATTCATTCAGTTGATTCATTACGGCTGGGGAAAGAACTTTCCTCTCAGGCAGGAAAACATGGGAAAAAAGTGAACATCCTCGTGGAAGTAAATACGTCAAACGAGGAAAGTAAATTTGGCGTGACCCCTGCTTCCGCGCCGGCGCTGGTAAAGGAACTTTCGCTGTTGCCGCATCTTAATCTTATGGGATTAATGACAATTGGTCCGTTTCTTCCCGATCCGGAAGAGTCAAGGCCGGCGTTTCGAACGCTGCGAAACGTTCGGGATAAGCTAGAAAAAGATGGATACCGGCTTCCGCATCTTTCGATGGGAATGACAAATGATTTTGAAGTTGCAATTGAAGAGGGATCCACCATGGTGAGAATTGGTACTGCAATATTCGGGAAGCGTACCAAGGCATCTGTTGCGGAAAACAAACTGTCTTAACAATAAAAAAAACTCTATTTGTTGAGTCTGATGTTGCGCGCTGACCGAAGGCGAAGTGCCTGAGGGATTTAAACAAGCAAATATGAAACTTACACCGCATCAAATTAAACAGCATAAATTTAAGAAGGCCCTTCTCGGACTCGATTCCTCCGAAGTGTTGGTGTTTCTTGAAGAACTTGCTTCTTCATTGCAGGAGGCCGAAAAAAATAACCAGGAGCTGAAACAAAAAGTAGTAATACTCGAAACACAGCTCCAGGAAGCGAAATCGACGGAAAAAGTGTTGCAACAAACACTTGCACAGGCACAGGAAGCAGTTGGTAAAGCTGTTGAAGCGGCTAAAAAAGAATCTCAGCTCATTATCCGCGAGGCGGAAGGGGAAGCTTCCTCGATCGTGGATAAGGCAAGAAACAATCTGCTGATATTGAAGGAGCAGATTACCATTTACCAGGCGAAGAAAGAATCAATTATCGCGCACCTGAAACTCCTTTTGAAATCCGAACTCGATATGATTAAAGCCCTGGAGACAGAACAGAATCTGACCGCGGGTAATATTGGACACTCTGATTCTCCGGGTCCGAAAGCAAAAAGCGAGATCGATGAAATTCTAAAAATACTGGAGCAGTCATGACACTCCGAAAACAAATAAATGATGCAGTCCGGTACATCCGGAAAAAGACAACGATGGAGCCGGAGATTGGCATCATCCTCGGCACAGGGCTTGGCGGACTTGTCAAAGAAATCAAAGAGGAAGTTGTCATCGATTATGAAAACATTCCCCATTTTCCTGTTTCAACTGTCGAATCTCATCATGGCAAACTGATCTTCGGTACACTCGCCGGAAAAAAAATCGTGGCGATGCAGGGACGTTTTCATTACTATGAGGGGTATACATTACAGCAGGTGACATTTCCCGTCCGCGTAATGTCTAAAAAAGCGGGTCTCGGCGTTCAGACACTGCTGATATCGAATGCGGCGGGAGGGATGAATCCGAAATTCCGTCGCGGCGACCTGATGATCATCAATGATCATATTAATCTTCAGGGTGACAACCCTCTGATTGGCCCGAATGATGAAACACTCGGCCCAAGATTTCCCGACATGTCCGAACCGTACAGTAAAAAGCTTATGAAGAAGGCAAAGGACATTGCCAGGGGATTAAAAATTCCTGTGAAAGAAGGAGTGTTTGTAGCGGTACAGGGCCCTAATTTGGAAACAAGAGCGGAGTACAGATTTCTTCGTGGTATAGGGGCCGATGCGGTTGGAATGTCAACCGTGCCTGAAAATATCGTTGCGGTGCATATGGGAATGGATGTCTTCGGCATGTCGATTATTACCGATGAATGTTTCCCGGATACACTGAAGCCCGTGACTGTAGAAGAAGTTATAGCGGTGGCAAACAAGGCGGAGCCGAAGCTGACGAAGATTATGAAGGAGTTGGTTAGGAGCCTGTAAAAGTCCGGGCGATTGCGGATTGCAAATTTTGAATTTCGGATTTATATTCGCAATCCGAAATAGGTAATAAAAAAGATGCTTTTTAATTAACCTGAAAACCATTAAAAGAAAAACTTTGTTTAAAGAACTCACCGATAAAATCAATTACTCCCGGCTGGAGAAGGATGTTCTCAAATTCTGGAAAGAGAATGATGTGTTCCGGAAGAGCGTCACTTCGCGCGAAGGGAAACAGGGGTTTACGTTCTACGAAGGTCCTCCCACGGCCAACGGCCGTCCGGGCATTCACCATGTCATGAGCAGAACGCTCAAGGATCTCATCTGCCGCTACAAAACAATGCGCGGGTATCAGGTGCATCGCAAAGCGGGATGGGATACGCACGGGCTTCCGGTCGAGATTGAAGTTGAGAAAGCGCTTGGCTTCAAACACAAAGACGATATCGTGAAGTACGGCGTCGCGAAGTTTAATGAGGAGTGCCGCAAGTCGGTGTGGAAATATAAAACCGACTGGGAACAAATGACCGAACGGATGGGGTACTGGGTTGATATGAGCGACCCGTATATCACATTCGAAAATAATTATATCGAGTCGATCTGGTGGGCGCTCAAGCAGTATTTTGATAAAGGATTGATTTACAAGGGGTACAAAATCCAGCCGTATTGCCCGCGCTGTGAAACGCCCCTCTCTTCTCACGAAGTTTCGCTTGGATATGAAGATGTAAAAGATCCAAGCGTCTATGTAAAAATGAAAGTGAAGGGAGAGGAGAATACATATTTCCTTGTCTGGACAACAACACCCTGGACGCTGATTTCCAATGTTGCACTTGCAGTTCACCCTGATGTGACTTACGTGAAGGTTGAAAATAAAGGTGAAATTCTTATCCTCGCTGAGGCACGACTTGGTGTGCTCGATGGTGACTATGTCGTAAAGGAACAGTTCAAAGGTTCATCGCTGTCCGGTAAAGAGTATGAGCGTATTTTTAATTACCATCAAACCAAAGAAAAAGGGTGGTATGTTGTCGAAGCTGATTTTGTGACAACGGAGGACGGCTCCGGCATTGTCCACATGGCTCCCGCGTATGGCGAAGATGATTACCAGGTGTCAAAGAAATACGGGTTGCCCACTCTTCATCCTGTCAATAAAAGCGGAGAGTTTGGGCCTGAAGTAACAGATTTTGCCGGTAGGTTCGTCAAGGATGCCGACCTGGACATTATTAAGAATCTCAAAGAGCGTCATATTCTTTACAAGAAAGAAACGATCACTCACAGCTACCCGCATTGCTGGCGCTGTAAAACACCGCTTCTGTATTACGCGCGGGATTCATGGTATATCGCCACGACTAAATATGCTGCGAGGATGGTCGAGCTGAACAAAACCATCAACTGGTATCCGCCTGAAGTCGGCTCCGGCAGATTCGGTAACTGGCTCGAGGAAAATAAAGATTGGTCGCTTTCCCGTGACCGCTTCTGGGGAACACCGTTGCCGATCTGGGTGTGCGACAAATGCGGAAAGCTGGAATGCGTTGGTAGCGTGAGCGAACTGGAGAAGGTTTCAGGTCTCAGGTTCGAGGTGTCAGATAGCGTCGACGCAAAACCCAAAACTCAAAACGCAAAACCGTTAGACCTTCATAAACCGTTTGTCGACGAAATCTCCTGGAACTGCTCCTGTGGCGGAACGATGCAACGAACCCCCGAACTTATCGACGTTTGGTTCGATTCCGGTGCCATGCAGTTTGCCCAATGGCATTATCCGTTTGAGAATAAGGATAAATTCACCGCTCAACATCCTGCAGATTACATATGCGAAGGAATTGATCAGACACGCGGGTGGTTTTATTCTCTTCACTCAATAAGTACCTTCTTGTTCGACCGTCCGGCGTACAAAAACCTTATCGTGAATGAACTTATTCTCGATAAGGAAGGCCAGAAGATGTCGAAATCGAGAGGGAATACCGTCGATCCGTTCAGCATTCTCGAAAAATATGGCGCTGATACGACGAGGTGGTATCTTGTCGCGACAAGTCCGCCATGGCGTTCGACATTATTTGATGAAGAAGGACTCGTTGAAGTCCAGCGGAAATTTCTGGGAACCCTGCTGAACACGTATGCATTCTTCACTCTCTATGCGAACATCGATGGATTCACCTACAGCGAAAAAGAGATTCCGGTTTCTGAGCGTCAGGAGATCGACCGTTGGATTATCTCCGCGTTGAATTCGCTTATCGGGCGATATACCGCGGCAATGGATGGCTACGATGTTACCAAAGCTTCCCGTGCTGTGAGCGATTTCACGATAGATCAGCTTTCAAACTGGTATGTCCGGAGGAACCGCCGTCGTTTCTGGAAAAATGAAAAAGGCGCAGATAAACTCGCGGCATATCAGACGCTCTATGAGTGCCTCGTTGTCATTACAAAACTCATGGCTCCATTCGCGCCGTTTCTGGCGGAGGAGATATATCATAATCTTTCCGATACCTCCAAACGCGAAGACACTGCATCTGTTCATCTCGCGATGATTCCCGAAGTGAACAAAGCTGTCCTGGATAATGACCTCGAGATGCGGATGGAAAAGGCGCAGAGAATTGTATCGCTTGTCCGTGCTATCCGTAACACATCGAATATGAAAGTGCGTCAGCCATTGAAACGCATTATTGTGCCGGTGAACAGTGAAAAAGATAAAGAGGCGATTCGCCGGATGGAAACGCTGATCCTCGATGAGATCAATGTGAAGAACATTGAATATGTTGAGGATGATTCTGAAATCGTGAAGAAATCCGTTAAACCGAATTTTAAAGTACTCGGTCCAAAGTATGGCAAAAATGTGCAGGCCGTTGCCGGAGCGATTCGAAATTTTGGTGCGAACGAAATCAAAGTCTTAGAAAAAACCGGACAACTAACCGTTTCGACGAACGGTACGGAAGTAACAGTCATGAAGGAAGATGTTGAAATCCTTCATGAAGACATCGAAGGCTGGATTGTTGAGACCGACAATGAGCTTACCGTCGCGCTCGATACAGAACTGACGGAAGAACTCATTGATGAAGGCTTCGCGCGAGAATTTGTGAACAGAGTGCAGAACATGCGTAAGGATGCCGGTTACGAGATTACCGACCGGATAACGATCGCGTACGGAGCCACAGAACGGCTGGCGAATGCGTTAGTCCGGCAAAGTTCGTATATTAAGAACGAAACTCTCGCACAAGAGCTTAATTCCGTACCTTCCGGTAAAGGATATAGCGCAGAATGGGATATAAATGGCGAAAATTGCTCTATTTCCATTAATCGTATAGAAACAAAGAAACAGGTTCAGCAACAGGTGTCATAGTTTATTTCATTTAACAAAGGGACGTACCACATGGCAAAATCCAAAAAATCAGCAGCTGCAGATAAAACCATTGCTCTTTTAAAATCCAAAGCGAAGGCGCGGAAAGCTGCCGTTCCGAAAAAGCCTGCGGCACGGCCTAAGATGGCAAAACAGGAAGCACCGAAAGCTGCCATACGCAAAGGCAGCTACACGAAAACTGAACTCGACCATTTTAAATCTATTATTCTTGAAAAGAAGAAAGAGATCCTCGAAGAGCTTGAAACATTGCGCGATTCCATGATGGACACGACCACGGGAGAGTACGCGAGCGAGAATTCCATGTACTCGACGCACATGGAGCAGGGTACCGACGCAATGGAACGCGAGAAGACATTTTTGTTCGCTTCACGCGAAGGAAAATTTTTAAATTACCTCGAAGACGCACTTGTACGCATTGAAAAGGGCGTCTATGGCCGCTGTTCAGTGTGCGGCAAACTTATCGAGAAGGAACGGCTTGAGGCGGTTCCGCATGCCCAGCAATGCCTGCATTGTAAACTACATCAGTCCAAGTAACCCTTCCGGCCAAAGGATCACCCGTGCGGATTCTAAATCTGACATTGTTTATTATTATCGCGGACCAGGTGACAAAACTGTTCGTGAAAGGAATTGAAATTCCTGCGCTGAATATTTTCATCGAAGGATTTCAGTATGGGCGAAGCATCCCCATTATCGGAGATTTTCTCAGGCTCACGTATATCGAAAATCCCGGGATGGCGTTTGGAATCGATTTCGGTTACAAACTCTTCTTTTCTCTTTTCTCGATAGCTGCGAGTATTGGAATTCTCGTCTACCTGTTTAAGGCAAGAAATGAGAATCTGCTGTTTCGTACTTCGCTCGCGATGATTCTTGGCGGAGCCGTGGGCAATCTTATCGATCGCGTGTTCTACGGTGTCATTTTTAATGAAGCCCCGCTCTTCTATGGCAAGGTTGTTGATTTTATTGATGTCGATTTTTTCAATATCGACTTTTTAGGGTATCATCTTTCGCGTTGGCCGGTATTTAATATTGCTGATGCGTCTGTGACGCTTGGGGTGGTATTGATGCTCTTTTCACACCGCGTATCTGAAAAGACAAGCGGAGAACCGGTTCCCAACCCTGATATCGTCGGAACTTCTCCGGTTTCTGCATCTTCTTCTTCATCTTCCGCTGAATCGGCTCAGCCGTAGCCGCGATGGCATCCCGCGAAATTGAAATCCATGTTCCGGCAGGAAAAGTCAGGGAACGTCTCGATGTTTTTCTGACGCATCATGTTGAAAATGCTACGCGGTCGAAAGTTCAGCAGGCAATCAAAGAAGGCCTCGTTCTTGTCGACGGCAAAGTTATCAAGTCGAGCTATAAAATCTCCCCCGGCGAAGTTATTCACATCACACTGCCAAAACCTCCCGCTCCTGATGTAGTTGCTGAAAACATCCCTCTCGATATTTTATTTGAAGACGATCATCTTCTTGTTGTCAATAAACCTGCGGGAATGGTTACGCATCCCGCCTATGCCAATTATTCCGGTACCCTCGTCAACGCGCTGCTGCATCACTGTAACGCGAACCTCTCGACGTTGAACGATACTTCGCGGCCCGGCATTGTGCATCGCCTCGACAAGGAAACATCCGGGTTGATGGTGGTGGCAAAAGACGATAACAGTCATGCGAAACTGGCAAAGCAGTTTTCCGACAGAACTATTGACCGTGAATACTGGGCAATTGTATGGGGAAAATTCTCCGAAAAATCAGGGAAAGGAAAAAAGGGGATAACGGGAATTATCGAGGCTTCGCTTGGCAGAAGTAAATCGGATAGGAAAAAAATCGCTGTCACCGAAGATGGCAAAACTGCTGTCACAGAATATACCGTTCTTGAGGAATTCGATTATTTGACGCTGGTGAAGCTCAAACTCAGGACCGGCCGGACACATCAGATTCGCGTGCATCTGCATCATATCGGTCATCCCGTGTTCGGGGACCCGACGTATGGCGGCCGGAGAATTGCATGGGGCGGCACTGATAAAAAGAAACGTGAAGAAGTGCACCATTATCTGAAAATTATCCAGCGGCAGGCGTTACACGCGAAAACTATTGGATTTATTCATCCTGCAACTAGAGAACATTTAAAGTTTGATTCGGAGTTACCGGAAGATATGAAGGAAGTACTTCTGCTTCTCCAATAATGAACCTCGATACATCTTAGGGGAGAAGTATAAAGAAGCAGAAGTTAACGGTAATAATGTGTGCTCACATATGTTGTTCGCGGAATGACGTATGATGTGTCATGAATAATCTGCATCGGCGAGGCAAGCTTATCGAATACCACTTCGATTGTTTCTTTCACGCTGTCTTCTTTTTCCATGGTAAATTCTACCGGCACGGAAAGAATTGAATCCGGAAAATACCTCCATTCCAGTGTCTGGATTCCTTTTGAGTTGATAACCTTCCAATTGGAGTTAAACGATGTCAGTTGTTGTTCGCCTGAAGAATAGGTGACTGTGACTTTGTAAGGTCTGCCAAGGCAGGAGATAGTCAGAGCCGATGTGAATGCCGTAACCTTCCCAGTGTTCATTGTTACCATATTTCTGTTAACGGCAACCCATGTCGTGTCAAATGATCCCGGATCAAGGTTCACTTCGGTGACCCTGCCGCTGATGACAGTGTCGCGGTTACCATGCCTGATGCTCATTCCCGATAAGAACTCTGAGCTTTTTACCTGAACAGTGGTTGATTTCGTATCCATGTCGTATCGTTGTTCTGCGCGGACATCGCGGCTCCAAAAGGTATCATACGAGGGAACCGACAAAAGATAGAGGGTAAGTATTCCAAATATTGCAGCAAGGATAATAAATGTCGGCCATGAGCGGAATGCCGAAACCATGCGCCCTAATACGGGTGAGGTTCGTGTTACCGCGATAACACCGAGGAAGGCCGGTAACAGATAGAAACTCAGAAACAGAATCATCAGCGAATTTGTTACCACAGAGGCTGTGGCGGTTTCCGGAATCATGCGGGAGAATTGCCGGAAAATCATGCCCGACCATTCTGAAAAAACGAGCCTGAGCATCCAGACAGGTGCAAGCACCAGTGCGATAGTCTTGACAAAAGTGTTGTTTACTATCAGCGCAATGCTGATGAGAAGCAATGCCGATGCGGGTTCAACGATAAGTTTCGGATTTACAAAAGCGCAGAGCAATGTATATACCGGAAGTAGAATAAACGCCAGTCTTGATACCGCGTAAGGGCACTGTGAAATGCGGAACATATCTGCCGGACGCACAAACAACCAGACTGCAATTGCCGCTGATATGATTCCGAGGATGATGTACAATTCTATTTCGATAAACCAGGGATACCGGATCCCTTTGAGAAAACCCATAACGTCGGAAGAAAGCCATCCTGCGGCAAGTACGGCAAACCCGGTTATCCATATCTTCAAAGCCGACCAACGCATAAATCCCGGTGAATCTTTTGGAATTCGTCTCGATCTCAGGAATGCGAAAACTACGATTCCAACAATAAAACTCAGTCCGCCAAAAGCCCACAATCCCCAGTACGGAACAAATATCGGCATTGTTCCGATGAGATAAAGCCAGTACCGCTCAGTCTCCCTGCCCGGAGTGCCTGGGTCGAACCGGTCCACAAGTTTTAATACCAGGTCTCCGGATCGCTGTAATCCTCTGGGGTCAAAATTTTCAAAGTTGTCTTTTGGGGTATGAATGGGTTTTGAAACATCGGTAGAAAAATCGATGGCGGGGATTCCTGCTTTTAAAAACGATTCATGATCCGAACCGGAACCCCGTGGACCCGCATAATTCAGTGAGAAAAAATGTGTCGGGTAACGGAGTCCCGTGTATCCGAGCGTGTTGAATTCTTCGATGGCTGCGCGAACCAGCCATTGCGGCGCGCTTCCTGAATACGAATCCGGGTCGATGTCAAGTAATTCCAATCCGTTTGCCATATCGACCTGCAACATCAGCATGACGCTGTCGATGTTTTCAAAATGATCGACAAAATACCGTGAACCTTCGAGTCCTTCTTCTTCACCTCCGAAACAGGCAAAAACCATGGTTGATTGCGGCTGGCGCTGGCATAAGATCCGTGCGGTTTCCAACACTACGGCGGTGCCGGAGCCGTCATCGTCAGCGCCCGGAATTTCAGGGCCCGCTGAATCAATATGTCCCCCGATAACGATCATGCGTTTTGCGTGGCCATGTTTAATGCCGACAGCTATGCCGCTTGTTGTATTTGCTTTAGACGATGTACGCATCGGCATGATGTACGCGGTATCGCAGCCGTATTCCTTGAATTGTTGAACTGCAAATGATAACGCGCGTTGCTCGGCCGGTGAGCCCATTGGCCGCGGACCGATCTCAACACTGAGGGTTTTGAGAAGCTCCGTCGCCCGTGATTGTGAAAATCCGGTTTGCGGATAAACCGGGGGTGCCGCGAGAATAAGAAAGCTGAAAATCGTAATGATGAGTTTCATGCGAGATATTGTTTGAAAAAGGAGAGTACCTTTGTTTCGTACGATGTGCCCGCCACTTTCCATGTGTCATTATGCTTTGCGCCTTCTATCGGGAAAACCTCTTTTACCCCTGGAGTCTGCTGATACAACATTTTCGAATAGTCGCATGTTATCAGATGGTCATCAGTCCCGTAAATATAGAGAACCGGAATATGCAACTGCTTCACCGATTCAAGAGGAGAAACGTCGTTTGCCTTAAAGTGCGCCATCAGTTCAGATCGCTTGATAACGATATTTCTGAGATAGTGAAACGGAAGCCTGACCATCCGCTTTTGGTAGTCATCAAAAATTGTACGAAGCGTGGCGAATGAGTTTTCGGCGACGACAGCCCTGATACGGTTATCGATGGCGGCGGACTGCAGTGCGATCGCGGCGCCCATGGACGTTCCAAAGATGCCGATTGCACCAATGGAGATATCAGTTCTCGTATGGAGGTAATTGATGATTGTAATGATATCATGTTTTTCAAAATAACCATACGTGCAAAATGTGCCGTCGCTGTTGCCATGCGCGCGCGAATCATGCAATGCTACGTTGAAATGATGTTCGTGAAGGAGTTTCGCCAGTCGTAACCCGTCGATTTTACAGTCTGCCACGCCGTGCAGGTATACGATCGTGCCGCGTGCGGGTTGCGCGGATTTGATGAGCCATGTGTTCAGTTTAATTCCATCGGTAGCAATGACGTTAATTTCTTCATACGGAAGCCGTAACTCAGAGGGGGTAACCGGTAAGCCTAACGCTCTGTAAAAGTCGGCAGTGCGGCGCTTTGGTTTGAGAAGGAGAGTCGGACCAATAAGCAGCAGAATGAGTGAGACGCTAATGAAAAAAAGGAGGAGCGCGCCGCCGAGCGCAAGAATTATTGTCATCAGAGATTGGAATGATAAAGTATCATACGATTGCCGTCAACAATATAACCAGAGCGGTTCTTGAATGCAATGCTGTAGTTCGGAATAGAAAAGCTCCCTTTTTCTTCTTATATTCGAAACCAATATGAAGAAATACGGCAACATCGCGATTGTCCATGATTGGCTTGTCTCTATGCGCGGCGGAGAAAAAGTTCTCGAAGTATTATGCGAACTGTTTCCTGAAGCGGCATTGTTTACGCTTATTCATCAGCAAGGCGCATCCTCTCCCGGTATTGAGAACATGAATATCCGCACCTCTTTTCTTCAACATGTTCCGTTCGCTAAAAGCAGGCACCAGTATTTCTTGCCGTTGTATCCGTCAGCGATAGAACAATTTGATTTGCGCGAATACGACCTTGTTATTTCCAGCAGTCATGCCGTGGCAAAAGGAGTCCGTGTCAGGAACGATGCCGTGCATGTCTGTTATTGCCACACGCCTATGAGGTATATCTGGGATCAATACGAGCACTATTTCGGGCCCGGCAAAGCATCGCTTCCGGTCAGAACAATGATGCGCATGCTGAGGGGGTATCTTCAACGATGGGATGTTGAGTCTTCAAAACGGGTAAACAGGTTTATTGCTAATTCACAGTTTGTCCGGGAAAGAATACGCCGGATGTATAATCGCGATGCCGAAGTTATTTATCCGCCGGTTGAGACTGACCGGTTTTCCGTTTCAATGAATGATGACGGATATTATCTGGTTGTTTCTGCGCTTGTTCCGTACAAGCGGATAGACATAGCTGTTGATGCCTGCACTACTCTCGGTAAGCGACTTGTTGTTGTGGGGAGTGGAAGCGAGTTGGCAAAACTGAAACTCCGCGCGGGCAGTAACGTCGAATTTATCGGCCGGGCGAGTGATGAGGAGATAAATGAATATTACAGGAATTGTACTGCTCTGGTATTTCCTGGAGAGGAGGATTTTGGCATCGTGCCTGTTGAAGCGATGGCGTGCGGAAAACCTGTCATCGCGTTGAGAAAGGGAGGCGTGCGGGAAACTGTTGTTGAAGGAACCACAGGAATGTTTTTCCAGGATCAAACTCCTGCCGGTGTAATGGAAGCGTTGCGGCGATTTGATAAAAATGCTTTTGATCCGGTTGCCATCCGGAATCATTCATTACGGTTTGATAGAAAAGTCTTTATCCAAAACGTAAGCGCGTGTATTGCCAATACTCTGAATCAGTAGAAGATGTTTCCTGAAATTGGGTGTATGCTGCTAATGTTACAAGTAGCTTTCTTGATTTTCCCTCCGGAAATCTCTACTTTATGAAAATTTTTTACAAAAAAACTTGATTCGACATTTTCATATCAACGAAAGAAATTCCATTTCTCTGACAGGATTGTTGCGTCATATCCATTTTTCTTTTCCGGCTCACGGTGAACTTCGCCGTCTGTTCATCATCACTCTTTCTCTGCTCTCATTTTGTTTCCCGGTAATGTCAGGGACAATTATCCGGCCAACGGTAGGCAAACAGGAATTTCAAGGGATTAAACTTTACTCGGTTGCGAAGAATGGAAGACCAAAGGTCGGGTTAGTGCTGAGTGGCGGCGGGGCAAGAGGGTTGGCGCAGATCGGCGTTTTGCGGTCATTTGAAAAGAACGGAATTCCTGTTGACCTGATTGTTGGCAATAGTTTTGGAAGCGTGATCGGGGGATTGTATGCATCCGGGTATTCTATTGCACAAATTGAGAGCATTGCGGTGAATGCTGACTGGACCGATCTGCTTTCATTTTCTGAAGAGACAAAACGAACCGATCTTTTTGTGGGGCAGAAGATGGTGCCGCAGGACGGGTACCTGGTTATCCGGTTCGATGGATTAGAGCCGATTATTCCTTCGTCGATTTCGGGCGGTCAGCGGCTTTCGAATTTCTTTTCCTACGTGACACTGCAGGCTCTGTACCAACCCAGCCCCAGTTTTGACGGGCTGAAAATCCCCTTCCGCGCGACAGCCACAGATTTAATTTCGGGCAGAAGAATAATTCTTGACAAGGGGTCAGTTTCCGAAGCGATGCGCGCAAGTGTTACGGTTCCGTTATTGTATTCGCCGCTGGTAAAGGATTCGATGTTTATGGTGGACGGTGGATTGACATCCAATATTCCAGCAGATGTCGCAAGGCTGGAAGGATGCGATATTGTTATTGTCGTGAACTCAACCAGCTCGATGAGGAGCGCGAACCAGCTTGGCTCTCCCTGGGAAATTGCCGACCAGATTATGACAATTATGATGCAGCCGGTAAATGAGGCCCAGATGAAGTTGGCGGATATCGTTATTACACCCGAAACCGGCGAGCGCATTGTTTCCGATTTTTCAAATATCGGTGCATTGGTTTCCGCGGGCGAACGTTCCGCGGATGCCCAGATCTCTGCGATCCGGGCGTTACTTCAGGAAAAGCAGAAAAACTCCTTTACATCATTACAGGATTCCCTCCGAATTGAACATATTCAGTTTGCCGGCGAAGTATTTGATGTTGAAGCTGAACGTAAACTCCGTGAGGAGGCCGCTCAACGTACGTTAACCATGGCTGCGATTCAAACATATGTCAACGATGCTTTCGCAACAGGAAGGTTTGCTGATGTATACGCCGAAATTGATCAAACCTCACTGCACGTTTATCTCAAGAGAAATTCATTTCTCCGTGAAGTGTTCTATCATGGGAATAGTAAGATGTCTGGTGAAAAAATAGACGTTCATCTTGCGCCGCTGAAAGACCATCCTGTCAATTATCAGGATATACAGGAATCTCTTGAGCATATTATCACTCTGTATCGGGAAAACGGTTTTTCGCTTGCGAGGATTGAATCTGTTTCGGTTGACACGGAAAGAGGTATCCTGACGTTCCGGATTAATGAAGGAGTGATCGCCCAGATTGTATACGAGGGGAACGAGCGGACCAGAGACTATGTCATACGCCGCGAATTTCCGCTGGGAGATGGTGATGTCTTTACAATAGCCGATGCCACGCGGGGTATTGTTAATATCAAAAGTACCGGATTATTTGAATATGTTCTGCTTGATGTGCGGTACAAGGAAAACCGGCCGACGTTAGTACTGAAGGTAAAAGAGAAAAGCGCGGAACTCCTCCGGTTTGGCGTGCATGCCGATAATGAACATAACATCGTGGGAACGTTGAATATCCGTGATGCGAATTTCCGCGGCGCGTGGGAGGATATTGGCATTACCGGCCGTTACGGATTTCGTGACAGAGTCCTGCTCGGAGAATATACGATCAATCGTATCTTTAACAGCTATTTTACATTTAATCTGAAAGCATACACTAAATCGCGCGATATCATTACCTACACAAACGATGTTACCCTCCCGCCGGGCAAATGGGAGCGATTGGAGGCAGGGAAATACAGTGAGGGGAAATATGGCTGGTCAATTGCGTTCGGCAGTCACTTTGAAAAATACGGGGATATTACAGCGGAACTGCGCTCGGAACAACAAAAAATTGTCGGAATCACTGGAACCGGGTTTACTCCGGAGCAATATCACTACGTCGGTTTGAAAGTTCAGTCGATTGTGGATACAGAAGACAAATTCTCGTTCCCGACAACCGGTGTGTTTTTGCAGTTGTCATATGAATCGGCAAACAAGAGGTTTGGCAGTGATGTCAGTTTTTCGAAAATCGGAGTTGTCTATGAATCGTACATTACGCTCGCGCAACGGCACACGTTCCGGCCGAAAGTGACATTTGGGTTTGCGGACGAGACACTTCCTCCCGCAGAGCAATTTAGCCTCGGTGGCCAACAATCGTTTTTCGGGCTTCGCGAAGACGATAGCCGAGGACGACAGCTGTTTGTCATGAATATGGAATACCGTTTCTGGTTTCCGTATAGATTCATATTCGAGACATATCTGAAAGTAAGATATGATATTGGAACCATCTCGTTGGTGCCTCAGGAATTAAAATTTAATACGTTCAGGCACGGAGTCGGAATTGAGGTCGCGCTCGACACCCCGTTAGGTCCCATGTCGGCGGGGGCAGGTAAGAGTTTTTATTTCATGACGGATTTGCCGAACTCCCCCGTTTCTACCGGTCCGGTGCTGTTCTATTTTTCATTAGGTTCTTCTCTGTAATATTCTTAACCTGTAATAACGTTATCATTGACCGTTCTTTGGCCGCCTGTTGTATGAGGTGACGAAACTCCATTATGTCTATATTTACAAATCAACAGACGAAAGCGCTTCATACCGACCGGCATTTGCTTGTTACCGCAAACGCAGGCGCCGGAAAAACTACAGTGCTCGTCAGAAGATTTGCCGAAATCGTTCTCTCGGGTAAAGCAAAGGTGCATGAAGTTGTTGCCATCACCTACACCGAGAAAGCTGCCGGAGAGCTGAGAAGGAAAATTGCCGAGTATATCGAAGCTCTTTTCAAACTTCCTGATGCACGGGATAACTCTCATGAACTTCTTCATGCTGTAAGAAATCAACTCTCCTCTGCGACCATTGGCACTATCCATTCATTCTGCAGTCAGATTCTCCGCGAATACCCTGTTGAAGCCGATATTGATGCGGCATTTACAGTACTGGAGGGCCCTGACCAACATGCGCTAATTCAGGAATCACTGCGCGAGTCGTTTGAAAAAATCCTGCAATCGAACGAAACAAGTGAACAGAGGATGTTCATTGAAGCTGTACGCATGCTTGGAAAAAACGCTGTGCAGAAATATCTGACATTGTTTCTTTCAAACCGGGAAAAGATGGAGCGTCTTGTCGGTACCGGCGGGTTGTACGACGGTGCAAAGGATGACCATGTTCTTCTTCAGCGCTGGAATTCCGTCGCCAGAGAAGCCGCCCTGGATACTTTGGCGGATAGCAAATTTCTCGGCAGCCTTTCATTGATTCTTGAACGTTCCAACGGTAAAAGCGTGGGTGCGATCCGCCAAAAACTTTCTTCGTTGGCGTCACTGAACAATTCCGACGAACGATTTTCAGCGATGGCGGAACTCCTGCCGCTCATTTTTACTGCAGAATCAAAAATCCGGAAGGAGATAACCGGCAAAGGGTTCGACGATTCTCCTCTGGCGCGTGAAATGAGTTTGGTCTGTGAGCGGCATCGTTCCGTCTGCGCTCTTGTTGATGCTGCAGGTTCAGTGGAGGGTGAAAAAGGAAATCAGACGCTTCTGCGTATCTCGCGGTCACTCTTTTCAGTGTATCATACCGCGTTGGAAATCTATGATGAAAAAAAGAGGGAGTCCGGGCTGCTTGATTTTGAAGATCTGCAGTTAAAAGCGCGTGATCTGTTGCATCGTGCTGAAGTGAGAGAGAAGCTTGCAAAAAAATTCACGTTTGTCATGGTCGATGAATTTCAGGATACCAACAGGCTGCAATATGAAATTCTTATGCTTCTTATCTCAGAGTACAAACAGGGGAACCTGTTCATTGTCGGTGATCCCAAGCAGTCAATTTACGGTTTTCGCAATGCCGAAGTCGAGATGTTCGAAAAAGCCAAGGAAGACATCCTGGGATTGCATCATACGCATACCGGAGAAGAGGTCGTTCTTGCCGAAAGTTTTCGCCCGCTGTCAAATATTGCGCTGTTTGTGAACCTCATATTCTCGCACATTATGGGCGAGGAATCACAAATGCACGGAATCCCTCATGCCAATATTGTAAAAGGCCGCATGAACGACGCTGAAGGCAGAGTGGAGTTTCTCATGTTGAATAATGATGGCGATGAAAATCCGGTTGCTCAAGAATGTGCCATGGTTGCCGGTCGCATTCAGCATATTATCCAAAGCGCGCATTTGATTTATGAAGGTCATGGTGAAAGTTCCCGTCCTGTAATGTGTAAGGACATTGCGATATTGCTCAGGAACAGGAAGCATGTTGCGGAGATTGAGCTGGGTCTTGCTTCCCGTAAAATTCCATACCGGCTTACCGGCGGGATTGGTTTTTATCAGACGCAGGAAGTGTTTGATATCCTGAATTACTTTTCATTTCTTCTTAGCAGAGAAGATGATGTGGCGTTGGCCGGAATTTTGCGTTCTCCGTTTTTCAATATTTCGGATGCAGACCTTTTTGAAATCTCGCTTAGCAACCATGCTGGTACTTTCTGGGGAAAGACACTTCGTTACGCAGAGCGGTCATCCGGAAAAACATCGGTTCGAAGAGCGGTTGCCCTTCTTCATGAAGATATCCGTCTTGCGAACAGGCTTTCCATTCCTTTCCTTGTGCAGAGAATATTGGGAAAAACCGGTTGGCGGGGGTCTGTCGCAGGGTTTGAACAGGGAGACCAGCACTCCTCCAATATCGACAAACTTGTTAACCTCGCACGGAATTTTGAAGGGAGAGGTTTGCATGCATTGTACGATTTCGTTCAACGCCTGAAGTCGCTGGTAGAAAACCAACCGCGGGAAGGCCAGGCAAATGTCGATACGCAGCATGACTGTGTTCAGGTGATGACCATTCATGCTGCCAAAGGGCTTGAGTTTCCCGTCGTTTTCTTGCCGTTCGCGCACGAACAGTTTCAGTATGACACCGCTCCGCTGATAGATCCTGATTGCGGAATAGGGTTTAGTGTAACAAAAGAAAATAATCTGGACGAAAAAGCTGTTACTCCATTTTATGAGTTTCTACAATACCGCAACAGGTTGAAAATTGATGCCGAGGAACAGAGGATATTCTACGTTGGAGCGACCAGGGCGAGAGATATGGTTGTCGTATCGGGGAAAATTGAAGAAAAAATGAAAAAGCCCTCATACCTCAGCTGGGCATTGGAGGCGATGGATGTAAACCCGGCTGCGATTTCTGCCGGTCCGGTGAGTTTCAAAAACCGGTCATTGAATGTTCTTCGAAAAGGCGATAGCGGGTACCGATTGACAACCGAAACCCGGACGCTTGATGTGCATTTCTCGGTAAATAATGTACCCGTGCTTCAACCGGGGCTACTGACACAGCGGTTGAATCGGGAAAAACCCGATGGAGGCAAATTTATCCTTCCAATACCGGGTACAACGCAGGGAGAGATTTTTTCTGCGACGCAAATTAAAACTTTTGTGGAGTGCCCGTCTAAATATTATTTGAAATATTTGCTTGGGTTGCCTGAGGTTTCCGCGGTTCCGTATGATTTCCATGAAGAAGAAGAGGCTTCCGACGAAATAAAAGGAGAAATAGAGGGGTCGCTTACGCACGCGGTTCTTCAGGCCATTCAGGGTGAATCAGTTTCCGAAACAGAGATAAGAAAAATGGTAATGCAGTTGCTCTCTGCAGGGGATGATGGCAAGACATCCTTGCTCATTGACTCGGTAACAAGCAATGTTATGAGCTTTGTTTCGTCGTCCTTTGGAAAAAAAGTCCTGGCCGCTGCCGAATCCAGGACAGAGTTTTGCCTCAACACAATTTTTCATGAAGATTATTTGACGGGGATTATTGACAGGATCTATAAAACTTCTGACGGGACCTGGTCTATTGTAGATTACAAAACTGATAAAGTCAGCGCCGGCCAAATACAATCACGGGCACTTGTTCACAAACCACAGCTGGCAGTGTATGCGTATCTTGTCCACAAATGGAGCGGACAAAATGAAGTGACTGCAACCCTGCTTCTGCTTCGCCATCCTGATAAGCCGGTCCATTTTGTTTTCGGAAAAAAGGATTTTCAGGAATTTGAACGTGAAGTAGAATCATGTATAAAGAAAATCAAACAGAATAATTTTGACCGTACTATGGATATTTGTGAGAGCTGTACCTACCAAAAAAATCACAAATGTTTGATCTCCCGGGAGCAGGCTGTTTAAGTAATCCTTCCAAGACCTTAAAATTTCGACAGGTTTCTCAATTTGGACTTTATTCGATTTGTGGATAACTGAATAAAACTGAGTTATTGCGTCCAAAATAAGGGTTTTTATGACTTGATAAAGTGTGAATAACCTGTCCTTAAATAAAATCAATAATTGCTAAAATCACCTCAAGCCTTGCTTAATATTACGCTTGCATCTTATTATAAATTTACGTAAGCTTACAGCGTTTGATGAAAACAGGCAAATTTTAATAGATTGTAAAAGTTCTTCTTTTCTTTCAAATTCAAAGGCTCAATTCATGAGTTCCTCTCAAAAGTACGAAGAAATACTTGAAGGTATCTCCGGCGGTTTTTTTGCGCTGGATTGTAACTATGTTTTTACCTATTGGAACAGGGCGGCGGAAGAAGGGACAGGACTCAAACGTGAAGATGTGTTAGGTAAAAATGTTTTTGAAATCTTCCCCAATGCCAAGGATGCTGAGCTCGGAGAAAAGTACAGACTGGCAATGGAAAAGAAACTCTACCAGAGTTTTGAGACATCCTACCGCGACGAGCGGTTTGAAGCGTGGTACGATATCAGGATTTATCCTACGGACAGCGGCATATCGGTATTCTTCCAGGATATTACGGAACAAAAACGTCAGCAGCGGCAAAAAGAAATGCTGATGGAGGTTTCGCATGTCATCAATATCGCTCCCCACCTTGACGAGTTGTGCTTGAGCGCAGGTGAGCGAATTGCCGAGTTCATGGAAATTCCTTCAAAGTTTGTCTGCATTTACCGTTACGATTCCCGGTCCGCGCTTCTGCATTTAATGGCACCGTCACTTGTTGATGTGCGCGTTGATCCCGAAGTTGAACATCAGATTGTCCATGAGAAATCGACTACCATTGCGGTGCAGACAGCGCTGGCTCGTAAAGTCATTGTGACCGATGAGCTTGCCCGCAGTTCTATAGCCGCGTATTTCCTTACAGAAACAGATCAGCTTAAACTGAGAACACTCATTTCCATCCCGTTGATGGTGCAAAATGAACTTCAGGGAGTTCTGGAAGTCCTCTCGCCGAAAGTTGACAGATATGTCGAAGAAGAATTGAAGCTTCTCTCGATTATTGCCAACGAACTTTCTATCGGTATGAGCCGGAAGCGTTTGATGGATGAGATCACCATCAAAAATATCGAGTTGGAAAATGAAAAGAAGAAGACCGATGATGCAAACGAAACACTGAAACGCTTTCTTGCCACATTTAGCCATGAATTACGTGCTCCGCTGAATGCCATTGTCGGTTTCTCTGAAATCCTTACATCGGATATGAAAATGCTTCCGCCGGAAAAAGTCCAGGATTTCATGAAGAACATCAATGTAAGCGGGAAGCATCTGCAGGGCTTGATCAATGATATTCTTGATCTTTCGAAAATCGAAGCGGGAAAAATGGAGCTTCATGTCGAAGCGTATCCTGTCTCCTTCTTCAAGGAAAGCATCGAGCGGGTGATGCAGGCGGCAATGCAGGAGAAAAATGTCTCCCTGGAATTCAGAGTCGCGCCCGATGTCGACCAGCTTGTTGTCGATCAGACCCGGTTTAAACAGATTCTCGTTAACCTTGTTTCGAACGCCGTAAAATACAGCAATCGCGACGGACGGGTGACTGTCAGCGTTAAACGGTTCGTCAATGAAATTGAAGTTGAGGTGAAGGACGAAGGCGTCGGCATTAAACCCGAAGATCTGGCAAAGCTTTTCCACGCGTTTCAGCAGGGAAAAAATGCGAAAGGCGCCAAGGAAGGCACAGGCCTCGGCTTGGTTATCACCAAACGCCTGGTGGAGTTGCATGGCGGACATATCACCGTGGAAAGCGAATGGGGAAGAGGAAGCACCTTCCGTTTCCGGATTCCGATGATTGTCGCGGGAGAAGTTGTGGAATCGGCTGATCAGCTGATCCGAA
Source organism: uncultured Chlorobiaceae bacterium (assembly GCA_964523395.1). Lineage (GTDB taxonomy): Bacteria > Bacteroidota > Ignavibacteria > UBA10030 > SZUA-254 > JANYJZ01. The sequence goes on along the minus strand of CAZFXS010000005.1, from coordinate 3,296 downwards.
TGATGGGCGAACAACCTGCCATGCTGCCGAACGGAGAGAAACCGCTTGTTCTTATTATCGAAGACAATAACCAGGCAGGCCAGCTGATACAAATGTATTTGCAGGAAGCCGGGTATAGAACGGAAATCGCAAAGGATGGCGCGGAAGGTATCGAAAAAGCCAAAAGGTTGAAGCCGAACATTATCACGCTCGATATGATCATGCCGATAAAAGACGGCTGGCAGGTGCTCAAAGAATTAAAACGCCACCCGATCTGTAAAGATATTCCCATTATCATTATTTCTATTACTGATGAGAAGAAACTCGGATTCAGTATGGGCGCCGTTGATTATTTTGTGAAACCGGTGAACAAAGATGAATTGCTGAGCGCGTTGCAGAAGATTCCGATGAAAATGCCCGCGAAAAAACAACATCCGAAAGTCCTGATTATTGATGATGATAAGACCGCGGCGGAATTAATTCAAGTCATCCTTGAAGCTGAAGGGTACGAAGTTATTAAAACAATGAACGGTAAGGAAGGCGTCCGGCTGGCAGGTTCTGAAAACCCGGATCTGATTATTCTTGACCTCATCATGCCCGATATCTCCGGATTCAACGTAGCCTATCAGCTGAAGCAACAACCGATAACGCGGAATACGCCGATTATTATCCTCACGTCGATGGATGTTGATGAAGACACAAAAGAACAGATGGCAGGATTTATCTCAACGATTATGAGCAAATCGCGGTTTACCAAAAAAGATTTGCTGCGGGAAATCAGTGCAATCGAAAAGATGAAATAACATTTACATACTACGGAGAGTTGACAACAAAAGCTTATCGGACAATGATAAGCTTTTTTGTTTCTGAGAGTAACGGAGTGGAAATCCTGTACAGGTACATACCCGTGGGTAAATCCACCGCTTCAAGATAATAGATATACCGGCCTGAGGACTGTGTTTCGCGGAAAACAGTCTTGACTTTTTGGCCAAGGATGTTATACAGTTCAAGTGTAACATCGTGCGGGATGATATTCCCGGCCTCGTCCACAGGGAGGTTGTATTCAATCCGCGTCGTACCGTTAAATGGGTTTGGAAAATTTTGCCGCAGGAGAAACGTTCTCGGTGGTCGCGAAACAAGGTCAGGATTATCTTCTACCGAACCCTGCCGGTAAAATATTTCTACATCGCCATTAATCACTTCCTGCCACACGACGTGCAATCTGTTTCCGCTGAATACAACATTTGGCTCGCGGGCAGTTGAACCTGCCGTGGGAGTGTTAATCGGAAAGTAAGTTTGCGCGTAATCGTTGCTTGACCGCAAACCGATTCCGCCCAGTCCGCTGACGTCTTTGTCCCATGCTACGGCAACAAACTCCTTGCTCGCCGAGACAGATGTAATCACTGTCCCGATATCAGAGGAAATGACAATGGGAGGAGTCCACGATCCGCCATTGTTTCTGCTGCTTCGGGTTACGACGGTGCCTGTGTCTGACCAGACGACGAACAGATGGCCGCGTTCATTTGTCGCTATCTTACCGTTGATTGACCTGGTGACATCTTCTGCGGACAAATAATCCAGCGTTGCCCAACTTATTCCATCGTTGGGGCTGTAATAATAGCCTATCTCTTCGTTAATACGCGATGCTAATCTCCCGACTCCGTGAAGAGCCCCTCTGCTGTACAACATGTCGTCGAGTTTCGGCATAGAGTTGGTCATGATATTCCACGTTGTTCCATAGTCAACGCTTCTAAGCATGGTGTAACTATTTGTCATAAAATTAAACGTGTGAACAAACACCATCGAGTCTTTTGCGGCAATCAGTAATGGGGAAGAAAGTGACTGCAGGTAGATTGGGGGGTGCCAAGTTATTCCGGCATCACTGCTTAAGAGAAGGAATGTTCCGGAAAAAGTATCGATGACCCCGGATGCGACGACGTAAAAGTGTTCCTGTGACAATGCAATTTTCGCGTCAGAAAACAAAAATTCAAACGGGAATAATGTTTGCGGCATGCTGAAGGAAGCTCCGCTGTCGACACTTCTGCTGTACTGAATTCCATCCTGCTCAATAGTTCCCAGCGTATCAAACCCGAACCAGATCAGGTGAATCGTGTCTCCCGAAACTGCTATCTTTGGTAGGGTTGATGTTACTGAGTCATGTGAAATTTGAATTGGTAAAGACCAGGTAATTTCGGAGGAAGACTGAGCAAGGGAAAGTGAAGCCATTGAAAAGAAGGCGACAAGTAAAAACCACATGCAACGGAGCCGGTTAATTGCCATAAAATGAATTAAAAGAAAATTGGTTGTTGCGGGCGGAGTTCCTTTTGCTTCATGCAAGTATACTCAGAAAATACCATTTTATCAAGTTATTTGAGCGATGTTAATTGGATTTTCCATGAATATTTATAGATTGGTACTACCTTCAGACGATCATGCACTAAAAACTACAAGGATGTTATGAAATTTACTCTCTCTCTCTTCTTTACTTTTCTATTTTGCAGTACCCTGTTTGGGCAAACCGCCAATCATGCAGTGATCAGTGAGTTTGCCGCGCAAGGTGCTTCTTCCGGGCAGGATGAGTTTGTCGAACTCTATAATCCGACTGAAAGCGATATTGTGCTCGAAGGGTGGGCTGTTCAGTACAAAACCTCGAGTGGTACCACATGGGTTGATAAAGCCATTTTTCCGCAAGGATTGGTTATCCCGCCTCATGGGTACTTTTTGGTTGCAAATACAGGCTATATCGGTTCGGTAATACCGGATTATACTTCAGATCTCTGGACACCGGCTGCAGGTATTTCAAGTGTTGGTCATTTGCGTTTGATTGATAACACCCAAAATGTAATAGATAAAGTCGGTTACGGCGCTACCGCCAATGATCCTGAAGGTTCTCCCTTTTCTGGTTCCGCCACAGGTAATAATAGTGTTGAGCGAAAGGCATTTGCAACTTCCACTGCCGATTCGCTTGCGACCGGAGGTAAGCATTTCATTCAGGGGAATGGATATGATACCGATAATAACTCTGTTGATTTTGTCGCTCAAACACATGGACGGAATCCGCAAAACACACAGAGTGTTCCCGAGCCAGCGTTTGGAGTTGGCGGTAATGGGACTGGAAATGTTTCTATTACTCCCAATAAAGTTTTCAATAATCAGCACGTTCCTCTGTTGACGCTTACTGTCGCCGGCGATACCGGGTATGCATTGCACCGGATCCGGTGTATCGTTCCTCAAAGCTGGACATGGTCGCACTCAATTTCTGATATTTCCATTTCGGGTCCTGCGTTTGACACCGCTGTGGTTTCACTTTCGGGGGA
>CAZFXS010000004.1:0-269793 GCA_964523395.1 uncultured Chlorobiaceae bacterium | reverse complement strand
CAGGTTATAGGACAGGTAAACCGCGGTGACCGTGACGAACCTCTCGATTTAACATCGCTCTATGTCCGCAACAATAAGGGACAACTGGTTCAGCTTGATAATCTTGTAACACTAAAAGAACAAAGCGCTCCGCCGCAGTTATATCATTTCAATCGTTTTAAATCGGCTACAGTCACAGCCGGACTTGCACCGGGAAAAACAATCGGCGACGGCATTGATGAGATGAACCGGATAGCGAAGAAAGTGTTGGATGAATCATTCACCACCGCACTCAGCGGACCATCGCGTGATTACGCTGAAAGCTCTTCCAATATTTTGTTCGCATTTATTCTCGCCCTCATGCTGATTTACCTCGTGCTCGCAGCGCAATTCGAAAGTTTTGTTGATCCGTTCACCATTATGCTCACGGTGCCGCTTGCGCTTGCGGGGGCGTTACTTTCACTCTGGATCTTTGGTAAAACGCTGAATATCTTTAGCGAAATCGGTATTATCATGTTGGTCGGTTTGGTTACAAAGAATGGAATCCTGATTGTTGAATTTGCCAATCAGCAAAAGGAAAAAGGATTAAAACTTCTAGAAGCCGTTCAGATTGCGGCGACTGCGCGCTTCCGGCCGATCTTAATGACAAGTCTTGCCACCATTCTCGGCGCGCTTCCCATCGCGCTTGCCCTTGGCGGCGGCGCGAAGAGCCGTGTTTCTATGGGAATTGTTGTTATCGGCGGGTTATTCTTTTCATTGGTTCTGACTCTGTTTGTCATTCCGGCGATGTACACGTTCTTCTCAAAAGAAAAAAAAGCAGAACCGGTCTATGAAAAAGAGCCTTCGGAAGAAATTACTGCTGACACTGAAATTGCTGCCGCCAAGTAAATTTCACTTTTCATCCTTGTAGATTTTTCCATTCTTCATCACAAAGTGCACATGCTCAAGCTCACTAATATTGTTCAGCGGATCTTCTTTCACTGCAACAATATCGGCTATAGCACCAGGTGAAATCTCTCCCAACTTCCCTTTCATCCCAAGTAAGTCTGCCGCCGCAGTTGTTGCTGATTTGATGGCTTGCATAGGGGTCATACCCCACTTCACCATGTAGGAAAATTCTTTTGCTTCATTTTCACTCCAGTCAAACCCTCCAACATCTGTACCAAACGCGATTTTGACTCCTGCTTTGAGCGCCCGCTTGAAAGTATTCGGCAAAGTTTCACTGAACATTTTATTGATCGGATTTCCCGCGGCGGCTCGACCTTCAGCAACCCATTCGTTAACAGTAATCGTGGGACACCAATAGACGCCTTTCAGCGCCATAAGCCGCATACATTCATCGTCCATGCCGAATCCATGTTCAATTGAAAGCGCACCGGCGTTAATGGCAGGAATGATTCCATCGCGCGTAACTGCGTGCGCGGCTAATTTCTTTCTCGAAACGCGCACTTCGTCACCAATTGCCATAATTTCATCCATTGTAAAGTTCGCGCTGCTGCGGTATGATTTATCGGGAAGCTGATAATAACCGCGGTCGGCGTAAATTTTTATCCAGTCCGCACCATAAGAAATCTGCTCACGTACCGCGCGGCGCGCCTCATCCACGCCTGTAATTTCCTGCACACCTTTCGGCATGTGCAGTTCCCACGCATACGTTTTGTTGCTTAACAGGTAATGACCTGTTGTATTAATAGAACGTGTCGCTACAAACATACGCGGACCATCAATGATCCCCTTCTCAACCGCTTTCTTAAGATCAACATCGGCATACATCGCGCCTTCAGTTTCAAGGTCTCGGATTGTTGTAAATCCGTTCATCAACGCAATCCTGCAGGCGCGCGAGGCGCGGAGTGTGCGATACGGAATTGATTCTTTAAGAATTTGCTCAGCGTAATCATCTTCAGTGATATCACCTTGCAGTAATACGTGTGTGTGGCAGTCGATAAGCCCCGGCAACACGGTTGATTGAGAAAGATCAACAACTGTTGCGGAGGAAGGAATAGAAAGATTTTTGCCGACCTCTATGATGGTGCTTCCTTCAACAATGATGACAGCGTTCTCTATCGCCTTGTCGCCTTTCCCGTCAATAAGTTTTCCGCATTTGATGGCGGTAAGGTTGGATTGAGAAAATGAACTCTGGACAAACCCCAAGAGGAGTAAAACGATAAATGTACGCATGACCGGCTTCCTGTAAGATTTTGGATCCATGTTTTCTTTATGAATTGGAATGAATGTATTCAAACTTTATTTTAATATCAATCCGGGGGAGCTATTGCAGATTGATAGGATTTGAATTACCTTCTTACAAATTCCGCACACTATCGTTTCCCAATATCCAGAAAGGAGCAACGCTATGCTGACAAAAAATGTACTCCTCGGCACGCTTATCGGAGGAGTAATCCTCTTTTTGTGGGGATGGATTTCACATACGCTTCTGCCGATTTACAATACTTCTGTTTTGGGATTTGATAACGAAGACGCTGTTGTGCAGGCTATCCTGGAAAACGCTCCGGTGTCAGGATTATATTTTATCCCGTACAGCCCATCAACCATGGCAACCGAAACAGAGAAACAGGCTGTCGCGGAACGAATGAAAAACGGGCCATTTGTTCTTGCCTCCATCCGTCTCGGCGAAATGGGATCCGTAAAGGTCAATATGATTGTTCAATTCCTCACTGATTTGCTCTCCGCGCTTTTTGTCTGTTTGCTTCTCGCGAGAACAAAAGAAATGTCGTTCTGGAACGTTATCCTGTTTGTTGAACTTATCGCTCTGATAATTTTTGCAGCCAAGAGCATTCCTCAATGGAATTGGTTTGGGTACGGTATCACTTTTACAATCATAGAAGGTTTTGATACTGCCGCACGATGGTTTCTTGCGGGGATCGCACTTGCAATGCTTAATATCGGGAAAACGAAAACCTCGTGATATCTGAAACGGGATTCATGCAACGCACCGATGGATAAATATTTAGAACATTTGCGGTAATTTCGTATATTAGTTCCGCAACAATGTCATTGTAACCATGTACAGCGGCTGCAATGACATTTTGTTTTATTACAATGATTTCAATTATTTTTACAGATGGGACTGAAAGAAGAAATACAACGCCGGCGGACATTTGCCATTATTTCACACCCCGATGCCGGTAAGACAACGCTGACGGAAAAATTCCTCCTCTACGGCGGCGCGGTTCAGCTTGCCGGCTCGGTCACTGCCAGGAAGAATCAGCGGCAATCCACGTCCGACTGGATGGAACTGGAGCGTAAGCGTGGCATCTCAATCAGCTCGACTGTTCTGCAATTCGATTATAACGGCTACCGCATCAACCTTCTCGACACGCCGGGCCACCAGGACTTTTCCGAAGATACATACCGTGTCCTTACCGCCGTCGATGCGGTTGTCATGGTGATTGACGCCGCGAAAGGTATCGAGAAACAGACGCGAAAACTGTTTGAAGTCTGCAAGCGGCGGGAAATCCCGATTTTTACATTCATGAACAAGCTCGACCGCCCGACAAAGGACCCGCTTGAACTTCTTGACGAGCTTGAGACAGTCCTCGGCATTCATAATTTTCCGATGAACTGGCCATTGGGCACCGGCTTTGAGTTTCGCGGTGTGTTTGACCGCCAGGAAAAGCATGTTCATTTATTTGAACTCACCACCGGCGGAGCCTACCGCGCTCCAGTCAGCATTTCTGATATGAACGATTCGGTGGTTACCGATCGCCTTGATGATAAAATATTGGATAAAGTAAAGGAAGAGCTGGAGATTCTTGATCACGCCGGCACATCGTTCGACGAAGACGCAGTTCTGAACGGAAAATTAACCCCGGTCTTCTTCGGAAGCGCGCGCAACAATTTCGGTGTGCAGTTATTGCTGGATGGTTTTCTTCGCTATGCCGGTTCGCCGCGAACACGGGCAAGCAACGGGAATGTCATCCCCCTCGAATACGATAAGTTTTCCGGATTCATTTTTAAGATTCAGGCAAACATGGATCCGAGGCACCGTGACCGGATTGCGTTCCTTCGTGTGTGCTCGGGAAAATTTGAACGAGATATGACGGTAACCCACGCGCGCACGGGTAAAAAAGTCAGGCTCTCCAACGCAAGCAAACTTTTCGGCCAATCACGGGAAACTGTTGAAGAGGCGTATGCCGGAGATATCGTAGGATTTGTCGGACAACAGGATTTTGGAATCGGAGATACCTTAACTGAAGATGAAAAGATCGTGTATGATGAAATCCCACACTTTCCTCCTGAAGTGTTTGTCATGCTGAACAACCCAAACCCTTCGAAATTCAAAAAGTTCAGGGAAGGACTTGATCAGTTGTTACAGGAGGGAGTTGTGCAAGGACTTCAACGGACAAACGCGGCGCAACGTGTTCCGATACTTGCCGCTGTCGGACCATTGCAGTTTGAAGTGGTACAGTACAGATTGGAAAGCGAGTATGGTGCCGAGTCACGACTTGAGCAGACGGAATGGAAACTTCTCCGCTGGGTAGATCCGGCAATCAGCAAAGAACAACTCTCCGAAAACATACTTCCGACCGGTGCCGCACTGGTACAGAACAGCGAAGGGCAAATTGCAATTCTCTTTACCGGCGAGTGGGGATTAAATTATTTCATCGAGAAGAATCCTGCGATAAAGCTCTACGAAATACCTCCCAAGACAACGGATTAATAGAACAACAGCAGATAATCGGACAGATAAAAATAAAACCCCATGCTTCAGCATGGGGTTGGTAAACGTGTGAGACACAGGGCTTTAGCCTTGGATACCTATTCTATCCGTAACCTCACCATTGCGCTTTTCACATTCTGTCCTGCAGTAACAATAAACACATTTGTATAGTCACTCTCGTCTATCGTTACTTCTGTTTCAATTCCAAGAGCTTTAATAATCGACGGAATCACGTTGCTATGGCTCGCCATGATGACGGTCTCGCCGTTATGATCGGATAAAAAATGTTTTGCCATAAAAACAGAATGCTGTTCAATGCTGTCGCGATCAACAGATATAACTTCATTCGTAATCTTCAGCAATGAATCGAGCGGTTGCATCGTATCAATTGTGCGACGGTACTGGGTTGAATGAGTCGAGCGCACGCCGCTGTCTTTAAACATGCGCGCGAAAAGCCGGGCACGGCTCCATCCTGTTGCGGACAGCGGCGGATCGGTTTTCATCGTATCCTTTTCGGCGTGGCGGACGAGAATAATTGTCGTTAAAGATTTTTTCTCGCCTGATTGCGCGGTTGCCGTCGAATAACAAAACCACAGAGCAACGATTACGCACACCAAACCGAATAAATATTTTCTCACGCCAAGTTTCACGCGGTTGCTGCCGAAGCCGGCGCTTTCACAATTGCTCCAATGCCCGCTCCCGCGAGAAGCCAGCCAATCACTGTATCCGCAACCATTGCCGTGGTATAATCCAGCGGAAAGTTCATCCAGTTCCACATCATAAGGTGAGAACAGAATGAAATTAAAACCCCGATGACACCACAATATGAAATGCGGCCGACAAGCGAAGCTGTCATTGCCGTACTTCGTGATAGCAACCAGACCACCATCATTGCGGCAAGGACATTTATAATGAATCCGTTTATCATTAATGATGGCATCATCGGATCCGCGCCGCGTGGATCATACACAATCATCGCCAGCGGCCCCTGTTGGTATTTTTTTGTCCAGTCATCCATCGCTATCTGCAGTTCTTCCGCAGACATGTCGGCATTCTGATCGGGTGCATGAGGAAGCTGATACACACCGTGAGCTCCGATTGATGTTGAAAGCACTTCCGCAACACGGTCTTCGTTTTCAATTGTGCGCACGCTGGCATTATGCAACGGCAACACAGTCCACGACAACCATCCCCACAAGAATAAAATAATTCCACCGACTATTCCGCCGACAATAATATGTTTCATACCGTTATCCCTTTCAATGTTAATATTTGCGCATAATATAGGAATGAAATATCAAAAGACAAACCTGCTTTGCCATCCTCAATTTTTTATAACACACAATTCACATTAATGGGAAAATCAGGGCGTTTTCCATGGGTTCTGGTCGTGTTATTTCACACCGGCCTTGACACTGCCAAAAAATTTTTCTACCATATAGCAGTGTAAATGCATGCCCGCACATGTATGGTCGTTCGACAAAACAACATGTGCATCATCCACAGTGCAGTGAGAGGAGTTATTGCGCGACTTCCTACCGGTGGATGGAATAATACATTACTACATTTTGTGCTGTGAGGTTGAGTATGAAACGACGTGACTTTATTTCGAAGACTATTCCTGTCGTCGTCACGGAAGATGCTGACGTTCCGCGTCAAACCATAGGCGAGCCGAGTCAATTCGCAAACAAAGAACTCCCGAAGGTTGCGCGGAGTCTTGCCGGCATCGAGCCGTACGCCGGGCCATGGGGAGAAGATCAGATCCGCCATCTCTTGCGCCGCACAATGTTTGGCGTAAGACGTCAGGATGTGGAGAATCTTTCTTCGTACTCCATGAATGATATTGTCACCATGCTTCTGACAAACCAGCCAATCCCCCCGCCGCCGTTAAGCACAAACGCAAACGATCTCGATGTTCCGGTCGGCACCACATGGATAAACGCGCCGACATCCGATTATAATGGCGGCCGCCATACCTCCCTCCGTTCATGGTGGACAAGTCAGATGCTCGCACAACAGGTTTCCATCCATGAGAAGATGACGCTCTTCTGGCATAACCACTTCGCGACTGAGACAACGGATATCAAAGACGCACGACATACATACCGTTACAACGACCTGCTTCGTCAAAATGCTCTGGGAAACTTTAAAAACCTTACCAAGCTTGTAACACTCAACTGCGCGATGCTTCGTTACCTGAACGGCAACACCAATACTGCCGGAAGTCCAAACGAAAATTACGGCCGTGAACTTCAGGAGTTGTTTACGATTGGTAAAGGACCGGAAATCGCTCCGGGCAATTACACTAATTACACGGAGCAGGACGTCATTGCTGCCGCAAAAGTGCTTACCGGCTGGCGAGACAATAGCACAACATTTCAATCTTATTTTACCGCAAGCAGGCACGACCAAACCAACAAACAATTCTCCTCTGCCTATCAGAATACCGTCATCACCGGACAATCCGGCACAAACGGCGCGCTGGAGGTTGACGATCTTCTCAATATGATTTTTGCCCAACAGGAAACCGCGAAATACATTTGCCGAAAACTTTACCGCTGGTTTGTGTACTATCTGATTGATGACGCCGCAGAAGCAAATGTGATTGTCCCGCTTGCAACTGTGTTCCGGAACAATAACTATGAAATCATTCCCGTTCTTGAAACTTTATTTAAGAGCGCGCATTTCTATGATAACGTGAATGTAGGATGTGTAATAAAAAATCCGATTGACTTCACCATCGGAACGATGCGGACGTTCAATGTAACGTTTCCTGATTCCTCAAATCTCACGCGACAGTACAATCACTGGAAATATATCTGGGAACAGGCTGAAATCATGCAGATGGTGCTTCACGATCCTCCGAATGTGGCCGGTTGGCCGGCATACTACCAGGTACCGCAATTTCATGAGTTGTGGATAAACTCCGACACACTCCCGAAGCGAACAGAGTTTACCGACACACAGGCAACGACGGGTTATCGTCAAAATAGCTTTACCCTAGCTATTGATCCGATTGCGTTTGCCATGCAGGTATCAAACCCATCCGATCCGAATATTCTTATCGATGAGTTTGCATGGTATCTGTTTCCGATTGCCACTACCGCCAACCAGAAAGCATTTCTGAAAGAAACACTTATCCCGGGGTTACCCGATTACGAATGGACAATCGAGTGGAATGATTACATCACCGACCCGACGAATACCACAAAAATGAACGCCGTCAAGATGAAGCTTCAGGATTTGCTGAAGTTCATGATGAGCATGGCTGAATATCAGCTGATGTAACGGAGAGACGAACATGAAGAGACGATCATTTCTCAGACGAACCGTTCCTGTTTCAATTCTTCCTATGCTGTTGGGAGGATTTACATTTAAAGCATACGGACGCGGACCCGTGCTCGAAAGCCTTGTCGGTGCCGCAACCGAAACCGATCATGTGCTGGTGATGATTCAGCTCAACGGCGGCAACGATGGATTAAACACCGTCATTCCCCTCGATCAATATCCCGCGCTGATGGCGGCACGGGGGAACATCGCAATCGCTGAAAATAAAGTTCTTAAGCTCACTGAAAAAACCGGATTTCATCCTTCTTTGCATAAATTGCGGGATCTTTATAAGGTGGGAAACCTTGCAGTCGTTCAAAGCGTCGGTTATCCCAATCCGAACTTTTCCCACTTCCGCGCAACCGACATCTGGCTGACGGCTTCCGATTCAGACCAAACATTAACCTCCGGATGGTTGGGCCGGTATCTCGATGAAGAATATCCCGATTATCCAAACGGATATCCGAATGCCGTTTCTCCGGATCCTCTCGCGATTCAAATCGGCTCGGTTGTATCACTCGGCTTACAGGGGCCTGAAGTTTCCATGGGAATGGCGTTGACCAGTCCGACTTCATTTTATCAACTCGTGAGCGGCGGAGTTGATACGGCGCCCAACACGCCGGCGGGACATGAACTTACGTTTATCCGTCAGGTTGCACAGCAGACACAGCAATACGCTACAGTCATTACAAACGCAGCAAACAGCGCAAGCAATCTTTCACTTTTGTATCCGGCAGCGGGACAAAATTCATTGGCCGATCAGTTAAAGATTGTAGCTCAATTAATTGCCGGCGGTTTAAAAACAAGAATTTACGTCGTTAATTTGGGTGGGTTCGATACGCACTCGGCGCAAATTGATCAAACACTGGGAACAGAAGTTGGAAACCACGCGAATCTTCTGGGAAAACTGAATGATGCCATTTTCGCATTTCAGGATGATTTGAAATTGCTCGGTGTTGATGGAAGAGTTGTCGGAATGACATTCTCCGAGTTCGGAAGGCGCATCAAATCGAATTCAAGTTTCGGAACTGATCATGGCACATCTGCCCCTCAGTTTATTTTCGGAAAACCGGTCCACGGTAATGTTCTTGGTGCAAACCCCATCCTTCCCGCTTCCGCTACAGTCAATGACAATATTCCAATGACACATGACTTTAGAAGTGTATATGCTTCACTGCTCAAAGACTGGTTCGGTGTTCCGCAAGCTGAACTGGATACATTATTGCTGAGTGGATTCCAATCTCTGCCGCTTATTTACAGAAGGACAGGAAAGGATCCCCAGCTTCCCATTATCAACAGCGATATCGTTACACCAATTTCATCACAACCTATGGCATTGGGTTTACGCCAGAATTATCCCAATCCGTTCAACCCGTCGACGAAGATCGCCTTCACCACAAACGGGGAATCCGTGGAGATAAAAGTGTATGACACGCTCGGCAGGGAAATTCAAACGCTTGCCGACGGCTCGTTCACCCCCGGCTATCACGAGGTAACATTCGATGCGGGAGATTTGCCAGCAGGTGTATACTATTATAGATTACAAAGCGGAGCGTTCCAGGAAGTAAAATCTATGATGGTTGTGAAGTAGCTGTCTGCATGTATCTCATCTGCAATTTGCCTGCTTTTTAATTATCTTTCCTGCAATTAATTTCTGATGCTATAATAATCGCCACCTGTTTTCGGCTCATGAAGTCTGGCTCATTGTTTAACAAACAATCTGTCGCAATCGTTTTTTCACTGATTGTCATTACCTTCATCACCTATTCCAATGTGCAGGAATTCGGTTTCTATAATTATGATGATGATGTGTATGTTACCAACAATCAACATGTACAGAAGGGGTTGACCACAGAAAATATCCGATGGGCGTTCACAACTGGATCTGCATCCAACTGGCATCCGTTGACATGGCTATCGCTCATGTTGGATTATACCATTGCCGGTTTGAATGCCGGCTACTATCACACTGTTAATCTTTTCCTCCACATTCTGAACACTGTTTTACTGTTTCTGGTTTGTAGTTACATGACCGGCACACAATGGAAGAGCGCTTTCGTAGCAGGAGTATTCGCGTTACATCCAACACATATTGAATCTGTTGCATGGATTGCCGAGCGAAAAGATGTCCTGAGCGCATTCTTCTGGATAACAACTATGTTGGTATACGTTTGGTACTCGAAGAAACCGGAATTCAAACGATTCATCCCGGTCATTGTGTCTCTCGCGTTGGGATTGATGGCAAAACCTATGCTTGTTACCATTCCATTCGTATTGCTCCTGCTCGATTTCTGGCCCCTGAAAAGATTGAACATCAATAAAATTGCTAATGACAACAGCTCAAAAGAAAAGTCACCCGGAAAAATTAGCGGAATACCGATTTCACGTCTGATTGTTGAGAAATTACCGTTGATCACACTCGTTGTTATATCGAGCATTATTACGTTTATCGTTCAGAGGCAAGGTGGTTCGATGAGATGGTCTGAAGAAACATTGCCGTTCTTCGCCAGGATAGTAAACGCGGTCGCCGCCTATGGTTATTATGTTGTGAAATCGATTTGGCCGGATGATATCGTTATCTTTTACCCTCACCCCGGAACAATGATGCCGGTGTGGCAAATTGCCGGCGCCGCAATTCTTCTTATTGGAATATCGTTTATCGTTATTAAGGTTCGTCAGATAAAACCGTATTTGTTTGTGGGGTGGTTTTGGTTTCTCGGAACACTACTCCCGGTTATTGGCATTGTGCAGGTGGGGTGGCATTTTATTGCATACCGGTATATGTACATTCCCCTTATCGGGCTTTCGATAATGGCTGCGTGGGGTATTTCGGAAATTTCTGCGCTTCGGTCCACCATGAGAAAACAAATATTGTTTGGTGTTGGGTGTGTTATCCTGGCTGTGATGGCGTTTAGTACAAACACTCAGCTAAACTACTGGAAGGATTCGAAATCGCTTTTCGATCGCACACTTCAGGTAACACAAAACAACTGGCTCGCGAACAACAATCTGGCTATAATTCTCGCTCAGCAGGGCAACGATACAAGAGCCGCATCGTTATGGCGGGAAGCAGTTCGCATCAAGCCGGATTATGTGGAGGCCCACCATAACCTCGGCATTTTGTACACCAGGAAAAAGGATTTTGAAAATGCTGATTATCACTATGGTGAGGCACTTAAATTTGATTCAACCTACCGCGGGTTACATTACAGTTACGGTTGGTCACTGAGCAGTCAGGGAAAGGTGGATGAAGCTTTTTTACAATTCAGGGAAGCGGTACGGATAGATTCTTTGGACGCGGTATCACAATATGCTTTGGGTGCAATATTGTTTTCGCAAAAAAAATATGCTGAAGCGGCAGACCGGTTCCGCAAAGTGCTGGAGATAAACAATAGTTTCCCGCGGGCGGAGATGATGCTGCAAAACGCACGGCGGCTTGCTGATAGTGTTGCTACTAAAGATTAAGTAAAAACTATCCAGCAATAAATATTTGACGCATTCCGCGTTGATTACTCCTTCAGTCGTTCGTCAACATATCCGGCATTCAGCTTCAGATCAACATAAAACAAATCCTCGGCAACTTTAAAATTCTCCGGCTTGTTGAGACCGACTTCCATCGTTTGCCATTTTGTTGTCGGTGTAATCCACTCAAGTTTATTTTCTGATGTTGTTACTTTTACGGGCATCTTAAACTCGGGAACATCGGCACTCCATCTGTATCGTACCGTCACCTTATTGCCCTTCTTCCGTGTTACAACTTCCAGCACGGGGATTTTAGAGTTTTTCAAATATTGTTCAAAGAAATAACCAAAATCTTTTCCCGTTGTTATGTTCACAAACTGAATGATACTATCTGTCGTAATCGTGCTATACCTGTATGTTTCCTGGATGCCGCGCAAGATCGAGAACCAGAGCTTGTCATTATCAATAACGCTGCGAAGTGTGTTAAGCACCAGCTGTCCTTTATCGTACATGTCGCCCGAGCCCTGTTTGTGCACATTGTAAATGCCGATGATAGGCACCCTGTTGCCGACATTTTGTTTCTTGCGGTTGATATACCGCAGGGATGCTTCGCGGCCGAACCGGTCTTCCACGTACAACGCCTCAGCATACGCGCCAAAACTTTCGTGAATCCACATATCGGCTATGTCTTTAGAGGTAACGCTGTTACCCCACCACTCATGTGCGCTCTCATGCACGATAATGAAATCAAAATTCAATCCAACTTCAGAAGAGGATCTTCCCACATATCCACCGAGGTAACGGTTTCCGTACGCAACGGCACTTTGGTGCTCCATCCCGTTGTGTGGACACTCTATTAGTTTATATCCGTCGCGGACAAATGGATAGGGACCGAAGTATTTCTCAAACGACTTCAGCATCGGTTTCACCTGCATGAACTGCTTCTTTGCTTTTTCAAGATTTTCCGGAAGCACATAATAATCGAGCGTCAGCTTATTATCGCCGCTCGTATACTGATCTGAAAAGTGCGCGTATTTACCAATGTTAAGCGTGACGTTATAATTATTAATCGGGTAACTTATGAACCAAACAAAACGCTTCCATCCGTCAGGCATTGTTGTTTCCTCGCGAAGCCGTCCGTTGGAAATATCCTGCAGCCCCGGCGGGACAGTAACGCTGATAAGCATACTATCGGGCTCATCCGACTGATGATCTTTGTTTGGCCACCAGAGGCTTGCTCCGGTTCCCTGGCAGGTAACAACTACCCATGGATTTCCCGTTGAATCCTTTCGCCATGTAAATCCCCCCGCCCACGGAGGATCCTTCGCCGAAATCGGTTTTCCGGAGTAGAACACAGTAATACTATGAGCGGAGTTTTTCTCCAATACTTGCGGGAGCGAAATAAATGTCGCGTTTGAATCCCGCTCAAACGGAACTTCTGTTGAGTTGTCAAAAAATATTTTTTCGATTTCCATGTTTCTGAAGAGATCGATTTGCATCCTGCTAAACGCTGAATCAACAATAAAATCTATCTTGTTTGAACCGGAGATAAATTCTTTTTCAGGATCTACTTTCACGGCAAGATGATAAAATTTTACATCGTAACATGTTCGTTCCGGAGAGAGCGTACCCCTCAATGAATCGGCATGAGAAAATGTTAGAGGCTTTGATTCAGTTTGTCGTTGTGCAAGAGTGCAGTGAGGCAGGAAAGAGACTAACAGTAAAAATATTTTTTTCAACAAAGACATAAATCACCTTTGGAGATGTCGTCTTAGATTACTCACAGACCGGCGGTTGGTTACTGCAGGGCGTTATTTAAAAATCTCACGAGGGGATAAAGCTGTTTGTATATCTCAACAACATCATCGATAAACTTTGCCGAATAACAACGGCTTTCTTCCCACTCTACTCCTGTAAAAATGCTTTTGTGCTTCAGCCATTCTATCATCGGATGATCAATTGGGTATCCGAGCGGTGCGCGCTGGAGTTTTTCACCTTCAAGTTTCTTAAATGTTTTGATGAAAGACTTGCCTTCAACGATGGATCGGAATTCATCAGCGTTGTTAGCAATTGCTGAGCGGATTTTTTTAAGCTGGTCACCGTTCGGCATGTAAATACCTCCGCCGGCATAAATCGTTCCCGGTTCAACATGAACATAGAAACCAGCGCTTTCTTCCCAATGCCCTTTCCTATGAAATACCGCCGCGACATGGGTTTTGTACGGCAACTTGTTTTTACTGAATCGGGTGTCACGGTAAATCCGGAACATTGACCGCTTCGGGTCGGCGTCAATCTCGGGCGCAACCTTCGCAAGCGGCATCTTTATCGAGCCGATAAACGACTGCATCGGCAGTTTCACAAAGTCTTCAAACTCCGGTTTATGTTTCGCAAACCACTCGCGGTTGTTATTTTTCTTAAGTTGTTTCAGGAACTGAATACATTCTTTTGGAAATCCGTCGAACGGAGGAAACATTTCAATATCAGGCATTGCCGGTGCGCGTTTTACTGCCATAAATTATTTTTGATTTCCTTTCATAAGTGCGCGGCGCACAAAGCCGTTCGCTTTTTTTAATTTCATCTGTGCTGTTTTTTTCGAAACTCCTAGCTTCATCATAACGATTGCCGTTTTCACATGGTAATCTGCTTTTACTAACGCAGAAGAAGCTGCAGAATAATCAACACCTGTGGCAATCATAATTACCCGTTTCGCCCGCTCGACTAATTTGAGGCTGGTCATTTGAAGATCGACCATCATATTCTCATATACTTTTCCAAGCCGGATCATCGATGCGGTGGTCAGCATATTGAGAACCATCTTCTGTGCTGTTCCGGATTTCATTCTCGTGGATCCCATGATTACTTCGGGTCCGACTTCAACGCAAATTGCAACATCGATAGCTTTACGCAACTGAGTGAACATCGGCTTCATCAGCATTGTACGCGGATTTGTGGTGACAAACAGGGTTTTCGCCCCGCGCCTTTTCGCTTCCTGAAGCGCACCGATTACATAAGGCGTTCTCATGCTAGCAGCGATACCGCAGACAACATCGGTCCCGGAAATTTTTTTTGCTCTTATGTCTTTCGCTCCGTCGGACTTTTTATCTTCCGCGCCTTCCTGCGAACGGAAAACAGCTCTCTTCCCCCCTGCGATGATTCCTTGAATCATGGCGGGGTTTGTGCCAAATGTTGGCGGGCATTCCGTAGCATCCAGAATTCCCAATCGCCCGCTTGTCCCCGCTCCTGCATAAATCAGCCGGCCGCCGGACTTTAAGGATTTCACAATTATTTCAACGGCTTTCCCTACCCTGGGCAACTCTTTCTTTACAGCCCCAGCAACGGCTTCATCTTCTTTGTTAATAATAGAAAGGACCCCGCTAACATTTTCGAGATCGATTGATAAGCTTCGTCGATTTCGTTGTTCGGTCGACAGCGATTTAATTTGATCAAATATATTGTTTGTCTTTGCCATCTTTATAATGGTTGAATAACGATCACTTTTTTATCTGATGTGTCCGCCGGATCAACACCATTAACGGTAATCGGGTAGTCTTGAATAAATTTTGGTTTTGTTTTGATTTTCGCTTGTTCGATCTCTTGTCCTAAATTTCCTCCCTTAAGCAGAATCATATGGCCCGGTGGAATATACTGAACATTTTTTGAAGAAGTGTTAGGATGGTCGGCATCATGTTTTTCCTGTCGCAGAAAAGGTGCGCACCAGTGAATCATGTCTGTTGTCGGTGCTACCGCCCGGGCAATAATATAATCGTATGATTTTTTGAATCCTTCTTTCATACAAATTTCTTCTGCTCGTCCATTGACAGCTTGTACATTAGAAATGTTGAGTTGTGTGATCATATCTTCGACAACCATAATTTTCTTTTTGATGGAATCGACGAGTGTCAACTTTGACTTTGAAAGAAGAATGGCAAGCGGAATGCCGGGGAATCCGCCCCCTGTTCCCACATCGACAATCGTAGACGGCGAGTTAATAGAAAAAGTAAAAAGAAAAGAAATCGAGCCGAGGATATGTTTGCTCCAGATGTTCTCAATGTCTGTGCGTGAAATAAGATTTATTTTTCTATTCCACTCTGATAATCGTATAACAAATTCTTCCAGTTGCAGCAGTTGATCTTCGGTAATATGCAGGTTGTTTTTTTTGCAAATTCCGCGCAACCACAGCTTATTATTCATATCCACTGTAAATTCTTGTATTTATTGTGCTTATTAAGGTCACCGCCTCAGGTGGACCATGAGAACGGAAACATCCGAAGAAACAACACCGCTGATTCTAGAAGCCTGTCCGATTGACCGCGGACGAATGCGTGATAGTTTTTCTTTACCTTCAGTCGATAACGAAACTACACTTTTAAAATCAAAATTCTCCGGAATGGTCATCGATTCAAATTTCTTAAAGTCTTCTATATCTTCTTCTTGGCGTGCAATGTAACCTTCATACTTCACGTTAATCTCTACTTGCTCAATTATTTCTCTCTGCAGTTTCTCACTCGTGACATTTGATAGTTTCTTCACAAAAGATTCAGAGCGAACCGAATCATATTTTATCACATCAAAAAGATTCACCTCCGGTCTTTTGATAAGTTCAACTAGTTTTTCTTTCTGGTTAATACCCGAGGTTCTCCTTGACTGAAGATATGGATTAATAACGTCAGGAGAGATCGAAATTTCTTTAAGAAATTTTATACCATCACGGATTAGCTCTTCCTTCAATAACAATCGCTTGTGCATTTCATCGGATACCAACCCGAGGCGGTGACCATGTTTCATAAGTCTAAGATCCGCGTTATCTTGGCGCAGAAGCAGGCGATATTCTGCTCTGGACGTAAACATCCGATACGGCTCTTCGGTGCTCTTATTTATCAGGTCGTCTATGAGTACTCCAATATATGCCTCAGATCGGTCTAAAATAAGGGGTTTTTCTTTTTTCACCTTTAGCGCGGCATTAATGCCGGCAATGAGACCCTGTGCGGCAGCTTCTTCATACCCGGATGTTCCGCAAATTTGCCCGGCGAAGAAAAGACCGTCAATCAGTTTTGTCTCCATGGTGGGCTTAAGCTGATCTGGCGGGAAGTAATCATATTCCACGGCATATCCCGGACGAAGCATTTTCACGTTTTCCAGACCTTTAATTGAACGAAGCCCTTTTTCCTGGATATGCTCGGGAAGACTCGTGGAGAAACCATTGACATACACTATTGGGGTATTATACCCCTCTGGTTCCAAAAAAATCTGATGGCTTTGCTTCTCTGCGAATCTTACAATCTTATCTTCAATGGATGGGCAATAGCGAGGACCTATCGCTTTTATTCTTCCTGTAAACATCGGCGACTCATCAAATCCCTCCTGAAGAATATCATGCGTCTTTTGGTTGGTGTGAGTCAGATACATTGGAATCATCTTGTTTTGTATCAGCTCATGGCTAAAGGAGAACGGGACAGGCATTTCGTCCGAGAATTGTTCTTCAACCCCGGAAAAATCTATGCTGTTAATGTCGATTCTTGGAGGGGTCCCTGTTTTTAATCTCCCGTTTCTAAATCCAATATTTTCAAGTATTTCCGTAATATCATTTGCGGGCTTCTCATCATATCTTCCGCCCGGTCTATTACTCAATCCGGTATGTAGTAGTCCACGGAGAAAAGTACCGGCGCACAAAACTAATGTTTCACATGAAACGGACCTACCTGATACCATTTTTATTGATTCAACCTCATTTTTTCCAAGTAACTTATTTTCAATTACTTGTATAAATGAAACGGAGTCTTCAATAACTGTTAAATTGGGTTGGCTTAAAATGATATTTTTAGCCTCCAAAGAATAAAGCTCACGATCATTCTGGCACCTCGGAGACCATACTGCCGGACCCTTTGATTTGCTTAGCATCCTAAAGTGAATGCCTGTTTTATCAGCAATTTTGCCCATCTCACCGCCCAGGGCATCAATTTCGCGGACAAGGTGACCTTTTGCTGTACCGCCTATTGCTGGATTGCAAGACATCCTGCCTATTGCGGACGCAGACATTGTAACAAGGAGGGTCCTACAGCCCATTCTGGCGGCAGAAAGAGATGCCTCAATGCCAGCATGCCCAGCACCAACAACCACTATTTCGTATTCCGATTTACTCATAGTTTCACGTGAAACAGTTACTTACCAATACAAAATCCAGAAAATATCTTATTTAATATGTCTTCGCTTGTCACTTTCCCAGTAATCTGATCAAATGCGTGAATGGCCTTTCTAAGGTCGAGAACAATAAACTCGTTGCTAACACCATCATGAATTGATGTTAAAGCACGTTCGATACTATCCTTGGCTGAGAGTAAACTATCGAGATGCCTGGATGATGTAACCGTCACTTCTTCAAATTTTCGCATTTTCTGCCTGATTATTGACATCTCATATATTGCTTTTTTGAGGTCAAAAAGGCCATTCCCAAGCTTAGCAGAAATTATGACTGATGGAAAGCTTCTAAGTTCAGATGGTGTATTGAATTTTGCGGATGACAAAAGAAGGTCTATTTTATTATAAATAATTAATAGAGATGACTTATTAATATTCAATTGGCTAAGAAGAGATTCCACTCTTGTGGTCTCGCCATTCATCTCAGCCCTACTTACATCTATGACATAGGCAACTATGTCAGCCTGCTTAATCTCTGCGTATGATCTTTTGATTCCTTCTGATTCGATCTCATCAGATGTCTCCCTGATACCTGCTGAATCTACTAGTCGAAAATGCACTCCCTCAAAAGAAATTTGCTCTTCAATTGTATCTCTGGTTGTTCCAGAAATATCGGTAACAATTGATCTGTTTTGATTAAGAAGTGCATTCAGAATACTAGACTTACCAACATTTGGGCTTCCAGCCAACACTACTTTAACTCCATCCCGAACTACCCTTCCAAACTCATACGATTCAATTAATCCAAGAATACTTCCTCTGGCTGCTTCAATTTTATTAATACAAGTATTTGTTTCTATTATACTTATATTTTCTTCTGTGAAATCCAGATCCAGCTCCAGAAGACTACAAACATCAACAAGTTCATCGTGTATGTTTGAGAAAATATTGGTGTGCATCCCTTGAAGCTGGTTTAACGATGATCTATGCGCAGCTTCTGAGTGAGAATGAATTAAAGCGGCAACAGCTTCTGCTTGGGTTAGGTCGATCCTTCCATGAAGAAACGCTCGTTTGGTAAACTCCCCGGGATCAGCATGTCTCGTTCCTGCCTTTAGACAAACGCTAAGAATCTTCCGTGCTATAAACATTGATCCATGACAACTTATTTCAACACAATCCTCGGTGGTATAAGAGTGCGGTGACTTAAAAACTGTTACAACTACTTCATCGATAACCTCGTCATTTTCATCCAAAAAGTATCCAACGTGGGCGGTATGGGATGCGACAGCAATGAGTTTCACATGACCACGAAAATGGCGGGATGCTACCTCAAGAGATTGCTTACCACTTAAACGGATTACTGCGATACCACCTTCACCAATTGGCGTAATTATCGCAGAAATGGTGTCTTCAAGGGATGATAACATGATTGGAAGAAGAATTGTAAAGCGTAAATTTAGAAAAGTTCGATGTGAAAAACAAAGCCCCGTCCGATCGTTGCTCGGACGGGGCTCAGAAGAATACTATTATGTGTGAGCGAGACTATCTTTTTAGATTAGGCAGGTTTTTTGAAAGACGGTTAAATATTCCGCCGGTAGATTTTGCCGGGTCTACCTTTTGGAGTGGTTTATCGTCATGATGTTTGTTCATCCATGCTTGTTGTGCAATAGACAAAAGGTTGAACATGAAATAATAAAGATTTAAACCCGCAGGAAAACTATTAAACAACAACGTCATCAGCAATGGCATCATCCAAACCATCATCTTTTGGCGCGGATCGTTGACAGACATCTTTTGCTGTATAAACATTGTAATGCCCATCAAAATAGCCAAACCACTAATCTTGTCTATACCAAACAATGGAATGTGAAATGGCAGATGGGCTATAACATCAGGTATTGAAAGATCTGTAATCCACCAGATAAAAGATGCCTGCCGAAGTTCTATTGTAGAGCTGAACACAGACCACAGAGCGTAAAGAATGGGCATTTGAAGAATCAACGGTAAACATCCGCCGGCCGGATTAACACCATACTCTTTATAAAGCCGCATAATTTGCTGATTCATCTTCTGCGGATCATCTTTATGCTTTTCACGTATCTCATTCATCATCGGTTGCAGCGCTTGCATTTTTTTCATTGACTGCATGCTGCTTTTTGTCAACGGATACAGGGCCACTTTTACTATCACCGAAAATACTATAAGAACAAATCCGAAATTCGGGATGAACAGGTGAAGAAATTTAAACAGCGGAAGGATTATGTATTCAGAAATGGGCCTGATTACCCATTCAAATCCAAGGCTCATAATCTTGTCGAGATCAAGGTTGAACCCCTTGATGATATCAAAGTCTAGCGGACCCATATAGACCGTGAACCTGTCAGTCTCAACGGGTCGACTCTGGAACGGCATCTTCAATCCGACGGTATACTGTTCCTCGGCGCCTTTATCCGGTCTGTGATATTTATTACCATCAAGTTCAGCGCCGCGACTTTCTTTTTCCCTCGGGATAATTGTAATGGCAAAATATTTATTCCGCATCGCAACCCAGGTAACTCTTCCCGATATCGTCTGATGGACCGGAACTTCAAAATCAACAGCATCAACTGTTGTCAACTCTCCGCCGGCGTACGCCGCGGATTTCGCGTGGTTCGATTCATCGATGCTATTGTGTTCAAAGTACCGTAAACCAGATTCCCATACAACCTGATATTCAAAATTTGAAATAATGTTTTGCATACCCTCAAACCGATAACTGACATCAAATTCATATTTGTCAGCGCGGAAGGTAAAGGTCTTGACAATTCTCGACTGGTTTGAAACGTTAAGAACAAATTCGACTTTCACGGAATCATTTCCGCTGATTCTGATGTTCTGTTTATCTGAAACAATAGACGAAAAGATCAAGTTTTTCGTGTTGATTAACTTTCCATCCTGAGAATAGAAGAGAAGGCTGAAGTCCCCCGCTTTTCCATTATTTAAGAAATTAACCGGATACTGATCCCATGTCAAAAATTTCTTTAGCTCCCAGGATTGTATTCCTCCTCCTTTAGTTGAAAGTACACCACGAAATAAATCGGTTTCAATGGAAATATGTTTCTGTTCGCCGTCGGCCAACGATGAAAAGTATTTTCCAAGTGTATCGGTTGGAGTATTGGCTACCAAACTTTCCGGGCGTACGTGTTGCGCAGACCGAGTGGAATCTTCTTTAAGATGGGTCTTTGTGGCTAATGAGTCACTTGTAGGCATGTTTTTCGAAGGTGGGGGAGCGTTCATCCACATCCAGACCATCAATACTAATGCAATGAGTGTAAATCCTATAATCGTATTCCGATCCATACTATCCTCTGAACATAATAAATTACTGGCTGTTGCCGTTATGGAATTGGATCATATCCCCCGGGGTGAAGGGGGTGGCAACGCAAAATTCTCTTGAAAAAGAGTGTTAACCCTTTGAAATTTCCGTAACGCTCTATGGCATCAATTGCGTAATGAGAGCACGTGGGATAAAATCTGCATGTGTGCGGGGGAAGCAATGGCGAAATTACTCTCTGGTATATCCGGATAAGAAAAATCAGCATGAATATTCAGGTGTGTGACTTTTCGCGAACGGTGTGTAAAAAAAATTTCATGTCACTTTCTATATCGTTGTAAGACGGGAGGTCGTGTTGCGATGTCGCTCTCTGTGAAAACATAAAAAGCAACATAATACTTTTGTGAGATTGGTGCTGCAGTAATTCGTATTTGTTTTTTCGGTATGCTTCCCGAAGCAGCCGCTTGACCCGGATGCGATCTACCGCCCGCTTTACTGTCCGTGGTGCAACAAACGCGACTGTCACTGTCGGTACATTTCCGACATCAACAGGTTGAAATAACACCAAACATTTGGAAACTTTGCCTTGTATTCTTTTGCCGCGGTCAAAAAGTATATCAAACTTTGTTTTCCCTCTTAAAATTTCCCGCTTTTTAAGAGTATGGCGCACAATCAAAGAAAATTATTACTAAATTACTTTTCGTCACTAACGGTAAGCTTTTTTCTTCCTCTTGCCCGACGTCGCGACAAAACCTTTCTTCCGTCTTTTGATTTCATCCGCTCACGGAACCCATGCTTGTTCTTTCGTTTTCTGTTGCTCGGCTGAAACGTCCGTTTCATACTTCATCTCCAATCAAAATATTATTACGCACATCGAAATAAAAAAGGATTGTAGGGACAATCCTCTTTAATGATAGCTCTCTATTGTTAAAAGCGTACCAATATAAACAAATGACTAAATAAAACCAAACCAATAAAAAGACATTAACCACGATTTCCCTTGCCATCCGCATAAAAACTTTGTATTATTCACAACCTCGGGGCTGGGTATTTTTGTTGTTAATAAGGTGTTGATAACTTCAATATAGCGATCTTTTATATCTTCTTGGTTTGTTTTGAGGTGTTTTTACTTAAAGTCAATTGTTAATAACTATTGTCAACAGTAGGTCTTATTGCATGTTGCATTTTCAGGATTCTTTAACATAACTTTAAGGTTTTTATTGCATATTTAATAGAATTTACCGTTGTTCACATAGTTGTTGACAACTTGTTGAATAGTTAGCATTTCTCTCTGTAAGATTCTGATTTTATTAGACTTAATCGATTATATAAAGTCTAAACGTCTACCAAAGTTCCGGCTTAAGTGAAAGGCAAAAGTGTAATGGAAGTTGAATACGTTGAACTCACCCCTTCAGTTGTTTGGGGAAATGCGTTATCCATTTTAAAATCCCGGGTAAACACACAAAGCTTTAAAACGTGGTTTGAACCCATCGTTCCCGGACATATTGAAAAGAATGTTTTCTTCATCCGGGTTCCAAGTCAGTTTTTCTCTGAATGGATCGAAGAACACTATTATTCCCTGATTAATGAGGTCCTTACGAAAGTAACCGGAAAAGAACTGGCGATTGAATATGTCGTTACCAACGAAGACAGAGAACAAAACACATACATTGCCGAGAACCCGTTTTCTTCTCATGACAGCAATTCAGAAATTCCAAAGTACATTTCTGAGACACTTCCAAAACGCATTGACCCCACATACAGTGGTTCTTCCAAGACAATATCACCTCCGTTGAGTCCTACACTTAATCCGAAGTACACGTTTGGAAATTACATCAAAGGAGAAAGCAATCAGTTTGCGCGCGCCGCCGCGCTTGCCGTAGCAAACAATCCCAGCGGCACTTCATTTAACCCGCTCGTCCTTTATGGCGGAGTAGGGTTAGGAAAAACCCATCTCGTACACGCAATAGGAAATCATCTTCTTGAGAACGATAAGACCAAACGCGTGCTCTATATTTCCAGCGAAAAGTTTACGGTAGATTTTGTTGAAGCAATACAAAAAGACACGGTGTCGGATTTTTCCAATTATTACCGGAGCGTAGATCTTCTTGTTGTTGACGACATACAGTTTTTTGCCGGAAAAGAAAAGACGCAAGATATTTTTTTTCATACATTCAACGCGCTTCATCATCTTGGTAAACAAATTGTACTTTCGTCAGATAGGCCACCGAAAGAGTTAAAAGGGCTTAATGAGCGTCTGGTTTCGCGGTTTCAATGGGGATTAACTGCCGATATCCAACCTCCGGACCTTGAGACCAGGATAGCTATTCTGAGGAAGAAGAGCGGTGATGATGGCATAGAACTTTCTCATGATGTGGTTGAGTTTATTGCCTCCAATATTACTTCCAACATCCGCGAGCTGGAAGGTTGCCTGATAAGCCTTCTTGCCCGCGCATCACTTGAAAACAGGCCGCTTGACATAACACTGGCAAAGGATGTTGTTCGCTCAATTATCGGTGAGGTTAGGACTCACATTACCATAGAAGAAATACAAAGAACAGTATGCAATCATTTAGGAATTCCGGAAGACCTTATCCGCGCTAAAACCAGAAAACAGGAAATTGTCAACGCCCGCCAGATTGCAATGTATTTATCAAAAGAACTGACAAATTCTTCCTTAAAAACCATCGGTCTACATTTTGGGGGACGGGATCACAGCACCGTAATTCATGCGTATCAAACAATAGAGGATAGTATGAATATCGATCCTAAACAAAAAACTTTGGTTCAGGCACTGCGAACTAAATTGTCGTTACATGCTTAACCCGACAGTTGATTAATATTTTTTCATATAAACCCAACAACATGTTGGGTTTTGTTTTTCTTATTGGCAACCATCTGTCAACAAGTTTGTGGACATTATATTAATTGCTATGAACATAATGTTAGTAGATACCTAATAAATTATTTGTAAGCTAAAAATACCATTGATTGTTCATAAATATACCTTGTTATACAGTAGTTATTAACAGCATAATTGACAATTTATGTTGTTTTTAGATTGTCATTTTCAATAAATGAACGGCTTTCCACATATCAACACCCCTTATTATTATTCATCTATTTTTTTACCTCTAACTTATTATAATAATGAGTAGTTACAGGAACTTATTCATTGTAAATCAGAGAAGAAATTTGTACATTCAGTACCCCAAAAAGTACATTTTTGCTAATACCTTCATAAGGAACACCTGATGAAATTTACGGCACCATGTAGTGAATTACAGAAAGCCTTGTCTACAATAGGCGGAGTAATACCCTCTAAATCCACCCTGCCTATTCTGGAAAATTTTCTTTTTGAGGTATTAAAAGATACACTCAAAATCACCGCAACAGATTTGGATACTGCGATGAGTATAACAATGAAAGTAAAAAATGGTGCGGACGGAAAACTGGCCATTCCTGCTAAGCGTCTTACTGAAACAATACGGTCACTACCTAACACAGAAATCAATTTTACCGCTAATACCGATAATAATAAAATTGTCATGTCAACTTCGAACGGTGAATATAAACTCACGGGCGAATCAAGCGACAACTATCCTTCGGCACCATCCTTCAAAGGAAGCGGCGAATTAACAATATCAGATGAAAACCTTTCCCGCCTTATAGGGAAAACATCTTTTGCCGTAAGCAGTGATGAATTACGCCCGGCGATGATGGGGATACTTTTTCAAATTAAGAAAAACGAGATCCGTACTGTTGCAACAGACGGGCACCGGCTAGTCCGGATAGTAAACACCGGAGTTGCCACCACAACAGCAGAAAAAGAAATTATTGTTCCCGCCAAGGCAATGAACCTGGTTTTGAAATCTTTGGGCTCCGGAGAAAGTACGATCGCATTTAACGAGAGCCATGTCATGTTCTCACGCGACGGTGTTACTCTAATTTCAAGAATGATAGAAGAGAAATACCCGAATTATGAAAGCGTTATACCCCTCGATAATGATAAACAACTTACTGTTAACAGGAATGAACTGATTGCCTCAGTACGCAGAACGGCACTTTATGCCAGTTCAACAACACATCAGGTGCGTTTGGCATTAAAGAAAAACTCGCTGACAATTTCTGCGGAAGACATAGATTTCGGAAGTGAGGCAAAAGAGACTATAAAATGCGACTATACATCGGATGCATTGGAAATTGGATTTAATTCGGCATACATCATAGATATTCTATCGCATATGGACAATGACGAAGTTATGATGATGTTTAGTTCGCCGACACGTGCCAGCATAGTAAAGCCGGTAAATCAACGTAACGGAGAAAATCTGCTGATGCTTGTTATGCCGGTACGGCTTAACAACTGAGGCGCGTATCGATGCGCCTCACGTCGCTCACGCTGAAAAGTTTTCGTAATCATCTCGATACCCATTTCGATTTCGGGGAAGGCACTAATGTCCTGCTGGGTGATAACGGGCAGGGGAAAACTAATGTCATCGAAGCAATTTCTTACCTCTGTCTTACGAAAAGTTTTTATGCCGCAAGTGACGCGCTGGTAGTTCGGTTTGAAAACCCGTACTTCGAAGCGGAAGGTACTGTTGTCTCTGATGGCGGGTACGAACGGCGGGTACGGGTTGTCTATTCGTCGGTTGAGAGCAAAAAAGTTTTTTCCGTTAACCGGCAAAAGATAGAACCGTTATCATCCGTAATAGGGACATTTCCGGTGGTGATATGCTCGCCGGAACATACACCGATTACAACAGGTGGTCCGGCCGACCGGCGAAAGTTTGTTGATTTGGTAATTTCTCAGTCGAGTGCCGCGTATTTCAACGACCTGTTGGAATATCGCAGGGTCCTTCGACACAGAAACAAGATATTGCTTGATGGTAAAACGTCGAGAACAGATATCATGGAAATGCTTGAGCCGTGGGATGAGCAGGTGGTTAAGCTGGGTGCGGCCATAACTGTAAGGCGGAAAAAATTTATTACCGAGTTTCAGGGTTTCATCAACACCACATATCATCATCTGGTGGGAGAAGAAGAACAACCGATGCTCGGTTATAAAGCGGGTGCAATGCTGATGGATGCTTCTTCACAGCAAGAAATAGAAAATATTATTCGATCCGGTTTGAGCGAAAAAGCGGCGTTGGAACGAAGACTGGGCATTACACTTACAGGTCCGCACCGCGATGAGATTTCGCTGACAATAAATGGGCTCGATTTACGAAAGTTTGCTTCACAGGGCCAGCATAAGACATTTTTAGTCGCATTAAAACTAGGCGAATTTTTCTATCTCAAAGAGCGCTGTAACGAAACACCACTGGTGCTCTTTGATGATATTTTTAGTGAGTTAGATGAACATAGGTCATTGAGACTGCTTCAGTTTGTTGAAGAGTTGAATCAGACATTTGTTACCTCAACGACACCGCACCTGTTTCAACATCTTTTGGAACAGGGCGCGAAACACAAGCTGTTCACAATTCAAAATGGCGCGCTCGTGGAAGAAAAGTCGGCATCGGTATTATGAAACAGGATTCGGCAAAAACATTGCGCGACGCAATTGGTTCCACGCTCAACGAATTGGGCTTGGATGCAAAGTTGAAACAGTATGATGTTGTTAATGCGTGGCCGGAGATTGTGGGACTGCAAATTGCTAAAGTAACGCACGCGGAAAGTATCAACGATGGAAAACTTGTCATCCGTGTTTCCCGCGCAACATGGAGAAACGAACTGATGATGATGAAAAAAGAACTGATTGCAAAAGTCAATCAAACAATGAATGGCGAGATTGTAAAAGATATTATTTTTCGATAAGGAAGCATAAGGAACTATGGCTAAAGCTAACGGCAAAGATAAAAAAGAAGTAACAGAGGAAAAGAAATCTAACGGCAAGTATACCGCCGGAGACATTACTGTTCTAAAAGGACTCGAGCCTGTTCGCCAGCGTCCGGCGATGTATATCGGTGATGTCTCGATACGCGGACTTCACCATCTCGTCTACGAAGTTGTCGACAACTCCATCGACGAAGCTCTTGCGGGATATGCGCACAATATTTCGGTAAGTATCAACAAAGACGGATCGATTACCGTGCTTGATGACGGCCGCGGTATTCCGACAGACATTCACCCGGAAGAAAAACGTTCCGCGTTAGAAGTCGTGATGACTGTTCTGCATGCGGGTGGTAAATTTGATAAGAACACCTACAAAGTGTCGGGCGGACTTCACGGGGTCGGCGTGTCGGTTGTAAACGCGTTATCTGAATGGCTGGAGGTCGAAGTCTATCGCGAAGGCAAGACGTGGTTTCAGCAATATAAACGGGGTAAACCGCAGGGTGCCGCTAAAGTTATCGGCAAATCTGATCCGAAAAAGACAGGAACAAAAGTTTCCTTCCTTCCAGACGCGCAGATATTCAAAAACCGCATCTTTAAATTTGAAACACTTGCCGAACGTTTACGAGAGCTGGCATTTCTTAATCCGAGCGTGAAGCTCCGGATTCTGGACCTGCGGGATAACCAGGAACAGGAAGAAGAATTCCATTTCAAAGGCGGTATCGTTGAATTCGTAAAATACATCGACGCGACACGGCCGTCTATCATGAAAAAAGCGGTCTACGCCAAGGGACAAGACAAAGATGAGGCCGGCAAAATTGTCGAAGCTGAAGTCGCGTTCCAGTACAATGACCAGTACAACGAAAATGTTTTTACGTACGTCAACAACATTAATACGCTTGAGGGTGGAACGCACCTTGTCGGTTTCCGAACCGCGTTGACACGATCACTCAACAGTTACGCGTCAAAAAATAATCTTGTAAAGGAAAACGGTGTCCAGCTTACAGGAGATGATTTCCGCGAAGGATTAACGGCGGTGCTGAGCGTGAAAGTTCAGGAGCCGCAGTTTGAAGGGCAAACAAAAACGAAACTCGGCAACAGCGAGATCAGGGGTATCGTTGAAGCGATCGTGAGTGAACAGCTTGCAGTGTGGTTGGACGAAAATCCAACTGACGCGCGACGCATCATTGATAAATGTCTGCGTGCTGCCGAAGCGCGTGAAGCCGCGCGCAAAGCGCGTGACCTTACCCGCCGCAAGAGCGCGCTTGAATCTTCGAGTCTTCCCGGTAAACTTGCCGATTGTTCCATTAACGACCCCGAGCACTGCGAGCTTTATATCGTAGAGGGTGATTCCGCAGGCGGAAGCGCGAAACAGGGCAGAGACCGTCGTTTCCAGGCAATTCTTCCCATCAAGGGAAAAATCCTCAACGTTGAAAAGGCGCGCCTCCATAAAATTCTGGAGAACGAAGAAATCCGTTGTATCTTTACCGCGATTGGCGCCGGCGCCGGAGAAGATTTCGATCCGTCAAAAATCCGTTACGGCAAAATCATCATCATGTGCGACGCCGACGTGGACGGTTCCCATATCCGCACGCTTTTGCTGACACTCTTCTTCCGCTACATGAAAGAAATCATCGAGCTTGGGCACGTGTATATTGCCCAGCCGCCGCTCTACAAGCTGAAAAAAGGAAAGCAGGAATTTTACGCGTATGATGATGACGAGCGGACTGAAATTCTTACCCGCATTAAGAGCGAGAAGAAAAAAGATGTCGTAAAAGAAAAAGAAGAAGACGCTGGCGCCGAAGAGGGTGTGGAGGAAGGGGCGGTTGTTACGCCGAGTGGTGTTATTATTTCAAGATTCAAAGGCTTGGGCGAAATGAATCCCGAACAGCTCTGGTCAACCACAATGAATCCCGAGACGCGTACGGTTCTTCAGGTCTCGATTGAAAATGCGGCCGATGCCGACCGCACATTCTCCATTTTAATGGGAGATGAAGTTGAACCACGCCGCGATTTTATTGAGAAAAATGCTAAATATGTACGAAATCTAGATGTCTGATATATGAAGAAACGAAAAACACAAATACTAATTCTTGATAAAGACGATCCGAAAAGGGAATTAGAGTTTGAATTGGATTTTCAACGCTCGCTTTCCACTGAAGAACGGTATGAGGCGATGGATAGATTAGTGAATGACGGACTTGAGTTAATTAAACAAAATGGATATTCAAAAACTCCTGCAATCATTGCTCGATCATAAGGTTAAATTTCTTGTGATAGGCGCCTGGGCTATGCCGACGTACGGATATTATCGCATGACACAAGACGTTGACATTTTTATTAAACCAACAAAGAAGAATGCTCAACAGACGATGGATGCTTTAAAAGCAGTAGGTTATGAAGTTGTAGACGATGTTGATTATTCCATTTTTTTATCAAAGAAAGTACTTTTGCGACAACACCTTTTGCAAACAGATATTCATCCCTTTGTCGCGGGAGTTACATTTGATGTAGCGTGGTCACACAAAGTAAAATCGGAGATTAAGGGTAAACAAATATACGTACCGTCTCTTAACGATTTAATTGTAATGAAAAAAGCAGCAGGGAGAGACAAAGACAAGCAGGATTTGACCGTTCTAAGAAAGATTCAACGCGATAATAATAAGAAGAAATAGAAATTGGAGATTGAATGGCTGGTACCAACGAAAAAATAGTTCCCGTAGATATTGAAGAAGAAATGAAGGGTTCGTACATCGATTACGCGATGAGCGTTATCGTTGCGAGAGCGTTGCCCGATGTGCGCGACGGATTGAAGCCGGTGCATCGCCGCGTCCTGTTCGGCATGAACGAACTCGGCATGGCAAGCAACCGACCGTACAAGAAAAGCGCGCGTATCGTCGGCGAAGTTCTTGGTAAATACCATCCGCATGGCGACTCGGCTGTGTACGACACCATGGTCCGCATGGCGCAGGATTTTTCACTCCGCTATCCGCTTGTCGATGGACAAGGAAATTTCGGTTCCGTCGATGGCGATTCTCCCGCGGCAATGAGGTATACCGAAGTGAGGCTTTCAAAGATTGCGGAAGAAATGCTTCGCGACCTTGAAAAGAACACCGTCAATTTCACCCCGAACTTTGATGATACGCTGAAAGAACCGTCAGTTCTTCCCGCGCTTGTTCCAAATCTTCTCGTGAACGGAACTTCGGGTATCGCGGTCGGTATGACAACCAACATTCCTCCGCATAATCTTACCGAGGTTGTTGATGGCTGTATCGCTGTGATTGATACACCATCTCTCGAAGAGGGCAAACTCCTCAAAATTATTAAAGCCCCGGATTTTCCGACCGGCGGAATTATTTACGGTTATGAAGGCGTGAAAGACGCGTACAAAACAGGGCGTGGAAGAATTATCGTCCGCGCGAAAGCAAGTATTGAAACAGGCCGCGCCGAACGCCAATCGATCGTGATTACAGAAATTCCTTACCAGGTAAACAAGGCATCGCTCATCGAAAAAATTGCCGACCTAGTTCGCGATAAGAAGATCGATGACATCTCGGATATCCGTGATGAATCAGATCGTGACGGGCTACGCGTTGTCGTTGAACTGAAACGCGACGCCAACGCGCCGGTTGTTCTGAACAATCTGTACAAACACACGCAGATGCAGACAACATTCGGCGTTATCATGCTCGCGCTGGTGGAAGGAAAGCCGCAGATACTGACGCTCCGGCAGATGATTGATCATTTCATCAAGCATCGCAATGAAGTTATTGTCCGCAGAACAAAGTTTGATCTCGATGAAGCCGAAAAGCGCGCGCATATACTTGAGGGCTACATCATCGCGCTCGATAATATTGATGAGATCATAAAACTTATCAAGAAAGCGAAAGACGTTCCGACCGCGCAGGAAGGTTTGATGAAGCGGTTCAAACTTTCCGAGATTCAGGCGAAAGCCATTCTCGACATGCGCCTGCAGAAACTCACTGGACTCGAGCGACAAAAAGTTGAAGACGAATACAAAGAGACAATCAAGCTTATCGAAAAACTGAAATCAATCCTCGGCAGCAAGAAACTCCAGATGCAGATTATCAAGGAAGAGCTTCTTGAAATCAAGAAAAAGTATGGGGATGAACGCCGCACGGAAGTTGTGTACAAGACCGAGGAATTCAGTGTTGAGGATATGATCGCGGAGGAAAACGTCGTGATTACCATCAGCCACGGCGGATTCATCAAGCGGTTTCCCGTCTCCGGTTATCGCAGGCAGGCGCGCGGCGGCAAGGGTGTTACCGGCGCGACGACGAAGGAAGATGATTTTATCGAGCAGATGTTTGTCGCGTCGACGCACAATTATATTATGTTCTTCACCGACAAAGGAAGGTGTTACTGGTTGAAGGTGCATGAGATCCCCGAAGCGGGGCGCACAGCGCGCGGTAAATCTATTGTTAATCTTATCGCGAAACAGCAGGATGAAAACCTGGCGGCGTATGTCGCGGTGCAGGAATTTAATGAGTCTCAGTTTATCGCGATGGTGACGGAGCAGGGTCTGATCAAGAAAACCGTGTTGTCCGAATACGGCAACATCCGGCGCACCGGCATCACGGCAATCAGCTTGAAGAAAGACGACCGCCTGAAAGAGGTGAAGCTCACCGACGGTTCACAGGATATTGTTATTGGCACACATAACGGCCTTGCGATTCGTTTTCACGAAGATGAAGCGCGGCCGATGGGTCGCGGAGCGGCAGGCGTCCGCGGAGTGCGGCTTGGCAAAGGCGACAAGGTTGTCGGTGCGGTTGCTATTAAACGCAAAGACACGACCATTCTGGTTGTTGCCGAGCACGGTTTCGGTAAGCGGAGTGATCTCGAAGAATACCGCGTAAGCCATCGCGGCGGCAAAGGCGTCTTCACGATGCGCGCGACCGACAAAACCGGCAAGATGATGGCGATACGCGAAGTGCTTGATAATGATGATATCGTTGTCGTAACTTCCAAGGGCGTTATCATCCGCCAGCCTGCGAAAGAGATTCGCGTTGCCGGTCGTAATACGCAAGGAGTAAGATTAATTCGCCTCGACTCAGGCGATCGCGTCTCCGCGGTTGCGGCAGTTCCCTCGGAAGATGAAAAAGTCGAAGAGAAAATTGCCGAACCGCCCGCGCAGTCAAAGAAAGAAAACAAAAAAGAAGATCAGCCGACGCTGTTTGAACAGCCTGAAGGAAAAGAAACTAAAGGGAAGAAGGGAAAAGCGGCAAAGGCTGAAGAGAAATCTGTGCCAAAGAAGAAAAAGAAAAAATAATAGAAATAAAATAGCCACACCCTAGAAGGTGTGGCTATTTATAAAACATCACAAACCTACTGCGCTTTTCCCGCCATCAACTCCAAAAATCCTCTCCAATCAATGTTGGAGTAATCGAACTCCACAGTTTGTGTTTCGGCAGATACTTTACCGATAGGCATTCCCGGGACAGAACTAACGGTAACAGTGGGAATTGCGCCGCCGAATTTTGTGTTAATGACTTTAATCCATTCATTCGCGACAATCGCGTTGCCGCGTGTTGAAGGATGCACGCCATCGTAGCTGAAAAGCCCGCCTTGTATAAATGCCGGAGTGAACGTTCCAAGATCAGGAATGTATAACCCCGATGTGGCTATTGTGTTCAGCACCCCATAGATGTTCACTACTCCTATGCCGCGGTTGGTTGCGATGCTGTCGATACTCGCGTTAAAGTTCGCGACGGCAGTTTGTGCCACGGTTCGTTCGCCGCTGTCGAGCGTGAGCGCGTCGGGCCAGGGGTTCTGCGGATGAAATCCGAAAGGCAATGTTGTGTCGATGCCGATCGGCGGAGCGATACCTTTATCGCGGTACCAC
This sequence comes from uncultured Chlorobiaceae bacterium, assembly GCA_964523395.1. Lineage (GTDB taxonomy): Bacteria > Bacteroidota > Ignavibacteria > UBA10030 > SZUA-254 > JANYJZ01. The sequence goes on along the minus strand of CAZFXS010000004.1, from coordinate 237,201 downwards.
TTGCCCGTAGGCTGGCCGAGTAATGCTGCGTACGCGCTTCCGGGAAGAAGAATCAATGGATCGTTAGCCGGGTCAGTGAATGTTGTCGCGTCAAATGCCGGACCGGTGTTTCCATTCCGTTGGTATCTCATGGATATACCCGACGGAATTCTCGGTTTGATTTGAGGACCAATTGTATTGCAGTACGGAATGATGGTAGGATCCGGGAGGTTTGCTGCAACAATTCCTGCGCCGGTGGTCCGTAAACTGTCAATTAAATCCCTGTACCACGCGTCGAAGAAATTCGGTTCAAGTGGAAGTTTCTGGCTTGGAGGCAGCACATTCGTTCCCTGTAATCCACCGCTAAGGACATAACCCAGTACGTCATTTGCGCCTATCCAGACGGTAATAAACGTCGGGCTGAGATTCTTTGCCTGTTTATATATGCTGTTGCCAACCAGGCTTGAGCGGAGAACATGAGAGAAGAACGGATTTCCGCGCGCGATGCTTTTCGAAATAAAATTCGACGACGCGCCGGTGGTGTCAAGCATGTCGTAGAGTATCGCTCCCGGAATTCCGAGATTGTTATATGGCCGGGGAAGTGAGATGTTAAGATTTGAAGCCGGATCAAGGGGGTCAACACTTGGCTCGTAGACCAAGGTCGGCGGAGTCAGTGCCGCCAAACGAATCCTGTTGCCAATTCCCGGATTTTTAATCAGGGGCTGTTCAAACCCGGTGCGCTGAAGCTGACGCATGATAAGCGCGGGGAAGCTGTACTTCTGATCCCGCTCTGACAGCGCGTTCGATTGGTAACCGGCAGTTAATGAGTTGCCGATTGCGACATATCTCGTAAAATCCGCTGATCCGGAATTGGGCGGCGGTGGAGGCGATGTGCCAACAGTATCTTCCTCACAGGAAAACGAGAACAATCCAAAGAGAAGAACAGAGGACACGAAACATACTCTAAAGCATTTTATTCGATGCATAATCATTATCCTTTCAACAGGTAATGTTGAACCAATTTCGTTTTCTTTATAATGTAGCGGTGATTGTTCCGATAATTTGTCTTCCAATCAACGAACCGCCGAACAACTGATATGTTTGATGATTGAAGACGTTGTTTACCGATGCACTGACGCGAAGTATCGGCGTTAACTGATATCCGCCGGAGAAGTTCAACAGGCTGTAGGCGTGAACATCTCCCTGGAAAATACCGGCTGCCCAGCGGAACGGCTGAACATTTCTTCCGGTAAGGTTCAGATCGAGACCCGATTTTCCGCGATACGTGACGCCGAATCCGAATTTATGTTTCGGAGCGTTCGGCAATAATACGTCGCCAGATTGCTGTTCCTTCACTTTAAAATCATACCAGGTCCAGTTGCCGTCGAAATGAATTTCATCATTCACATAATAATTGAATCCAAATTCCACTCCGCGCTCGTCAACCTTTCCCGCGTTTGTGTATGAAACGACAATTGCGGGCGCGCCATTGACAATCGTTAACCCGGGAACATTACTTCGCGCGAGGTCAGCAAGTCCCGCGGGAAAACCGGGAGGAAGCATAAACGGATAATCAGGATTTACTCCCTGCAGAAGATCGGTGACAAAATCTTTCGCCTGATTGTAATAGCCGTCGACACTTAAGAATAATTTGTCTTCCAGGAATATTCCCTTGTAACCGATTTCGTATCCGGTGATATGTTCGACCTTAAGGTTCTCATTCCCTCGGGCGAGGATAGGAGTTGTGCCACTCGGATTTCCAGGTGAAGCGAAGAATGGAAGATTCGCTGATCCGGCAGCCGCGCGCAGGAAGAATTCAGAATAGTTCGGCACCTGAAACGCCTTGTTGAATGTCGCGCGCAGTGAATGGTTCGCGATTGGTGTCCAGACAACGCCGGCTTTTGGCGACCATTCATCCTTGTGAAGTGTACTGCGGTCCCATCTTCCGGCACCGACAAATTTTAACCACGATATCGGCGAATACTCAACCTGCGCGAACGCTCCGCTCGTATTATCATTGTGCGGCGCGGCCATCAGTGTTCCTTCAGTATCGACTTTGTACAACCGGTGTGACGCCCCGAAGATAACGCGAAGCTGATCCTGCATAGCAAAGAAATTGTACTGAGCCTCAAGATGATGGATGGTAGATTTTTCCTGCAACGGCGCACCCGATGCCATTGAGTATTGCGGTTCGCGGGAGTTTCTTCCCTGTGTCCAGAATGTTGCATTGAATCGGTCAGATCCGTAATGCAATCTTCCCCACGGTTTTTGGGCTTTAGTAACCTGAACACGACCGATACCGGTAACAAAGAGTTCATTCTCGACATTGGAGAGTCCGCCTTCTATGAGCGCGACGCCGCCGGAAGTGAAATTATAATCTACGCGGGCTGATCCGTATGTTGTGGATACAATTGCGTTTTCATGAAGAGGACGAATTTCCCGGTTTGATTTCAGTCCGGGATATTCAAACTCGCCGAACGCGTTTGTGTCGGCGGCAGTTCGTGATTGTGACCAGGATAAACTCTGTACTCTGCCGATGTTTGCTTTGTAACTCCAATTCTCGTCGATGACGTCGGCATGGCGGAAATCGTTGCGGATCATGTCAAGGTTGCCGACAGACAAAGAGATTTTTGTTCCCAGAATATCTTTTGGTGCCGGGGTTCCAATATTAATGACACCGTTGAATGCGTTCGGTCCATACAATGCGGAACCGGGACCGCGCACCAGTTCCATCCTTGCGATGTCTTCAATAGGAATCGACAAACCGTTCCATTCCTGCGCGCCGAGAAAGGCAATCGCCATGTCGCGGCCGTCCATGAGTACCAGCAGACGGCGATTCAGTGAACTGTTAAACCCACGCGTGTTAATATTAAAATCCTGAATACCGCTCTGAACAATATCCACTCCGGGTTCTTTCTCCAGCATTCTCGGAAGCTGGCCATGATTTGAATTCAGTTTAAGGTCCTGTGTTTCAATGACTGAAACAGCGGCAGGCGCTTCGGTAATCCGTTCGCGGCGCAACGATGCGCCATAGACAGAAACTTCGGCCATTGAAACTGCCGCCTGCGCTACCTCGGCATTGATAGTAGTTGTTTCTCCCTCGCGTACTTCTGCGCCGGAGATTTCTTTAGTCTCATACCCGATACCGGAAAAAACAAGAGTGTACGATCCGGGATCCAGATTTTTAATTGTGTACATGCCAAGGTTATCTGTTGACGCGCCGGACGAAGTTCCCTTGATGAGCACATTGAGAGAGATAACCGGCTCACCCGTCGATGCGTCTTTAACAGTGCCGGTGATCGATCCGCGTTGCTGTGAAAAAGCCCAGGTGTGTATGAGGAAAATTGCTGTCATGAATATCACACAGGGCAGGTAATTGGGAAGCGAAGAGCGTAGTGTTGTCATATCGCTGTTCCTGAAATTGTGGGCGTTTGGAAGATATTACGAACGGACGGAAAGATAAGGAAACAGATACAGACAGTCAACTTACTGCGGAATAAAAAGAAAACCGGTGAAATCGAACAGAATTAGCAGGTTAGGAAATGCTTACAGGCAGCGAAAAAGTAAACGTTGTCCGTTTTCCCGGAATGGAATCAACGTCGATAACTCCGTTGTGCGCCTCCACAATGCTTTTACAAATTGCCAGGCCGAGGCCGGTAGTTTTTTGTTTTGATTCCTTGCCGGTCAGCACTTCTTTGTATTTATCAAAGACAAATGGTATGTCCTCTTTCGCTATGCCGGAACCGGTGTCTGTAACAGAGATGGTAATACACTCATGGTCAGTATTATTAAGCTTCATTTTTCCGGTGACAAGTTTGACATCAATACTTCCTCCCGATGAAGTGTATTTAAGAGAATTTTCAATAAGGTTGGTTAATACCTGTTCAATTTTTTCGAGATCGATTTCGACAGTAGGGGTACCACTCTTAATGTGCGCCGACAAAGTAATTTTTTTTGCTGCTGCCCGCCCTTTCAATCGGGCGATGACAGCGGGAATCAGCTCATCGATATTCACCGGAAGTTTCTCCAGTTCGACATTGCCCGACTCGAATAGCGACAGGTCAATCATATCGTTGATAAGCGCATCCATTTTTGTGATGGATGTGTTAATATTGTGCAACACTTCCATTTGCTGGTCGGTAACGGGACCGGCGGATTGTTTCAATACGAAATCGATAGCAGCATGAACGGAATGCAAAGGATTCAGCAACTCATGAAGGAGCCTGGAACTGAATTGCGCTTCCATGTTCTTCACGCGTGCTTCAGCGGCATGAGCACGGAGCGCGGTTTTTACTCTTTGTACAAGATCTCCGGGATCAATCGGTTTGGTGATGTACTCTTTTGCTCCGATCTTCATCGATTCCACTGCCAGCTGAATATCCTGGTAACCTGTTACCATGATAACATCGGATGCGGGTGATTCTTTGCGGAGAATCTTCAGTGTTTGCATGCCATCCATGACGGGCATGTTGATATCAAGTAACACCAGGTCGTAGGAATGTTGCCGGGCGAGTTTTATGGCTTCCTCACCGTGTGCCGCCCCGTCTACAGTCATTCCCTCAGATGACAATACATCGCACGTGTCTTTGAGAAACGAAACATTATCATCAACGACAAGCAGGTTCCACTTCCCGCCATTACTCCCATTTTGTTTCATCTTTCGTTTTGCTCCGGTAATTTGTGGCTATCATAGAGAAAATCAGAGAGAAAGTCAACACGGCCGTGATTCATTGCATTTCAGGAGGGTTCTTTGTAAATTCAACATATTTTCAACAAAAATTCAGCATGAAATCTCTCGTCCTTGACGGCAATTCCCTTACTATAGAAGATGTCTACCGGTGTTCAACAGGCAGTGTGCCCGTTGCGGTGGCGCCATCTGCCAAAAAGAATATGAACGCATCGCGTAAAGTTGTGGAGCGGTGGATTCAGGATGGCGAAACAGTGTATGGCGTGACGACCGGCTTCGGGGAGTTGAGTAATGTCCGCATCAGCAAAGAACACATTGGAAAACTCCAGGAAAATTTAATACGAAGCCACTCAGCCGGAACAGGTGAGCCGCTTCCGGCAGAAATAGTCCGGGCAATGATGGTGCTGCGCCTGAATGCTGTCGCGAAAGGTTTTTCAGGTATCAGAGTGGAAACGGCGGAGTTTATCGGTGATGTTTATAATGCCGGGATTATTCCTGTTATTCCTTCTAAAGGGTCTGTCGGATCGAGCGGAGACCTCGCGCCGCTGGCGCATCTTGTGCTGGCGTGTATCGGTGAAGGTAAAGTATTTTATAAGAACGCGGTGATGGATGCCGCGCTTGCGCTGAAGAAAGCAGGATTGAAACCACTGAAGCTTGCCGCGAAGGAAGGGCTTGCACTCGTTAACGGAACGCAAATGATGTCTGCATTCGGATCGCTGGCGGTTCATGAGTCGAAAGAGCTTTGCAAGATCGCAGATATCGCCGCGGCAATGAGCACTGAAGCGTTGAAAGGAAGCGACACTGCCTTTGATGACCGGATACATGTGTTGCGGCCGCACGTCGGACAACGTGATTCAGCCGCTAACCTGAGAACGCTCATGGCGAAAAGCGAAATCCGTGAATCTCACCGCCATGGCGATCCGCGCGTACAAGACGCATACTCAATACGATGCATACCGCAAGTGCACGGTGCTTCACGTGACGCGATCGGATATGTCTATAATGTAATATCAACAGAACTCAACTCTGCCACCGACAACCCGCTGATTATGCCAAAGGAACAGGAACATCTCGAAGGCGGAAATTTTCATGGCCAACCACTCGCGCTCGCGCTCGACTTCCTTGCCATCGCATTATCTGAACTGGCGAACATTTCTGAGCGGCGAATTGAACGCATGGTGAATGGTAACCTGAGCGGATTGCCAAGATTTTTGACGGCCGAAAGCGGACTTCATTCCGGAATGATGATTGCTCAATATACTGCCGCCGCGCTTGTTTCAGAAAATAAAGTCCTCGCGCATCCGGCGAGCGTTGATTCCATTCCAACGTCCGCAAATCAGGAAGACCACAACAGCATGGGATCCATCAGCGCGCAGAAGGTCTGGCAGATTCTCCAGAATGTTCGCACCGTGCTGGCAATTGAGTGTATGGTTGCGGCGCAAGGCTTGGATTTTTCAGGCATTCATCCGAAAACAAAACGCTCGATGAAATCCGGAGCCGGACTCGAAGCTGTCCGAAACGTTCTGCGCAGACATATTCCCCATCTCGACGGTGACCGAGTTCTCCACGATGATATTCAAACATCAATCCACCTGCTGAAAAATGGTTCACTGCTTCGAGCCGTAGAGAAAACAATCGGCGCGTTACGTTAAAATATTCACTCACACTCTTCCAATGGTATGAAACTCTCAGAAAAAACTATCCGGTCACTTCCCAAAGTACTGCTTCATGATCATCTCGACGGCGGCGTTCGTCCGCAGACCGTTATTGATCTGGCGAAAGAAATCAAGTACACCAAATTACCGACAACCAATGCCGAGGAGCTGAATCAGTGGTTCCAGCGCGGGGCAAAACGCGGAAGTCTCCCGCTGTACCTTGAAGGATTCGCCCATACCTGCGGTGTCATGCAGACCGAAGAAGCGCTCGAACGTGTCGCGTATGAAATGATGGAAGACATGTGCAATGACGGTGTTGTCTATGTGGAAACGCGGTTCGCGCCGGTCTTTCATACGGATAAAGGATTGCATTGGGAAGAAATTGTCACCGCGGTGTTAAAAGGATTGGAGCGGGGACGAAAAGATTTCGGCGTTGAATTCGGATTAATAATCTGCGCGATGCGCAACATGACGCTGTCGCAGGAAATGGCTGAGCTTGCGATTGACTTCCGCGAACGCGGTGTTGTAGGTTTTGATCTTGCGGGCGAAGAAGGAGGATATCCGCCAAAGAAACATGTCGACGCGTTCCATTATATTCAGCGGGAGAATTTTAATATCACGGTGCACGCCGGGGAAGCATTCGGAAAAGAATCCATATGGCAAGCGATACAATGGTGCGGCGCTCATCGTATCGGTCACGCAACCAGACTGATAGAGGATATTAAGGTTTCCGATGATGATCCGACCGAAGTAGTTAACATGGGTTATCTGGCACAATACGTTCTCGATAAACGCATTCCGCTGGAAATTTGCCTGACGAGTAATGTCGACACCGGCGCCGTGAAAAGCATTGAAGAGCATCCGTTTGGTATTTTCTACCGGTATAAATTCCGCGTCTCCCTGAATACTGATGACCGGCTTATGAGCAACACGACAATGACAAAGGAATTCAAACTTGCCCAGGATGCGTTCAAGTTAACGCTGCACGACATGGAAAAGCTTACCATCAACGCCATGAAGAGCGCCTTCATCCCGTACAAAAAAAGGATCGATATTATTTATAACACCATCAAGCCGGGATACAGAAAAGCGCACGGAAGCAAGGGCAATGCGAAACCGAGAAATAGTTAAACAAGTTTTCATTTTTGCCGGGACGCTGTCGGTTGTTGTTATAACACAACTGTTTACAGGCTGCTCTTCCTCAACTACGACAACACTTCCGGACAAAACCGCAGTAGTGTTGCCGCCGCCGAATGAACCGGCTCCGGCACCGCCTCCGTCGTCAGGCAGGGAATATGTATACCGCGTTTCCAATGACAACTGCAATTGTGAAGAATATCGAATAACAGATACAAAGAGCGGGATTACCTATCTCTTCCACGCGACATATAAAATGCAGACCGGAATTCTGACGAGTATCGAGGTGGAGATATCCAACAATACAGCGGACACCCTGACATTTGACCGCGGCGCGATAAAAGTTTCGTCGCGAAATGTCAAATATCAGTACAATAACAAATTTCTCCCGTTGCCGTGGGATCCGGTTCTCCCCGGCAACACAGAATTGCGGAAACTTACCGGCAAAGAAGTTACCGAGCAGAATGATTGGCATAAAGTAGCAGGAGAACAACTGACCATTACTATTAAGGGGCTTCACCTCGGTTCACAAGAACTGAAAAGTCAGACAGTTACGTTCGTTCCCGAAAACCCCAACCTTGGGGATTGACATCTGACATCTCGAACCGTAAAGATTTCAGACAAACCTGTTTGATTTCATTTTCATTTTTATTATCCTGTTTCAGCATCTTTAGAATTTCAGCCACTCATCGTCAATAAAATAACCGGGGACGTATAATGCAACGTTGTATACCGCTGCTGAAAGCTCTCTTTTTTTCCTTTATTCTTCTCACCAACCTTTATTCGCAAAACGGACTTCGTCTGGTCGGGCATCTTGACCAAAAGCATGGCACGACCAGCGGCGTTTCTTACAACGGGAGCTGGGGATATGTAGCACCCGACGGAAGGGAATACGCGTTGCTGGGTACAGCAACAGGGACGGCGATTATCGATATAACCGACACGCTGAATATCTACGAGGTTGTACATATTCCCGGACCGACATCGCTCTGGCGCGAGATGCGCACATACAAAGACCGCATGTATGTTGTTACAGAAGCCGGCGGTGGAACTCAAATTGTCGATCTCTCACAGCTCCCCGATACAGCAACACTGATAAAATCCTTCACCTATACGGCGGGAACGAAAAACACCGGCAGGTCTCACTCGTTGCAAATATTTGACGGCTATCTCTATCTCAACGGCTGTGCGTTGTGGGGTACGCAGGCTCAGCGCGGCGCGGTTATCTTCAGTCTTGCCGATCCGGACAATCCGCAATTTGTTGGTGAATACTCTCCGAATTATTTTCACGATTCGTATGTCAGAAACGACACGATCTTCGGCGCTTCCATTTATGGCAGTGGCGGAATTTACATCGCGGATATCAAAAACAAATCCGCGCCGGTGCAAATCGGCAAGATCAGTTATACCGGTAGCGGAACGCATAATGTGTGGACAACCAAAGACGGGAAGTACGTCATTTCCACCGATGAAATCGGCACCACCGAAAAAAGTTTAAAGTTCTGGGATCTCCAAAACCTTCCGACGATACCCGGATCGGCATCCGCGACGTATCTATTTAACGGATTGGGAGATATTGAGCACAACGTTTTTGTCCGCGGTGATTACGCGTACACTGCTTGGTACACTGCCGGAACCGTCGTTGTGGATGTAAAAGATCCTCTGAATCCTGCAACGGCAGGATGGTATGATTCATCGGTAGATTCGTTGTATGCCCCAGGTAATTATGACGGAGTATGGGGAATGTATCCGTATTACTGGTCGGGCAAAATCACTTCCGGCGACATGCAGAACGGGTTATATGTGTTTGTGTTTGACAGTCTTGCACCACGCACACCGACATCGTTGCTGACCCCGCCTGATTTGGATACACTGTGCGATAACAGCCAGATTACATTCCGCTGGACGCAAGTTGCCGATCCCGTTAAAGACCCCCACACATATTGGCTTGCGATAAACGGTCCGGGAGCCGACACAACGTATAAGCTTGGATCGGATACAACATTTGCCTACGACCCGTCATCATTACCACCCGGAGTTTTTGAATGGTATGTTATTACCAAAGATGAAGCCAATCAGATTTCATCGGCAGATACGTTTTATTTTGTCCGGCCCGACAAATCCCCGTTTGTTGCTACACCGAATGGCGGTGATAGCTTAAATATCGGAACCGTGAGGGAAATTACATGGAACGTCAGTAATTGCGTTGACAGTGTGGAGATTTCGTACACGACGAACAACGGAAGCTCATGGATAATTATTGAAAATTCAGCACCGGCTGCGCCTGCTTCATACAATTGGACAATCCCGGCGACACCGACCACGCAGGGAAAAATCCGCCTCCGTGATGTTGCAGACCCCGGCTTTGCGGACGTAAGCGATGCGGTCTTTACCATTTACGATTCACTGCAAGTTACGCTCATTTCCCCCAACGGCGGTGAAGTATGGAAATCCGGAACAATGAAAACCATCTCCTGGTCATCGCTCATCATTACAGATGTGTCCATCGATTATTCGGTCGACAACGGCGCGAACTGGATTCCCATCGTGGTCGATACGCCGGCAGTTCTTGGCTCTGTCCAGTGGCTGATTCCCAATCTCAGTACAACAATCGCAAGAGTGCGTATTACCGATGTTGCAAATAATTCAACGACAGATCAAAGCGACAATGTGTTTACCATTGCGCCTCAAACAATCGATATGGCAGCGGCATGGAATCTTGTTTCCATCCCAGTGATTCCAACGGATTCTTCGTTGGCGACCAACTTTCCGGGAGCGGCAGTGCCGGTGTACAGGTATCTGAACGGATATGTCGGGCAATCGGCCGTGTCGAATGGTGCCGGCTATTGGGTACGCTATGATAATGCGCAGACAATAGCTATGTCCGGTTCGCTTATTGCAGAGGATACGATTGAAGTAACAGAACGATGGAATATCGTCGGCTCTGTCAGTTATCCGGTTCCCGTCAGTTCGATTGGAGCGGTTCCGGGCTCGATGACACTTTCAACAATCTGGGGATATGACGCGGACTCAGGATATTATGCTGCCGACTCGATTATGCCCGGTCATGGATATTGGGTGAAAGTGTCCGAAGCGGGACAGCTTGTGCTTTCTTCTTCTCCGGCGAACACACCCGCGGCGGTTCATTCATCGCCGGCTCCGGAACACACGGGCATGCTGACGTTTATTGACGCAAAAGGACGAAGACAAACACTTTACATTACAGATGGGGCATTGAATAACGCGGAAGAATACGAGCTTCCGCCATCACCGCCAAAAGGAATGTTTGATATCCGGTTCGCAACACAGCGAAATATCGGAGAGGTTCATGGGAACGATGCCGTGATTCTGCTGCAGGGCCTAACATATCCGGTGACTGTACTCTTTGAGCAGGAGGCAAATGCAAAAGGGGTATACAGTCTGATTGAGCGAAAGGGAGAAAAGGAAATTGCCCGATACGATTTATCAACGCAGAGTGTTACCATGCCATCGAATACTACAGGTTCGGTGATGTTGGAAGTAAATTCCAACACAACGGCACCGAAAGAATTCACGCTGTATCAAAACCATCCCAATCCGTTTAACCCGTTAACTGTAATCAGTTATCAATTGCCGGCCGATGGCATGGTAACGCTGAAGATCTACACGCCGCTCGGCCAGGAAATCGCAACGCTTGTTGATGAAGTGCAAAGCGCGGGATCAAAGTTGGTGGAATGGAATGCCGGGAATTTTCCCAGCGGCATTTACTTCTACAAACTCACCGCCGGCAAATCAACGGAAGTAAAGAAAATGGTGCTGGCGAAGTAAATCTGCTCATTGCCGATCGTTGTCTAAAATTAAAAATCCTGCTCTCACGAGCAGGATTTTTCTTTACATTTCATACCGACACATCGTACATCTGAAATCTACTGTCTTCCCATCTGCTCTCTCGCCCGCTGGATATACGGGCTTGCCGGATACATGTCTAGCAGTTTCTGGTACTCTGCTTTTGCTTTTTCTTTGTTTCCCAGCCCGACGTATGAGCGGGCAGTCATAATCTGTGATTCGTCTTTCTTTTCCGATATTGCGTATGTCAGTGTTTTCTGGAAGTGTGTTATTGCCTCGTCATACTGTCGCTGACCGTACGCGCACTCACCGAGCCAGTAGTGGCAGTTGTCATCGAGCGTAGGAGGCGCTCCCTTGTCGAGCAAGGATTGAAATATCCCCGCCGCTTCCGCGTACTTCTTCTCGTTGAACAATTGCAATGCGCGCAGGTACGATTCGCGTCCGCTGAGATTGCCTGTCTTTGTAGCGGGCGGCGCCAATGTCGTGAGTTCTTCTTTGAGCGATGAAACCATCGTTTCCAGATCCGCAATCCGTTCCGACTGCATCGATTTTTCCCGCTCCAGAGTTGAAATCTGATTTCTCAGCGCGGTAGTTTGATTGTTCAGCGAGTTGATTTCACCACTCAGTGAGTCGACAAGGGATTGGTGTGTCTTGAGGGAAACCATCTGCTCGGATGAACCGCATCCTGCTGCAAGAATGGCGCAAACAACGGCGAGAAGTAATAGTGTGTTTCTCATATCTCTCATATTGTTATTAAAAAACCGCCGTTAATGTAGAGAAATCAAAAAAGAAAAACAAGAAACATACGGTGAAAAATTAAAGATGGTGCAGCGGTGCCGCACCATCTGTCATAATTCCTGTCTTTGGATCTATTGAACCGTGCGGAATCGAAATACGTACGGTTCTTTAAGATTAAATCCCCCGCGTGTTTTTAGTGTGGTAGAAATGGTGACCGTATAGGTTGTATTTCTCAGGAAATCCGCAGCTGGGTTAAAAATAAACGATGATGTCGGGTCATAGAACTCAAACATTCCGCTTACCGGCGGATTGATCGAAAATGCTTGTCGAATAGTCGCCGTATCGATTCTACCGTTGAAATAAACATTGATATTATATGTTAGAGGTACGCTGGTTTGACCGTCGTTTGGAAAAGTATACTCACCCCTAAAAGGAGCCGACATAAACGAAAATTGATACGGTGATTTTATCGGGATACCATCAATTGATTTCATCCCCGTTGAAATTGTCACAGTATAGTGAGTCTCGGGATCAAATCCATTGGTGCTAAGAAAATAGAATTCATCGTCATAATACATTTGTAATGTCCCTGGAAGAGTAGGGGTAATAGACAACGCCCGTCGTACCGACGAAGTATCAATAACTCCATTGAACCATGCCCCGATGCTCGATAACAGATTAACGTTAGTTGATCCATTCAAAGGATAAACTATATAAACGCCAAAAGAAGGAACAGAAAATGACGACGAATATAATTTATTGATTTGATTTCCGTGTTTATCCTTGGCGGTGGAGCCAACGGTTACTGTAAATGCGGAATCAAATGGTAAATCGTTCCACCGTTGATAGTAAACTACTGAAGAATCATATGGTGTGATTCTCCAATCTCCCTGGATCGCAGGTGCTATCTGTAGAGATGGGAAAACACCTGCGTCGACCGGACTGTTGAAATAAATGTAAATTCGTTCGCCTGGAAGAACGTTGGCAGAACCATTCTCCGGGTCTATTCGGAGTACCCGAAAGTATGGTTCGGGGATAAACGAGAATTGAAAGGGCATTGCCAAAGTATTTCCATTGATGTCTTCAATGCCTGCTTCCAAAGTTACCGTGTAAGATTTTCCGACTTCAAATACAGATTTTGTTGAATAGGAATTTGAATCATAGACAGCAAACGCCAGAACATCATCGTACGATGCCGAAGATTTCTGAAAACCTTCACGATAAACATACTCACGTTCCAGATCGACAACCACCGGTTTATCGAATCCTTGAACTTTAACCAGTTTGGTCTGGAAGGATTGTTTGTTCATTAATTTATTGAAACGCACTGCAAAGTGCGGCAGATTATAGTTATGATGTTTATCGAAGAGATTGAACGGTCCGACACTATTATTCCCGGGGTGCGTAAAGAGAACAACAGGATCAATGGTGGGATTGGTAAGATTGTCACTACCCGGAGGTCCCGCAGGTCCTTCTTTTGTACAGCCCGACAAGAACAAGATAATGATACTAAGGAGTGAAAGTAGAATTAAGCAGGTGAAGTATTGAATCGATTTGACAGATACCGAGCGTGTGTTCATGGCTTTTCTCCACGTAGAAGTAAGTAGGGTTATTACCAAATTGCGGTTACACGTGGTATCAAGCGAAGAGGTTTGCGGGTGTCTCCTATTTTAATGTACTTGGAGGAAGATACTCAATCTTAGAAACAATGTCAAAAAGATATCGCTCTTCGCAAGGTTTGATTTCAGGACTATGCTTGATTAGGGTTGAGAACAAGACACGTTACTCCGATTTGTACTTCACGCAAGACCAAGTCTTGGTATTTTTGAGGCAGTCATGGGTTCGGTGATGAAATCCTGCTCGCCAAAAAACCCCACAGCGCATGCAGACGTGGATTCATGACCGCCACGTTTGAATCCAAAGTGATACACTATCACTTGTTGTTTTATAACATAATTTCCAGTGTAAAGGTAACGATGTTGCCCGAGGAAATCTGTTCTTTTTTTCGCACTTCGGCTTTCAGCGGAAGAAGATACGATCCCGATTTTTTGTCGGGGAAAATAGATGTGTTCCAGCTTGTGCTGCCTATGGTTGCGGTAACGGGCACCGAGCCCCAGCCGCGCGTCAATGTTCCGTACAGCTTCTTAATTTCATCGGATTGCTTTTTAGGAACGTTGACGAAATGCCACCCGGCCATGCCCGGGTAAAGCCATACTTTATTTTTGAGTTGGTAATGGTGTTTGCGCATCAATTAAAGTTAAGTAAAGCCAATGTTTGAATAGACATCGCTCTGTCTCATCACGGAGCTGTCTTGAAGCTGAACGTATATGGTTCAGGCAGATAGCTTCCACCCCTTGTTTTGAGTGCTGTAGATACAGTGACGGTGTATGTAGTATTGGCTGACAAAGAGTTAGGATAGTAATTAAACGAATCACTTCCGTAATAATAAAATGTGAACATTCCACTGACCGGTGGGCTGATTGAAAACGCCCCCCTAACACTTCCTGTATCAAGTCCGGCGTTGAAATTCATTCCGATGCTGGTCTGAACAGGAACAAGCGTTTGGCCATTATCGGGATATGTATAAATAACTCTGAATGGCTGTGTGGTGAACGAAAACTGATAGGGTGATTGCAATGGTGTACCATCGGTTGATTTTATGGCAGCTGAAAGCGACACAATATAAGTGGTTTGCGGATTCAGTCCGTTTGGGCAGTAGTAAGATATATTCCCGTAACTATTTATTCCTAATGATCCGCCGGGGGAAGGTGAGATACTAAATGCCGACCTGACAGTGGATGTATCCAGCGGGCCATTAAGATATATGGAAATTTCGGTCGTACGCGGATAGACGTTTGTTGTCCCATCTGAAGGGGAAGTTGATGAGATTCGGAATGGTTGCACATGGAATGAGGAACTGAATGCAGCGTTAATCAGGTTCCCGTCCCGGTCTTTGGCTGTGGGATCAACGGTAACGGTGTAGTTCTGGTTAAATGCCAGTTTGCCATTAGCTGGTCGGAAAGTTACGTAGGTAGAATCATATGAATCTATCGTCCAGCGCCCTTCAACAGCCGGTGTCAAATGAAGGTAGGGAAAAATAGTTGCATCGATGATGCTATTGAAGTTGACATATACCAATTGACCCGGACTGACATTGGATGTGCCATTCCTGGGATTAATACTTCTCACCCTGAAGTAGGGTTCCGGTGTATAAGAGAATTGATATGACGATTCTGTCAGATTGCCATTGATATCTTCGAGCCCGGGATGCAGGGTTACCGTGTACGATTTTCCAATTTGATAAACTTCCCGGAAAAAATTAACAGAGTCTCTGATAGAAAACGCAAGAATATCATCATAGTTTGATGAGGTTTTCCGGACACCGTCTTTGTAATAGTAGTCAGAAAAAAAATAGACATATACAGGCCGATCGGACCCCTGTACGGTAATGAGTGTATTCTGAAGCAGAAGTTTGTTCATTAATTTATTAAACCTGACAACGAAGTGAGGTAATCTCGGGTATGTATTCCCATTGTATAAATTATTAAACGGACCTGTTCCGCCATTCCCCGGAAGTGTAAAAATAACCGTAGGCTTGACTGCCGGATTAGAAAGATTATCATCTCCCGGAGGACCGGCCGGTCCTTCTTTTGTACATCCGGATGAGAAGAGAACAATAAAACAACAAACCAAAAAGAATAGAGACGTAAAGCTGTATTGAAATGATTGAAAAGATTTTGTTTGCGGTTTCATGGCCTTCCTCCGGCAAATAGTGAACATGGTGATTGCGTTTGTTGCGGTTACACGTGGTATCAAGCGAGGGGTTGCGGGCGTCTCCTAATAGTAGTATGCTTGTGTGAAGATACTTAATAATGCCGGTAATGTCAAAGAACATATTTGTCTCAACACCATGCAAAGAGTGCAAATGAGACATCATACTCTGAATTGGTTGGCTTTCATGGGAGTACCTTGTTATTCGGACTTGAAATTGCTATATTTTTTCAAGAATGAACAGGAAAATATAATGATGAAACAGCTTTTCGTATATGTAAGACGTTTTATTTTGCCAATTGGTTTTATTGCTGTTATTGCCGTGATGAGCGGGTGCTCAGGCTCCGAGCAATCAGCCCAGCCCACGAGTCAAACCAGGCCTTCAGGTCAGTCGCGGGAAACCCCCGCATTCAAAAAACCGGAGCTTACTGCTGATCAAAAACAGGATGCTGCCCTGCAACGTTTCCTCGAAGGCTCAACCTTTGACCAAAAGGGTGAATACGCCAAAGCTATTATCGAATATCAGGACGCGCTTCGTTTCAAGGAAGATCCTGCCATTTACCATGCCATCGCTAAAGACTATGTCCTCTTGAACAAAGACGATCTTGCGGTCAGTGCCGGGGAAAAGGCCGTTGCCATCGATCCGACTAACCGTCAGTATCGCGAAACACTCGCGCAAATCTATGTGAATATACTCGATATCGATAAATCGGTCGGCCAATTCAGAGAAATTGTGAAACAAGACCCTTCCTACAAAAGCGGATGGCTGAATCTGGGTAGGCTCATTGAGGTGCACAACGTCGATAGCGCGTTAACAATTTACCAAACCGTCACCGACCGTTTCGGCCCGGATGTAGCCACGCTGGGCCAGATGGCCCAGATTTATGACGCGAAAGGACAGCATGACAAAGCCGCGGAAACACTCAAGGAAATGATCGCTCTCGACCCGGATAATTACGAGTTAAAAAAGGGGCTTGGGGATACATACCTCCGCCAGGATAGCGTTGACGCGGCGCTAAAAGTATACGATGAAATCATTCTTATCCGTCCCGATGACATCGAACTCCGCGCATCTCTTGCGCACGCGTACTTAGTGAAACAGGATTATAAACGCGCCATCGAGCAATTTGAAAAGGTGATGTCGAAAGACTCTATACCAGTCGAAGATCAAATCCGGTTCGGGCAAATTTTTATTTCATTTGTAGAAAAAGATTCCGCCGTTATACCCTATGCGAAGACATTGTTTACGCGTATCCGCGACGCAAACAGCGCTGACTGGAAACCATATTGGTCTCTCGGGGCGCTGGCTAATCTCGTTCATGATGATTCCAGCGCGTTGAAAAACTTTTCAAAAGTGAAGGAGCTTGCCCCCTGGAATCCCGACGGTTGGGTTGGAGTTGCCTCCATCTATTATGATAGTGAGCGTTTTAAGGAAGCCATTGACATACTGAACGAGGCAAAGGCGAAAGTGCCGGATGAATTCCGCGTTCATTTTCTGCTCGGTATCTCGTACCAGCGTTCAAAACAACCGTCTGAGGCGGAAGTGGCTCTCGAACGCGCGGTCGAGCTCAACGGCAAAAGTGTCGACGCCGTAACCGCGCTCGCGCTTGTGTATGATGAACTCAGCCGCAAAGCGGATTCCGATTCTATGTATGAAAAAGCACTGCGCCTCGATCCGAAAAACCATCTTGCCCTCAACAATTACGGCTACAGCCTTGCCGAACGCGGGCTCCAGCTCCAGCGTGCGCTGTTGATGGCGAAAGAAGCCATCAAACAACAGCCGACCAACCAATCGTATCTTGATACATACGGATGGATTTTCTATCAGCTCGGAAATTATCGCGAGGCAGAAGAGCAAATCCGCAAGGCGGTCGAACTTGGAAGTACAAGCGCTGTTATTCTCGAGCATCTTGGCGATATTTATTTTAAGCTGAGCGATAAAGAAAAAGCCATGACCTACTGGCGTAAAGCGCTGGATGCGGGAAGCACAAGCGGTACATTGAAAGAAAAAATTGAGCGGGGAAGTTTGTGAGATGGCTTCACGGCGCATGTATCGTCGCGGCGGTTCTTGGAATTGGAAGTTGTTCATCACCGAAAGAAGTTACACGCGAACGAACGCTTTCATCCGAACAGGTGATGGCAATGGTGTCGAAGAGAAATAACGCCATTCAAACATTGGCTGGAAGCGGTTCAATTACAATCGAGTCGCCGGAGCGTTCATTCAGCGGCGGATTTGGCCTTAACCTGCGCAAGCCGGATTCCGTCCGTGTCGATTTCAGCGGGCCATTCGGAATTGATGTTGGAACGCTCATGGTTTCGCGCGAACAATTTATCTATTATAATTCTTTTGATAACAAGGCAATCGTGGGAACACCGGACGGTAAAACGCTTAGCGCAATGTTTAATCTGACGATGAACTTTGATGAAATTCTAGGGGCATTTACCGGCGAATTTATTTCAAGCGATACAGACTCATTGACGCGGTTCAGCGTTGAGCAGGGGGAATACGTTCTTCGCTATCAAAGCGGCGACAAACGGAAAGAATACAGAATAAACGGAGACACATTTGTGCTGACAAGTCTTCGCATTTTTGATGCCGAAACTGAGACTCCGCGTATGACAGCGCTCGCGTCGGAAATGGATATCGCAGATTCTGTCGCGATGCCAATGATGCTCCGGGTTATTTTCCCCTCAGAACGAAGAAGCATTACGATTTCCTACGATGATATTCATATCAACAGAGAGGTTGATTGTTCTTTCTCGCTTCCTCAGCAGGCAGACATCATCTATCGCCGATGAAAACCGCGCGATTATTTATCATACTTTTCCTTGTTATTCCTTCTGTTCGCCCGCCGTCTTTTGCCGGCCAGGATGACATTAAAAAGAAACAATCTCAACTCCAGGGCATTCGGAAGGAAATCGACGCGTATGAAGCAAAGATTAAAGAGCGGGAAAAGAAAGAACACGCGACACTTGAACTTCTCGACACGTACGACCGCCAGACAACGCTCCTCCGAAAACTTATCAACAAGCTCCACGATCAGGAATCGCTTCTTGAAGCCGATATCGCGAAAACGAAGGAGTCAATCGGCAATCTCAATACACAGGTGAAATTTCTTAAACAGCATTACGCGAAGTATGTATCGACAGCGTACAAGACGGGAAGAACATACGATCTTGAATTGCTTCTCGCGTCGAAATCGTTCAATGAAATGCTTGTCCGTTCGGAATACCTGAGGCGCTTTTCAGAAAAGCGGAAGAAAGATGTCGAAGTAATGAACATCAGGCGCGCGGAAATGGAACGCCAGAACAGTTTGCTGAAAGACCAGCTTTCCGAACAACGCCAGATTATTACCGACAAAGCAGCGGAAAAAGATAAGCTTAGCGCGAAAATGAATAAGCGCAAGACGGTGCTGACGGAAATCCGCCGTGATAAAAAGAATCTGCAGAAAGAGCTGAACCGGAAAATCCAGGATGAAAAAGAAATGCAGAAGCTTATCGCGAAACTTATAGAAGATGAGAGAAAGAGAAAAGAACGCGAAGCGAAAAAGCCAAGAGAAAGTACCGCTAAGCCACCCGAAAAAAACACTGCGGCGAACGGTTCCTTCGAAGCGCGGCGCGGAACATTCCGATGGCCGGTGGAAAACGGAAGAGTGGTGGCACGGTTCGGAACTCAGCAACATCCGGTGTTAAAAACAGTTACGAAAAATACGGGGATTGATATTTCAATCCCATCCGGGTCGTCTGTTGCCGCGATTGCAGACGGCGAAGTATCAACGGTCTGGTGGCTTCCCTCATTTGGCAACCTGGTCATTGTAAGCCATACAGGCGGTTACCGTACGGTATACGCGCACCTTTCGGAAATTGTCGTGAATGAAGGCGACCGCATCAACGAAGGAAAAATACTCGGACGCAGCGGCGAAGCATTATCGGGCCCGTTGCTCCACTTTGAGATTTGGAAAGACCGGGATAATCAGGACCCGGAACGATGGCTCCGTTCACGCGGTGTAAGTCAGCGCTAACAAGATGATGAACATCTTTACATCAAGAGAATTTCGTGCGGGGATAATCGCGACGATTGTTGCCGTAGTGATCGTATTTGTCTGGCAGGCGCCATTCCGTGAAGCAGAAAAAATTCTCCTCAACACGAAGTATAAGGTTCGCGGCTCATTGCCCGCTGATTCATCGGTGGTGATTGTCTATCTTGACAATAGCGATATTGATGCACTCGGCGGTCTGCCTATCAAACGAAATTATTATGCCCTTCTCATTCATGCATTGCATGATGTCGGTGCGTCGGTGATTGGCGTCGATATCGCGTTCACCGAACCGGATTTTGAACATCCCGAATACGACGAACTTCTTTCCTCGGTCGTAAAACTTTCCGGCAACGTTGTGTTCGGTGGATATTTCCGCTCTGTTTCAGACCAGAATGTATCTCAACCCGGCGTTCAGGATTCTTTGCTTGATCGTTTTGTCATCGGCACCAAAGAACCGTATCCGCTAAAGAACGGCATCAGTCTGGAACTCCCGTTTCCTCAATTATTACAATCCGTACAGCGCATAGGCCATACGAATTTTACCGATAATAATAATATTCCATTCCTTCTTGGTGCCGGCAACGGAAAGTATCTTCCCGCATTCGCGTTTGTAGTTGAAGAGACGCGACGCATGTACAACAGGGCGGATACTCAGATAACCGCCGATGAGAGATTGTTTGAACAGGGGAAAATATATGCCTCTCCTTTAGGTGATGACGGCGATGTGATGATCAATTATCCAGGGGATATCCGATCGTTTCAACTTATCTCCGGAGTGAATTTTCTGAAAGAGTATGATGAGATGAAATCCGGAGGAATGCCTTCCGCATATGCACCGGCGATTAAAGGAAAAATTGTGCTGGTGGGTATCATTGCGGAGGGGAGAAGCCAATTTGTTGAAACGCCGTTTGCCCAGCAATTCCCTTCCATCGGCATGCATGCAACCTTTATAGACAATTTGTTGCAGGACAGATTCCTTCATGGCGCGATGTTCGGCATGCATTCGCCAAAAAGCGGTATTATCATCGCTCTGCTGATGGGAGTGTTGTCCACTCTGCTAATGATGATGCGAAAGGAAGTCGTCGGGTTGCTGAGTATAGTAATTGTTATGGCGCTGCTTGTTGCCCTGTCGTTGTATCTTTTCTCATCACAGGCCTCTATGCTGTCGGTGACTCCATCGCTCTTCAGCGTAATCATTGTAGTTATTACACTGTTATTGACGAAGCACCAATCGACGCGGGCGGAGCTTCATGAAGTCTCGCGTCAAAAAGAAACCATATCGGAAACCTTATCCGAAAAAGAACAAACGCTCAGAAAGCTGGAACAGGAACTTGCGGGCTCCTTACACCGTCAATCGGACGCAAACAACATACAATTGCTCGATGAAATCCGCCGTTATAAAACAGAGATCGAGCAAATGAAGGCTACGGCATGCGATTCCCGTCCGTTTACCCTGTCATCGCAGGATGCAACAGTCGAGCGATCGGATTTTCATGGTATCCTTTATTACTCCAATGGTCATATGGCGAAAGTCGTTGACTTCATAAAGAAAATTGCCGATACAAATGCCGTTGTCCTGGTACAGGGTGAAAGCGGGACCGGCAAGGAACTGGTTGCGAACGCGATTCACCGGCAATCACAGCGAAAGGAAAAACCTTTTGTTGCTATCAATTGCGGCGCGCTGTCGGAATCGCTGCTCGAAAGCGAGCTCTTTGGTCACGAACGCGGCGCCTTTACCGGAGCAATGAGGGAAAAACCGGGTCGGTTTGAATTGGCAGACGGAGGCACTATTTTTCTTGATGAGATTGGAGAAACCAGCGAGGCGTTCCAGGTAAAACTCCTTCGCGTACTGCAGGACGGAACATTTGAGCGCGTCGGCGGAACGGAAACCAGGAAAGTAGATATCCGCGTTGTAGCCGCGACAAACAGGGATCTGAAACAACAGGTTGCGTTGAAACGATTCCGCGAAGACCTGTTTTACAGGGTGAATGTTTTTGCCATTCAGTTACCGCCGTTGCGCGACAGGAAAGACGACATTCCACTGCTTGTAGAGTCATTTATCTCTGCGGAACAGCCCGGGATGACTTGCAGTCAAAGCGCCGTCGACGCGTTGATGCGTCATGAATGGAGGGGAAATATCCGTGAATTGCAGAGCGCAATCAAACGCGCCGTTGTTCTTGCTGTTTCCGAGGGTAGGCAAATGCTTCGCCTGAAAGATTTTTCCGATGAGGTAATAGCGGCAGGCCTGGAAAAGGATAATCTTGAAGAACGTATCATCGCGTCACTGCGCGAGAAGGAATTTTCGCGAAGCGCTATTTCAGAAACAGCGGAAGATCTCGGAGGGTTGAACAGGGGAACGGTGGCTGAATATTTCCGCGGGTACGTTTTCAAAGTTTTTTCGGAATCACACTGGAACCTTGAACATACCGTTGAATCAATCGCAGGTGTGCGTGATTTTACAATCCGCGGCCGCGTGCAGAAGAAAGCCTCTGAATACCTCGCGAACGCAATTCAGTACGTCGATGCATCCCGTTCATTTGACGAAGTTACCACGCTTTCAAAGCCGAAATATAAGAATCTTCCCCAACGGTATCATGTCTATTTAGACCAATTAATATCCTCGGCGTATAAAGGTGCCTGGACAATAGACCTCCATTCTTTCAATAATGATTCTCAGGAACGCCTGAATTAGGTTCTTCCCGCGCTTTTCAGACCATTTCCCGCAGTGGTAATTTACCCGATGTGAATCTATTATCAATATTTTGATAGATTTTAGAGCAGTTCTGGGTATCGTATCCTTTGGCATGGAACATGTAATGTTAACCAAGCAACTAATAAGGTCCCGTCGCCGATTGAAGCGTTCAAAACCACGTGCGGGCGTGTGAGAGAACCGACGGCGGGACCATTTGAATATCAAATAGCAGTACTGAAAAACTAACTATGTATACAGAGGAGTGCGGTCATGAAACACTTGCTGGTAATCCTGTCGATGGGGCTGTTATTCGGCCTGTTACTGGATGGATGTAAAGAGAATATTGTCGATCCTCCGGGCGATCAACCCCCACCAGGCGTAACAAATGAAGAAACGGCCATGAAAGTAATGGCAGTCAATGATGAGTTTGTAAAAAATGATGAACAGACATTTGACGATAAGGAAGTTGAACCTGAAGATTACGGTACCTTCGATAAAGTCTTGGCTGATATTACGCCATTACGATTTGGCCGTATTATTACCAGTATTACCAGAACGGTAACCGTTACCGTACAGCCCGGTGATTCAATAGCAATTGCACTTGTTGCCAAGGATATCGTCGGAGTTTTCAAAATCCGCGCGATCAATACCATCGGTGACACGATACTTGTCGAAAAACCGTTTAATGATCATTCGACGCGAAAAGTAATCTTTAAGCGCGTAAAGCGCGAGACACGCCGTTACTGGCAAAACTGGATTCCTATCGCGACATCATTGGTTGACGGCGGAACTGTTGCTCCAAATAATCTTATTGATATTACAAAAGTAGAGATGTTTCTCCCGAACGGAGATACGATAACAGTTACCGAACCGAACGAATATTTCCTCCGGTACAAATGGATTACCGGCTGGCATTTTGGCCGGCGCGACGTTCCGGTCTTTTTACCGGGACAAGAAATCAAATTGCGCGTTACGCTTACCAGCGCTTCGGCTGATACGGATTTTGTCGCGCTCCGTTTCGGATTTGACATGTTCCATAAGCGCCGCGCTCACCTGCAGCTTGTGTCCGAGGTGAATAACGGCGATGGCACGTATACTCGTGTGTATGAAAAAACATGGCTGGCACATCCTCATCCCGGATATTTCCACGCAGGTGTAGACGCGATGACTAAAGGGACGGTATATGATGATACTGAACCATATTCAGTGAGTTGGTGGGGAATACCGTACAGAGTAGTCCTTCTGTAACAGTATTCAGTGAGATCCCGGGCTTCCATATCTGGTGGAGTGGATGCCCGGGTTTTTTATTCTCCGGCGGCTTGAATTAGAAGAGAAAAAATGTAGATTGTCAAAGGAGGGATTACTATTCAGTGTAGTATATGATAATCAAGCAATTTTTCTCATTTTAATCGGATAAGAACAGTATCATATGAATCAAATGCCGCCGTCCCGCATATGGTTGGCAATATGGATAATCACGATGATCCAAACGTACACAACATATGCGCAGTATTTCAGCTCGGCGAGAGGTACGGCTCTTGCCGCGTACTCTGCGATTGTCAATGATCCGTCCGCGCTCGATTGGAATCCCGCCGGACTTTCCCGTATCAGCAACTGGGAGCTCGGCTTTACCGGTTATTTCACGCTTACATCCATCAATCAGTCCCTCTTATTTCATGAGGCAGTGGTAGCAAGAAAATTTTCCCCGCAACACTCAGGCGCGTTGCGGATTTCCCCTTCCACTAAGCTGGACTTTTCCGTTCCGACAACCTTTATCTATGATGATTCGAGTGCATTCTTTATAACACAATATGACAAACAGATCAGTTATCGCGAACGTTTCAGTGCGGGGTATGCTTTTCAACCGTATGAGAAATTTTCCGTTGGCCTGAGCACCCACTATATCGAAGAATCGGTGACCGATACCCGTTATAGCATTGATACCAGTTCGTTTATACGAACATCGATTGTTGAAGAATCCGGAAGTCGCTGGTTAATGGATATCGGATTGCTCTGGGAGCCTGCAACCGGATGGAGTGTGGGCCTTGTGAGTAAAAACATCGGTCCGATTATGTATTCAAGATTATCTGGAACGTCCGGTGATTTTGGCCTGAACCTTCCGAAATTTCTGCGTGCCGGAGTTTCATATTCCGGTTTCCGGAATATTCTTCTTGGTGCCGAAGGCGATACAAAAAAATTATTCAGGATGGGCGGAGAATGGCTTCCGCTTCCAACGCTTCAGATCCAAACGGGATTGTATCTTAACGGATCTTCGGCATTAAAAACGGATGCGATTTCGGTAGGACTTGGGGGAGAATTTCAGAATATTCGGGTAAATCTCAGCTATCTCGCGTTTCTTTTAAAAGAAAACCGGCGCGGATCCACCGACATTATAACATTCCGCCAATCATCATTTGACGGATTAGAATATAATTCATTTACCGGTGACAGGTTAACAGTAACCGCGCGTTATACCCTCGGCAATAATCGCGGACAGGTTGCCCGCATTGAATCGGTCGAATTTACCGGCGATATCTTCCCGTCATCTCGGAATGTTTACGCGTTTGTACCGGTCGGGAAAGCAAGAGTAAAAAATATTTCCGATAAGGCAATTGAAGCAAAGGTTGGTCTGCAGATAAACAATTTTATGGACGCGCCCACCGAAACCGCGCCTGAACAAATCGCGCCGGGCGGCGTAGCCGATATCCCGCTGTTTGCCGTACTCAATACTAATATAGAATCGGTGGGAAACACGCAGGTGAAGGAGGCGGAAGTATTTGTCAACGTCAACGCCGGTGATGGATATGATGACCGGTTTCAATCGAGGCTGGTGGTGCGCGGAAAGAATGACTGGAACGGCGATGTCCATTTGTTGAAATATTTCGTCACGCCGGACGATCCAGCGGTTATAAAATTTTCCAGGAATTCACTTGTCCCGCACAAAACACATCTTGATACGTTGCCGGGGATGTTGCAAAATTTCGCCAAGGCAAAAATTGTATTTAACGAATTCGCGTCGCAGATTCAGTATGTCGGCGATCCGAAAACAAGCCGCGATTTTGTTCAGTATCCTGCCGAAACATTAACATTGCACGGCGGCGATTGTGATGATATGAGTGTCTGTTATGCGGCACTTCTCGGAAGTATTGGGATTTCAACCGCGTTTATCGATGTTGTTCCGCCAGAGAAACCCGAAGAGAGTCACATTTTTCTGATGTTTGATACGGGGCTTGAACCTTCCAATGCTCAACGTGTCAGTAACAATCCGAAACGGTATATTGTCCGTAAAAATGATAAAGGTGTCGAAACTGTTTGGATTCCCGTAGAACCGACCGCAATTCAAAAGGGATTTGATGAAGCATGGGTCATCGGAACCGAGGAATATATTCAGGCAGCCGAGGTTCAGCTTGGAATTGTTAAAGGCTGGGTGCGGCTTGTAGATGTGGAAGTGGTAAATTAAACAATTAAAAATTCAAAAGTTCCGCTAGAGGCGGATGCGCCTATGGCGCAAAAAAGTAAAAAAGGTGGTGCTATGAAAACAATGTATGCGGTTGTATTGGCGCTGGTTCTTTTCTCCATCGCGGTCCAGGCTGATGTGAAGATTGTAACAGTAAAAGGTGAAGTTGCCGTGCGGCGCGGCGCAGAAGAGGTGTGGCTGCCGGCAAAGGCAGGCGACCTGCTCAAGCCGGAAGACTCGATGCGTTCCGGAAAAAACGCTTCCGCTACTATTTCAGTTGACGGAGTGAAAGAACTCTCTCTACCGGAAATGGTTATCATCGACATTTCAGATATACGTGTGCTGACACAGGAAGAATTGCTGTTGAAACTCGCGATGGAAGGAATCCGGTCAATTCCCTCGAATAACAATAAGGAAGACATCACCATTCCGAAGACAACAACAATTCACGGCTCGGATAAGGGAGTACGTTCCAAGGGTTCTACGATGAATAAGGAGTCATTTCTGCTGCTGCTGAATGGAACAAAAGTTCTCTACCGCCACGGATTCTATGCGACATCTGTATTGAGGGCGAAAGAAGTGTTCAGACTTGACCCGTCCCTGCAGAAGCGCATCGATGTCCGTCTGATGGTTGCCGACGCATTCGAGAAAGTACAGCTTTCGGGCGAGGCGCTGACGGAATACGTCAGCCTTTCGAAGGAAAAACTTTCGGCGAACGAACGGAAAATTGTGGAAAATAAAATTGCAGAGCTGAAGAAGACCCAGAAAGGGTAATATTACGTAGATTATCTCCCGACTAAAATCCGGTCAGCCAATGCACGCGGCAGGCCGGCTTTTTTTATTTTCTCCGATGCTGTCTTAGCGTCATATTCCGACCGTATATTTTTGTACGTCCACTTCTCGACATCAAAAATACCGAAACTTAACTGCCAGTTGTTGTCTCTCGGTTGACCGACGCTTCCCACATTAACAAGAAATCGCTTTCCCGCCACGACATCACGCGTCCATATATCTTCACAGAATATATCGGGGACATGCGTATGCCCGACGAAACAAATCGCCGTGGTGAAGGCAGAAAAATTAAACTGCGCGTCGGCAGGAGAAAGAATATAGTGCCACTCGGCCGGCTCATACGGCGATGAGTGCACAAATGTCACGCCATGCCGTTCGAGTGTAAACGGGAGCTGTTCGATAAACTCGCGATTCTTTTCTGTTAGCGTGTTGCCGGTCCATTCCGCGGCAATTCTCGCGAGCGGATTGAAATGTTCGGTCTTGTCCGGATCAACCGAGGCTTCATCGTGATTGCCGAGAAGAATGTGTGGCGTGATTTCGCGGACAAGGTCGAGACATTCATTGGGATTTGCGCCATAGCCGACGATATCGCCAAGGCAGATGATCTCATCGATACTGCTCTTACGGATAACTTCGACTGCCTTTTGCAAACCCTCGAGATTGGAATGTATATCGGAGATAATAGCAATACGCATGACGTTTCAATTTAGGAAATAAATTGAGAGTTGCAAGAAAGAGGAGTAAAAAATCAGGTCAGGTTTTCTGTTGTTTCTTTTTTGCGGCGGGGAAAAGAATATTATTCAGGATTAATCGGTAGCCGGGGGAATTTTTATGCAACGCGAGATCTGTCGGCGGGTCGCCGACGGCATGCTGATAATCCTCGGGATCATGTCCACCGTAAAATGTGAACGTTCCGCGGCCCAGATTTCCATGAATATACCGCACCTCTTCGGTTCCTTCCTTCTCGGCAAGCACAGTTATCGTTTTCTTAATAAGACTCTTCTTGAAATTTGTTGTCTGGCCGAGAAATCCGTGAATAATGTTTGCGTGATTCTGCGTGAGCATTGTTGGAACAGGATCATACTTTGCCGAGAACTCAAACAATGTAAAATAATCTGTCTCGCGGTTAAGCATGCCCACCATATCGCTGGGTGGGATATCGATGTCGGAATATTCGTAGCGCAGAGGATTCCGCTCGAGCGTAAAATTCTCGAACGCAAGACATGAGGAATAATCCAGCATTTTCTGAGCCTGTGGATCCTGCGGATCTCCGTCGTACATGATGTCGCAAATATCTGTTTTATCTGCTGCTGCGGCAATGTCGTACGTATCGGTTGCCGAGCACATTGCAAACATAAACCCACCGGTCGAAATGTAATCCTTGATTTTGTGAACGACAGCCTTTTTCATTTCGGAGACTTTTTTAAAGCCGAGCTCCTTTGCCTTTTTTTCATACATCACCTGCTGTTCGACATACCATGGCGCGGCGGCAAATGAAGCATAGAACTTCCCGTACTGTCCCGTAAAATCCTCGTGGTGCAGATGAATCCAGTCATAGTGAATCAGTGAATCCTGCAGTACTTCGTCGTCCCATACTGTGCTGTACGGAATTTCTGCGTACTTCATGACGAGCGTTACTGCATCGTCCCACGGCAGGGAGTTTGGTGTGACATACACGGCGATCTTTGGCGTTTTTTCAAGGCGAACAGCGTCCATATTATTATCTTCCGCCTGTACTTCGGCATAAATCCTTGCAGCATCTCCCCCGCTGATCTGTTCGAACGATACTCCGCGGATTCTGCATTCGGTTGCGACGGCATCAAGCCCATCGACCATAAACGAACCGCCGCGGTAATTCAACAGCCAGTCGACGTCGATATTTTTCGTCAACGACCAGTAAGCAATGCCGTATGCTTTTAAATGATCCGTCTGCTCCAAGTCCATCGGAATAAGAATCTTTTGTGCCTGAACAGATGTAGCGAAAAGAAAAAACAGAGTCAGGAAAATCTTTTTCATATACTGTCTCCGCGGAGCTCGCGCACGCGTTTGCGCGCTTCGCTTACATAAATGGAGTTGGGAAACTTTTCCAGCAACTGCTGATAGGCAGCGATGGCTTTCGTGTTGTCTTTCAACCCCAGAGAATAAATCCTGCCAAGCTGGATGAGCGCCCGGTCGAGAGCGATGCTTTCGGGATATTCCGCAGCAAACCGCTCGTACATCTTTGCCGCGTCCTGGTATCTGTGCATCACCGCGTACGACATCCCGATTTTCATGAGCGTCTCGTCGATGAGCGGTGCATTGCCGTATTTCTTGAGAATATCTTCAAATTGAACAATCGCTTCTGATAATTTTCCCTGCCGCATCAGTAAATCCGCTTTGGAAAATTCTTTGAGCGCGGGCTCGTTTTGTTTTACATTTTCCTGCAAAAAAATCTGTAGGCTGAGCGCGTCATTGGTTGCGTCAGAAATGATATTGCGGATGAGGTCGTTGAGTTTTGTCAGGCAATCCGGAAACTTCCCGCGGAAATATTCCAGCTCTGCCAAACGAAATGCCGCGCGTTCCCTCAGTTCGCCGATGAACGGCGGCGTGCCGGCGACAGGCGCGTATCGCGACTCAGCTTTCTGCAGATCGCCGAGGGAAAGATAAATATCGCCCATCCGTATTCTTGTTTCGGAGATAATTGATGGAAATTGCGGGAACTCCTTTTCAAGTCGGTCGAATGTTGTAAGCGCGCCGTCGGAATCATAGTAATGTTCCTGCCTCAGCACCCCGATGCGGTAGAGTGAGCGGGCGGCCAGTTCGGTTTTCGGATGTTCGGTGATGACGCGGTTGTATGCGGCTACAGCTTTGTCATACATTGGGGTTGACCCTGTCTCTGGGCGCGGAGTTCCCGGTATCGCGGCTCCGAAAATCGAAAAGGTATCTTTCTCGGCGTCGGTTTCTTCAAGTGTTCTTGCGTAACCGAATTTTGCCTGCGCGCTGAAATCGGCATTCGGATAATTCTGCATCACCGCGGAAAATGTTTTCGCGGCGACATCGTATGATTTTTCCTTCAATGCGCGCTCCGCGAATGTGTACAGTTCACGGCCACCGGCGTTTGTTTTCTGGTCGATGACTTTAACCACGTCATACGCTTTGGTGAAGTTTTTACCTTCCATATAAAGCCATGACAACAGTTTTTGAAACGTAATATTAGCGGCATCGGCAGCTATTGCCTGCTCGACGACAGTTGTTGCGGCTGCTAGCCCATCCGGTTTTCCTGTAAAGCCGGCGATTCTTGTCTGTACGATGATAAGCTGTGAAGCGTTTTGTTTGAGGAGTGAGAGATATTCCTGTGTTGCTTCCTTGTAGTTCAACATGATGCCGTAAAGATAGGCGATGTCAACGGTGAACAGCGTTGGGTCAGCACAGGCTACACGTCCACGCTTGTATATCTCGACTGCCCGTTCGAACGCCCTGCTCTGCACCACCCAGCTTCCGATGATACGATAGGTCATTTCTTTCTTTGGGTCGACAGCAACTGCTCTTTCCCATGCCTCAACAGCTTTTTGTTCGTTTGATGTTTGAAGGTAGACGCTTCCCAACTGCGCGAGAAGATTGATGTCGTTGGGGTTGCGGCGCAGAACGCTCTGCATCAGCGTAATAGCTTCGTCGTAGCGTTTTACCAGTAAGTAAACACGTTTCAGCGATTCGATGATAACGACGTTGGAGGAATCTCTATTATAAAGTTCGCGGTAAATATTGACGGCCGATTCATAATCGCCTGAGCGTTCATAGCTTTGTGCGAGCTTGTACTTGATGTCCTGATCCTTTTGCTGAGCGTACGCTGCAGAAATCGCCAGCGCGAGGATGAAGACAGGAAGAAGCGATGTGAATAATATTTTCATTGACGGAATATTTAGAGGAAACGCTTTCTTTTAAATATAGCAAAAAATGGGATAATGGCTACATAGGAATAACCATTATTATTAACCACGGATTCACACAAAAGTAACACGAAAAAGGCACGAATATCTGTGAGCATTCGTATTCTTTCCGTTGCATTCGTGGTTGATTTTCTTTGGCGGGTTCAAAAACGATTTATCGACTAATCACATACCCCATCCTTAATTTTTATTTTGAAACCAAAAGCCGTATATTTCTTCACAAATTCACCATCATCATAGTATTCGGTATGATTTTTCAACAGTTTCGTCATGAAGAAGGCGGATGCCTCTCGTACCTGCTTGGCTGCACGCAGAAGCAGGTCTGCGCGGTTGTTGATCCGCAATTTGATATAGAACCGTACGTGAAGTACGCGCACGCGCATAACATGAAGATCACCCATGTTTTTGAAACGCACGCGCAGGCGGACCATCTTTCCGGCGCGAAAAAGCTTTCCGAAAAAACCGGCGCGCCCGTGCATTATCATGAATCCGCGAAAGCAGGATTTCCCGTTGCTAAACTCAGCGACGGCGGGGAAATAATTATCGGCAACATTATCATGAAGGCAATTCACACACCCGGACACACATCAGACAGCCTGAGCTTTATTGTCACCGATACCGTTAGAAGCAAAGAGCCATGGCTTGTTCTCACCGGCGACACGCTGTTCGTGGGTGACACCGGCAGACCCGATCTTGACGGAAGCGCCGAGAATCTCTACGACAGTATCTGGAATAAATTATTGAAGCTTGATGACAGCGTGGAAATATATCCGACGCACTTTGCCGGTTCATCGTGCGGCAAAGCAATGAGCCCGAAGCCGAGCTCCACCATCGGGTTCGAGCGGAAATGGAATCCGGCGCTTCAGGTGAAATCGAAACAGGAATTTGTTGAGTTCGTGATGGCGGATCTCCCTGTTCAGCCGCCGCGCTTTCAGAAAGTACGGCAGTTTAACCTGGGCTTCCTCGCGGAACCGCCCATTGAAAGGACGTACGATATGCAGTCACTGCAGATGACCGTCGAACAGTTGAAGGAAAAGCTTGACCGCGGCGAGAAGCCGTTTATCTTAGACGTGCGCGAACCGATGGAATACAAAATGGCGAACATTGCCGGCGCGGTGCTGATACCGCTTGGCGAGATTCCCCGGCGGTTCAACGAGCTGAATCCCGAGCAAGAAATTGTGGTGCAGTGCCATCACGGCAACAGAAGTCAGCGCGCGGTGGAGTTTTTATATGAGAAGGGATTCAAGAATGTGAAGAACCTCGCCGGCGGTATTGACGCATGGTCGGTGAAGATCGATAAAAAAGTGCCGCGGTATTAACGAATATCTTACTAGCAAATTAAAAAACCCGGTTCGAAAGAATCGGGTTTTTTGTTTAACTTAGGGCGTGTTATTAGAAAGCGTAGCATCCATTTCGAAAATGGATTTTCTGCCTCTGTCCGGTTGTAAATCGAATGCTGCGGAAATGCGGTTATTGTCTTATTTCTGTCAAAACAAATTCCCTATCTGCTTCAGAGTAAAGTTCTGTACAATCTGAACTGGTTTCATTCACCATTACCACCGTTGCAATCCGTTGTTCAGGATAGATCCGCATTTCGGCGTGATATCCCCCGCCCCCTCCTTCTTTGAAATAATACTCAGTCTCGTTGAGTTTGCCGATATGCCAGCCGGGTGTCATGTCAATGAATTCGCCGGAGGTTGTCTTTTGTCGTGTGAAGAAAAGTTCGTGTGTTTTCTTGTCCATCAGCACCGACGAATCTTTGAGTTGATCGCGAAGAAATGCGGCAACACCCCGCGCCGTTATCACCAGGCCGCCAAAGCCGGGTCCGTTCAAATGATGATCATTGATATGAAGCCAGTTGCTTTCGTATTCCCCGATGAATTTATCGTCGATGAGAAAGCCTTTAATCAGATTCATCAGCGAATATTTTTTCAGATACCCCTTGGCATGTTTTGAAGCATCCGGGATGATGAACCCTGCATCCGACGCCGATAGACCCAATGGCGTAAAAATATGATCTCGCATGTAATCAGGATATGATTGTCGGCTCACCTGCTCAATAATCTTTCCAAGAATCCAGTAGGAAATATTTGAATAAGCGTACTTGCTTCCGGGAGGAAATTCCAAATCAGGATGCTCCACAAGCACTTTCTCGAGCTCACGATGTTCGTCAAAAGAGGCGTGTTCACCTGCAAGATGAGCCCATCGTAACGGAATAGGATTCGGTATGCCGGATGTTTGCGACAACAGGTGCCGTATTGTCATTGAGTTGCCGTATGGGGTGGCGGGGAAATATTTGAAGACACTATCATCAAGAGATAATTTTCCCCGTTCAATTAACTGAAGGACGGCCGCAGCGGTAAACGTTTTCGTCATCGAATACGCCATCATCGTCGTTGATGGTGACATGGGAATGTTATTCCCGATATCAGCGTTTCCGCCGAAGTACTCGAATATTATCCCCGAGGAATCGGTTACGATATACTGGATGCCGGGAAAGTGATCCGCGCGTATGGAGTTGTCAAGAAAATTTGTTACGCGTTTGTTCCTGTCGCCGATTGAACGATCCGGGTGTTCGGTACAACCGCATATGAATACCGCGATAACAACGATGAACGAATATTTCATAAGATAGTTTTAGGCGGAACGTACTGAGGTGGAAGTGTTCTATACAATCGTAAGCGAACATACGGAAATAATTTATGGGTGTCAACAGAAAAGTAAGCGGTGTGCGGCCTGATGCTAGATATACGGCAATTGCTTTTTTCCAAAAGCATGTGCATATTCGGTTCATTCTATGAGAAGACCATGATATTTATCGCGGGAATGACCATAGCGGTGTTCTTTGAATTCTTGCTTCTCGGCAAGAAGAACAAATCAGAATCGGACAAAATTCTGGCGCTGTGGATGTTTGTCATTACGGTTCATCTCTTCATGTTTTACTTGTCGTATACCGGAGAGCTTTATAACTACCCGTTCCTACTTGGTGTCAGCTTGCCGTTTCCTCTTCTCCATGGCGTATTCCTCTATTTATATGTCGGGTCAGTAACGAATCAGTTCCCGGCGCGGAGGAACATCCTCTATTTTCATTTTCTTCCTGCGGGTATGATGTATCTCTATCTTATCACGTTCTTTATTCTTCCCGCAGAACAGAAAATTTGGGTCTACAAAAACCAGGGAGCGGGATATGAGGTATTTAACACGATAAGAACGTTTGCCATAGGCGCATCAGGAATTGTTTATATTACATGGTCAATTCTTCTTCTCAGAAAACACCGCCGCCGGATTCTGGATCAATTCTCATATCAGGATAAAATCGATTTGCAATGGCTCCGCATCCTTACCTGGGGAATGGGGGGAATCTGGCTGCTTGTGTTCTTCCAGACTGAAACCGTTCTCTTCATGGGAGTTGCGGTGTTTGTGTTCCTTATCGGATTTTTCGGTATTCGTCAGATCAGGATTTTTGATGCGGATCAGGCTATTGCGCCGGAGCAGGAAAAACTACCCCCTCCCCCCGAACCTGAAAATATTCCGGTGTCTGAAGAACAGGGAAAGGTGAAATATGCCAAGTCGGGATTGAGCAAAGAGCAATCAGAGAAATTGTATGAAGAGCTGATGCGCCTGATGAAAGAAGATGCAATCTATAAGAAAAATGATCTTTCCGCTGACGATCTGGCAACGCGGCTAAAAGCGCATCCCAATTATGTTTCGCAGGTCATCAACGAAAAAGAAGGAAAGAACTTCTACGATTTTGTCAACCACTATCGCGTGGAAGAATTCAAGCGGTTGCTTTCTATTCCCAAAAACAGGAATCTCACACTCCTTTCTTTAGCATTAGATTGCGGTTTCAATTCAAAATCCTCATTTAACCGGTATTTCAAGAAAAGCACCGGCCAAACCCCTTCAGAATACTTCGATTTCATAACTAAGCAGTAACCCCCCTTTTTCCACAGTATCAACCTACAAGGCGGGACCACAACTTTGGTCTCAACTTCCAGGCTGAAGCGAAATCGCTTCAAATCCGCCGTATCTTTATCCAGAAATTAATTCAAAGATACGGCGGTTCTCATTTCGGACCGGTATCGCATCAACAAACCAATACACAAAAGGAGTTCGTTATGAAACACAACATATTCACCACAATCGCAATGGCACTCGTGCTGATGGCAATTCAATCAATCGGATTTGCCCAGGACGTCCACACGGTAAAACTTCATGTCAATCCCCGTTGGGAAGAATGCTCATTTCAGCTCGATCCGTCACTGACACAGAAAGCGTGGCATCAATTCGCGCAGGAGGCGGCAATGGTAATCTATTTCCGCCCGCTTACCGATGCAAAACCAATGGGAGCGGGTAACTTCGAATTTTCCATCGTGCAGTGGGAAACCGGAATCAATTCCAACGAAAATGCGTGGAATGACACATTTGTTCATCCCGATTCAGTCCACTGGCTGATGGAAGGAAGCAGACTGGGATTCCCCGGACTTATGTTGCGGGCAGGAGTATCAGACAACATAGATCTTGGCGCGTACTGGACACGGCGGCCCGGCGCGAACTATGGTGTCTGGGGTGGACAGATTCAGTACAGCTTTGTGAATGACCAGGAAAACGACTGGGCCGCCTCAACACGCCTGAGCCTTATGTCACTGTACGGTCCCGATGATTTCGATTACGCGGTTACCGGCCTTGACGTTCTGGCAAGCAAACGGTTTGCGTTGTCTAGTCTGATTTCAGTTTCACCATATGCCGTTGTTTCAACATACGCGGCACGCGCTCATGAAACAACCAATGCAGTCAATCTGGATGATGAACTTGTATCAGGTTCACAAGCAACTCTTGGAGCCGTCACGCAAATTTCATTGTTCAGGTTAGCAGCAGAGTATAACTTCGCGACAGTAAACACCCTGTCATTCAAAGTTGGCGTGAACTTCTAAATTCAGGGTTCTGAAAAGTGAATACTATCTGTGGTATTGCAGGCTGAGCGGAAAAGACGTTTGTCTCCGCTCAGATCTTTTTCAAGAGAAGAAGGGCTTGAGCAAATGAATAAAAATACAGAGAATATTATTTTGTTCTTGATCCGGGCGATAAGTTTTGCTTTGCTGGCTCTCGCAGTATACTTGGCACTCAAATGATCACGCCTAAGAGATCAACGCAGCCAGCGAATTAAGCTCCCTATAATCGGCAGAGCAAGCACAGTAACTGACGCGATGATGCCGGCGAGGCGAAGTTTCGAATTGCCCCGCTTGACAGTTGAGAAGATAATGAGTGAAATAATGCCAACGGGAACATTTACTACGTAACCAGCGAGCAGCGAGAGCGAGGCCCATTCACCGCTTGGGCCGGGAAACGCAATTGAATAATCTGCAAAAACGCCCCAGCCGATGGCAACGATGGCAAGAATCAATCCGAAGAATTGCAGGACAACCGAAAGTTTATGCGATGACATTGTCAAATCTTTCTCGGTATCTACTTGGGTGTTGGAACATAATCAGCAACAAATTCTGCTAACTTCTTCCCCACAAATCGCGAACCACGCGGATTAAAGTGGCAATCGTCATAAAAATACTCGTGTGTTTTCGGCACAACCGTATCCGTAAGGAAAATCGGAATGGCAAATTGAATTGCGACGGCGTCCATCGTCCTGTTATATTCCTGCAATAACGAATCCATCACCGGTTCTCTGTACTTTACATTATCGCGGTTGTTCAACCAGTGCCATCGGTTGATGACAGAGTCGGAAGGATTATTCCACGTGGACTGCTGGTGCATGAATATGAGTTTTGCGTTAAAAGCTGTGCAGAGTCCGGCAATGCTAGTGAGATTACTCGCGTATGGTTGAAGCTGAATTACCGGAATAGAATCGGAATACTCCATATCTGATAGCAGATCGGCATTTGCACGGTACCCCGACATAATAGTAATCCACTGTTGGTCTGGTGTTGCCCATGGATGAATTTTTTTCAGGAGGAAAAATGCTCTTCGGCTAACCTGGAATTCTGTCAGGAACAGCTTGGCCCAGTAACCGGTTCCCCACCTGTCGAAATCCGAGTTCACAGGAAAGTGAAGATAATCAGAGTGGACGATCGATCGTAACAAATCATTAACGCCGGCCATCACCACAATCATATCCGGTTGAAGCTGGACGATGCGGTGAGCAAGTATCGCAAGATGGTCGGGTGAAAAATCGCCAGACTTTCCCGCATTGTAGATTTTAACACTTCGGTTCGTGTTGCCTTGTAATTCTTGTTGCAGAATTGCCGGCCAGGCATCTGCATCGTC
Organism: uncultured Chlorobiaceae bacterium; assembly: GCA_964523395.1. Lineage (GTDB taxonomy): Bacteria > Bacteroidota > Ignavibacteria > UBA10030 > SZUA-254 > JANYJZ01. Next base: position 200,223 of record CAZFXS010000004.1, on the reverse strand, counting down.
AAGATACAAACATTCAGCCGTGCTGCCGCCTAGAACAAAAATTCTGAATTCATTTTCCGGTTTCGGCGATAGCAATGAGTCACCACGGAAACCCATATTATTTACTGTAAAGTGCGTGGTATCTCCGGTGAACCCGGGAAGTCCTGGTTCTGTGCAAAAGGAAAGTCTTGCATTCACCGGGAATTGCGAAGGGATGAACAAATGCTGTTTGCCTTTCAGTGTGCCGTACGGGTCGATAATGGGAAAGAAACGCAAAATCACCTCCGCAAGAATAATTGCAAGGGTTAATGAACCCGCGAAGAGAGAAAGATTCTTTTTCATCAGGAGAACTTACTGAAAATGTAACACCGAATCAAGAGCTTTTGCTGGGTTAATGACTAGTGCAGATTCTAACCCATTTAGTGCTTGATAGCGACTAGTTGATGTATACACGATTTGATTACAATTTCTTTTTCCGTACTTTTGACCTCAAGCAAACACTATGACGAATAACTCCAGCGCCATTCAAAAGCTTTACAAGACTGTTATAGCATGTCAAGCATGTCCTCGTCTTGTGAAATGGCGTGAAGAAGTCGCACGCACTAAAGTTTCCCGTTTCATCGGGGAGAATTACTGGGGAAAAGCCGTGCCGGGTTTCGGTGATCCGAAGGCAAGACTTCTTATCATCGGACTTGCGCCAGCCGCGCATGGCGCAAACCGCACCGGCCGTATGTTTACCGGCGACCGGAGCGGCGACTGGCTTTATCGTGCATTGTATAAGGCGGGGTTTGCGAATCAGCCTGAATCGATTTCACGTAACGACGGGTTAACACTGAAAGATTGTTACATCACTGCTTCAGCCCGTTGTGCACCGCCGCAGAATAAACCTCTGCCGAAAGAGCTGATGAACTGCCGCCCGTTTTTGCTGAAAGAACTTGAGCTTCTCGTGAATGTTCGCGTTGTTATTGCTCTCGGAAAAGTCGCGGCCGATACAATCTTTGATACATTCAGAGCATCAGGACGAACCGCAATGAAAAAGCGGCCGGCGTTCGGTCATGGAATTCAGTGCGAGCTCAATGAGCACCAGACACTAATTACGTCCTTTCACCCAAGCCAGCAGAATACGTTTACGGGGAAGCTAACAGAAAGCATGTTTGATGAAATTTTCAGCAAAGCAAAGTCATGTTTAATTAAAAAGTCAAAAGGAAAAAGCAAAAAATAAGATCTATTCCTTTTTGACTTTTTACTTTTTAATTTTTACTTATGACCAAAGAATTCTTCAACAAAACCTTCATCGTTACCGGCGCATCGAGCGGTATCGGCAAAGCCACGGCGCGCATGGCTGTAGAGCGTGGCGCGAACGTGGTGTTTGTCGCGCGCAGAGGTAACGAACTCAAATCCCAAACCTCAAACCTCAAACCGGCTCAGGTTCTAATTATCGCTGCGGACCTGACAAAACTCGATGACCGCAAGATGGTTGTCGAAAAAACTCTCTCCCATTTCGGCGGGATCGACGTCCTTGTAAATGCCGCAGGTATCATCGGCAACGGAACGATTGAGAACACCACGCTTCAGCAATGGGATGCAATGTTCGATATCAATCTGCGGTCAGTGTTTCATCTGACCCAGCTTGCGCTTCCTTCTATTATAGAACGGAAAGGAAATATCGTCAATGTTTCCAGCGTTACAGGTATCCGCTCTTTTCCCAATGTTCTGGCGTATTGCGTGAGCAAAGCGGGCGTTGACCAGATGACGCACTGTGCGGCGCTGGAACTCGGACCCAAAGGTGTACGAGTGAATGCCGTTGATCCCGGCGTGGTTGTGACGAATCTTCACCGCACCAGCGGAATGCAGGAAGATGTTTACACGAAATTTCTCGAGCACAGTAAGTCAACGCACCCGCTTGGCCGCGTTGGTACACCGGAAGATGTTGCGGAACTGATTCTCTTCCTTGCATCCGATAAGGCAGGATGGGTCACAGGCGGAAGCTTCAGTATTGATGGCGGAAGGGCGCAGACGTGCGCGAGATAGGTATGTGAGATGATGAGTAGTGGAGTATATGAGATTGTGAGCACCGTAGCATGGAAGATAATAAGTATTTAAGAATAAAGAAGTCAACTTTACAAACAAAGCAGGGAGGAGTAATATGCATCGCTTAAAAGAGTTGAACGTTTATCGGAAAGCACTCATTATATTGCGCTTGAAAATGAATTCATTGCGATGGCTGTATATTTGAAAACCACGAACTCGGTGAATGAGGTAATTGCTATGGTTTACGGATTACAAAAACGATTGGTGTAATATTTTCAGTCTCATATACTCATAATCTCAATTACTCATATACTTTTCGGTTTTACAAATGAAAAAAAGAAAACCCTCCCTCTCTCTTTCCACAATCGCCATTCACGGAAAACATGCTTCCGGCATCCGCGGGCCTGTGACAACTCCAATTTACCAAACGAGTACGTACCGGCTCCAAAACTCCAACGACGCAATCCGGTACGCGAAAGGTGATCCGAATGTTCTTGTGTACACGCGGTATCACAATCCAACAGTCAACGAAGTTGAAAAGCGTATTGCGCTGATGGAAGAGGGAGAAGCAGCGGCGCTGTTTTCTTCCGGTATGGCGGCAATATCAACGGCAGTACTTACAATATGTAAAAGCGGCGATGAGATTGTAAGCACGCCGGGATTGTATGGCGGCACATACAGATTCTTCCGTGATGAACTTCCCCAATACGGTGTTACGGTGAAGTATGTCGATCCGAAATCGCTTGAAGACCTGCTGTATCTCATCACACCAAGAACGAAACTTCTCTATCTCGAAACACCCACAAATCCGACGCTTGGCTTGGTTGATATTGCAGAATTAGTCAAATACACAAGAAAAGTAGAGCGTGAACACCGGACAAAGATAATCGTTATGATCGACAATACGTTCGCGTCTGTTCTTAATCAGCAGCCGTTCGGGTTTGGTGCTGATGTTATTATGGAAAGCACAACGAAATATTTATCCGGCCATGCCGATATCATGGGCGGCGTTATCATCGGAAAAAAAGAGTTTGTTAAGAAAGTAAAAGACACGGCAAAGTCGCTCGGCGGGTGCGCCGATCCGTTCGCGGCATATCTGCTCGATCGTAGCCTGAAGACATTTGAACTCCGTGTAGAGCGGCAAAATCGAAACGCGATGGCGCTCGCGCGTGCGTTGGAAAAGCATCCTAAAGTCAACCGAGTACTGTATCCCGGACTTCCTTCACATCCTCAACATAAAATTGCCAAGAAACAGATGGCCGGGTTTGGCGGGATGGTGACAATTGAAGTAAAAGGCGGTGTAAAAGCGGCTGCAAAAGTATGTGATTCACTCCGTGTGGCGCTTAACGCGATGTCATTGGGCGGTGTGGAAACACTTGTGAGCATTCCGGTCTATTCATCCCACATCAACATGACGAAAGCGGAACTGGCTCAGCATGGCGTTACGCCCGGGATGATAAGAATTTCGGTCGGCGTTGAAGGAATTAATGATTTGATTGAAGATTTCCGCCAGGCACTCAAGCAGATAAAATAAGAAGAAGGCGAAAGAAATGCTTCACCCTCTTCTGACTTCACCTCACTTAGTTGGGGTTAGCTTACTTAAGATTGTATCCCGAAATATCCTCGTCATCGATTGAGTATAACCCGGACTCATCCGGCGCAAAGAAAAAGCCGGGATGTGATGCTTCTTCCGCTTGCCAGACTTTTGAACCATTCTGCAAATCCACCAGCGTCAGTTTTTGTTTAATACAGTAGAGAAATTTACTGCCGATAACCTGAGGAAGGAGGCGGACTTCGCCTTTATCGTAATTCCAATCATGCACCCACTCTCCTTTTCCGGTGACGGGATCGATGTAACCGACACCATCAGGACCGATCGCAAGAATTCTGCTCCCGTTAAATAACACGCGCAGGCAATGGTTGGCGCTGACGCCCCAGTGGTTTCCCCAGCTTTCGTATGTTGAAGAAAGTTCGGCGTTCATGGCGTCGTCCATAAATTCCGCAACGCCTTTCTGGCTGACGCCGCCGATATCTGTTTTCACGCTGTACGCGAAACTTCCGCCGAAGTAATAATCGGTTTGCGTAACCTTGCGGTCCATGCCGAGCCACGTTTTATTAATGGCGTACGATTCATCCTGTTTGATTTTTCCGACTTTATTCTTCTCGAGGTTGTATGTCCAGTCATATTTGCCGCCATCCTTCGAAAGTTTTAATCCGTACACATTTTCTTCGTCGGCAAAATAAAGCTGCTTTGTGTTTGGATTATAGTAGCGTTCGATTGAGAAGTACGGAGTAGAGAACCCGGGATCTTTCTTCGTTTCGACACGCCAGAGGATTTTTCCGCTGGAGGGATCAATCGCGCAGAAACCATACGGATCTTTTTTCCATCCTTCGGTTACCTTGATATCGTCTTTTTCCAGTGCGGTGCTGTATTCGATTTTACCGAACTTGCAGAACAATGTACCGTCGATGTACGCAAGGTCGACAGGAAAATCTTTCTTCATTTCTTTTTCGAGTGTCCAGAGCCGTTTTCCCGCACTAAGATCGAACGCAACAACACGGTTTTTCCCTGTCATATACGCGATGTTCTTTTCGATGACGAAATCGCCGCGTACCGGCGGCGGTTCCAATCCTCCCTGGCCGTCATCACTGAGTTCAAAGTAATCCTTGTAGATTATTTTTCCAGAGTTGGGATCAACTAACACAAATCCTTCACCGCCATCATCTTTGGTGTCAGGATTTTGCATGTGCGCAGTCGTATTGAGAACGACGAGTATATTGCCGTTGAATGGAACAAGTTCATAATCAAAACCGATGTTGTTCCATCCGAGCATATCGTTGACACGTGCCTGCGCGGCCATGGCGGGGTTTGCCGCCATTCCTGCTGAGGCAACAGCCATAAAACCGGTTGACAGGCTTGTCATAACTTTCGCAAGCCCGCGCGTGAAGCTTGTCATAACGAATGCACCGAGCCCTACCTTCACGCGGTAATTTACTTTTCCTGAAAGCGCATCGACGCTCATAAGATAAAGATTTGTCCCTTTTTCATCACCGCTGATGTTCGGATTATTGTATGTGAAGACGATATTGTTGCCGTACACAAGCGTTTTTCCGTCTAATGATTCTTCGTAATGGTGCGCGTAACCTTCGAAGTTCTTATCATCCTTTACGGATTGCCAGAGCAGTTTGCCGGCGACGAGATCGACGGCAGCCATTTTGCTGTCACCGCCGAAGACCATCAAATCTTTTCCAGCAACGTTGTACGTGTGAAGGGTGCGGACATCGTCCAGAGGAAATGCTACTTCGGTTACCTGCATTGTTGCAAAATTAAAGTGGACGATTTTTTCTTTCCCGAGAATCGCGCAGCCAACAGTGGTTGGCACCAGCACAGGTTTATCGCCGCCGACACCGAATTTATGTCTTGCAACGATTTTATTATTCGGGATGTCCAGCAATAATGCCCCGTCATTCACAACCATCAGAAGAAATTTGTCATCATCAGTACGGTAGTACCAGTTATTGCCCGCATCGACAATATCGCCGTTCGGTTCAATGTCCTTTTCCTCGTGGAACATCTGTCCGTCACTAAGTTTGTAGAAGCGGACGTTATCCCCGGGCGCGCAGACGATAAAGCGGTCGTAATCATATACTTCAAACCAGTTTGCCGATCCCTTTAACATCAAATCGCCGTTGTATTCTATTTCATTCCGCCATACTTCATTCCCCGTTTCAAGGTTGAAGCCGATGTGCTTATTCCCGTATCGCATCACCGCGTTGTTGCCGGCATAATCAAAATCCGTAAAATCGTCCTGGCTGATATCTTTATATTCCTGCTGCCAGATGATTTTGGCGGTAAGAGGGTCGTAGCAAAGCAATTTATTCCCTGAGCTAACAAGATACTTCTTATTATTGTCCACAAGGTTGTGAATACCGTCGCCCTCAAAATCATCAACTTCGTGCTTGTAGATATTCTGTCCGGTCTTGGCGTCATACAACCACATCCATTTACCGTTAATAAAGAAAAGGTATTTTCCATCCTGGAGGAAGTGATAATCGATGATTTTTTCCCCGAGGTTTTCTTTCCACACCGGCGCTTTTGCCTGGGCCAGAAGGGGAAGATCGACCGGCAAAGCAACAAGCAGAGCAACAACAGTGAGGAAGAAGAGTACTGTACGCATTGATTGTTCTCCTGATTATTTGATGAGTATCATTTGTTTTGTTTGATTAAATTCACCTGCGGTGAGACGGTAAAAATATACACCGCTGGGTTGTGCACCCGCGTCCCACGAAACTTTGTATATTCCGGGTTGAAGCGTTTTGTTAATCAGCGATGCGACTTCTTTTCCAAGCATATCGTAAATACGTAACGTCACGAATCCGAAATTCGCAATTCGTAATTCGAAATTTGTCATTGGGTTAAACGGGTTCGGATAATTCTGTGTAAGTTCGAACGCTGATGGAATGATATTGGATGATAGTTCGACGCCGGTGGTAATCGGATTTGTTGTGCGGTAAATTCCGGCGCCGCCTGCGCCGTACAACCGTCCATCGGGTCCAACAGAAAGATGATCGAGAACAGTATTCATGAGGCCGTCGGCGTGTTTTGTCCAGTTTGCGCCGCCGTCTATGGTTTTGTAAAGCCCCTCCGGAGTACCAAGCAGTAATATATTGCCGGTGCTTTCAATTTTCCTGGATTGTACGCCAATGGGTGTTCCTGTCAGGGCTGCCCATGTTGCGCCGTCATCCGTCGATTTGAAAATTCCGAGAAGAGCGTGCGTATAAATCGTTCCATTGTCAAGCTGAACAAATTTTCCTATCGTTACATTACCAAACACGATGGTACCCGAATTCGTCCATGTTGTACCGCCGTCGGTTGTGCGGTTAACACCGCTGTTATACGTTCCTGTCAGAATTGTACCGGCCTGTGTTACCAATATGCCATAGGCATCACCGCCCCCGCCGAGTGAATTCCACGTTTGTCCGTTATCTGTTGATTTGTACGCGCCGCTTCCGTTGGCTGCGAAAAAATTCCCGCTCTGGTCTAATGTCAATGCGCGCTGATTTGAGACTGACGATGTTTTAGTCCACGTAACACCTTGATCAGTTGATGTGTGCAGCCCTTCTCCGGTTGCTGCGACAATGGTGCCGGAAGGATTCTCTTCAAACGCGGCAAGAGCAGCAAATGTGAAGAGGCCGGTGTATGAAAGATACGCCCGCGTAAATGTGGCACCATTATCATAAGAGAATTCAACTCTGCCGCCGCCAAGTCCGTTCAAAATAACGCCGGAGGAGCCGACTTTGAGAGCGAATGTCGGTGTGTTATTTATGCCGTTGTTTAATGTGTTCCATGTAGCCCCATCGTCGGTTGATTGGTGAATGCCGCCGTGCGTTCCCCAGATCTCAAGGGGTGCCGCAAGGTATGCGTTTGCTGAAGTAACAATGAAATCGTAATTACTGCTTGAAGGAACGTTGATTGAAGCCCAGCCAATTCCGCCTTTCGCGGCACGGAAGACTCCGGCCGTTGTACCTGCAAAAATCTGATGCGAAGAATTCACCGCCAGCCGGCTGATGAGGGTGGAGTTCGCCATTGGAATGGAATCGCCGAGAACCCAGCTTGCGCCTGCGTCAGTGCTGTGGTACACCCGGTTTCTGACCGCGGCATATATCATTCCGTTCGGACTGTACAGTACCGGCTCGACGCTAACGTTTGCAAGCAAACCGTTGCTTGTGCGTGTCCATGTATCGCCATTGTTTGTTGATTTGTACACTCCGGCTTCAGTGGACGCATTTCCGCCATTTACTGTGCAGTAGAGATTTCCGGAACCATCGGAGGTAATACTCGAGACACTGCGATAATAGGTGAATGGGCCGAGAATGGTTGTGGGAAGGCCGGTTCTGGCAAATTCCCAGGTAGTTCCGCCATCGGTTGATCTGGTAATCCCGTTTCCTACAGCTGTTTCTTGCCCTGCAAAAATAACTCCTCCGGATGTAATATGTAATGTAGTCATGCCGTCGGTGCTATTGTCAAGTTTTTCCCATGTATCGCCTCCGTTTGTTGATTTGTATGTTTTAACACCAAGGGCGTACACGTTGCCGGCGTTATCGGTTTCAATATCAAGGATTGAAGCGTTCGGATCCAAACCAGAAGCTTTAAGGGACCACGTAGCCCCGTTATCGGCCGATACATATATCCCGCCACCGAGGGCAGTACCGGCATACAATTTTCCACCGGCGGCATCCTCCTTAAGGCAATTAATGCTGTGAGTAGCATTTGGTCCCGGCAACCGTTCCCAAAAAGGCTGTGCAACTGTCAGCGATGTTGCAACGATAATCAGGCAGATCTGTAACAGTATGTTCATACAATGTTTCCTCCTATTGTTTGTTGTTGCCCCCGCACTCCCGTTTATTTCATCAGTAATAATTTTTTTGTTTGGGAAAATGACCCTGACGAAAGCCTGTAATAATACACGCCGCTGGGCTGATTGCTTGCATTCCAAGATACATTGTAAGTTCCGGGTTGTAGCGATTCATTTACCAGCGTCGTTATTTCGTTTCCAAGCACATCAAATATTTTCACCGACACAAATCCGAAATTCGCAATTCGTAATTCGAAATTTGTCGTTGGATTAAACGGGTTCGGATAATTCTGGCTGAGAGAATATGAAGAGGGAATTTCCTGAGAGATTTCCTTCACGTCAGTGATTTCGGAAAGCGGCCGCCGCCAGACACTGCGCGTAACTGTCCCCGCATAAAGATACTGGTCGTCAAATGTTATTTTGTAGATAGAGGTTTTCGGGGCAAAGCCGTCATTAATTGCAGTCCACGTAGTTCCGTAATTTGTTGAGCGATAAACACCGTCATTCGTTCCGGCATAAAGATCCTGCCCTTTGGCCGTAAGACATTGCGGGCCAACCGTAAACGGAAAACTTCCTGTCGCCGTCCAGCTCGCACCATGATCTGTTGATTTTCTTACACCAAGAGTAAGCGAAGCGTTGAAAAGAACTGAATCCATTTGTGTAAATGCTCCTATCGCTCCGGCGGTTGTTGTCCATGACGCACCGTCATCGGTTGAGCGATGACTTGCGACATTAGACCCGGTCAGGATGTTCGAACCGTCTTTCCAGATATCGAGCCCTCCTTCATAGAAGAGATAACCCGCAGGAAGCGTGTTCCACGTCAATCCGCCATCTGTCGATTTCGATACACCGGCTGCTCCTGTGGTGTAGACGGTGTTGCCTTCAACATAAAACGCGAATGAGTTGGTAAGAGCGAATCCGGAGTTGCTTAATGTCCAGTTATTTCCGTTATCTGAACTCCGGTACAGCAGAGATGAACCGGCGCCTGCGAGCACATCTGATCCGACGCGCGCAAAACAAAACCAGCCAGCTGTTACGGAAATACCATTGTTGATTTCTGTCCACGTGTCTCCGTGATCGGCGCTTCTGAAATTCCCATATTGATCTCCCGCTGCAAATAAATATCCATTGCTTGCATGAATGCCGTTGATTTTTAACGACTTCACTCCCTCGTGAGACTGAAACCAGTTTACGCCGTTATCGGTAGTGCGGTAAATGCCGTGCTTTGCGTACGCACAGAGGATGCTTGAACCGGTTTTAGTAATGGCGCTGATGGCTGTGCCTGCGTTATACGGTGGGAGTCCGACGCGTGCACTGTCCCACGAGCCACCATTTTGGTCTGCGCGCATCATCGCGCCGCCAAGAGCAATGAAAAGATTTGTGGATGTCGCGAGAATCGAAGAAGTAAAGTTCGACGGAGTGTCGGGATTAATTTTTGTCCAGACCGTATCCGTGCCATTAGATCGGTAAACTCCGGTTGTGCTGGTAGAAACAAAGACTCCTGAAGAGTTTGATGTCAATCCGGTGATGCCTCCGATGGTAGAATTGGATTTTGTCCAGTTTACTCCATTATCAGTCGATTGATAGATTCCCGGGTTAGTGTTGCTGGCAAAGATTGTTGAACCCTTCTGCGTAAAATATCCTGCGGCGAAATTGGTCGGTAAACCTGCTCCGGATTCGGTAAAATTTTCACCTCCGTCGGTGGAAGCGAACATTTTTCCTCCACCAAGAAGGTAGGTTGCGTAGAGCAGCAGTCTGGAACCGGTAACTGTCATTGCGGAAGGAATATAGAATGCCGGTATGCCTGTTGCGGTTGCCGGTGTCCATGTGTCGCCGTTATCGGTCGAACGGGAGAGGATATATGTGGTATTTCCGCTTCCGATGCCGATATAGACCGATGTTCCCGATGCTGTTATTGTAGTAGCGCCGAGATTTGCCTGAAGACTGGCAGTGCTTCGCGTCCAGGTGGTACCTTGATCGGTTGAACGGTACGCGTCACCGCTTGCCAGCGCAAAAAGGTAACCGTTTGTCTCATTAGTGACAAGACGTGTCACAGTACCGCCGGATGGACCATTTGTTTGTATCCATTGAGCCGCTGCAATGTTACAGAGCACAATAGTCGCGAGCACACACACAAACATTTTCATTTCAATTTTCCTTCCTTCTAAAGGATAAACAGCATTATTTGACGAGCAACATCTTTTTCGTTTCGGAATAATTTCCCGCCTGTAGTTTATAATAATAAACTCCGCTGGTCTGATTGCCTGCGTCCCACGATACTTTGTAGGTCCCGGGTTGAAGCGTCTCGTTCACCAGAGATGTAACTTCCCTTCCAAGTACATCGTACACCCGAAGCGTCACAAATCCGAAATCCGCAATTCGTAATTCGAAGTTTGTCATTGGATTAAACGGGTTTGGATAATTCTGAGAAAGCATAAACTCCGTTGGAAGAGTTCCGGCGATCTCTTCCACAGCCGTAACATCCGACAAAGGCCTGCGCCAGACACTATTACCGCCGGTACCTGCAAACATCCATCCATTGTGGATGACAAACGTGTAAAGGAAATTAGGGCTCGGCAGCCCGGTAGAAATTCTGGTAAAAGCGCCTGTGAAGTTTTTACGAATGAAGATGCCGTCATTGTCCCGGCATCCGAAAAGGTCGTTTCCGTGAATGAGCAGTTGTGAATAAGCGCCGCTGGTCCACAACGACCATGATTGCCCGTCATTGGTTGAACGATAGATGCCAGACGTAAACCCGCTTGATACGTATAAACCTGAACCATTTCCGACAAGAGTAGACGGTGAATAAAACGCCGGCAAACCAGAATCGGCTTTTACCCATGTTGCCCCGTCGTCTGTGGATTTGGCAACCCCGAGTCCATATGCATAAACAGTAGTGCCGATTTTTGTCAAAGCTGAAAAACTGACAAACAATCCAAGCGATGAATCAACCTGCACCCAGTTATCGCCGTTATCACTGCTTTTATAGACACGGTTGCTGGCAGTCAGCAATCCGCCAGGGACATCGACGATTCCGGTGACAGTGCCGAATGGTGACAAACCGTTGCCAACGACAGTCCATGTAGCGCCGCCGTCCGTTGAACGCTCGAGGCCTGTCGCCGGGAAATCGCGTTCGAACATCGTTGAACCGTTGACATACACAAGTGTAGGCATGCTTGAGGAGTCTTTAAGATTGCCGCGAACATTCTCCCACGTATCTCCGTTATCTGAAGTCTTGAATATGCTGTTGCCGTTGGCATAGAGCGTCGTCCCGTCGATAAGGAATCCACTCATATCTCTTGCCTTTAAACCGTTGACTTTTTGTGTCCACGTGACCCCATTATCCGTTGAACTGTATATACCATTGGCAATTGAACCGGCGTAGACAGTTGAACCTGCAATCCGTACCGACATGAAATTCATAAACGGCAAACCGCCGGTTGCTGGACTCCAGTTAGAGCCGCCATCCGTAGTGCGGTAGATGTAATTCATTGCAGCCGCGAAGATGGAAGTCCCGTTTGCGGAAATACTCATGATGCTGGAGTAGTTGGGAATTCCATTCTCGACCGGTGTCCAGGTGTCGCCGTTGTTGGTAGTTTTATAAAGATACGCGCCGCCGGCATAGATTGTAGATCCGTCGATGCACATTCCGTAATACAATGAATAATCGGCGGGAAGGCCGGTCGCAGCCGCTGTCCATGAAGCGCCAAAATTTGTGGAACGGTACATTGTTGTTGTCGTACCGAAATCCGAAGCGCTGGTGAGAATGGTTGAACCGTTGATAACAACATTTCCGACCGTGGTGGTGGCGCCTGCGCCGGGAAGTCCTGTGCTTGCAGGTGTCCATGTATCGCCATTATCGGTTGAAACATAAATGCCTTTTCCGGATGTTCCCGCGATAACATTCGCTCCGTCAACTGCCAGTGAGTTCACGCCGTGTCCCGGCGGTAATCCTGTAGCCGCAACCCAGGTGTCGCCGTTATCGGTTGAGCGGTACAAACCGACAGTTCCGGTGGCGAGAAGATAGGAACCGCTTTTGCTAATAACAGTGGTGGACTGATAGTTCATGCCGTTGATTTTTTGCTCCCAGGTCGCACCGCCGTCGGTTGACCGGAACACTCCGGCATTTCCCGCCATACCCGCGTAGAGATTACTGCCGTCGGCAAAGATTGCGAAGGCGGCGCCGCCTTCCGGACCCGAAGTTTGCAGCCATTGAGACAGACCGGTTGTATAAACGCAAAGAGCAATACAAATCGTTTTCAACAAAGTGTTCATAGAGATTACCTTATAAATGAATGTGAATGATTATTGTTTTTCATTGGGAAAACCGAGCATCGATGCTTTTGCAAGGATAAAACCGATTGGTACTTTCTCGGAAATCTGAATTGCCGTCTGCTTATCAGTTGCCGTCATGATATCGTACCCTTCGCGTGTAAGAATCTCTCTTAACTTGCGAAGCTCCTGTGTATCATCATCGATGATGAGTATGTGTTTTTGCATGAACTGTTTAATGTGCGTGAATGAACAGGTGAGATACTGACAAATCCCGTGCCGTTGCTTAAAAGTGGAGAAAAAGAGCTGAAATAATTGATTTTAAAGAAAATCGATAAAATCTGTCGTTACAGGGCGACAAAAGAGATGGCTGATTGGCGTGTTGATGTCGGTATCGGGCGACACACACCGGCATGAAGGAAAGCATTGAGTTTCTGCAAAGTTATGGGTACATTCGAGAGCATGTTCCAAAAAAAATGAGTGGAAATATTAATCAAAATAATTATTGTCCTCCAGATCCTTCTCGGGAGTCAGTGCTTTCAGGTTTGCCTCTGGCATCATTCCCGCGCCGGGCGATTGCGCTTCTGCTCGATTTTCTGATCGCGGGAATTTTATTCGTCGGGATCACTGTCGGCGGCGGGATTCTTATTCAGAAAACGGGAATCATTTCTTCCGATGAGCATATTAATCTGCAATTTACATTCTTTAAGAACTGGTACAGCATTGTCTGGCTGGTTGGCTACTTCACGCTGAGCGTTTATTTCTTTAACGGACAAACGATTGGTAAAAAAATCTGCCGCATCCGCATCGTTTCGCTGGTGCATGAACAGATGAGTCTCTGGCATTCATTCGAGCGCTCGCTCGGGTATGGCGCGTCAGCGCTGGAGCTCGGCTTTGGGTTTTTCCAGTACTTTCTCCGAACAGATCGCCGTACTGTTCACGACCGCATTGCCGAAACGATTGTTATCGATGACCGTTCAAATCACACATCTAAAAAAAATGACAGAAGCTGACCACCAATATCTCGAGCTGTTGAAAAAAATTCTTACAGGCTCCATCTACGATGAAAGTTCGTGGGCACTGATTCATTCGGGGACACCGGGGTTTGCGGTTCCACCGGTACTGCGGCCGGTCATTGTGCCTCTCCGTGACGCGCTTGTGAAGTTTCTGAAGAAGAAAAATCTTTTGCTGGTGAAACAACGCGCGTTCAGTCAGCATGAACGCGACGAAGGAAGCGGCTGGCCGCTTGTCTGTTATACTATGGTGGGACACCGGAGGCTGGATAACGTCCAGTATTGTGTTGAAGAAGTGTTGCGCAACAACGTTCCAGGCGATTTTATTGAAACCGGAGTCTGGCGCGGCGGAACTGCAATTTTCTTCCGCGCGCTTTTGAAAGCGCACAATATCACCGAACGGAATATCTGGCCGGCGGATTCATTCGAAGGATTGCCGGCACCGAAATCGGGTGATGATGGTTGGGATATGAGCCAAAACGATTACCTGAAAGTTTCCATGGAAAAAGTAAAATCGAATTTTGAACGTTTCGGATTGCTGGATGACAACGTGAAATTCATTCCGGGGTGGTTTAATGAATCTCTTCCGAGCGCGCCGGTTGACAAGCTTGCGGTTCTCCGTCTCGACGGCGACCTCTACTCATTAACGATGGATGCGTTAACGAATCTTTATCACAAAGTCAACAAGGGCGGATTTGTTATTGTGGATGATTACTACTCTTGGCCAGCGTGCAGGCGTGCTGTGACGGAATTTATTGCGTTGAATTCTATTCAATGCAATCTTGAAAAGATTGATGACAGCGCGGCATATTGGAAGGTGGTTTAAAAAATCTTAACAAAGGAGATATACCCCATGAACATTGATACAGTCAAATATCTTGCGGCACTTGTGACCCTCCTACCTTTTTGCGCGAAGCAAAGCGCTGCTTTTCAAGACGGTACTCGGAAATCAGAAATCAACATCGATTACATATCCGCCGTCAATGAATTTGGTTTTAAACTTCTGAAAACCTTGGCTTCACGGGAACCAGAAAAAAACATATTTATTTCCCCTGTAAGTATCTTTTACGCGCTTTCTATTATCAACAACGGTGCAGCCGGGGCAACGGAAACTTCAATCAAGACAGCGCTACAGCTCCAGGAGTTTACACAAGACAGGATTAACAAGTCAAATTCCCTTTTAATGAATTTATTAATGGTACCAGATAGTTCGGCAGAGCTCAACATCGCGAACTCACTTTGGTTAAACGAACCGTTTGAACTCAAGCCAGAGTTTGTGAAAGATTGCAATGAACAGTATTCTGTTGAAACCTTCGTGAAGGATTTTGCGCAACCATCCGCGACAGAAGAAATAAATGAATGGGTGAGGAATAAGACACATGGGAAGATCGATAAAATTATCGATCAATTTAAGAAAGATGATCTCCTGGTCATTCTTAACGCGATTTACTTCAATGGTGAATGGACAAAACCGTTTGAAACCATCCAAACAGAAATGATGCCGTTTATGTTGCTTGGTGGGTCTGAGAAAAAATATCCACGGATGCATCAATATGGTACATTTGAATATTTTGAAAGCTCAGAATTTCAATTGGTCAGCATTCCGTATGGTAAACGATTTAGCATGTGCATTGTTCTTCCTCAAGAACGAGAGGGTATCCACCTTTTTTTGGAAGGTCTTAGTACGGCAGGGTGGAGTAGGGCAACATCCGCGGTTTCTCGGCGATACGGACTAATCGGTGTGCCAAAGTATAAGATAAATTACGCTGCGTCTTTGGTTGATGTGTTGAAAAGCTTTGGCATGAGCATTGCGTTCGACGGGGGCGCGGATTTTAGTCGAATGACGCAATCTTCAGTAATGATAAGTGATGTAATTCATAAAACATATCTTGACGTGAACGAAGAAGGGACAGAAGCTGCCGCAATTACGTTGCTAGATGTTTGCGCTACCATGCCGCTTAGATCGGATCCACCAAAGCCGTTTGAAATGATAGTTGACCACCCTTTTTTCTTCGCAATTGTAGATGATGAGACCGGTCTAATACTTTTTGTCGGAGCTATTGTTGATCCAAAATCCGATACTAAGTAAATTGACGGAATAATCTGCGTCACGGCCAAGGTAAGAAAAACTACCATGCGAACTTTTCATATCTATCATACCGATCTCACTCTCTCTCGCATTGCCTACGGCTGTATGAACATCGGCGGATCGTGGGATGGGAATCCCATATCCGTTGATCAGAAGTCGAAAGCGGTTGCGGCTGTTATGACGGCATATGAACAGGGTATTACGCTGTTCGATCATGCGGATATTTATTCACGCGGGAAATCGGAACAGGTCTTTGGTGAAATTCTGCAAGAACATCCCGGCATGCGCGCGAATATTATTCTCCAGACAAAATGCGGCATCCGCCGCAAGGACGATCCGTCTGCCGGTGTTCCCGGACGATATGATTTCAGTTATGAACATATCATCTCTGCGGTTGAAGGAAGTCTGCGCCGTCTCCGGACAGAGTATGTTGATGTTTTGTTATTGCACCGTCCGGATCCGCTTGTTGAGCCGGAGGAAGTCGCAAGGGCATTCGACGAGCTTCATAAAAACGGAAAAGTGCACCACTTCGGTGTAAGCAATCATACCGCCGGACAAATTGCGCTGCTGCAAAAATACGTACAACAGCCGCTTGTTATCAACCAGGTCGAGCTGAACCTTCTTCACAATCATCTTATTAATGAAGGTGTTGTGGCAAATATGGAAGGCGGACAATACACGTCCGCGCCGGGGACACTTGAGTATTGCAGGTTGAACAATATTATGATTCAGGCATGGGCGCCGGTTGCAGGCGGTAGGCTGTTTAATCAGACTCAACAAGCTGATGATCGATTGAGGAATCTTACGGAAATGATTTCGTCAATGGCAAAAACAAAGCAAACTTCTCAAGAGGCGATTATGCTCGCATGGCTTTTACGGCATCCGGCAGGCATTCAGCCGATTATCGGTTCGACAAACCCGGAACGTATCATTGCAAGTTGTCTGGCAGATAAAGTGGAACTGAGCCGTGAGGAGTGGTATGCATTGTTTGTGGCGGCAAGAGGGAAAGCGGTTCCGTAAGTCAGGGCTAAAGCCTTCTTTCCTTGTTGTCTATTAGTTCCCATGCTGAAGCATGGGGTTATTGTTCTTGGGCAGAGTAGCGTCCGATTCTCAATCGGACTTAGGTGTAAGATCCGTTTACGAAACGGATGCTACATGATCTCCGCGCATACGCGTAGCGTCCGATTCTTAATCGGACACAGGCGTAAAACCCTTTTGCAAAACGGGTACTACGTTTTTCAACTGCAGCTTCAATCTCGCAATGACATTTCCTTAGTATTCTATTTCCAACTGGCTGAGGAGTTTATAGAAGTGCGTGCGGTTGATGCCAAGTTCTTTTGCCGCTTCGGCAACGGAACCGCACTTGCGGAGGGTTTTTATGATGTACATTCTGCGGAATTCAGTTTCCGCGTCAAGCAGAGGTTTTCCCACCTTGATACCCGGTTCCTGTTCTGCCTGCTGAATGAGTTCAGGCGGCAGATCGGAAACTTCCACTGTATTGTTTTTCACCAGCACCGTGCACCGGTGAATGACATTTTCCAGCTCACGCACGTTGCCGTGCCAGGGATATTGCTCGAGGATGTCAAGAGCTTCAGGAGAAAAGTTTAACGCTGATGATGTCGAATATTTTTTTAGAAATGCACCGGCAAGATCCGCGATATCTTCCCTCCGCTCCCGGAGCGGGGGCATTGACAGTTCAATGACTTTCAATCGATAATAAAGATCTTCGCGGAACTCTCCTTTCGCAATCATTTCCTTGATGTTTTTATTTGTCGCGGAAAGTATCCGTACGTCAATTTTTTTAGGAAGAACGCCGCCCAACCGCTCAATCTCTTTTGTCTGAATTACACGGAGGAGTTTTGCCTGAAGATTGGTGCTGAGCTCACCGATTTCGTCAAAGAATACTGTACCGCTGTCGGCAAGTTCAAGCTTTCCCGGTTTTGACTTCGTCGCGCCGGTAAACGCGCCGGGATCATACCCGAATAATTCCGACTCCAGCAAATCCGCCGGTATTGCCCCGCAGTTAATAGTCACAAACGGTTTGTCCGCGCGTGGGCTGTTGCGGTGAATCGCATGCGCGAGAAGGTCTTTTCCCGTGCCGTTCTCGCCGAGGATCACGACGGATGCGTCGGTGGGTGCGATTTTTGACGCTACTTTCAGCACGTCGAACAGTTTCTTGCTTGAGCCGATAATGTTGGTACAATTGAACTCTTTTCTCAGGTCATCAAAATTCATTGCCGCTTCGGCAAGCAATTTTTGCTCGAGTGCCGCGATTTCCGAGGATACCGCGAGCCCGCGCACAATCTGCCGGGCGAACGCGAGAAGGAACACAAGGTCGGTTTCTGTGAACGGCAGGTTTTTGTTTCGGCGGTCCAGATAGACCGCGCCGAGTACGCGCTGTCCCGATACAAGAGGCACACAGACAACGGCAGTAATGCCCAACTTTACGATACTATGCTGTTTGGAAAACTGTACTTCGGTGTTGATGTCATTTACTTGCGTCGGCGCTGAATGGCCGATGGTATTTCGGATGACTGACATGCTCATCTCTTTCGCCGTGGCGTCGTCGGGATTCATATTGCGGGCGTACACAGATTCGACTTCACCTTTCGCGTCAGTCAGCACAATAAAACCCGCATCCGCTTTCAGTTCATGTACAACAATATCGATGGCTTTTTCCATTAATGTTTGCATTTCCGTTTCGGAAGAGAACACAATACCCGATGTATATAATACTTCGAGGCGTCGCTTTTCTTCCAGCAGAATAGCATATCGCTCTTCCATCTTTTCGTCTTTAGTGGTCATCGAACCGATTTCATTGCCGAGCGAGCGATGAGAATCCATAACAACCATGAAAAGCTTGTCGATTTTTTTCTGGATGTCAGCTGAATTGCCGCCGGTTTTTACCAGGGCGGAAACCTCCATAAACATCGTTGAAAGCCTGCTGATGTTATCGCCGATTTGTTTTTGGATGTCGGTGAATGATTTCGGTGTTTGTGCCATGAAAATGTCGTAGTTACTATTAGTAAATATCCCGAATTCAGGGAATACGGTAGGCAATGTTAGCAAAATTCCTTTTCAAGAGCAACGCGGAGTTCTGCGACAGACTGATAGCGGTCGTCGGGATTTTTTTGAAGACACGTTGAGATAATTCCGTCGAGTGAGGAAGGAATACCGGTGGTAAGTGTGGAAGGAGCAGGAGGAATCGTATTGAAGATGGAGTGGATAACGGCAATTTCATTTTCACCTTTGAACGGAAGCTGGTTTGTGAGTAATTCATACAATACCACGCCGAGCGAAAAAATATCGGCACGGCGGTCCACATTCATACTTGTCACTTGCTCCGGTGAAACATAGCCGAGTGTTCCGATGACAGTGCCAAGTGTGGTCATGGTTGTTACCAGCGGCGACTTTGACAATCCAAAATCCATAATGCGGATGTTAGTATTGTCGTCGAGCATAATGTTGCCGGTTTTCAGGTCGCGATGGACGATATCGCGCGAATGAATTTCTGACACGCCGTCGCATATCTGTAAAAATATCCTGCCAAGTTCTTGTGTGGGGAGTGGATACGTTTTCTCGAGATGCTGCCGGAGTGTGCCGCCCGGCAGATATTCCATCGCGATAAAACTTTGTGTTTCTGTTTCTCCGACCTCAAATACTTTCACAATGTTCGGATGAGAAAACGACGAAAGAATATTGCCTTCGTTTCTCAGCCGTTTCCGGTTTTCGACATCTTTCATAATTGCCGGATTGAGAACTTTTACCGCTACGATATTCTTTGTGATGCTGTCAGCGGCTTTATATACTTTTCCCATTCCTCCTTCGCCGAGGAGTTCCAGCAATCTGAAATGAGAAACATAATTTGCTTCCCGCCGAAGCACGATGTTGCGCGTTGTTGCAACCCATCCGGCATTGATAAGAAGTACAGCTCCCAGCGGAAGAATTGTTGCCATGACCGTTCCGTTCCGAACCGTCGCATGGATGATGAGGATATACAAAAGCAACATGGCGGCAATAAATAACGGATGGCGCACGTACCGGTCGGCTTTGAATTTTTTGGAAACCCGAAAAGCGACAATAAACATCCCGCCAAAAATTCCGAGTTTTACGAGCTCCAGTATTCCGTTTGTGTATTTCCATGATCGCTGAAGCGAGTAATAAAAATCCCACACGTAATTCATCGGAAAAGAGAATTCTGATATTTCATGCGTCCCGGGTTGAATCGAAGCCGAATGAACTTCGATTCCGCTTGGGAACTTTACATCAAGATCATACCGGTTGGTGGAATCAACGTAGAAATAGAGCGGGCCGGGCGAAATAACTTCGCGGACATCAACAAGTTCCTTGCCGGCATCATGATATTTCCAGAGATTGACTCGGGCGCCAACTCCAAAAGAATTGCTTCTGATGCCGTTCACGGAAATGCGGACTGCGCCGGAGGGGTTGAGCTCATTTTTCAGGACATACAACCTGCCATTGTCGCGATATGCCGAAGTGATAATATCAGGATCGCCGTCGCCATCAAAGTCGCTGAACGTTGGAAAAGAAGTTTGGCGAAACGAAACTTCCCTGTACTCAGAGAACGCTTCGTTGTCGTTTTTATAAAAGCGATCGACAAGAAATAAATCCATGTCACCGTCGCAATCGATATCGGTAAAATTTCCCATGGGATTTTCTCCACGGGGATCGAAGGCAAGAGAATTTGCGGGAGTAAATTTTCCCTTCCCATTATTCAGGAAGAACGCGGCCTGGCCTGTTCTGGAGACCATACAAATATCCATTGAACCATCATTATTGATATCGATTGGGGCGGCCCAGGTAATGTTTGGAGATGCAGCGAAGAATGTGCCGTCAGCTCCAGCCCAGGTTGCCGTATCGCGCACCTCACCGCTGTTATAAAAATATAATTCACATTTATCGCCGAGATTGAATTTAAAGAGATCAGGGATGTTGTCGTCATTAAGGTTGGCAATAAAAAATGAGTATGTGATTCCCCCGGCAGCTATTGGCCGGCCAATAGTTCTCGGGGGTGAAAAATTTCCAATCCCGTCGTTTGTAAAAATTGCAAATGGCCATTGAACTTCCGATGCCTGGCTCTGCATATAGACTAAATCCAAGTCGCCATCGCAGTCCATGTCGGCGAATTTTGAGACACAGCGGCCATCGAGGGTGGGGAATGCAACAGGTGATGTCACAGGCTCAAATTTCCACGACCCGAAATTTCTGTACCAAACGTCGCGCGCCGGGGATTGTGTCTGGTACACATCGACAAATCCATTGTTATCCAGGTCTGCAAGCCGGGTTGCGGTTGCAAGAGGAGTATTTGTAGTGTGTAATTGGTTTGTCATTTCAGTAAAAAAACCGTCGCCACGATTTGAGTATATTCTGTCGGGGAAGGAAGTGAAAGCCGATGTTATCAAATCTTCAGTTTGATTGTTGTCGAAATCAGCAAGTAATGCGTCTCCGCCATACAGATGAATATTTGAAGATGCCGACGCATCGGTAAACGAAGGAACAATTCCCCAATACGAAACGACCACCCCTTCCGTATTAAGAAAATATAAAGTAAACTTTTCGTGTTGTTCCAATGCCTGCAGAGAAGTAAGGCCGGCATCCCGGGACATTTGTTTGAAGATGTTCCAATGCATTCCATCATAATGGAGAACCGTACCATTGTCTGTCACCGCCCATCCGTTATCCCCCGCAATCATGGTGATTGTGGTAATTGTAGATGTAGTGGGGGTAGAAACGGTCCGCCAGCTTTGTCCGTTGAAATGTGCTATGCCTCCTTTTCCAACTGCCCACCCGTCTGTTTGTGACGGAAATGCCAGATCAAAATAGTAAATGTTGTTTGAGGCGTCAGAAAACTGGGCGGGAATCCAGCGCTGACCGTCGTAATGAAATATTGCTCCGTTTTTTCCGCCCACCCACACATTGTTTGGCGCATAGATCCGCAGTCCGCGGAGTGTTTCGTTGGTAAACCTCGGGATAATCTTCCATGTGGTTCCGTCATACATATAGACAAGGCCATCCTGTCCCGCGGCGTAACCGAGTGTACGATTATTGTATGAATACATCCGCAGTCTGAAGACGACGAGGTCATCATTCGGATCGGTGAATACCTGGGGAAACGAAACTGACTTCCATGTGTTTCCATCGAAGTGGAACATTGTTTTTTTCCACGTTTTCGAATCGTGCCCGAGAACCCAGACGTTGTTATCGGAGACGGCATCGATTAGAAGGACTTCTATTTGCGATGTATGAAACCGGGATGCGTCGAGATGTTTCATCGAACGGCGGCCGTCAAAATGAAACACACCGGTATTTGTAGTATACCAGATTGAAGAATCCGATACGACAGAAAGGCCGAACCCGAATTCACCTTGTGAAAATGAAGTTGCGGTGTAAAACGTTAACGCAGGATTTGCCTGTTGAGCCGGAGATCCGGTGTTGAATCCTAGCAGACAGAGAAGAAAAAAAATGAAGATGGCGTTCCGTTTGTTATCAATACGTGTTGTCACCATCTTCGTTAAGGGGAAATAATAAGAATGCCGGATCTTGATTATGGCAGGATCATTCCACCATATAAATCTCACGACGTCCGTGGTCTACAAGGTCGTGATAGTTTTTCATGGCTTGCTGGAGTTTTTTGTCCTTCATGGTTTTTCTCGACATCTCGGTGTACTCTTCGAGGTTCTTAACCTCCATCTCCGAGACAACCGTCCAGTACCGTTCAGCACAGACGTCGGTAAGGATTCTCCCGGGCGGGTATCCGAATTTTTTCAACACTTTGTTGAGCTCCTTGAACTTCTCAACCATTGCGCGGACTTGTCCCGGCTTGCAGTACATAATATCTCTAATGACAAACATACAACCTCCGGTGATAGTGATTGAATGCGGCTTGAAATGTCTTGCGAAATATACTGAAGCGTTTAGTGAATCTCAAGAAAAGGTAAAAAAAATCCCGCTTCCGTTATCCGGAAGCGGGATTGCAGAAATTAAATCAACAACCGGTCAGTATGGTATTACTGGCAGGGTGTTGCTGACCAGGTACCCTGTTCGTCGCCCGTATTATATTGTCCGGAGGCACCTTCTGTGCTAATTGTGCCAGTAGCGAGAACCACTGTAGTTCCAGGGAAATAAATATTCACGGTGGAGCCATCGACTGTACCGTAGAGCGGATCATCTCCGTCGACCATAATTGTTACCGAGGTTCCGTCGACAATCATAGTGAAACTTCCGCTGTTTGTTCCCGGAGAGTTTTGCTGGTAGTGGCCGCAATACACTTTGATTGTATTTTCTCCGGTTGCTTCACGCACGGTGAAACCGCCGTTTCCATTTGGACCTGTGTAGCTGCCCGTGATCTGGCCGGCCGCATATGTGCCGTCAAAAACGTAGCCGCCGCCGGCAACATGAATCTGACCGGTGGAATGAACAAAGAATCCTGAGAGAAGAACGGTATCTCCTGTTGCCAGAAATATTTTCCCGGAAATAAGAGTGGTATCGCCGGCTAAAACTTTAGCCGTGGGAACCTCAAGTGTCAACCTTCCTGTCTCCGCAGGATTGGAAAATACGCCGGTATATGTCGTTGAGGTGGTTCCGCCGCCTCCGGGATTTACCGGGTTTTCATCTTTCTTACATCCGGCCACCAGTGCCAGCACTGCAAGAATGATAAACAAAAATGAAACGTGCTTCTTCATACTAACTCCTCTTAGAAAAATGGTGGATAGTGGGTTTAGAATTGCGTAAAGATACAAGAATTGAATTGCTTTGTCAAGAGGAAAACCGCCGGGGGCTTAAATAAGTTTTTTGAATGCTTCTGCATCGACATTACCTCCGCTGACGACGGCACAAATTTTCTTTCCGGAAAGGCCTAAACCATTGTCGAAAATTGCGGCAGAAGCGACGGCGCCCGTAGGTTCGACAACAATTTTCATTCTTTCGTAAAAAAATTTCATCATGGGACCAATCGCATCGTCTTTTATAATAACAATATCGTCAACATACTTTTTCATTATCTCAAAATTGAGAGTTCCGACCGAGAGTGTGCGTATGCCGTCGGCAATGGTTTTCGCAGATTCAATTTTGACGATGCGGTTAGCGCGGAAGGATTGATAGCAGTCGTTAGCCCCTTCTGTTTCGACGCCGATTACACGAATTCCAGGAAAAAGGTTCTTTGAAGCTATAGCACAGCCGGAAATCAGCCCGCCTCCGCCGACCGGTACGAACAGATAATCAAGTTCTTTCATATCCTGAAATATTTCCAGGGCTACAGTTCCCTGTCCGGCGATCAGTACTTCGTCTTCGTAAGGATGGATAAGAACATAATTATGTTTGTTGATGAGGATTTTCGTGACCCGCTCACGGTCGTCGGTGGAATCTTCACAAAAAACTATTTCGGCGCCATACCCTTTGGTGGCTTCAACTTTTGCAGTGACGGAATTGTGCGGCATAACAATAGTAGCCTTCGCGCCGAATAGTTTGCAGGCGAGTGCCACGCCTTGTGCATGATTGCCTGATGAATGCGCGATAATTCCCCGTTTTCGTTCTTCATCTGTCAGTGAGGCAATTTTATTGTACGCGCCGCGGATTTTGAACGCGCCGATGCGCTGGAAATTTTCTGCTTTAAAATATACTTCGTTGCCGTTGAGTTGATTAAACGTCCGTGAGGAAAGAAGCGGGGTTTTGTGAACGATTGGCTTTACGGTATTGTAGGCGGATTCAATATCTGAGAAAGTAACCATGTTAATTTGCAGTGCTATCCTCTTTGTACGAGAACACGTTAGATCGTGAGAACAACTTTTCCGAAATTTTTCCGCTCTTCAATTCTTCTATGAGCTTCTGCAGCCTGAGCTAATGGAAATGTTTTGTCGATGACGGCGTGAAATTTTGGATTCGGTCCTTTGAAAAACTTCATCACTTCGACTAACTCTTGCTTTCCTCCCATCCATGAACCGTAAATAGTCTGATGGCGGGAGTAAATATAGCGTATATCCATCTTCGCGACAAATTCAGTGGTGGCTCCGCAGGTGACAAGTCGTCCGCCTTTTGTCAGAACAGTAATGCTTTTTTCCAGTACTTCCCCGCCGATATGTTCAAAAACAACATCAACGCCTTTTTTATCGGTAAGACGTTTTACTTCTTCGGTAAAATCTTTTTCGCGGTAATTAATCAGTTCATCCGCACCGAGTGATTTTGCTTTCTGAAGCTTATCGTTTGCGCCTGCTGTTGTGATAACATGGGAGCCGAATAGTTTTGCAATTTGAATAGCAGCAGAACCAACACCGCTTCCGGCGCCATGTACGAGCACAGTTTCACCGGGTTGGATTTTAGCGAGTGTAACAAGCATGTGCCATGCGGTAAGAAAAACAAGCGGTGCAGCTGCGGCTTCGGGGAAGTCCATTCCTTCCGGAATAGGCAATACATTGACGGCAGGGAGTTTGACAAATTCTGCGTAGGTTCCGTCTTCTCTGACCCCGAGCACGCGGTAATCACGGCAGATATTATCACGTCCGCTTAAACATTTGTCGCAATGACCGCATGAAAGTCCCGACGATATCAGCACGCGGTCTCCCTGCTTCAGCCAGTCAACTGCGCTTCCGGTTTCTGCGATAATGCCGGCTCCATCCGATCCGGGAATGTGCGGCAGCGGGATATTGCGTTCGCGCGCACCGCTCCGTACCCAAATATCCAGATGATTCAGCGCGGCGGCTTTCATTTGCAGTAACACATCATTCGGGCCAATAGCCGGCGTCGGTGCTTCTTCATACCGAAGTACCGATGCATCACCGAATGTATGGAAACGGACAGCCTTCATGATAAAAGCAAGTAAAAATTCAAAATTAAAAAGTAAAAAATTCTAAAGATTATTCACCTTGTTATCTTTCTTGCGCGAGCTCCCAATGTTCAGGTGATCGCCAGAGGCTCGAAAGGATAAGTTCGCGCATAAAGATAAATTCTTTCGGGAGTTTATCATAGAGCTTTGAGAAAAATTCCTGCTGTGAAAGGAGCTCGTTTTTCCAATCTTCGCTTTTCACCGACATGAGCATCTTGAATTTTTCGGGCGTAAATTCTTCCAGTCCTTCCCATGAAATATCCTCGTATTGCGGCATCCATCCGAGCGGGCTTTCAATGGCGTGGCCATGCCCTTTCGCACGGTCAACAATCCACTTTAACACACGCATGTTCTCACCATAACCGGGCCAAAGGAATTTTCCGTTTTCATCTTTGCGGAACCAGTTCACGGCAAAAATGCGAGGCGGATTGGGTAAATGCCGGCCGAATTCGAGCCAGTGATTGAAATAATCCGCCATATGATAGCCGCAGAACGGAATCATTGCCATCGGATCGCGGCGGACTTTTCCCACTTCGCCCGCAGCGGCCGCTGTTGTTTCCGACCCCATTGTGGCAGCCATGTATACGCCGAAGTTCCAGTTTGCGGATTGATATACGAGCGGAACGACAGTGCTTCTTCTTCCCCCGAAAATCAGAGCGCTGATAGGAACACCTTTAGGATCTTCCCACGCGGGATCGATGATGGGATTTTGATGCGCGGGGGCGGTGAAACGGGCGTTTGGATGCGCCGCAGGTTTGCCGGATGCCGGGGTCCATTCTTCGCCGCGCCAGTCAATAAGTTTTGCCGGTGGCGCGTCTGTCATTCCTTCCCACCATACATCCCCGTCTGGCGTAAGAGCAACATTTGTGTAAATGGTATTTGCGCGAATGCATTCCATCGCGTTCGGGTTTGTCTTGACAGAAGTCCCCGGCGCCACCCCAAAGTAACCGGCTTCCGGGTTAATCGCGTACAATTTTCCGTCTGCACCCGGCTTCACCCATGCGATGTCATCACCAACAGTGGTAATTTTCCAACCCTTAAAAGATTTTGGCGGAATGAGCATGGCAAAATTTGTTTTACCGCACGCGCTGGGAAAAGCTGCTGCGATGTATGTTTTTTCTCCTTCGGGGGATTCGGCGCCGAGAATGAGCATGTGCTCGGCAAGCCAGCCTTCATCGCGTGCCATCGCTGACGCGATGCGGAGCGCGAAACATTTTTTCCCCAACAACGCGTTTCCTCCATACCCGCTGCCGAATGACCAGATTGAACGTTCTTCGGGGAAATGGACAATATACTTTTTGTCTTTGTTACATGGCCACGGAACATCCTTCTGTCCGGGCTGCAACGGCATGCCGACAGAGTGCAGGCACGGGACAAATTCATTATTGCCGAGGACGTCCAATACTTTTCTTCCCATGCGCGTCATAATCTTCATGCTTACAACAACATAGGGTGAATCGGTTACCTGAACGCCAATGTGAGCTATCTCTGATCCAAGCGGACCCATGCTGAACGGGATAACATACATTGTTCTTCCCTGCATACAGCCTTCGAATAGTGTTGACAGCGTGGCTTTCATTTCCTTTGGGTGTACCCAGTTATTGGTCGGGCCGGCGTCTTCTTTTCTCATACTGCAAATGAATGTCCGGTCTTCAACACGGGCAACGTCACCTGCGTCTGATCTTGCCAAAAAACTGTTCGGGCGTTTCTGTTCGTTCAGTTTTATAAACGTTCCCGATGCCACAAGCTGATCGCACAGCGACTGATATTCCTGATTAGTTCCTTCGCACCAGTGAATATTTTTCGGCTGGCATAATCTTGCCATATCTCCAACCCATCTAACTAATTTTGCGTTTTTTACATATTCCGGAAATGAATCCATGCTATTCCTTTAAAAATAAAGTTGATTTTTGATAAAAAGTGAATCAAGATACTGAAAAAAACGGAGATGAACAATTGAGGAAACCTCAACAGGCCAAACATTTAGGCAGCACTTTCACGGGCAATCTGTTGCTTCTATGAAACCGTTTCGCTACTTTCATGGATTATAAATTTGGATAATCTATCAATAGTATAGAGGAATTCATGAGCAACTCCTGGATACAGAATGTCCGTACCGGCTTTCACAAAACGTTTTGGATAGCCAATACGCTTGAACTTTTTGAACGGTTTGCCTTTTACGGGGCGAAGGCGGTACTGACCGTGTATCTCGCCACAAAAGTGGGATTGGGTCCTCAGGTTGCGGGGTCACTCGCCGGCCTTTTTTCCGGAGTGTTGTATTCACTTCCAATTCTTGCTGGAACCTTCGTCGACCGCTACGGTTTTAAGCGGACCCTCTCGGCGTGCTTTGCGTTCTTCACTGTTGGATATTTTTTAATAGGTTTGGCGGGAATGGAGTTTGGTCAGGAAATCGTCGGCGCAATTGGCAAAACTCCCTACATCATTGCGGTGCTGTTTCTTACTGCTGTCGGAGGATCACTTATTAAGCCATGTATTGTAGGGACGGTTGCGAGAACATCGAAACCTGAGTCACGGTCGTTGGGATTCTCAATTTACTATACACTTGTCAATATCGGCGGAGCGATTGGCCCGATACTCGCTCTGCAGGTGCGCGAAGGGCTGGGAATTGAATTTGTTTTGGTTATGTCGTCCCTGACATCATTGCTGTTGTTTATCGGAACATTATTATTTTTCAAAGAGCCTGTAGAATCAAATGAACAGGCAAGCGGAAAAACAATGGGACAGGTTATCATTGACATGTTTATGGTATTCGCAAACGGGCGTTTTATAGCATTTCTGGTAATCTTTTCCGGTTTCTGGATCATGTTCTGGCAGATTTTTTACTCATTCCCGTTTTATGTCACCGATGTGCTGCATTTTGAACAATTCGAAATACTGGAGACAGTGGATGCATGGACAATTATTCTTGTGGGTGTTCCAATTACTGCAATGGTAAAAAAATGGAAACCGATTACTGCAATGACCCTGGGCTTCCTCATCGCTAGTTGTTCGTGGTTGATTATTGCTGTTACGGGTTCGGTGACCGGTGCGATTATTGCGATGATGTTGTTCGCGATCGGAGAGGCAACACAAGCGCCTCGTTTTTATGAGTATGTAAGCGCGCTTGCTCCAAAAGACCAGGTAGGGACGTTCATGGGATTTGCTTTTTTGCCGGTTGCGATCGGTTCGTTTGTTGCGGGTCCGCTGGCCGGCTGGTTGGTGGAAACGTATATTAAATCTTCCTTTAACCCGACGATGATGTGGTATATTCTTGCCGGAATAGGGTTTGGATCAACGTTGTTAATGATCGCTTATAATTTCTTCCTTGTAAAGAAGGAGAATAATGTATAGCAGGAAAGCGGTAGTGTCCATTTCTTCAATGGACATATATTGCTATAATTCGGTTGCGAATCCGCCAGAGAGATGGCGGATAGTCCGGATGTTACAGGGTAAGAGAGAAACTATTGTTATTGAAACTGGCCCGCGTATGTAAAAGCTCCGAGTTGCCCCAGGCTGTCACATATTACTGTAATTGTCCCGTATCCAATTGCCGAGGTTGCAACAAATGTTACACGGGATGAGGTTGATGTGCTTACGGAAAAAGTCCCATCTTCATTAGACTGAAGCTTTGTCGGAATTCTGTACCCCACGTACGATCCGCTTCCCCCTCCCATAGAACGCGGAAGAGATTTATACTGAAACGCGTTGATTGAAAGATTGTTCAGGTCGTTAATAAGTCCGTCTTTCGCGGAGGAGATACTATCTGAACCAAACTGAGCAATACCGACAGCAATCGCTATCCCCACAATTATCACTCCCAACACAATCATCAATATTTGCTGTTGACCCATACAATCTCCGTTGTTTGTATTAATTCGTGAAGCGTAAACAGATTAACCAAAAATAGGGCAATCTCAAATGACAAATGTGATTGCCTTCACACAATTACTATGAAAAATCTAAGCCAATCAAGAGACAGGGAATGATTTCCTTATTTAAGATTTGACTTTTACATACCAAAATATATATTTAGGTAAGCCTAAATATTAATAACGACATTATGCTCAATCAATCAACCGAAGACTACATCAAAAGTATCTATAAACTGGGGAAAAGGGGCAAATCTGTAGGTACCTCAGAACTTGCCAAGCATCTTAACATCGGCGATGGTTCTGTTACCGACATGATGAAAAAACTTTCTGAGAGAAAATTGATTCATTATGTCCCTTACCAGGGGGTTAATCTTACCGAATCCGGAAGACGTCTGGCGATGAAAATGATGCGCCGCCACCGTTTATGGGAGATGTTTCTTGTGCAACACCTCGGCTATACCTGGGATGAAGTGCACGAGGAAGCGGAACGTCTTGAGCATGTGACTTCCGATGAGCTCGATAAACGCCTCGACAAAATGCTTGGCTATCCAAAGGTAGATCCGCACGGGGATCCGATTCCAACTGCCGATGGTGAATTGGTTGAACTCAACTATCAAAGTCTTGATGAATGTGAGGTGAGAGAAAAATATGTTATAGTTCGCGTCAGCGACGAAAGCCCTGAGGCGTTGCAATATCTTGATTCGGTAGGACTTCGACTGAACACCACATTTCTCATAAAACAACGAATAGAGTTTGACGGCTCGGTTATCGTTCAATTCAAAAAAAAACAGATTTCCCTGAGCCGTCAGATGGCTAAAAATATTTTTGTACAAAAACTATGAAGATAAAAACTGAACATACATCTGTTTCACTCTCCGAAGTACATCGGAGTGTTTCCATCCCGTGGAGTGCGGGGATCTTTAAACGCATGTTCGCATTTGCAGGGCCGGCATATCTTGTGAGTGTCGGATATATGGATCCCGGAAACTGGGCAACGGATCTTGAAGGCGGTGCCCGCTTTGGATACCAGCTGATCTGGGTTTTGGCAATGTCGAATCTCATGGCCGTGTTACTGCAAACACTTTCAGCGAGGATGGGGATTGTTTCCGGGCGCGATCTCGCGCAGGCCTGCCGTGAAAGCTATCCCAAACCGGTCGCAATTATTCTCTGGATTCTTTGTGAGGTGGCTATTGCCGCATGCGACCTTGCCGAAGTTCTCGGTACAGCGATCGGATTAAATCTGCTGTTTGATATACCGCTTCTGTATGGCGTCATCATTACCGGTTTTGACACAATGCTGTTTCTGGTGATTCAGAGTTTCGGCATCCGGAAAATGGAAGCCTTTATCCTCGCACTCGTCACAACTATAGGTGTCTGTTTCGGCATAGAGGTTTTTCTTTCACAACCTGTGTGGGGCGATGTGGTGACAGGATTTGTTCCGCGGCTGTCCTCCGAGAGCCTGTATGTGGCAATCGGTATTCTCGGCGCAACCGTGATGCCGCACAATCTGTATCTTCATTCCGCGCTTGTGCAAACCCGTGAAGTACAGCAAACTACTGATGCGAAGCGCAGAGCATGCAAGTACAATCTGGTTGACACCGCAGTCGCGCTTAACGCCGCGTTCTTTGTCAACTCAGCAATTCTCATTGTGTCGTCGGCTGTGTTTTTCAAAAATGGAGTGGTTGTAACAGAAATTCAACAGGCGCATGAACTGCTCTCTCCTCTTCTCGGTTCCGCGATTGCCAGCACGCTCTTCGCAGTTGCTCTGCTATCAGCGGGACAAAGTTCAACGCTTACCGGAACGCTTGCCGGTCAAATTGTTATGGAAGGGTTTCTGCAATTCAGAATACGGCCGGTTTTACGAAGGCTGATCACAAGATTAATTGCCATCGTTCCTGCAGTCCTTGTCATTTCAATCAAAGGAGAAGAGGGTTCCTATGGACTTCTTATTCTCAGCCAGGTTATTTTAAGTCTTCAGCTCCCGTTTGCTGTCATACCTCTCATTCAGTATACAAGCAATAAAGAGAAGATGGGAGAATTTGCCAATAAAACATGGGTAAAAATCCTTGCCTGGGTTTCAGCCACAATTATCGTCGGGTTAAACGCGAAACTGGTTCTTTCGACAATTTCCGGTTGGATAGAAAATGCGGGACCTGATGCAATTTGGTTGTGGATAACCGTTGTCCCGGTTGCCGTCGGTTGCGCGTTTCTGTTAATATATGTTGCACTTCCGGTGGCATTGCGTAAGAAAACCCCCGTTGTTTCTTCGCCGGAAAAGTCAGTCGCTGTTGCCCCTCAAACCTATGCACGAATAGGAGTTGCTCTCGATTATGGTCCGGTGGACGCGAAAGTTTTGTCGCATGCGCAAACACTTGCTCTACAGCATGGGGCGTCAATGTACTTGTTTCATATTGTAGAGGGCGTAAGCGGCCAGTTGTATGGTAAGGAAGCAAATGATGACGAAGCACGCAGTGACAGGGAGAAACTAAATGCCATCGCGAAGCAGCTAAAGGAAAAAAACATTGATGCTATTCCCGCGTTAGGGTTTGGTCGCGTTCCGGATCAGCTTGTTAAGCTTTCCGGAGAATACGAAATTGATTTGCTGGTGATGGGCGGGCATGGCCATCGGGGATTTAAAGATGTGCTTTTTGGTGCTTCCATCTCGGAGGTGAGACACAAGCTTTCAATTCCGGTACTCGTTGTACAATGATACATGCGAATTCAAGCGTTCGGATCGGGTGTAATCGGGGTGACATTTAAGTAACTTGCAAAGCAGTTTTCGCAACAAGTAGCTACGCCGGTATCATTACCTCAAACGTTGTCCCTCTCCCGGCTTCGCTCTTTACATCGATCATACCTCCATGCTGGTCAATGATCCGTTTTGTAATTGCGAGCCCGAGGCCGGTACCTTTTTTCTTTCCCTTTGTTACAAACGCATCGAATATCTTGTCTTTGATTTCAGCCGGGATGCCCTGCCCGGTGTCGCTGATGGTAAAGCAGACGTAACCATTTCTGAACGATGAACTGATGCGAAGCTCGCCGCCGTTGCTCATGGCATCCTGTGCGTTTGTAATGATGTTCACCAATGCCCGGTGAAACCTGTCCATATCAAATACACACTTGCCGCCATATTCCTGTTCTACTGTTAAACGGATATGCGCCTGTTCAAGGTGAAGTGAAACACTGCGCGTTATCAAATCAACAAATTCCGGAACTGAATGCTCCTGTTTATTCAGTGTTGCCTCACCGCGCGAAAATTCCAGCAGCTCTTGCGCCATAGTGATCATTTTCTGAACAGAGTCTCGGATCATACCATACCAGAGTTCCATTTTTTCGCGCCCGACATCCTGTCCCTGCTGCAGGTTTGCTACCGCAAGATTGATGGTGCTCATTGGTGTGCGGAAATCATGGATAATAGAGCTTGCCATCTGGCCGATCATTGATAATCGCTCGCCATGAATCAGTTTTGCCTGAGCATTTTTTAACTGCTGGCGCATGGTCTCAATCGCTATGCGCAGCTCTCCAAGCTCGTCACGCGAAGAAAAATCATGCAGGGGTTTGTCAAGGTTTCCGCTGCCGATTGCCTTTGTGGCTTCGACCAGGTTCGAGAGGCGTTTAGCTATTAACAATTGATACAGAAGAACCGTGGCGAATATTCCCGCGGCAGTGAACACGAGAAAGATAATAAACGAACGTCCCCAGTTATTTCTGATAGCTGCTTCGATCCTGTCGATCGAGATGTCCATCGTGATCGCGCCAAGGACGGCGCCTTCCTGAACATCATGACATTTCATGCACTTTGGCGTAGCGAGGAACGGAATAACGGTATTATAAATGTTGTCCCTGCGTTTCCATAATGATTCACCGGTCCGAAATACTCCGATAACATCGGCATTTGCCGGCATGAGTCGCTGTCGCTCAGTTAGCCGGCGTGTTCGTTCTTCGGATTGATACGTCAGATTTAAGCGGAGGCTGTCGAGAAGGAAATAAATTTCCACATCATGGATGTCGCGGATACTATTGAGGCGTTCAAGGTATTCGTCATCGATTTTGTATTTTGTTACCATCATATCGACAAGCGATTCCCGGATAAGGTCGGCGTTTGTCTGTGCGGCTGATCGCGCCTGGTTCAGCATTTCTTTTTCTTGGTAGAGATTGTTTAGGTAAGCGCTGAGGCCGATGGCGAGAAACACCAGCGGCACCATGGTGATGAGGAGTTTAGTCGAAATGCTAAGGTTGCGGAACATGGCGATCAATGATCATTGTGAGCCGATGTCAGTTCCTTCTAATAATGATTTTTCATAATCCTGTTTATATTTCTTTACCCCGTTAAAAATCGCCTCGGCGATCTTTTGCTGACCTTTACTGCTTTTTAAAATTCGTTCATCTTTGCGGTTGGAGAGGTACCCCGTCTCCACAAGCACATTTGGCATTGAAGCGCCGACAAGAACATAAAATCCGGCCTGTTTGACTCCCCTGTTTTCAATGTCGAGATGTTTGCCGATTTCCTGGCGCAGGATTGCCGCGAACTTTTCGCTGTACTTGACATACGCGCTTTGCGCCATGGTGAGCAGTATGAAATTTTCTTCTGTCAGTTGCTGATAGCGTTGTTCGTAGCCTTCTTCTAATTTTACAACCGCGTTTTCCTGCTCCGCAATCTGAATAGCAGCATCGGTTTTGCCGGGCCGCAACAGATAAATTTCAAATCCGTTTGCGTCGCTCGGCTTTCGCCGCGTAGAATTGCAATGAATGCTGATAAACAGTTTGCCTTCAGCCTGGTTCGCGATTTGTCCGCGCCGGTATAACTCTACGAATTCATCAGTCTTTCTTGTGTACACAACTTTAACATCGGGAAGATTCTTTTCAATCTGCTTTCCCAGTTTTAAGGCAATTGAAAGAGTAATATCTTTTTCTTTTGTTTTTGTTACGCCGATGGTTCCGGGGTCATCTCCACCGTGCCCTGCATCGATCACGACTACATCAAGCTTCCATCTGTTCCGTTCGCGATCGAGATTGCGTTCCTGCTCACGCTTTCTGAGCGCAAGTTGTTCTTCCGTCGGCATGTGGACCGCAACAAGAATGTCGTTGCTTCCTTCCGCGGGGATCAGCTCAGTATTTGTCACTTGTCCCTTCAAACGGAATGTTAATTGTACTGATGTCGGTGACTGGAAGACAAGAATTTTCTTTACGGCGCCGTACGGTTTCATCGCGTTAATTGTTTTGAGGTCAGCTTTGGCGTTTGCGATTGTCACATACAGCCACGTATCTTCGCCGATCGGTTTGAGGAAGCTTTCGTAATCCGTCAGTTTTTTGCCGCATTGAATGCGGATCAGGAATCCATTGGATTTTTGTTCGAACATCAATCCGGCAACATCGAATTTCGACGGAGCGGGCGCCCGCCCCACGATGATACTGTTCCTGAGCTTGTCGTAAGAAAGTTCCTCTGAGACAATAGTATTGAAGACAGGGAGAAATTGTTCAACAGGAAGATAGAAAGTTTTATTGTTAAACAGGACACTCAGCGGAAGCTGAACAATGCTTGCGTTCTGCAGTTTATCTACGACAATAATAAACGGGTTGTTTGCCGTGACTTTAAGAGTAAACGAGGGTGTGTTGATTTCCGCTTTCTGGGATTCGATTGTCTGAGAAACGGAAAGCCTGAATGCCTGTGAGATATCTTTAAGGGAAATGAAGGTTGCCCCCTGTCGGTTGATTGCTGCAATTTGGCGGTCGCGCTTGGGGTCCTGTAAAAACTGAAGCGGAATACTGTTCTGTGCGAATGAGGAGAGGCAACAAACAAAGAGAAAAATGGCCAGAGAAAATTTTCGCATCAGCGCAACACTTATCGGTAGTTCGTGAATTGCACTGCGAATTTAAGATCGGCTCCGCGAAGCAGAGCCATGACCGATTGGAGATCATCTTTGCTTTTTCCGCTGACACGTACCTGGTCATCCATGATCTGTGCCTGCACTTTTAACTTGGAATCTTTAATCATTTTTACAATAAGCTTCGCGTTTTCCTTGTCGATGCCATTCTGTAACGTAATAACCTGCCGTACGGTTCCGCCCGCCGCCGGTTCAACCGTGCCGTACGAAAGAGCTTTCAACGGAACGTTGCGCTTTACAAATTTCGACTGAAGTATATCCACCACTGCTTTCATTTTGAAATCATCGTCAGAAATAAGGATAATTTGATTTTCCTTTTCTTTCAGATCGATTGATGTTTTTGATCCTTTGAAATCATAGCGCTGGATAATTTCTTTCCGTGCCTGATTGAGCGCATTGTCGACTTCCTGCATATCGACTTTGGAAACAATATCAAATGAATTTGTATCAGCCATAGTGAAAATTCTTTCTCGGTGTTCTCTGCGTCTTCGCGGTGAAAATTACAGTGAAAAAAAGGCCTTCAAAAATATTGAAAACAGCTTCAACCTCGGAAAACTTGTCTGCACATCAAACCGGTTGTGGGTTTCCTGCAGTGTCTTTGGGTCTTTTGAAATAATGACGACAGATAACGGACGTTTCATAAAAGTCTCTTGTATTCTACCCCTCGGTTTCGCTCGGGGTTATGAAGTTTCTTTAATAATGATATTTCTCTTTTTAAGCTCGGCGATGAACGGTTCAAGCGGTACGCATTGCTCTGGAGGAAAAACACCCCGCGACGAAATTGTCCCATCCACAACCATTTGCGCGATAATTGACGTCGGAAACGCGGTGGTCCGCATCATCGATGTTATTTTCACGGTATCATCATAATAATCTACCATTTCATACGCAAGTGTTTTCGGTGAACCACTCATCGTGCCTTTGATGGTCACCCGGGTGAGCACAACATCAGGACCATTTGCCGGAAGCTTGCGCCTCAGCATTTCTTCGAACAATTCACGTGCGGTGCGGACGGAGTTCCCGACCATGATCGGCTCGGCGCTTGCGAATCCGAGGTCGAGCAGCATTTTGAATTTTTCGCAGTGCCCTTTGTACCGGATTGTTTTGTAATCAAGATTGTTAATTTTGCCCTTGTACATTCCTGTGAGCGTGGAAATACCTCCGGATGTGTTAAACGCTTCAAGCTTATTGAACGGTGGTGGAAATTCCAGGTCTTCAAGATCGGTCATAGATTCAAGCTGTTGCAGTTCACCATTGCGGATGGCTTCTGCCGGCTCAAGATATTCATTAATTAATCCCTCCGCGGAAAATACAAGCTGGTAGTTCAGCGGAGGTTGTGGATGCTGTGGAAGTCCGCCGACGCGGATATGAATAGCGTTGACCGTATCAAATTTTTTCGCCCCGCCTGCCGCAATGACACACGCCATTCCCGGGGCAAGTCCGCAGTTGGGAAGGATCAATACATTTGCGGCGCGGGCCAGATCATTCAGCTTCATCTGTTCATAGACAACATCCATGTTGCCGCCAAGGTCGCAGAAATGAATCTTTGCCTCAATTGCAGCTTTCGTCAATCCGACGTTGTGCGTATAACTCGTAGCTCCGATGGCGACGTTCGCCTGCCGCATGAGCTGAATAACGTCCTTCATGTTGTTGGTATCGATGCGGCAAGCTTTGACGTTACCCCCGATAGACGATGCAACTTGTTGCGCGCGTTCTTCATTAATATCGGCAAGAAGAACCAGGTCAACGCCCGGAGAATGCGCAAGGTCGTACGCCATCGCGCTTCCCATCATGCCGGCGCCGATTACGAGAGGTTTCATAAGCAATAAGTCAAAAGTAAAAATTCAAAATTAAAAAAGTTTAGAACCAATAAATTGTAAATCGGCGATTGAAAGTTATAAATATCTTAAATTCGCAATCCCAAATCCGAATTTCGAAATCATTTTAAAATTTCCCCCGTTTCCATACTCCAGAACAGCAAATCCAGTTCGTCCATCGGTATGCCAACGGAATCAGAGAATGTACGAAATTTTTTCTCAATGCTCAGATATTTTTTGGCGGTAAGGGTTTTCGGAAGCATGCGAAGAGCGCCCGTCCGGACAAGGTTTCTCAGAATATGCCTGTCCAGAATGGCAAGATTGCGATAACCAATATTGCGGAGAAAATGCGATGACTCTTTCCACCCCAGCCCTTTAACATTGTTGACGAGCCATTCGCGTATTTCAATTCCGGTACTTCCATTGGAAAGATGGCTTTCGATAATGGAAAATTGCTTCTTCATTCCGGAAATATGTTTTGCTTTTGTTTTGTGAAAACGGATGTAATACTCCTTGTGGTGGAGGAGCGGTTCAGGATCTATATCATCATAAAAAATATTGTTCTCGCGGAGAACTTTCACTGCTTTGTCGGCATTGACAGCGCTTGATTGCGGTGTGAGCAGGCAATAGAGTAATTCGTAAAAATATTCGCTTTGCAGTACTTGCGAAAATTCAGTCAGTCGCTCGTGTATGGCGTTCTGCTGTTCATGATGAAGTGCTTTCAACTCTTGTATGGTAATTTTATCCGGCTTCTTTTTCATGATGCGAGAGAAACGAATGTAGCGGATTGATGATTTCTCGTTTCAACAATACCATCATCTTTCAATAACGAGATAAGTGACATCAACCATTTATCATCAGCTTTTGTGAAACCCGGTTTAATTATTTTACCAAGACTCGGCAGGCTTATCGAACCTTTGCTGTTGACATTCCGCAGTGCTTCAACAATCCGTCCGCGCCAGATACGGCGTGGAACCCCATCGTGCATCGGCTCGGTTTTTTTCGATTGAAGCTTCGGATGTTTGGTTGAAATATGTTGCAGTGAAGTTCGTGAACTGCAAAGAGTTGCGATAGGGCAACTGTTGCATGATGGTTGTCGCGCAGTGCAAATTGTTGCGCCGATGTCCATCAGCGCCTGATTCCATGTATAAGCATCTTGAGGTAAAATATCTTTTGCAAGCTTCCAGGAAGTCGGTTCATCAAATGCATCGGTCAGGTTTTTTGATTTTCTGAAAACCCGCGAAAGAACCCGACGAATATTTACGTCGACAACAGGGACAGATTTCTTAAATGCAAAACAGGAAAGCGCGTGTGCTGTATATGGCCCGATCCCGGGAAGTGTAAGCAATGTTTCAATGTCACATGGAATAGTTCCATGATGGTTGTCCCGGATTGCACGAGCCATATCACGTAAACGAATTGCTCTGTTATTGTAACCCATTCCTTTCCATGCGCGAAGAACGTCTGCTTTTGAAGAGGATGCGAGTCTGCGCAATGTCGGGAATGATTTCAGAAACAGCGGAAGCTTTTCCCTGACACGGCTGACCTGTGTTTGCTGAAGCATGATTTCGGATATCAAAATGACATACGGATCGCGCGTTTTTCTCCACTCCAGTTCGCGCTTATGCAAGCGGTACCAGCTGATGACCTTTCTATGCAGTGAGGAAACTTTCCTGGGAGATATCTTACGCATACTCTTTTAACAATTTGGCGACCACATCTCGATTGCCATCGAGAATATCATATTGGAACAGCTCAGCGACTGGAACCCATTCAAACGATTCGAAAACATGATTGATAATCGTGCCGGTGAAAGTATCCACTTTATAATAGAAGACATCAAATTTGCCGCTGTCGGGGTACACATAATGCTGTTGGTGGAATAATTGGCCTATCTCGGCGGAAATACTCAGTTCTTCACGCAATTCGCGCCGGAGGCAGTATTCCGGTGTTTCGCCATCTTCAAGTTTACCGCCTGGAAATTCCCACTTCAATCCATACCTTGCGGATTTTTTCCTCTGACACAATAACACACGGCAAGATTTTGAATTTGCGTCATGTTCTTTTTGAATGATGATGCCGACTGCGACTTTAATCATGGGAAAAGATAAGGAAAGAGGGAGGGAAATACAAAAGAGGGAATAATGTTTTGAATTTTGAGATGTGAGTTTTGAGTTGCCAAAGATTACTCAATACCCAAAATTCAAACCTCCAAACAGTCTTCAGTTTTTCATGGCATTTTTCTTGTGTATTCCTTACATTGTGTCGCACAAATTTTAAAGGAACCCTACGTTTGGCTCACGTTACCAATCCTCAGGCAGAAGAAATACTCGATAAAGAATTCAAATGTCTCAACGCCGGCTTTGTCCGTCTTGTCGATTACATGGGCGGGGACGAAGCAATCGTCCAGGCTGCACGCGTTTCGTACGGCAAAGGGACGAAGACAGTCAACGAAGACCGCGGATTGATCCGCTATCTCATGCGTCATTTGCATACGACACCGTTCGAGATGGTGGAATTGAAATTCCATGTGAAGCTCCCCATTTTTGTCGCGCGGCAGTGGATTCGCCACCGCACGGCGAATGTGAATGAGTATTCGGGAAGATATTCGGTGATGAAGGATGAATTTTACATTCCGGAACACCATGCGATTCATTTTCAAAGTCTTCGCAACAAGCAGGGGCGAAGTGAAGAAGATGTTCCCGCCGAGCTCCGCGGAAGAGTGTTAAATATTCTTACGTCATCTCAACAGCAGATGTACAGCGAGTACGAGCAAATGCTCGAATCAGATATTGCGCGCGAGCTTGCACGTATTAATCTTCCGTTATCGTTATATACAGAATGGTATTGGAAGATTGACCTGCACAATCTTTTTCATTTCCTCCGTTTACGCATTGATCCGCACGCGCAGTATGAAATCAGGGTCTACGGTGAAGCGATGGCGGCAATAACAAAAATAATCGCACCGATGGCCTGGGAAGCATTTGAAGATTATATGCTGAAGAGTGAAAAGTTTTCCCGTCTTGAGCTCAATGTCCTTGCCGATCACCTTGACACGAAACCGATCACACAGGAATATCTCGAATCAAAAGGGCTTGGTAAGCGTGAAGCGGAGGAGTTTTTAGGAAAGTTAAAGAATTTAAAAGCGTAGCGTCCATTTCGTAAATGGACTCACGAAGCAATAATCCGATTGAGAATCGGATGCTACATGTTTCTTTTTTTCCCCATAAGGCAGGGGTAGCGTCCATTTCATAAATGGACTTTAGGGTTTAGCCAAATCAATTAAGTCATAATGGGAGGAATTATGAAAATTCTCTTTTCAGGCAAACCGCCACGTTATCACCAGGATTACTCAATTTATTTTCTCACCTTTTGCACGGATAAGCGTAGAATGTTGTTACATTACCACTCTGTACCTGAGATGCTTATTGATAATCTAAAATTCTATGAGGAAAAAATAAAGGAGTTAATCGCATTTACAATTATGCCCGATTATATTCACGCGCTTGTTGAGATTGAAAGTATAAAGGATCTCTCTGCCTTCTTGCGAGACTTTAAAAAACACACATCAAAGGAAATTAAAAAAAAGCTATTGTTCGAAGAGGAGCATGTGTGGCAACGGGGAACCATGGATCATTGCATACGTGTAAGCTGGGAAAACAAGGATTTTCAAAATCACCTTGAATATATTTTCTATAACTCATACAAACATCTTCGAGTCAAACCAAAGGATTTTCCGTTTCACAATTTTATAGAAGTTGTTCAGAAGGGAAGGTTAGAAATCGACTTTTGTGATTTTGATGAAAATGAATTTCCATTTCGAGGGTTATACGAAGAATAAATACTTTGTTAATAAAACAATAATCATCATCCAATTACCAAGCGGATGTTACATGATTACATTTTTAGCCTGCGAGGTGTAGCGTCCATTTCTCAAATGGACATATGATTGGCATGCAGGTCGGGCTACATGGTGGTCCCTTCGAAAATTATGGCTTTATATTTTTGATACAGATACGACGCCGTCAAAAGGATAATCCCCAACCCGATAAAAGAGAAGATGCGATACAATGTTTCGAGAAACGACAAGTCGTAAATAAATATTTTCAGGATTGCAATTCCCAACAGCACTATGGAAAGCATCCGCATGCCGCGCTGCCGTTTCCAAATACCGATTGCCATCAGCAATCCTCCGTATACCATCCACAACCCCGAAAGAAATAGCTGTTTCAGATTTTCTATCCGCGAAATGTTTTCATGATCTTCAGGAGCTATTGCGTGCAAATTGTTAATCTGCAATTCGAAAATGTCACGTGTTTCTCCGGTAAGCAATGCCAGCAGGAGCAACACCGCTGAAATTCCCAGCGCAGCACCGACTTCGCCCGACCATTCGTAGCGGGATTTTTCTTTCATCAGCATAAGAATATGAATGACCATTCCACTCAGAACAATACCAAACGCGAGAGCTCTGATGTTTATTATGGCAGCAAAGTAATCAATCGGCGAAAAGGCTATCCCCTGAAAAAATACAAGGAAGGTCGATATCGCAACGATCATCAGCGCCGGGGTTAACACCGGAAGCAGTTGTTTCTTTACGCCAAGATATGCAAGAGGCAGAGAATACAGTATCCACGCAACAGCCATGACCATAAACCTGGAAAAATTCAGATATTGCTGCTGCAGGTGATCAGTGTTTGCAATCTTTTGATTGAAGAAATCGT
Source organism: uncultured Chlorobiaceae bacterium (assembly GCA_964523395.1). Lineage (GTDB taxonomy): Bacteria > Bacteroidota > Ignavibacteria > UBA10030 > SZUA-254 > JANYJZ01. Next base: position 158,350 of record CAZFXS010000004.1, on the reverse strand, counting down.
TAATCTCAACGGTAAGAAAGCATAACAAAACAATAATCCACATTGCATGGAGGCCGGTGACAATGAGAGGCAGAGGCTGTTCAGTATTGTTTCTGAGGATTCGGGCGCAGATATACAACGATGCAGCGGCAACCATATATGTGAGCGCACGGTAATTCAGCAATAATGAAAAATCACTTAGCGGAATATAATTGAACGCTCCGTACGTAGTTCCAAGTTTTACCATAGCACATGCAAGAAGTCCTGCGGCAAAAAATGTTACATAGCGAATGTTCCACCGTTGTCCGCACCATGCCAGCACGCACGCTTCAATTGACCAGAATATCGCCACGGTGAAACCCTTGTACTGAATACCTGTCGCGAATACGAGGAGTGCCATGCTGATGAATGTCGTTTGGGCGATCATTGCGGTGTTCTCCGCGTATTTCCTGAACACGAAAATCTGCACGGCATATGCGAGACACAGGATCAGCGATGTAGCTCCCATCCATTCATGATGAAGGGGGTCGATCAGATTATAGATGATGGAATAATATATTACCGCGTTAAACAAGCTTGAAAGTTGAAGGAAAATTGGTTGGGACATCTTTCCGTTGATCGTCTGATAGAAGCTTGATAAGTATAACAGTATCCAGAAGACAGAAACAAAAAAGAGGGTAATACCGAGTTCATTGTCGGTATAATATTCGTTTTTCCAAAGCAAAAATACCGAGTATGTCGCAAGCAGTGTTAACGGTTCAAGCACGGCCCATGTATGTTTTTTCATAACGATGGCAAGCAATCCGGCTTCAAGCAATGTTACGTAAGTAAATAATCCTACTTCATTTGCACTCCCGGTGCTGAGAAGAAAGGGAGTCAGAAATCCTCCGGCCCACGCCAGAACTGAAATCGCGAGTGAATTATATTTGAACGCGAACACAAACGCCACAATGGTAACCAGCGACATCATGCCAAAAGCGACGGGCTGTGCAACGAGATGATAAAAATTAAATGAAGCATACACGGAAAGATAAAGAATGGAAATTCCCGCCCCGAAAAGTCCCTGCGCGAAGATCTCAAATCCCTTGCGATGTGTACGGACACCGCCAAACAATACTCCGATTCCAACAATAGCTCCGATGACAATTCTCATCGTTTCGGAAATCCAGTTATTGTCAAATGCGTACTTGAGGAAGAAACCAATCCCGATCACAAGAGCGAGAGCGCCGATGCGGTTGAGAAGTTTTCCGCCGATAAATGCTTCAAGTTCTTCCCGCGTGCGTGAAGGTTTCGGTTCGGGTATTGGGATTGACGCAGGTTTTGGAGCTGCAGTCTGCTGAAGAACCGGTGGAGGCAATACCTGCGGAGCCGGTGATTGAGAAGCGGTAGTTGGCGGAACCGATGCGGCAGGTTGTGGTGAAACTTTCTGTTGAGGTGTCTCCGGTTCTTTGGGAAGGGATTTCCGGATGTCGCGGATGCTCCACTCGACGATGTCAATTCTGTTGCTGAGCGAAGTTATTCTTGAAAATAACGTAGCTACCAGGATAATTAACACAAGAAGGAGCAAGAAGAGCAAACCAACCATAGGATCTCCCTTTCACTATATGTTTGCTGTCAAAAGTTTGGCTAATCTAAGAATTGACAACAGCAAAGTCAATTCATGAATGCGAATGTCAGTCCGGTATGATTCTTCTCATCCGTATGTTCTCTCCCCTGCGTTTCTTCTGTTCAAGCCTTTTTTGTTTTGCCACTTGCGGCAGTTTTGTTTTTACCCGTTTTTTCTTTGGTGTGAGTGCTTTCTGCATTAACTCAAGAAAACGTTTGATTGCCTCCTGTCTGTTTTTCCACTGACTCCGCGACGTACCAACAACGAGATGCAGTATCCCGTTTGCGTCAATTCGTGATCCGATTGAATGAAAAACCATCTCCCGGGTTTCATTCGTAAGACTCGGGGAATGAGCCGCGTCGAACAATAATTCCACACGCGTTTCCACCTTGTTAACATTCTGTCCGCCGGGGCCGCTGCCGCGCGCGAACCGGAATTCCAGCTCTGAAAGTGGTATGGAGACCGTTTTTGTGATGATAAGTTTGGGTGTCATGGCATCCAACATACAAAATTGTTATATGAATTTCATTCCGAAGTCTTGCAAATCGATCTCTTCTTGCGTATGTTAGTTCACCCTTACTGCGAAAGTTCTGGCGAATCTTTGCGGTAGGGGTGGAGTGTTTTGTAGTTACGGAAATGATGAACGCAGTGTTGGAAATGCAACCGATGATAAGGGGTCAGAGGGTAACTGTACAATTTACGATTTACAATTTGCAATTTTCAATTGGACAAGATTAAGGAAAAAATATTTCGGTCCGGAGAATTTCGGCAATTAAACGACAAGCTGCAGTCATTCACGCCGGGAGAGCGTTTCGAATTACGAAGCGTTGTGGGATCGCTTATCGCGTTCGCCGCTGTCAATGTATTTGAGTCTGCACAACGGCAGGTTCTTCTTGTGGCTTCGGATGAAGACAGGGCCGAAAAACTGCGCGACGATTGCGCGTTGCTGCTGGGGGAACAACATGTCCGCTTTTTTGGAGAGAAGCCTTCACATCACGGACAATCTCTTGATGTCAGCACATCTATTGCGCAAATCGAAACTCTCAAGGCGCTTTCATCCGGCGCGGCAGTTCTTGTTGTCGCTTCGCCGCAAGCGGTGGCAGGACACCTTCCTGAACAACAGGCATTTCGTCAGACAATTATTGAGATAACGAAAGGAAAAGAGTACGCCTTTCAACAGCTTGTCGGACAAATTGATCAGCTCGGATTCGAGAGAAAAGATTTTGTGGGAGGATATGGTGAATACGCTGTGCGCGGCGGTATTATCGACCTTTTTCCTTTTGTCGGGGAGAATCCCATACGAATCGAATTCTGGGGGGATACCGTGGAATCTATCCGCGAGTTCGATGTTCTCTCACAACGCTCCATCCGTGAACTGCAGTTCGCAAGCATTGTTCCGTCTCTAATGACTGATGAAACAGATTCCGCGGATGAAGCGCAGAGAGCAGATGGCGCAGAGAGTAAACATTCAGCATCCGTCTTTGATTATCTTGCCGGTCACGCGCTGATTGTTCTTGATGAACCGGAGCAGGTGGAGCGCGAGATAAACGAAGCGACGAAGGAACATGAGAAAGAGCTTTTTTCATCCGAATATATATTTCAGCGGGTAAAAGAATTTCCCGCTATCGTTTGTACGTCGTTCGGCGGCGGCGGGAATGCAATTGATACACACACGCAACCGCAGCCGGCGTACAACGGCAACGTGAATATTCTTATCGAGTCATTACAGAAATTATTTGATGACGGGTATTCTGTGTATCTGACAAGCGATACAAAGGCGGAAACCGACAGGCTTAACGAACTGATTAATGAAGCGATTGATTCTCCTCAAAAATTTTCACTTGATACTCAAAACGCAATATCCGAATCAACGGTTGACGAACATCCGATATCGACCATCAAACCAACATTTCTCTCCGAAACCATCCATTCCGGTTTCATCTATCCTTCGGCTCGCATTGCCGTTTTCACAGAACACGAAATCTTCAACCGGCTCAAGCGCCGCGGACTTCCCATGCGCCGCCGTTTCAAAGGAATCTCTCAAAAAGAACTCCAACAGCTTAAACGCGGTGACTATGTTGTGCACGTCGATCATGGTATCGGGACATTCAGCGGCCTGACAAAAATTAATGTCGCAGGGGGAGAACAGGAAGTGTTGAAACTTCTGTTTTTGGAAAACGACGTGCTCTATGTAAATCTGAATTTTGTCAACCGGGTTCAGAAATATTCTTCGCAGGACGGGCATGTCCCGAAACTCACCAGGCTTGGCACGGGTGAGTGGGACCGGATGAGAGAGAGGGCAAAGAAACGCATAAAAGATATTGCCCGCGATATCATTACGCTCTACGCCAGAAGAAAACAGGAACAGGGATTCGCGTTCTCGTCGGATACGCACTGGCAGAAAGAGCTGGAAGCATCTTTCATGTATGAAGATACGCTCGATCAGGCGCGCGCGACGCTTGATGTGAAGAGCGATATGGAAAGCCCGTCACCGATGGACAGGCTCATCTGCGGCGACGTCGGGTTCGGGAAAACGGAAGTTGCGGTGCGCGCCGCGTTCAAAGCGGTGATGGATGGAAAACAGGTCGCGATACTTGTCCCGACGACGATACTCGCGCTCCAGCATTACAACACGTTTCAGGACCGGCTCTCGCGCTATACGGCGCGGATTGAAAACTTGACGCGGTTCAAATCGGTGAAGGAGCAGAAAAAAATAGTTGAAACGCTGAAGCAGGGTGCTATTGATATCATCATCGGAACGCATAGAATTTTGTCGAAAGATATTGCATTCAAAGATCTCGGATTGCTGATCATCGATGAAGAGCATCGTTTTGGAGTCGCGGCGAAAGAGAAACTGCGGCAATGGAAAGCAAGCGTCGATACGCTGGCGATGACGGCAACGCCGATTCCCCGAACATTGCATTTCTCACTGATCGGTGCCCGCGATCTTTCATTAATTAATACACCGCCGCGAAACCGTATTCCCATTATCACGGAAATTATTCCGGCCGATACAGGCGGGAAACAAACACAGTGGAAAATCACCAAAGAAGCTATTCTCAAAGAACTGCACCGCGGCGGACAGGTCTATGTTATCCACGACCGCGTCAGCAATATCGACGCTATCGCCGATCAAATCAGAACGCAGGTGCCGGAAGCCAAAGTGCATGTAGCGCATGGACAAATGAGCGGGCACGAGCTCGAAAAAACAATGCTCAATTTCTTGGAAAAGAAATATGACGTACTTGTATGCACTAAAATCATCGAGTCCGGTGTCGATATCCCGAGCGTAAATACCATTATTATTAATCGCGCTGATATGTTTGGGTTGGCTGAATTATATCAGCTGCGCGGCAGGGTGGGCAGGTCAAATGTGCAGGCATATTGTTATCTGCTGACACCGCCGCTTACCGTGATACCAAAGCAAACACTTCGCAGGCTTCAGGCGATTGAAGAATTTACAGAGCTTGGCTCGGGATTTAATCTTGCCATGCGCGATCTGGAAATCCGTGGCGCGGGCAACCTGCTCGGCGGCGAACAATCCGGATTCATCATGGATATGGGATTTGAGATGTATGAAAGGATTGTGCGGGAAGCAGTGGAGGAATTGAGGCAGGAAGAATTCAGGGAAATTTCGAATGTCGAATCTCGAATTTCGAATTCAAAAGAGGCAGTTGTGGAGTCTGACATCGAGGCGCTGATTCCCGATCTGTACATCGAATCCGACGCCGAGCGGCTCGATGTGTACCGTAGGCTGTATGCCGCGAAGGAACCGGGTGAGCTTCAGGCGATGAGAACGGAATTGCGTGACAGGTTCGGGGAATATCCCAAAGAAGTTGAGCATTTGTGCGGACTGGTGGAACTCAGGCTTGCCGCATCAAATATCCGCGCACAGAAAGTTTCGCTTCGTGGCGGTACGCTTGTGCTGACATTGCCGGAAAGTTCGGACACCGCGTTTTATGGAACGCCGGATACCACCGATTCACCGTTTCAGCGGATCATGAAGCTGATTACTGATGGGAAGATTTCCAACGTTCAACTAAAACAGGAAGGCAAAGCGTTATTGCTCGTGTTTGCGCAACCGAAAGCGACGGATAACTCCCAACGATTGTTGAATGCGAAGTTAACCTTAGAAAAAGTGATAACATCGAGTTCAGTAGAACATGTGGATAAAAATATTACCACACAGACACCAGGACACTAAGTGTACAAAATTTTTTACTTAATTGACCTCAAGATTTCCTTTGCTTTTTCATTTGCAGGGTCTATTTTTAACACCTGTTCGCATTCTTTTTCTGCGAGTGATTTCTTTCCTGATGCGGAGTATACTTCGGCGAGGTTCAGGTAACCGTCCGGCATGGCTGGGAAATCTTCTTTCTGATACGAGAACATCGTTGTTGCATCGTCCGTCATTCCGAGTTCGATCAGCATCCTTCCCAGATGCTCTGTAACATCACGCCTTCCGCAAAAGCCGGCCATGCGGAGTTCATTGTATTCTTTCGGCATGACAGTTACCGCATGAACAGGATCACTGCCGAGGAAATCGTATTCTTCTGAGTACAGATCTTCAATTTGCTTTAACATTCCGGCAATGTCATTTTTGGAAAGCCATATTCCCCGTACCATGACACCGTTATTGGACCGCAAGCTTTTTATGTTCTCCAGCGGATTCCCCGGCAGTAGAACACAGTCGGCCCGTTTGCCGACGGCGATGGTACCGAATTCTTTTTCCTTCCGCATTGCGAGCGCGGCATTGATTGTCGCCGACTGCAATGCCTGGAACGGCGTCATACCAAAGCTTTCCATTGTTTCAATCTCATCGAGCAAGGCGAAGCCAGGAATCATCTTGCCGTATCCGCCGCCGCAATCAGTTCCTGCGATAAATTTCGCGTTGATTGTTAACAGCTCGGAAAATATTTTTTTGGACTGATTAAAAATCTTTTGTCCGTTTTCCTCGGCATGTTCCGGAGCGTTCGCAAGCCACCGCTTTCTGTCTAATGCCGGTGCGTATTTTGCTTCCTCAGTCGTAAGCAGACCGGTTACAAAATTTTTTGACTCTCCGATTCTTCTCGTATAGAAGGTCGGACAGTTCCAGACATCGGCGCCTTTGGTCAACGCCATGTAATCTTCCGTCGTCATTTCGAGCGTGCGGTCACTGTAGTATCCCTTCATGTGTTCGAACGTTCTTTGCCCGGAGGCAATTGCCTGCTGAAGCGTCACACGGTGAGGGATATGGCCGACAACGTCGATGGAGAGCGTTTTCGCTTCGTCGCAGATTGCGGCATAGATTTCGGGTGGAACGTTATTGTGCACTTTTATGAAATCATATCCAGCTTCTTTATCCGCGCGGACCGCGGCACGCGCTTCTTCGGAAGTTTTAATGACACGGGCATAGTAATCCATAGCATTGTAATTCAGGATTTGACCTGTCTGGTATACTGTGGGACCGAGCATGGCATTCTTTGCAATCATGTCGCGTTCCTTCAATAGCCACGGAAAGCCGTCCATATCGCGGACGGTCGTAACGCCGCAGGCAAGGTTCAGCAATTTCTGACTATTGCTGACGAGCGAGTGGATGTGCATATCGGTAAGGCCGGGGATAAGATATTGTCCCGTTCCGTCTATCCTTGTCGCGCCTGTGGGAATCGTAACCTCTCCGGAATTTCCGATGGCACTAAATTTCCCGTTTTCAATTACGACTGTTTTATTTTTCCGTACGGAAGCATCTTCCATTGAGATAAGATTGACATTCGTAAACGCGACAGTCGATGGTTTGAATTTGTGGGAAGATTCCTGTAACAGTTTATTGACGGCATTTTCCTGGAAGTAGGGAATCCATTCGTTTTTCTTTTCGAGGATTGCCGAAGGTGTGAGTTGTTGTTTGTTTTCTCCGCTGTTACAGCCGGAGAACGAGATCGCGATAAGTATAGTGAGAACCAAAGAGCGGATAAATATCATGGTGTTAACCCCGTAGTCTAAGACGAGAAACAGTGGCTTGTATGTTGGACTTGAGCATGCCTGAAATAGTTGCGGCTACGATTTATTATTCACCGCTGAGACGCAAAGTCTGCAGAGAAAATTACTCTGTGTTCTCTGAGTCTCTGTGGTGATATTTATAAGAGCCATCATGTGCCTTCTTTCCCGTCAGCCTGGAAAATCTCTTCGATCGTCATTCCAAACAACGCAGCGACTTTAAAAGCCAGGCTCAAGCTCGGTTCGTATTTTTCCGTTTCGATGGAGTTGATGGTCTGGCGTGAGACCTCGAGCTTGTCGGCGAGGTCGGCCTGCGACCAGTTCTTTTCGGCGCGGAGGACGCGCAACCGGTTTTTCATTTGTAGCGCCTCCATGCCAGCGCCAGCCCGCCAAAATAAAAGATTGGGAGAAACTGCCACACGTGCAGGTAGCTCCAGTCTTCGAACGGCAGTTCGATGGCGCGCTGGAGGAGCCCGAGGATCATCAGCAGTAATAACGTAAGCGGGAACGCGACGGCGAGCGCTTCGAGGTGAACACGGCGGTGCAGCTCATCCGCGCCGCGGAGTTCTTTGATGAACGTCCAGAGAAATACCGCGAACACCGGCACGGGCATAAGCGCGATCAGGACTTTGTTGGTTGGACTCATGTCGGGCGATTCAAGGAACGCCCGCGCGGTAAAATAAAGGAGGAAAAAAAGTATGCCGCTCACCAGCGCGGCGGAGATACTGCGTTTCTTCGGTGTTGTTTTCATGGTGCGATTCCTTGTGTTAGTGATGAATGTAATGACACAAGGAATATACAGCATGCTTTACTAAAAGTCAAGCATACTTTACATCAATAAAACCTCGTTTTTTGCTAATTCTTATATAGAAATTGATGTTTGTGGAATGAATTCAGCAGTTATTAAGAAAAAATTTTTTCTATTTACGGGTGTTACATTCACCGATAAAAACTGGTTTCCTATTAGCATTATAAAGTCCACAGAAGGTAATCTCATGGGCTTCGCCAACGACATCTGAATAAGTAATTATTCCACAAAACATAACATCAAATTGAGCATTGTTAGTATCCCCAAATTTTGCAGACTCTATGACTTCTGAATAGTTGAGCATTTCAATTTCCATTGTACTCTTGGAACCAAGAGTATATTTGAACGGAGGCTTATTTAGTCTGCATTGAGCAATCTCCTCCATAGTGAAATCCATAGCTCCTCTTGCGGGTACGACAACTACATTGGAATAGTTAACGTTGCGAGCAGGGGATTGTCCATCATTACTAAGCCGAAGTTTAAGCCATTCTTCCTGGACGTAACCAGACTTATATGAGGTATCCCGTGTACCAAGAATTTCGAAGTTAATATCTGCTGAGATGATGTTCTTTTGAAAGTTTAAAGCATCTCGCATTTCTTGGACCTGGTTTTTAGTTTCTCGATAGACGAGTACTCCCATTATTATTGTGCCGGCGATCAAGAACAATTCAAATCGCTCTTTGTGGCAATCAAGATATCCAAATATTTTACCCCAGAACCAAACAAAACGAAACTTAATCATTCAGATAATTCCTGATGTTAGTTCGAGCATATCCGAAAGAAAGTGAAATACTTTTGAATATAGCTTTTAATTCGTCTAAATATACACGAAATCCATGATAACGCAAGTAAATAGTTCTACCGATATATCAGTGTTCGTTTTTGAGTAACGGAGAAAAAGAAATCAACCCAACCAACGGTCCAACCGCAAGAAACATAAACAGATACTCAGCCGGAACAAATTTCATCAGATACGAAATCGTCTGTATACTCACAATCGTAATACTGAACCCAATGGAGTTGCCGATCGTGAGCGCAGAGCCGACAAGCTCTTTCGGTGCGTAGCGGGCGATCAGAGCGGAGAATTGAGGGGAGTCGCCAACAACGAGAGCACCCCAGGCAATAAAGAGAGAAAGAAACACCGGTGATGGGGAGTGGAGGAGCAGGGGGGAAAAGAGACATAATAATCCGGAGCCGAGCAACTGGATAAACGCGACACGGGCACTACCGGTACGCTGAGAAATCACTCCGCCAACTGCGCAACCGATGCTTCCCGCGGCGATTATGCAAAATGACCAAAACGAAATATTAAAATTCACTTCCGGATGCATTGCCAGATATGCCGAGAGCATAAACGGCACGAACGCATAGAACGTGTAGAGCTCCCACATATGTCCGAAATATCCGAACGCCGCCGCGCGCAAATCGCGTGACCGGAAAATCACTGCCAGCGCCTTCGGGTTAAATGAAGTTCCCTTCGTCAAGAACGGCCCGTCGGGCACAAAGAGCCACATTAATGCGCCGCCTGCGGCAGATATCATTGAAATAGTGACGATCACTGTTTCCCAATGAACATCCGACTCAAAGCTCCGCAGAAAATGAGGAAACGAAGTGCCCAACACCAATGCCCCGACAAGAAAACCGAGCGCGTTTCCGAGTCCGACTTTGTACCATCCTGCCGCTATCTTCATTCCAACCGGATAAATGCCTGCCAGAGCAATGCCGGTAAGGAAACGAAGGAACAGGAGCGTTGTCAGGTCATGCGCGATACCGTAGATCAGGAGATTGCTTACTGATCCGGCAAGAGAACAAATCAAAAATATTTTCCGCGGAGAAAAGCGGTCGGCAATGTTCAGAAACGCGAAGAGCAATGTCCCGGTAATAAATCCGAGTTGAATCGCCGAAGTCATGTTGCCGACAGCATCGGCGGGCAAGTTCCAGTCGTGTTGTAAATCGGGAAGAATAGCATTGACAGCAAACCAGAGAGAAGTACCGGCGAACTGAGAGAGGACAATTACGGGAAGAATGAGAGTGTTTTTTTGAGGTGAAGAAAGGTCGGGGGAGATCATCGCTTTTAAAATTGAATCATTGATTCATCGAATCATTTGGACATTAGAAAATGAACCAATGAACAAATGAATCAATGTCTCAATGCTCTCCTAATTCTCACATCCCCCGGGAAGAACAACAATTTTCTGAATGGGTGTTGTAACGAGACGGTTGCCGAACTCCATGCAGAGCCCGCACGCTGCTGCGATATCGATTTTAATCGTGCTTCCACCCCACGTGCATCCGCTGATACGTGTCGTGGCCGGTGAAAGTCCTTTGCGGTCGAACCATCCTCCCGACACTTTGCAGAAGCCATCCTGAAGAATATGAACTGTGTACACCGAGTTTGCAGTTTTCACAAATACCCATGTGCCCGGTTGTAAACTCGATTTGGGAAGCTGCCGGAGGTGGTCAGCATTTTCGACGAGAGAAGATAGTGTATATCCGGGTTGAGGCATAATTAGAATTTACTCATTGATTCAATGGCTCGATGACTCAATTCCTTCCTTTGTAAATAATATGGAAATATTTAGATTGGATGCAAGTTAATCAGGAAGTAAACAATGGAACAGATCTCAGTAACGGCAATTCAGGCAATTCAGGCGATTTTGGCGCCTGCCGTGGGCATTTCGGCGGTGGGACTGCTTCTGCTCGGGATGAGCAACAGGTACTCCGCCATCATCAATCGCATCAGATTACTGAACGATGAAAAGCGGAAGCTGACCAAACAACTTGGCGAAGAGCACGACCTTAATTATACCGACAACGCGAGATTCATGAACATACGGAAACAAACGGAGGAACTACTTGTCCGCAGCCGAATCGTACGCAACGCGATACTCGCGATGCAGTCTTCGATTGCTTTGTTCGTTCTTACCTCGGTAAGTATCGGGTTAAGCCTTGTAAGCGGAGTGGTGTTTGCGGGAGTTCTTCCGCTGGTGCTGTTTCTTACAGGAATGGTCGGCGTGTTTGTTGGAATTATTTTCGCCGGTATCGATGTGTACCGGTCATTCAACATTGTGTTGCTGGAGGCGATGGCGGAAGAATGAGAGTTATTTGTTCATTTAATCATTGTTACATTGAAAAGCTTTTCCAATGATTCAATGAATACATGATTCAATGTGCAAATCCTCCTATCTCCCTTCCATCATTTCAATGTAATCGGGTTCGTTACGGATTGAATCGAGATCCGAATCTCTCTTAATCCATTCAAAATCTTCCTGCCCTGCGGCAACGGCATCCTTAAGTGTTTTCGCCGCAAGTTTGGTTTCACCAAGACGCGCATACATGCACGCGGCGTTGTACATCATAAGTGAATCGCCGGGATTTAATTCCAGAGCTTTCGCACCCTGGATCTTTGCTTCTTCTTTTCTTCCTGCCGCGGCAAGATGGATGGCGTAATACATTTGCCCGCGAGCGTCATCAGGATGTTGAGAAAGATAGACAGGAAAGAATTTTAGCAGCGAATCCATGGTTTCCATCCATTTCACCTTGTCGCCCAGACGTTCGTACACGTTGAGAAGGTCGTTCAATGCCGAATAAAAAGATTCATTCAACTCTATAGTTTTCTTGAACAGATCAGCCGCTTCGATGTCGCGGTCGGTGGAATGATAGATACGCCCCAGGATCCAGTAGGCAATATAATTGTTTGGATCGAGCTCTATTGCCTTTTGAGTAGCCGTAACCGCTTCATCCAGTTCTTTCCTGTCAAAGTACGCGAGACCAAGCGCAGCGTACGCCTCCGATAGCGTCGAATCATACATCAACGCCTTCAAGCTTGCTTCAATCGCTTTGTCGAGTAAGCTTTCGCTCGATTCAAAATAATTATACATCGTCGCGTATGCCTCGCCAAGTCCAGCGTATGCAACAGCGTAGCGGTTATCCAGTTCTATTGCGCGCTGGAACAGCTGGATGGAGAACTGCACATTGTTCTTTGTAAGTTTATACAGGAAATCCCTTGCCCGCAGGTAACAATCAAATGCCTCAGGATTATCTGTCGAACGTTTCGTCAGTACGATTTTTTCCTTGGGCGATAATTTTACCATTAATGCTTCGACGATTTGCTTCGATACCTGTTCCTGAATATCAAAAACATCGGCAAGTTTTCCTTTATATGTTTCCGCCCAGATTTGTTCTTCCGTTTCATTGTCTATGAGTTCGACGCTGATGCGTAGATTATCCTGAAACTTGCGCACGTTGCCGGAAAGGATGTACCGTGTGCCGAGTTCCCGTCCGATGGTTTTTACGTCTTTGTTTGAACCGCGGTATTGCATGGATGTCGCGCGCGGTACAACGCGGATTTCCTTCAGTTTGGATAAGTTGACAATGAGTTCTTCGGTTAACCCGTCGCCGAAGTAATCGCTTTCCTTGTCGGGACTGATGTTGCCGAAGGGAAGAACTGCCACGCTTTTAGTCTTTGGCCCGGAGGCAGCCGCTTCAATTTCTTTGCGGACCTGGTCGAGGCTGATGATGACATCTTCCGTTGTACCAAATCTCTTTTCACGGTCTTTTTCGAGCATTTTCATGACCGCCGAATCAATCTGGCGCGGGATTTTCTTATCCATCGCGCTCGGAAGAGGAGGATTTTCATTCACAATGAGGTAAAGCAACCCTGCTTCATGTTCCGCTCTGAACGGGACTTCGCCGGTGAGCATTTCATACAATATTACACCAAGCGACCAGATATCGGAACGGTGGTCGGCGGCAATGCCCTGCGCCTGTTCCGGCGACATGTACGCGAGCGTACCGATAGAAACACCGGTTTTCGTCACACCGGTGCTTCCGGTAAGTTTCGCGATGCCGAAGTCCATGATTTTAAGCTGCCCGTCTTTCGTCAGCATCACATTCTCGGGTTTGATATCGCGGTGAATAATATTTTTGTCGTGAGCGGATTTTAATCCGTGAGCAATTTGTTTTGTCCATCTGATTGCGTCATCGAAGGGGATACCGGATCCCGATTTCAGACTGGCAATGTGGGCCTTCAGTGTTTTTCCTTCCACGTATTCCATGGAGAAGAAAAGCGTACCATCTTGCTCATCAATTTCGTAGACGCCGAGAATATTCGGGTGATTGAGCGCCGCGGCTGCTTTCGCTTCGCGCATGAAGCGGGCTTTGTTTTCTTCCGATGCTGAAAGATGAGGTGGAAGAAATTTAAGTGCGACCATTCGGTCTAAGGTCAGGTCCTGGGCCTTGTACACAATGCCCATGCCGCCTTCGCCGAGCTTCTCGAGTATCTTATAATGAGAAATCGTGCTGCCAATCATAATGTTACTTTCCAATAAGGTGCACTGCTTCGGCGGTCAGGTCCGCCTTCGCCCAATTTTTCCAGAATTTTGTAGTGGGATATTGTTGTGCCGATCATAGTAATAGGGTGATTTGTTCATTTCTTCATTGAATCAATGAAGAAATCATTCAAAGAGTAAATACATTGATAATATTTTGCTTAAGTTCAGCGAGAAACAGCAGAACAGCTCGTGTGATTATTACGGAGTGCTCAATTCTGTGAGTAGAAAGGTAGTAAAATATTGGTTCTGGTTCAACAGGAAAAATACCGCTCCACTAAAACAAAAAGAACCCCGCTCGGAGGAGCGGGGCTCTCGGTAGCAAATAGATCGTACAGGCTTAATGTTTGTCCGGATATTTCGGCGGAGGCGGCAATTTGACCGGATTCTTTTTCATTTCTTCTTTAATGACTTCGATTGCTTTGTTCAACTGGTCATCGATGCCGTTGAACTCACGATCCGGGTCATTGTCAACAAAGATATCGGGATCTACGCCGTATCCTTCCATGATCCAGGACGTCCCTTCGGTATCATATCTGGAAAACTCGGGGCGGTTCAGGAAACCACCGTCAAGCAGCGGAAGCGATCCTCGGATGCCGACCACGCCGCCCCACGTGCGTTTACCAATGACCGGTCCGAGTTTATATTTTTTGAAACGGTACGTAACGATGTCACCGTCGGATGCGGAAAATTCATCGGCGAGCAAAACTTTTGGCCCGAGGACCATGCCGGCGGGATCAAGCGTTGCCGCGGTATTGCGCGCGATGTCGATCATCGCAAGCTGGCGCTGTAAGCGTTCAATGATAATCGGCGAGACAAATCCGCCGCCATTGCCGCGCACGTCGACGATAAGCGCTTCCTTGCGGAGCTGAGGGTAAAAGTATTTTGTGAATTCAATAAGCCCGCCGGTTCCCATATCGGGGATATGTAAATAACCGACTTTACCATCGGTAGCTTTGGAAACTTTATCAATATTGTCCTGAACCCAGTTATAGTAATAGAGAGAGCGTTCATCGCCTGTGGGAACCACAACAGTGGTACGGCTTCCGGCGCTCTTCGGTTCGGAATTCAGGGTAAGCGTCACCTGTTTGCCCACGGTGTTCACAAGCGCTTCATAAAGATCGTTCATACCGTTGGTCGGGTTACCGTTTACCTCAATAATGTAATCACCTTCACGCGCGTCAACACCGATTTCCGTTAATGGTGAACGGACACTTCTGTCCCAGTTTTGCCCTTTGAGAATTTTTTTGATGCGGTAATATTTCGAGGTCGCGTCGCGTTCAATTTTCGCACCGAGCAACCCCTGTTGAATACGATCCGCTTTCGGATAATCTCCGCCACCAACATACGCGTGCCCGACGCTTATTTCGCTGATCATTTCACCAATGATATAGGTAAGATCGGCGCGGTGAGAAACATAGGGAAGAAGCTCCGCATACCGTGCTTTCATTTTCGGCCAGTCAACGCCATGCATGTTCGGGTCGAAGAAGAAGTCACGCATCTGGCGCCAGCTTTCGTTGAACATCTGGTTCCATTCAGCGCGGCGGTCAAGATTGACTTTCATGTCACTCAGGTTCAAAGCGTCCTTTGCATCGATCTTTCCTGTCGGAAGATCAATGATATAATAACTGCCGTCACCGCCGATTAACATTTTTTTTGTATCGGAAGATATTTCATAGCCGTTGAAATTCCCGAGCGAAGTTTCTTTCTGCTTGTCAAGATCATACAGATAAAGTGTGGCCTTATCTTCCTTCGCGCTTGTGCGAACATAATAGAGCTTATCGCCGACAGACTGCAGGTTGCGGTAATTCCCCGCCCCGATGGGTAGAGAAGTGATTCGGCTTTGAAGTCCGGCCACATCCACTTTCACCGTCAATTTCGGTTCTTCTTTATCCTTCTTTTTATCATCTTCTTTTTTCCCTTCTGTTTTCGCAGCAGCGATTTTTACTTCATCACTTTTGGGCGCGAAGGGGGATTTGGTGTCTTTTGAGAGAGTAACAAGAAAAACACCAGACATGTCATTGAAGTTCGCGTTCAATTCAACGTTGTTGAAGGTCGGATTAAATGTTCTGTCGGAAACGAAGAACAGATATTTACCGTCGGAACTGAATGTAGGTTGATAAGAATCAAACCAACCATCGGTTACCTGATGCGTTTCTTTTTTGTCGAGTGAATAAAGCTGAACGGTAATCATACTTTTTTCTTCAGGCTTCGCGTATGTAATCCACTTGCTGTCAGGCGACCAGTTGTAATCATTGAACTCAAATGCCGTTGCTTGCGCGATGGTCGTTATCGATTTTGAATCGATGTCTACATACTGCAGACGTAATTTTTTATCCGCCCACATGATCTTCTTGCTGTCGGGTGACCACGCAATCTGAAACTTGTAGGTGTCTCCGTTCTTTGTCAGTTGCACCGGTGTTCCGTTTCCATCCTGCGGTTCAATCCAGATTTCATCCTCTCCCGAAGCATCGCTGACATACGCGATGTACTTCCCGTCGGGTGACCATTTGGAGTTGCGTTCATGAACCCCCGGCGTGTTGGTCAGGTTGCGCGTGTTGCCATATTTTGCCGGCACGGTGAAAATATCCCCCCGTGCGCCGAAAAGCGCACGGTTGCCATCAGGAGAAATTTCAAAGTTTGTCACTTCTTTGCTGACGTCCCTTAATCCTCCGCGGCCTATGGCTAAATCCTCCTGGATATAGATCGGGATTTTCATGGCTTGTTCCGAGGCAAGATCAAGCTTGTAAATGTAACCGCCGTTTTCAAATACGATCGCATTGTTTCCAAGTGAAGGGAACTTCACATCGTATGCGGTAAAATTTGTTAGTTTCTTTGTTTCTTTCGTTGTAAGATCATACGAGTAGAGGTTCATCTTCTTGATTTCATCGCGATCGGAGGCGAAATAGATTTTGTTGCCGCTCCACATCGGGATAATATCCTGTGCGGGGTTGTTGGTGATGTTGGTGATATTTTTGGTAGTGAAATCATAGATCCAGATATCATCCGCCTGTCCGCCGCGGTAACGTTTCCACGTTCTGAATTCGCGGAACACGCGGTTATATGCCATCTGTTTTTTATCGGGAGAAAAAGAACAGAATCCGCCGCGGGGGACGGGAAGCTGTTCCGGGATCGCGCCGTCTACGCTGGCAAAAAATAATTGTCCGATGAAATCGTTACGCTCGATTCTTCGGGAGCGGTAGACAATTGTTTTGTCATCGCGCCATGTCATGACGATATTATTGGGACCCATACGGTCGGATACATCATCACGGCCGAGTGTTGCCGTGTAGGTGAGCCGTTTCGGGACACCGCCTTCAGAGGGCATGAGATACACTTCGGTGTTGCCGTCGTATTGTCCGGTAAACGCGATCTGTTTGCCGTCCGGAGAAAAACGCGCGAAGAGTTCGTAGCCGTCGTCGTTGGTTATTTTACGTGCTACACCGCCCATCGTTGTGACAGTATATAAATCTCCTGCGTAGGAAAACACGATTTGATTGTTATAGATTGCAGGAAAACGGAGGAGTCGTGCTTCCGTTTGCCCGAAGAGCGAAGTTGTTACTGCTGCGATTAAAAGGAGAGCAAGCAGTATGTATCGGTGGAAATTCATAAATATTCCTTTCAGAGGTAAGCAGACAGAATGTTGATGTGGTATGTAAGTATTATGAACTATGGAAGTTAGACTACAGTTTTGTGTCAAACGTTGGTACGTAAAAATGCCGAAAGAGTTATTTCAATCTCTTGAGTAATTCATGATACCTGGGGTTTGTGCGGATATTATCAAGGTCAGAATCATGCTCTATCCACTCTTTATGCGCGAATCCATGATCCACTGCGCCTTCGAGGCAATCTATTGCCTTATCCGGTTTGCCTGCCAGCGCATAAAAACAGGCAGAATTATATAATGTGTCTGTTCCGTCGGGGTTAATATGAAGCGCTCGCTCGACCCACTGCTCACCGCGTGTGACATCGCCTAATGCAAGCAAAGCGCCGCCGCCGAGGTAGAGCGCCCGCGCGTCCTTGGGATGTAATTCAAGATGCCGTTCGACCTTTTGCAGGCCCGACCGGTTTGTTTCAATATACTTTTCTTCGCTATGCAATGAACGGTACACACCCGCGAGGAGGAGCGGGACCTGATAATCCTCCGGCCGGACTTTCACTGCCTCTTCGTAAAGCTGTGCCGCTTTTTCAAAGTTGCCTTGTGCGAAGCACATGCGTCCGTAAAAATAATATGCCTCAAAAAGTCTGGGATTGAGTCTGATGGCATATTCGAATTGTTGTTCCGCGAGTTCGTACTGTTTTTTTAATGAGATTGCAAGGCCGAGTGAAGTGTGAGCTTCTGCGAGGTTCGGGTTGATTTCAATTGCCTTGCGGCTTGCTTTTTCGGACTCAATCAGATTTGATTCTGATCCTTCGATATACATATACCGCCACGAATAACAGTCTGCCAACCCGCAATACGCAAGAGCGTATGTGGGATCAATCTGCGTCGCGCGTAAAAACATCTTTATACTCTCTTCATATCTATAGACCACCTGATGGAACAGGCGCCTGCCGCGGAGGTAATATTCGTACGCCTCGACTTCCGGTGTTGCAATCGACTCGAGCAACCGCTTGTCCTTTTCGCCGAGGACAATCTTCAAAGCACGCACAACATTTTCGGTGATCTCATCCTGAATTTCAAAGACATCCTTCAGTTCGCGGTCGTAACGTTCCGACCAAAGATGGTAGCCGTCGCTGATATTAATCAACTGAGCGGTGATGCGCAAACGTGTTCCGGATTTACGGATGCTTCCTTCAAGAACCGCCTGAACATTCAGCTTGCTGCCTATCTCACGCATGTCGAGTTGTTTTCCTTTGAACGCGAATGCCGACGTGCGCGAGGAAACCCGTAGCGTTTTCAGCTTCGTCAATGCGTTGATAATTTCTTCCGCTAGTCCTTCACAGAGATAATCCTGATCTTTTTGCGGACTCATGTCTTCAAACGCGAGCACGGCAATGGAAGTGATGCCGGTTTCCTTTTGCACATCTGCAGTGGCAGTAACCTTTTTCAGGTCGGTTAGAACATCCCGGAACGATTGATATCGCCGGGCAGGATCTTTTTGAAGCAAACGGGAAGTGATCTCAATGAGTTTGGGCGGAATTTCAGAACGCAGCCCTGACAACGGGGCCGGTTCTTCATTAACAATTGAATACATCATTGCGGCTTCGTGTTCGCCGCGGAACGGCAAGCGACCGCTGAGCATTTCATAGAGAACAACCCCGTAGGAAAAAATATCGGTGCGCGTGTCTGCTTCCGCCCCCTGGAGTTGTTCCGGCGCCATATATGAAAGCGTTCCGACTGTGCTGGATGTTTTGGTCAGCTTGAGCGAGCCCTTCAGTTTTGCCAGTCCAAAATCCATCACTTTAATCCTGCCGCTTTTGGTGACCATGATATTTTCGCTTTTGATATCGCGGTGGATAATGTCTTTGCTATGTGCCTCCTGCAATGCTTCGCCGATCTGGACGGCATAAGCGATTGCTTCGTTGACAGGAATAGGTAATGATTTCAATTTTTGTTTGAGCGTTTCACCGTCGATGTATTCCATATCGATGAACCGGTTATTGCTGTCGCGGCTGATGGAGTGGATGACGCAGATATTCGGGTGCTGGAGGGTGGCTGCTGACTGAGCCTCCTGAAGAAAACGGCCTTCTTCTTCGGATGTAATATCGATGTGTGACGGGAGAAATTTCAGCGCGACAAAACGTTTGAGGTCGAGGTCTTCGGCTTTATACACGACACCCATTCCGCCTTCACCCAATTTTTCCACTATCTTATAGTGTGATAAAATTTTTCCTATCATTGGTTTCCTCAGGGTAGCGTCCGGTTCGTAACCAGACAGAGAAGGCAGGTTTTAAGGAGTCCGATTAAGAATCGGACGCTACAGTTACTAGCACATGAAATTGTTTTGCCGACCACGGAAAAGCACCTGTGTGAATTGAAGTGCTTAAAAGTAGGAAGATTTATGGGAAGTTACAAACTTGATATTACAACAAAAAAATCATAAAAACAGGTTTCTTCTTCAAGGAAGGTAGAATAAAAAAATTAATGCCTATTTTCAGTTCTTCGGAAGGTAAAATTATTCCAATTTATCCTCCACCTATTTACCGCGGTTTTCCACCCTAGGTTCTTAAGTTTGCTTAAAGCATTTTTGGTAATATGATAATCATTGTAAATGGCATTTCCATAGCTATAAAATAATTTGGAATAGAAAGCATTGTGTTTATCGATACTTTCAATTGTATGTGTACATTTACTTAATGCGGGGATAAGACCCCATGCATCAGGGTCATCTCTATATTTTTCTCCTAATTTATTAATCTTGTCAACATATTCTTGCTTCATTACATACATATCTCTGTTATTTTCAATTTTTAACCAAGCCGCCTCTATCTGGCCATACTCTCTCATCAAAGGACTTATACCGGCTTCCCGCTTTGTTATTTTTACTATTATTTCTCTAAAGACTGCCTTGATTTGTTTCACCCCCTCATTCCAATCTTCACTCAGTTTTTCAACCACACTCCACCACTTATTAAAATCTTCAGGTATACTATCCTTAATTGATTGCATATGGTATAAATTGGCATAAACATCAAAGTACAATTTGCCAGCCTCGTCTTTGTTAAGTTTGTTATTTATACAAAATATTCGAAACGTATCCTCTTTATTAACATCGAATAGTGGGTCAAGGTTCAAAGCGCTAACACTAGAAAGCATTAAGCTTTGACTCTTTTTTTCCTTTAATCTTTCTGAGAATGATATAAGTTCCTCGGCTTGTCTATTTACCGCGACCTCCATTAATTCAACGATTGTGTAAAAGTAATGTTCTAATTTTTTTTGTTTTCTCCATTCTTTCCACCAATTTACAATCAGTGTTGAAAGGAATCCCAATATAAACACCAAGAGCGAGGCCCCAACCGTAAACACGGTGTCTGTTTTAACTCTTAACCCTAGAATGTTAATGTATTCAACAGCTGTTTCTGAGAATCGGGTTGTATCAGATACTTGTTGTAATATTACGGTTGTATCAGAAAAAACATCATTTATCATAGAATGAAATTCTAGCAATAAATTACTTTTTCAGAATAAAAAATATGTTGTTATTAAAAATGAGTGCTTAAAAGTAGGAAGATTTACGGGAAGTTACAAACTGAGAGGAGATTAAAAACCCCTCCCGATAAAGAAGAGGGGTTTTTATCTGAATTAACTGTTAATGTCCTTGATGAGCATTTTGATAGCCGCGTAGTTCGTCATATTTCCAGAGTTGATCCGACGTGAGCAGCTTTTGCATGCTGAGGTGAGCGTTGAGATGGACAAACCGGAGTTCACCCTGAAGTCTTCCCAAATCCTTTAAGGAAGTCTCAAGAGCCGATCGGTTGATATTCTTTTCGGCAAACAGCGTATTAAGCCGGGTTTCTTTTTCAACAATAGTGGATCCGATTCGTACGGCCTGTTCATGCATGGTTTTATATAATTTTTCTGCACCGGCTTCCTGATCTTTCGACAGAGCGAGATCTTTCGCTGATGCTAACACATGTTTCGGTCCCGGATAATGGTTGAGTTCCGCGATTTTTGCCAGCCCCATTCCTTCGCCGTTTTTGTATTTTGTAATCTCTTCGTCAGAAAGAGATTTGACGGACCGGTTTTCTTCGCCGGCGTACGGGCTTGCTGAAGTATTCGCGTTGTTGTCTTTCATCATCGGGCAATTTGTGTGATCCATCGCCGGCTGGTTTCCGGTCATCCGGGCAATCATCGCTGTCGCGTGCTTGCTTTCTTTTGCCTGGTTGAGAAACTCCGTCATGAGAGTATGATCTTCGAGGATAGCGGCGAAGATTTCATTCCGTACATCCGGCTGCTTGAGCATTTCTTTGTGGTGCTGGGCACTGCAGGATGAGAGCAGCAGTACCGTGAATGCGAAGATAACATTGAATGTTTTCATTGTAAACTCCTTTTGTGAAAAAATAAATGGATGCATCAGGCAGTGGTGCCTGATACGTAAGATTGAAATTTCACAACAAGGAGAATCTCAAATCCTGAGATTGAGGGTGAGAATAGTAATGTCTGAAATAGGGGGAGATGGGCTCACACTCATTCCCGCAGCGCTTGCTGATGTAGGATCGTCTGTAATAACCGCAGCAAGGTGAAGAACCGGAAGATCTGAAGAGACCTTATTGGTCTGGTGATGCTCAAACGTCGCGAGCGTAGGTTTTACGAACACTTTCATCATTCGTTGCGGAACGAGTCTTACCTGTGAAACCCCGTTTTCCGACGAACGGTGTTTGACACAGCGTTGCAACATTGCGGAATCAATCCTGTGCTTCATCATGCCGCAGTAGGCGGATTGATACGGGAATTGGCCGGACAAGATGGCTAAGGCCAGCACAGTCAAACATATTTGTTTCCAACGATTCATGAAGGTATAGAAGTATACGAAAATATTTTCAAAAGTTTAACTTAAATAATCACCTTTCCATGGCAAAAGCATCCGAAAATATTGTATAAATCAAAAGTCCCCCAACAATAAGTAATATCGGAATACCAACCGGTGCCACATCAATAACCGATGGCGGTTGCTGTCCGTTAAAGCCCGGGATAGATTGCAGGAGGCCGGGGATTTTCCAGATGAGTCCGGCGAGAAGTCCTGCCGCACCGGTGATAACAGCACCGATGAGGGTGACGAGATCGAGCAGGGAAAGCTTTTCCTGTCGTTTTGAAAATTGCGCGCGGATCCAGATCAGTTGCGCGCTAGGAAGATGCGAGGGTTCATTAAGGGTTTCCGAACGAAGTTGTTCCATCATCGGTACGATACTCAGAGTAACACTGCATACCGGGCATTGCTCTGCATGCCTGCGCAGCGCTTCATCCCAGTCATTTCCTTTTATGGCATTGATTACTTCCTGCTCTCTCTGACAAACTGTGGTCATATCAAAAATCCTTTCAACGTAATCCAATACTTTTTGCAATGTCGGCCATTCGCTGTTTGGCGCGGAACAGGAGTACCTTGACACTTTTCTCTTTCACCTTCAGCATCTCCGCGATTTCGCGGTGCGGGTATTCTTCCACATACGCGAGCCAGAGCAACGACCGTTCCTGAAGCGTAAGCTTATCAAACGCTTTTTGCACATCCATTCGAACATCGATGGCCGTCGCGGCTTTGCTGTAAGGTTCTGCAAGCAGTTCTTCATCATGATCATCTATCGGCCGGATACGTTTTCCTCTCCGGTAAAAATCAATCACTAAATTAGACGCAATCCTGAACAAATATGCCCTTTGCTGTTCCGGCATAAGACCGCTTGTGTTACTTTGAATAAACCGTACATACGATTCCTGAAGAATGTCATCGGCACGTGAAGCATCTGCGGATGAGCGGAGAATATAGGACCAGAGCGCGCGCCTCGTGTCTTCATAGAAGGCGCGAAAAGCCGATTCATCCATTCCGGTTGAATGCTGTATCATGAGAAAGCGATCGCGCTCTTAATGACCACTCGATCCATTGAGTTTCCAGCGCTTCGCGAGCATTTTAGTCACCGCGGCCATAATAAACATTCCTCCTGAAAGAGCCATCGTTAATGTTCCCCAGTAACGGTAATCCATCTGCTTATTGATGTAGTTGATGTCCGGATCCGGGACGCTGCCGATGTAGCCGCTGAGATTATTCGCGTACGCGATGCAGGCGTAGCTTATCGCTGCAAAGACAACGCCGACGAGGATAAACCGCAAGACCGCCTGCGAGTGATGTGCCGGTTGTCCGATCGGGTCTTCAACGAGTTTTTTCCCCTGGTCGGTTTTCAGGAACTCGATAAATTCCTGGCTTGTGCTGAATTTTTCTATAAGATGGTCAAATACTTCTGTGCGCTTCATCCGTGCCTGCAGGTGTATCTGCTGGCGGCGGAATAAAAGGAAAAGCACCCATCCACCCAAAGCCAAAAGCGCAACGAGTAATATGGTCTCCTCATGAATCGTATCCATGCGTATATCCTTTCAATAATAGTTTTTCGTGTATCGAGTGATATAGTAAAGACGGAGACGAGAGGGCATTGGTTAACAGGAATTCGTAATGCATTTGATAGAAAACAAATAAAAAAGGCAGGCGTTTTGCCTGCCTTTTTAAAAAGACAAATTACCTTCGTCGCGGGGGCTGCTGTTTGATTTCCGGCATCACGAATATTTTTTCATCGATCGGGCCGTTGTGCGTGATGGAAGTATATTTTTCAGTTGAACCGTCCCGCGGATCGACTGCTGCGGTTTGAATCATAAACGGAACAGTTACTCCGTCCACAGTGCGGTAATCGCTGTAATCGGTTTGTTCGGGAATATCCCCGACCATAGTGTGCATAATCGATTCCTTGCGTAAGAGCAATCCCTTCGCGCTGTCGATATAATATCGCTCGGTTGTCTTTTCGTCAACCGGTGCTTCGAGCAAATATGCGCGTGCATCACGAATGGTGGTTATCGTGCTGACATGCATATTTTTCGACATACCGCGCATTTCCGAGATCGGGAAAAACTGTGAATTAGCTTTGAAGTATTCTATTTCAGGAGGAGAAAGCTCACGCGCCCCTCTCGGCGAAACCATCCAAGCCTGTGAACCGTTGAGCGTGTGCGTCATCTGTCCGCCATCGCGCATGGTTGTGGAAGTGGAATACTTGCCGGAATTTGTCTGTATGATTTCAACGGGCGCTTCACGTCCCTGCTCATCAATAGAAACACCTTTGCTGACGCGCGAAGTGATTTTCTTCATAGCGTCCGCGCCGCCGATCGCCTGTTCGTACATACCGAGAATTTGTTCGACACTTGGATATGAAGGAACAGCCGTCTCTGCAGGTGGTCTCGGTTTTGCTGATGCTTGCGGGAGGGGAATAACCTTTGTCGGTTCCGTTGAACCGCGGTGGCACGTATAACAGGTGACAACCGTTCTCCCGCCGAAATTTTTGTTGTTCAGATCCATAACCATCTGAATCATTTTTCGCGCTGTTTTCTTTGGTTGTTTGTCGTCTTTCTCGGTTTGCCATCCGGTCGAGTCAATGACGTGGCAATGATTACATCGGACGCCGAGGGACGTTGCAAAGTAATCCATAACGCCACCCAGTTGAGAGGATGGGAGGCCGGTGAGCACCTGGATATTCTTTTTTGTCTTTTCAACCGGAGGGTCTTCTTTCCCCTGAATGAACGCATGCAAAGAATTTTCTGACGATGGTGTCAGAAAAATTCCGGCAGCGGCAAGGAATGCCACGGCGATAACGGTGAAGCGTATAGCGAGCTTACTGCGCATAGATGTTTTTTCCTTTGTGTATAATGAGTAATGGAAGAACTCCGATTTCTTCATTTGATTAAACTTAGAAAGAAATCGTAGTTCTTGCGGAGATTTATTTTTTCTTCAGGTCTTCATCCCAGTTGACAACAAGCGTAATCGGCGGTGCTGTTTGATGGAGTTCCGTCACCAGAAAAAGAAATTTCTGCCCATCTGCACTAACGTCCTGAATGCCTCCTGAGATTCCCCGCGATTCATAATCAAAAAGCGTTCGCACAGAATCAACAACAATGGCTGATTGTACTACTCTGACTGCCGCTGCCATTGCTTTTCGAGCTGCCTGAAAGAAAATAGTCTTCCCGTCCCTCGACCACCTGGGGGTATTCCCGCCATTGATCGAAATTCCCCATTTCCCTGCTGTCCCATCCAAGGCACGGACATATACTTCGCCTTTCCCCGACTCATCTGATCCGTATGCGATCCATTTGCCGTCGGGGGAAAAACTTCCGCTGCCCTCGGCAAATTCCGTCTGAAGAAACGGTACCGGCGTTCGATTGCCTGTGAGAGGCAGCAGCCACAAATCCCATTTTGTTTTTTGGTTGCTCAATGCTGAATACGTCAGGTATTTGCCGTCCAGCGACCAATCTGTAACATATTTAGCATCATCAGACTTTACAAGTAGTTGTTCCGTCCCTGTTCCATTCGCGCTTTTGATATAGAGATCAGCTTTGCCGTTTCTATTTGAACTGAACACAACAGAATCATCATCAGGCGACCAGAATGGAGAACCATCGTTCGCCAGATCAAATGTGAAACGGGAGCTTCGCCCGCCGTTTATTTCATACAACCATACATCATTTTGGCGGTTTTGCAGATCAAAAAACCTGTAAGCGATCTTTTTCCCGTCGTGCGAGAGTCTTCCTTCCCGGGGCCATTTTGTGTCAAGAAGTGTGAGCCGGTTTCCTGCCCGGTCGAAGAATGCAAACTTTGTTTGTTGTTCTTCACCGCTCTGATAGATGAGCACGCCGTTGTTCGATACCGAGAACAGGGCCTTGCTTCTCCCGTCGTTATACTGCAGTTGTTCAGCAATCGGAACAGCATCGCCGGTCAACCGAAGTGTTGCCGTATCGAACGGCTGTGCCATGAGCATCGCCTGACGATGGAACAACAAATACCCGGACGCGTACTCAACGTTGGAATTTCCGCGCATTAGCAGTGAATCGACCGTTGAATCAATGCTGGCAATCCTGATCATATCGCTTTCTGCCCCCGTTGCGGCGGCCTGCGTCGTATAGATGAAATGCCTGCCATCGGGAAGGAAGTGGGGCCAGCGGTGAGTTTGAATTTTATTCGCTGTGTCTAGTGTTGTAATAGCAACGGGAAAACCTCCGGCGGCTGAAACTTTATACAAAGGATCGAGAGAGTTCGGGGTAAAGACAATCATGCCTGCAGCGTTCCATGTCCCTCCGCGCCCGTCTGCCGCGTCACAAATTGTGACAACAGGTCCTCCTGCAGCATCAATTTTCTTTAGTTTGCCTCCCGCAAAAAATGCCAGCAACTTTCCATCGGGAGACCAGAATGGATGGTATGCCCCATTCGTACCGACAAGAGGAACGGGAGCTAACGATTCTACCGGACGAACCCAGAGTTGATTTGTGCCGGTTGTATCAGTCCCGACAAAAGCTACTTTTTTCCCATCCGGTGAAACCGCGAGATGCCCGCCGTTGGAAACGTTGAAGTTCACTTTCGAAGGGGGAAGAATATATGCGCGCGTGACAGGTAATGGTGTTGGAGGTGTCGCAGGTTTTGGTAACAGCATATAGCCAATCGCCCCCGCAGCGATAACAAAGAGAAGTCCGCTTATTATCCACGGAAGGGGGTTGGATTTTTTTTGAACTTCAGGTGAGGCCGGCTCCGGTGTCATGGCGGACATTGTTGCCGATTGTACAAACGCCGGCCTTGCCGCAGTAATCCGGCTTGCCCGTTGGCGTGTTGACTCACGGCGAATCCGCCTGAGATCACGCGCGACTTCGGCAATGGATTGACAACGCTCTTTCGGGTCCTTCTCCAAACAATCAAGAATAATCGCGTCAAGCGTTGCGTCAATCTCAGGTTTCAATGTTGACATCGGCGCGGCATCAACATTGACAATCTCATACGCGAGTGCCGTCTCATGGACACCCTTGAACGGAAGCTGTCCGGTGAACAATTCATACGCCACAACACCAAAGGAGAAGATGTCGCTTCGGTGATCGACGTCCTGCCCAACAACCTGTTCAGGTGACATGTATCCGGCGGTTCCGACGGTACTTCCTTCTTTTGTCAACCGATTGATCTTGCTGGAGGCAGTCCGGAGTTTTGCCAAACCGAAATCCATAATCTGGCAGATCCCGTCTTTGCGGATCATGATATTTTCAGGCTTGATGTCGCGGTGGACTATACCCTTGTCATGTGCCGCAGCAAGTCCGTCGGCCACCTGTACGCCGATATCAATTGCTTGCTTCAGTGAAAGCGTTCCTATTTTTTCCCGCAGTGTCTGGCCATCGACGAATTCCATCACCATGAACATTTGCTTGTCGTGCTCTTGAATATCGATGATGGAACAGACATTGGGATGATTCAGCGCTGCAGCGGCTTTGGCTTCCTGGACAAACCGTGCTTTGTCTTGGTCTGACGCAGCGAGCTGGGCGGGAAGAAACTTCAATGCGACGGTACGGTCGAGCTTGGTGTCTTCTGCCTTGTACACTACGCCCATTCCGCCCTCTCCGAGCTTCTCGAGTATTTTGTAATGCGAGATAATATTTCCAACCATAATCTTTTATTGTTTATTCATTTGATCACTTACTCATTGAATCAATGACCCGATAAGCAAATGGATTAATTATGCCGTTGTTTTATTTTTCTTTAAGCACGGCATCCCAGTTTACCACCAGAGAAATCGGCGGCAATTTTTGTGTTTCAATAGACCGCGAGAAAACAATTGTTTTCCCGTCGGAAGAGACATCATATTGAGCGCTGAACATCGGAGCACGAAACAACGTCGTGGTCTTTTCGACGACGACGGAGTTTTCCGTGAATCGGAGCGACGCCGCAACGAGGTAATCATTGTTATTGATAAAAATAAGCTCGTGAGCTCCGACGCCCCATCGTGGATCGTTGCCGCCGCCGGATGAAATTTTTATGGGGTCGGAGTCGGGCTGTGATGTCCGTTTGATATAAACTTCATATTCTCCGCTTTCGTTTGAGACGAATGCAATCCACTTTCCATCGCGAGAAAACCGTCCGGCTGGCTCATCGAACTTTGTTGTTTGAAAAGGTGTCAGGCTTTTGTCAGCCCCGTCCTTTAAGGTTAAGAAGAACAAATCTCCCTGATTTTCATTCACATCTCGTGACTCGATAAGAAGTGTTGATCCGTCGGGGGAGATATCGAGCGCAAGATCATTCTTGGGTGATGTATACACGGGTTCTTCTCTGCTACTGCGCGCAACCGATTGCCGATACACATCCCGGTTAAAGATACCGCCCGTCGTAAAATAGATTATGGATCCATTGGGTGACCAGAGGGGAAAAAAATCTCCTTCTGGCCTTGTCGTTATGCGTCGTCGTCCGTTGGTCTGAAGGTCATGTATCCAGATATTACTTCTTCGTGACCGCAAATCGTACATATACATGGCGAGTTGTTTACCGTCAGGAGAAAATCTCGGGTGATCCTGTTCGATAACATTGTCGCCTATTGTCCGCAGTATTGTGCCGGTGCGATCAACAAGAATTGGCCGGGCACCCGCTTCCATCGTCGTGCCAGGTTGATAGACAAGCAGTCCATTGTTCGAAGCAGAGAAGGCAGCGATATTGTAGGAGGGATCATTCAGAAGATCATCTTCCACCTTCACAGGATCCCCGGAAAGCGAAAGATTATCGATGTCGAATCGTTGTGCCATCAACACATGATTTCGGGCGAACAACAGACAGCCGTTTGCATATCCTGCATTAAAGGAAGATTGCACAAGCATCTTTTTTTCTTTCCCATCCAGCGAGGCGACAAAAATGGCATCCCCTTCCGCCTCGCCGGATTCGACAGCCGTGCGTGCAAGGTACAAGAAGTGTTTTCCGTCCGGCAGGAAGAATGGCCAACGATGTGAACCCTCATGACGCGTTGAATCAAGTGTCGTTATCTGTTGAGGGGTTCCTTTGCCGTCCGCACTAACCTGAAATAAACCGCTCTGATAATCCGGACAGAAAACAATCACGTCATTCTGACTCCATGTTCCTCCCCGGTGATTGGGAACAGTTGCTATTGTTGTGGGGCTGCCGCCGGCAAGGTCAACCTTTTTCAATTTGGCGCCATCAAAGAAGCCGATCATTTTTCCATCCGGAGACCAGAATGGACTTGACCCGCTCTCTGTTCCCGGAATTGGTCGGGCGTCTTTTTCGTCAAGTGAACGGACATAAATCATTGGCCCTTTGTCGCGAATAATTCCCCGATAGGCAACAAGTTTTCCATCGGGTGAAAGCTTTGGGTGTCCCGAAGCCGGACCATACGAATGAATGTACACACTTTCGGGGGCAACGATGGAAGATCGAATCATTCGCTGTTCAACAACAGGTTCGGGTTTTGACCGCAACAAAACAAATATCAAGACCGCAACTACTATTCCGGCGATAATCCATGCGCTTATTTCCCGTTTCGAAATTGTGCTCGCGGCAACATCTTCGGCTTGTTGCGTTTGTTGATGAGGCGATGATGTACGCATTGCCGGGCGGGATGCCATTGTTTTGCTGAGATGCTGGCGGGTTGAAACACGCTTGAACCTCTTTAAGTCGATAGAGACCTGTTTGGCCGCCTGCGTCCGCTCGTTCGGGTCTTTGTCGAGACATTCTAATACAATTCTGTCGAGTTCAGGATCGAGCTCCGGTTTAACGGCAGACATTGGAATTGCCTCCACGTTTACGATTTCATACAACAACGCGGTTTCATGGACGCCTTTGAAGGGGAGTTGTCCCGTAAATAATTCGTAGAGAAGAATGCCGAGAGAAAAAATATCGGAACGGTGATCAACATCTTGTCCCTGTACTTGTTCGGGGGACATATATCCTGCGGTTCCGACGGTGCTTCCTTCTTTCGTGAGCCGGTTGATTTTACTGGAAGCACTGCGCAGTTTTGCCAGACCAAAGTCCATAATCTGCGCAATGCCGTCCTTGCGTACCATGATGTTTTCCGGTTTAATGTCGCGGTGGACGATACCTTTTTCATGCGCTGCCGCCAGACCATCCGCAATCTGTATACCAATATCGATGGCTTGTTTAAACGAAACAGTTTCTTTTTTTTCACGCAGCGTATGTCCGTCGACGAACTCCATGGCAATAAATAACTGCCCGTCGTGTTCATCGACAGAATAGATTGTGCAGATGTTCGGGTGACTGATGGCTGAAGCTGCTTTTGCTTCCTGGATAAAACGTGTTTTGTCGGCTTCGGACGAAGCAAGATGCTGGGGGAGAAATTTAAGCGCGACAATGCGGTCGAGTTTGGTATCTTCCGCCTTGAAGACAACACCCATCCCGCCTTCGCCGAGCTTTTCTAAGATTTTATAATGTGATATGGTTGAACCAATCATGAGATCTTTTTTATTTGATAATTTATGGCTGATTCAATGGAAGCAAGGCCTTTGAATCAATTTCAAAATGACCTAATGATACGATTCTTTTGTCATCCAAGCAACCCAATTTTCTTCAGCAGCACGGCGAAACGGGGGTCTGAGCGCAGCGAGTCTATCTTTGGGTCAACTCTCAGGCTGCAGAGCGAGTCAGCCCGGAGTTCGAAAGCCCTTTCCAGCAGGTCAAATGCCCTGTCATTGTCATGCAATCCCGCATACACAAGGGCCAGGGCGCGAAACGAATTACCACTCGTAAGTGTTTCCGGTTTTAGTTCTCCGAGTATCCGTAATGCTTCCGAGTTTTTTCCAGCCGCTGCATATAATTGTGCACGCCAGACCATTGTCTCTGATGTATTGTCGCCGGCGGCCTCCCACAAATCATTCTCTGCTATTGCCTCTGCGAACATCCCCTTGCCCTGATACGAAAGAGAAAGAAGCCGGTGCGCGCGGGCAAAATTATTGTCAAGTTCGAACGTTTTGGTTGCAGTTTCGATCGCTTCATCGTACCTACGCGCGTAGTAAAATGTCATTCCCTTATCTTTGAGGATCGCCGGAGAGAGCGGATCCAAAACGGATGCAAGGGAGATTTCCCTGATTGCTTCCTCTGTCATCCCCATAAACAGCAGCCATTCAGCATGCCAGTGATGGGCTGTGGCATAATTCGGGTTGAGATCAATCGCGCGCGAGAATGCGATTTTCGCTTCCGCCCAATTCCATTCGTCCAGCATGAGGAGGCTTGCGAGCGATGTATGGGCTTCAGCCAGTTGGTTGTCGAGCCGGAGTGCATGTTCCACGGCGGCCTTTGCTTTTGGGTAGAGTTCTTTTCGTGAACCCCCGCCGTATTCGCTGATAAGGTTATATGCATCAGAAAGTCCGGACCATGCAAGCGCGTACAAGGGGTCTTTTTCAATTGCTTCTTCAAAATATCTGATGGCAGTATGCAACGCTTCCTTGTTTCTCTTATTCCAGAAGAATCGTCCCTTCAGGTACAATTGATATGCTTCCGTGTTTTTTGTATACCGTTTCTTCAGCGTCTTTTTTTCACCGGGTGTGAGGCGGACCTTAAGAGCCTTAACAATTTTTGCCCCGACTGTTTCTTGAATATCGAAAATATCGTTCAGCGTCCCGCGGTATTTCTCCGACCATTGATATGCTTCATCTGTTACGTCAAGAAGCTGTGTACTGATACGGAGATCTGATCCCTGCTTTCTCACGCTTCCCTCAAGAATGTACTGCACGTTAAGATCGGTGGCGATCTGCTTTGTCGTCTTCCCGGTGCGGTTGTATTGCATGAGTGTGGTGCGTGAAATAACCCGGATCATCTTAAGTTTGGAAAGGTTGGTAATGATTTCTTCGGTGAGCCCGTCGCTGAAATATTTATTGTCCATATCCGGGCTGATGTCGGTAAACGGCAGTACCGCAATAGATTTGATCGTGTCGATATCGGATTTCCTTGAACCCCAATCAATACCGCGCAGTTCGCCAATAAATGCCTCGATGGTTTGATAACGTTTTGCCGGGATTTTTTCGAGGCAACGGTCAATAATAGCATCAAGCGCCGAAGGAATATGCATTACCAGCTCGGAAGCGTGGCGATGTTTTTGATTTACGATAGAGTACTGTACCGCCTGCCTATATTCACCTGCAAAAGGGCGTTGACCGGTGACCAGTTCATACAAAACAATGCCCAGCGACCAGATATCAGTCAGACGATTAACCTTTTCTCCGCGGACCTGTTCGGGGGACATGTACGCGATTGTACCTGCGGCACTGGTATCTGTTTCATCAGATGCGGGATCTGTCCGTCTGGCCAGTCCGAAGTCGGCAATCTTTGCTATTCCCTCTTTTGTAACTAGGATATTTTCCGGTTTGATATCCCGGTGGATTATTCCCGCGGCATGCGCGGCGTGCAGGCCTTCAGCAACCTGAAGAATAATTTTCCTCGCGGTCGGGAATTCTACTGCACCCTTCGATATCGTCTTTCGCAATGGAGAGCCATTGATAAATTCCATGACCAGAAATTCATCGTCTTCAACGTTGCCGATATCGAGAACAGAGCAAATATTGGGATGATTGATTGCGGC
This sequence comes from uncultured Chlorobiaceae bacterium, assembly GCA_964523395.1. Classification (GTDB taxonomy): domain Bacteria; phylum Bacteroidota; class Ignavibacteria; order UBA10030; family SZUA-254; genus JANYJZ01. The sequence continues at coordinate 125,625 of CAZFXS010000004.1, read as the reverse complement.
TGCGGTGCGTGCTTCCTGTAAAAGTTTTGTATAGTCGTCTTCGTTTGCGTAGACGCGTTGGGAAAGAAACTTCAAAGCGACGAGCCGGTCGAGTCTGATATCGCGGGCTTTATATACCGTACCCATGCCGCCTTCACCGAGTTTCTCGAGGATTGTATAATGGGAGATTGTTCTACCGATCATAGGAGTGGCTTAAAGGTAGGAAGAAACAAATGAAGTTACAAGGGGGGATTGATGATGAAAGACCTCCGATTTCTTTCAATGTTCAAACAACAGTAGAAATCGGAGGTCTAAAAGGGTTGTTACGGTCTGCGCTCGCCGGATCTGGTACTCGTGTTGTCTTCCCTTGACGCTGCCTCACCACGCGTTGACCCGAAATTTCTGCCGCCGTTATCCGCCGGGATAGGAGGCGGAGGTATATATGATGAAGGAATTACAGGTGGCGGTGGAGGCGGGGGAGGAAATGACGGCTCAACACAAAGGCATACCTCGGGGCCAGGATATGGTAGAGGCGGAACATAAGTGTGTCTTTCGGATGGCGTTTCATGAGCAATGAGTCGTTCCTTGCTGAACAGTTCATCATAAAAAACAATCCCATCGACATTACCCTCATTATCACGGAACCGGATGATCGCATTATCTGTCCGTTCATCATCGAACTTCATGAGAATAATATTGTTTTCAATCCGGTAAATCCCCCGGATGTTAATGTTATGACCGTCGGAAAACGAAACCCGGCGTCCTTCTTTGAACGTGAACAATGATGATTGAGCGGAATCGGTTTCACTATAGAAAACGCCGTAAAAGATGCCATCAATCATTTGTTCTGCTTCACCGGGACGCTGATAATCGTATGTCATCGTTTCGCCCGATGGATCGGTCAAGGAAAGCCTTTTCCCCTTGAGCGTATAGGCGAAGGTTTCGGTTTTGCCATTATTGGAAATTGCTATTGCTGCAGGCGTTAAAGAATACTTAACGTCCTGATCATTGCGTACTAAATCTTCATCCGTAAGAAACGTAAGTTTCCATTTTTTGTAAAAGGTATGATATTCCTACGTGCCCCGGAGCTGGGATAATGTTCTGTCAGGGGATTGTACCTGGGCGCTTGAAAGCCAGGGAGTGGCAAGAAGGAAAGCTACGAGAGTAAAAAGATTACGGATGTTGCGCATACATCCCTCCATATATATTGACGAATCGACCGGGCATTCTATAGCAAATAAAATGCCATAATAAGCGTAAATTTACTCCGCCTAATTTAGGAAGAACTAAAGGATTGCGTAAGCTTGAACAGAATAATCCAAGTCAGGATGTACTACAGGAACAACAATGAATGTTAAGAAGTGTGGGAAGGGCAGGTCAGTTAAACAAAACAAGACCTCCGATTTCGACTATGGGTGTAGCCTGAATAGAAATCGGAGGTCTGCAAAGACTATTAATATATCGGGATCAGATTGAGGTTATGAATAATGAATGAATAAATATCCGCTGTTACCTCTATGGTTTTGGTGACGTTGCTGGCGCCGTGACCCGATTTGGTCTCGATGCGTATAAGCGTCGGGTTATTTCCTTTATTTTTTTCCTGCAGTGTCGCCGCATACTTGAATGAGTGCGCAGGTACAACGCGGTCATCATGATCCGCTGTGGTGATCAATGTCGCAGGGTATTGTCCGCTCTCTTTGAGATTCTGGAGTGGGGAGTAAGCGTAGAGCGCTTTGAATTCCGCTTCGTTATCACTCGAGCCGTAGTCCGGAATCCAGTTCCAGCCGATGGTGAATTTATGGAACCGCAGCATATCCATAACCCCGACCTGCGGAATAGCCACTTTGAACAAATCGGGGCGCTGGTTCATCACCGCGCCGACGAGTAATCCGCCGTTTGAACCACCCTGAATGGCAAGCTTCTCCGGAGACGTATACTTGTTTGCAATCAGCCATTCAGCCGCTGCGATGAAGTCATCGAATACATTTTGCTTTTTGAGTTTCGTTCCGGCTTCGTGCCATTTCTCGCCATATTCGCCGCCGCCGCGGATGTTCGCGGACGCGTAGACAAAACCCTGTTCGAGCAGCGCAAGGCGCAGGGAACTGAATGAGGGAGATGTTGTGATGTTAAATCCGCCATATCCATAGAGAAGCGTAGGGTTGTTTCCGTTCTTTGTTAATCCTTTCTTATAGACGAGAAACATTGGTACGCGCGTCCCGTCCTTGCTCTGATAAAAAATCTGTTCTGTCACATAATCGTTCGGGTTGAAGCCCGGTATTTCTGAAGTGCGGAACATCGTGCTTTTCCTTGTGGCAATATCGTACCGGTAAATCGTCGGCGGGAAGTTGAAGGAGGTAAATGTATAGAATACAAATTCGTCATCATGTTCGCCACCAAATCCGCCGGCATTGCCAATGTCCGGGAGTGCGACCTCGTTTTCAAGTTCTCCGTCAAGGCTGTAGACATATGCTCTTGTGGTCACGTCTTTCATGTACGAAACAAATAATTTACCCCCGGCACTTCCGCTTCCCTGCATCGGTTCCTGTCGCTCCGGTATAATATCTTTCCATTTGGTGTCGGGTGATCCCGCGGGGTCATACATGACAATCTTTCCGTTTGGAGCGTTGTAATCCGTGCGGATAAGGAACTTGTCACCGATATTATCAATAATGTTGAAACTAAAGTCACCGATTTCTGCGACGATGGGCGTAAAGGTTTTCTCGCCTTTTGAAATGTCTTTATAGAATAGCGCGTTGCCCTTTGTCCCTTTGCCGCGCTCAGAAATTGACAGCGTGACAAATCGTTCATCTTCAGTCGTCAGCGCGAAGTTAAACCGCTGCGGATGCGCCGCGTCTTCATAGATTAATTCATCTTTGGATTGCGGTGTGCCGACACGGTGAAAATAAATTTTGTGATTTTCATTCTTTGAGGAAAGCTCTTTGCCTTGTTCGGGTGCGTCATAGCGGCTGTAGTAGTATCCGTTGCCCTGCCACGCGATGTTGGAGACTTTGATCCATTTTAGCGTGTCAGGAGAAATTTTTCTCGATGCCATATCCATCAGGCAATATTCCTGCCAGTCGGAGCCGCTGCGTGAGATCGCGTACGCGGCATATTTTCCATCCTTTGATAGCACAAAAGAACTCAGACGCACTGTACCATCGGCTGAGAACGTGTTGGGATCAAGGAGGACTTCCGGCGCTCCGATCAACCCTTTTTGAACATAAAGCACACTTTGGTTCTGTAATCCATCATTCTTGTAGAAGAAAAAATATTCCCCCTTCCTGAATGGCGCGGAGTATTTCGGATAGTTGTATAACGCCTCGAGACGTTCCTTAATCTTTTGCCGGTAAGGGATATTTTCCAGGTAGGAGAATGTCACCTTGTTTTGTTCTTTGACCCACTCCGCCGTGGCGGCAGAGTTATCATCCTCCAGCCATCGGTATGGGTCAGGTACTTTTGTACCGAAATACGTATCGGTCTGATCGACTTTGTTTGTGACAGGGTAACTGAGTTTTTGAGCGGACCCGTGGTTAGTGAAGGTGATGGAAACAATAAAGAGAGTAAGAAACATGAAGGCGTGTTTATTCATAGAAACTCCAGGTTATTTTTTTGCATGTGTCCGTTTATTCATTGATTCAACAGATTAATGATCCATAGAATTAATTTTTCAAAAACTTTTGAAACTCCGGCCGATTACGCATGGAAGCCCATGAGGGGTCGAGGCGAAGCAGTGTCGGCGTAACTTCGGATGGCATCGCAAATAATGTCTCGAGAGTTTGCAGCGCGTCGGGATAATTGCCTACCAGAACATAAATCTTCGCAAGATCTCTCAGCCGCCGTGCGCCGCGCCAGGCTTCTTTTGAAACCGGAAGCAAGTCCACGCCGCTTTTTCCTTCACGAATAGCATCATCCTTTCGCCCGAGTCCGGCATACGCCAAACCGAGTGCGCTGTGATACCGTGCATCATCCGGCTGGTTGTTGATCAGACCTTCGAGTGTCACTCGTGCAGAATCATAGAAAGTGTGAGCTAATTCTTTTCTTCCCATGAGCGCATAGAGTTTGCCAGTTTGGAACGACGCGGGTATAAAATTGAATTGAGAGTCAAGCGGCTTTGTCAACCCGGCAGAAAATACGGCAAGGGCATTTTCATAGTTCCCTGAAAATTCTTCATTAAGGGCCCGATACCATTGAACGAGGATTTTATCGTTGACATCGGCAGTTGCTGATGCCTGATCAATCAGTGCCGTGACGGTTTTCGTGTCGCCGTCAGAAAGCCAATGAAGCTCTGCTTTGTAAAGAATTCTCTGCGCGACGTCGGGGGCTAACGCCAAAGCACGATCAATATAGCGATATGCTTCATCGAACTTTCGCAGCAAGCCGTACGTTTGCGCTGTGTTATACGCAATTTCTGCGGCGCGGGGATCGAGTTCAAACGCCTTGACCATTGTTACAGCCGCGAGCTCCATTTTTCCCTGCCGTCGCTGAACAGAACCAATGCCAAGGAGCAGCCGCGAGTTACTCGGGTTGGTTTTGAGTGCGATATTCAGCTCGTTCAAGGCATTTTCATAATCAAGGAATCCCCAGTAATAATAGTATCCGAATGCCTGGTGGGCATCGGATAATTCCGGGTCGAGCGCGAGTGCTTTGTCGATTGCTTGTTTTGCCAACGCCAGGCGATCATTCGAATGATCATAGAAAAACCAGTACATCGCGGCGTGTGTTTCTCCCATTTTCGCGAATGCGGCGGCGAATTTCGGGTCCAGCTCCACAGCCCGCTCAAACATTTGAATAGCGATAACGAAATCCTGTTTCGCGTAACTGCGTTGAAAATAATCCCGCCCCCGTAAATATACGTCGTACGCTTCTGAGTTTTCGGTGAGCTTTGCTTCCAGGATTTTTCGCTCAGGCTGCAACAGCGAAACACCAAGCGCGTTTGCCACCTGTGTCGCGATATCCGACTGCATCGTAAACACATCGGAAAGAACCTCATCATATGGTTGCGACCAGACTTGCGTAGCATCGCTTACTTTGATGAGTGCTGGGTTGACGCGAACGCGTTGCTTGCCGTCGGCGGTCTGTCCCCACCGTATTGTCCCCTGCAGTACGTAATCGACACCAAGTTCCGCCCCGATTTCTTTTAATGGCTTCGTGGATTTCTTATACTGAATCGCACTCGTTCGTGCAATGACCGCAAGGCCAGAAAGACCGGAAAGCCGGCTGGTAATTTCCTCGGTGATGCCGTCGGCAAAATATTCCTGATCAGGTGCACCCATATTTTCAAACGGAAGAACCGCCATCATTTTCTTTTCCGGTCCGGATGTGGTTGTTGAAGTATCGACTTTCCGGTTCATCATGAATACAACTGCGGCTATGATGACCAGCAGAATGCCGCCTAAGGCAACAAACTTCGTTGCCGATAATTTCCGCCCGGCAGGTTGCTGCGTGTGTGAGGGTGGTGTCTGCTTTTCAGTCGGATATGATACCCTGGTCTCCGGAACAGTCATCGAGGCAAGCGATGCGCGCGAAACTCTTGCCGATTCACGTCTCAGCCTGCGCAGGTCGATAAGCAAATCGTTCATGCTCTGATAACGGTCGGCAGGGTCTTTTTCAAAACAACGGTTAAAGATGTGAACGTACTCGGCAGATAATTCCGGGCGAAACTTTGTTACCGGCTCCGGCTCTTCATTGATGATGGAATACATCATCGACGCTTCGTGTTCTCCCCGAAATGGCATGTGGCCGGTGAGCATTTCAAAGAGTACAACGCCGAAGGAAAAGATATCGCTTCTGTTATCGACTTCGCCGCCCTGAATCTGTTCAGGTGCCATATACGCGAGCGTGCCGACGGTGCTGGATGTTCTTGTGAGTTTTAAAGAGCCTTTTAGTTTCGCAAGGCCAAAGTCCATTACTTTAATCTGATTGCGCGAGTTGACCATCAGATTTTCGCACTTGATGTCGCGGTGGACAATTCCCTTGTTGTGCGCTTCCTGTAACGCTTCGGCTGCCTGAATAGCAAACATCAGTGCATCCTGAATCTTCAGACCGGAATCCTGAATCTTGCTTCGCAATGTTTGCCCGTCCACATACTCCATCACAATAAACTGTTCGCCGTTAAACTCCTGTATATCTATAATAGAGCAGACGTTGGGATGGTTAATTTGGGCTGCTGCGCGGGCTTCCTGAAGAAATCGTGCCTGTTCTGCCTCGTTGGCGGTGAGATGATGGGGGAGAAACTTCAGCGCGACGGTGCGGTCGAGTTTGGTGTCGTGGGCTTTATAAACTATTCCCATTCCTCCTTCACCCAGCTTCTCTAAAATTTTATAATGAGATATTGTGGAGCCAATCATGAGTATTGGTTCATTTCTTCATTGTTTCATCGGTACATTTTTCATTGATCCAGTGAACCGATGGCTCAATGAATCAATGCCTGTAAGGCTCTAAAGCTACCAATAATTTGGGAGAATCTCAACGGAGGAATTTAATCATTTCTTCATTTTTTCATTGACTCAATAAGCAAATGAGTAAATGAATCAATGATCCGATGATTCAATTACTTGACTGCAAACGCGTTATTCAGTTCCTGGAACCAATTGGTGACCAGCGTAATTTCCGAGGCGCTGAGTTCGGTGAACGGGATGGTGATCATCACGAAGCGTTGTCCGTCACTTGAGACATCGTTGATGGATGCACCGTCAGGAGGCAGAGTGAATAATTTTTGCGGAGCTGAATAGTCAAATTGAGATCCGTTTCTGATGCTTACACGGACAAAAGATGTGCCCTGTGTATAAAATAATTCTCCGCCGGCAGGAGACCAGAAAGGATTGGTTCCGCCTCCGGCGGAAATTTGCCACTTGCCCGATTTGGAAGGATATGAGACAACATAGATTTCATTCTTTCCCGATTCATTCGACTCGTAGGTGATATATTTTCCATCGGGAGAAAAAACCGGATTCTGTTCAGCCGCAGATGACTCTATGAAGGGAGTTGTCTTTCCGCTTCCGTCCATTTCCAATAGCCAGATATCTCCATCCTGGTTGAATGTGAGTATTTTCCCGTCCGGAGAAACAGACCGGGGATACTGAGTGTGATCACTTTGCGTGAGCCGCTCGGCTTTTCCTGACCCATCCCATGATTTCCGGTAAATGTTGGATCCCTTTCCGGTCTCGGACATATAAATAACATAATTCCCGTCATGGCTCCAGATTGGAAAACCGCTATTGCCGCCGCCAAACGTCAAACGAGTCAGACTCTGCCGTTTCGTATGATACAGCCAAACGTCATCGTTAGCCGCCTGAACATGAAGCGCGATCTTTTCCTGGTCGGGAGACAATGCCGCGATGAAATATGAGTTCATACTGTCAACGAGCGACGTAACTAATCCCTGCCTGTCAATCCATTTTATCTGGCTGACGGTATATGATTCAATACCACGCGGAATATAAATGAGTGTTCCATTGTTTGAGAAGGCAAGGCTCACTTCTCCCGAGAAAGGATTCATCCACCCACCCTTGAAGAGTTGTTTCGGAGCGCCCGTTACTTCGAGAGATTTCAAATCAAATGGGACGGCAAAAATATAACTTCCGCGTGCGTACACGAGGTGGCCTGTGGGTGTATATCGCGCGTATGATCCTCCACGTATAATAATCTTCCGTTCGCCGGTGTTAATGTTACATACCGCAATCGCCGCTTCCTCGAATGTTGTGATGTTATTAAATTTAACCGTATAGAGAACATTTTTTCCGTCCGGAAGTAATTCCGGAAAACGATGGCTGATCTCTCCGGCTGTGGAATCGAGCGTCGTTACTGGGACTGGCGTGCCGCCGTCTTCGTTTACATAGAGAATAGCGTTGTTGATAGTTCCGAAATAGATTCGTTTGTCGGAACCCCAGCTGAGGCCTCTCAACTGTGTCCCAACATTGCATACAGTAACCGAAGCGCCTCCGAACACTGACGCTTTCTTTATGCTATTCCCAGGATTGAAAGCCACCCACTTTCCATCGGGCGAAAAACCGGTGTAGCTTACCAGTCCTGCTGCAACTTCGGATCCTCCGATTGCTTCATAGACTTCACGGTCTGTGGGACGGAGGTAAAACCTGCTTCCAAGTCCGTCCTGGGCAAGAAGTGAAATGAATTTTCCGTCAGGGGAGATGTTCACTCCCGCCGTTCCTATCGGCATCGAGATATTATCTGAAAGTTTGGTGGTCAGCCGTAAATTCAGTGACAACGGCGGTTCTTTCGAAACCCATGGCTGCCAGAACAGAACGGTCAGCGCCGCCCCCGCAAGAAACGCACCGGCGATCCACAATAACGGGAAACGCTTTGGTGCTGGCTTGGTTGCCTCGTTCTTCTCAGCAGGAATCGGAGCTTTCTGCATCGAGTGTGTTGAGATAACCCGGGAGACTCTGGCCTTACTGGACTCTCGTTTGAACCGTTTCAGGTCGCGGGAGATTTCCTTGACGGATTGATACCGCTCTTCAGGATCTTTCTGTAAACATTCCAGTATAATGCGGTCAAGCTCGGGGTCGATTTCAGATTTTACCGTGCTCATCGGCACCGGGTCAACGTTGACTATTTCATAGAGCAACGCAGTCTCATGTACGCCTTTAAAGGGAAGTTCTCCGGTTAGCAGTTCATACAACAATACACCAAGAGAAAAAATATCTGAGCGGTGGTCGGTATCCTGCCCCTGTATTTGTTCAGGCGACATGAATCCTGCCGTTCCCACCGTACTTCCTTCTTTTGTTAACCTGCTTGCGCGCGACGCACGGAGTTTTGCCAAACCGAAATCCATAATCTGTGCGATGCCGTCTTTCCTGACCATGATATTTTCCGGTTTGATATCGCGGTGAACGATGCCTTTCTCGTGTGCCGCCGCAAGGCCATCGGCAATCTGGATGCCGATATCAATTGCCTTGTGGAGATTGACGGAGTCGCGTTTCAGGTTGAGTGTTTGTCCGTCGATAAATTCCATCGCGATAAATATCTTGCCGTCGGTTTCTTCAATACCGTAGATCGTACAGATGTTGGGATGATTGAGAGCGGCAGCGGCCTGGGCTTCGAGGAGAAAGCGCGCTTTGTCCGTTTCGCTTGCGCTGACATGTTCGGGGAGAAACTTTAACGCGACGATGCGTTTGAGCGTGGTGTCTTCGGCCTTGTAGACGATACCCATCCCTCCTTCGCCTAATTTCTCTATGATTTTGTAATGCGATATCGTTGTACCGATCATTGTCTCACCTCAGTATGAAATTAGGCTTCGGAGGGCAGGTCCGCTACACCCGACGAAGTTCGAAGAACGTAGTCGGGCTTCGCCCAGTTTCTCGAGAATCTTATAGTGGGATATAGTTTGTCCAATCATAGGATTTAAAGCTACCAATAATTCGGGAGAATCTCAATGGAGCAATGTAATCATTTTATCATTTATTCATTGATTCAATGGACAAATGACTCAGTGATCCAATTATTTCTCCAGCCCCACTTTTTTCAGGAGTGCAATAAACCGTGGTTCAGTGCGGAGCGGATCCCAGATGGGATCGGCTTTCAGTGTCATAATAAAATACTGCCGTTCGTTGTAAGACCATTCAAGGAACTTCAGCGCTTGTTCTTTGTCCCCCACGTCGAGATAACTTCGGGCGGCATTAAATAATGTTTGCGCGTCGCCGAATCCCCGGCCGCGTTCAATTTCCAGCTTTCCGATACCTTTAAATCCGGCCTGACGGTACGCGTGTGTTACGGCTTTAATAGCTTCCGCGCTGTCGCCGCGCGCTTTCATGCCGTTAATCAGCGAATAGAATGCTGAGTCAGGTAATCCCTTCATTAGATACGGACCCATGATGTAAAAGTGTGTTCGGACATAATTCGGATCCATCTCCATGCATTTTTTTAACTGCGCGATAGAGCGGTCATACTGCCGGGAGAAATAATATCCCGCGCCAACGTCGGTGGCGATGGCAAGTGAAATCGGGTCAAACTTAGTTGCAAGCTCATATTCAGCGAATCCCTCCTCGGAACGTCCCTGCCAGAGAAGAAATTCCGCGAGCCAATGATGAGCAGTGGCGTAATTGGGATTCAGCGAAATTGCTTTTCGCCATTCTTGTTCAGCTCCTGTCAGATCCCACTCAAAATATCCTTTGTAAACGCCAAGTGACGCGTGTGCTTCCGCGAGCTGGTCGTTCAGTTCCAGGGCTTTTTCGGCGGCAGCCTTGAGAAGCGGCATATACTCTTTTGGTTTCAGCGAAGTTGCTGAGTATGCAACATACGCGTCTGCGATGCCGGAGTACGCCAGCGCGAAGTTCGGATCTACCTCTATCGCATCCTTGAAGAGCTGCATTCCGCGTAACACGCCCTCATCGGTACGTTTATTCCAGTAATATCTGCCTTTCAAATATAACTGATATGCTTCGGCATTGGTGGTATGCTGTGCGCCGAGATTTTTCCGTTCATCGCCGGTAATCTGTGTCTGCAGTTTTTCTGTCACTTTCACTGCGATATCTTGTTGAACGGTGAGCAGATCCGATAATTTTCTGTTGTACTGTTCACCCCAGAGCTGGGAGACATGTTCAACGTCGATAAGCTCTGCCTGAATAATCAATTCATCACCACGTTGCGTCACTTTCCCGGTTAGCACCGCACTGACGTTCAGGTCTTTGCCAACTTCACGCGGATCAGTATCTTTTCCCTTGTACTTTCCGATCATACTGCGCGGGATGACACGGAGCTTAGAAAGCTGCGAAAGTTTGTTAATGATATTTTCGGTAATACCTTCGCTCAGATATTCCGTATTCGGATCTGTGGTTGCATTGGCAAAGGGAAGTACCGCAAGGGAATCGAGTGATGATGATTTCATCGTCAGCAGATACCATGCGATGGAAGCAAGCAGTACAACGCTTCCGGCAATCAATCCGATTTTTATCCATGGAACGGAAGATGATGAAGCTTGTTGCTTGGCGGGTGCATGCTCATGAGGAACAACAGGACGATCGATTTTTTTGCCCGTGCTGTCCCGGCGGTAGCGCCTGAGGTCAACCGAAACATCGCGCATCGACTGATATCGTTCATCACGATTTTTCTCAAGGCATTTCATGACGATGCGATTCAATTCGTCATCAACAGATTGCCGGAGTTCCGAAACCGATTTTGGTTCGACATTGATGATCTCATACATCATTGCGGTTTCGTGCGCGGCGCGGAATGGCAGTTGACCGGTGAGCATTTCGTACAATAACACACCAAAGGAAAAAATATCGGTGCGGTGATCCGTTTCCGTTCCTTCAACTTGCTCAGGAGACATATACGCGATTGTGCCGATGGTAGAACCGGTTTTAGTCAGCTTGCTGACGCCACGGAGCTTTGCAAGGCCGAAGTCCATGATTTTCGCCCGGCTGTCATCGGTGACCATGATATTTTCGGATTTGATATCGCGGTGGACGATACCTTTCTCGTGCGCTTTCTCCAATCCTTCTGCAATCTGTGATGCGATATCGACGATTTCCTTCATCCCCAGTTTTCTATAACCATCTGCCTGTTCAGATTTCTTCTGGATCCATTCCCGCAGGGTCATTCCATCGACATACTCCATCACCATAAATGTTTCACCGTTCACTTCGTCGATTTCATGGATAACGCAGATGTTGGGATGGTTGAGGGAGGATGCTGCTTGTGCCTCAAGTGTGAAGCGTTCACGTTCTTCACCATGAACGGAAAGCCGTTTTGGAAGGAACTTGATCGCAACGAGACGCTTGAGTTTGAGGTCTTCGGCTTTATAGACGATACCCATGCCTCCTTCGCCAAGTTTCTCAAGTATCTTATAATGGGATATGGTTTGGCCAATCATAGGGCTTCAAGCTACCAAAAAATTGGGAGAATCTCAATGGAGGAATTTAATCATTTCTTCATTTTATCATTGATTCATTGAGTAGATGAACCAATGTATCAATGATTCAATGCAAACTCTAGATAACAAGCTGGTCTTGCAATATCTTAACATGATCCATCAGCTTCTTAAACCGTTCCTCGCCACGAAGGTTTTCGAGCATGGGATCGAAACGGGAAAGGAACGGGTGATTGATCATTCCCATCTTTACGGAGTGCTCAAGAAAGTCGAGGGCTTTTTCTTTCTCGCCTATAAGCGCGTAGCAATGCGCGACATGGAGCGCGAAGTGAAGGTCATGTTTTGCCTCGAGTTTCAGCTCTGCCGTGTCATATTGCAGCGCGAGATCCCGTTCTCCTCTGAGAGCATGTTTGAGAAAGAGAGCGTGATGTGTATAAATCCATCCGGGCGCAAGTTGCACAAGTTCGTTGGTGACCGTGTCCACTTCCTCGCGTGTTCCAATCCATGCAAGCCCTATCAGGTACGTCCATTTTGAAAGAGGAGCGTGGGGATCCATCTCATACCCGCGTTTGATCCATGCCATACCGTCAATGAACTCACCGTGGTACACGTATGTTACTCCCTTGATCTTGATGTTAATGGGCAGGAGCGGGTCGATAGTAATCAGCTTGTCAACGGCGTTCATTGCCATATCGTGTTTGCCTACCCAGGCAGCATATATGGCAAACCAGAACAACGCTTCCGTGTTTGTCGGATCGATTGCCAGCGCGCGCTGTGTTGACCGGATCGCCGCGGCAATATTTCCCTCAGTGCAGTGAATGAGCCCCTGGAGCACAAAGCCGTAGGATGAACCCGAATTTAACGAGAAAATTTTTTGAACATACTCATTTGCCTTGTGCAAATAACTTTCATCCGATTTGCTGATCCACCGGAAGTACGCGTAGTATGTTTGTCCGAGCGCGGCATAAAGCAACTCATTTTCACCGACAAGTTTCAGACCTTCCTTCAAAAGGTCAATGGACTTTACCAGCGCCTCAGGGACTGCGCGTGAGAGTTCTTTCCGCGCGCGCAGGTAAAGGTCGTGCGCCTGCGCGTTCTGAATCGGGCGCTCTTCCAGCTTCCGTTCTTCGTCCGAAGTGAGCGTCACTTTCAGCGCGCTGACGATGGAACGGGAAACACTTTCCTGCATTTCAAAGATATCGTCTAATGTTCCATTATATTTTTCCGTCCAGAGATTGGCATCCGTTTTTCCATCGATGAGCTGTGTAGTGATGCGAAGGTTCTGTCCTGCTTTCCGTACGCTTCCTTCAAGAACATACCGGACGTTAAGCTCCTGCGCGATGGTTCGGATATCCTTTGTCGTGCCCTTCAATCTCATCGCGGATGTCCGGGAAATAACACGAAGTGATCGGATTTTGGAAAGGTCGGAGATAATTTCTTCTGTCAATCCGTCGCTGAAATATTCATTCTCTTTGTCGGAGCTGGTGTTTTCAAAAGGAAGGACAACAATTGATTTTACATCATCAACTGATGGTGCGTTTTGTATGGTGTGTACTTGTGAAGTATTCCGGAAATCATTGAGAAGTTCACCGAAGTTTTGGTAACGAAGAGCGGGATCTTTCTGCAATGATTTTTTTATAACATATTGAATGAATGCCGGAACGTCGGTCCGGAACTGTTCCATGGGAGCGGGAGCTTCGTTGACAATGGAATACATAATGGCGGCTTCATGTTCGCCGCGGAAAGGAAGTTTGCCCGCAAGCATTTCAAACAAAACGACACCGAATGAAAAAATATCCGACCGTACGTCCGCATCTCCTCCCTGAATCTGTTCAGGAGCCATGTACGCGAGTGTTCCCACCGTGGAAGTGGTGCGCGTCAGCCGCATCGTGCCTTTGAGTTTCGCCAGGCCGAAATCCATGACCTTCACCTGCCCCTTTGAGTTGACCATGATGTTATCGGCCTTGATATCACGGTGAATGATACCGTTTGCGTGGGCTTCCTGTAGTGCACTTCCGATCTGAGCGGCAAAGGTTGTTACATCACCGATATTTTCAATCGGAAGTTTATTCCGTAATGTTGTGCCATCGACGAATTCCATGTCGATGAACTGGTGGTCATCATGTTCGCCGATAGCGTGAATTGTACAAATGTTAGGATGATTCAGTGTTGCTGCGGCCTGTGCTTCCTGTTGGAATCGAGCCAGTTCATCATCGGTGCGCGTGAGATGCTGTGGGAGGAATTTTAAAGCAACGAGGCGTTTGAGCTTGAGGTCTTCAGCTTTATAGACTACGCCCATCCCGCCTTCACCAAGTTTCTCGAGTATCTTATAATGAGAGATAATGGAACCTATCATTATTTGTCGATCTCCATAGAGAGGTTTCGGCGGGCAGGTCCGCTCCGCTCGACGAAGCTCCGTGTGATGGAGCGTAGTCGAGCTTCGCCCAATTTTTTGAGAATTTTGTAATGAGATACGGTAGAACCAATCATAGATATTTGTTCATTTATTTATTGACCCATTTCTTCATTGATCCAATGATCCAATCAAGCAATGATTCAATCCGTTCATCCGTTGTCTCATTTCTTTTTTATCTCCTCAGCCCAATTCAGTACGACAGTAATTGGTAGTGAGTTGTCATTATCAGCGGAAGTATTGATAAGAAACCGCGTATTGTCGTTGGAGATAGCATACCTGTTGGGAGCGTTATAAGCATCGACATAGGTATCGAACAGCGGTTTAGGAATTCCCTGCTCCAGTGATGAACCGGTTGCTATGATATCTACAGCCATCAATTTTTTGTCAGGTGCAAGGTAGAATATTTCTTTACCGTTCTTGCTCCACTGTGGTGCGCCTCCTCCGCGTACCGATACCTGCCATTTCCCCTGGCTGACAGGAAACGCTTGTACATACACTTCAAGTTTTCCGGATTCATCCGATTGATACGCAATCCATTTGCCATCGGGAGAAAAGCGGCCGATATCTTCAGATGCCTCTGTTTCCATAACCGGAAACGGGTCTTTATTTCCGCCGAGCGCCATCGCCCAGATATCAGATTTTGTTTTTACATCATCCACTTTCAGCAAGAGATATTGTCCATCGGATGACCAGTCTGTCGGGATGGCAAGACGGGAAGATTTCCAAAGAAGCTTTTCACTTCCTGCGCCTGTCGAGACCTTCTCGTATGGATTCGGCGTGCCGGTTGGGTTCGAGTCGAAGATAATTCTATTTCCGTCTGAAGACCAAACCGGATCATCATCTGTAGCCGTAGCGAATGTAAACCGAGATTCGGTACGACGGATGAGATCCAGGATCCAAAGATCCTGATTTCTCGTTTGAGGATCGATCCGTCGGAAAGCGACACGTTTCCCATCCGGGGAGAGAGCCATATCATATATCAGCCCGGGCGTTCCGGTATTTTCAAGAAGTTTTCCAGTACGATCGAACCATGCAAGTTGTCGTTCCCCTGCCGATACGCCCCCGGCTTTGAATGCAATGGTTCCATTTACGGAAGAAGAAAAATAACCGAGGCTATACCCCTGATTCATTCCGAGCCCCGTAGCTATGGGGGTAGCGTCTCCGGTGAAATCTCCCATCTCCGCATCAAATGACTGCGCCATGAGTACATTCTCCCGTACGAAGAGTAAATGTCGCGGAGCTGCGAAAACAGCGTTTGATCGTCCAGCAAAAAGAAACTTGTGATCTCTGCTATCGAGCGATCCGAAGAAAATTCCTGTTTTTTCATCCTCCAAACTACGACGGAGGTAAACAAAATGTTTTCCATCAGGTAAAAAATAAGGCCAGCGATGAGTCTCCTCCTTGCGTGTAGTATCGAGTGTCGTCAACTGAATTGTAGGACCCCCCGCCTCGGAAACTTGATACAGGCCGCCATTATAATTTGGCGTAAAGAGAATTACGCCGGAAGCCGACCAACTGCCGCCTCTGCCGTCTGCCGCATCTGCCAGCGTCTGCGGCGGACCTCCGCTGACGTCAATTTTTTTCAACTTCCCGGACTGAAAGAATCCCAGAAAACGATTATCCGGTGACCAAAAGGGAAAGGTCGCGTCCTCAGTTCCGGATAATGGTTTCGCCTCAAGGGAGGCGAGAGAACGGATCCATATCATCGGATTGCCGGAAGAATCTCTCGCGACGATTGCAAGATGCCGGCCGTCTGGCGATATCGTCGGAATATCTCCTTCGAATGATCCTTTCTCGGGTGGGAAGATTGAGAATGTGACCGTCGGTGCTTCTTTTGTTTGAACAGAAAGGAAATGAAACGCAAGCACACCCGCTGTAATAACAAAGAGTAGTGCCGTTATGCTCCATGGCAGCCAGTTAAATTTCTTTTGTGCGGTTGGCATGCCGGTTGGTTCGGAAACCCCGGACGGTTGATACGCCGGTCGAGCGGCCGTCACCCGGCTGGCCCTTGAACGGCTTGACTCACGCCTGTAGCGCTTCAGGTCAACCGATATCTGCGCAATGGCCTGTGTTCTCTCGCGGGGATCTTTCTCCAGACAATCCAGAACAACGGCATCCAGTGATGGATCGATTTCCGGTTTAACGGACGACATCGGCGCGGCATCCACATTCACAATTTCATATGCCAATGCGGTTTCATGAACTCCTTTGAACGGTAGCTGTTCGGTCATCAGTTCGTAGAGCAAAACGCCAAAGGAAAAAATATCAGAACGGTGATCGACATCTTGTCCCATGATCTGTTCCGGCGACATGTATCCCGCCGTTCCGACCGTGCTTCCTTCTTTTGTCAAACGGTTAATTTTGCTCGACGCGCTTCTCAGTTTGGCCAGGCCGAAGTCCATAATCTGTGCTATTCCGTCTTTACGGACCATAATATTTTCCGGTTTGATATCCCGGTGCACAATTCCTTTTTCATGCGCGGCGCTCAGTCCGTCCGCAATCTGGATGCCGATATCAATTGCCTGTTTGAGGGAAATACTTCCACGTTTTTCGCGTAATGTCTGTCCATCGACAAATTCCATCACGATGAATATCTGTCCATCATGCTTGTCCACCGAAGTTCCGCTTTGTGGAACGGAGGAAGAATCCTGAATGTCAAAAATGGAACAAACATTCGGATGATTGAGGGCGGCGGCGGCTTTCGCTTCCTGAATGAACCGTATCTTATCCTGTTCGGAGGCATTGAGATGGGGAGGGAGGAATTTCAGGGCGACAATGCGATCGAGCTTGGTATCTTCAGCTTTATAGACGATACCCATCCCGCCTTCACCGAGTTTCTCGAGGATTTTGTAATGCGAAATAGTCGAGCCAATCATAGTAGTCTTTTCATTTTTTCATTGATCCATTCACTCATTTATTCATTTTTCCCATTGATCCAATGGATAAATGAAGAAATGATGCAATACTTTTCTTAATCCATTCATCCGCTGTTTACTGTTCTGCCGTCATCAGTAACACATCGGTATTCACCGATACTCTCGTAACAGCGAGTGTGCTTCCGTCGTGTGACCAGGCAAAGGTTGAGAGAAAATCTGATGTAAATGTTGTCACCTGTTTTGGCGTGCTTCCATCAAGCAGTTGAGTCCAGATGTTCGAGACTCCCTGCCTGGTTTCGATATACGAAATTCCTTTTCCATCCCGCGTCCACTGTATTGAGCTGTTGATCGCAAAACTCGGCAACGTAAATGAAGTCAATGATTTTCCGCCTTCAGCCGGAATGATCATAACTTTTGTTTCAATTTGTTCGCCGCTTGTGACGTAAATGTGTGCGACGCGTTTTCCGTCCGGCGAGATTCTTGCCGTATTGCCGTTCAATTCACTTATCTGGATCGGAGATCCGCCTTCCAGAGATTGTTTCATGATTGTATTCGGGCCGCTATCCCATGAATCAAACACAAACCATTTCCCATCAGGTGAAATATCGGATCTGTAATCTTCTCCTCCGGTCGTTAATTGTTGTTGCCGGCTTCCGTCAATCGCCATTCTCCAGATGTTTGGGATTCCCGATTGCATGGAAGTATAAAGAACAAATTTTCCATCCTGAGAAACTGAAGGTTGATTATCCTCCAATTTGTCTGAAGTCAATTGTTGTTTGCCGGATCCATCGGTCTTGCTTATCCAGATATCAATATTACCGCTTTCGATTGAAGTATACACCAGTCGCCCATCGGGAGTCCAGCACATACTACTGCCGTTTTCTTTACCGGAAGTAACCTGTTTAGCCCGTGTCGCATCGCCCTGAGGGAGCAGAAAAATATTAGAGATTATATTTTCCTGGACAACACAAATTGATTTTCCATCCCCGGTAAGGGAAATCGCACTGTAACTGCTCAAGTCATTGGTCAGTTTCGTTACTGTACCGGTGGAGGATTGAATTTGCCAAATCTGTGATATGGTAGAGCCCGGATCCACTCCGGTGACAAGTAATCCGCTTCCATCGGGTGTCCACCGCAAGCGCAGAACTGCCGCCCATCGTCGATCGGAAAACTTTTTTTCCTTCCCATCAGCAACATTAACAGTTACCACTGCATGATGTATTCCTCCTTCCCAACCGCCAAGCGCGCAGGCAATAACTTTGCCGTCGGGTGACCATGCCGGTTCGCCGTCGAACCATAATTCTCCTTTATGCGTTGCGAGCACGCGGGCATTGCTGCCATCGGTATTCGCGACCATGAGAGAAAACTCGCCGGTGTTGGAATAAACACGGGTGAACGAAATTTGTTTTCCATCCGGTGAAAGCGTGATATTGCTCCGAAAATTCTCAAGAATTTTGCGCGGCGTGCCGCCAAGAACCGGAATTTGGAATAAGGTTATTGCCGGTGCGGTTGGCGTAACGGCACCATAGTAAACGTAGTTTCCATCGCTGGAAAACGTCATGCCCGTATAATTGATATCGTCGGGAGGAAGAATTTGAACATTGCTGTTTGTTGCAACCTGCCGAACCCAGAGGCTTTGCTTTCCGGCGTCATCAAGCGAGTAGATAACGTATTTTCCATCGGGAGAGATGGCTGCCGTTCGCGCTTTGCCGTTTGAAGTAAGCCGGGTGATTTTCATTGATTGAAACGAAAGAGACGGATCTTTTGGGGTATCCGCCTGAAACATTGTGAGATACAGCGTGACAGCAATGATCAGGGTAAGAACAACTCCGGCGATAATAAGATATATTTTTTTCCCTGAACCGGGAGAACCTGCAGTTGTTTGTTGTTCAACCGTCGGGTGAGGGATGGATGTCGTCTGCTGTTCTTTGTTTTGAAATTCCGTGGGGATATTGATTGTTTTTGTGACGACTTTCGAAGATTGCTTCAGGACGCGGCGCAGTTCGATGACCAGATCTCCTACAGACTGATACCGGTCGTCAGGATTTTTTTCCAGTGTCCGCTGAATCAGATTAACGAGCACAGCGGGAATATCCGAACGGTGTTTTTCTACGGAATCCGGCTCTTCGTTCACAATAGAATAGAGCATCGCGGCTTCATGCGCGCTGCGGAACGGCATCTGGCAAGTGAGCATTTCAAACAGCAGTACACCGAACGAAAAAATATCCGACCTGCTGTCAACTTCGCCCCCCTGAATTTGCTCTGGTGACATATACGCGAGCGTTCCGATTGTGCTCGAGGTTTTGGTGAGCTTTAATGTCCCCTTCAGTTTTGCCAGCCCGAAGTCCATGACTTTAATCTGGTTCTTCGTGTTCAGCATGATGTTGTCGGATTTAATATCGCGGTGTACAATCGATTTTGAGTGCGCTTCCATCAATGCTTCACCGATCTGGATCCCGTACATTGCGGCGTCGTGAACACTCATCGGACCGTTCTCAAGTTTTTTTCGCAGCGTCATGCCGTCCACATATTCCATGACAATAAACATCTCGCCGTCATGTTCGTGGATATCGTGGATAGTACAGACGTTAGGATGGTTGAGCGATGAAGCGGCTTTGGCTTCCTGGATAAAGCGGGTCTTATCCTGCTCTGAAGTGCGGAGCCTCTCCGGCAAAAACTTGAGAGCGACCATACGATCGAGCTTGGTGTCCTGGGCTTTATAGACGACACCCATTCCGCCTTCGCCCAGTTTCTCCAAGATCTTATAGTGGGAAATGGTCGTGCCAATCATGAGAGCACCTTAAAAAATAAATGGAAGCTACGGCGGGCAGTTCCTCCCTCACCGAGTTTTTCAATAATTATATAGCGGGAAATAGTTTGTTCTTTCATACTGGCTCAGTAGAGGTTATTGATACGGAGATCGTGAATTATTTGATCAACATTCTGATAACGGTCGGCGGGATTCTTTTTTAATGACCGGTAGACTATGTGTAAAACTCTCTCCGATATATCTTTTCTGTATTCCTCAATAGGTTTCGGCTCGCTGTTGGTAATCAGGTACTTAAGCGCTGTCGGATGATCCGCTTCAAAAGGCAGATGTCCGGTTAACATTTCATAGAGGACAACGCCTGCTGAAAACAAATCGCTTCGCTGGTCAAGCGCGGCGCCCCGGATTTGTTCGGGCGACATATATGCGGTAGTCCCGGCAATACCTAATGTGTTTTCCAGGCCTTCCTGGTGAATAAATCTCGCTGCCAGCCCGCAGTCTGCAATTTTTACGGAATTTTTTTCGGTCAGAAGAACGTTCTCCGTTTTAATATCGCGGTGCAGTACTTCTTTATCATGAACTGCCTTGAGCCCTTCGCATAATTGAATCGCGATGTTGATGAACTCATTGAGGGGAAGCGGCCCGCGGGTACGGATTGCATGACGGAGTGTAAATCCGTCAACATATTCCATAACGATAAATGGCGTTCCGTTGTGTTCACCAATCCCATATACGACAGTGACGTTCTGATGAAGCAGGGTTGCGGCCATGCGTGCTTCATTGAGAAAACGTTCACGCACATCATTGTCACGGAACAATTGCTCGGACGGAACTTTCAGGGCGACATGGCGGTGGAGAACAAGGTCTTCGGCTTTATAAACGATTCCCATCCCGCCTTCACCGAGCTTTTCGAGGATTTTATAGTGAGATATGGTGGAACCAATCATTGAAATTTTTTCATTTAATCATTTATCCATCGATTCAATGAATCAATGCCTATGAGGCATTCAAACTACCAATAATTTAGGACAATCTCAATGGGGCGATTTTTACATTTTATCATTTAACCATTGAATCATTAAAAAATGAACCAATGATTCAATGAATCAATTTATTGCTCACTCCGGAAGATTGGTTCTACAGGCGAGTTTCGCTCAAAATCCCAATGGGTTTTTCGCTTGAGGTCGGCGATACCGAGCTGGTAATCGATGAGAGCATTGAGGGAGTTTATTTTTGCGGCGGTCAGTCGTTGCTGCGCCTGGGCAAGATCGTTGCGATTGATGGTCCCGTTGCGGAATCGTTGTAATGAAATATCATAACTTTGTTGCGCGACGGTAACTGATTTCTGTAACACGTCAATCCTTGATTGCGCGACGGCAATTCGATTCAGCAAATCTGATGTTTCCTGCCGGACCTGCTGGCGGATGTAATCACGTTGTGTCGTTGCATTATGGTATTCGATTTCGGCGGCTTCGACGTTCATTCCTCTGCTGCCCCAGTCGAAGATGGGAATGGAAAACGTCAGCGAAGCGCTGCGCGAACGGTTGAAATCCTGAAAAATATTTTTAAACAGTGTGTCCGTTTTGTTGACGCCGTATCTCGCGCTGATATCGAACCGGAAATTATTCTGCGCTTTCGCCGAAGAGACGCTAAGCTCTTTAAGATGGATATCGCGCTCGGCATTCACGGCATCGGAACGGTTTTCAAGCGCAGAGGCGATGGCCTTTTGGTTGTCTATGATGACGGGAGTGTAGGATAATTCAGCGATAACCTCGACATCCTCTTCGGAAGGAATACCAAGCAAAAGGCGGAAATCATTTTTCGCTCTAGCCAGTTCGCGTTCACCAGTTAAAGAATCATTGCGGCTGGAAGCGAGATCGACATCGGATTGAAGAACATCGACTTCGGGGATAAGTCCGCCGGTAAATTTCGATTGCGCAGTCCGATACGATTCTTCATTTTGCTTTACCTGCTCTTTGGTTATTGCAAGCCGCTGGACCTGTTGGAAGAGCGTGTAAAAACTTTCCGTTACGCGATACACCAAATCAAGCTGTGCGTTAAGGAAATCCGATTCAGCCTGTTCGAGTCCGATATCCGCGCGCTCGGCGTTGATACGGTGCTGATTGCTGGTGAGAATCGGCTGCTGCAGTTCGATAGAGAAGTCGCCGAAATAATTTTTGATGGTATTGTTGGTTCCCGACAGCCCGGAAATCTGTTCCCTGCCGAGCAACGACTGACGGAGCCGAAGTGTCCCGCCGGTAAATGTCAGCGGCTGATTCAGAACGAGAGAGCTCTGATAGTTTGTCGATTGCAGTTGATAGTATTCGTAGTTACCGGTGAGGGGATTGAATTGCTGTGACAGTGATTCGGAATAATCAGGCGCGGCAACAGAGAGCGACAACGAAGTCCATTGCGACCTGCGCGCGGATTCTGCTCTGTTCCTGGAAGCCCAGTACTGCGCGGTAACATCGCTTGCGACTAACCCCTTTTGTACAGCCATCTCGATGCTTTGCGGAAGCGTAAGGCGGTGTATGACCTGTGCATTCGAAAAATTGCCGATAACAATACTGAACGAGAGAACTGTTAAAAAATATTTCATCCGTTTATTCGTAACGAAGTGATTCGATGGGATTTTGGGAAGCCGCTTTTTTCGCGGGATAATATCCGAACGCGACACCGACCGCAGCGGATACGGTGAACGCAAGAAGAACAGCCGGAATAGAGACCA
The DNA here is from genome assembly GCA_964523395.1 of uncultured Chlorobiaceae bacterium. GTDB lineage: Bacteria > Bacteroidota > Ignavibacteria > UBA10030 > SZUA-254 > JANYJZ01. The sequence goes on along the minus strand of CAZFXS010000004.1, from coordinate 103,032 downwards.
CGGTTCTCCATTCCGCGTAAAACGTGATCGCGCTTGTCAACAACCAGCCGAGAATGATGCCGATAAGACCACCGACAACGCTGAGAAACAGGGCTTCAAATAAAAATTGTGTGAGCACGTCGGAGCGTGTCGCGCCCATTGCGCGGCGTATGCCGATTTCTTTTGTCCGCTCCAATACGGAAGCGAGCATGATGTTCATGATACCGATGCCGCCGACGAGAAGCGAGATGCTTGCGATCGCTCCCATGACAACGTTAAAAACCTGTTGTGTCTTCTGGCTTTGCTGTACAAGAGCTTCGGGGACGATGATCTCGTAATCATTCACGCCGTAATGCCGTCGTGCCATCACGCGGCGGATGATATCGGTAAGTTCATTGATGCGGTTTTCGGAAGCGAGTTTGATGGTGATCTGGTCGAGTTCCATTTTCGGGCGCGGCGTTTTTCCTCCGCTCGAAACACTGACACCTCCACCGAAAAATCTTACGTTGGAACCGCTTGGACCTTTAAAACGCTCCAATTTATATTGAGCTGTGGTCAGCGGAATATATACATCGACATTCAGGTTGCGGGTTTCCAGATTCTCTAATTTTTTTGCGGGGTTCAGCTGGCGGGTCATCACGCCGATAACAGCAAACCATTGGTCGTCGATTTTAATTGATTGACCGATCGGCTGTTCGAAATGAAACAGTTTATCTTTGACATCGCTGCCGAGGATGCAGACGTTTGCCTGGCCTTCCATGTGCGCCGCGTCGAAAAATCTCCCCGACGACATATTGTAACCATAACACTCAAGAAATTCCGGCGTTGTGCCGATGAGCTTTACCTCCGTATGCTCGGCGTTGTAATGCGCCTGCGTGCCTTTCTCCCAGTGCGGGACAATTGCTTCGATATCCGGACAGACTTCTTTTACGGCTTCGCCGTCCATGGCGAGAAGCCCGGGGGAAAAATTCGCTTTTGATTTGTCAAACGATTCGGGGCTGAGTTCTTTCGTGCGGATAATAATATTGTTAATGCCCATCAGACGGATTTGTTCGAGTGCTTCAAGGCGCGCGCCTTCGCCGATGGAGAGCATCGCGATGACGGCGGCAACGCCAAAGATAATGCCGAGAGCTGTCAGTACCGAACGGATACGGTGGGCAAGAAGACCCGCCATACCGATGCGGACGCTTTCTTCAAAGTTCACTGCTTTTTCTCGGAGGCAGAGGCGGTTGATGCTGTGGCCGGAGCTTCGGGATCGCGGAGGGAAACTTTATCGCCGCTTTGCAGTCCCGAAGAGATGACAACGAAATTACTGTTCTTCGCGCCGAGCGTTACTTCATGCGCGTGCGAGTCTTTATAGACAATGGTCTTACCGTCTTTTTCAAAGACTGCTTCGATGGGAATGAATAACGTGTCGGCGATGGAAGACATCACGATTTCATTGCTGGTGGTCATGCCCGGTTTGAGGACCGGGTCAGTGCCGTCGATATCGACGACGATTTCAAATGTTTTGGTGGATGAGTTCTGGTCTTTTTGCTGTCCGATGGTGCCGACGGATTGCACCGTTCCATCAAATGTTTTTTCCGGGAAGGCATCGAGTTTTATTTTTACTTTCTGCCCTTTCTTCACCTTGCTGACATCCACTTCGTTCACGTTGGTGACCGACTGCATTTTTGATAAATCAGGCAGACTGACCAACGACATACCGCCCCAGGGAGAATCGCCGACCGCGACTTTGCGTCCCGTGTTCCAGTTGGTTTCAAGAACGGCGAGTCCGCCGAGTGTTGCTTTGAGCGTGTACTGGTCTTTATCCTGTTTCGCGCGGTTCAGGTCGTTTTGGATTTGCTGAACTTTGAGGGACAATTTCCGTTCTTCGGATTTATCCACAACGCCCTGTGAATCGAGTTTACGTTTCGCCTGTTCGAAGGCAATGCGGTTGCGTTCGAGATTAATTTCGGATTCCTTGCGCTGGACGTCGGCTTCGAACTTCATTTTTTCGACCTGCAGTTTGGCCTGGTCGTAGGAGAGTTCCGCGTTGCGAAGATTTCCTTCGAGCTCAGAAAGTCTCAGCGCCTTGTCCGCCATAAATTTGTCCAGCTCCGATTTATTGATGCTCAATTCCGATTCTTTATCGGAGATAGTTTTGTCGACGTCGGTTGTGCCGAACCGGACAACGACGTCACCCGCTTTCACTGTGGTTCCTTCCGGGATAATGTAGATAATCTGCATCTGCCCGTACCGGAGGCGGGGGGTGGTAAGTGTAAGTGAATTTGCTGCGCGGATTTCACCGGAGCTCTTGATGCTGATGAGAAACTCACCGCGTTTCACATCGATGGACGCGATCGATTCTTTCTTCGAAGCCGACAGCACGATGAAGAGAATAATCAGGATCGTAAGCCCGGCAAGGGGGTACGCCAATTTTTTGTTTTTAAGTTTCTCGCGGAAAAGATTTAAGAGTTTCATAACTGCTCACTTTCAGTGGGGGTGAATGCTCCAACGCCTTCGGCTGCTGTTACCATTAGACTCCATCTCCCTGTAAAAGGTTGACATACAGAGATACGCAGGTACGGGGGAATTGATTCGCCGCCAATGCTGATATTTTTATCTGAAAAGCTGAAAATTAAGCGGGAATCACACAGCCGACGGGTGTAAAGTACGGAGAAGGGAGGTGAATGTCAAAGAGTAAAGACCTGACTACACCTATTTTTGATCCTGGGTTGTTCTTGATAGATGTAGATATAGACCGCAAACAATAAGTATCGTTGGGGTAACGATAAATGAAAGTGGACCCAAAACTAAAGCAGAAATAATACCCCCAAAGACACAGAGAGAAAGGGTAGAGATAAACTCCTTTAGATTGATTTTCTTCTTCAGTAAAAAATAGTAGGTAAATGGAGTTAGTATCATAGAAATGAGTGCACCCAATACAAGTCCGTAGCCGCCTATCATAAGACGTAATGCTATCATACATTGCAGCCAGCCTATCCCAGAACCACAAACTAATGCTACAAAGATAACAACGAAAAATTCGGTTACGATATTGCTTGGCTTGTAACTCATTAAATTACAAAGAAGAATCAAAGAAAGTCATTTGGTAGATTTTAGGTCTCCACCCTCGTCGCACTTTTAATCGGCGCAAATCACATAGATGCATTTTTTCATTTGTCCATCAACTCATTGAATCAATGGTAAAATGAACCGATGATTCAATGACTCAATCCATTCATCCGCTGTCTCATTTTTTCAATTCAGAAGTCCAGTTGATCACAAGGTTAACCGGATCGGCGCGTAATTCAATTTCCTTTTGGTCATTGACAACAAACTGCAGGCCGTCGCGGGTAACATCATACCTGTGTCCGGGCCCGGTGAGGCTTTCAAGGCTTGTCTGAAACAGAAGTTTTGGCAATCCAAACTGAATTGAAGTTCCCGTTCGTATAACATCCACGACCATCAGCTTTCCGTTGGGATCGAGATAATAAAGTTCCTTGCCATTCGCGCTCCAGTGTGCCTGCGATCCTCCCTGTGTTGAAACCTGCATCTTTCCTCCCAACGTGGGAAAACTCTGCACATAAATTTCGTGGCGGCCGGTTTCATTTGATGAGTAGGAAATCCAGTTGTTATCAGGAGAGAACTGGCCGTACTGTTCGGCAAATTCTGTTTGGGCAATGGGAATCGGTTTGCGTTCACCACTCAGCGGAAGAACCCAGAGATCGCGTCCTGTTTTCGCGCCAAAGTCTGAGTATGCGAGATATTTGCCATCGGATGACCAATCATTCGGTACTTTATCGCTCTGGGACTGGTACAGAATTTCTATGTCTCCAATACCGCTTGATGCTTTGCGTGCAATATCTCCTTCAACTGAAAAAGCAATCGAAGCGCCGTCGGGAGACCACACCGGATCATCTTCTTCGGTCGGGCTGAATGTAAACCTTGACCTGGTGCCTCTTACAATGTCTTCGATCCAGATATCTCCGCGGCCTCCGTTGCCGTCGTACAGCGTGAACGCGAGCCGGCTTCCGTCGGGGGAAAGACGCGGGTCATCATACAGCGAAGGTTGACCGAATGCTCTGAGTATTTTTCCCGATCTGTCGTGGGCGACAAGTTCGCCCCGGAGATTATCAACTCTTGTCTGATACGCAAGCATGCCGGTGTGAGAGGCTGTAAAACTCCCCGCACCATAACGTTCGCTATACTGTATTTGTTCGGCGATGATGGAGGGATCGCCGGTTAGCGTGAGAGCATCCGTATCGAACGATTGTGTCATCAATGTGTTGTCCCGGATGTAGAGAAGATGATTGTTTGCGACCGCTGCGTTCGAGGATGCAATCATTAACAACTGTCGTTCATCAGAGTCAAGTGAACCGATGTAGATACCGTTGTCGTTTGCCCGTGAGGTGACAACCATTGGTTTTGTATAGGTCGAATAGAGAAAGTGTTTTCCGTCCGGCAGAAATATGGGGCAATAATAATACAAGTCGGCAGCGGAAGCAGAGGTGTCTTTCTGCGTAAGCAGGACCGGGGTTCCTCCGTTTGCGGAGATCCGGTTGATGCCAAGTTCCCGAAACGACGAAAAAATAATAACGCCCTCGCTATTCCATGATGCACCGGTTGCGCCGACAACGGTGCAAAGAGTTAACGGTGAACCGCCGGCAGCTTCTATTTTTTTCAATTTGTCACCCGCGAAGAAACCTATCGAACGATTGTCTGGAGACCAAAATGGAAAAAAACTCCCTTCTGTCCCATTGAGGGGAGTGGCAGTGAAAGAGTGGAGCTGGCGAAGCCATAATCTTTGAATGCCGGTTGAATCTTCGGCAACATACGCCAGCATCGATCCATCGGGAGAAAGCGCCATAGAGGCATTCTCAACTACCCTGGTTCTTTGCGCAGGCAGAATCGAAACTCTTGTAACCGGTGAGGGGGATTCTGTTTTCCGCATATATAAAACAGCGAGCGCGAACGTAGAAATTCCGAGAAGAGCGATAAGAACCCATGTTGGTATTCCTGATCGCCGCCTTGGTGTTTCAGCAGTCTGCGTCGACTCTTTGGCAATTTGGGCGGTTTGCCGTTCCGCGACTGAAGAGAGGTTGCGAACGGAACTTACACGGCTTGCCCGTTGGCGGCTCGATTCGCGTTTGTATTTTTTCAGATCAACGGAAATTTGTTTCATGGACTGCGAGCGCTCGTTAACATCTTTTTCGAGGCAATCAAGAACGATCGCGTCGAGGCTCGGGTCGATTTCAGGTTTAATTGAAGACATCGGCGGGGCGTCAACGTTCACTATTTCATACGCAACTGCCGTTTCATGCACGCCTTTGAATGGAAGTTGGCCTGTCAGGAGTTCGTGCAGCAATACGCCGTATGAAAAAATATCCGACCGGTGATCGACATCCTGCCCTTGTACCTGTTCGGGTGACATATAGCCTGCCGTGCCGACAGTGCTGCCTTCTTTTGTCAGCCGGTTGATTTTGCTTGAGGCACTGCGGAGTTTGGCGAGGCCAAAATCCATAATCTGGCAGATGCCGTCTTTGCGGACCATGATATTTTCCGGCTTGATATCGCGGTGAACGATGCCGCTTTCATGCGCGGCAGCGAGCCCGTCGGCAATCTGGATGCCGATGTCGATTGCCTGTTTGAAACTGATTGACCCGCGCTTCTCTCTCAGCGTTTGTCCATCGACAAATTCCATCGCGATGAAGAGCTGTCCATCATGTTCTTCAATCGCGTGTATAGTACAAACGTTGGGGTGGTTCAATGCCGATGCCGCTTTTGCTTCCTGCACAAACCGTGCTTTGTCCTGTTCAGACGAAGCAAGGTGGGAAGGGAGGAACTTCAGCGCGACGGTGCGGTCGAGTTTAGTGTCCTGGGCTTTGTACACCACTCCCATGCCACCCTCACCTAACTTTTCGAGAATTTTATAATGAGATATTGTTGAGCCAATCATGAGTATTTTTCCGCTTGTTCATTTATTCATTGAATCGATGATCCGGTGATTCAATCTTTCAATTCCTTCATTACCGGTTCACTTGAACAAATTCTCAACCATCGTGAGTTTTCGCGTTGTTCTGTCATCAAGGTACGCGATGAATTTTCCATCTGGGCTGACGGACAAAGAAGAGCTGACCCGCAAATTAGGAAATGTACCGTGAACAATTTCCTCTTTTCCGTCGGGAAGTGAAATGCGCCGCAGGTCATTCTGTGTCGAACTGTAATATAATGATCTCATTGACGGATCATACACTATGCCCCCTAAAGATTTTATTAATTGTTTGGGTTGTGAGATTATTCCGGATGTTGACACGGGCTCGATCCATATGCCGGGCGAGCGTGTCGGCAACGCGTCGCTGTAAATTATGTATTTCCCTTCAAGAACCGGCTGCGCGTAGGTTGAATCACGAAAGAATCTTGTCATAGGTGCGCCTTCGATTGTGCAAACCCAGTTTCCGGCCTCTCGCCCGGTCAGAAATGACATATTATCAATCCAGACCCGTGGCTCTCCTGCGCCAACCTGCCGGGGTGATCCCTGGCTTTCCGCGTCGATAATATAGGTCTTCATGGAATCATGGTTCACGGAATCCGGGTGCGCGGCATACGCAATCCATTTTCCGTCAGGAGACCAGATCGGAGAGTGGATATTGGTTTCTTCCGAGATAAGCTGCGTTTTTTGCAGGGTGTTCACATCTATCGTAAAGAGCGCAGAAGAACTTCCGGTCGGACTCGGTGTGGACAATACATAGATTATCTTGTTCCCATCAGCCGAAAAGCTTGGGCTATTGATATTCACATCGTCGAAGGTTAACTGTCGCGCGTTACCATCCTGCAATGAAGTTATCCAAATTTTTCCAATCGACTGCTGCTGGACATAGAGAAGTCGTTTACCATCCGATGAGATAATAGGAGCGAGATCTGGTCCGCTGCCGCGCGTAATTTGAACAGGCGAGCCACCGGAAGAAGGCATCATCCATATGTTTTCGTTGCCATTAATATTGGATGAAAATATAATTTGATCGTTTTGTGTCCAGGTGACAAACCCAACTGATTTCTTGAATGACGTGATTTGCCGTTCTTGCCCGGATTCAAGATTTCGGATGAATATTTCAAAATGACCCTCAGTCGAGCGCCTTGTCCAGCATATTTGTTTTCCGTCAGGAGACCAACAAAAAATGGTAGTTGCTTGCAGACTATCAGAAAATTCCAGCCGGTCATCCGAGCCATTCGGCTTTACGGATCTGAATTCGATCTTACCGGATTTGCTTCCCCACTGGGGATGCAACACATATGCGATTCGCTCTCCGTCCGGCCTCCATCTTGGTGTGTAGCCGACGTTGACGATACGTTTGCTGAACCCCCCAAGAGATGAAACAATCGCGATTTCCGGTTTTGTAAAACCTTTATCTGACCGGTCGTACGCAATCTGGCTTCCATCGGGAGAAAGATCAGCGGTCTGCATAAACGCTGTGGAATCTGTTGTGATCTGACGCGGCTCCCCTGAACTTGTGTTCATCAAATAAACATCCCATGATTTTCCGCCGGCGTTTCCGGCGAACGCCACCCACCCACCATCTCGTGACAAGCTTGGAAATCCGATCTCCTGAAAAGGAATCTGAAGCGTTCTAAATGTCATGTTGGGATTTATGGCAACACCGGACGGCGGTGTCAACACAAACATCCACAAAACTGCGGCAAGAATCAGGACTGCGGCCGCAGAGATACCGATGTAGAGTCCCATCTTGCTTTTCTTTGGCTCAGCAACAGGAATAGTGGCGGAAGAAACAGAAGAAGCCATCCGGGAAACATCCTGCACAGGCATTGACGAGAGGGAAGTTCGCGATACTTTTGTGGATTGTTTCTGCAGTCTCCGTAATTCAATGACCATTTCGTTGATGGATTGGTAGCGGTCGTTCGGATCTTTCTCCAGTGCGCGTGAAATGAGATTCATCAGAACAGGGGAGAGGTCGCTACGGTATTTCTGTATCGGTTCCGGTTCATCGTTGATGATGGAATACATCAGCGCGGCCTCATGTTCGGTGCGGAAGGGAAGTTTGCCGGTGAGCATTTCGTAGAGGACTACCCCGTAAGAAAAAATATCACTTCGCGCATCAACATCCCCACCCTGGATTTGCTCCGGAGCCATATATGCAAGCGTGCCGACAGTGGAAGTAGCTTTGGTGATTTTAAGGCTGCCTTTGAGTTTCGCGAGTCCGAAATCCATAACCTTCACCTGATTCTTGGCGTTGATCATGATGTTGTCGGCCTTAATATCTCTGTGCACAATTCCCTTTTGGTGTGCTTCATGAAGCGCATCGCCCATCTGCACGGCAAATGTTATAGCTTCGGTAAGCGATGCGACAGGAAGCTTGTGCCGCAATGTTACACCTTCCACAAATTCCATTTCGATAAACTTTTGCCCGCCTTCATCATGGATGCCGTAGATTGTGCAGACATTTGGATGATTGAGTGATGATGCGGCTTTCGCCTCCTGTAAAAAGCGGGCCTGTTCGGCTTCATCAGGTGTAATGTGGTGTGGCATGAACTTCAGAGCGACGGTGCGGTCGAGCTGTGTGTCGAGAGCTTTGTACACGACGCCCATACCTCCCTCACCGAGTTTCTCGAGGATTTTATAATGCGATATTGTTGAGCCGATCATAAATATTTTTCCATTTGTTCATTTTCTTATTGACTCAATGAAACAATGAATCAATGATACAATTGCTTTTACTTCTTCTTCAACATCTCCATCCAGTTTGTCACGAGCGTGAGGGGTGGAGATGAATGCCCGCCGACCGCACTCGCCAGAAGAAACTTTGTTCCATCAGCAGAAACATCTGCAAAAAAGCTCAAGCCCTGCGACGGCATATCAAAGAGAGGCGTAAGTGTACCGATCTCCAGCGCATCACCGATTGCCCGGACATCAGCAGTCATCATCTTGTTGTCACTTGATACATAATAGAGTTGTTTGCCGTCCCGGCTCCAACGAAGCCACGACGAGATGGCAATACCATTGACGGACACCTGCCACTTTCTCGTCTGGTTGACTGCAACTTTTCCATCCGTCCCAATAAAAGGCCGAATGTACACCTCATAACTTCCCGACTCATTCGATATGTAGGCCATCCAACGGCTGTCAGGGGAAAACAGTCCGGGGCCCTCATCAAAATCTGTTTGAAGAAAGACGAACGGCTTTTTCTCCCCGTCGAGCGGGAGGATCCATAAGTCCGCTTTCGTCTTTTGCTCAAATGTGATGTACGAAATAAATTTTCCGTCGGAAGACCAATCGGACGGACTTTTTGGAATAGGGGATTCGAAAAGAATTTCTTCGTAGCCGGCGCCGCTGGTCGTTTTCTGATAAAGATCGTAATGTCCCTTCCGATCCGAGTGGAAAAGAAGGCGGCTGCCATCGGGAGACCAAATAGGAAGTTCGTCCACAGACGCATCGAACGTAAATCGCGTTTTGATCCCGCGCGCGAGATCAAAGATCCAGATATCCCGATTTCGTGCTTGCCCGTCATACAGATCGAACGCCACCCTTTGCCCATCCGGAGAGAGAGCATCATAGCCATAGTCACCGGGTTCTCCGATCGAGCTAACGAATTTGCCGGTCCGATCGTACCACTGCAACTGGTATCCTGCTTGCGTGCCGCTCGACTGGTAGACAAGCGTTCCATTCTGCGACACGGAATAGACCGCTCTATTGAATCCAAGATCGTACTCAACCGGTTCTGCAATGGGCGTGCCTTCGCCCGACGGTTCAAGGCTGCTCGCATCGAATGGTTGCGCCATGAGCGTTTTTTCACGCAAATAAATCAGGTAGCCCGATACGAACGCAACATTCCCTTTTGCGGACATCACGCGTTTATTAAGTGTGCCATCGAGAGAGGCCACCATCAGTGCGTCCTCGTCGCGTTCAACACCACCGAAGCTCGAGCGCGAGAAGTAGAGGAAGTGTTTCCCGTCAGGAAGGAAATAGGGCCATCGGTGTGTTCTCTCATGCCGAGTTGAATCCAGTGTTGTTATGGGAGTGGGGGAGCCACCGGCAGCGGAAACTTGATGGATCCGATCGATCGACGTTGGAGCGAAAATAATCACACCATCCTGATTCCAGGAACCGCCACGTGCATCGGCCGCATCGCAGATGGTAATCGGTGGTCCGCCGGATGCTTCGATCTTTTTGAGCTTTCCCGTCTGGAAAAAGCCGATGTATCTGCTATCCGGAGACCAGAATGGATACGATGGATTCTCGGTTCCCGGAAATGCTCTTGTAGAAAGTCCATTGAGCGGCCTGATCATGAGGCGGGTCTTCCCCACGGAATCCGCTGCGACAAAAACCAACAACGTCCCGTCGGGGGAGAGTTCCAGCAATCCTTCACCGGATCCGCCCGATTGTGTGGCGAAGGAAAGCTTCTCGGGTGGGAGAATGTTTGCCGTAATGGAATGCACCTCTGCGATGGGCTGTTTAAAGTACAATACAGCAAAAGCTACCATACCGAGAAAGAACATGGCAGTTATGAGCCAAAAGAGTTTGTTCATGCCGTGGGCATATTGAGCGTGTTCAGTTTGCTCCTGGCGCAATCCTTCTCCAGCCTGGATAGACGATGGATTGATCACCGGGCGTGCCGCGGTAATGCGGCTCATCTTCTGCCTGCTCGATTCACGGCGGTATCGTTTCAGGTCGAGCGAGATTTGCGCGACCGATTGATTTCTTTCACGTGGATCTTTTTCCAAACACTGAAGCACGATCGCATCAAGGTTCGGATCGATCTCCGGTTTCACAGCCGACATGGGAGGGGGATCGACATTCACAATCTCGTACGCGAGGGCGGTTTCGTGCACGCCTTTGAAAGGAAGTTGTCCGACGAGCAATTCATACAGTACGACGCCGAATGAGAAAATATCCGAACGATGATCGGAATCCTGTCCCTGTACCTGTTCTGGGGACATATATCCCGCCGTACCGACGGTACTTCCTTCTTTCGTCAGCCGCGAAATTTTACTGCCGCTTGCCCTCAGCTTTGCCAGACCAAAATCCATAATTTGCGCGATGCCGTCTTTGCGGATCATGATATTCTCCGGCTTGATATCGCGGTGGACGATGCCTTTCTCGTGCGCCGCGGCCAAACCATCAGCGATCTGGATACCGATATCAATTGCTTGTTTGAAGTTCACCGATCCACGTTTATCTCGGAGCGTTTGACCGTCCACGAATTCCATGGCAATAAACAGTTGACCTTCATGTTCTTCAATCGCGTGGATGGTACAGACATTCGGGTGGTTGAGTGCCGATGCTGCTTTCGCTTCCTGGATGAAGCGGGCTTTATCCTGTTCGGAAGAATTTAAGTGTGGAGGGAGAAACTTCAGCGCGACGACACGGTCGAGTTTGGTGTCTTCGGCCTTGTAAACGATGCCCATGCCACCCTCGCCTAACTTCTCAAGGATTTTATAGTGAGAAATTGTTGAACCAATCATAATAATTTTTTCAGCTGTTCTTTGAATGATTTGTCCATTGATTCAATGAATAAACCAAATCAATGAAACAATTACTTTTATTTCTTTTTCAACTCCGACACCCAGTTTGTTACAAGAGTAATGGGAGAAGATGATTGTTCGGTAGGGAAGAGATTCACCAAAAACCGTTGTCCGTCGGCGCTTACATCCTGAAACGTACTTTGACCTTTCGATTGCAGATCGAAGAGCGGACGGACTGCCCCGACCTCAAACGTTGAACCGATTCCTTTAACCTCTGCCACCATCACTTCACCATCGTCTGATAAGTAATACAATTCTTTCCCATCACGTCGCCACCTCGGGAAGGCACCTCCGTTCATAGAAACTTGCCATTTGCCGCCGGGGCCGGGGAACGGTCGTACATATACTTCGCTCTTACCGGATTCGTCTGATACATACACAATCCATTTCATATCTGGAGAAAACCGTCCACCTGTCTCATTGAACTCAGTTTGAAGGAATGGAATCGGTTTCTGATCACCATTTGTCCCTTCGGGAAACAGCGGCAAAACCCAGAGATCCACCTTCGTCTTTGGATCACCAATTGAGAAATACGTAATATATCGTCCATCAGCAGACCAATCTGATGGGGTTTTATCCAGGTCAGATGCGACGAGCAACTGTTCAGTGCCGGCGCCGCTGGAAGGTTTTTGATAAAGATCGAACCGCCCCTTGCGATCTGAACGAAATACGACACGATTTCCATCGGGAGACCAGATAGGCGACCGATCCGCCGCTGCATCAAACGTGAACCGAGTCCGGATGTCACGCGCTACCTCATAAATCCAGATGTCCTGATTGCGCAGTTGCGGATCAAACAATTCCACAACGACTTTCTTTTCATCCTGAGAAAGTCTTGCCGAAGCGTACTCGGCAGTCCCGCCCAATACACTGATTTGTTTGCCTGTGCGGTCAACCCAGACTAACTGAGAACCTGAAATGGCGCTACCCATTTGATAGACAAGATTCCCATCGTTGGAAACTGAGAACTTTCCTTTGCTGAATCCGGGATCGAATTGAACCTGTTCAGCCACGGGAACAGCATCGCCCGTGAAGCCAAGTTCGTTCACATCAAACGGTTGTGCCATCAGCGTCTTTTCCCGGAGGAACAAGAGATAGCCGTTGGCGTACTCGACGTTCCCGCTTACAGGGCCGATGCGCTTGTTCATTGTTCCATCAAGCGAGGCAACATATAAAGCATCTCCTTCGTTGAAACCTCCGCCAGTGCCCGTAATGCGCGCGAAGTAGAATATGTGGTTGCCGTCCGGGAGAAACCGGGGCCAGCGATGCGTTCGTTCCCGGCGTGCCGTGTCAAGTTTCGTAATTGCCACAGGAGTGCCCCCACCTGCCGGAACTCTGTAAATGATATCAAACGCGTTTGGGGAAAAGACGATTTCACCATCCTGATTCCACGATCCGCCGCGGCCTGATTGTGCATCGCAAATTGTCAACGGTGGTCCGCCTGCGGCTTCAATCTTTTTTAACTTACCAGAAGCAAAAAAACCGATGAAGTGATTGTCGGGTGACCAGAATGGATAGAACCCGCCTTCGGTGCCGGGCAGTGGCTGTGCCGAAAGCGAGCTGAAGTTCCTCACCCACAAACGGGATTTGCCAGAAGAATCCACTGCAGCAAACACAAGACTGTTCCCATCCGGGGAGATGGCAAAATGCCCTCCTCCTTGCCCGCCTGCCTGATTTGCAAAGGTTGTTTTCTCCGGGGAGAGAATGAACGAACGAATGACCTGAACTTTCTGCGCCGGACGGTTAAAGTAGAGAAAGGCAAACAGTGCAGTAGAGAGAAGAAATACAATCGTGGCCATCCATCCGATGTGAAATTTCTTCCTCAGAACTGCACCAGGATTAATTCCAGACGATGCAAGAAGAGTTTCTCCTGGTGATGACGAAGGCACATACGCCGGCCGGGATGCCGTGACTCTGCTGGCGCGTTGGCGTGTTGATTCCCGACGTATCTTTCTCAGGTCTCGCGCAACCTCGGCGACGGATTGGCAGCGTTCTTTTACGTCTTTTTCCAAACAGTCAAGGATAATCGCGTCAAGTGCAGGATCAATATCCTGTTTAAAGGATGACATCGGCGCGGCATCGACATTGACGATCTCGTACGCAAGTGCTGTTTCGTGCACACCTTTGAACGGAAGCTGTCCGGTAAAAATCTCATACAATACAACGCCATACGAAAAAATATCCGAGCGGTGATCAACATCCTGACCCTGTACCTGTTCGGGCGACATGTAGCCGGCGGTGCCGACCGTACTTCCTTCTTTCGTTAAACGGTTAATCTTACTGGAAGCGCTGCGAAGTTTTGCCAATCCGAAATCCATAATCTGTGGGATGCCGTCCTTACGGATCATAATGTTCTCGGGCTTGATATCCCTGTGAACAATACCTTTCTCATGCGCGGCGGCGAGCCCGTCGGCAATTTGAATACCGACATCAATTGCCTGTTTCAGCAAAAGTGTTCCGATCTTTTCGCGCAGTGTCTGGCCATCAACAAATTCCATGACCATGAACATTTGACCATCATGTTCCTGGATATCGATAATGGAACAAACGTTGGGATGATTCAGCGCCGCGGCGGCCTTGGCTTCCTGTACGAACCGTGCCTTGTCCTGCGCGGTTGCCGCGAGTTGAGCCGGAAGGAATTTCAGAGCGACTGTGCGGTCGAGTTTGGTGTCTTCGGCTTTATAGACGATGCCCATTCCACCCTCGCCTAGTTTCTCAAGAATATTGTAATGAGATATGGTTTGACCGATCATGAAAGTCCTGTTATTGTTTCCGTTGATTGGTAAACAAAAATGAAAGTGTGCAATTCTCCACTGGTAAATAAACTGATTAAAATAGGTATAATATAGTGGAGATTCAAGAGGACAAAAATTTCTCCGGGATACTTGTGGTCGACCTGTAAGGAAATAGGAAGGAAAATGAAAAACAGGAATTTTGTCGCGTTTTCATCAAAATAATAAGCCCGCGGACGCTATGCCGCGGGCCCATAAAACACAGCTCAGGTTTAATTTTGCCGGTTAGTCTCCATGGTGGCCATCACCGCTGTCGTGTCCGCTCCTGCAATGATTGAACGACGCGCGGATTGCCTGTCTGATCAGCTTGACATTGCGGCGCGAGGTATCTGTCGGATCAAGAAGTGTCCCGTCGTGCGGATTCCTGAACCACGAGCCCATATCAAAGTGCAACGCGATGTTGACAGTACTTGTTGTTGCGGGGACAACAAAATCACCTTTGATCTTAAATTCGAGATTTCCATTGAAACGGAATTTAAACTGCTGCCATGCGCTGTCTTTATAGACGGATCCCCACACAATGATACTCGATCCAACGACTGACGGATCATCCCACTCATCATATTGATGGCGCTTCTTGCAGTGTTTGTGGTGTTCATGCTGTTTCAGCTTGTGAATATTGAATTTTATTCCGTCATACGTTCCGGCAGGCAGCTCTTTCTTTCCTAGATCGATCGCAACCGTGTCGTAGACGTGGACGACAAATGGTCCCTTGAATGAAACACTCTCCTCATCATCATCTGAATCGTGATCATCCGAATCATGATCGTCATCGCTGGAATCAACAGCTTCGGAATCAGCGTGGGCAAGAAATTTAATCCGTGAGAAGACAACAATTGCGCTGTCGATGTGCAGTGAATCTGTAAACAGTACACCAAGATCTCTCGGCTGTTCGGCTGATCCGGCTCCGGAAAAGGAAACCGACATACCGACAGTCGGAGTTGCAGATTGAACGGGTTCTGTGGGAACATCTTTTGTACACCCGGAAATCATCAATCCTGTTGTCACTGCCAAAAGAAACAAGATTGAAGTATATAAACCATTCTTTTTCATCGTGTAATCCCTATGTTTAAAATAAATTGTCACTGTAAATGTACACATTTTATTGTGAACGATCAACGAAGTAACGGAGTTTTGGAAAAAATATTTGAATGAACGTAAAACGGGTAAATCGTTCCTTCCTGTTTGCTGACCTGAGGGAAATGATGTGGAAGGAATAGAAAGTAATGGTCTACTTTTACCTGAAATACCCTTCGACTCCGATCAGGGTGATGCTTACCGTCATGGTGAGTCCCGCAGAGCGGGAAACCATGACGAGGCTCGAGAAATTTCAAATTAGGACAGTACTGAAAAAAACAGACGAGATTCGCTGATGAGAAGCAGGGGAGGGAGAAGGTCTGGTGCGGTACTATTCAATATGAATCAGCTTGCAGTCAATTTTGAAAGCCGGGCTTTCGCGTCGTCCAGTTCGTGAGACTCAAAGTCGGCATCCTTCCATGTATCCAGAAACTTTTTATAAGCTTTTACAGCTTTGTCTTTTTGCCCCTGCTGTTCATACGCGACGCCGAGCCAGTAATGCGCGCGGACAGAATGGAACGGCCACCGATAACCATAGATAAAGTCTTCGGTGTCAAACGATCTGTTGCCGATGGGTGAATACCATGTTGTACGAGAAAACTCCTCGATGGCTTCCTCGGTGCGGCCAGTTTTCAGAAGGCAGATACCGCGATACATCTGCGGCATTCTCACTCGATAGTACAGAGAAAGGGCATTGTCAAATTGTTTTAACGCCACGTCGTATTGTTGTGCTTCAAACGCAACGAGTGCTTCAAAATATTCAATTGAAGATTGGTCGCGTTTTCCGAACTTATCAAAATTCTTTCGGAGTCCGGCTATTTCGTTTCGTGCCGCGTCAGTCTTTCGTGCCTTCAATAACGCGTAAGCGAGGTCGATCTTGCCGCCAGTCAAATCTGTACTGTCCTTCGCTCTTTCCGCAACAATAAGGCGGGCATATGCTTCAGCCATGGCCGCATCCCCGAGCTCATCGGAGATATCAAGGAGATAATAGTAGTCATCCAATATTATGCTGGAGCGTTTCTCTTTCTGGTGAGTACGAAGCAATTCAATTCCGGTGTTCAACGCTTCGGTCAATTTTCCCTGATGTAGTGCCTTCATCACGGGGATGAGTTCTTTCCAAAAAAATGCGTCTTCACTTTGTGAGGCGGCATACTGCGAAATCCATTTTTCATAGTTCTGAAGATCTCCACGCACGAGATACTGAAACGCAATTTTCCTGCTGCTGGCAAAAGTACTGCGGAATGAGATCGCTTTCTGCCATGAAAATATAGCAGAATCCGTATTACCGGACACCAGATAGATGTCTCCTTTGGTGTCATATGGGTTCGGTTCGGCAGGTGCTATCGTGAGATAGTTATTGATCGCTGCATGAGCCTTATCGCTTCTGTTATCTGCGGCGTATGCATATCCAAGCAGATTCCAGAGATTTTTTTCGAGCGAATCAACCCGAAGCCCTCTTTGCAGCGTTTCAATCATTTTTTGTAAGTTGATTATATCATTTCCATACACACGAGAAAGCCTGATATATGCTCGCTGTTCACGTGGAAATTTGACAATATATTGCTCCAGAAGTGCGGCAGACCTTACCGGATCTTTCTCAATATCGTGGACATATGCCGCCTGAATAAGAAGCCGTTCGCGGTCAGGGAGGTTGTTGCTGAGAGCATGCGCCTTCGTCAGGGAGGCTTTTCGCTCAGTACTACTGATTTCGCCCACTGCGGTGCCTAGCGCCAAATACGCCATAGCGAACGTGCTGTCTAATTCGATGGCTCTTCTGAAGGCTGCGTGTGCTTCAGCATAATAGAATTTACTATTTAACTCAACGCCTTCGAGATATGAACGATATGCTTCAGGCGATTTTGTTGTGACAGCGGCGATCGATTTTGTCTCAGGCCCAGTCGAGCCGCTGAATTGGTTCTGCACAAGGCCCGATAACGCATCCACCAGTTCAAATATCTGTTGCGCGGTATAACCGGTCAATCGCTGGGAATTAATGATTTTTCCTGTCTGCACATTGATGAGCCGTGTTGTCACCATCAGCATCGGTTCTTCCTGGAGGATACTGCCAAGTAGCATGGTTGAAACGCCTGCCCGTTGTGCGACTTTTGTTGCCATATCCGGAGAGATTGTTTTTGCATCAGCCTGAAGTTCTTTTTGAATATCGTACAACCGTTCTCTGCTGATGACTTCGATGCTGTTGGATTGGGAAAGGGATGTAATCAACAGATCGGCAAGCATGTCGCCGGTGTGGTTCTTGTCTTCTGGGTTAGCGATATTCTGGAAATAGAGGACAGCGAGAGATTTCTTTTCAGTCTCCGCGCTTGATTTTTGCGTACTCACTTCCAGGTTGAACGGATTAAAAATCAGTGCAAGAATAACCAGTGCAATGACCGTCCCGGCAGCTATACCATATTTCAGCAGACTGCTTTTCGCTTTGGGTTGTTCAACAGGGATCTGCATCGTGGATGTACGCACGTAACCAGCGTGCGCGTATTCCAAACCTTTTCTTTCCCGCCTGAGGTCGGCGAGTATATCATCGATATGCTGATAGCGTTCATCCTTGTCCTTCATCAGTGCTTTGTAAACAATCCGTTCAAGATCGGGAGAAACTTTGTCATTGAAACGGGCAACTGGCTGAGGGTCTTCATTCATGAGCGAATACATGAGCGCAGCCTGATGCTCGCCGCGGAAGGGAAGTTTGCCTGTCAATAATTCATAGAGCACTACACCAAACGAAAAAATATCGGAACGATGATCGACTTCTTCGCCCTGCGCCTGCTCGGGTGACATATATGCTGCGGTGCCGATGGTCGATCCGGCTTTGGTAAGTTTTGTCGAACCTTTTACTTTTGCCAGTCCGAAGTCGGTGATTTTCACCTGGCCTTTTGCGGTTACCATGATATTATCAGATTTAATATCACGATGCACAATCCGTTTTTCATGTGCAGCCGACAAGCCGTCACACGCCTGGATAGCTATATCGAGAACTTTTTTAATAGGGAGTGGTTCCGCAGAAATGAGATTCTTTAATGTCATCCCATCCACAAACTCCATTGCGATGTAGAGTCGCCCGTCATGTTCGGCGATTTCATGTATAGTTGTGGTGTTGGGATGATTGAGTGAAGACGCGGCGCGCGCTTCATGGTAAAAGCGCTCTTTCTCTGTCGCGTCGGATGTGAGGTAATGGGGGAGGAACTTCAGCGCGACGTGACGATCGAGGGTTGTGTCATGTGCCTTGTACACTACCCCCATGCCGCCTTCACCAAGTTTTTCGAGAATTTTATAGTGCGAGATAGTCTGACCAATCATAAAGGCATTCTTCAATCTTCGAGATTTGCTCTTTTCAAAAGAGCCTTGAAGCGGGGGTCTGAACGTAACGGATCGAACCGGGGTTCAGTCTTCAGAAAAGTTATATAGTAGTCTCCATTCTCATACGCCTGGTCCAGCATACTAAATGCCTTGTCCTTATCTCCCAATGCTGCATATGCCATGGCCATACCGGCATACGTGGTGCTGAGCCTGGGTTGCTCATTCATTCTCCGGATGTATACCAATGCATCCTGTTTTTGCCCCGCAGCGGCGTAGGTGGCAGCCAAATCAGGCCATACGTATTCATGCAGGTCTTCTTCAGCTTTGAGATGATGTTCAATTGACTTGTCATACTTGCGCAATTGTTGATACGAAACCGCGAGAACCGAATGTGCAACACCGAAGTTTGGAGCAAGCTGCAGCGTGTTTTGCGCTGCTGCGATGGCGTCGTCATACCGTCCTGCCAGATAATACATCCATCCAACGTTGGCGCCCACAATCAGCGAGAGTGGATCAAGCTCAAGCGCCCTGAGCAATTCGCGCTCAGCTTCTTTCTCACGGCCCATTCCGGAAAGAAAGACTCCGTACCAATGGTGGGCTGTGGCGTAGTTTGGCTTGAGTGTGACGGCTTTCTTGAAGTGTTCATCTGCTGATTTCCAATCCCAGTCGCCTTCGCCTTCAACGTAGCCGATGGTCGCGTATGCCTCTCCCAGTGTCGGATCAATCTTGAGCGCCTGCTGTGCGGCGGCTTTGGCAAGGCGGTAGGTTTCTCGAAATTGTACATCTCCGTAACCCGGAAGAACGCAGTACGTTTCTGCAAGTCCAAGATGAGCAAGCGCGTAGTTGGGATCCTTATCAATTGCCTGCCGAAAATAGGTAAGTGCTGTGTTGAGGTCCTCCAGAGTTCTCTTGTTCCAGTAATATCTCCCCTTCAGATAGAATTGATACGCTTCGGTATTCTCTGTCGATTTTTTTTCAAGATTTTGCTCATCATCTCTCCCTAGTTTGAGGCTTAACGCATTTGAGATCTCCCGTGAGATTTCATTCTGAACAACGAGAATGTCCGTAAGTTTCCTGTTGTATTGTTCTCCCCAAAGATGACTATTATTGGAGACATCCACCAATTCCGTGCTTATGATCAAGTCGTCACCCCGCTGCGTTACTCTTCCGGTGAGCACGGCTCTTACTCCCAGTGTCTTTCCTGCCTGTTGCGGATCGGTACCCTTTCCCTTGAACTGAAAAACCGAGCTCCGAGACATAACAGTGAGATTCGATAGTTGTGACAATCCGTTGATGAGGCTCTCGGTTATTCCATCGCTGAGATAATCCGAGTTTGGATCGTTTGCAGCATTAACGAACGGTAGAACGGCGAGTGAATCGATGGTGCCTTGTTTTCCTGGAAAGAGCAGCCATACGATAACGGCACAGGTTAGCGCAACGAATGCGCCAACGCCAAACAGAATCTTTTTGTTTCTGCCGCCGGAAGATGTTCTTAGCTCAGCAGAAGGCTGCACAATCGTTTGTGCTGCATGCGAAGTCTGTTGAACCGGCTCGGTTGGTCTCACAACCCTGCCCGACTTCTTTTGCTCACGGCGAAGCTCGCTGATCATATCTGCGATAGATTGGTAACGGTCTTCAGGGTCTTTCTCGAGGGCACGACGAATAATACGGTCGAAATCGGCCGGAAGCTCAGGACGGTACTTAAGTATTGACTCAGGTTCTTCGTTCACGATGGAATACATCATCGCGGCGTCATGTTCGCCGCGGAATGGAGTTTTTCCCGCGAGCATTTCGAATAACACGATACCGTAAGAAAAGATGTCCGAGCGTGCATCGACATCACTGCCCTGGATTTGCTCCGGCGCCATGTAGGCAAGTGTTCCCACAGTCGAAGAAGTTTTGGTAAGTTTGAGCGAACCTTTCAGTTTAGCGAGTCCGAAATCCATCACCTTGATCTGGTTCTTTGTATTCACCATGATGTTTTCCGCTTTCACATCGCGGTGCACAATGCCTTTGGTATGAGCTTCGCTTAAAGCTTCACCGATCTGGATTGCGTAGGCAAGCACTTCCTCGAGTTTCTGAATGGGAATCTTCTTGCGGAGGGTTTGCCCTTCGACATATTCCATCTCAATAAACTGCTGATCGTCATGTTCATCGATCCGGTAAATGGTACAGACATGCTGGTGATTAAGTGTAGCAGCCGCTCTGGCTTCCTGCAGGAATCGGGCTTTTTCGGCATCGTTTGCGGTGAGGTGATGAGGAAGAAACTTTAATGCCACCACGCGATCAAGCTGGGTATCGTGGGCCTTATACACCACTCCCATGCCCCCTTCGCCAAGTTTCTCGAGTATCTTATAGTGGGATATTGTTTGTCCGATCACAGGAAGTGTATCATTTATTCACTGAATCAATGAACCGATGGTTAAATTAATCAATTACTTCACCAATCCTACTTTTCTTTTCAATTCAACAAACCGTGGCTCGTCCTTCAGTGGCTCCATTGTGAAATCAATCAGCAAACTATTGATCCAGGTGCTGCGGTCCTCATAATCTTTCTCGAGCCATTCAAGAGCTTTTTCTTTTTCTCCCAATCCGACATAGATACGGGCGACACTATAAGCTGCACCGGTTCCGGCGCTGTAGCGGCCCTCATTTTCATTTAATAATTTTAGTGCCTGGTCCCGCTTACCAGTTTTACCATAGAAATAACCAAGATATGAAACGGTCTCACCTGAGCGTCCTGACAACTCCACTGCTTTCAGAAGGTTGGAAAAAGCTTCCTGATTATTTCCCATTCGGTGATATATGAGTCCACCCCACGCATAACTTGGAGCAAATGACGGATCAAGTTCCTTTGCCTTTGCGAAATACGGGAGCGCTTCATTGAATTGTCCACGGATGGAATGGATGATTCCAACGTTGAGTATGATAACCAGTGAATATGGATCAAGCTCGTATGCCTTCTGAATCATAGCCGCGGCTTCATCTGTCCTGCCTGTCCTCAACAGCTGGATATTATACCAATGATACGCGGTGGGGTAGCGGGGGTTAAGAGAAATGGCAAGTTTAAATTCCTGTTCTGACTCCTGATACTTGAATTGTTCGAAATAACTGAACGCGAGAGTCGTGTGCGCTTCAGCTAATGAATTATCAAGCTCGAGTGCTTTACGTGCCGCTGTTTGCGTAAGCGGAATGGTTACGCTTGTGGGTAAACCGGCATATTGCGACTGGACAATGTAACAATCTGCTAATCCTGAATACGCGAGCGCGTAGGTTGAATCGAGTGTAACTGCTTGTTTGAAATAATCAATAGCACGTTCCAGCGAGACGGCGCTTCGCTTGTTCCAATAATAACGGCCCTGCAAATACAGCTGATATGCCTGTGTGTTGTCGGTATAACGTTTTGTGATCTTCTTTTCAGTATCAGTGGAAAATCCGATGCCAAGTTTTGATGAAACATCCTTTGTAATCTGTTCCTGCAGAGTGAGCAACTCGGCAGTGCTCGATTGATAACGGTTCCCCCAGAGCTGGGATTCCCGTTTGATGTCTATCAGATCGACTTGGACATCGAGAGCATTGCCGCGATGGGTGATTCTCCCGGTCATTATAGCGCTGACATTTAATTTCGAACCAATGTCCTGGATATCCTGATCTTTCCCTTTAAAACGAAAGACAGTGCTACGCGGAACAACTCGCAGCGAGGCAATTTTTGTAAGATTGTTAATAATGCTCTCCGTTACGCCATCTGCAAGATACTCTTGCTCTGCTCCTGCACCAACATTTTCAAAGGGCAGGACGGCTAGAGAATCAATTGTACTCTGATTTCCAGCGAGAAGAAACCATGCAGCAACGACACCAGCTATCACTAATAACGCGCCAACACCAAACAGAATTTTCTTGTTTCCTCCGCCGGAAGATGCTTTCATTTCAACGGATGGCTGAGTAACAGTTTGTGTAGCCGGTGAAGTCTGTGGAACCGGCTCGGTTGGCCTGACAACTCTGCCCGACTTCTTCTGTTCGCGGCGAAGCTCGCTAATCATATCCGCGACTGATTGATAACGGTCTTCGGGATCTTTTTCGAGGGCGCGACGAATGATGCGATCAAATTCCGTCGGAAGTTCGGGACGATATTTAAGAATTGACTCCGGCTCTTCATTCATAATAGAGTACATCATCGCGGCGTCATGTTCACCGCGGAACGGCGTTCTTCCGCCAAGCATTTCAAACAACACGATGCCGAATGAAAAGATATCTGATCGTGCATCGACATCGCTTCCCTGGATTTGTTCAGGCGCCATATACGCCA
The DNA here is from genome assembly GCA_964523395.1 of uncultured Chlorobiaceae bacterium. Taxonomy (GTDB): domain Bacteria; phylum Bacteroidota; class Ignavibacteria; order UBA10030; family SZUA-254; genus JANYJZ01. The sequence continues at coordinate 80,049 of CAZFXS010000004.1, read as the reverse complement.
GTGTGCCGACAGTGGACGATGTACGTGTTAGTTTTAAAGAGCCTTTTAGTTTCGCGAGCCCAAAGTCCATCACTTTAATCTGATTCTTTGTATTCACCATCATGTTTTCGGCTTTCACATCGCGGTGAACAATGCCTTTAGTATGCGCTTCACTTAGTGCCTCGCCGATTTGAATCGCATATGCAAGGGCTTCCTCGAGTTTCTGGATGGGAATTTTTTTACGAAGCGTTTGTCCCTCGACATATTCCATCTCAATAAACTGCTGACCATCATGTTCATCGATGCGGTAAATGGTACAGACATGCGGATGATTCAGTGTTGCCGCTGCCCGGGCTTCCTGAAGGAAGCGGGCTTTTTCGGCATCGTTTGCAGTGAGGTGATGGGGAAGAAACTTCAAGGCAACTACACGATCAAGCTTGGTGTCGTGGGCCTTATATACCACACCCATGCCGCCTTCACCGAGCTTTTCAAGAATCTTATAGTGAGATATGGCTTGACCGATCATAGTTTGTAATCATTCATTTGTACATTTTATCATCGGTTCATTGATACAATGATCAAATAAATCAATGGCTCAATGACCCGATGATTCAACTTCATCATTCATCTTCCCCGCATCAATTCGATGTATTCAGGTTCATTCCGGATTGCGTCAAGGTCGGGGTCGCGCTTTGTCCATTCAATATCTTCGAGCCCTGCCGCGAACGAACTTTTGAGCGCATCGACGGCAAGTTTGTTTTCTTTCATTCGCGCGTAGCAACACGCGGCATTATACAACATCAGCGGGTCGCCCGGACTGAGTTCAAGAGCCTTTGCTGCTTCCTGCTTTGCTTCTTCATTCCTGCCAACCTGCGCGAGGTCGGTTGCGAAATAGATGTGGGACCGCGCGTCGTCGGGGTGCTGCGACAGGTATTTTGGGAAGAGATCGAGAAGCCGGTTCAAAATTTCCTGATACTTTGCCGTGTCACCGAGGCGTTCATAAATCATTCGAAGATCGCCGTAGGCAGAATGAAAATGCGGGTTTAACGAGATTGCTTTTTCAAACAGGGCGACAGCATCGCGGTCACGGTCAATAGTGTGATAAATTCTCCCAAGGATCCAATATCCCGCAAAATTGTTTGCATCGAGCTCGATGGCTTTTTGTGTTGCTTCGAGTGCATCGGGAAGCGACTTCTTTGAAAAGTAGGCAAGTCCTAATGCCGCGTACGCATCGGAAAGTGTAGGATCATAGACAAGGGCTTTAAGGCTTGATTCAATTGCCTTGTCCAGCCAGAGTTCTTTGGAATCGAAATCGTGGTGCATTGTTGCGTATGCCTCCCCGAGCCCGGCATATGCCGAAGCGTAACGCGGATCAAGCTCAATCGCTTTTTGAAATAACTGGATGGCAAACTGTATGCTATTCTTCGTGCGCCGGTAAAGAAAATCGCGGGCGCGGAGATGACAATCGAACGCCTCGGCGTTAAGTGTGGAACGTTTCGAAAGTACCGCTTGCTCCTTCGGCGTCAGTTTTACCATGAGGGCATCGACGATTTGCTTAGAAACTTTTTCCTGAATGTCGAAGACATCTGCGAGTGTTCCCTTGTAGGTTTCCGCCCACAACTGCGCGTCGGTTTCAACGTCAATTAATTGAGCGGTAATACGGATGTTGTCCTGAAACTTTCTGACATTCCCTTCGATGATGTAGCGCGCGTCGAGTTCTCCGCCGATAGTCTTAATATCTTTCTTTGTCCCTTTGTACTGCATCGATGATGTTCTGGAGACGACGCGGACATCTCTGAGCCGCGAGAGGTTCGCGATCAACTCACCCATAAGTCCGTCACAAAAATATTCGCTTTCTTTTTCCGGGCTGATATTATCAAAAGGAAGAACGGCGATTGCCTTTGTTTTTGCGGCAACAGCGGCAACTTCGATTTCTTTCTTGACCGCTTCAATCATTTTTACCGCTTCTTCCATACTCTGAAACCGTTTGGAAGGATCTTTTTCCATCATTTTGCTGACGAGGACGTCCACCCGATGGGGGATTTTCAGGTCAAGTGTACTGGGAAGCGTCGGTGTTTCATTCAAAATAAGATAGGAAAGACCTGCTTCATGTTCGGCTTTGAAGGGAAGCTCCGCGGTGAGCATTTCATAGAGGACAACACCGAGAGACCAGACATCGGTGCGAAGGTCGACGGGAATTCCCTGCGCCTGTTCCGGAGACATATAGGACAGCGTTCCCAACGATGTCCCGGTTTTGGTGATGGTCGCGGCGCTGTGCAGCTTCGCAAGGCCGAAGTCCATTATTTTTACGCCGCCATTATTTGTCAGCATAATGTTTTGCGGCTTGATGTCGCGGTGGATAATGTTCCTGTCGTGCGCGGCTTTCAATCCGTTGGCAATCTGTACCGTCCATGAAAGCGCCTGTTGCACCGGAACACCTGGACCGGTTTTAAGATTGGTGAGATATGACTTCAGGGTTTGTCCGTCTAACAGTTCCATCACGAGGCACATCGTCCCGTTTTGTTCAACCACCTCGAAGACATTCAGGATGTTGGGATGATTGAGTGCGGCGGTTGCTTTTGCTTCCTGCATGAACCGAGCTTTGTTATCCGCGGATTCCGAGAGATGAGCGGGAAGAAACTTCATGGCGACGAAACGTCCGAGCGTGATGTCTTCGGCTTTGTAAACGATGCCCATTCCGCCTTCACCGAGTTTCTCTAAGATTTTATAGTGCGATATTGTTTGGCCGATCATAGTTTGTGTTTAGTCGTTTGTACATTTTTTCATTGGTTCATTGATACAATGATCAAATGAATCAAAGCTTCAATGGGAAAATTATGTAAACTTTAGCGGGAAGATATTTCCTGCAGGGTCTCGAATTTAAGACTTCAAGTTAGGAATATTATAGTAGAATGTCAAAGGGATTTTGTGGAAAAACGTTGGAAAAAAGAAGCTTTTTAAGTTCTCATTTCCCTGTGCCTGTCAATCCAGTATGCCCAGAGAACAAATAGCCATGCGACAGGTGAAAACCAGGCGAGAAATTCGGCGTTCGGCGGAGGAGCAGGTGAAAAAACGTTCATGAAATAGCTGACGGCAAGAAAAACAATCAGAGACCAAAATGCTATAGTTCCAGTTTTGTCTTTTGCTGTTGTTGTTTTGAGATACAGGAGTATTGACGCGACATACATTCCGAATTCGATGATGATTGTCCCGGCGAGTGAGTTCCATAGCGCCAGGCCGATCAAGACATCACTGCCGGGATAGAGGGGAAGATCGGGGCGATGCGTGATTGCATCGAGTACCCAGTGGCTACCGGCGGCAATCCAGAGCCATACGGCACCTTTTGAGTCACGGCGAACGGCATAATATATTCCCGCAAAAAGCGTTGACCAAACAATCGTCATCAGCAGACTGTGCGAGTAGGGGTAATCGGTAAAGTTGAGCGGAGTGACCACGGTGTTGCCCGGCTCGATTTCAACATGCTCTAAGCCCAGCAGTAAAAAGAGAGGCCAAAGCAGATCGAGAAACGAGACCGCCATGAAATACGTGCCGAGCGAAGGTTTCGTTGCAGCTTTTTTTGCTGCGAGTGCTACTGCGTAGTGGCCGATGAACATAGCAGTTAAAGGTTATCTGTTATTAGACGATCGTAATGTACGAAATATTTGTTTGCAGAATCAAGGAAAGATTTGCGTAAAGTGGTAACCGACCACCGGTCGGTGTCTAATTGAGTTTTAATGTGATTCGTAGCCCCAAAAACGACGGCTAGTCGCCGTCTTCTAAACTTTGATTTTCACTTCGGTATTTCTTAGACTATCCTGTTAATAATTATTTGTTTTAACAGCAGACAATTCATGGTGCTCAAACCAATCATTCGATCAATTTTTTTCTTAATCCTCTTTCCTTTATCCATTTATCCGCTGTCATTGTACGGACAGAATGTTGCGGGCTTCCGTGCGTCAAGGTTGCTGGATAATTATCCCAACGGACAATTTCCCGGCATCAATTACTGGCCTGCCGCCGGAAAGTTTTTCGCTCAGAAATTTTCCAACACAACTCCGGGAGGAATATGGATTGTCAGTCTCTATCAGTCTGGCGGTACTACGGAGTTACAGTTTCCATCTTCAGACAGTTATCCAAATGTTACATTTTCATCAGCAGATTCAAGTGAATCGTATCTGGCGGCGCTCGATGCAATCGGCGCGAAAATCTGGTTGCAGGTTGAGCCCGGTGCTGCAGATGTCGATACATTGATTGATCTTGTCCTACACCGCTACGGTGATCATCCCTGTATCGCCGGTTTCGGCGTGGATGTCGAATGGTACAAAGCCAACACGCATCCTGAAGGAAAGCAAGTGACAGATGCCGAGGCGCTGTCGTGGGAAACGCGGGTGAAATCCCATAATCCGAACTACACACTGTTCCTTAAACATTGGCTCACGGGCAAAATGCCGCCATTGTACCGCGGTGATATACTGTTTGTTGATGACAGCCAGGATTTTCCCTCGCTTGCCGCAATGACATCGGAGTTCAAAGATTGGTCAATGGCATTCCCGGCAAATAATGTCGCGTTTCAATTCGGTTATCCAATTGATTCTGTCTGGTGGAAACAATATGCCGATCCGATGAAAAAAATCGGAGATACGCTGTTAGCTGTTATACCAAACTGCGCCGGACTTTTCTGGGTTGATTTTACCGTCAATAAAGTCTACCCGATCCCGCAAACTTATTATGTTGCAACGACGGGAAATGACACAAATCCCGGAACGGAAGCGCAGCCATGGAAAACCATTCAGCATGCCGCGAACAGTGCGACGCCGGGAAGCACGGTGTTGATCAACGCCGGCGTTTATAATGAAAAGATCATTGTAAATGTCTCGGGAAATGCTGCCGGAGGATACATTACATTTCAAAATTTTTTGAATGATTCGGTTGTTGTTGACGGCACCGGGAAAACCGGTGATCAGATCATTCTCATTGAAAACAAGAGTTATATAAAGATTATCGGACTTGAGTTGAGGAACAATCTCAATCAATCATTCGGTACCGGAATCTGGGTGCAGGGGTTTGGAAGTCATATCGAATTGCGCGATAACCGTATTCATGACATGCGTGCTGCAAGCGGCGGTGGCGATGCGATGGCTATTTCTGTATATGGAAGTCACGCAACCATACCATTATCTAACATTATTATCGATAACAATCATATCTACGATTGCGAGCCCGGGCACAGCGAAGCGTTGACGCTCAATGGAAACGTTGATATGTTTCAGGTAACGAACAATCGCGTTCACGATGTCGATAACATCGGCATTGATATGATTGGCGGCGAAGGGACGAGCCCGACTCCGGCAAACGATGCTGTGAGGAACGGGCTGTGTGCGGAAAACATCGTGTATAATGCACGGTCGAATTACGGCGGTGGATATGCTGCAGGAATTTATGTTGACGGCGGAAGAAATATTGTTGTCGAACGTAACATCGTGTATCAATGTGATGTCGGAATGGAAATCGGATGCGAGAATAACGGATTCATTTCTTCAGGGATTACCGTAAGAAATAATCTTATTTATAATAATGACAAAGCAGGGCTTGGATTTGGCGGGTATAATTTCCCGACAACCGGAAAAGTGACAACATCATTATTTACGAATAACACTGTTTTCAATAATGATGTTCTAGCAACAGGTACGGGGGAACTATGGATCCAGTACGCGCAGAACTGCACGGTGAAAAACAATATTTTCTACAGCACATCGCAGAACAGATTGATGGTGACGACCATTGGCAACGCTAATGGAAACGTTCTCGATTATAACCTCTGGTTCGCGCCGGGTGGTGACGAGAACGTAACTGTCGATTGGGATGGAACTGTGTATAACAGTTACTCGGGTTACCGGACAGGAACAGGCCAGGATAATCACTCGATGTTTGCAGATCCAAAATTTATTTCATCGACGCTTCCAAACCCCGATATTCATTTACAATCAAGTTCACCCGCGATTGATGCCGGTGATCCGTCGTTCTCTCCGGCTGAAATGGAATATGACCTTGACGGCCATGCGAGAGTTGTTGGCTCGGCAATTGATATCGGTGCAGTGGAGCAAGTCATTAATTCCCCGGGTCCGCCATCTGTCCCTCAACTGATTTCTGCAGCTCCGGGTGACGGGCAGGTGATACTTCGATGGAGAAGAAATGTCGAATCAGATTTTGGAAAATATCGCGTTTTTGGAGGTATTTCAGCAAATCCTGTAACATTAGTGGACTCGGTGAATACTATTACCGATACGGTTCAGACTGTCTCCGGATTGCCTAACAACGTTCAATATTTTTTCAGAATTACCGCTGTAGACCTTGATGGGAACGAGAGTGATTTTTCAAATGAACTTTCGGCAACACCTCTTTCAGGAAGTGCACCTTCTGCGCCAAAACTTGTAAGCGTTACGAGACAGGAAACTCTCTTCACGTTTCTCTGGAGGACGCCGGAAGATGCCGTTTCATATCATTTCCAATGTTCAAGCAATCAAAGCTTTCTGTTGCCTGTTGTTGATGATTCGTCTCTGACTGATACAACAATTTCCTTTGCAGATTTAAATGATAGCGTGGTGTATTACTGGCGAGTGAATGCGAAGAATGCTCTTGGGTCGGGCGGCTGGTCTGAAGTTTGGAGCTTTTCCACGATGCCGGGAAATATTTCCACGAACGTTTTAAACCGATGGAATCTGGTTTCCCTCTCCGCTGATGTGAGCGATGCAAAAACTTCTGTTGTTTTTCCTACTGCAACATCACAAGCTTTTTCATATGCGGGAAATTATTCAACAGCGGAAACACTGACTGCGGGAAAGGCTTACTGGCTGAAGTTTGCGGGCAGTCAACCTGTCCTTTATACGGGAACAGAACACTTCAGTGACACCATCGATGTAGCTGAGGGGTGGAATCTTATCGGATCAATATCGGTTCCCGTCGCCGGCAGTTCCTTGACAGCGCTTGGGACAACGATCGCATCCGCGTTGTTCGGTTATGAAGGCGGATATTTTATGGATGACAGCATACATCCTGGCAAAGGATATTGGCTGAAAGTAGATCAAAGCGGGCAAATTATCATTTCTCCCGGCTCAGCGACACAAAGTTTTGGAATGAATAATATTTATATGTTTGATGGAATGAACACGATTACGATCTCAGATGCAGAAGGCAACATTCAAACATTATATTACGGAGTAACACCGGATTCCAGCAACGATCGGCTGTTCGAGCTTCCCCCTATTCCGCCGTCAGGAATTTTCGACGTGAGATTTGCTACACATACAATCGCAGAGCATCTTCGTGAAGAATCAGAAAAAGAAATTCCGATCATTCTTTCGTCGGCGCATTACCCGTTGACCATCAATAGTAAGATGTCACAGCGGATGGTTGCGTCTCTTTTGATTGACGGTAATGAATTCTTTCTACATGACAACCACATGCTTCCAATCTTAAATTCCAACACTCAGATTATTTTGCGAATGCGCTTGTCTGCGCCCGCTGAAACCCCTAAGGAATTCTTTCTTTCGCAAAACTATCCCAATCCGTTTAATCCGGTTACAATGCTCGAATTTCAATTACCTGTTGAAACACATGTGACACTTGTAATCTATGATGTTCTTGGAAGGGAAGTAGAGACTCTCATTAACAGAAAAATAGAGACGGTGAGGCAAAGGATATCCTGGAATGCAAGTAACAATCCGAGCGGAGTTTATTTTTATAAATTAACAACAGAAAAATTTTCAGCAGTCAGAAAAATGGTGTTGATGAAATAAAAACCTTAACATGAATTTTATATAATATTTTCTTTCGTCACGCACTGATTACTAAGAGTTTTTAACAATGGTCGCCGGAAATTCCAATTGTATCCGGCAAAGCACCCTCTTTTTTGGTCCGGTTCTTGTGCCCAAGGGTTCAAAGAATCCACTATATTTAGTATGTATTCCTGCAAAATCACACCTTTTTCCCCACTCAGTCTAAAATCATCGTTTTTAAACAAATTTAAGCACTTTTACAACCGCTAAAACAGGTCATTTCGCATTAGAAATCTGTTAAAATGATAAGATTTTGGCAAATTGCTTGACTTTAAAACAAAAAGGTGTAAATTTAAAAGTCGCAGTGGGGAAAAGTGGGGAATTTTGGTGTGGAATTTTTTCTGTTTTTGGTACTCAGGCATTCAAAAATTTTTTTGAATATAGGCAATGTCATCTTTTAAAGGATCATACTCATACGCAGTTGATGAAAAAGGTCGCGTGAATCTTCCCGCGAAACTGCGCAAGTACGTTTCGCCGGAAAGCAACGACACGTTTGTGGTAACCCGGGGATTTGAAAAGTGTCTCTTCGTTTATCCTGTTGACGAATGGAACAGGCTTGAGGCGAATTTACGCAATCTCTCATCGTATGACCCCGAGCACCGGATGTTTATGCGGGCGTTGCTTGAGTTTGCTTCAGAGTGTCAGCTTGACGGGCAGGCGCGTCTCTCGATATCTCCTGAACTGCGCCAGTACGCAAAGCTTAAAGATGAAGTTCGAATAATAGGAACGCTTGATAAAATCGAGTTGTGGGATCCGGCAGTGTATGAGGAGTACAAGAAGTCGCAATCCGAATCGTACGAAAACATTGCCGCGAAAGTCATGAAATGACCTGTGTGCCTTTCTGAAAATCATGTTCCCCGATGGCCGATGAATACCACACACCAGTCCTTGCCGAAGAAGCTCTCCGATTTCTCAACCCAGTCAGCAACGGAATATATGTTGACGGCACGCTCGGCGGCGGCGGGCACACGGAGCGTATGCTGATGATGTCTGCGCCTGCCGGAAAAGTAATTGCATTCGACCGTGACAGCGACGCAATCACATATGCAAAAAATCGGCTTGCTCCGTTCGGCGACAGAGTACTGTACTGCAACGAAAACTTTTCTTCACTGGATAATGTGCTTCGAAATCTCGGTATACAACAGGTTCAGGGAATATTACTCGACCTCGGTGTTTCTTCACGTCAGATCGACGAACGTGAACGCGGGTTCAGCTTCCAGGAGCAATCGAGAATCGATATGAGGATGGATAAACGTCAACAGCACGACGGCTGGACTGTGGTGAATACCTATACAGTTGAACAGTTGGAAGAAATATTCCGTGTGTACGGTGAAGAACGCCAGTCACGGCGGATTGCGAAAAAGATTGTCAGTGAAAGGGAACGGAAGCCGATAGAGTCCACCAACGAGCTTTCAACAGTTGTGGAATCAGTTGTTGGCGGGCGTTTTTTGAAAAAATCACTGGCGCGCGTCTTCCAGGCAATACGCATTGAGGTAAACCAGGAACTTCGACATCTCCGGTCGGTGCTTTCAAAAAGTATTGATGTTATGGAAACCGGCGCCCGTATTGTCGTGCTTTCATACCATTCGCTGGAAGATAGAATTGTTAAAGATTTTTTCAGAGGAGCATCGAAGACATCAGAACCTTCAGGAAATAAACTTGTTCCCGACAAACAATTGCAGCCCCGTTTGCGGTTGCTCACCAAAAAACCTGTTGAAGCAACTGAAACCGAAATTACAGCAAACCCGCGCTCGCGAAGCGCGAAGCTACGAGCAGCAGAACGGATATAATAATGCCAAAAACAATTCCTGCACCGACAGAAACTTTGCCAGATCCTGATCTGGCAGAACGCCGGTATGTGTATAACGGTGAAAAAAGAACAGACAGCCATGAGTATGCTTCGCGCGGCAACAGGCCTGTAAAGCGGCGAAGGCAGTCGCCGTTCAGCATGATCGCCATTGTTATCTGCGTGTCGTTGCTGATTGTATTTTATGTGTGGAATAAAATCACCGTGAACCAGCTGGTTGTCGAGATTAACGATTTACAAAATCAGCATGAGAAAATTCTCGCGGCGAACGAAATCATGCTGGCGGAAATTAATAAAAAATCAACGATGGAACGCATCGGGAAAATTGCCGGCGAAAAATTACAAATGACGCCGCCCAAGGAACAACCGCGGCAATTTACTGTTGACCCTGATCAGCTTGAAAAAGCCGGAGAATATTCCTCGCAATGATTGAGCACGCGGCCAAAATTAATCTTGGTATGGGTTGCCTTGTGCTTGCCTGCTTCTTTTTGCCATGGGTGGGATTAAGCTGTGGCGATATAACGTTTGTGAAACTGTCCGGGTATCAGCTGACGACGGGGAAGATACCCCTTGATGAGGATGTCATCAGGCAATACCAGGATAAACTTGGTATGGAGCGTTCTGAAGAAGAAATGTCAGGTCAACCACAACAATCAACGCCGAAGTTTTACTTCTTAATTGTCATTATATGCGCCGCCAATATTATTTTCCTTAGCGCCAAGATGCTGGATGAGATCGACCGGACAAAGTCAATTGTTACGATGGTGTTTGCGGATGTTGGTGCGGTATTTATGATTATTATTGCGGCTATCGATTTTGGATTTGATATACCGTCGGGCAGCGAAATGATTATTCGTACATCCCTTCAACCGGGATATTATATAACGCTGGCAGCCTTTTTTATTGTTGCAGCGTTATCTGTTATCACTATGAAAGCGTTGAATACTCCGTCCGTTGTTGATATGAATCTGAATTTACAAATACCGGAGCAGAAATTTTCTGGTCAGGGATCTATTAAAACATCAGGTGCCTCACAATCACAAAGAGTGAAAACCTGCAAGCAATGTGGTAGTCAGATCGATATGTATCAGGCGTTCTGTGATAAATGTGGTGTCAGACAATAGGCTATGACAGGCAAACCAAACAAAGAGCAGGCACCGCGCGATCAGGCGATATATTCGGGAAATATTCTCCGCCGCCGGCTGAGAATTCTCCAGGCGGGATTAATACTCTTTTTCGGAATGGTCGCGTTGCGTCTTTTGCAGATTCAGGTTGTTGATTCGGGGAAGTATCGCAATCAGGCTGAACGACAATATGAATCGAAAATTCAATTGCCTGCCACACGGGGATTGTTATATGACCGGAACGGTGACGTCATTGCTTCCAATTCAATGTTTGTCTCGTTTGGTGCAGATCCGAAAGTTGCCGCAGATGATGCGCGCGCGATAGCGGCAAAATTTTCAAAACTGTTCGGCAAACCGACCAAATTTTATCTTGATAAACTTCGCTCCGATTCGCGTTTTGAATGGCTTGAACGCCAGGTGAATACAAGCTTCCTTAAAAAAATTGATCAGAAAAAACTTGAAGGCATCGTTGTCCGGTATGAGCCGAAGCGGCTGTACTTTCAGGGACAGGTCGGCGGCCAGATTGTCGGGACGACCAATATTGATAATAAAGGATTGGCCGGAGTCGAGCTGAAATTTGATGATAATCTCCGCGGTGTAGACGGTTATGTTGTGCTTCAGCGCGACGGGCTTGGCAAAGCACGACCTACGGTGGATTATCCTCGCGTGGAACCACAAAACGGACACAACATTGTTCTCACAATTGACATGTGGCTCCAATCTGTCGCGGAAAAGGAGCTTAAAAAAGGAATCGAGCAGAGCAGTGCCGAACGGGGCATTGTAGTCATGCTGCAGCCGAAGACCGGTGAAATTCTCGCGATGGCACAATACCCGAATGTTGATCCGAACTCTTTCGGAAAATTTCAGATGGAAGATCAAAAGCTCCGCGCTGTCACCGATATGTTTGAGCCGGGTTCGGTATTCAAAATTGTGACTGCGTCGGCGGCGCTTGAACACAAATTGGTAACGCCCGAGAAAAAGTTTTTCGGAGAGAATGGTGAATATGTTGTGCAGGTTGCCGGCAGTAAGCCGCGGACAATCCGCGACACGCACAAAGAAGGCTGGATGACATTTCGCGAAGCGATGGAATATTCCAGCAATATCGTTATGGCAAAAGTCAGCGACATTATCGGCAGCGAACGCCTCTACAAAATGGCGAGAGACTATGGTTTTGGAATCCCGACAAACGTAGAATATCCCGGGGAAGTAAAAGGAATACTGAAAAAACCCGTCGAGTGGTACGGTACAACATTGAATACAATTTCCTATGGGTATGAAATCGGCGCCACACCGCTCCAGATTGCAGCGGCATACGGGGCTGTTGCAAACAATGGAATACTGATGAAGCCGTTCCTGTTTAAAAAGGAAATCGGATCTGACGGGCAAGTTATTTCTGAAACTCAGCCTCAGCAAATCAGAAGAGTCGTATCGGAAACGACCGCGAAAACATTGACGGATTTTTTTGAAGGCGTTGTTCTTCGCGGGACCGGAAAGCCGGCGCATATCGAAGGCGCACGGATAGCAGGAAAAACAGGGACATCCAAAAAATTGGTAAACGGACAATATACTACCGGGAATTATACAGCATCCTTTGTGGGATATTTTCCTGCCGATAATCCGCAGGTCGTCTGTTTAGTCATGATGGAAAATCCGCGCGGTGTGAATTACACCGGCGGAACAACAAGCGCGCCGGTATTTCGTGCCATTGCGGAACAGGTTATTAATTCTTCGAACTACCTGATACCGACAGTTCCGCAGCCGGGTCCGGCAGAAATCAAAACGGTTATGGCGGATAAGCGTCCGCAAAAGGAATTGCCAAAAGGAAAACAGCCAAAGGTTGCCACTGTACCGTTGTCAGGCTCTCTGGTGCCCGATGTAACAGGTCTCAGTGTCAGAAAAGCAGTCGGCATTCTTACTGCTGAAAAATATCAACCGGTAATAAAAGGATCAGGAGTCGTTACAGATCAGACACCGTCTCCGGGCCAACCCGCAAAGGCCGGAATGAAAATTATCCTGACATGTCAGCCCAAAACAATTTATAACTCCGGAATATAAAGCAACAAATTTTCTCCGCCGCTGACACTGCGGTGATCAACAACAAGGTATGTATGGTATTATCAAAGTTATTGGAGGGCGTTGCCGTCTCCAAGATTTTTCAAACAATGTACGGAAAAATGGTGGTGACGCACGAAGTGGAAGTGCGGCATGTACAATATGATTCCAGAAAAATCGGGCGCGGCGATATGTTTGTTGCTATCCGCGGGGGACAGGTCGATGGACATACGTATATTTCCGGCGCAATACATAATGGCGCCAAAGTTGTGGTCATGGAAGACGATCAGGCAATGCCGGATTCGTATTTCATGCACGCCGGTGTTGTCAAGATTGTGGTTCAGAATTCACGTGTTGCTCTGGCGCAAATAGCAGCACAATATTATGGTCATCCTGCCGGAAAGCTTTCAATGATCGGCGTGACCGGCACGAACGGGAAAACAACAACAACACATTTGATTAAAGCAATTGTGGAAGAAAGCGGATCCAAAACAGGGTTGATCGGTACAATCGCGTATCAGATCGGGAATGAAACATTCCCGGCGACACACACTACACCGGAATCGCTGGAGCTCAATGGTTTGCTTTCCCGGATGGTCGGAAGCGGTTGTTCCTCGGCGGTGATGGAAGTATCTTCGCATTCACTCGACCAGCGCCGGGTACACGGCTTTAATTTCAACGTCGGCGTATTTACGAATCTGACGCAAGATCATCTCGACTATCACGGTACGATGGAAAAATATTTTGAAGCAAAGACAATATTGTTTCGGACATTGCCGGGCAGTTCATTTGCGGTAATTAATTGTGATGATGACTGGGGAAAACGCCTTATGTCCATAACTTCCGGGAAAACGATTTCCTATGGAGAGGCAAACATTGCGGATGTTTCCGCACGACAGGTTTCGCTGTCGATGAAAGGTACCCGGTTTACCATCCATCATCGCGGTGAACAAATTGAAATCAATACGTCGCTGGTGGGAAGATTTAATGTCAGCAATATCCTTGCAGCATATGGAGCAGGAATAGCGCTTGAGATACCATCGTCGGTGATCCGCCGCGCGATTGAAAACACAACATCCGTGCGGGGCAGATTTGAGCCGGTGATTTCACCGGACGGCTGGACGGCCGTGGTTGACTACGCGCATACGCCCGATGCACTTGAGAAAACACTGCATGCGATACATGATGTCCTTTCCGTCGACCGGCAGGGAAGAATTATCACCGTGTTCGGCTGCGGCGGTAATCGTGACCGGACAAAGCGGCCGATAATGGCGAATGTTGCCACGACATTGAGCGACGTTACCATTGTAACTTCCGATAATCCGCGTAACGAAGATCCCGATTTCATTATCAGTGAAGTTATGGCGGGTGTAGTTTCGGGAAAAACAGTGCATCAGGAAGCAGACCGCCGCAAAGCAATTGTTCAGGCGCTGACCATGGCAAAGCCAAACGACGTTGTCCTGATTGCGGGCAAAGGACACGAGGATTATCAGGTCATCGGCAATGAAAAAATTCACTTCAGCGATAAAGAAATCGTTGAAGAATATCTTGGCATTAGTGCATGAATATCTCTGTGCAAGATGTGCTTTCAGTCGGATACATGAGGGCTGTAAATGTTGATAAAAAATCCAACATGAAATTCAAAGGTGTTTCAACGGATACGCGTACGATTGCTCCGGGGGATTTGTTTGTCGCGCTGCGCGGAGAAAATTTTGATGGCAACAAGTTTGTTGCGACAGCTTTTCAGAAAGGCGCAGTATGTGCTGTTGTGGATGCGCAGGCCGATACGGCAACATTTTCCAGTAAACCGTTTTTTGTGGTACAAGATACTGCAATAACGCTTGGACAGCTGGCCCATGTGTACAGGAAAAAGTTTTCAATTCCGGTACTTGCCGTTGCCGGAAGCAACGGGAAGACAACTACAAAAGAAATGATCAGCGCTGTCCTTGCTGCAAAATATAATGTATTAAGCACATCCGGAAACCTGAACAATCATATCGGCGTGCCGCAAACGCTGTTCGGTTTGAAAAAGAAACATGATGTTGCGGTAGTTGAAGTCGGAACAAACCATTTTGGCGAGCTGAAATATCTCACCGGCATTCTTGAACCGACGCACGCGATTATCACCAATATCGGCCATGAGCATCTTGAATTTTTCAAAGATCTTGATGGTGTGGCAAAAGCAGAAGGTGAATTGTTTAACGGATTAAAATCTACCGCCACCGCTTTTGTAAATAGTGATGACAAATATATCCCGAATCTTGCAAAAAAAGTCAAAAAAAAAGTTACCTATGGCTACTCCGGAAAAAAACTTGCAATCAAAGGCACGTTAGTAGCTGTTGACGCAAAAGGGTGTGTGAAATTCACTGTAAAAGCTGACCGGAAACGGGAATTTACTGTTAAGCTGTCCACGCCCGGAACGCAGGGAATGATAAACGCGCTGGCGGCTTCAGCCGTTGGACTTTCATTTGGTGTTTCCGCGGCAAAGATTCAGCATGCGTTGAAAAAATTTAAGCCGGTTGGAAAAAGAATGGAAGTAGTTTCTTCCGGCGGCGTTACAATTCTTAATGATACATATAATGCGAATCCCGACTCCGTAATTGCGGCGCTTGAAACTGTGCGGGTTATGCGTTCAACCGGAAAAAAAATCATTATCCTTGCGGATATGCTCGAACTTGGTGAATCATCTGCCCGCGAACATGAACGCATCGGTGAACATGTTCAGGCGATGGGGTTCAAATACCTGTTGACATTCGGTCAGATGGCCGCGCGGATAAATACGCGGGTCACCTGTCAGGTAAATTTTAATTACGATCAGAAAAATGTGCTATCGGAATATGCCGCCGAATTGATACTGCCCGGCGACATTGTGCTTGTCAAAGGATCGCGCGGGATGAAGATGGAAGATGTCGTGACATTTCTCCGTGAACGGCTGGAGCGACACGCTGCATGAAACGGAAAACTACTCAGGAGCGGTAATGCTGTATTATTTGCTGGAATATATTCGTCATGAATTCAGGCCGCCCGGGTTTGGAATTTTCCGCTTTCTCACGTTCCGTGCCGGCGCAGCTGCTGTTACCGCGCTTATCATCGCATTCTGGATCGGACCGAAAATTATCCGCCTGTTGAAAAAACATCAGATTGGCGAAGCGGCAAAAGTGGAAGCTCCAAAAACTCATTTGAGCAAAGCGGGAACCCCGACAATGGGTGGATTGATTGTTCTTTCTGCCACGTTGATTCCCGCAATTCTCTGGGCGGATCTTAAAAACGGTTATGTTCAGTTGATTATTTTTGTCACCGCATGGCTTGGTTGTGTCGGATTTCTGGATGACTATCTCAAAGTTGTGAAGAAGAAGCCGAAAGGCTTGATCGGGAAATATAAGATTGTTGGACAGGTTATTGCCGGACTTGTTGTCGGCGGCGCGATTTATTTTTTCCCGGGAAATATTGATTCGAGTTTAATAAAATACGCAACCTCCACAACGATTCCGTTTTTCAAACATATGGAGTTTGATTTCGGAATCCTCTACATCCCGATGGTTATTTTTGTCATTACAGCAACTAGTAATGCGGTAAATCTTACGGATGGACTCGACGGTCTTGCAGCCGGAACAGTCGCTATTGTTGCACTAACGCTTGCCGCAATCAGCTATATGTCTGGGCATGCCGAGTTGAGCCAGTATCTAACAATCCCGTTTCTTCGGGGGAATGGTGAGCTGAGTGTTTTCTGTGCGGCGTTGGTCGGGGCTGCGATGGGATTTCTTTGGTTCAATGCGTATCCGGCTCAGGTATTCATGGGCGACACAGGATCGCTCGCGCTTGGCGGTGCAATCGGAACGTTATGTGTTCTCATAAAAAAAGAATTGCTTCTGCCGACACTTGGCGGCGTATTCCTTATGGAAACCGTATCGGTGATTATGCAAAGAGTGTATTTCAAATACACAAAGAAAAAGTACGGAGAAGGCAGGCGCATTTTTAAAATGGCGCCGCTGCATCATCATTTTGAAATGCAGGGATGGCCGGAGCCGAAAATTGTCACCCGGTTCTATATCGTCGCTATTCTCCTGATGATTCTCAGCCTTGCGACATTTAAAGTTCGGTAACGGTTGCTGAATCATTGGTGTTAATAATGAATCTGACAGAAGAAATAATAATTAACAAAGCAATGACTGGAATTGATATTGCAGGAAAAAAGATGACGGTAATTGGAGCCGCGCGCAGCGGCATTGCCGTGGCCGGACTTCTGCAGTCAAAGGGTGCAACAGTCTTTGTCAGCGACAGCAGTTCCGAGGAGAAACTCAAAACTCACATCCCGAATCTCAAATCCCTGGGGGTGGAGTATGAAATTGGCAAGCACTCAGATCGTCTCTATGATGCGGATATGGTCGTTCTGAGCCCGGGTGTTCCGTCAAATATTCCGGCTGTGCAGGAAGCAGAGCGCCGGGGATTAAACGTTGTCAGTGAAATCGAAGTGGCTTCATGGTTTTGCCCGGCGCCGATAATCGCGATTACCGGAACAAACGGTAAAACGACCACAACCACATTGATTGGAAGAATGCTTCATGATGCAAAACTGAAGCATATTGTCGCGGGAAATATCGGTACGGCGTTTTCAGCTGTCGTTTCCGAACTCGATGAATCTTCTGTTGCAGTTATTGAAGTAAGCAGTTTTCAGCTGGATCATATACAATCATTTCGTCCTCACATATCGGTAATTCTCAATATTACACCGGATCACCTGGACCGATATGATGGTTCATTTGAAAAATATGCCAAATCCAAGTGCCGGATATTTATGAACCAGACGAAGGATGACTATCTTCTCTATAATTATGATGACCAGATGGTCAAGCTGTATGTTGATAAGTTAGGCGCATCGAGAGTTACCGTATTGCCGTTCAGTATTCAGCATCAGTTGAATAACGGTGCATGGAAAACCGGCAGTTCGTTAATGACGAGTGTAGAGGGAAAACGGGACGAGATTGTGGCTACAGAAGACATTACCATTCGCGGCGATCATAATCTCTACAATTCCATGGCGGCAACTCTTGCGGCATTGATAAGCGATGTCAGGCCGGCATCGGTCCGTGCGACATTGCGGAATTTTAAAGGGGTCGAGCATCGCCTTGAATTTGTTCGTGAAGTGAACGGTGTGAAATACGTTAATGACTCCAAAGCGACAAATGTCGATTCTGTCTGGTACGCTTTGCAGTCATTCAAAGAGCCGCTTGTTCTCATACTTGGCGGCCGCGATAAAGGCAACGACTATAAGAAAATTATTGGTCTGGTGAAAAAACATGTTAAGACTATTGTGGCAATCGGTGAATCGGCTGATAAAGTGGTAAGTAGTTTTTCGGGAACGCTTCCCGTGCATACTGCCGACTCCATGCAGGATGCGGTAAGGGTCGCATCCTCACTTGCAGCGAATGGAGATGTCGTTCTCCTTTCTCCGGCGTGCGCATCGTTCGACTGGTTTGAAAATTATGAACATCGCGGCAAGGTCTTTAAAGAAATGGTCAATGCGTTATAAATGGAACTCTTAAAACATCATCGCAATCATATAGATTTTCTGACACTCTTCTCAGTGTTAACACTGATGATGCTGAGTCTCGGCATTGTGTATAGTGCTTCAGCAACTATTGCTCTTCATAAATATGGTGAAAGCGAACAGATGCTTGAAAGCCACGCCATTAAAGTATTTGCGGGACTAATTTTTCTTTTTATCGGAATGAAAGTTGACTATCACAAATTTCAGCGTCTCACCAAGCCGGCATTGGTTGCCGCTGTCGGATTGCTGTTTGTTACGCTTGTTCTTGGCGTGGTTGCCAAAGGAGCGACGAGGTGGCTGCGCTGGGGAAGCATCGGTTTTCAGCCGTCTGAGTTTGCCAAGTATGCGCTCTTGTTTCACCTTTGCACGCTCGTCGCTACAAAAGGAGAGTTAATACGCGATTTGAAAAAAGGGTTCATCCCGATGATGGTGTGGATCGGCGCTGTCACGGGGTTGGTTATGCTTCAGCCTAATTTCAGTATGGGCTCGATGATTTTTTTGTTAAGTCTGGTTATGCTCTTTGTCAGCCGCGCGAGGATGTCTCACCTTGCGATGACATTTGCGGCACTGCTTCCTGTGCTTGGTGTGTACATGATGAGTGCAGCATACCGCAGAGCAAGGGTTATGGCGTTTTTGGGATTGGGCGACAGTCCGACAAAGGAAACCAACTACCAGCTGACACAGGGTATTCTTGCGTTCGGGCATGGCGGAATTTTCGGCGTTGGGCCCGGCGAAAGCAAACAGCGAGATTTCTTCTTGCCGGAATCGTACGGCGATTTTGTGTTCTCTATCGTTGGAGAAGAGTATGGATTTATCGGAACGATATTTTTCCTGACGCTCTTTCTCGTCATTATGTACCGGGGTTTTAAGATTGCAAGATTTTCGCAGGACGTATTCGGACGGAACCTTGCGATAGCGATTACCAGCGCTATTACATTTTACGCTTTGATAAATGCCGGAGTCACCCTGGGAATTCTGCCGACAACCGGGTTGCCGATGCCGTTTGTGAGTTATGGCGGTTCGTCGATGGTGTTTTCAGCATTTGCAATCGGGGTATTATTGAATATTTCCTCGCAGACTGACCTTCATCCGAGAGCGCGGCAGGTTCCTGTCGTTGGCTCTGTGAATGCGGGTGAAACTGTTGTCGGAAAGGTGTATTAATCTGCGTGCGATTTTTGCCGGCGGCGGAACAGGCGGCCATCTTTTTCCCGCAATTGCTATCGCCGATGAATTAAAAGTACTCGCACCCAGTTCCGAAATTCTCTTTGTCGGCACCAAAGAGAAAATCGAAGCACGAGTCGTTCCGCAAAAAGGGTATGATTTCAGGACGATATGGATCAGCGGGTTTCACAGAAGTTTGAAGTTAAGTAATCTGTTGTTTCCGGTAAAAGTAATTGTATCAATGATGCAGGCATTTTCAATCATAAAAGAATTTCGACCCGATGTAGTCATCGGGACCGGCGGTTACGTCTCCGGCCCGATGCTTTTTGCCGCAACGCTCAAAAGTATTCCGACATTGATACAGGAACAGAACAGTTTTCCCGGTGAAACAACAAGATTTCTGTCGAAGCGTGTCAATGAAGTTCATGTCGCGTTTGAAGAGTCCAAAAAGTATCTGCCACAGGCTCAGCATGTGTTTGTCAGCGGCAACCCGACGAGAAAAGATTTAGGCAAGGCGGAACGGGAAGAGAGCCTCAGGTATTTTGGATTCCGTACGGATGACCGGGTACAAACAGTGTTAATTTTTGGCGGAAGTCTTGGCGCTGCCTCTATTAATGATGCAGTACTGAATCATATAGATGAATTGCTGGCAAACAATATCAGGGTCATCTGGCAAACCGGAAAAACAACCGACAGCAGATTGCCTGCGTTGCGGGTTAAATATTCCGCAGACCGGTTATGGATCAACACGTTCATCGACAGAATGGATTATGCCTATGCTGCAAGTGATTTGGTTGTCTGCCGTGCTGGTGCAACCACAATAGCGGAATTGACGCTTCTCGGTAAACCGGCTGTGCTTGTTCCGTTTCCGCGCGCGGCTGCGGATCATCAGACGAAGAATGCAAAAACATTGGAACAGGCCGGAGCTGCGATTGTCATAACAGACCATGAATTCAATGAGCGTATGATGTCAATCATTCATGAAGTTTTGAATAACAACGTGTTGGAGCGGATGAGCGCTAAAAGCAAAAAGCTGGCGAAACCGGATGCCGCGCGTGTCATCGCGCAGCGGATTATGCGGTTGAAGGATCAAAAGGGTTGAGCAATGGATAGCCCCCAACATCCGCCCGGCGCCAAAGTATTCAGGTACAAACTGGATTTTTATTATCAGCAGTCGTTGCTCTATCTGGTTACGCTGATACTGTATGCCGGAATCAGAGGAACATTCGATTTTGAACGGCTCCCCTCGTGGGGAAGCGATCCGATGCTCTATATTATTATCACATTCGTAATTATATCCTTCGTGGTGCTGATGCTGAATAAAGCACGCGAACGCAGGCTGTTTGTGCTGGAAGATAAAATCATCTTTCATAATAAATTCCGCGAGCGGACGATTGCGATGTCGGATCTTGAGTGGATCCATATCGGCCGTGAACGGATGGTGCAAACGGCAGGGCGCTCACAGGTGATCGTATTCAAAATTAAAAATCGCCGGCGTCTTTTTCGTATCAGGGTAGGAAGATATGAACATGAAAAAGATTTACTGGCGGAGATACAAAAAATGTCGGCGGGCGTGCCAAAAGGGAAACGCTTTGCGTTCGGTATGAGATAGAAATCTGGAAAGGATGCATCTCATGGAAACGTTTGGATTTATTATGCTCGGGCTTCTTGCGGGAATA
This sequence comes from uncultured Chlorobiaceae bacterium, assembly GCA_964523395.1. GTDB lineage: Bacteria > Bacteroidota > Ignavibacteria > UBA10030 > SZUA-254 > JANYJZ01. The sequence continues at coordinate 58,864 of CAZFXS010000004.1, read as the reverse complement.
CTGAGCGGGTTGATGGGTGTAGGCGGCGCGATTTTTATCGTTCCCGTCCTCATTTACGGTTTTGGCTGGTCACAGCATATGGCACAGGGAACCACGCTTGCAATGCTGGTGCCGCCCATAGGCATTTTAGCGGCATGGCAATATTATAGAGCAGGACATACCGATCTCCGGGTTGCGCTGTTGCTCTGCCTTGGATTTATTGCAGGCGGATATGTCGGCGGGTTGTTTGCCAATCAGCTCCCAGCTGACACGTTAAAAAAAATTTTCGGAGCAATATTGCTCGCGATTTCCATTAAAATGATCATCGGAAAATAACAGTCATTTATGTTTTCATCTATCAAGAAAATACACTTTGTCGGTATCGGCGGTATCGGAATGAGCGGCATCGCCGAAATACTGCTCGACCAGGGATTCCGCGTGAGCGGATCCGATAAATCACTCAGCGATGTCACGGAACGGCTTGCGTCACTCGGGGCTGTGATTAAAGAAGGGCACGCTGCACAGAATATCGAGAGCGACGTCGACGCTCTTGTCTATTCTTCTGCTGTGGCTCAGGAGAATCCCGAGGTAATTGAAGCGCAGAGACGGAAAATCCCTATTATCCGCCGTGCCGAGATGCTTGCCGAAGTCATGCGTCTCAAGTACGGTATCGGCATCGCAGGAACACACGGCAAGACCACAACAACCTCCATGGTCAGCTTGGTGTTGATGGAAGGAAACCTCGATCCGACAGTGATTGTCGGCGGCAAACTGAACGGACTTGGCGGAACCAACGCGCGTCTCGGTCACGGTGATTTCATCGTCGTGGAAGCTGATGAGTTTGACAGATCGTTCCTTTCAATCACACCAACGGTCGCGGTGTTAACGACGCTGGAAACAGATCACCTCGACTGTTACCGCGATCTTGAGGATATCAAAGGCGCGTTTATCCAGTTTGCAGGGAAAGTTCCTTTTTACGGATTTATTGTTCTTTGTCTCGATGAGCCGGCGCTTCAGGATATCATGCCTCAGTTGAGCAAGAAAAAAATTATCACGTATGGATTTAACCCTCAGGCGGATGTTCAGGCAGTCGATATCCATCATAAAGATAACACGACCACGTTTATGGTTGTCAAAGGAAACAATGACCTTGGTAATGTCACATTGCAGATTCCCGGAAAGCACAATGTGCAAAACGCATTGGCGGCGATCAGTGTCGGATTGGAGCTTGGCGTTCCGTTCGCGAATGTGAAAGCCGGGATCGAGAAATTTACCGGTGTCTATCGCCGGTGGGAAAAGAAAGGCGAGATAAACGGCGTTGCGCTCTACGATGATTACGCGCATCATCCGACGGAATGCAAAGCGACGCTCACAGGCGCGAAAGCAGGATGGCGGCGTCATCGCGTTGTATGCGTATTTCAGCCGCATTTGTATTCCCGTACGCGCGATTTTTATGAGGAGTTCGGCAAGGCATTTTTATCGGCAGACGTTCTCATTGTTACCGATGTCTATCCTGCGCGCGAAGAACCTATTCAGGGGGTGACAGGTGAGTTGATAGTGAACGCGGCAAAGCAGTACGGACACAAGGAGGCGCATTATGTTCAGGACAAAAAATCTGTGCCGTCATATTTAATGTCGATTGTAAAACCGAATGATATTGTCATTACGATGGGTGCGGGTGACATCTGGAAGTTTGGAGAAGAGTTCTTACAGCAATTAAAAAATAAGAAGTAGATCCTTGGTCAGCCTGGAAGACATACAGAAATTTTTCCGCGGGCACATTGCTCTCGGTGAGCCGCTGAGCAAATACACGTCATTTCGTATCGGCGGCCCTGCGGATTATTACCTAGAACCGGCGGATAAAACCGACGTCGTCAGCATTATTACGTTTCTCCGGCGCGAAGGAATTCCATTCACAGTTATCGGCAAAGGAAGCAATCTGCTGGTAAGCGATGACGGTATCCGCGGTGCAGTAATAAATTTTGAGACCGGATTAAACAGCGTTCACATGCGTGACGATGTTGTTGCGGTGGATTCAGGTGTAAGTCTTGCGAGGTTCGTGGATTTCTGTGTACAGCGCGGATTGCGGGGTGTGGAAATGCTCGCCGGAATTCCGGGAACGATGGGCGGCGCGGTGATGATGAACGCCGGCGCATACGGCGGGGAAATCTCTGATTTTATTGCAGACGTTGAGGTGCTGAGAAACGACAAAGTTCAGATAATTTCCAAAGCAGATTCCGGTTTTGTGTATCGCAACTCCGGATTCAAAGGCGACGTTATTCTCGGCGCAACGTTCCGTCTCCCTGAAGGCGATAAAGAACTGCTGATGAAAACACGCCGCGAGCTGTTGCTGAAACGAAACAGCGCACAGCCGTTGAATTTTCCCAACTCGGGAAGCATGTTCAAAAATCCTCAGGGAACGTTTGCCGCAAAACTGATTGAAGAAGCCGGGTTGAAAGGAACAAGAATCGGCAACGCGCAGATTTCAGAAAAGCATGCGAACTTTATTGTGAATCTCGGCGGCGCGAAAGCGCGGGATGTCTTTGGGCTTATTGAACGGGCACGGAAAACTGTATTTGAAAAAACCGCAATCACATTGGAGCTTGAAGTAAAGCTGCTCGGTTTCCCGGAAAATATTTATAAACAGGTGCACTCATGAGCGACATCCCGGCAAATATTCCGATGAAAGAGCCCGTCCATCGTAAGCGGTGGGGTCTCTGGCTCTGCATTCCATTGTGCGCCGGGATTGTTGTTCTCTTTATTTTTGCGATGGAATGGCGTGAATCGTTGAAAATTCAGCGTGTTGTTGTTGAAGGCGCTTCACTTATGCCGGTAAAAGAGATACTCGCATTGACAAAAATCCAGCCGAAATCTTCACTGGCAAATGTAAATTTATTCGATGTGCGCAGGAAGCTCCTCCAACAGCCGATGATAAAAAATGCAGGCGTTAACCGGATTTATCCCGGGACGGTGTCAATTACAATAGAAGAACGCATTCCCATCGCATTGCTGAACTGCGGGCAGATGCGGTTTGTTGATGATGAGGGAGTTGTGCTTCCCTATATGAGTTCGGCTTCCATTGTTGACCTGCCCATGATCAGCAATATCGAGGGAGTTCAGAATGCAGAAGCCGGAAAGGTTCTCAGGCATAAAGATCTTGCAGAAGCAATAGAAATTCTCCAAACGGCGCAACTGGTGGACACGGCGATTTACCATTTTATTTCTGAAATCGATATGCAGCAGGGAAAAGGGGTTGCGCTCTATACCACTGAAGCGGGTGTTCAGATTATTCTCGGGCACGGCGATGTAGCGAAAAAGATGATCATGCTGCAAAACTTCTGGAATTCATTTGTGAAAACATCCGATATCGACATGGTGAAATCCATCGATCTTCGGTTTGAAGACCAGGTGGTGGTTCAGTGGAACCGTAAACCGGAATCCGACAGCCGCCGCGCGTCGCTGTGAATTGAAAGGAAATTGATAATGGAACAGGAAATAATAGTTGGGTTGGATATCGGGACGACAAAGGTCTGCGCTGTTGTTGCCTCGGCGGATGAAGGCGGAAGATTTAATGTTCTTGGTGTTGGAAGAAGTTTGTCCGATGGTCTGACGCGTGGCATGGTAACGAATATTGATAAGACAGTGCGTTCAATTCAAAGCGCTGTCGCTGAAGCGGAGTCGAGATCCGGAATTAAAATCCAGTCCGTCATTGTGGGAATTGCCGGGGAGCATATCCAGAGTTTTCAGAGCCGTGGCGTTATTGCCATCAGCGGGCCGGAAAATGAGATAACGCAGGCGGATGTCACGCGCTTAATTGAAGATACAAAACGTGTTGCGCTTCCATCAGACCGAAAGATTATACATGTCATTCCTCAGGAATTTATCATTGATGGACAGGATGGCGTGTGCGATCCGGTTGGAATGTCTGGTGTCCGGCTTGAAGCGAATGTGCATATCATTACCGGATTAGTGACGGCTGCACAAAATATTTACAAGTGTGTACAGCGGGCCGGACTTCATATCCGCGATATGGTATTGGAACCACTCGCGTCAAGTTATGCGGTTCTTGATGAAGAGGAAAAAGAAGTGGGTATCGCTCTGCTTGATGTCGGCGGCGGAACAACTGACTTGGCGGTATTTGAAGACCGCACTATCCGTCATACAGCAGTGATACCATTCGCTGGTAATCAGGTGACCAACGATATCAGAAAAGGACTTGGCGTGTTGACCGAACAGGCAGAGAAGCTGAAATGTCTGCACGGTTTCGCTTATCTGCCAAGCGTTGTTGACGATGAACCGATCACAATTCCCGGTATTGGCGGGCGGCCTCCGCTCGAGATCGACAAAAAATTGCTTGCGCAGATCATTCAGCCGCGCATCGAAGAAATATTTGAAATAGCCGCCATGGAAATCAAGCGGTCTGGGTATTCACGGCATCTCGCTGCGGGTGTTGTGCTGACCGGCGGGGGAGCGCTTATCAAAGGCGCGGCAGAATTAGCGCGCGAAGTTCTCGGCATGCCGGTGAAAATAGGCATCCCGGGCGGATTCAACGCAGGATTGGTACGCGAAATCGAGAACCCGATTTACGCAACATGCGTCGGGCTTGTATTACACGGGCTCCGGAACAAAGAAACCACGCCATTGAATTTTGACAACGGTAAAAGCAACGGATCGTTCGGGAAGGTGCTTCATAAAATGAAAAGCTGGTTCGATGAGTTGTAAGCGGGAAATATAAAACTTGAGAAAAATTGTATTACGTTCAACATCTGAAATTAAAAATAAAACACATAATCAATTAACAACATCACATCAAACAATATAAGGAGAAACGATAGTGATAGAACTCGATAATTACTTCGACCACGGGGCACGCATCCGTGTGGTGGGAGTCGGCGGCGGTGGTGGAAACGCCATTACCAGCATGATCGACAAACGATTGCAGGGCGTCGACTTTTTCGCGATTAACACCGATATGCAGGCGCTTGAGCGCAACAAAGCGCCGAATAAAATTCAGATCGGTAAAAACCTTACCCGCGGACTCGGCGCAGGAGCCGATCCTTCCATCGGCCAGCGTGCTGTGGAAGAAGACCGCGATGAGATCGCGCGCGCGCTTGCAGGCAGTGATATGATTTTTGTGACCTGCGGTATGGGCGGCGGTACGGGAACTGGCGGCGGACCGGTTGTGGCGAATATTGCCAAAAGTATCGGCGCGCTTGTTGTCGGTATCTGTTCCAAGCCGTTTACCTGCGAAGGTAAAAAGAGAATGGGACAGGCAGAAGCAGGTATCGAAGAGATGAAGAAGCAGGTCGATACTCTCATCATGATACCGAACCAGAAACTGCTCTCGATTGTCGAACGCAACACGCCGTTACAGGAAGCATTCGATAAAGCCAACGAGGTGTTGTATAATGCCACGCGTGGTATTTCGGAGCTGATTACTGTTCCGGGACTTATCAACGTGGATTTTGCCGATGTCCGCACAATCATGCGTGAGATGGGCGATGCGATTATGGGGTCGGGCGTTTCAAGCGGCGAAAACCGCGCCATTGAAGCCGCGCATGCCGCGATTTCCAGTCCGCTGCTTGAAGGCGTTTCCATCTCCGGCGCGCTTGGCGTGCTGGTCAATGTAACCGGCGGACCGACCATGTCGCTCGTTGAGGTCGATGAAGCTGTCAGTGTTATTCATGAAGCCGCAGGAGAAGAAGCGAATGTGATCATGGGCGCCGTCATTGATGAAAATCTTGGCGATGAGATGATGGTGACGGTGATTGCGACGGGATTCAATAAACGCGGACTGGGTAGTGTCCGTGTTGCGAAATCAACAACGAAAGTCATCGACCGTATTCCTGCCGGACTCCATGATTTGCAGAAGCTCGATGAGCCGGCATTCATGCGGAAGGGAATAGACATCAACGTAAATCCATACAGAACGGAAGAAGTGGAACAACCGAAATCCGCCGATTTCAGTAATGCAGAAAAACCGGCGTTTCTGAGAAAAATTATGGATTAATAAAGTATAGTTAGCTGTTTACACAAAGCGATTATCAAAACTATCGTACACTCCTTGGGGTAGCTGCAGGACGTAATGAGTCGAGTCGTTACGTTCTGCGCTATCCCGTTGATTGTATTGGTTTTTGGATTTTTCTGATTTGCATCTTGATTTGGAAATTTGTAGTTTTTTCCCATGATGCGTTTAGTTAAGTGTATGTTGGTTCGTGGAGGTAAGGTGTGCATCGCATATCTTGTACTTGTTTTACTCTTTCCTCAACTGCGTATTTCTCAAGGATCATATACCTTGGTGAATACTCATCATTTTGATATTTCATCCTTTGTAGCGAACGATTCAGGCGATGATTCATTGAAACAAAGGTTTAGTGGATGTTTACCAGACCACGTTCCAATTATTGAAATGTATTATTCTAACTTCAAGAGTATCCTGCCTGTTTTAAGAAATGCTCATGAAGAACTTGATTTTCCCTCTATAGTTGAATCCTATACATCTTCAGTTTGCCTCCTCTGTTGATCTTCGTTTTTTAGCTTCACCCCCCAAGTAATTTAAAATTAATTAAAAGGTATTCATGATGAACGCATATTCTTCACGGATATATCTTTTCATATCCATACTCATAGTTCTTTTTGCCGTGGACCTTTCAGGGCAAGTATCTTGGACAACAACCGGACCATCTTATAAAGTTATCAAAGCTATATCTGTTTCACCACAGGATACGAATGTCATTTTTACCGGTGCATTCGGTTGGGGGGTTTTTAAGTCAACCGACGGTGGAGGAAGCTGGGTTTCTGTAAAAAATGGCTTAACAAACGGATATATCCGGTCGGTGATTGCTATATCAAATACCACAGTTTTTTGTGGAACAAATGACGGTGTTTTTAAAACAACGAATGGGGGTACATCATGGGCCATGTCAATTTCCACACCGTTTTCTGTTCGCGGATTGGCATACGATGCGGTTTCAGGTTCTCTGTTTGCTGCGACATATGGCTCGGGTCTTTACAAAACCACTAATCAGGGGACATCGTGGAACACAGTTACAGTCAGTGACCCGGTTTCAAATGAAACTTTACTGCATCAATGGTCTGTAAGTTTGTTTGGAACGGACTCTCTTTATGTCGGAGGGTCAATCGGAGATATTGGAAGTGGAGGTGCCCTCTTTCGAAGTACGAACGGAGGCGCGTCGTGGGAACAAGTCCAACGCAGTGTTGGGATAAGAAGTAGTGTCCGTTCAATTGCAGTAAGCACTAACAGTCCGGCCTCCAGCTTAATTATAGGAACAGCTGCGAAGGGAGTGTATAAATCAACAAATGCCGGAGTTAACTGGACTGAAATTAATGGGGGAACCACCCCAAATCCTTTGCAGGATCTTCAAATAAATACTGTAGAGTTTACTTCCTCTTACCGTTATGCTGGTACAGACTCGCTCGGAGGACTTTATTACCGGTCCCTTGGTGACACTACGGTTGGCTGGTTACAAGGTAATGGACTTCCTGGAACGCAATCTCCTGTTACATCAATGGCGGTTAATCCTCTTCAGCAAAATACGATAATACTTGGGACAGAAGGTTTTGGAGTATATCGCTCGATGAATGCCGGTGTTAACTGGGTGTCACGAAACAATGGAATGCTCGGTACGGCCCCAAGGGTTATTCGCCGTAATGGTGATGGACATATCTTTGCCGGGATGGAATTTGGCGACGGACTTTGGATGTCGAATAATCAGGGGCTCAATTGGTCGCGAGTCGCCGCACTTAACACATCGAACGCGATTACATCAATTGGAATAACCAGCTCTCCATCAACAATCTATACTGCTGCCTATGGTACGGGGGTATATAGAAGTAATGATGCCGGGGTCACATGGGGGCTAACCGATACAACAGCAATAAATCATTTTGTAAGAACATTAAGCGTTCATCCATCGAATGTTAATATAGTATTTGCAGGAACGGGAAATGGTGTCTATGTAACCAATGATGGCGGGATTTCATGGGTGCCGGCAAACAACGGAATTCCCGCCGGAACATCGATACGATCAATGGCTCTCGATCCCGTAAATCCAAACACTATCTATGCTGGAACAGACTCCTTGTATTTATTCAGGACTACCGATGCAGGTACGTCATGGGTAAATGTTTCATCGGCTAATGGATTCCTGCCTCAAGATATGTTTATCCGTTCACTCACAATAGATTACTCAAACCATGCTACGGTGTATGCCGGTGCCGATAGCGGCAGGATATATAAAAGTACGGACAGCGGTATATCGTGGGCACTGCATTCTCAACTTCCCATTGTCCATTCTGTGCGTAATGTTATGATTCACTCAACTGATCATAAGATATTCTTTTGTGCTACGTTTGGTGATGGTATTTTTGTTAGTGCTGATAGCGGTTCTCACTGGCAAAGTATTAATCTGGGGCTGTCTGATCTTGAATTTTATACATTGGAGAGTGATCCATCTGGCCCATTTGTACTTTACGCGGGTAGCGGAACACATGGAGTATTTAGGACAACATATACTTTTGTTAATCACCCTCCCGTTCTTGGGGTAATTGGCAATAAAAATGTACTGGCAGGAAATACTCTGGAGTTTGTGGTAACGGCCGCAGATTCAGAAATGACAATTCCGGCTTTAACAGTAAATGGTCTGCCGCCGGGGGCCTCGTTTGTCGATAGTGCAAACGGGCACGGCCTGTTTACATGGACTCCCACATTAGGTCAAATCGGAAATTATCCAGTCACATTTTCAGCCACGGACGGTGTATTAGCTGATAGCGAACAAATTACAATTTCGGTCCTTGATCCCGGTTCATCTGTCATCATACCAATGGACCTGCAATCAGGTTGGAACTTAGTATCGGTGCCGTTGGTTGTCGGGAATTATCAAAAAAGCGTCCTTTTTTCAGAGGCGAGTTCTTCAGCATTTTCATACACCGGGAGTTATGCAGTGCGTGAGACATTAAACAACGGGTCGGGATACTGGGTAAAATACCCGTCTTCTCAAAGTTTCACTCTGGGAGGTCAACCAATAACCCAGGAAACTGTTGCCGTAAACAACAATTGGAATATTATTGGATCACTTTCAAACACGGTTTCAGCTACAGTAATTACTCCATTACCACCATTAAATATTACATCAAGTATTTTCGGATTTAATGCGGTTGAGGGATATTCAACTGCGGACTCAATACATCCTGGTTCTGGATACTGGGTTAAAGTAGACCGACCAGGGTTAATTGTGATAAATTCTTTGTTCTCTGGTAAGTATTTAAATAACACGCAAGGTGCGGGAGGGCCTCTCAGGGATAGAGAGATGAGCGGCGATCGGTTTACATTTACTGATCAAGGGGGGAGCAACAGAATTCTAACTCTGATGACGGACAACAGAGCAGAGGATACTGAAAAGATTTCAGAGCTGCCTCCGATGCCCCCTGAAGGAGTATTTGATGTACGATATAGATCTTCAGACAAATCCGTGGAAGTGTTACACGAAAGTATTGTTATCGAAAAGTTTCCGGTAGAAATTTCAAACCCAGGTTCTGTCGTGAAGATTTCTTGGGATATTCATAATGCTGACGCGTTTTATCAATTTTCAGTTGAGAGTATGCCACTTGGGATTCCTATGCAAGGCAAAGGTGCGATATCCATTCCTGTTGTTCGCCAGCACGTCAGTGCATGGATTTCCGTAGATCATAGTTCTGCCGGTGATAATCAGAGTTTGCCGCAAAACGCTGTTCTGGAACAAAATTACCCCAACCCATTCAATCCCAGCACGTTATTTAGTTGTAAAATTCCACAAGGTGGGTTTGTTCAGCTTAAGATTTTTGACCCCTTAGGAAGAGAGACAGCCACGCTAATTAATGAACAACTTTCCCCGGGTGTGTATATGCGAACATGGGATGCACAAGGAATGGCGGCTGGTGTGTATTATTACCGGCTTGACGTTGTACCTATAGATCAACCGGGCTCACGGTCAAGCCAGGTCAGGAAAATGGTACTTCTTAAATAAAGAGAGACAATGATTTTTACATTAGCATTAATTTTTTTGCTCGTAATTCTAGGGCTATGGGAATACCGTAGCCATCAGAACACTATCAAAAAAATTCCTGAACGTGTTCACGTGAACGGAACAAGGGGAAAATCCTCGGTTACGCGGTTAATCACAGGAGGATTACAAGGCGGTGGAATAAAAACACTTGGGAAAACTACCGGCACGATGCCGTGTTATATTTTTCCTTCCGGAAAGCAGGTTCGTATTTGGCGTATTGGGAAAGCTAACATTATTGAACAACTGAAGGTAGCGCGAAAAGCGTTGGATATGGCCGTGCATACCTTGGTTGTTGAATGCATGGCGGTGCTTCCCGGAAATCAGCGGCTTGCGGAAAGGCATATGATTCACTCCACTGTTGGTGTTATTACAAATGTTCGTGCCGACCACCTTGATGAGATGGGCCCAACCGTTTCGGATGTGGCAAGGTCATTAGGCAATACAATTCCCGAGAATGGTATTCTCTTTACTTGCGAGCAAGCATATTTCCACGTATTTGAAGAAATTGCCCGCAAACGAAAATCGGAAATTCATCGCGTAACTTCCGAGAATATTACAGATGATATGATGAGGGGATTCACCTATCTCGAACATAAAGAGAATGTTGCGCTTGCGCTGGCCGTGTGTCAGCATCTAGGAGTCTCCACATCTGCTGCCCTGGAGGGAATGAAGCATGCCATTCCCGATCCTGGGGTATTGAGAATTTTTACAGTAATACAATCAGAGAAAAAGCTGGAGTTTGTAAATGCTTTTGCCGCGAACGATCCTGATTCATATGAGGTAATATGGAAACTGTTAAAACCGGTCATTACCCCGGAAAAAAAAATCATTGTGATTGTAAATTGCAGGAAAGACAGGATTCAACGGACTGAAAGTATGGCAGAGTTAATAGCGCAAAAAATTACTGCTGATCATTTTATTTTAGCGGGTGAACTGACGTCAGCCCTTGAACACAGGGCAGTTGCTCTTGGGCTTTCGGCGTCCAAAATCTCCAACCTTACCGACCTGTCGGCAAAAGAAGTATTTGAACATGTTCTGCTTTTGACAGATGCGCATTCGCTCGTAGTCGGCATCGGCAATATCGTCGGGTTTGGCGAGGAAATAGTGGGCCACTTTACGAATAGGGGAATAGAATATGCATACTGAAGCTGTCCGTGAAATTATCATTCAGTCAATCGGAATCGGTCTGGTGTTAAGTCTTTTGTTTACGGAGACACTCGGACTTGCTGCAGGAGGAATGGTTGTACCGGGATATGTAGCACTAATGATTCACCATCCGTTGCGTATTGTCGGTACGATTTTGGTAAGCCTGCTGACCTTTCTTACAATGAAATTCTTGTCTCAGTATATGTTTGTTTATGGCAGAAGAAGAATTGTCATGGTAATTCTTGTCGGTTTCCTTTTCGGGTGGCTTTCCAGGGAAGTGCTGGTTATTCAAACCAACGCACTGACACTGGAATTGCAAACAATTGGATTGATTATCCCGGGGTTGATCGCAGGCTGGATGGAAAAGCAGGGGGTAATCAAAACTATCACCACTCTTATCATTGCCGCGGTGTTTATTCGCCTTATCCTGATGATCATTACCGGGGGTGAAGTATTTATCATGGAGGATTGGGTAATATGAAAATGAATGAAGGAAAACCTGGTAATATAACTCTGATCGGATTGGCATTGTTATCGATGATTGTTTTTTTTCTTGCCGAAAAAACTGCTGAACCGCAGCGACAACCGTATTATGATAAAAAACTTCAGGCCGCCAAATCAGCGCTCCTGGCTTCACAGGCAATCAAAGATTACAGCAAAACCCTTGGCATAGCTATTGATCCTCAAAACGATCCATTTCGCACCGGGCTTATTGGGCAGGAGCGGACACCGATTACGTCAGACCGTGGCATTGTCACCGCAAAAATTCTTTCCACCAATCCGAATTATGCAGCCGCTTTTGTTGATATGCTTGTAAAGGCCAAAGTGAAAAAACACAGCATTGTCGCGGTTGGCATGACTGGTTCGTTTCCGGGATGGAACATTTCATTTCTTGCTGCCTGTGATGCACTTGAAATTACACCAATAATTATCTCTTCGATAGGCGCCTCAGATTGGGGTGCAAATATTCCGACGTTGACGTGGGTAGACATGGAACGCGTTTTAAATGAACGGGGAATTCTTCAATTTAAATCGACCGCGGCGTCAATTGGCGGGCCATCAGATAATGGAAGGGGGCTTTCTCCTGAAGGACGGGACCTGATAAAGTCAGCGATTGAACGAAACAACGTGAGGGTTTTGAATGAAACAACCCTCCAGGCGAGTATTGAATCACGGATGAATATCTTTAAAGAAATCAGTGCGGGAAAACCAATTGCATGTTATGTCAATATCGGAGGTGGAAGCGCTTCACTTGGCGGAACTGCTAACGCGAAACTCATTCCTCCCGGCCTTACTCAACACCTTGCAATCAGGAATTATCCTACCCGTGGCGTAATTAACATTATGGCAGAGCAGGGGATTCCGGTGATTAACCTATTGGATGTGGAAAAAATTGCTCTGAAATATGGGTTTCCTGTCGAGATAGGAGATACGGCACCGGAGCTTGGAGAGGGAGTACTCTATTTTAAGGATCGCTACTCTATTGTAAGTACACTTATGTTAACAATTATTCTGGCAATAATCGTATTCATTGTCATAAGAATTGACGTTAAGCATTATCTCTTTAAACACCGGACCCCACAACTTGAAAACCAAATCTGACCATGAATTCCCATGCACATATCCTAAAGCAGATCGCTGCGGTACGTTTTAAGGTAACAGTTCTTTTGCTTGTTTGCTGCATGCCCGGTTTTGCGGGCGGCAGAAAAACCCGATACCTCATACCTGAACATCCGGACAAGATTTCAGTTAAGGTTTCGGGAAAAGAGAAATCATACTATATGATTCACTCCAATGGAAAGGTCCGGTTACAGGTAGACGGGCCCGGAAAGCTGACTGTCATGAGTCGATTGCTCTTTCAGTCGAATGAGAGTGGAAATCAAAACTATACCATTCGATTGTTCAATGGGAAAACGGAGGTTAAAACACAGACTACTCAGACGCAACCTTCCGATGCGACTGTTTCAATGCCCGGAGTTGTACCAGGCAAAGCGCGAAAATGTGTTTACAAGGTGGAAGAGGGTTCATTTGTATTCGATGTTATGCTGGAACACACCCAAAAAGATGCGGTACTGAGATTTTTATTTCAGCCCGCTAAACAACAAGGAAAGCTTGTTTCAGTACAACCACTGAGTTATGATAAAGTAGCCACAGTACAGGTAAAAGAAAAATTGATAGCGTATTACGTTGCATCAAAAGAGAGAGATGTGCAGCTCCGTGTTGTCGGTCCGACAAAGATTCGTGTTAGTACGCGCCTCAACTATGATGAGAAAATGAAGGGAAAGCAAAAATACTCAATAACTGTAAGCGAGGGAGCAAAAGTAGTTTCACGCAAAGCGCTTCAAACCACAAAATCACTAGCTGTGAATTATAAGGAATGGAAAGATGTTGTCCCGGGAAAAGCGGTCACGTTTACTTTAGATGTTCCGGATGGAGAACACACCTATCACTGTACCTTTGATCAGACACTCGCCAAATCAGTTTCAATAAAATTTTCAATTCCGTCAAAAGATCTTTTAAATGAAGAATAATAATCGGAAGATGCTCAAGAACATCTATCCCCGGCTCTTATCAGGGAAAATAATTCTAATGCTGCTTGTGCTGTGGCAGTGTTATGACTCAGCGAAGGCGCAGGACAGTACCTTCGTCCAGCAGGAAAGTTTTGACTGGATTTCCGGAAGCATCAGCCTTAATGAAAATTACGATGATAACATCATGGAATATTCTGATGCTGAAATAGATCAGTTTAACCGGGGGGTTCAGCCGGCAAAATATATTCTTTCAAACACGTCAGACAGGGTTACTAGCCTAAAGTCCCGCCTGACTATTTCACCAGACCTGTTTCCCAGAAAATTTCGGACACTTTTCCGCGCGAGGTTTAATAGATACTGGAATCGGACGAATTCATTTCGCACGTATACAACATGGGGAGTAGAGCTCAAACAATATTTCTGGCAAAAAAACTATCTTTCCTTTCAAGGCTCATATCTTCCCAAATTTTATTTGCGGAATCTGTACTACAAACGGTATCGTCAGCCCACGAGACTTCCTTCACATTATATCGCGGAAGAGTTGTCAAAAAGAAGTTACATTGTCGAGATTGGAAGGCATGTTACATCAAAATTGTCGCTGTCGATGAATTACAAACGGGAGTATTCAACATATAATGATGAATTCAAAGAACGTAATAATACTGCCAATGAATATGGGATTGAGAGTGAATACAGGTTTTCCCGATGGGTGAGGGGGAACTGTAACGTATCTTTTGCCGAGATTTGGGCGAACGGAAGGAACATGTTCAATGACCCGGTATATGATAGCCTTGCGGATATTTCTTCACGTATGTACGGCTTGGTTCTCTCCGGTACGGTAAACCTTAAACCTATCATCGGGGCAGCCTTGGAAGTGCAACCTGCGGTAAACTATGAATACCAGGAATACCGTTCAGGAAAACCCACCGACATTTTTCATTTCGGAAGAATTGACCGATACATAAAACTTTCCACACAGTTGCGTTACTCATTTTTTTCACCGATCGAATGGTCCGTTCAATACTCATGGGAAGAAAATCGGACAAATTTGAGCGATCCCGGAGATGCAGGTAGTTTTCAAGATAATCAGATCGGTATCGGGGTTGAATACTCTTTTTGACAAACATGGACAGAAAGCACAAAGACACATTTTACAGCATGACGGCGCTGTATCGGAGTATTCCATCGGCCGAAAACTACAATATTCTCGCTGATGACTCAAGAAAATCAAGAGTGAAGCTTTTTGCTCCTCATGGGGGATGTATTGAGCCGGGAACAGATCAAATTGTTCTTGAGCTTGCTGGCGGCAGGTTTGATTATTTTTTGTTTCGTGGTGAACGCAGGAAAGGATGTTTTAAAACACTGCATGTTACAAGTACACATTTTGATGACCCTGTTTGTACGCGTTTGGCACAGAACGCATCAATTGCGGTTTCAGTTCATGGATGTAACGTGCAAGGGATTGTCATTGAGGTTGGTGGCGGAAATATATTTATGGCAGAACAGTTGTCAGCCTACCTCGTGAGTAATGGATATCATGCGGTAACTTCTCCTCACACCAGGCACGGTCAGCAGGATAATAATTTTATCAATAAATGCAGACACGGCGGTGTGCAGCTTGAATTGAGCGTTGGGTTTCGATCGACACTATTTCCGGGATTTCCACAGGTGAATCAACGGCATCCGCAGGAGTTTGGAAATTTTGTACGTATTATGCGGGAATGGCTAGATACTACCGAGGAAAACATATTACGTCAATCCTCAGTATGAAGCCCCAGCCAAGACTCTTTACTGGCGTATTCTTTTCAAAAGTTGCACGAGTTCGTTGAACTTTTAATTAGCTCAATCAATACTTATAAAAGTTGTTGACTCTTTTCCACCTGTTCAGCCTTGATACCCCATTCATAAACATGGTACCCGAGATTCCCTGGCAGAATATGTTCTTGACTGTCACGCGAATTTTCCTTAGCTTTTCTTAATCAATGTCCCCGCTCGTCAGTTTTCCCAATTCTGAAAGCAACAATCCAATGAATTTGTACAGATTTCAGCTGCTAGTGCTTTGTTTTTGTCTCATGACTTCATTGTTATCCGCGCAGAATACTTCTATTTCTCGGAATGAGTCGATATTTTCAACTCTCAAAGGTGTTGAAGGAAATGAAATTCCTCGTCTTGAGCAGGAAGGATTTAGCGCCACCACAGTACCGGCAGATTCTCTCTGGGATGGAAGGTTTGGCTCCAGCGGGACAGATGGAAAAGTATTGGCTATCGCGATGATTGGTTCGGATATATATATAGCGGGAAGCTTTACTCAGGCCGGCGGAGTAGAAGCAAAAAATATTGCGCGGTGGGATGGAACAAATTGGAATGCCGTAGGTGCCGGTACAAACGGGACGGTCTACGCGCTTGTCGCAGTCGGCTCAACACTGTATGCAGGCGGGACGTTTAGTACTGCTGGAAGCGGCAACGCGAGTAATATCGCGAGATGGAATGGCTCAACATGGAGCGCTCTTGGTGCAGGTGTCAACGGGGCTGTCTCGGCGCTTGCTGTTATCGGAACTGATGTTTATGCGGGCGGTACATTCGGAACTGCCGGTGGCGGCAACGCAAGCAATATCGCTAGATGGAACGGCACAACGTGGAGCGCTCTTGGTACGGGAATCAATGGAAGTGTCTCTGCTCTTGCGTCGGTTGGTTCAACGCTGTATGCGGGTGGTACGTTCGGAACTGCAGGCGGCGGAAACGCAAATAATGTCGCCCGGTGGAACGGCTCAGCGTGGAGCGCGCTTGGTACCGGAACAAACGGCGATGTGTATGCTCTTGCAATCGATCCTAACGGTACAGATGTGTATGCCGGCGGACTTTTTTCCACGGCAGGTGC
Organism: uncultured Chlorobiaceae bacterium; assembly: GCA_964523395.1. Lineage (GTDB taxonomy): Bacteria > Bacteroidota > Ignavibacteria > UBA10030 > SZUA-254 > JANYJZ01. Next base: position 42,266 of record CAZFXS010000004.1, on the reverse strand, counting down.
CGGATCTGCTAAAAATATCGCGCGATGGAACGGAACAACATGGAGTTCTGTTGGCGGCGGGGCGGACAGTTCGATATACGCGATTGCAATAGATGATTCCGGTTTTGTTGCCGCGGGCGCGTTTGATTCCGTCGGCGGTGTTGAAACACATTATATGGGAAGGTGGAACAAAACTGTATGGAGCGGCATCGGAACAGGATTGAATAATGTTGTACGTTCATTGCTTGTTATACCGAATCCCGGTGGAGCTGAGAAAATTTATGCGGGTGGAGAATTTACTTCTGCCGGAAGTACCGGAGCTTCACGAATAGGATTATGGGATAACGGGCAGTGGAATACCATCGGGGCTAATGTTATCGGCAATGTGGTCTATTCCATAGCAATGTATGGCGGGGAAGTATATGCGGGCGGAGCGTTTGTCACTGCGGGAAAAGCAAACGCGCATGGCATCGCCAAATGGAACGGAGTGAATTGGGATTCCCTCGGCAGCGGAATCGAGGGTACAGTCTACGCGATAGCTATTGCTCCAAATGGAAAAGACATTTACGCCGGCGGCCTGTTTAATTCTGCCGGGGAGACAGCGGCAAGTAATGTTGCCCATTGGAACGGTACTTCATGGTCTGCTATGGGAAGCGGAGTCAACGGTACGGTATATTCTATTATAATAGATGGAAATACTGTCTATGCAGGGGGGAATTTTACCACGGCAGGCGGCAATACAGCGAACTATATTGCAAAATGGAATGGGTCGGCCTGGAGTACCCTCGGGTCCGGTATGGACGCCCGCGTGCGTTCGATGGCGCTCATGAACGGTGAGTTGTATGCCGGCGGAGTATTTACGACCGCGGGTGGTGTCAGTGCCGGAAGAATTGCCAAATGGAATGGAACATCATGGAGTACATTGGGTGCCGGATGTGATGGCGATATCTATGCGGTAACGGTGGCGGGATCCGATATTTATGTTGGAGGAGATTTTTCAAACGCGGGGGGTGGAAGCGCGAAATCAGTCGCAAAGTGGAATGGTTCAACGTGGAGCGCGCTCGGCACCGGTATTAATCTCTGGGTATTCGGTCTTGATGCGGGAGTAAACTCATCGGGCGGCTATGATGTGTATGCCGGCGGCCTATTCTCAACAGCTGGTGGCGGAAGTGTAAGTAATATCGCGAAGTGGAATGGAACAACATGGGAACCCCTCGGCAGTGGCGCGAACAGCATTGTTGCAGCGCTCTCTGTGAACGGCGGGAATCTGTATGCCGGCGGCAGTTTTACGGCAGCAGGTGAGAAACCTTCATTGTACTTCGGCCACTGGGGACGAACGCAAACACAAACGGTTTCGGTGAATGATCAGTGGAACCTTATTTCGTTCCCGTTCGTCGTGGATGATTATTATAAAAGCGCAGTCTTCCCGACATCGACCTCGAACGCGTTTTCGTTTTCACCCGCTTTTGGCTACACGCCGCAAACAACTCTTACAGCCGGGACAGGCTACTGGCTGAAATTTAACGGCGCGCAAACAGTTTCTTTCTCCGGGTACAAAAAAAATGTGGATACAATCAATGTCAGCTCAAAGTGGAATTTAATTGGATCAAACAGCATTCCTGTTGCTGTTTCTTCCATCACATCTGTTCCCGGCGGAATTTTCACATCGAGTATTTATGAATATAACGACGGGTACATTGCTGCCGACAGCATTCTTCCGGGAAAAGGCTATTGGGTATTTGCAACCCAGGCAGGGAAACTGATTCTCAGCGGCCTTGAATCAAACGAACCGCAAAATCATATCGTGATTGCGCACATCGATGAAATGCCGCCTCCGCCTCCGGGCGAAGAAGTAACATCATCCGGTGGTGTTCCTGAAGCATCGTTTGTATCTCAGAATTATCCGAATCCGTTTAACCCCACAACAAACATTGCCTTTCACGTTTCACCGGAACATGCCGGGATGGTTACGCTCAAAATATTTGATGTGCTTGGGAAAGAAATCGCTACGCTGGTGAATGAACAACTTCCCGCCGGTTCATATCAACGGACGTGGAACGCCGCAAATGTTGCGGCAGGAGTCTATTTTTACCGACTGCAGATACACCCCTCATCGTATGCCCATGTTGATAATGGTAGCACATACATATTTACCGATGTCAAAAAACTTCTGCTGATTAAATAAATGTAGGTTGCTATTGGTGATAACGTATCGTTTTGTTTAACAGGTATCATCAATACAATCAGACGTTTGTATAGAGCCCTTGCTTCTTCTCCCCGTATTTAATACTTTTACTCTATGAAATCCTTGATGATTTTCTCCTTTATTATGCTTTTCCTGATCCCTATAGAGGCGTTTTCACAGACAGGAAAAACCTCAAGCTCGTTTAAAATCGCGCGGCTAAAATACGGCGGCGGCGACTGGTACAACGACCCGCAGGGTGAAATTAATCTTCTGCAGTTTGTGAAACTCAATACCTCTGTTGACGTGGACCCGGTATATGAGTATGTGGAAATTACGAGCGATAAGTTCCTCACGTATCCGTTTATATTTCTTACCGGACACGGCAATATCGTCTTCTCCGATTATGAAGTTCAGCGCCTGAGGACATACCTCGAAAACGGCGGGTTTATCTATGCCGATGACGATTACGGCATGGACAAAGCGTTTCGCCGTGAAATGAAAAAGATTTTCCCGGAACAGGAACTGCGCGAGCTTCCGTTTTCGTACGGGCTTTATCATTGCCAGTTTGATTTTCCCAACGGGCCGCCCAAATCGCATGAGCACGACAATAAAACACCACAGGGATTTGGGCTGTTTCATAATGGCAGGCTCGTTGTCTATTATACATATGAGTCGAACCCAAGCGACGCGTGGAACGATACGGCAGTTCACGGCGATACGCCCGAAAAACGCGAGGAAGCATTGCGGTTCGGAACGAATATCGTTGTCTGGGCATTAACGCATTAATTGCTGAAACGATAATGCCGGTGGTTCGTAAGAATAGTACACATGGCTGAACACTCTTCATCATATTCCGAAATCCTTCGCCGTCTGGAAGAGGTGTATAAGAAGCAAAACCTGGTCTCGCTTCTGTACGGACTTTTTGCGGCGTTATTAGTGGCAATTGTTTTATTTCTTATCGCGGTTGTCAGCGAACAGCTGATGACGTTTAACACTACCGGCAGAACAATTCTGTTCGGTATGGTCGCGTTGGGAGTTGTTGCCTCGTCGAGTTTCTTTGTCGTGCGCCCGGTTCTTTCGCTTCTGCGAAAACAAACCGGCGATGAGCGGACAATCATGGCACAGACAATCGGCAAACACTTTCCGGGAATTCGCGACAGGCTTCTCGATGCCATTCAATTATATGAACATCGCAATTCGCTCGCACAAAATTATTCTCCTGATTTAATCGACGCCTCATTTGCCGATCTCTACCGTGATATACGGCCGCTGAACTTTCTGGGGGCCATTGATGACACGAGAACACGCCGGATGAGAAAGTATACACTCTATGCGGCGGCGCTGTTTGTGCTGGTGTTTGTAGTTTCGCCTTCGGGATTTTTCGATTCGGTGTACCGGATTACTCATTACGGACAATCATTTGCCACAACGCAACCGATCCGGTTTATTGTGGAGCCGGGAAATGTTGAAGTCGTGCGCGGCGAGAATGTTCCCATGAACATTCGTGTTGAAGGACAGCCTGCAGAAAATGTAACGCTGCATCAGCGCCCGGAAGGACAGATTGAGTTCGAGAATATTGTACTGCAGGGGAATGACGCACGCGAATATCGCACCGAAATCACCGGCATCCGCTCAACGACGGAATACTACGTCTCCGCATCAGATGCCAGCAGTGACAAATTTCGGATCAAGGTGCTTGACAGACCACTGATCCGCTCGCTTGTTCTCCGCGTAACTCCGCCGGCATATACACGTTTGCCCGCGTCAGAACTGCCGGAAAATACCGGCGATGTTTCAGCGTATCCGGGAACAACAATTCGATTTAATATCGTTTCGAGCAAGAGTATTTCTTCGGCTGAAATCATGTTCAGCGATTCCACATCTCTGCAGTTGAACGTTAAAGATGCTGAAGCAACGGCTACGTATACAATCCGTCAACCGAAAAAGTATCATATCCAACTAAAGGATGTGGATGGATTGCCGAACACTGCACCGATCGAGTACAGTATCACTCCGCTTGTCGATGCATATCCGGTGGTGGAAATTATTTCTCCGGGAAAGAATGTTAATCTTACCGAAGATACAAGATTGAGTTTATTTTCCCGAATAAAGGATGATTTTGGATTTTCAAGAATGCGGCTTGCGTATCGTCTTGTCCAATCGCGGTATGAACAACCGGCGGAGGAATTTTCATTTGTCGATGTACCTCTCTTACAGAAAAATATAGCGGCTCTTGATGTTTCATATCTCTGGGATTTAACTCCGCTCCGTCTCGTACCGGAAGATGCCGTCGCGTATTATCTAGAAATATTTGATAACGATAATATCAGCGGACCGAAATCCGGGCGAAGCGAGACATTTATTGTCCGCCTGCCATCGCTTGAAGAAGTCCTTTCCGACGTTGACCAGACACATCAGCAGTCGATGGAATCAATGCAAAGCGTATCGCAGGAAACACAGCAGCTAAAAAAAGAAGTGGAAGAACTGCAACGGGAAATGAAAAAAGGCCGTGAGAAAATGGACTGGCAGCAGCAGAAAAAAGCCGAGGAAATGTCCCAGCGGTATGAATCCATCCGGAAGAAAATAGAAGAAACATCGTCTCAAATGGACGAGATGATGAAAAAGATGGAAGACAATAAGATTCTTTCCGAAAAAACGCTTGATAAGTATAAAGAACTTCAAAAATTAATGGAGAAGCTCAACTCGCCTGAGTTGCAAGAAGCGCTGAAAAAACTGCAGGAGTCGATGAAGCAGCTTTCTCCGGAACAAATGAAGCAGGCGCTTGAACAGGTCAAGTCTACCGAGGAACAATTCCGGCAAAGCCTTGAACGGACAATAGATTTACTCAAGCGGATACATATCGAGCAGAAACTGGATGAACTGATAAAACGCGCGGAAGCGCTGAAGCAGCAACAGCAATCTCTGCAGAAGCAGACCGCGGAAACCAAGCCTTCCGATCAGCAGAAACGGGATGAGCTTGCCAAACAGCAGGAGGATATGAAGAAACAGGCAGAATCGTTGGAAAAAGAAACTTCCGACCTGAAGGAAAAGATGGAAGAATTTTCCAAAGAAATGCCGATGGAAGAAATGGGAAAAGCGCAGGAACAGCTCAAGAAAAGTCAGCTTCAAAAAAAAATGCAGCAGTCGTCACAGCAAATGCAGTCGGGTGATATGCAGTCTGCAAAGGAGAGCCAGGAGCAAACTGAGAAAGAGCTTAGTGACTTTCAACAGCAAATGCAGCAGGTGCAGAACGCCATGCAGGAGAAACAGATGAAGCAGGTGGTGAACGCGTTGCGCAAACAGTTGCAGAATGCGGTCGAGCTTTCCAAGCGGCAGGAATCATTGAAAGACGAGACAAAATCTCTCGATCCGAATTCACAGCGATTCCGCGAGAATGCCCAGGAGCAGAATGAAATGATGAACGACCTGAATAACATGGCGCAGGCGCTCGCCGAGCTGTCAAAGAAAACCTTTGCCGTCGGTCCGGAGATGGGAAAAGAAGTCGGCAACGCGCTGAATGAAATGTCGAAAGCCATGGAAGGAATGGAAGGGCGCAATCCCGGGCAGGCTTCACAGAGCCAGAATGCCGCAATGGGCGCACTCAACCGTGCTGCAATGATGATGCAGAGTACGCTCGCCGGAATGATGCAGGGCGGACAGGGCGGCATGGGAATGGCGGGACTCATGGCACGGCTCGGGCAAATGGCAGGACAACAAAGCGGCATCAATACGGGAACACAGGAAGCAATGGGCGGGGCCGGCCAGGGACAGGGCGAGATGCTGAGCGCACAGCAACAGGCGGAGTATCAGCGTCTCTCCGGGCAACAATCTGCCGTACAGAAATCCCTCGAGCAATTAGCAGAGGAAGCAAAAAATACCGGAGAGTTCAGCAAGCTCCTCGGTGATCTTGACCGCGTCGCGAAGGAGATGCAGGAAGTAACAACAGACCTTGCGCAAGGCAATGTTAATCCCGAAACGATTCAAAAGCAAGAGCGCATCCTTTCCCGCCTGCTTGATTCCCAGCGATCCATGCGTGAGCGTGATTTTGAAAAGCGCCGCACCGCGAACGCGGGAAAAACAATGCGTCTTACAAGTCCTACAGAACTTGACCTGACAACTCAGGAAGGAAAAAACCGTCTCCGTGAGGAAATGCTGAAAGTGCTCGAAGGCAAATACTCGAAGGATTATGAAGATCTAATTAAGAAGTATTTTGAACAGCTTGAAAAAGAGAAGGTTGATCAGTAATTGAATCATTTACTCATCAGGTCATTTGAGCCAGAGGCTCATGCGCCTTCGGCGCAGAATCAATGACTCAATGGAACCATGACCCGATTCCATCGCCCATTGTGATCCGTTTTATCCGCTGTCATTCGTCAAACACGATCTTTCCCACCGCGCATTCATCGCATCGTTCATCCAGACAATAATACTTGTATAGCTCAATCGTACCCTGCTGCAGCATCGCCGAGTCAAGCCTGAACTTTTTCTTTATCAGTTGTTGATCCATCGTTCGTGTAATCGTGTTGCTTCCCAACGGCGGGCGCGCTTCAAATACCTTCAGCGTTCCATTTCTGACATCCTTATCCTTAAAAATTCTCGCATACAGAAAACAGACGGGCAGTACGACATTAATAATAATTTCTTCCGTTCTTCCTTCGCCTATCAGGTGATTGTTGGTCGTCGCTGATTGTTCACCAAACAGAAAATGATGTTTCCAGTAGCCGTCAGCTGTGACGATGAAGAGTTCTTCCAGTAATGTCCGCTTGAGAGACTGATCGATATCCCTGTTTTTCATGAGTTGAACAATTGTTTTCACCATATTTCTTTCCAGAAACCTGAAAATCAGTCGTGCGGCGCCGGCAATGCGGATGGTTGGAAAATTTTCAGGACGCAGGCGGAAAAATTGCCATTGCGCGGTTGTTAATACATGTCGGCTGTAGTATTGTTGATGTTCACTTCTGCAGGTTTCCAGCATCTTCATATATGCTATAGTTTCCTCATCGCGTATTTCGCTCTTGTCCGGAAGAAGTCCCGCCGTGGTAAACAATATTGCCTCAATATGCCTGACAACGGATTCGGGCGGAACGGTAAACGGAAATTTCGCGAAATGATGAAGCTGTGCGGAGCGGGCAAGCAGGAGAAACGGCTTCTGATTTTTGGTGTATCCCAATGCTTCCATAACTCCTTCGTACAGCAACTGATTCCAGAGCGAAGAATTCCGGAAATCAGCGGCAGTGTGGGCAGCAACGGGAGGGGGCAATTCATCGGGGTGAATGCCGAATGGAACATCATCATATTCCCGGACCGGTTCAGCGACATGGAGTTGCTGTTCATCCGACAGCTCTTTCAACCGGTCTTCCAGCTTTCGCATCTTCAGTTCCATGCGTTCGACCGCGAGATGGCGAAGCCATGCTCGCAATGTTGTTTCGCCAATACCGTCATTGTGTGAATAGCATTTTATGGAGGAAAGCCGTTCGGCGCGTTCATTCAGTATCATTGCCTCCCATGTTGAACGGAACGATTGAGCAAGATACGGGGCAAGGGCAAGAACGGGAACAGGTCTCAGGCTTTTAGTGAGCGGTTTGTTTCCGGTCGCGGGCTCATACAACACAACGTGAAGGATAACACTGTTATACTTTTCATCGGTATCGTGGGTATGTTCACTCCATTCTTCATCGCGCTGGTGGAGTTCGACGTGCCCGCGGTACAGAATGCCGTCAATGCGGACGCACGCTTCGGCAAAATCCGGCCCTCCGTCCTTGTTGAGTAAGCCGGGAGAGATGATTTCCAGTTCTCTGCCGTCGGTTGTTTTGAGATGTTCTGTGTTGAATTGCTTGTGTTTCCAGATCTGCCGCAGGAAACGTTCGGGGACGTGCGGGTGTTTTTTTCTCATGGTGCCTCCCAAAAAGAAAAGTAATAGGTTGTTGGTTACTAGTAAATAGTCATTAGTAGTTGGTCATTGGTGTTTATGAAAAATATTGTTCGCGGTAGAGATTCATTTCATCACGGATTTCCCGTGCGGCAGAACGGGCGCGGGCGGCAAAGTCTTTCCCGGTCGAAGCGTAAATTATACTCCGGCCGACATTGATAACGGCTAGTTCGCCCTTCGCGTCACAGCCGTGTCTGACGGTTGCCTGCAGGTCGCCTTTCTGCGCGCCGATGCCGGGAATGAGCAGCGGCATCGAAGGGGCAAGCGAGCGGATGCGTTTCAACTCCGTTGGTCGCGTGGCGCCGACAACAAGTCCGATATTCTTTTTTGTATTCCATTGTTTGGCTTTTGCAACCACATATTCGTACAGCGGTTTTCCTTTTACGCGCAGGTGCTGGAAGTCTTTTGATCCTTCGTTCGATGTGACGGCGAGAATAAACACTCCCTGTTCCGGCGAATGAATAAACGGATCGATGGAATCTTTTCCCATGTAGGGAGAAACAGTGGACGCATCGAATTTCCAGTCGTTACAGAATACATATGCTTGCTTCTCTGCCGTGCTGCCGATATCGCCGCGCTTGCCGTCACCAATGGTGACGATTCCTTTTGGAATATGCGCCAGCGTATCGTGAATATTTTGGTATCCACGCTCACCGATCGATTCATAAAAAGCGATGTTCAGTTTGTACGCACAGACCAGGTCGTGCGTGGCATCGATAATACGCTTGTTGAATTCAAGCTGTGCGTTGCTCTTTCCTTTAAGTGATGACGGGAGCTTTCTGATATCTGCATCGAGTCCGATACAAAGGAGAGATTCATTCCTGCGTTGTATTACCCGGAGTTTATGAATGAATGTCATACTACGTAAGTAATTAATGCGTTGAAATTGTTGGCCGGGCCAGTACCAGCCACACGAAAAAAGCAGTTGTTCCGATCAATGCATATGGTAAAGCATCTCCCAGTGGCGGCGGTTGAGAAGTCGTTACGGATTTGACCTCCGAAAATGTAATAGTACCTTCCCATTCCTTGAAAGTATTATTAAAGTCATTGATGATAAGTTTTCCTTTGCCCTTAATAAATCCGCCCTCAGTCTTGAAGGCGGCATACTCTCCATTCTTAAATTTTATGATCCTGCCATCGTTCAAATAAACTGTAATATCTTTATCGTTTTCATGGTAGAGATGTTCGGGACTGTAAACTGAGGCCGTTGTACAACCATTTAGCAAAACTGCTACAGCTATAAAGGTGCAAAAAGTTTTCACACACAAATTAATTTGTTAATAATGAAAACACAAGAAATATTTTAATGTCGCCAGGCATTTCCATATAACCATAAGAGATAAATTATAAGCCCTGTTCCTGTGGCTAGACCAACCGTATTCCCCAGATTAAACTGAGTAGTGGCAATGGATTTAATTTCTGAAAATGTAATGTCGCCTTCCCATTCCTTAATGCTATAATTAAAGCTACTATTGACAATGAGCTTTCCTTTGCCCTTAATCAATCCACCGTCAGCTTCAAGAACTGTATAGTTCCCTTTGATGAACTTTATCATCCTGTCCTTATTCAAATGAATTGTAATATCATTATCATTTCCTTGATAAAGATATTCCGGGTTATGCACTGACGTTGTCATGCATCCGCACATTGCAAGGACAAAGCACGAGATAATGGTAAGTTTTTTCATGGTTTCCTGATGTGTCATACCTCGTCTCTCACATCCCATATCCCACATCCTAAATCTTACATCATCCCATCCGGATTCAAATATTCCTTCAGCCACTCAAAAATCGTCTTATGCCATACCTCACTGTTGCCGGGTTTCAGCACCCAGTGCCCTTCATCGGGGAAATAAAGGAATTTTGACGGGATACCTTTTCGCTGAAGGGTTGTAAACAACTGCTGTCCTTCGGTGAGAGGCACGCGGTAATCAAGTTCACTGTGAATGATGAGTGTTGGGGTTTTGAAATTCTGAGCATACTTATGTGGTGAGAATTTGTCGAACTCAGGGTTTTCCCACGGCTTTCCATGTTCCCACTCATCAAACCATACTTCTTCGGTTGTGCCGTACATGCTGTAAAAATTATAAACGCCGTCGTGTGTTACCAGTGTTTTAAATTTATCTGTGTGCCCCTGGAACCAGTTCATCATGTACCCGCCATAGGATGCACCTGCTGCGGCCATGCGGTTGACATCGATGTAGGGAAGTTTTTCCATGTACGCGAGGCCGTTCATAACATCTTCATATACTTTTCCGCCCCAGTCGTGACTGATCTCGTCGGTAAATTTCTGGCCGAATCCCGTACTGCCGCGCGGATTGGGAAGTGCTAGGACATATCCCTGCACCGCCCATAGTTGCGGGTTCCAGCGGGTTGACCACGAGTTCAGAAACGCGCTTTGCGGTCCGCCATGAACCCAGTATACCAGCGGATATTTTTTGTTCGGATCGAACATCGGCGGTTTGATGATCCACATCTGTACCTGTGTCCCGCCCGCGCCGGCGAACCAGACATTTTCCGGTTCACTGAACATTATCTGCGAAAAAAGCTGGTCATTAACATGTGTTAGCGGCTTGGCGTTTTTTCCGTCGGAAGAAGCGGTGTACACTTCAGCTGCGCGGGTGTACATTGCCCGCGAGAAGACGAGCATTTTGCCGTTTGAGGAAATATTCACATCGCTGTTCGTCCCGCCATCAACGACTTTTTTCACATCGTTGCCTTTAATGGAGACAGACCAGATCGGTTTTTGAGCCTTTTCATCGGAATCAAAGTAGAGCATTTTGCTGTTCTTTGCCCACACCATCGCATCGACATTCGAATCAAAATTTTCCGTGATGCTTTTTGTGGTTCCGGTTGCACGGTCATACAACATCAACTGCCATCTGTCGGCCTCAAATGCCGGCCGAGCCTGAGCACGGTATGCGATATATTTTCCATCAGGTGAATAGCGCGGGTAACCGTCTGCGGCAACATTTGTGGTTATTTGTCTTGTCGTGCCGGTTTCAATGTTGACGGTGTAAACATCATGATTGGTATTCCATGCCTGCTCACGCGTCGGCACCGGTGTTGCGGTATAAGCAAGTTCCTTGCTGTCGGGTGAAAAATCAAAATCATCGCCGGCGGAAAATGTCGACGATGTCGGAATAGCATCCCGGTTGCCGGGAGTAAGATCTTTGGGTTCGCCGCCGTTTACGGAAATGACAAACAGATGTTGACGTTTGTCGTCAACCCAGCTGTCCCAGTGGCGGTAGAGAAGTTCGGTGAAAATTCTTGCTTTGACTTTGCTGTTGTCGCGGTCTTCCTGCATTTTCTTATTTAGTGCATCGCTCTCAGCGAATGGTTTATCGGAGAACTCCGGGAAAACGGCCGAGGGGAACGCGATCATCCTTCCATCAGGTGACCAGACAGGCGCAGTTGCTTCACTCGAAATAGAGGTCAATTGTTTCGGTTCGCCGCCTTCGATGGCCTGCAGGTAAATCTGGAACGAACCTCCGCGATTTGATTCAAATGCTATCCATTTCCCATCAGGTGACCAGCGCGGGTGGCGATCGTGTTTCGGTGAATTGGTAATCTGCTTTGCTTCACCGCCGGCAGATGGGATCAGCCAGACATCGCTGTTGGTTCTGTTCTCTGTTTTCAACACTTCCGTCACGACAAACGCGACCCATTTCCCGTCTGGTGAAAGCTGGGGATCTGTGACGCGCTTTGAACGGAACATATCCTCAAGTTCCATGGAGCGTTTCGGTTGTCCCGTAAGCTGAGAAAATAATAACACTGTAATTGAGCAGAGGAGCAGGAGATAAAGAGAATGCGATTTTTTCATGACAAAATTCCTTCTGAAAATGTTATTTAAAATTTTTCCACATCATCGATTCAACAGGTTTGACGGTCCGTTTGTTGTATTTGGCGGATTTCTTTTTATTGTAGGGCGTTTCAACATCCCCGTTTACTTCAAAGTAAATCAATTGTCCGATCGGCATACCGGCATAAATGCGGACAGGCTGGCGCACGGAAATTTCCAGCGTCCAGGTGTTGCAGAAGCCGATATCGCCTTTCCCTGCAGTCGCGTGAATATCGATTCCGAGTCTGCCGATACTGCTTTTTCCTTCAAGGAACGGGACGTGGCGGTGCGTCTCGGTATATTCTTCGGTGACCCCCAGATAGAGTTTGCTTGGGACAAGGATGAGGCCTTCTTTCGGAATGCGGAAGTAATGCACTTTGTTGTGCACCCTGGCATCGAGAATTTCGTCCTTGTACAGCGCGAGCCATTCACCAAGGTGAACATCGTAGCTGTTCGAGCCGAGATATTTTCTGTTGAACGGTGTAATAACAATATCCCCGCGCCTCATTTCGGCGAGGATTTGTTTATCAGTCAGTATCATGGAGGATTAAGTACGTTGGTGATGATTGCACGGGAAGCGTTTGCATAAATTTAGCAAAATTCGGGAGAGAAGCAACAATTGTGGACATGATCAATCCCAGTGTCATTACTTCATAAGCACCATTTTTTTGATTTGCGAACGGTTTCCAACCTGAAGTTTGTAAAAATATATACCGCTCGAATTATTGACTGCATTCCATTCAGCAGTATATGTTCCGCGAGGGAGTTCTTTGTTGATGAGTATTTCAACCTCTTTGCCGGAAAGATCTAAAATCTTAAGGGTGACCAATTGCAAATTGTCAATTGAAAATTGAAAATTTGTTGTCGGATTAAACGGGTTCGGATAATTTTGCTTCAATTCAAAACCGTCGGGCATGCCTGCCAAAGCGTCTTCTACGACAGGACTCAATCCTGCATTTACCCATGCAGTGTACCATATACTTGCAAGGTCAACTGATCCACGCTGAATCTGCAGCTTGGTATACGATTTTGTTTTTTCCCATAATGCCGCATAGTAGGTTGACGGAGGGGTTCCACTGCCGTTCCAGCCGCTGGCTGTTTTCGCATAATCATCTGCATCCATCACAGAATCGACATATGAATTAGACTGATAAAGATATTCGAACGCGAAATCAAGAACCGAACTCACATACTGAACCGATTCGGGAACCACGACAACTTCGTTCTGGTAAATATTCAGCATGGAACTTTCGTACCGCGAGTGAATTCCGTAATTTCCGCTTAGCTGTCCATTGTAATTCGCGGTAGCGTGTAAAGGCTGATGAGCGTCACCCACATAATGACCGAGGTCGCTCATTGTTTGCCGTGCAGCGTTGAGATCATTGCGTTGAAGCTGGGCTGCTAGCGTATCGGTAAGCCATGCCGTTGCCCAGGGATTAATCCCGTTTTGTTTTACCCGCTCCCACCCATAGAGATTGATAAGTGTCTGGAGATCTCTGGGGAGATTCTTGAAGTCCGGATAATCATCCATGTCCAAAAAATGCCTTGGCCATTCTGCGTACATGGAAGTGTCGGAGTAGTCCCGCCGTGCATCCGCGTCAGTCGAGTGGGTTTGGTAAAAGAGGCTGTCAACTTTGAACGAGTTCATCGCTTGCGGCAAATGCCGGACGGCAGTTCTGTTAATCATGCGGTGTCCCGTACTGCCCCACGCGTACGCAATGGTGATAATTACTGCGGCAAGAAGAATAAGGGAAATTATTTGAACAACTCTTCGGCGGATACTGGAGGACAATTTCAATCTCTGTTCAGCTCTTTCCATTGGTTTGCGTAGCGGGTAAGTGTTTCGTAGACGCGTGCGTGAAAAGTATTCTTTTTGAACAATCCGTTCTTTTGCCGTTCGCCGGCTTCGATGCCGGAGAGAATTTCCAATCCTTCGTTAATTGTCTTAATGGCGTAGATGTGGAATTTCCCTTTTTTCACCGCGTTGATGACGCTGTGATTAAGCATCAGGTCCTGTTTATTTTGATGGGGAATCATGACTCCCTGGCTACCGGTGAGTCCGTTGGCTTTACATGTTTCAAAAAAGCCCTCAATTTTCTGGTTGACGCCGCCGATCGGCTGGATTTCCCCGTTCTGATTTACGGAACCGGTGATACCGATGTCCTGACGCAGTGGAATATTCGCCAGACTTGAGAGAATGGCATACACTTCGGTTGATGACGCGCTGTCACCATCGACACCGCCATACGATTGCTCGAACGTAATGCTGGCATTCATTGTCAGCGGAACATTCTGTGCGTACATTCCGTGGAGATAGCCGCTGATGATGAGCACACCCTTGTTGTGCGTTGGACCGCTCAAATCGGATTCACGTTCGACGTTGATAATTCCTTTTCTGCCAATCGATGTTTTTGCTGTAATACGGGCGGGCATGCCGAATGCATATTCTCTCATGTCATATACCGTCAGGCCGTTGACTTGTCCGACAACCTCGCCGTCCGTATCGATCATTACCGTTCCGCGTTTGATCATCTCGCGCATTTTGTCTTCGGCGAGCTTGATGCGTTCGGTATGTTCATCAAGCGCTTTCAGAACGTGCGTCCATTTGATGATGGAGCTCTTTCCGCGCTTTGCCCAGTAATTTGATTCTCTCGCTATATCAGCCACAATATTAAATCGCGTCGAAAGCTTATCCTGCGAACCGGCAAGGCGTACGCCATGTTCAACGATTGCTGCCAGTGCCGTGTTGTCGAACGGAAGAAGCTTTTCTTCATCGCAAATCATTTTGATAAACGACATATATTTTTCCACCGAGAGCTGTTCCTTCGGCATCTCCGTATCGAAATCGGCGCGGACTTTGAAAATTTTCTTAAACTCATCGTCCTGTTCGTAAAGGAGAAAATAAATATAGGCGTCGCCGAGCATGATGATCTTGACATCGATCGCGATTGCTTCAGGTTTCAGCGCAGAGCTGGCACCGAATACACCGGTCTCTATCGGTTGAATCTCCAGCAGGCCATGGCGCATCATGCGTTTGAGGTTTTGCCACACGCCCTGTTCCACGAGGGCATCGATCGCGTTAATAACAAGATATCCTCCGTCGGCCAGTAAAAGAGATCCGGCTTTGATCAACGTGAAATCAGTCCGCCAGACGCCATTCTTGTCGACTTCCCGCTCTATAGTTCCGAAGATATTTTTGAATCTCGGATTCGTTTCAATGATAATCGGAACGCCCTTGGTTTCGGAATTGTCAACGACAACATTTACCTGGAATTCCACAAAGTCATCTGGTTCGGATGCCGGCATTCCGGGAAGCAGTTGGGGTGTCTGCTCATCGGGAGGGCGGAAACGGTTAAGGTCGCCAAGGATGTTTTCCTGCACATCATCGAGATACCGCTGGAGCTTCTCGTTGTCATATTTTCCTTTGATCTCGTCTATACTTTCTTTGACGATAGGAAGAATAAACCGTCCTTCCAGATCACCCAACGAATCTTTTGCTTTGCGTTCGATATTGCGAAGTTCACGGAACACAAGCTCCATTTGAGCTTCCAGCGTTGTGCGGTCTTTGGACAATTGTTCAATCTGCTCGCGGGTAATTTTTCCCTCTTTCAGCAACGTATCGAGCTGATCAAAACTTACCGGCTGGCTGTTGATGACAGGAGTAATATCGGGCCTCAGTCCGTTGCCTACCTGTACTTGAATGACTTCGAAGCCCCGCTCCTTGACTTTATGTTCAAAATCTTTCAGTACGCTTTGCTGGCGTTCCTGAAAATGCTCCATCAGTTTTTTGCGCTCATCCTTGTAGCGCTTACGGTCAAATGCTGCAGGAATATTTTTTGCAAGCTCCTGTATGAGCGAGTCCATCTCGTCACGGAATGCAACACCTTTTCCCGCGGGAAGGGTCAGCAGCATCGGCTGGTCATTGTGCTTGAAGTTGTGAACATAACACCGGTCAGAAAGTTGTGTCGGTTTTGATTTGAATTCAGAAAGCAGGCGCTTGATGGTGGTAAGACGTCCGGTGCCGGAAAACCCCGTTACAAAAACATTGTATCCCGAATGTTTCATCTCCAAGCCGAGGCGTAGTGCGCGTAACGCGCGGTCCTGGCCTATGATTTCTTTTGACGGGTGAATATCGTCGGTGGTTTTCACGCCAAG
Source organism: uncultured Chlorobiaceae bacterium (assembly GCA_964523395.1). Classification (GTDB taxonomy): domain Bacteria; phylum Bacteroidota; class Ignavibacteria; order UBA10030; family SZUA-254; genus JANYJZ01. The sequence goes on along the minus strand of CAZFXS010000004.1, from coordinate 26,178 downwards.
GCTGCTCGGACTGCAATGCCATCGAAGCTGGGAAGAAGGGACTTCAAGTTTTGATTTGTTACGGCGCTTCATAGTATTCTGATGAAATTAAGAGCGGTTTTGAAGTTGAGCGAACTAAAGATAAGAATCGTTTTGGTGAAGGGCAACTTAGAGATGTCGGAAGTTGAACTTCCGGCACTGCTACGTTAATACTCCTTTCGGTTTGCGTACATATTCATCAGTAGTCCCGCCATAACCATGTTGGAAAGCAGGTTCGATCCGCCGTAACTCATAAAGGGAAGAGGGACGCCAATAACAGGCATCATGCCCATTGCCATACCGATGTTGATGATGATATGAACAGTAAACACGGAAATTATTCCGATAGAGACAATGCCTGCGTAGCCGTTCTTTGCGATGGATGCCGTTTGGACTCCCCGTAACAGTAAAATTGTAAAGAGGCAGAGAATAAAAAAGGCTCCGACAAAACCGAACTCTTCGCTGGGAACGCAATAAATAAAATCTGTCCACTGTGCGGGAATAAAATTTAATTGCGTCTGCGATCCCTGCAAGAATCCTTTGCCGAAAAATCCGCCGGAGCCGATAGCAATTTTCGATTGAATCACATTATACCCGGCGCCAAGAGGATCGGCATCGGGGTTTAAAAATGTCAAGATACGTTTTTGCTGATATGGTGCAAGCTTGCCGAAAATGAACTGAACAGAAACACCCACCAACACAGTCAGTGAAAAAACGATGGCAGACATCAGGCGGTTTTCGCGAAGCACCAATAAAATAACAAGTGTTGTCACGACAACGAGGACGAACGGTGTCGTTCCGAACAGTGTCGCGAGAGCGGCCGCGCCGGGGGCGATAAGCGTAAGTATGAGAAAGTTGGAAGCACCGGCCCAAATAAGAATGAACAGGAATGATCCCATGTAAATAATCGCGGTGCCCATGTCAGGCTGCATTAAAATTAATCCGACAGGCAACAGTACAATGCCGAACGCGATTGCCAGATCTTTCAGCCGGTGAAGATTGACCTGACGGTTGGAAAGATATGAAGCAAGAGCAAGAATGGTTGTGACTTTAACAATTTCTGAAGGTTGTAGACCGAATCCGCCGACGCCGAACCAGCTTTTTGTGCCGGCAACAGTTTTTCCTGCAACAAGAACGGCAACAAGAAACAAAAGTGAAAAGGCGTACAGCGGCAATGACAGAAATTGCAGTGTGCGGAATTGCATTAATGCAATAGAGATCATCAGGAGAAAACCAATACCTGCCCAGATCATTTGTCTGCGAAAGAATGCAGAAGCGCCCGCGTCATACGTCGCGCTGTACACAGAAGCAATGCCGATGCTTGCCAGTATCAGTACGATAAAAAGCGTGACGAAATCAATATGTTCTTTGAACCAGTTAAACATTATTCAATGTCATCGTGTGAAGCAGGGGACTGAACAAGTGTATTTAAATCTCCGGGAGATTTCCGTATGAGTTTTCCGTACAAATATTGTTCGATACACATTCCGGCAATCGGTGCGGCAAATACGCCGCCGAAGCCGGCGTTTTCCACCAGGACACAAATAGCAATTTTTGGATTATCGAATGGCGCGAAGCCGACAAACCACGCGTGGTCTTTGCCGTGAGGATTTTGCGCGGTGCCGGTTTTTCCTGAAACCACAACACCCTGCACCTTTGCAAGATTTGCAGTTCCGCCGGGCGAATTCACGCACAAATTCATTCCTTCACGAACAAGATTCCAGTATGTGTCGTTGATCTCAATGGTCCGCGCTTCGATCGGAACAGGCTCGGTCTGTTTCGTTTCTTTAATGCGCACTTTATCGACAACATGAGGCCGGTAATAATGCCCTTTGTTTGCAAGTGTCATTGCGTAACAAGCCATTTGCAACGGGGAAACTCCGAGTTCGCCCTGACCGATCCCGAGACTGACAAGATATCCTTGTGTCCAGCGTCCTGCGCCATACACTCTATTGTAATACTCTTCTGAGGGAAGTAATCCCGAGTTTTCTTCAAGAATATCAATACCGGTTGGAGAACCAAATCCGAATTTTCTGCCGTACTCCGTCCATTTTTCAAATCCGGTTTTGAGCATCAACTGATAGTAATAGACGTTGCACGATTTCTCAATAGACTCCACCATCCCTGTATAATTGTGAACGTGTAAATCTTTAAAGACACGCGTGCCGAACCGGAATCCGCCGGTACAGTTTACCGCCCAGCTTGTGGGAATCACATTTTCCTGAAGCGCCGCGAGCGCCAACAGCATTTTGTATGTAGAACCGGGTTGGTATCTCGTCATTGTGGCGCGATTGAAGAGAGGTTTCATGGGATCCGTATTCAATGCGTTCCAGACATCAGCGGGAGTGATACCGCCAAACGATGTGAGATCGTAATCCGGTTTGCTGGCAAGCGCAATAATGCCGCCGTTTGTCGGATCGATTGCTACGACTGCGCCGCGCTTATCGGACAATAATGATTCTGCCAATGCCTGAACGCCGGCATCAATCGCGAGAAGGAGGTCATTTCCTTCCTTGATGGGGATATTACTTTTCCCTTCGTTGAACGCGCCAAGCATTTCACCTTTCGCGTTAACGGTTATAAACTCAAAACCTTTTTCTCCGCGGAGATATCGCTCGTAAGCGGCTTCCAATCCGGTCGCGCCGATAAGATCGCCGGGGCGATATTGGTTCGGCTGTTCCTGTACCAAACGGTCAGACACTTCCTTTGTGTAACCGAACAGGTGCGCGGCTTTTGCCTGTGTGGGATAATATCGTTTGGATTCGATCTGATAATCCACGCCGATTAGCTTTTCGCGGTTTTCTTCAATAACGGATAACGTTTTGAAATCGATATCACGCTTTACTTTCACCGGTGCGAAACGGTTATAGATTTTTCCTTTATTCAAGCGTTCGCGGATAAACGCAGTGTCGAGGTCTAAAACAGATGCGAGATACGGAATGACAGATTCATGAAACTCGGCTGGCGTAATGGTGACAGTGTAGGAAGGGCGGTTGTCAACAATCAACTTTCCGTTCCTGTCAAACATATATCCGCGGATCGGGTCGCGTGCGATCGGGCGGATGCTGTTTTCTTCAGATTTTTTTCCGTATTCATCCTGATACAACACCTGAAGCTGAACTAGCCTTCCGAAGAAGACCATGAACATTGTCCCAATGATCCAGACAAACAAAAACCTCTTGCCGGTATGTTCGTTCTGTTCCTGCATCTCAGGTGATATACCTTCTCGAGAATGCGAGCATGGGAAGAAGTGTAATCGTCGCGGTGTAAAATGTTGTGGCAAGTCCATACTGGAACACTGCCCGTATAAGGCCGATATCACTTCCCTGTGTAAAAACTACGAAGTAAATGATATTATGGATCAGTGAAACGATCAGAACAATGACGAGAAAACGGTAACTGCCGAGTGTGAGGGGGGTTTTGTTTTCGTTGTAGAAATATCCCGCGACAAATGCCGCGACAGTCTTTGTCAAAGCGGAAAGTCCGATAAAGTTTCCGGTAACCAGATCAAATAACAGTCCGATGGCGAATCCCCACGGTGTCGCGATGAGTTGTCCTTCCTTCAGCGCGATGTACACCACCCAGATAGTGAGCAGATCGGGGGAAATTCCTTCCAGTGTGAGGAGGGAAAGGGCCTTGCTCTGAATGATAACCAGGACTATCGAAAGAAAGACATATTTGAGATACCGGGACATTATTTCGTCTGTCCGGTTTTTTTCTCAAGTACAACGCGCGCCGTATCAGGAACGGAGGAAATGATAAACACCTGTTCAAGGGAAGGGAAATCCACGCCGGGAGTAACTTCGATATCCTTGAACAAACTTCCGGAGCCCTCTGAAATTTTGGATATGTAGCCTATTCTGATGTTGCGGGGAAATATATTGCTGTAATCGGATGTGATGACAACGTCGCCTTCTTTCACATCCTGCATCTTTGAGACATTCTTGAGGCGAACGACATCGCCGCCGTCCCAGGCAATGACGCCGTCAACACGGCTTCGCTGGACTTTTGCGCTCGCGCGGAAGTCCTTGTTGATCATCAATTGTCCTACGGCATAATGTTCGCTTGTGGCGATGATTTTTCCGACAAGCCCCATCTCTGAAATGATCGGCATATCTGTTTTTACGCTGTCAGCAGATCCTACATTCACAGTGACGGTATTTCTGAGAAGGTTCAGATTTTTTCCCACAACATCGGCAGCGATAAGTTTGAACGGGCTCTGATCTTTCAGGTTTAACGATCCACGGAGGCGCAAATTTTCAAGACGTGCTTCACGTAACCGGCTTACTTCATCCGAAAGATTAGTATTCAACTGACGCAGGACTTCGTTTTCACGGCGCAGTTCAAAAATGTTTGGAATGACCGTCAAAGCATCCTGTGCAAATCCAATGAATCCCACTGTATACGAACGCAGTGAGCGCATCTGGGCATTATCGTTCAGGGAGAGGAGAATAAGAGAGATGATAATCAGCAGAGCAAGGACAACGTACTCTTTGAAGAACAGCAGTATGTTGATTAAACGTTGCATTCCTGTAGGGAAGTGAGAGTGACAACCCGCGGGCGGTTTCTCCTCTCCGCATTCAACTCAATACCTCTTGCTCTTAATCAACACTTTGGAATAGTGGGTCAGGTGCTCGAGAATTTTTCCGGTCCCGCGGACAACGGCGGTTAATGGATCATCGGCGACATGCACCGGTAAACTCGTTTCAAGGCGAAGGCGCTCGTCGAGCTGTTTGAGGAGCGCGCCGCCGCCGGAGAGCATGATGCCACGGTCGAGAATATCTGCCGAAAGTTCCGGCGGTGTCCGTTCCAGCGTAAGTTTCACATGGTCAACAATTTGCTGAACCGGTTCATTCAGCGATTCACGGATTTCCACCGAACTTGCTTCTGTGGTTTTAGGAATACCGTTCACAAGGTCGCGGCCTTTTACCTGGATCGTAATTTCTTCCTTCAGCGGCATGGCGGACCCGACTTCACATTTAATCGATTCAGCGGTCCGTTCACCGATAAGAATATTGTGGTTCTTTTTAAAAAACTGAACAATCGCGTTATTCATTTCATCGCCGGCGATGCGGACTGATTCTTCGTTCACAATACCTGAGAGTGCAATGACGGCAATTTCCGTCGTGCCACCGCCGATATCAACAATCATATTTCCCGCGGGTGCGTCCACATCGAGTCCGACTCCGATAGCCGCAGCCATTGGCTCCGCAACAAGATGCACCTCTTTCGCGCCTGCGTGCTCGGCTGCATCCCTCACAGCGCGTTTTTCCACTTCCGTAACACCACTGGGAACGCACACCACAATTCTACGGCTCGGCAACCAGTTTGAATGCACTTTCTTGATAAACTCGCGAAGCATTCCTTCGGCGATTTCGAAATCGGCGATAACGCCGTCTTTCATCGGACGGATGGTACGGATGTCACGGTGTGTTCTTCCGAGCATTTCACGTGCCTCATTTCCAATCGCGACGATACGTTTCGTGTTGCGGTCAAACGCCACAATGGACGGTTCGTTGAGAACGATTCCCTTACCCTTCATGTGAATCAGGGTATTGGCAGTGCCCAGGTCAATGGCAAGATCGGCTGAAAAGAATGAAAGAAAACTCATGATAAATGCTATGCTCGTTTATGGTTAATGTTTAAAATGCCGTATGCCTGTGAATACCATGGCAATGTTATTTTCGTTTGCTGCCGCGATGACTTCAGCGTCGCGTACCGATCCGCCGGGTTGAATAACCGCTGTCGCACCTGCTTTAACCGCTTCAAGCAGTCCATCCGCGAAGGGGAAGAACGCGTCGGACGCTACTGCAGTTCCTTTCACATCAAGTCCCGCCTCTTGTGCCTTTAACACTGCTATTCGTGAAGAATCAAATCTCGACATTTGTCCGGCACCGACACCGATTGTTCTGTCATTGCGCGCGTACACGATCGCGTTGGATTTCACATGTTTCGCGATGCGCCAGGCAAACATCATTGCCGCGTGTTCATCTGCTGTCGGTTTGCGGCTGGTGACCACCTGGATTTTATCTTCCTGAAACGTAATGCTGTCGGGAGTCTGCACCAGCACTCCGCCGGCTACAGTTTTCATGAGAAGTGACTTTTGTGTCTTCAGTGAGGATTCCTGACGGATCAGCCTCCTGTCTTTTTTCTTTTTCAGAAAATCCAACACTTCATCTGAAAATGCCGGGGCAATAATCACTTCGGTAAACACTTTGTCCATTAACTGCGCGGCTTCAACATCAAGCGGACGGTTAACCGCTATGATGCCGCCGAACGCGGATTTGTTGTCGGTGGCAAACGCTTTAGTGTAAGCGTCCGCAAGTGTAGTACCTGAACCAACACCGCACGGGTTGGTATGTTTGATTATGACGACTGTCGGATCCGTAAACTCCTCAACCAATTCAACCGCGGCCTGGATATCGACAATATTGTTAAATGATAACTCTTTGCCGTGAAGCTTTGAGAATATCTTGTGGAAGTTTCCGTACAGCGCGGCGAGCTGGTGGGGGTTTTCACCATACCGCATCTCTTCCGCTTTGGGAAGCGTCACTGAGAACACATCAGGCAGAGATTGGGAAGTGCCGTTCAGTCCCGAGAGGTAATTTGAAATTACACTGTCATAACGTGAGGTGTGAAGAAACACTTCTTTCGCGAGCGTAAACCTGGTTTCTTCCGAAATCGCGCCGTCATGCTGTTTCAGTTCTGCCAATACCGCGTCGTAACGAGCGGGGTTGACAATCACAGTTTTATATTTGAAATTTTTTGCCGCAGCACGAAGCATTGTCGGTCCCCCGATGTCGATTTGTTCGACGGCGTCATCGAGAGAAACGCCGGAGGCATTGATAGTTCGCTCGAACGGATAGAGATTAACGACAACGAGATCGATTTCGGTGATGTCGAGTTCTTTTAACTGCTGGAGATGCGCCGGATCATCGGCAATGGCAAGCAGTCCGCCATGAATTTTCGGGTGAAGAGTTTTTACTCTGCCGTCAAGAATTTCCGGGAAGCCGGTCACTTCAGAAATCGAACGCGCTTTCACTGCGGAATCGCGGAGTGTTTTGAGCGTCCCGCCGGTGGAGATAATATCGACCCCCATTTCCTTCAGCGATCGGGCAAACTCCACAATCCCGTCTTTATCGGAGACACTGATCAGCGCGCGCCGTATTTTGGAAAGACTCATACTGCTAAACCTTTGTTACCTCATGATTGTGAACTTGCACTGTTCCTTCGGCAAACAACCGTATCGCTTCTGGATATATTTGATGTTCGATCTTCAACACTTTTGCCGCGAGCGTTTCGGGAGAGTCATCGTTCGAAACTCCCACTGTCCTCTGCAGGACAATCGGGCCGCGGTCATACTCTTCATCCACAATGTGGACAGTGGCACCCGAAATCCTGTTACCGCTCTTAATAACCGCTTCGTGCACATGCATTCCGTACATTCCGGGTCCGCCGAATGCCGGCAACAACGCCGGGTGAATATTGACGATCCGGTTCCGGTACTTCCTGACAAGCTCTGCGTCAACCTTTTTCATGTATCCGGCGAGCACAATAAAGTTTACGCCATAATCATCGAGAGTTTTTAGCAGAGCACCCGTAAACGCTTCATCGGATTCAAACTGTTTCCGGCTGCAATGGATGGCGGGAATCTTTTCATCTCTTGCAGTTGCGAGCGCGCCCGCGTCCGGGTTGTTGCTGATGACGACAACAATCTCTGTGTTGGGAATCGCCCCGTTTTTTATCGCGTCAAGGATGGCCTTGAAATTTGACCCCTTTCCCGACGCAAATACCGCTATCTTCAACAGTCCGGGCAACGATTTACCCAAAAATTTTTGTTTCAAATTTACGTATTATTTGACGAATAGTCAATCAAAAGGGAGGACTGCGTCACATACTTTATTGAACCCCGGATTCGGGAATCTCCACCGTTCCCGATGTTGTTCCCCGAAGTCGAATATTAACACCGATAGGCATTGTGAGTGATTGGCGGACATGCCCATGATGCAGATTTGAGACGACAGGATAGTCGTATTCTCCGAACGTATCCCGAAACACCTGTTTCAGTGAGAGTGATGGCTTGCCTTCCTCCGGTTTGCAGTCGATGAACGTTCCAAGAAGAACTCCCTGTACGGGTGAAAGGAGCCTGGCAAGTTTAAGTTGGTGGAGAAGACGGTCAACGCGGTATGGGCGCTCCCCGATTTCCTCCAGCAGCAGGACGGAATTTTTGAGAGAAGGAAAAAACGGCGTTCCGCAGAGCGCGGCAACGAGGGACAAGTTACCTCCAAGCAGAATCCCTTTCGCGTTGCCTTTCTGCAAGGTTGCCAACGTGCCTTTTATTTTTCCGATTGGTTTTGTTGAAGTGAGACTTTGCCAGAACAGTTCTTCCGCGTAACCGGTGAGTCCGCGTGCCAGATCGCCCGCGGCCATCGGCCCGGCGAATGTCACCAACCCGCATGTTGCGAAGAGCGCAAGTGAAAGTACCGTGATATCACTGTACCCGACGAGTATCTTTGGGTTTTTCCGGATAAGATTGTAATCGAGGAGCGGGAGTATTCTCTGGCAGCCGTAACCGCCTCTGAGAGCGATGATTGCTTTCACATGCCTGTTCGCGAAGAGGGAGTTGAGATCGTGAGCGCGCTGTGCATCGGTGCCGGCGAGGTAGCCATGTTTCCTGTGGACATATTTTCCTGGTTCAACACGGTAGCCGCACTGCTCAAGATAACGGATGCCTTTCGCGAGCGCGTCTGGTGCAAGTGCCGGACTCGCGGGAGCGCAGATGCCGATGACATCTCCGCGTTTCAGAGCTTTGGGTTTCACAATTCGTTTCATCGTCCGTTAAGATAGAGAGAAATGGAGTGAATATCAATTGAAGTGTCCGCTCAGCTTCAGAAACGGAAGATAATTATCTTCCGTTTCAACCATTCGACAATAATGCCAAGTCCATTGTTAGCAAGCATCTCAATTGACGCAACTTTGCAATTCCCTTGCTTCTTTCATACCTTCAACTGTAACTCACACGCTTTACACTCTCACTAAGGAGGAATTATGGTATTTATCTTATTTATACTCATAGCTGTTGTCGCATTTTTTGGTTGGAAAGCCGCGCGTTCTAAAGTCGTTGACCAACGTAACATCACCTACCGTTCAGGCATGATAGTCAGCGGTGGCATAATGGTTATAGCGTTGCTCCTTGCGTTAAGCCAGTGTTTTACCGTCATCCCTGCAGGCCATGTCGGCGTTGTTGATTTCTTCGGCGTCGTGTCGGATAAAACGCTTCCATCGGGTGTTAATTTCATCAACCCTCTGGCGAAGGTTATTAAGTATTCCATCCAAACGAAGGAACAGAAAGAGCAGATGTCTGTGCTCTCACGCGAAGGCCTGACGATCGGATTGGAAATCAGCGCGCTTTACCGCCTGAATGCCGATTCAGCAGCGAGCGTCTATAAGAATATCAGCGGCGGTGATTACGAAACGATTATTCTCATCCCTCAGCTCCGCTCGTTCGGAAGATCGGTTACGGCGAACTTCCAGGCAAGCGCGTTATATTCCACTGAACGTGAAAGGCTTGCGATTCAGATTCAGGAAGAACTGTCGGCAGCAGTGAGCCCGAGGGGCATTATTGTTGAAACAACCCCACTGCGCAATGTCGCGCTTCCGATACAACTTACCGAAGCAATCGAGCAAAAGCAGAAAGCCGATCAGGAAAGCCAGCGGATGGAATTTATTTTAACGAAGGAAAAACAGGAAGCGGACAGGAAACGGATTGAAGCGCAGGGTATTGCGGATTTTCAGAAAATCGTTGCCACCGGTATCAGCGATCAACTGTTGCGGTGGAAGGGCGTGGAAGCGACAATGAAAATTGCGGAATCACCGAATGCCAAAGTGGTCATCATCGGTGGCGGCAAAGACGGCCTTCCGGTAATTTTGGATACAAAGTAGAATCACGGAGTTCCCATTTATTACCCTGTTCGGTTTTGCGGGATGTGTTCATAGCTCTCTTCCTTCTGTTGACGGGTAATGTTCTTCATCAATGAAATCATCGATGCTGTAGAGATGATTGGAATCTGTCGCGAGGAGTCGTGCCTTTTGGTGCAGTTTTTTAACTACTGCGGTGACGACAACAAGTCCTGTAACGAATGCTGCGAATTTCCAGAGGTTCATGGCGTACTCCGTTAGTGAATGCTGATATATCCTTCTGATTTCCAGAGTTCGAGATACACGATGCCGAACCAGCGCTGTTTGTCCATCTCGTCAAGAAGGATATATTCCGCCAGCATCCGTTGCTCCTGCGAGAGGGCCTGCAGCTGATATTTTATCCGTTTCATTACCGTGCATTCTCCTGTAAAGTTCTGCACCAATAAAGAGAGAAACGGAGGAGAGCGGTGTGCGTTTTGTCACCGGAGGTGTGTTGAATCACCTGGTTTTGGCGGTTTTGTGGACTTCAGTAAACTCTTTTTTGAGAAGATGAAAAACAGGAATTAGCCGTCAAATTCGGCAGTTAGCGATATTTCACCCGATGAAGAGATTTGAATGGTAAGAAGATTAGGCCGACAGCAAACAGCGCAATCTTCGACATATTGCTGGTGATTGCCGCCGGAAGGGTCAATGAGGGTTTCGTTTTCTTCCCCGCAACTGCCGCAATAATAGATATAAGGGGTAAGTTCATTCATGCTGAAACGTAGTAAATTATTCTCTTCCGACAAAAACAACGGATAAAGCGGATTACAGCGGATCAATATGATTGTTGATAGGAATCGTGAAAAGAGCAATTTTTCCTATTATGTGTTGAATAAACCATATGGTGTACTCTGTCAATTTTCGGATTCCGACGGAAGGGAAACATTGGCATCATATGGCCCATTTCCAAAAGATGTATATCCCGCAGGAAGACTTGATGCCGATAGCGAAGGGCTTGTTCTCTTAACGAATGATGGAATGCTCAAACATTTTTTAATGGAGCCGAAATACCGTCATCCGCGGACATATCTTGTACAGGTTGAGCGAATTCCTGATGAAACCGCGCTTGCCAAACTCCGTTCCGGAATATTAATTGAAGAACGAAAGACACTTCCTGCCGAAGTAATTTTCTTGAAATCTGATCCTGAATTGCCTCCGCGTCCGGTGCCGGTACGTTTTAGAAAAAATGTCCCGACATCGTGGATACAACTCACGTTGCGGGAGGGGAGAAACCGCCAGGTGCGGAAGATGACTGCGGCAGTCGGTTACCCGACGTTACGGCTGATTCGCACTGCAATTGGAAATATTACGCTGGGAAAGTTGTTGCCAGGAGAATACAGAAAACTTTCTGCGGAGGAAATGAATACGTTACAGGACAAGTTACAGGTTGAAGAATTTTAAGTCCACACCTTTTTTCAGTTTCGTGATGTAAATAATCTGTCCCATGTGCTGAGCAACATGTTCAACTACGTGCGAGATAGCGTAGAGGCAACTATAATCCCACTTCTGGAAATGCCGCACTTCGGTAAGTTTTGATACATCAAATGTTGCCAACGTTTCATCCACTTCCATAACCGTCGATTCAAACATTGCCATCAATTCTTGCTTGGGAATATGTATCCGTTCGGAAAACTCTTTCGGACGGTCGCGTTCGTACGTCTTTCCGCCGATACCGGAAATAATCCATTGCCGCATATTGCCGTTCAGGTGAAGCAGAAGATTCCCCACGCTGTTATCGGTTTCATGCGCTCTCCACCAGACTTCGTCTTCAGTAAGATCATGAATACATAAGCGGATTTTTGGGAGATATTCTTTAACCAGATGGTGTCTTGCGGTCTTGATAAACTCCTTGCCAGTATCGTTGGAACTGATTTTCTCTGATTTCACAGAAGCATCCTTATCTTTTGTTGGCTGTCTAAGCAACTTCCTTCACGATTTCAATGAATTTTTGCACTTCATCCGGGTTGTTATACAGGTGTGTTGAAATGCGGATAGAGTTTAAATGGCTTTCCGCCACGAGCCGGATGCGAAATCCTTTCTTTGCGGCGTGCTCACCGAATTTATCATAGGGAATGTTTTTCAACCGAAAACCTATAACAAATCCGCGGGATTGTTCTTCAGTGGGTGTTAACATCTCCACTTTGTCGCCAAGTTTCAGAAGTTCCCGCTGTAATTGTGAAGCCAGTGCGGTACCTCTCCGTACAATGTTTTCCATTCCTATGTGATAAAGGAAGTCTACAGTTGTAGCAAGTCCGATATAGATAGCGGCATTCTGTGTTGCGAAATCATAGCGATGAGCAGTCGGAACATAACCCTTGAACTCCGGCGGATCGGTTGTCACATCCCATCCGATATCTGAATATCCTCCGACCCATTTTGCCTGAAGAACATCGAGCATTTCCTTTCTCACATAAAGAAATCCTGTTCCCTTCGGGCCGCACATCCATTTATGACAGCATGACGCGTAAAAATCACAGCCCATGTCTTTTAAATCAAGCATAGTCATGCCGGGTCCATGCGCCCCGTCGAAAAACACCCAGAGTCCTTTGTCATGTCCGAGTTTCGCGATTTCTTTGACGGGAAATACCTGACCGATTGTGCAGGTGATATGCGGAATTGCGATGGCGCGTGTTCGTCGCGTGATAAGATCATTAATGCGGCTAAGATTTTCCTCGGCTGTCATTGCCGGTCTGAGTGTTTTGAGAACTATACCGTCGAGATGCCTGCGATTGAGCCACGGCAACGCGTTGCCGACATGTTCATGTGTGGTGATGATGACTTCGTCGCCTTTCTTAAAAGGAAGGCCGCCTGCAACGACATTAATTCCTTCCGTAACATTATGTGTCAGCGATATTTCCGATTCATCCGCATTTACAAACTTCGCGAGTTTCGGGCGCGCGACTTCCCATCCGCCGTATTCTCCTGAAACATCAATAGTGTCAAGCGCTTTCTTTACCGATTCGACAACGGGATAAGGAGAAGGGCCCATTGTTCCGTTGTTAAAATACACTCTGTCCCGTGTCAGGGGGAATTGCTCCCGCACGATCTGCCAGAACTTTTCATCATTGGGGGAAACTGGAGTGTCATTCGAAATAATGTACCGCGCGCGTGATTCTGCCGGCAGTGATGTCAATGCCCATGTGCCGATGACTCCTCCGGAAACCTGTTTGATGAATGTTCTGCGGGATGGCGACATAAAGAACTCTCCTTATTGCTGTATCAGAAGTAAAACACAGTGTGGAAATTACGATTGTATTTTTTTACAATACTCGTACAATGCATCATAGACTATGAATTCATTGTTGAGAATTTCGTGGTCATCTTTGAATCCAAGATAGCGAAATCCTTCTGCAATTGCTTTCAGGCCGGGAGCTTCGGGTTTCCTGTACAAATCATTGTCAACGTCCGCACCATGCACAATTTTTGCAAGGAGGTGAATAGCTGCATCGGCGATCTTGTATTTTTCCACGATTGCTTCGAAACTGCATTTCCCGTCATGATGCCCCAGCTCAACATCTTCGACGTCAAATAGCGTCGCGCCGGTTTTGACGGCAATTGATTTTACCTCGTTTGCCGGAACAAATAAAAATTCTGCATTTGGATCGACAAATTTTTTAATCAACCAGGGACAGGCGACCCTGTCAACTTTTACGCGTTCACGGGTTATCCATTTCATACTACACTCCTTGCTGGATTGGCACTACATTAATGTTCCGAGGGAACAAAAAAAATGTACACAAAGCAACCAATAATACCGATGACAGATGCTGCGTACAGCGGCAACTGAGCGTTGATGCTCCATAACCATCCGCCTACAATTGAAGCGGGAAAGACAACCATTCCCCGTACAAGATAATACATTCCAACAGTTCTGCCGCGGGCGGAAGCGGTGGCGAGATCAACGATCAGCGCTTTTCTCGCCGGCTCGCCGATTTCACGTAAGCCTCCTATAATGAATGCAATTACAGCCAGCGAAAAATTCCCGGATAACGCGAGCGACAACGGAAAGAGGGCAAAAAAGAAAAATGTCATTGTTACAAACGGCTTTCTATTCATACTATCTGAAAGTTTCGCGAGAGGAATGTAAACGAGAATAGAAGCAATCATCTGAATGCTTGTCAGCGTTCCAAATTGAAAGGAATCCAATCCGATAATGTTGATCACATAAAGAATAATGAACACCTTGGGAATTCCTTCCGCCCACCGAGCAAGGCAATCGGCCACAAGAAGCCGTTTCAGTCTGACATCGAGTTTTTTCCACACTGCTCCAATGTGCATTGGCTGATGATCTGTATTTTTTGTTTCCCGGTAGAAATAACTTACCACAAACATTGAACAGATGGCAAGCCCGATAGTGATCGCCAACCCGATCTGAATTCCCAATGCTAAACCAAATTCCAGTATCATCCATCCGCCCGCAATCGGGGCAAGAACAATCGGTATCCGTTTTAATGTGGACTGTACCCCGAACCCAATTGCTCTTCGTTCCGACGGAAGGCTGTCGCCGATGATGGCAAAGATTGACGGAGAGGAAAGTGTCGCCCATGCTGAGACCCACAATGTTCCGAAGATCATCCACTCCCATGTCGGACTGGCTAAATAAATAATGTAACCTGCGATCGCTATAGCAGTGAATAGGATGAGTGAATACTTTCTCCCAAGATGATCGTAAAGCCACCCGCCGGGGTACTGATACAACGCATCGAGCAAATCTTTTAACGTGCCGTATGCCGCAATGACCCATACGCCCGCACCAAGGACCTCCAGATATTTCGGGATGAAACGCATCCAGAGCTCTTCCCCCATACCCAGAATAAGAGTGCCCGCAAGCATAATAATGATATTATGTTCGAGCCCAAGAAATGTGCGAAAACGATGCAGGTTCATATGGAATTTCTGCAATGGAGCTATTGAAAAAGCGAATTAAAGATGTGGCGAGCGAAGGCGAACCTTCTTATCTGAATTGAACTAACGATGCCGGCTGAATTGATTTATGACGCAAAATGACTCCATCCGGCGAATGGAAGCATTTCTGATTCTCCCTGTTCGCGGACGAGTTCAATTCCTTTTTCTTTATCCTGAATTCTGCCGATGATCGTAATGTCGCCGGTGATATGTTCCAGTTTTTTATATTCTTCTTCGGAAAGAGCAAAAAGCAGTTCATATTCTTCACCGCCAAAGAGCGCGTAGTCGGTGACTTTCTCGGAAAGTTCTTCCGCGACGTGTTGGGTGAAATGTTCGACAGGGAGGCTATGCTCAAACACAATCGCGCCGACGTTGCCTGCCTCGCAGATGTGGTGTACCTCCGACGCAAGACCGTCGCTGATGTCAATCATAGAATGGACAGAAACTTGTTCGGTAAGAATTCTCGAAATGTCCAGTCTGGGTTTGGGCATGAGATGTTTTTCAAGGACTTGTTTGTAAGGTTCAAGATTGGGTTGGAATGTTTGTTCTGCGCTATTTTCAAGAAAACGTTTCTTTTCACGCTGGAGGATTTTTAATCCGGCTACCGAGGCGCCGAGGTGACCTGTTACGCAAATGTAATCTCCCGGTTGAGCGCCCTTGCGATACACGACACGTTTCTCATCGGCTTCACCGGTCAATGTTATGGAAACCATCATGTTGGCATGAGATGTTGTGGTATCCCCTCCGACGATAAGACATGAGTATTGTTTGCATGCCGCGGCTGCTCCGCGGTAAAATTCTTCTATCATTTCCAGTGAGATTTTTTTGGGGAGGGAAATAGTAACAGCGGCGTATCTGGGCACACCACCCATTGCGGCAATATCACTCAGGTTTGCCGCCATCGCTTTCCATCCAAGATGCATCATGGAGGTAAAGGTAAGGTCGAAATGTATTCCTTCGACGATTGCGTCTGTTGTGATGAGCTGAACTTTGCCCGGTGTCGGTTTATACACAGCGGCATCGTCGGAAATTCCAAGAAGCAAGTTATCGTGGACAAAGCCATTGTCGACCCGGAACGTGACAATATCCCGGATTCTTTTAATCAGCCCGAATTCACCAAGTTCCGATATTTCGGTTCTTTTTCCACCCATATTCATGAAAAGATTATTGTGGAAGAACTGAATTGATTGATTCGAGGAGAGCCTGCTTCGTACGGATGCCTATCAAGGTTTGAGCAATTTTTCCGTTTGCGTCTATAAGAAATGTTGTCGGCATCATTCTGACATTGTTGAAGGCCGTTTCAAGATCCTCGTTGCTGACCACGATCTGATACGGCATGTTATGTTCTTCGACAAACGCGGAGATTTCCGCGGTTACATTCAGGCCGCGATCGGTAGCAATACCGATGATCTTCACGTTTTTGCCGGCAAGTTCGTTGCTCAACTCGATAAGATCCGGTATTTCTTTTTTGCAGGGTACGCACCAAGTTGCCCAAAAGTTGACTACTGTTACTGTTCCTCGGAAGGAATCAAATGAAATAGATTTTCCCGAGGCGTCTTTCCATGTAAAATTCGGTGCCATGTCCGCACGTGATTCTACCGTAGCAACTTCGGCGACATTTTCCGCGATTGATGCAGTATCTTTCCCTTCGGAAGTATCACTGCTCTCTTTTTTAGCACATCCATGAAGAAGCAGAGAGAAGAGAATGATTGAAATAAGTATGAAACGTTGGGACATAGGGTGGCCTTTTTTATTCAAGAGACAAATTTAATCATTGGTTCATTTTCTCATTGAGCCATTGAAAATGAATCAATGACACAATGATTAAATGTTTCAATTATTTATATAAGTACGCGCTGTCTAATTTCTTAACTGAAGCTCCGTCGTGGATCAGGTACTGCCCGCCGCTCCAGATGGAGGCACTGCCTTATTCGCCGCGCTTGTTGATGGCGTAGAACTTCACATTATGTTTAAATCGTCCTTTATCATCCTGTAAACGTTTTTCACGCTGACGTTCGGCAATTCGTTTGCAGGCAAGAAGACATGCTTCTTCAGGCGACTTTCCCTGGCGCATCCATTCAACAACCATTACGGAACTGCAGTTCAGCAGATTCGCTTCGCCGCGGCCTGTCGAACCGGCGGAACCAACTTCATTGTCGCAATACAATCCCGCGCCGATAATAGGTGAATCGCCCACACGTCCCGGAATTTTATACGCAAGACCACTGGTTGTCGTTACACAGGAGAGGTTTCCTTTTGTGTCGAGCGCGCTGCAGTGGATTGTGCCGTAATGACGGAGGTATTTTTCGTACAACATGCCGATATCTTTATCCTCAATCGAATGCGGCGGTAGCCAGTCGTCTTCTTTGCTTAAATTTTCTTTCCATTTCAGCCATGCAGCGCGGGATTCGTCCGTCAAAAGATTTTCTTCCTGAAATCCATGTGCTTTGGCAAATTTCAGTGCCCCCTCGCCCACGATAAGAACGTGGTCGGTGCGTTCCATAACCATGCGGGCAACTTTCGAAGGGTTCTTAATATTGCGGATTGATGCGACCGACCCTGCGCGGTAACTCGGGCCATGCATCACTGCAGCGTCAAGTTCAACAACTCCTTCTTCGTTCGGTAATCCTCCGTAGCCGACGCTGTTATCGTTCGGGTCATCTTCCACAATATTGACACCGGCAATTACGGCATCCAGCGCGTCGTTACCCTGTTTGATTATTTCCATTGCTTTCTCAACGGCTTTGGTACCATTAGCGCTGGAAATAACAATCGGAGATCCCTGTTGTTGATTTGGCCGGGCTGAAAGTAATTCGGAAGGCGAAATTGTTCCTGCGAGTGTGGCGGCTCCGAGAAGCGTTCCGGATTTCAGAAAATCACGCCGGTTAACAGTGCTCATTTGATGTGTCCTTTTGTGAAATGTAACGGGGTGCTGAGCAAAAGGTATGGATAAAGTAGGATAATATCAATAAAAAAGTCAGCCCGCTATTTGGCGAACTGACTTCGTTCCAAAAAGGAGGTCTCGTTATTCCTCCTGTATAAACTTTAACTATTCAGCTTTATATAGAGTGATACCCCACATGGTCGGATCATCCGGAGGGTCCATATTCCAATCATTAAATGAATGAGAGTCATCCGAAACAAAATGAACTTTGTATGTGCCTTTATCGAGTGTGATTGAGACATTCACCATGCGGTTTTTCCGTGCACCGCCTGCATGGAATGTCATATCGTATGTCATTTCCCAGACGACATCATTGTTGCCCGCATTTTCAATCCAACCATAGTCAAACATCTCACGGTTTTGACCTTCGCCGATCGCAAAGATGCGTATCTTTGTGGGTTGGTTCAATCTGAATGTCTGCGTCTGATTCGCGTCGTCCCCGACGCGCACAATCTGGGCAACAATTCCCGATTCCTGGTTGGGAGTAACATTGGTTTCAACAACGTTTTTATCAAAACCTTCTCCGACGCCATAAATCGTAATGCCCCATTGTTCGGGGTTAAACGGTTTGGCGGCGTTCCACTCGTTATAGGCATGTGAGTCATCCGTGCGGAAGAAAACAGTATACGAACCTTTTGGGAGAGTGATAATTTCATCGATCATCCGGTTTTTGTCCGCGCCGCCGGCGTGCTCCGTGCGCTCGCTTTCCATAACCCACACTTTTTCGCGCGTTTTATTATTGATAATCCAACCATAGTCAGCCATGTCACGGCGGGAAAGTTGCCGCTCTCCAAGCGCGTAGATCCGTAACTGCGCGTCAGATTTCAGAACAAAACTTGCAGAACGTGTTTCATCGTCACCAAGTCGTGTAAGCTGGACGATAACGTTCTCGTCGTCTTTGTGAGATGTTAATTTGAAATTAGCACGCGCTGTTGCGTCCGAGGCGATTAACATGATTCCGTAATTGAGAGGATCGTCGGGGGGAGGAGCATTCCAATCGAGTGAGGAATGAGAGTCGTCGGTACTGTAGTAGAGTGTGTACTCACCCTCGGGGAATGTGACCATGTCATTAAACTTTATATTTTTATCAGCACCGCCCGCATACCGTGTGTTGCTGCGTGTCATCTCCCAAACGCGTTGACGGGTTTTGGCGTTAATAATCCAGCCGTAATCAGCGACTTGCCTGCTCGCGTCGATCTCACCAAGGGCGTACACCCGTATGGTCATCGGTTTACTGATGATGAATCGTTGCCGTACATAATCTTCTTCGCCAAGATGCACGGCTTTGTAAAGCGTGTTGGGATTTTCTTTTGGTGCGATAAATGTTGTGACGTTGCTGTTGTCGGGAGTGTAAATTTCAATGCCCCAGGTTTTCGACCGTTTTTTCCAGTCCTTTTCCATGTCGCCTCCGAAAAACTGGTCCAGCCAATCTATCCCTTTTTTCTTTTTGTTATCCGTGTTGATGCGTTCGCGGCGGTCAACATTGATGTTAAAGGATGTGAACCATGACTGCGAAGCAAAAGCGTAAGCGGTAAAGTAGACTTCATAGTTTCCTTTGGAGAGAGAAAGATCTCCGTCAAAGATACGATCGTCTTTACTTTTGGAGGTATGATCATAATCCATTTTCCAGACAAGCTCCCGCGTATCGGCATTGATAATCCATCCATAGGCAAACAATCCGGATGAACCTTTGCCGGCACCGGCACCGAGCGCGTGGATACGCAAATGAGTATTTGACGTGAGAGTAAACCCGCCGCTTTTTACTTCGGTGAGGTCAAAATCTTTAAGCTGGACAATCATTTTCTCTCCCCCAAAGCCTGCGGATACATACCCGAGGCAGAGGAAAAAGACAAGAATGCTGTCAGTTAGAAGGCGATATTTAAACCGGTTTCTTGGCATAAATGACTATTGCACTTGAGGTTACGGAAATGTAGCCTCTTTGTTTCAAAAGAAATTGTTCACCGTTATGGTCATCACGCAGGTTAACCATTTCTTCAGAAACAGAACAATTAAATACTTAATGAATGATCTCCAAATCCTGATACGTAAAAATACTGAATACAGCTTAAAACACTAATGGACGGGTGATATTTTCAGAATAAGGATTTCTTGACTATAGCACGAACTTTTGATATTTTCCTTCGCGCAATCTGTAAGTCAGGGAAAAATACAGATGTACGCATCGGGCGTGCAGGCAGAGTTGTGACGGTGGCACCGTTATTATTCAGAATATACGCAAGGGCATACTAAATGGTCATGGACAGTGTATTGGAAAATAAAATCCGCACGAATTTTCTGTTTCATGCGGTTGAAGAACCGGTCATTAATGGTATTGTTGAAGCTGTGGTGCTGGAAGATCATAAAGCCGGCGATGTCATATTTGAAGAGGGGAATGACGGGAGATGTCTGTACCTGTTGTTATCGGGAAAAGTGAAGATTTGTAAAGTACACAAGGAGTTCGGAGAAATTCCCATTGGTATCTTGCAGGCAGGTGAATTTTTTGGGGAGCTTGACCTCATCGATCATTTTACACGGTCCGCGAAGGCAATCTCGTTGACCGATACAGTTCTTGCCAGGATTGACAAAAAAGATTTTGATCAGCTCATGGTGGCGAACAGGCAATTGGCTGTCAATCTTCTCCGGATGCTGAGTTTTCGTTTACGCGCAATCAATTATGTTTATGTACACCGTGAAGAAACGTTCCGTGATGCATTAAGTCAGCAGCTTGACCACTTGAAGAAAGTTGTCGATGCTGCGAAAGTGGTGAACTCTTCGCTGGATGTTGAATCGTTGCTGGGGATTATTCTGAAAACTGCCGAGGATATTGTTGGGGCAGACAGAGGAACCGTATATCTGCTTGACGCATCGAAAAAGGAGCTTTGGTCAAAAATTATTGAAGGAACCGGAACGGTTGAAATCCGGTTGCCGATAGGCAAAGGGATTGCAGGCCATGTCGGGCAAAGCGGGGAGATAATTAATATCGAAGACGCTTATAGTGACCCCCGGTTCAACGCCGAGATTGACAAGGTAACGGGATATCAGACAAAGACGATTCTTTGCATGCCGATGAAAAACAAGCAGGGCGAAATTATCGGCGTCTTTCAGTTATTGAATAAAAAATCGGGAATCTTCACCCGTGGTGATGAAGAGCTGATCGAGGCCCTTTCAATTCATGCTGCTATTGCCATAGAAAATGCTCAACAGGCGCAAACGATGATTCATAACGAGCGGCTTTCAGCCGTGGGAAGAATGGCTAGTTCCATTATTCATGATATTAAAAATCCTATGGGAGTTGTTCGGCTTTCAGCGCAGATCATACAAAAGAAGTCGGGAGACCAGGAGATTGTCGGTATTGCCGAAGAGATGGTGCGGCAGATCGACAGGTTTGTGGCAATGGCGCAGGAAATTCTTGATTTTTCACGCGGAGTAAGTGCGGTTAATATTCAGCCGGTCAGCGTCGCTGAATTTATCGAAATAGTAAACGCCTCCATCGGAAATGAACTTTCAAGGAGAAACGTAAAAATGGTTGTCAATCTTCAGTATTATAATTCGCTTATGATTGACCAGGAGAAAATGCTGCGCGCGGTGTACAATATTGCCGCCAATGCAGCCGATGCGATGCCGAATGGCGGAACGCTGACCATTACTATTTCTCAATCCGACGGTAATGTCGTTCTCTCTTTTGCCGACACCGGTTCAGGAATGCCGCCCGATATTAAAGCAAAAATCTTTGAACCGTTTGTCACGTATGGCAAGCGGCATGGCACTGGACTTGGCATGTCTATCGTCAAGAAAATTGTGGATGATCATAAGGGAGTCATTGAGATTCACTCTGAGGTAGATAAAGGAACATCGGTGCGCATAGCCCTGCCAAACCCGTAGTTGCGGGGAAATGTATTTTTCATTGCAATTCGGTCCGAAAAATGCTAAGTTTCTCCGTGCATCATGCGCATACCGCAACATATTCTTATCATCCGTTTCAGTTCGCTGGGCGATATCACTCTCGCTTCACCTCTGATTCGCGCGTTGCGTAATTCTTTCCCCCGCGCAACGATTGATTTCCTTGTGAAATCGGATTACGCCCCGCTCGTCCGGTACAACCCCCATATCTCCAACGTTATTGAGCTGACAGGTTCTGATAAGGAAGAATTGCGCAGGCTTAAGAATGACATTCGCCGAAGGAATTATGATACTATCCTCGATATTCATAATAGTCTCCGCAGCCGGCGGCTCCGGATGTTTTCCGGCGCGCTCTCTGTCCACGTGATAAACAAATTTGCCGTTCGCAGATTTGTCCTGGTGAATACAAAGAAAAATTTTTATAAGGATATTGTCCCCGTACCTGAACGTTATCTCGAGACGGCGAAAGCGCTTGAAATAATGCCTGATGAACAAGGGCTTGAAGTGTTTATTCCTGAGGAAAGCATTTCTTCTGTGAATGCGCTGATGAATAAGTTTAAGCCCGAGAAACATGCGGCTGTGATTGGCCTCGTCCCTACCGCGCGTCATTTTACAAAACGCTGGCCCGCGGAGTATTTTGTAAAGCTCGGAGTACGACTGGCAAAGGAACAGCACGCGAAATTGTTTCTGTTCGGCGGTGAGAATGAAGTCGATTATTGCGGTGACATTGCGCAAATGATTAACGCGGAATCCGGTTCTGCCGCAGCAGAAAGCCTGGCGGGGAAAATTTCAATCCTTCAAACCGCAGCCGCGCTCGATTACTGCTCTATTGTTGTCTCAAATGATTCGGGGCTTATGCATCTTGCCGCGGCACGGCAGAGAAAAATAGTCGCACTCTTTGGATCCACTGTCAAAGAATTTGGGTTCTTTCCGTATCGCACGGAGCATATAGTGCTTGAAAAAAATGGATTGTCATGCCGTCCTTGCTCACATATTGGGCTTGCACAGTGCCCGGAAGGGCATTTTAAATGTATGAAAGATATTTCCGTTGACGAAGTTGTTGAAGCAGTTAACTCACTTCTTAAGAAAAGCTAGGGATATATGGCTCAAAATCTTGGCACCAAAGGTGTAATCGTTTCGCTTCAGCTATGTCCCGGGTACCGCAAACCGATGAATATTGTTACGACAGCCGAAGCAATAGAAAATCTTGGCCTTAAAAATGACAAACATGCCATTGCCGATAGTTCACGTCAGGTGTTACTTATTGAAAAAGAAACACTTGATGAACTCGGATTACAGTTAGGGCAGGTAAAAGAGAATATCACAACTGCCGGTATCAATCTTATGGGACTTGTTCACAAACAACGATTGAGAATCGGGCCGGAAGTGATTTTGGAAGTGACAAAAGGGTGTTCGCCCTGCAGCCGGATGGAGGAAATCCGCGCGGGTTTGTTGAAAGAAATTGCCGGAAAACGAGGTATGCTGACCAGAGTGATTCGCGGCGGGATGATGAGTAATGGGGACACCATCGAAGTTATCATGGAATAGCCCTTCATGATTTGGCGTCTTATTTATAATTGGGTTTTTGTTCCGGTTGTCTGGATCGGGTTTCATATCTTCGGCCTTTTTAACCGCAAGGCCCGGCGTGGTATAGAGGGAAGAAAAAATCTTTTCGATCATTTGGAAAAAGATATTGCCCGGCTCGATCCTTCTGCAAAACGCGTTTGGTTTCATTCTTCATCGATGGGTGAATTTGAGCAGGCGAAACCGATTATAGCAGAACTCAAAAAAAGGCAGCCTCACGTTCAAATTATTGTCTCATTTTTTTCTCCTTCAGGATATGAGCATTCCAAGACCTATAAATATGCCAGCATCATAACCTATCTTCCGTTTGATTCGTTAAGCAATGCCGAGAAGTTTATAAATATTATTCGCCCTTCTGCTGCGATTGCGGTAAGGTATGATGTCTGGCCCAATCACTTACGTATATTGCAACAAAGAAACATTCCTGCGTTTATCGCGAACGCTACCTTTCGATCCAGCTCAATAAAAAAGTTTTTGCCGGTTCGTCGATTTCATACATCGATGTACAATATGCTGGATTACATTCTCACCGTTTCCGAGCAGGATAAAGAAATGTTCAAATCCTTCGGTGTTCAACATCCCCTGATTGATGTTGTGGGTGATACGCGGTATGATCAGGTTTGGCAGAGAAGCAATGAATCCAGATATAAGCATATCCTTCCTTCAGCCATTATCCAGAATAAGAAAATTCTTGTTATCGGCAGCAGCTGGCACAGCGATGAAGAAGTATTATTTCCATCATTCGCCGAACTTATCGCTTCTCATGAGGAACTGCTTATCATTCTGGTGCCTCACGAGCCGACGCTTGAAAACCTTGAATACATCGAAAATACAGTTGGGAACAATATCTCGACGATTCGCTTTTCCAACCTGAATGATTATCATAATGAAAAAATTATCCTTATCGACAGCGTTGGAATTCTCATGACGTTGTACCGATATGCTCATGTAGTGTATGTGGGCGGCAGTTTTGGATCGGGAGTACACAATGTTCTTGAACCGGCAGTGTACGGTGTCCCGGTTGTTATCGGGCCAAAGCATTCTAATTCGCAGGAAGCGGTATCGCTTGTGAAGGAAGGCGCCGCGTTTGTCGGAAACACTTCCTCTGAACTTGCCGGATTGTTCGGCAACCTTTTCGAAAATGAAGAGATTCGTCAGCGTGCCGGCAGTGTAGCGGCTGAGTTTGTCCGTAAACACACAGGCGCCACCGGGCGCGTTCTTTCCTATCTCGAAAAAGTTTTGTAGATTTTGCTAGTCCATCTCATAAAAACACCTCAATGAACATAGTATATTTCGACACATTCTCCGGGATCAGCGGAGATATGACTCTTGGCGCGTTTCTCAGCGCGGGATTGTCAATCGACGATCTGACAGCAGAAATTAGTAAACTGAACCTTGAAGGCGTGGAACTTCAGGCGCGTCATCTGCAGCGGCATGGAATTGTCGCCGTAAAGCTTGATGTAGTAATTTCCGCGCCGCAACATCACCATCGTCATGTGAAAGATATTGTCGGAATTATAGACCGGAGTTCGCTGAGTCTTCAGGTGAAAGAAAACGCGAAAAAGATCTTCATGGAAGTCGCGAAAGCGGAATCAAAGGTCCACAATGTACCGATGGAAAAAGTACATTTTCATGAGGTGGGCGCGCTTGATTCGATTGTGGATATTGTCGGTGCCGCGATATGTTTTGAGAAGATGAATATCGGAGGAATCTATTCATCCCCCATCTGTCTTGGTAACGGCGGGTTCGTCAACACAGAACATGGAAAACTTCCGTTGCCCGGACCGGCAACTCTTGAAATATTAAAAGACTATCCGACGGTACTGACAGATATTCCGTTTGAACTCACAACACCTACCGGCGCGGCAATTATCAGGGCAATGTCTTCCGGAGTAATTTCAAGTGAAAAGATCGTTGTTCACTCCGTTGGCTATGGTGCCGGCGATCGCGAAATTCCCGGCCATCCGAATTTGCTAAGGGTGATGATCGGGGAATTTGTTCCTGAGTTCACAGAGGATGAAGTTGAGATTGTCGAAGCGAACATCGACGATATGAATCCCGAGATTTATCCGTTCGTCATTGAACAGTTGCTGCAGCACGGCGCGCTTGATGCCTATGTCATTCCGATACAGATGAAAAAGGGGAGGCCCGGCACGCTTCTTTCTGCTATTGTCGAAAAGGCAAAACGGGATGACGTGGTAAAAATATTCCTGTCTCAGACTACGACAATCGGGGTGAGAATATTTCCTGCTTCGAGAAAAAAAGCGGGCAGGGATGTTATTCAAGTACTTACATCCTTTGGGAGTGTGAAAGTAAAAAAGATTACTTTTAACGGAGTGGAAAGGCACATGCCGGAGTTTGAGGAATGTAAGCGAATAGCGTTAGAAAAGGGAATTCCTCTTGTCGAGGTCTACAAGGTAATAGAGGCAGAGACAATAAACCGCTCAAAATAAGGAGTGAGGCAAGGGATTTGTGGGAAGAAAATATTTTTAAATATTCGGATATTTCCTTGACATCTTAGTAAAAAGTTACTATATTTGTAGCCCATTTAGAATGGATAAGATTCCAGGAGTGCATTCCTGGGATTTTTGTCTGAAGTATCCTTAAAACTTGACTTCTTAAAGAAAAGTTAGTATATTTTCAGCCCACTCATGTGGTAATCTCGGGGAATCCTTCTCTGGGATTTTCTTCAAAAAATTGTTCTTTGAAAATAGTGTGCATAGCTCTTAAGTCAGCTTTTGCAGAACTTCAACCAATTCTGCCCATTTTTGGGCGGTAATTGCCAGATCATGCTCGAAGTTGAAATTTTAATAATTACAACGGAGAGTTTGATCCTGGCTCAGGACGAACGCTGGCGGCGTGCCTAA